>CALRXU020000033.1:0-10453 GCA_943372215.1 Chitinophaga pinensis | reverse complement strand
GTAAACTTGGCTCAAGTAAAGAAAATGCTGATGATAGAATTGAACACCATCAAGTTCCCATCAGGCAAAGCCACGTTAGATGAGAACGCATTAGACATCCTGCACAAAACAGCCGTAATCATGCAAAACAACCCTAGCTTTAAGTTGATTGCCTTAGGTTACACCGATGCAGAAGGCACTGATGCGATGAATACAAAACTATCCAAACAACGCGCCTCTGCTGTGGTAAATTATTTGGCCAAGATAGGCGTACCTAAAAACCAATTGGAAATGCGCCCAATGGGTAAAGCCAACCCGATAGACAAACGCAATACCAGCAAAGGCAAAGCCAACAACAGAAGGGTTGAGTTTTTGGTGGAAACGTTGTAACCCATACTACCAAACATATTATAAAAAAGCTACCCAAACGGGTAGCTTTTTTTATGGAGAATCGGTATGCACAAGCCTCGCATTGCTGATTCGTATGGCAAAAGGTGCAAAGCATATTAGGAAAAGTCCTAAAGCAAATCCAAATAGATACCAGTTGTAAGCAGTGGGTGCGTTTGTTTGCAAGGGTTGTATCAGTATATTTTGCTAACCTCTAAATAACTCTTATTACCTAAGGAGATGAACGAAAACCAATGCGGTGAAAGCAGCCTATTTAAGTTTAAACCTAATTGGTAAGGTATATATGAAGGATACTGGTTTCCCATTTGCGTATGCAAGTTACGCAAGCTCCGTTAAGTGGGAAGCTGAATACATCAGCATAAAATAACCTTAGTTAAGTTTAAATCTAATAGGTAGTGTATATCTCAGTTTAATTGGTCGGCCATTAATAGTAGCTGGTTTCCAGTAGGGCATTTTATTAATCATTTTTAATGCCGCTTTATCAAAATTAGGAGTAGCAGACTTTGTGATTTGTGGGTCATATATAAAACCTTTATTATTAACGATGAATTGAACAACAACAACGCCTTCTATACTATCTCTTTTTTCTTCTCTAGGATAAACCAATTCTCTTTTTATGTAATCATTAACATTTTCATTAATCATCGCTGGCATATCATCGCTAAATGTATAAATACTATCATCTACAATATAGCCCTCTAAAGCATCAGATAGGGCAAAGTAAATTTGTAAATCAATTTCACTTCTTACTATATTACCTTTATGAGAAGCAGGAATCCATAAAGGCATTGTAGAAGTCAACCGCAAAGTCACTTCATCAAAACCCCATCCCATTGGGCGAGATAGATAGATATTAGAAAGAGTACCATCTTTTTCAACCACAAATGAAACAATTGGCCTTGCTTCTATCCCTGCTGACTGAGCAATAGTGGGGTAGTTGAGTTGTTGGTTTAAGAACTCGATAATATTGCCATTAAATCTGGCTAAGGTATCAGGATTTCTGTAAATGGTGGTGTCGTTTCCTTGAGCAAACAAGGAGAAACTAAACAGCATAAATAAACCAACAGCAACTGTTTTAATTATGTTCATGAGGAAGTTGTAAAACGACAAAAGCGGCTTAAGCCGCTTTTGTTGGGATAAATTTTAAATTATTTGGCCACGCTGGCACGGATAATGTTTAGTGCGCCACCCGCTTTAAACCACTCAATTTGTTGGTCGTTATAAGTGTGGTTTACTTTGATTTCATCTTTGGTTCCATCGTTATGGGTAATCACTAAAGTTAAAGGTGTATTGGGAGCGAACTCTGTTAAGCCCATAATATCAATGGTATCGTCTTCAAGCAACTTGTTGTAATCGTCTTTATCAGCAAAGGTTAAAGCCAACATGCCTTGCTTTTTTAAGTTGGTTTCATGGATACGAGCAAATGATTTTACCAGTACCGCACGCACACCTAAATGACGTGGCTCCATAGCTGCATGCTCGCGGCTGCTTCCTTCACCATAATTTTCGTCACCCACCACAATGCTACCAATACCTTGTGCTTTATATTGGCGTTGCACCTTTGGTACACTTTGGTATTCGCCAGTTAACTGGTTTTTTACGGAATCCGTTTTTTCGTTAAAATAGTTTACCGCTCCAATTAACATGTTGTTAGAAATGTTATCCAAATGACCACGGTATTTTAACCATGGGCCAGCCATAGAAATATGATCAGTTGTACATTTACCTTTGGCTTTAATTAATAATTTTAATCCGATTAAGTTAGTACCTTCCCAAGCTGCAAATGGGTCTAACAATTGCAAGCGGTCAGATGTTGGTGAAACCGCTACATTTACTGATGAGCCATCTTCAGCCGGAGCTTGGTAGCCCGCATCTTCAACAGCAAATCCTTTTACAGGCAATTCATCGCCCACAGGGGCATCTAATTTCACGGCTTCTCCTTTGTCATTTATTAATGTATCAGTAATAGGGTTAAAGCCCAAGTTACCACTAATGGCAATGGCTGCCACCATTTCTGGGGAGGTAACAAATGCGAAGGTGTTGGGGTTGCCATCTGCACGTTTGGCAAAGTTGCGGTTAAATGAATGTACGATGGTGTTTTTCTCCCCTTTTTCAGCACCTTCTCTATCCCACATGCCAATACAAGGCCCGCAAGCATTGGTAAATACCATTGCATTTAAGTCGGTAAATGTTTTTAACAAACCATCCCTTTCAGCGGTAAAACGTACTTGCTCAGAGCCTGGATTAATACCAAACTGAGCCTTGGTTTTTAACCCTTTATCAACGGCTTGTTTAGCTATAGAAGCTGCACGCGAAAGATCTTCGTACGATGAATTGGTACAAGAACCAATTAAGCCCCACTCTACAGTTAGCGGCCAGTTGTTTTTTACCGCTTCCTCTTTCATTTGGCTGATTGGTGTAGCCAAGTCTGGTGTGAAAGGGCCGTTCAAATGTGGCTCTAAAGTATCTAGGTTTATTTCAATAATTTGGTCGAAGTATTGTTCAGGATTGGCATACACTTCTGCATCAGCGGTCAGGTGTTGTTTTATAGCATTGGCTGCATCAGCAACTGCTGCGCGGCCTGTTGCCCTGAGGTAACGCTCCATGCTTTCATCATAACCAAAGGTTGAGGTGGTAGCTCCAATTTCAGCACCCATATTACAAATGGTTCCTTTACCTGTGCAACTTAAATTTATGGCTCCGTCACCAAAATACTCCACAATAGCGCCTGTTCCACCTTTAACAGTTAAGATACCAGCTACCTTTAATATCACATCTTTTGCAGAAGCCCAACCGTTTAATTTCCCGGTAAGTTTAACACCAATTAGTTTAGGGAATTTCAGTTCCCATGGCAATCCGGCCATCACATCACAAGCATCAGCTCCACCAACACCTATGGCTATCATGCCAAGTCCGCCTGCGTTAACAGTGTGTGAGTCTGTTCCAATCATCATACCACCTGGGAAAGCATAATTTTCAAGCACCACTTGGTGAATAATACCAGCCCCTGGTTTCCAGAAACCAATACCGTATTTATCAGATACAGAGGCTAAAAAGTCATAAACTTCTTTACTTTCTTTATTGGCAAAATCCAAATCTGCTGCGGCTCCTGACTTCGCGGTAATAAGATGGTCGCAATGTACAGTTGAAGGCACAGCTACTTTTGGCCTTCCGGCTTGCATAAACTGAAGCAAGGCCATTTGTGCTGTTGCATCTTGCATGGCCACACGGTCAGGGTTAAAATCCACATAGTCCTTGCCACGGCTGTATGCAGTTGTTACTTCTCCTGCGGTTAAATGGCTGTATAATATTTTTTCGGTTAATGTAAGTGGGCGATTCACCACTTTACGGGCTGCAGTAATGCGTTCGTCCATGCGCGCATACACTGTTTTAATCATTGCTAAATCGAACATATAGAAGAGTTTGTTTTTTAAGAACTTAATTCAATCGGGCCGCAATTTACAAATAATAAGAGCCTATTGCCACTTTTGCCTAAAATATAATTTAAAACAAGGCTAGTTATTCAGGTAAAAATAATTTTGCATCAGGTGTAATTTTGCATCCTAAAAGGTATATTTACCCCATAAACCATCCTAACTATGGAAGAAACAACTATCCTTACTCCTGAAGAAACAATTGCACCTAAAGAACCCAACACCCTTGAATTTAGGGGAAGTGGTACAGAACTACTTGGCATTACCTTGTACAACATGGTGCTCACCTCATTTACCTTTGGGCTTTATTACCCTTGGGCCCGCGTGGCCCGGTTGAAATTTTTGTACCAAAATGCGTATTTAAATAATACTCCTTTTGTGTTTAGCGGCACGGGTAAAGAGCTGTTTAAAGGGTTTATTAAATTTTTTGCCATTTTACTCGTGCTTTACGTTGGCTTCTTCGCAGCTTTTTTTTCTAAAAAACCAGAAATGATAGTCTTAGTGTACGTCATATTTTTTGCAGCGTTGTTAATTCTTATCCCTTTAGCCATACATGGTGCGTTGCGTTACCGCTTATCCAGAACGAGTTGGAGGGGCATTCATTTCGGTTATCGGGGTAATCGGGGTAAATTAATTGCTGACTATATTATTGGTACATTATTAACTTCTGTAACCTTGGGTATTTACCAAAGCTGGTTCACCAACCAATTGCGCACTTATTTAATTGGTAACATGCGTTTTGGGAGCATTTATTTTGGGTATGATGGTGATGGTGGGGAATTGTTTTGGATTAACTTTAAAGGGTTGGTGTTAAGTATCCTTACTTTTGGCCTTTATTATTTTTGGTATCAGGCAGAGTACATGAACTATTTTGTGCGCCACACTTACCTAGAGCATGAGGGCACTCGTCATGAGTTGCAAGCCGATTTTAATGGCAGTGAATATTTGGGGTTGTTGATTGTAAATCTATTTTTAACCTTATTTACATTTGGTTTTGGTGCGCCATTTGCAACGGTACGTATGGTTAAATTTATCATCAATAACATCACCATTCCTCAAGAGTTGAACTTTGATAATATTGCACAAACAGAAGACGAGTACAAAGATGCTACAGGTGAAGATGTGCTGGATTATCTGGATATGGGTATCGCATAATACACAACATGGAATTAGTTTACAAAGGGCGTTATTTTAGCGGAAAGTCGTCATTGGCATATACGGTTGATATTGTTTGGCATGAACAAGAGTGGGTCATACAATATGTAAATGAAAAACAGGAGCCAGTTAAACAGGTTTGGAAGCGATCAGGCATACACCAAACCGAAATCAGCAATGGCATAGTAACCTTACGGTATGGAGAGGAGTTTCCGCAACAACAACTAGAGGTAACCGATGTGCAGTTTATTGCACGTTACAAACAAGAGTTTAACATAGGTTTGATGCATCGGGTTAAGTTAAAGTCAGCCCCGTTCCTCATTGGTGTTATTGTTGCCGTTGGTATTGCAGGATGGCTCAGTTACATTTTTTTATTACCAGTTATTGCCGATTACGGGGCGCGTGTATTTCCCAAAGAGTACGAAATACAATTGGGAAAACAGGTGTATGAAAGTGTATTGGAAGGAGAGGAGATTGATACCGCAAAAACAGTTGCCATCAATCAGTTTTTTAAGCAGTTGAATGTACAAAGTGATTATCCGGTAAAAATTACGGTAGTTAAATCGGATGTGGTAAATGCATTTGCCTTGCCGGGTGGGGGTATTGTGGTTTACGATGCCATTTTAAAAGACATGAAAAGTGCCGACCAACTGGCGGCTTTGTTATCGCACGAATATTCGCATGTGCAACTCAAACATGCCACCAGAAACATGTTCCGCAGTTTAGCGGGGTATATTTTTATCTCCGTTATTTTTAGTGATTTGAATGGTGTGGCAACGGTATTGGTTGAAAATGCACACCAGTTGCGCAACCTGAGTTATAGCAGGGAGTTGGAGTCAGAGGCCGACAATAATGGCTTACAAATTCTAAAGCAAAACAACATCAGTGCAAGTGGCATGAAGGATTTGTTTTTGCAATTGAAGGAAGCCTCAAAAGGATTGGAGGTCAATGAAATTATCAGCACGCATCCTGACTTGGATAACCGCATTAAAAATGCAGAACAGTTTGCAAAATCCAACCCCTATCAGCTTAAGTTAAATGATTCGTTGTTGTTTTATTACAGTGAGTTGAGAAACGATACTTCTTGGCATGAATGAGTTGGTGTTGATGCAGGACGCTGCCAATAGATTGGGTGCTTATTTTGATGAGGAATCTTTAACGCACTATCAAACTAAGGATAAGTATCTAAAACAACTTACTGCCGCAATAGTTTTTCTGTTGTTGCATGATATGGAGAAATTGTTAAATATTCTTTACCGAATTGATGTTTTTGAGCGTGATACTAAAGCTGCTTTTGCGCAAAACAACCCGCAACTTATAGCACCAATGCTGGCTGAGCTTGTTTTGCAAAGAGAAATGCAAAAGGCAGAAACACGGTTAGCTTATCGCAATAATAAAAATTGATACAAATCATTTTGAGTGGGCGATAATTTAGGTAACTTCGCCCTCTAATTTTTTTACATGATTATATTCTTGTTTTTAATAGCCCATTGGTATCTTTCGTTGTTTGGCCAAACTTTTTATTTGCATCGTTATGCAGCGCACAAAATGTTTACCATGAGTAAAGGATGGGAAAAGTTTTGGTACATCTACGCTTGGATTACGCAAGGCTCATCTTATCTGAATGCAAGGGCTTATGCCATTTTGCACCGCATGCACCATGCTTATAGCGATACCCAAAAAGACCCGCATACTCCTCATTTTTTTAAAGAAGTGTTTAGCATGATGTGGCACACCCGCGCTGTTTACAATGGCGTGTTACATGGCACTATGGAAATTGAAGAGAAGTTCGATAAAAACTTCCCTGTATATCCAGGTATTGATAGGATTGCTGATAGTTGGTTTTCGCGGTTGTTTTTTGCCGGATTATACATTGCTTTTTATGTGGTTTTTGCAACCCATTGGTGGATGTTCTTGTTTTTACCTATTCATTTTTTAATTGGCCCTGTGCAAGGTGCTGTGGTAAATTGGGCTGGACATAAATACGGTTACAGAAATTTCCCTGATGAAAAAGACCATTCAAAAAACACATTAATTATTGATTTTTTAATGTTGGGTGAATTGTTTCAAAACAACCACCACCATGCAGGTGCCCGTCCTAATTTTGCGGCCAAGTGGTGGGAGTTTGATCCAGTATATCCTTTTATCAGGTTGTTTGATGCCATTGGTATCATTAAGTTGATACCCATTAAATCAACCCAAAAATAAAATTAAAAATTAGCCTCCAATTAGGGGGCTTTTTTTTAGCACTGTGAAAACACTTTTTAGCAATAGCAAAGAAGATAAATTGTTTGTTATTTTTGAGCATTGATGGCATACTATATTAAGCAAGATTTAAACGATACCATTTGTGCACTGGCTACCGCAGGCGGTGTAAGTGCCATTGCCGTAATCAGGGTAAGCGGCCCGCAGGCCATTGCCATTGTTGACGAGGTGTTTAAAGGCAAACGCCTTGTTGCACAACCAACACACACGGTTCATTTTGGTAAAATTGCCAATGGCACTAAAATTATAGATGAAGTATTGGCAACCTTGTTTGTTGCTCCTACTTCCTACACCGGTGAAAACACGGTGGAGTTGAGTTGCCATGGTTCGCCATTTATACAACAGCAAATATTGCAATTGCTGGTAAGCAAGGGCTGCCGTTTGGCAAGGCCCGGAGAGTTTACCCTGCGTGCGTTTTTAAACAAAAAATTAGATTTAAGCCAAGCCGAAGCCGTAGCCGATTTAATTGCCAGCAATAGCGAAGAAAGCCACAGAACAGCCATGATGCAAATGCGTGGAGGCTTTAGTTACCAGATTGCAGAAATGCGGGAACGGCTCATCAATTTTGCATCGCTTATTGAATTGGAGTTGGATTTTGCGGAAGAAGATGTAGAGTTTGCGCAACGGGATGAGCTTATTCAATTGGTAACCACTATTCAAACCTTAATAGCTGAATTATTACAATCATTTAAGTATGGCAATGCCATTAAAAATGGCATACCAACAGTTATTGCAGGTAAACCCAATGCGGGTAAATCAACCTTGTTAAATACATTGGTTAACGAGGAGCGGGCTTTGGTAAGTGATATTGCAGGAACAACGCGCGATACCATAGAAGAGGCTTTTGTAATTGATGGAATTACTTTTAGGCTGATTGATACCGCAGGCATACGCACGGGTGCGGGAGATAAAATTGAAGAAATGGGCATTGAGCGCACCTTTGAAAAAATACAACAAGCCAGTGTAATTTTGTATGTGTTTGATGCTTCCATTACCACTGCAGATGAACTGCAAGAGGAGTTGGCACAATTTAGTAACCTCAATGTGGTGCTAATTCCTGTGGCCAATAAAACAGATTTGCAACAACAGCCAACTACATTTGCTGTTCCCAATTTGGTGAGTTTATCTGCCAAAGAAAAAACAGGCATCAACCAATTGAAATTGCGTTTAAGTGAGGCCATTAGAAAAGATGAGGTGAAGAATGACATCATCATCACCAACTTGCGCCACTACGAAGCCTTGCAACATGCTCATGAAGCCCTCGATCAAGTGCTGGTGGGTGTAAACGCACACATTACAGGAGAGTTGCTTGCTTTTGACATCCGCAAGGCATTGTTTCACCTGGGCGAAATTACTGGAGAAGTAACCACCGATGATTTGTTGGCAAACATCTTCAGCAAGTTTTGTATCGGGAAGTAATTATCCTTCCATTATCCATTTCCGTCAGGTTAAAGCCTGATTTTTTGTTGGGTTTGTCAGGTTATTGCCTTACTTTTTGTTGTTTGTTAAATTTCAGCGTATTTTTCTTTCTTATATTTGTTCAGGTAATAAATTAGTATAATAGCAACACTGTTTGGACAGACAAGAGAATGAAGAACGCACTTTCCCAAATACATCCGCACTGCGGACGCAATTCAGGAGGACACATTATAAAGCCCTTATAAGTATTGTTAATCAATATAAAAGGGAAATAGAAAAATTGGATAAAGAAGAATAGGAATAATAAGGACATCGTAAATTCAGCGAAATATTATTCAGTTTACGGGAATAGTATTAATTTGCCTGACTTTAGTAAAAGTAGCCTTTGGGTTTTGTATTCAAGTAAATGCAGTGCAACAGTAGTATAGCTAAAACGAAATGCATTAATCTAAAATACGCTTGTAAAAAATTGAACAAAGCATAATACTTTGGCAGTAGCACCATTAAGACATATCACAGCCATTTCATTAAAAGAGGAGTTGCCTACCACTGGCAATAGTCCAATAAAGGTTATTGGAAGTGATTACAATATGTATGTTGCTAAAAACAGTAAAAATAAAAACCCAGCTACTGATATTATAAATGAAGTATTGGCTCATTATTTTTTAACCCTTTGGGAAGTGCCAACTCCCAATATTGCCTTAATAACAATTGACCCAGCGCATCTTCTGCCTGAATATTCTAACAACCACCGCCCCCATTATTACAACAATGAAATATTTGCTTCACAATGGATAAGCAACGCGGTTGACAGCTCTATATTGTTTGAAATCAACAAGAAGAAGGATTACGATAAGTTCAACAACCCCGAAATTCTCTTTAAAATTGGTTTGTTTGATATTTGGGTAGAAAATGACGATAGAAAGCCAACCAACCATAACCTTCTTTTTCAAACCATAAATGGGAAACAGAACATCATTCCAATAGACCATTCCTTCATTTTCGGTACTATGAATTATGTTGATTTAGACCCCACAACATTCAGCCCTATTGAAAACGAGAACATTTTTGTGTCCAGTTTAGGAGCCAGTTTGATGCGGTATAAGAAGAAAAACAAAAAATGGCAACCAATTAACAGAGATTATTTTTACCTTTGCGTACAAAATTGTAAACAAGAATACGCTAACATTGTCGCAAAAATCCCTCCTATTTGGGGGTTTACAGCGGAACATCAAACAAAACTGTACGATTTTCTGTTCAACGAAGAGAGGAATAAAGCTGTTTACAATGAATTTGAATATAAATTAAGATAATGCAAACGTTTTATACCATAATAAAAATAGCTCCAAATACCATGACAGACGACAGTTTGTCCGTTGGTTTATTGCTATGGGATGGTAGTAAATACTGGTTGCAGTTTTCGGAGGAAAGAAAAAATGCCTCAAAGCGTTTAATGGATGAAAATGCTGAGGCTGTTGATTTTATTCTAAAGCAAATTTCATTACATATTCAGAAATTGAATAAGGAAATCAACATATCTCATACAGAACTTTTTCCGCTTAATTCTCTCTTAAATTCAGAATACTTTAGTTACCTTAATAGCTATTCAAATGGCTTGTTGCGGTTTTCAAAACCATCTTTTTTGAATGATGTTATAAACAAAGAGAAATTTTTAAAACTCTTTGCTTTACTAATAGATAAGAATATTGAAAGAGAGCCAAAAGTAAAGGACACTGCAAACGAAAAGTTTTATGCAGCCATAAATAAAAATCTTATCAAAAAAGTAGAAAAAA
>CALRXU020000032.1:0-11916 GCA_943372215.1 Chitinophaga pinensis | reverse complement strand
AAGGCGGCCTGCATTGCAGGCCGCCTTTCTCGTATTTAGCAAGTTATGCTCAAATTATTTTAAGGTACGTTTTACTTCAACAATTTCATAAGCCTCTACAAAATCACCTACTCTAATATCATTAAAGTTCTTGATGTTTAATCCGCACTCATAACCATAAGCCACTTCTTTCACATCATCTTTAAAGCGTTTTAATGAATCCAATTCACCAGTGTAAACAACCACACCATCACGTATAATACGTATCTTAGAGTTTCTGTAAATTTTACCTTCTGTTACATAGCAACCTGCAATGGTTCCCACCTTGGTAATTTTAAACACTTCACGTATTTCAACATTACCGGTAATTTTCTCCTCTTCTTTAGGAGCCAACATGCCTTCCATGGCATCTTTAATCTGCGCAATGGCATCATAAATAATGCTATACAAACGAATGTCAATGGCTTCTGTTTCGGCTAGTTTACGCGCTTGTGGCGAAGGTCTAACCTGGAAGCCGATTACAATCGCATCTGAAGCAGAAGCAAGCAATACGTCACTTTCAGAAATCTGACCCACTCCTTTATAAATCACACTCACTTGAACCTCTTCCGTAGAAAGTTTAATCAACGAGTCACTCAATGCCTCTACTGAACCATCCACGTCACCTTTAACAATTACTTTCAGTTCCTTGAAGTTACCAATAGCCAAACGTCTTCCAATCTCATCAAGGGTAATGTGTTTTTGGGTACGTATACCTTGTTCACGTTGCAACTGGCTGCGTTTGTTCGAAATTTCTTTGGCTTCTTGCTCGCTCTTGGCAACAATAAACTTATCACCCGCTTGCGGAGCACCATCAAAACCCAATAAAACTACTGGTGTAGATGGGCCAGCCAATGCCATTTTTTTACCACGTTCATCAAACATGGCCTTTACTTTACCACTGTGGGTTCCTGCTAAAATAGGGTCGCCCACCCTTAATGTACCTGATTGTACCATGATGGTTGTGGTAATACCACGACCTTTATCCAAGGTTGATTCAATTACACTTCCAACAGCACGTTTATCTGGATTAGCTTTTAGGTTTAATATTTCTGCTTCCAGCAATACTTTTTCCAACAATGAGTCAATGTTCAAGCCTTTTTTGGCTGATATTTCCTGGCATTGGTATTTACCGCCCCACTCTTCAACCAGCACATCCATTGCCGCCAACTGCTCACGTATTCTATCCGTATTGGCACCTTCACGGTCAATTTTATTTAGTGCAAAAACAATAGGCACACCTGCTGCCTGAGCATGGCTAATAGCCTCTTTGGTTTGAGGCATTACACTATCATCAGCAGCAATTACAATAATTACAATATCTGTAATTTTAGCACCACGAGCACGCATGGCCGTAAAAGCCTCGTGACCAGGAGTATCAAGGAATGTAACGTGTTTGCCGTTGGCAAGTGTTACCTCATATGCACCAATGTGTTGGGTAATACCTCCTGCTTCGCCAGCAATTACATTGGCTTTACGGATGTAATCCAACAAGGAAGTTTTACCATGATCTACGTGACCCATTACCGTAACAATTGGTGGGCGAGATACCAAATCCTCTTCAGCATCCACATCCTCTTCAATGGTTTCAATTAAATCCGTAGTTACAAAATCAACTTCAAAGCCAAACTCTTCTGCTACAATGGTAATGGTTTCAGCATCTAATCGTTGGTTAATGCTTACCATTAAACCAAGCGACATACAAGCCGAAATAATATTGGTAACGCCTACGTCCATCAACTGCGCCAATTCATTGGCGGTTACAAACTCCGTTACCTTAATGCGTTTTGTTGCTCCTTCTGCTTCTAAAGCTTCCTCCTCACGTTTATCAGCCGCAGCATCACGTTTTTGTTTTCTAATTTTACTACGTACCTGACCAATATTTTGTTGGCCATTAATACGGGCCAATGTGGCCTTCAATTTATCCTGAATTTCTTTTTCAGTAATTTCTGTTTTTACCTCAGGCGTATTGGTGCGTGGTTCAAATTTGCCTTTTCCTCCAGCTTTATTAAACGGAGGTCTTGCACCACCACCTTGGTTATTGCCTTGGCCACCACGGTTATTGTTACCTTGGTAAGGAGGGCGTTGTCCGCCACTTGGGTTGGTGCCCAATGGGCCACGGTTATTAAAGTTGTTGCTTCTGTTTGGCGGTGGGTTTGAGCCCTCTACTTTTTTAATATCAAGATTATCACTACCACCTACAAAATTCTTACGCCTTCTTTTCTTTTTGGCCGCATTGTCATCACTGCTTGCTACAGGTTGTGGTTTTTTAGGTTGCTCAACAGGAAGTTGAATTTTTCCCATTACTTTTAAGCCTGATAGCTTTTCGTAGTTGGGTTCCATTAAACTCAACTCTTCTTCTACAACTACAGGAGGTGCTTCCGCAACTACTGGCACAACAGGTGCTTGAGGGGCAACAGGTTCTTCAACAACAGGTGCTGTTTTTTCTGAGATAACTACTGCTGCAGGCTCCTCTATAGGCTGTTCTTCTATTTTTTTCTTTTTAGGTGTTTCCTTAGCAGGCTCTGCCTTGGCTTTTTTCTTTGGGTTTAAATCAGCCAAATTAATTTTCCCCAATACCTTTAGCCCACCTGGCTTATCTTCTTCAACTTCTGCCGGTTCAGGGGTTGCTACTTCAACTACTACTGCTTCAGGCTTTTCTTCCACAACTTCTTTAGGAGGGTCCACTTTAGGAGCATCTGCCTTAATGGTGGTTTTGGCCTGAGTGAGTTCTGATTTAATCAGGATACCGTCATCATAATCCTCTTCTTCAACAACTGGTTCTTCCTTTTTAACAGGAGGTGGGGTTGCTGTTGGTTCTTCTTTTTTTGCCTTAGGTTTAATCAATGCTTTCGCATCATCTTTAACCTTTTTGTCAGACTGAAATGCATTGAGTAACTCCTGGTACATTTCCCCAGTAATTTTTGTAGTAGGCTTTGCCTCAACCTTATGGCCCTTTTTTGCCAAATGCTCAACAATGGTTTGCATACCAACGTTAAGCTCTTTTACTACTGCATTTAAGCGGACTGATTCTTTACTTTCGCTCATTTAATATGTTTAATACGATACTTTCTTACGTTGACGGATACGTTTAAAAGTGGTTCAAATGTAGGGCTTATGCCCTCATAAACCAAACAAACGTTTGGTTTATGAGGAGAATCGGCTTTTTCTATTCAAATTCTGCTTGCAAAATCCTGCGCACCTCGTTCACGGTCTCTTCCTCCAACTCGGTTCTGCGAACCAAGTCAGCCACAGTTAAATGCAATACACTTCTAGCGGTGTCGCAACCAATATTTTTCAATTCATCCAATATCCAACTATCAATTTCATCTGCAAATTCATCCAGATCAATATCTCCTTCATCTTCTTCACTATCACGGTAAACATCAATCTCCATTCCTGCTAATTTACCAGCAAGTTTAATGTTGTGTCCACCTTTGCCAATGGCTAAAGATACCTGATCGGGTTTTAAGTACACGGCAGCCCTGCGGCTTTCTTCATCAAGTTTAATAGACGATACTTTGGCTGGGCTAAGTGAACGTTGAATCAACAATTGCAGATTGCTGGTATAGTTAATCACGTCTATGTTTTCATTGCGAAGCTCGCGTACAATGCCATGAATACGTGATCCTTTCATACCCACACAAGCACCTACAGGGTCAATGCGGTCATCAAAGCTTTCAACAGCAACTTTTGCACGTTCGCCTGGTTCACGTACAATTTTCTTAATGGCAATAACCCCATCTATAATCTCAGGTACTTCCATTTCAAATAAACGCTCAAGGAATACAGGTGCGGTGCGGCTTAACAAAATGCGCGGAGAACCATTGTACATCTCTACTTTAAGCACCACTGCTTTAAGTGCATCACCTTTTTTATAGTGGTCAGCTTGTATCATTTCAGTTTTTGGTAACAACAACTCATTGCCATCGTCATCCAAAATCATGATTTCTTTTTTCCAGATTTGGTAAACCTCACCAGTAATCACTTCACCAACCCTGTCTTTATACTTTCTGTACAAATCATCCTTTTCCAATTCAAGAATTTTGCCCATAAGCGTTTGGCGTGCAGCTAAAATGGCCCTGCGACCAAAACTCTCTAAGGTTACCTCTTCAGTTACTTCCTCACCAACCTCAAAATCAGGCTCAATTTTTTGTGCATCAGCCAATGCAATTTCTTTACGAATGTCTTCCACTTCACCATCATGCACGATTTCGCGATTGTGCCAAATTTCTAAGTCACCACTGCTGTCGTTTACAATTACACTAAAAAACTCATCACTGTTATATTTCTTGCGTAACATACTGCGAAATACATCCTCCAATACGCGCTGCATGGTGGCGCGATCAATGTTTTTAAACTCCTTAAACTCACTAAACGAGTCAATTAAGCCTGAACTATGCATAGTTTTTATACTTTTATTTAAATGATAATATAATGGTGGCCTCTTCTATATCAGAAAAGGCAATGTTTTTTAATGGAGCATCTTTATACCCCTTCTTTTTATCCTTCAAGGCAAGCACAATACCTGTTTCGGTTACCTCTTCCAGTTTTCCTGTTAATTCAGTTTGTGCAGTTAAACGTACCAAAAACTCCCTGCCAACGTGTTTCGGGTACTGGCGTTGCACCAATAATGGGCGATCGGCTCCTGGTGAAGAAACCTCAAGCGAATAAGGTTCAGCACCAAAGTCTAACTCATCCAGTTTATCAGAAATATGGCGCGAAAGAAGCCTGCATGGCTCAATATCAATGCCTGAGTCACCATCAATAAATACGCTTATTTTATGGCTTCCTTCCTTGCGTTCAATATCTACCAAAAAGAATTCTTCCGATAAAAAAGCATCGCTCCATTCTTTTATTTGTGATACAATATCCATGTACAATTTAGGTTAAAAAGAGAGGGGACTTTTTGGGTCCCCTCATTTAATTTTGTTAATAAAGTAATGCAAATGTAATCAATAAATCGAATTGCACAAAAAAATATCCGTTATAGTACGTCTTATAGCTGATATGGGTTAACGATTTTTAATCCCTTGATGTAAATATAACTGTACTCATTGTTTACAATAAGGGTGTAATCATAAGTAATGGCGGTAGCCGCTATAATAGCGTGTTGCAGGTTAAGGTTGTGTGTTTTGCAAAGGGAAATTGTACTTTTTACCACGTTAGGCGATAAATCCAATACAATAGCGTCTTGCATAAATTGAGACAACACTTGCTGGTATTCTTCCGAAGTGTTTAAAGAAAGAAGTTCGATCTGACTTAATATAGATACGTTGGGAATAGCATTAACCACCTCGTCCATAAAAGACATCCCAGTGGCTGGGAGCTTATTGCCAAGGTAGTCTAAAATTATTCGGGTATCTATTAAGTACTGCGGCTTTACCATGCTACAAATAATAATTACGGTTGAATATTGCTTTTCATTTGATCGGCCACATGCAATGGAATTTTACCACGGTACTTATCAGAAAGCTTCGGTTTTGTGTCTGGCAAACTCTCCTCCAATACCTTGATTAGATTTAGCTTTTCAAGCTCACGAATCAACCCGATAGTTTTACTATCAAGCACTTCAATAAGCATCGTATTGTCTAAATGTTCCATTTATGCTGTTATTATGCCGTTTATTTCAAAATGTAAAAGTACTGCCTTTTGGGGTAAGAAAAAAACTTTTAGGGCAAATATTATGTAAATTGTTGAAAATGGGCCGTTTTTTTAGCGGAATACTTATCCGAGTAGCGGCCTAAAAATTTCTTAATATGGCAAAAACAAGTAATAACCTCATAAATTGAATCGTTACAGGAAGGAATAAATAGAACAATACCAATTAGTGAATACTAAATTTGGTAAATAACGCGCAGGGCATATATTTGCTAACCTTTTAAAAAACACATTACGTATAGCATGAATCGTTTTAACTTAGTAAATAACGTTTTAGGATGGATTACCTTCGTTATTGCATTGGTAACTTATACCTTAACTCTTGAACCTACGGTTAGTTTTTGGGACTGCGGGGAGTTTATTTCCGCATCATACCGTTTGCAAATTTGCCACCCCCCTGGGGCCCCCATGTTTCTACTGATGGGTAGGTTGTTTTCGTTGGCTGCAGGAAGTGATGTTACACAAGTAGCATTTTGGGTAAACATGGTTTCTGGCACAACAAGTGCATTGTGCATTATGTTTACTTTTTGGACCATCACCCATTTGGGTAAAAAAATACTGGTAAAAAAAGGCGAAGAGCTAAACATGCAGCAAGTTATTGCCGTTAGTGTTGCCGGATTGGTTGGAGCTTTGGCGTTAACATGGAGCGATACCTTTTGGTTTTCAGCAGTTGAAGCAGAGGTGTATGCCTCATCAAGCTTTTTCACCACTCTTACATTTTGGTGTATTCTAAAATGGGAAAATATTGCCGGTGAAAAGGGCAGTGAGCGTTGGCTCGTGCTTATTGCTTATTTAATAGGTTTAGCCATTGGAGTCCATTTATTAAGTATATTGGTTATACCAGCAGTGGTGTATGTTTACCACTTCAAAAACAATCCTTTTACACGCGGTGGTTTTATTAAAGCCACATTGGTAGCTGTTGCTGCCATTGCCATTGTGCAGTTTGGTATTATACCAGGCATGCCCTCTTTAGCTACCAAGTTCGATTTTGTTTTTGTAAACACGTTGGGCTTTGGCTTTAACACCGGAGCATTTTTTATGATATTTGTGGTGGCTGGAACATTGGCGGCTTTAATTCATTATACCCAAACAGAGAGCAAAGCAAGTTTTTACATAGCGGGTGTTTTATATGCGCTAATGGTATTGGCAACGTTTTCGCTAAATCCATCATTCTCTGGAGTGATATTTTGGGGTGCTACCACTGGTTTGTTGTATTATTTTGTTATTCAGAATAAGGCTGCCAAGGATGTGGTAAATGTGGCCATCTTATGTGTTTCGTTTATTATTATCGGGTACTCTTCTTATGCCATGGTGTTGATTCGTAGCAATGCAAACCCACCTATTAATATGAATGCACCGGATAATCCTTTCAGCTTGTTGTCGTATTTAAATCGCGAGCAGTATGGAGAAAACCCATTGGTTTATGGGCAATACTTTTATGCCAAAGTGGTGGATGAAAAGAAAGGTGCCATGCAATACGCCAAAGGAGCAACTGATTACGAAGAAGCTGGTGAAAAGGTAGAACGAATTTATGACCCGAAAGAAAGCACTATATTCCCGCGTATGTGGGCTGATCGTGCGGATTATGTGCAGGCATATCGCCAATGGGAAAATATACCCGAAGGTAAAAAGGCCACCTTCGCCAAAAACATTGATTTTCTATTTACTTACCAGATGGGCTTTATGTACCTACGTTATTTTGCCTGGAACTTTGTAGGCCGACAAAACGATGAGCAAGGTTTTGGTGACATCACCCGTGGAAATTGGTTAAGTGGTATTCCGTTTATTGACAATTACTTTTTAGGGCCACAAGCCAATATTCCTGATACGTTAAGCAGCAACAAAGGAAGAAACACTTATTTCGCACTTCCACTTATTCTGGGGTTATTGGGTATGTTTTTCCATTTTAGAAAGTCAAAAGAGGATGCAACCGTGGTAACAACGTTGTTTTTGTTTACTGGTGCTTTTATCATCTTGTACCTAAATTTCCCTGCTCACCAACCACGTGAAAGGGATTATGCTTACGTTGGCTCATACCAAACATTTATGATTTGGATAGGTTTAGGAGTGCTTGCTGTGATTGATTGGCTTTCTAAGCGAATGAATGCCATGGCTGCAACTGGTCTGGCATCGGTAACCACCATAGCTGGTGTGCCGTTGTTAATGGTTTCTCAAAATTGGGATGACCACGATCGCAGTAACCGTTATGCAGCACTTGATTTTGCGTCAAACTACTTAAACTCTTGCGCACCAAATGCAGTATTGTTTACCAATGGCGATAATGATACTTACCCGCTTTGGTATGCGCAAAACGTGGAAGGAATTAGAAGTGATATCCGTGTAATAAACCTGAGTTTGTTAAATACAGATTGGTACGCCAATGCCTTGAAGAAAAAAGTGTATGACTCGGAAATTGTGCCATTTAGTATGACGCCTGATAAGTACAAACAAGGCACACGTGATTATGTTATTTTCTACCAGAACCCTGAAATTGAAAGGCAGTATGGCATTAACCAAACTGATTTTTATCCATTAAAGAGCATCTTGAATTTTATTTGTGATGACAATGACCCAATGGCTAAACTTCAGGCCAACAATGGCATGTTCTTCAATTATTACCCAACCAAAAAGTTTTACATTCCAATTGATAAAGAGCAAGTGCTAAAAGCAGGTGCTGTTCATCCTAAAGATGCAAACCTGATTGTGGATACGGTGAAGTGGGAAATTGGCAACGGAACATTAATGAAAGCTGATTTGGTGGTGTTGGATGTGTTGTCAACCGTTAACTGGACACGCCCAGTGTATTTTGCCATCACTACTGGCAGCGATGTTTACCTGAACATGATGGATTATTTCCAATTGGAAGGATTAACTTACCGTGTTGTGCCTATTAAAAACACGGATCCTGTTGAAGGTGGTACTTATGGACACATCAATACCGATATTTTGTATGACAACTTGGTGAATAAGTTTAAGTGGGGTAACATGGACAAACCAGGTGTTTACCTAGATGAAACCACCTTGCGTCAAACCCGTAATTTCCGCAATTTGTTTTATCGTTTAGCCATGAAGTTGGTAGCTGAAGGTGATAGTGCCAAAGCAATAAAAGCGTTGGATAAATGTGTGGCGGTAATGCCTAAAGAAAATGTGCCTTATGATATATTTATGGTTCGCTTGGCGGAAGGCTATTATGCAGCAGGTGCCGTTGAAAAAGCCAATGCCTTAATCAGAACAATGGCAGATATTGCGGTAGATAAGTATAAATACTATACATCATTTAAAGGAAAAAAATTAAATGGTGTACAATCTGAAATTGACGAGAATACCAATATTTTGATGTATTCTCAGCAAGTGGCTCAGATTAATAAGCAAGAGGCACTTTCTAAAGAGTTAAAAACAAAATCGGAAAGTGTATTGGGAGCGGCTGGTGCTTTGGCTCCTTCACCTGCTAATTAAGCATAAAACAATTTCTTAAACAGGCCCGCCAAACTCAGTTTGGCGGGCCTGTTGTTGTTATCCTACCAATTAAAACGGAATCTGTTCTGGCGTTTTTAGTTGTGGTCAATACGTTAAGGCCATTTTCTCCACTCCCCATTTTCAAAAACTTAGCCTATCTTTGCAGGCATTTATTCGGTTATATTACATGAGCACAGCAGTACAAGGAGAAATCAGGAAGCGCAGAACGTTCGGCATTATTAGTCACCCCGATGCGGGAAAAACAACTTTAACAGAGAAGTTTTTGCTATTTGGTGGTGCCATTCAAACAGCTGGTGCGGTTAAAAGTAATCGGGTAAAAAAAACAGCCACCTCCGATTTTATGGAGATTGAAAAACAACGTGGTATTTCGGTGGCCACCTCGGTAATGGGTTTTGATTACAAAAACTATAAAATCAATATCCTGGATACACCAGGCCATAAAGATTTTGCCGAAGACACTTATAGAACACTAACTGCGGTTGACAGTGTGATTCTGGTGGTGGATTGTGTAAAGGGGGTTGAGGATCAAACCAGAAAATTGATGGAAGTATGCCGCATGCGCAATACACCCGTAATTGTTTTTATCAATAAGCTGGATAGGGAAGGGCAAGACCCGTATGATTTATTGGAGGAGATTGAAAAGGAACTCAACATTCACACCAGGCCACTAACTTGGCCTATTGGCATTGGCAGTGATTTTAAAGGGGTGTATAACGTGTATGAGAAAAAGCTCAATTTATTTCAACCCGACAGAAGTAAAATTGCAAAAGATGTTGTTGAAATCAGTGATTTAAACAGCGGAGAACTCGATGCTATTATTGGGGAGAAACCGGCTGCAAAATTGCGTGAAGATGTGGAGTTGATAGAAGGGGTGTATGAACCATTTAGCAGTGAGCTTTATTTAGAAGGCTATTTAGCGCCTGTATTTTTTGGCAGTGCCATCAATAACTTTGGGGTACAGGAGTTACTTGACACCTTTGTGAAAATTGCCCCGGAACCTCGTGGTAGATTTACCGAAGAGCGTGAAGTAAAACCTGACGAGAAAAATTTTACTGGATTTATTTTTAAAATCCACGCCAATTTAGATCCCAACCACAGGGATAGGATTGCATTTTGCCGCATTGTTTCAGGTAAATTTGAGCGTAATAAATTTTACCAGCACACGCGCCTGAATAAAAAACTACGCTTTAGCAACCCAACCAGTTTTATGGCCAACGACAAAAGCGTGATTGATGAGGCTTATCCTGGTGATGTGGTGGGGTTGTATGACAATGGCAATTTTAAAATTGGGGATACCTTAACGGAGGGTGAAACCATGGTATTTAAAGGCATTCCAAGTTTTTCGCCTGAGATTTTTAAGGTGTTGGAAAATAGAGACCCATTAAAAACCAAACAATTGGAAAAAGGTGTACTGCAATTAACCGATGAAGGTGTTGCGCAATTGTTTACCCAGCAGCCTGGCAACATCAGAATTATTGGTACCGTTGGAGAGTTACAGTTTGATGTGATTCAATTTAGGTTATTGCATGAGTATGGTGCTTCTTGTCATTTTAGCCCGTTAAGCTACCAAAAGGCATGTTGGTTTACCTGCGATGACAAAGTGGAACTGGAACGTTTTAATACCATCAAACGGTACAATATAGCAGCCGATAAAGAAGGTCGCCCCGTATTTTTTGCAGAAAGCACTTGGGGCTTAAAAATGACCCAAGACACCTTCCCCAAAATTCAATTCCACTTTACTTCGGAGTTTAAGTAACGTAACGGTTGTGTTTGCGCAGTGGTGGCTTATCGAAGCCGCGTCCTGTCCACGTGCAAAAAACTTTGTAAAATAAATATACTTCAAATTAACTCGTCACGCCACCATTGCGCAAACATACTGTGCTTGTTGCACAACTCAAACATATGCTTTATTACTCATTTTAATTGCTTTGAAAGGCACTAGAATTTAATAAAATCGAACTAACATATCTCAATTTTCATATACTCAATTCTAAGGGCCTTCAAAGAACAAAAACTATATTCTGAGAAAACTAACTTTAGTTGTGCAACGGCCACTACTGTTGGGCGCTGTTAACTCTCACCGAGGATAAATTCAATTTCCTTAACTCCGTCTGCTGGTGGTCCAAATCTTAATTTGACTTTGGCACCCGTCATGAAGTCTGTTGACTCTAATGTCAGCTTAACTTCTTTAAATAGTCGTTCCGCATTGTCACCATACAAGTATAAAAAGCCGTCTGAGTAGTCAGTCGCAATTTCATGTCCATCATAGTCCCCGACAGCCTTACCGGTTAATGCGTTCTCAAGTTGTCTTTCGAGTTGGTGTAATGAGTCAAGGTTCTCTTTGCCGTATTGGAAATGAACTATCACTCCATGTTCATCAGTCACACTTGGTTTTTGTCGTCCGAATATTTTATCTAATAGTCCCATATGTCCCGAGTTAATTGCGCCCAACGTCAGAGTGTGAAAAAACCAATTCACAATCGGCATGGTAAAACTATTGAAAAATGTGGAAGAAACAACGCTTGATGTGTTGTTTTTTGCAGTAATAAAATGGAATACATCACCTCTCATAACAGGCATCAGTTAAGTTTTAGAAGCTTAGACAGCGGGAGCAGGAAAGTTTATGCTAGGCGCAGCAACAGCATACAACCTAAAGAAATGGCTTAACTTTAATCCTAAAAGAGTAAAAACAGGCGCAATGATGAAATTAAAGGAAGAATTTGCAATGTTCAAAAACAACATAGCATGGCTTTTTCATCT
>CALRXU020000031.1:0-14069 GCA_943372215.1 Chitinophaga pinensis | reverse complement strand
TTCGAATCCTTCTCTCCCCACAAAAGATGAATGTTGGGTTTCAGTGAAAAGACGTGAATCTTTTAAATTAATATTATGCGGGAGTAGCTCATTTGGTAGAGCGACAGCCTTCCAAGCTGTAGGTAGCGGGTTCGAGCCTCGTCTCCCGCTCAACAAGTCATCCAAGAGAGTCATTTTTAATGGCTCTCTTGAGGACTTTAAAGGCTGTTGTAGCTCAGGGGTAGAGCACTTCCTTGGTAAGGAAGAGGTCGTGAGTTCAATTCTCATCAACAGCTCGAAAGAAGATGGTGATGAAAACTCTCGAAAGAGGTCGTGAGTTCTCCCGATAACTATCGGGACATCAACAGCTCGAAAGAAGATGGTGATGAAAACTCTCGAAAGAGGTCGTGAGTTCTTCCGATAACTATCGGGACATCAGCAGCTCGAGTAAAATGTGTGGTGGATAGTTGGGTAAAACAACAAGCAATTTAAATAAGTAGCTTGTTTGTTTCTGAAGACAGAATGATAGGTTTGGTTGCAGTTTCCTGAAAAACAACAACAAAGTAAGCAGTGTCAGTAAGAGGCAGTGCTTTTTGAATAGAAAACTTAAAACTAAAAATAAAACAAAACAACTATGGCAAAAGAGAAATTTGACCGCAGTAAACCACACGTTAATATTGGTACTATTGGTCACGTTGACCACGGTAAAACTACTTTAACAGCTGCTATTACTAAAGTTTTAGCTGATGCTGGTTTATCAGAAGCTCGCTCGTTTGATTCAATCGACTCAGCTCCAGAAGAAAAAGAACGTGGTATTACGATTAATACCGCACACGTTGAGTATTCAACAGCTAACCGTCACTACGCTCACGTTGACTGTCCAGGTCACGCGGATTACGTAAAGAACATGGTTACTGGTGCTGCTCAAATGGATGGTGCTATTCTAGTAGTAGCTTCAACTGACGGTCCAATGCCACAAACTCGTGAGCATATTCTATTGGCTCGTCAGGTAGGTGTACCTCGTATCGTTGTGTTCATGAATAAAGTGGACATGGTTGATGACGCTGAGTTATTAGAAATCGTTGAAATGGAAATTCGTGATTTGTTGAATAAATATGAATTCCCTGGTGATGAAATCCCAGTTATCCAAGGTTCTGCTTTAGGTGGACTTAACGGAGACGCTAAATGGGTAGGTAAAATTATGGATTTGATGAACGCTGTAGATACCTATATTCCGGTACCTCCACGTGCAACTGAATTGCCATTCTTGATGCCTGTTGAAGACGTATTCTCAATTACTGGTCGTGGTACTGTTGCTACAGGTCGTATTGAGCGTGGTGTTATCAACTCTAATGATCCAGTTGAAATTATCGGTTTTGGTGCTGAGAAGTTAACTTCTACAGTAACTGGAGTTGAGATGTTCCGCAAAATCCTTGATCGTGGTGAAGCTGGTGATAACGTAGGTTTATTGCTACGTGGTATTGATAAAGAAGCTATCCGCAGAGGAATGGTTATTTGCAAACCAGGTTCAGTTCAACCGCATACCAAATTCAAAGCTGAGATTTATGTATTGTCTAAAGACGAAGGTGGACGTCACACTCCATTCTTTAACAAATACCGCCCTCAGTTCTATTTCCGTACAACTGACGTAACTGGCGAAACCCACTTACCAGAAGGAATGGAAATGGTTATGCCAGGCGATAACGTTACCATTACAGTAAATCTTATTGCACCAATTGCAATGGAGAAAAACTTACGTTTCGCTATCCGTGAGGGTGGAAGAACAGTAGGTGCTGGTCAGGTAACTGAAATCATCGAATAATTATTTTAAGATAAGTACTAAATGTTGGTTAGGTTACTAGCCAACATTTAGTGTCTTAGTACATGAACATAGTAGCTTCTTAATTGGAGTAAGAATAATGGTTTCCTCCACTTATTCGTTCAAACTATAAAAGGAAATACGGACATAGTTCAATGGTAGAATAGAGGTCTCCAAAACCTTTGATCAGGGTTCGAATCCTTGTGTCCGTGCAAGCATTTATTGATTAAATAAAGAGTTATGAATAAAGTATCAACCTATTTTAAGGAGTCTTATGACGAATTGGTGAATAAGGTAAGCTGGCCTACATGGGGCGAGTTACAAGAAAGCACCATTATAGTAATGATTGCTTCTATGCTAATAGCACTGCTGATATATGTAGTTGATATAGCAGGAAGTTCAGTGTTGGGCTTTTTCTACCAACTGTTTCAATAATTAAACGAATGAGCACAATGTCACAGGATCAATATAAATGGTATGTAGTACGCGCTGTTACCGGGCAAGAAAAGAAGGTAAAAGCACAAATGGAGTCTGAATTGGAGAGAGCTGGGCTTCTAAAACACGTGCCTCAGATTCTGATACCAACCGAAAAGGTTTACCAGATTAAAAATGGTAAAAAAACGGTGAAAGAAAAAAATTACTTACCAGGATACATGCTTATACAAGCAGAATTGGTTGGTGAAACAGGTCATATTATAGATTCGGTAAATGGTGTTGTTGGTTTTTTAGGAGGAAAGGCAACTCCTACACCATTAAGAAATGCGGAAGTAAATCGCATCTTAGGCAACGTAGATGATGCAGCAGAAAATGGAGAAACATTGGTTGAACCATTTATATTAAATGAAACCGTTAAAGTAATTGACGGACCTTTCAGTGGTTTTAGTGGAGTAATTGAGGAAGTGATGGAAGACCGCAAGAAGTTAAAGGTAATGGTGAAAATATTCGGACGTAGCACGCCATTAGAGCTAAACTATGTTCAGGTTGAAAAGGAAAATTAATTAAGTAAATATAAAGGTGTGCAAACACCATAAATGTAAAGCGTTATGGCTAAAGAATTAACAGGGTTTATTAAATTACAGGTAAAAGGTGGAGCAGCAAATCCTGCACCTCCAATTGGTCCTGCCTTAGGTTCTAAGGGTGTTAATATCATGGATTTTTGCAAACAGTTTAATGCAAGAACTCAAGATAAAGCAGGGAAAATTTTACCGGTAGTAATCTCGGTTTACAGTGATAAGTCTTTTGACTTTATTATTAAAACCCCTCCGGTTGCTTCTCAATTATTAGAGGCATCAAAAGCGGCTAAAGGTTCAGCTGAATCAAACCGTAAAAAAGTGGGTTCAGTTAGTTGGGATCAGGTTCGTAAAATTGCAGAAGATAAAATGCAAGATATGAACTGTTTTAAAGTAACTTCGGCTATGAAGATGGTTGCTGGTTCTGCCCGCTCAATGGGAATTACTGTTTCAGGTGAAATGCCTGCTGATTTAAAGTAAAAAAAAGAAAAAAATAATATAATGGCAAGGATTAGCAAAAAAAGAAAAGCTGTGTTGGCTAAAATCGAGCCCAATAAGCAATATGCCTTGACAGAAGCGTCAAAATTGGTAAAGGACATCACTACCACCAAGTTTGATTCATCTGTTGATATAGACATTCGCTTAGGGGTTGATCCAAAGAAAGCTAACCAAATGGTTCGTGGCGTGGTATCATTACCACACGGAACTGGGAAAACTGTGCGTGTTTTGGCATTGGTTACTCCTGATAAAGAAGCAGAAGCAAAAGAAGCTGGTGCTGATTATGTTGGATTAGACGAGTTTATTCAAAAAATTGAGCAAGGTTGGGTTGATATTGACATCATTGTTACACAACCTAACGTAATGGCTAAATTGGGTAAATTGGGTAAGATCTTAGGGCCACGTAACTTAATGCCTAATCCTAAATCGGGAACAGTTACCACTGAAATTGGAAAAACAGTTAAAGAAGTGAAAGCTGGTAAAATTGACTTTAAAGTTGATAAAGAAGGTATTATTCACACTTCAATTGGTAAAGCATCATTTGCTCCAGAAAAATTAGTTGACAATGCCGTTGAATTAATTCAAACCATTGCTAAACTTAAGCCTTCGGCTGCAAAAGGAACTTATTTCCGTAGTGTAAGTTTATCATCAACCATGAGCCCCGGCTTATCAGTTGATACAAAATCAATTCCAGGCATTTAATCACATCAGTAATGAATAAAGAACAAAAAGCAGAAATAGTTGCAACACTTACTCAAAAGCTGAATGAGTGCAATTTTATCTACATCACCGATGTAAGCTCGTTAAACGCACAAAAAACCAACCAATTAAGAAGCGAATTTTTTAAAGGTGGTATTGAAATGCTTGTAGCTAAAAATACCCTTGTAGAAAAAGCAATTGAAAACTCAGAAAAAAACTTTGGTGGTTTAATTGATACATTAAAAGGAAACACCGCTTTATTATTCTCAACAGATAGTAAATCTCCGGCAAAAATCATTAAAGACTTCCGTAAAAAAGATGCGAAACCATCTTTAAAAGGTGCTTACATTGATTCAGACATATTTATTGGCGATGATCAGTTAGAATCGTTGATTAAACTGAAATCACGCAATGAGTTAATTGGTGAAGTTATTGGTTTATTACAATCACCTGCCAAAAATGTTATTTCTGCTCTACAAAGCAGCGGTAATAAGCTTGCTGGTATTGTTAAAACCTTATCAGAACGTCCGGAATAATTTTTTTAGAAAAAAACAAACAATAATTAATAACAATTTAAATTTTAGAAACAATGGCAGATTTAAAAGCGTTTGCTGACCAGTTAGTAAACTTATCAGTAAAAGAAGTAAACGAGTTAGCTCAAATCCTTAAAGACGAATACGGCATTGAACCAGCTGCTGCTGCAGTTGCAGTTGCCGCTCCTGCTGCTGCTGCGGGCGAAGCTGCTGCTGAAAAATCAACATTTGATGTGATTTTGAAAAGCGCAGGTCAAGCTAAATTAAACGTAGTAAAAGTAGTAAAAGACTTAACTGGTTTAGGTTTGAAAGAAGCTAAAGAATTAGTTGACGGTGCTCCAAAACCAATAAAAGAGGGCGTTGACAAAGCTGAAGCTGAAAGCTTAAAAGCTAAGCTTGAAGAAGCTGGTGCTGAGGTAGAATTGAAGTAATTCGCCCCTGTACTTTTAGGAACTTGACCCCGGCTTTGCCGAGGGTCAATTTTCTGTTTATATGAATTGCACTTTTTTGTCAATTTTAAACCCAAAAAATCCTTGGCTAATAAAAATATGCATGCAGGAGAAAGAATAAATTTCTCGACTGTTAAAAAGGTAATCGATTACCCTGATTTTCTTGATGTTCAGCTTGAATCATTCAAGGAATTCTTCCAACTCGATACCACATCAGAAAGCAGAGCTAACGAAGGCCTGTACAAAGTGTTTCAGGAAAATTTTCCAATCACTGATACACGAAATATTTTCGTTTTAGAATTTTTAGATTATTTTGTTGATCCACCTCGGTACTCTATTGATGAGTGCATTGAGCGTGGTTTAACTTACAATGTTCCACTAAAGGCAAAGTTACGCTTATCGTGTAACGATCCTGAGCATGAGGATTTCCAAACCATCGTTCAAGATGTGTATTTGGGAACTATTCCTTACATGACACCGGGCGGAACGTTTGTTATCAATGGTGCTGAGCGTGTAATTGTTTCACAGTTGCATCGTTCACCAGGGGTGTTCTTCGGACAAACCTATCACACCAACGGTACAAAATTGTACTCAGCCCGTGTAATTCCTTTTAAAGGAAGCTGGATTGAGTTTGCAACGGACGTGAATAACGTGATGTATGCTTACATTGATCGGAAGAAAAAGTTCCCTGTAACCACGTTGCTTCGTGCCATCGGTTATGAAACAGATAAGGATATCCTTAATTTGTTTGACTTGGCTGAAGAAGTGAAAGTAAGCAAAAGTGGGTTGAAGAAAACAGTAGGCCGCAAGCTGGCTGCAAGGGTTTTAAAAACTTGGGTTGAGGATTTTGTGGATGAGGATACTGGTGAGGTGGTTTCAATTGAGCGTAACGAAGTAATTATTGAACGCGATACTGTTTTAGAAGAAGAGCATATTGACTTAATTGTTGAGGCAGAGGTTAAAACCATCCTTCTTCATAAAAACGAATCGAACCATAACGATTTCGCTATTATCTTAAACACTTTACAAAAGGATACGGCAAACAGTGGTAAAGAAGCTCATGAGCATATTTATCGCCAGTTGCGTAACGCTGATCCACCTGATGAAGAAACTGCGCGTGGTGTAATTGATAAATTATTCTTCTCTGATAAACGTTATGATTTAGGTGAAGTTGGTCGCTACCGCATCAACCGTAAATTGGTTCGCAACACCTCGTCAGAAGTGCGTGTACTAACTAAGGATGATATTGTAAGCATCATGAAATACTTAATTGAGTTGTCAAATTCACGTGCAGATGTGGATGATATTGACCATTTAAGTAACAGACGTGTGCGTACCGTTGGCGAGCAATTGTACTCTCAGTTTGGCGTTGGTTTGGCTCGTATGGCACGTACTATTCGTGAGCGTATGAACATCCGCGACAATGAGGTGTTTACTCCTGCTGACTTGATTAATGCAAAAACATTATCATCAGTAATCAACTCGTTTTTTGGTACCAACCAGTTATCACAGTTTATGGATCAAACCAATCCATTGGCAGAGATTACGCACAAGCGTAGGTTAAGTGCCCTTGGTCCTGGTGGTCTTTCTCGTGATAGAGCCGGTTTTGAAGTTCGTGACGTTCACTATACGCATTACGGTCGTTTGTGTACCATCGAAACTCCTGAAGGTCCAAACATTGGTTTGATTTCTTCACTCTGTGTGCACGCCAAAATCAATGGCATGGGCTTTATCGAAACGCCTTACCTAAAGGTAGAAAACGGTATAGTGCGTGTTGATCAGCCCGTTACTTATTTAAGTGCTGAGGATGAAGAAGGCAAAACAATTGCACAATCAAATGCCGTTTATGATGATAAAGGAAACTTTGCCAGTAATAAAGTAAAAGCAAGATACGAAGGTGACTTCCCGATGGTGGAAGCTGAAAAATTGGAGTTTATGGATATTGCTCCAAACCAAATTGTATCTATTGCTGCATCAATGATTCCTTTCCTTGAGCACAATGATGCGAATCGTGCGTTGATGGGATCGAACATGCAACGTCAAGCAGTGCCATTATTAAAACCACAGGCTCCGGTTGTGGGTACAGGATTGGAGGGCAAAATTGCCCGCGATTCGCGTACCATGATAGTTGCTGAAGGCA
Source organism: Chitinophaga pinensis (assembly GCA_943372215.1). GTDB lineage: Bacteria > Bacteroidota > Bacteroidia > UKL13-3 > UKL13-3 > UBA6183. The sequence goes on along the minus strand of CALRXU020000031.1, from coordinate 6,942 downwards.
ATGGTGTAATTGACTATGTTGATGCAAATAGAATTGTTGTTCGTTATGAGCAAACTGAACTGGATAAACTGGTTAGTTTTGGTAACGACAGCAAAACATATGATTTAATTAAATTCCGTAGAACCAACCAAAATACCTGTATCAACTTAAAGCCAATTGTTAAAAAAGGCGATAAAGTAGAAAAAGGCATGGTATTATGTGATGGTTATGCCACTGAAAATGGTGAATTGGCTTTAGGTCGTAACTTAAAAGTAGCGTTCATGCCTTGGCAAGGATTTAACTTTGAGGATGCGATTGTAATTTCTGAACGTGTGGTAAAAGAAGATATCTTTACTTCAATACATGTTACAGAATACGAACTTGAAGTGCGTGATACCAAACGTGGTGAAGAGGAGTTAACCAACGATATTCCAAACGTAAGCGAAGATGCTACGCGTAACCTGGATGAAAACGGATTGATTCGCATTGGTTGTGAAGTAACTGAAGGAGACATCCTTATTGGTAAAATCACACCTAAAGGCGAAACAGAACCTTCACCGGAAGAGAAATTGTTACGTGCCATTTTTGGTGACAAAGCTGGTGATGTGAAGGATGCTTCATTAAAGGCACCCCCATCAACATCAGGTGTTGTTATTGATAAGAAACTTTTTGCCCGTACCAAAAAAGACAAAACTGCAAAAGGTGATGATAAAGCTAAAATAGCCAAGTTACAGGATGAACACGAAAAGAATGTAAAAGCTATTCAAAACACGTTAATTGAAAAATTATTTACGGTGTTGCAAGGCAAAACATCACAAGGGGTGTTTAACGTATATGGCGAAGAGTTGATTGCAAAAGGAACCAAGTTTACCAATAAAAACTTAGGCGATATTAACTACACCCACATCAATGCCAACAATTGGAGCACTGATACAGATAAGAATGATCAAGTTCGCTTGATTCTTTCTAACTACAAAAACCGCTTAAATCAGGAAATCGCTGATTTCAGACGTAAGGAGTTTGCTGTATTGGTGGGCGATGAGCTACCAACAGGTATTTTAAAGCTTGCTAAAGTTTACATTGCTAACAAGCGTAAACTAAAAGTAGGGGATAAGATGGCGGGTCGCCATGGTAATAAAGGTATTGTTGCTCGTATTGTACGTGATGAAGATTTGCCATTTATGGAAGACGGAACGCCAATGGATATTGTATTAAATCCACTAGGTGTACCTTCACGTATGAACTTGGGTCAGATTTATGAAACCGTACTAGGTTGGGCTGGAAAAGAAATGGGAGTGAAATTCGCTACCCCTATTTTTGATGGAGCAACCGAAGAACAAGTTTTAGAATACTGCCATGAAGCAAAAATTCCTGAGTTTGGTTTAACCCAACTGTATGATGGATTGAGTGGTGAGAAATTCCACCAACCAGTAACAGTAGGTGTAATCTACATGTTAAAACTAGGACATATGGTTGATGACAAGATGCATGCTCGTTCAATCGGACCTTACTCGTTAATTACGCAGCAACCATTGGGTGGTAAAGCTCAATTTGGAGGTCAGCGTTTTGGTGAGATGGAGGTTTGGGCACTTGAAGCATTTGGTGCAGCCAATATCTTACAAGAAATCTTAACCGTGAAGTCGGATGATATTATTGGACGTGCAAAAACTTATGAAGCCATTGTTAAAGGTGATAACCTTCCTCAACCAGGCATTCCTGAGTCGTTTAATGTATTGATGCACGAGTTAAGAGGTTTAGGCTTAGATGTTACACTTGAATAATTACACACAGCAACCAGTATGTCAAAAAAAGATATAAAAATTAAAAGTAATTTCACCAAGATTCGTATTGGTTTGGCTTCGCCAGAATCAATTTTAACCAAATCTCATGGTGAGGTAACCAAGCCCGAAACCATTAACTATCGCAGTTTTAAACCAGAAATGGGCGGTTTGTTTTGTGAGCGGATTTTTGGTCCAATTAAAGATTACGAATGCCATTGCGGTAAATACAAACGTATCCGCTACAAAGGCATTGTTTGCGATCGATGCGGTGTTGAAGTAACTGAGAAAAAGGTAAGACGCGAGCGCATTGGACATATTAACCTGGTAGTGCCTGTAGCGCATATCTGGTATTTCCGCTCATTACCCAACAAAATTGGTTACCTGTTAGGTATACCAACTAAAAAGTTGGATATGGTGGTTTACTACGAACGTTATGTGGTTTGCCAACCAGGTATTAAAAACAACGATGGTGTTTTAATGCACGATTTGTTAACGGAAGAAGAGTATCTTGATATTCTTGATTCGTTACCCAAAGACAATCAGCATTTAGATGATGAAGATCCGAATAAATTTATTGCCAAAATGGGCGGTGATGCATTATGGTTCTTGTTGTCTAGAATTGATTTGGATGCATTGAGTTTTGACTTGCGCAACAAGGCCAGCAACGAAACTTCACAACAACGTAAACAAGAAGCCCTAAAACGCCTTAAGGTGGTTGAGGGTTTCCGTGGAGCGCAGGAAAATGGTGAGAACAGGCCTGAGTGGATGGTGGTAAAAATATTACCAGTTATTCCACCAGAATTACGCCCATTAGTGCCGTTGGAAGGTGGTCGTTTTGCAACGTCAGATTTGAATGATTTATACCGTAGGGTAATTATCCGTAATAATCGTTTAAAACGCTTAATGGAGATTAAAGCTCCTGAGGTGATTTTACGTAACGAAAAGCGGATGTTACAAGAAGCGGTTGACTCCTTGTTTGACAACACCAGACGTGTAAGCGCTGTTAAAACAGAAGGAAATCGTCCATTAAAATCTTTAAGTGATATGCTTAAAGGTAAACAAGGTCGTTTCCGTCAGAACTTACTAGGTAAACGTGTTGATTACTCAGGACGTTCAGTAATTGTGGTAGGCCCGAACTTGAAATTACATGAGTGCGGTATTCCTAAAAACATGGCAGCTGAATTGTTCAAGCCGTTTATTATCCGCAAATTATTAGAACGCGGTATCGTAAAAACAGTAAAATCAGCTAAAAAATTAGTAGATAGAAAAGAAGCTGTTATTTGGGATATTTTAGAAAATATTCTTAAAGGGCATCCAGTACTGTTAAATCGTGCTCCTACACTACACCGGTTAGGTATACAATCATTCCAGCCTAAGTTGGTTGAAGGAAAAGCAATTCAACTTCATCCATTGGTATGTACAGGTTTTAATGCGGATTTTGACGGTGACCAAATGGCTGTTCACGTTCCACTTGGAAATGCAGCAATTTTAGAAGCTCAGGTATTGATGCTTGCTTCACACAACATCTTAAATCCAGCTAATGGTGCGCCAATTGCGGTACCTTCTCAGGACATGGTTTTGGGATTGTATTACATCACTAAAGGACGTAAGTCAATTCCTGAAAACCCTGTAAAAGGTGAAGGATTGGTATTTTATAGCCCTGAAGAAGCATTAATTGCTTACAATGAGAAACGTGTTGATTTGCATGCTCAGGTAAAATGCCGTGTAAACGTAAAAGAAGATGGTGAAATCAAATATAAGTTGTTAGAAACCACCTTGGGACGTATTTTGTTTAATAGCGTTGTTCCTGTACAATATGGTTACATCAACGAGCTATTAACCAAGAAAAACCTACGTGATATCATTGGTAGCATTATTAAAGAGTGTGGCATGGACGTAGCAGCCAGATTCCTAGATGATATTAAAGAGCTTGGTTATCACTATGCATTTAGAGGCGGATTGTCTTTTAACTTGAAGTATGTAATGATACCAAAAGAAAAAGGAGAGTTTGTAAAACAAGCTGAAGGTGAAGTGGATGATATTTGGAACAACTACAACAATGGTTTTATCACCAATAATGAGCGTTACAACCAGGTTATTGACATCTGGACCCGTATCAACTCACGTTTGGCAGATACTGTATTGAAGCAGTTGAAAGAAGACCGTCAAGGTTTCAACCCAATTTACATGATGCTTGATTCTGGAGCTCGTGGTTCTAAAGAGCAAATTCGTCAGTTAGGTGGTATGAGGGGCTTGATGGCTAAACCTCAGAAAAACTTAAGTGGTGGAACGGGTGAGATTATCGAGAATCCGATTTTATCAAACTTTAAGGAAGGGTTATCCGTTATTGAATACTTTATTTCAACCCACGGTGCCCGTAAAGGTTTGGCGGATACAGCGTTAAAAACAGCGGATGCGGGTTACCTAACACGTAGGTTGCATGACGTTGCTCAAGATGTGGTGGTTAATGAGCCTGATTGCGGCACATTGCGCGGCATTGTAATGAGTGCGCTTAAGGATAATGAAGAGGTAGTAGAAACATTATACGAACGTATATTGGGTCGTACCAGTTTACATGATGTGATTGATCCGTTAACTGGTGAAATTTACTGTTACTCAGGTGATGAAATTACAGAAGAAATTGCTACTAAAATAGATGCTTCTCCAGTTGAACAGGTGGAAATACGTTCAGTATTAACTTGCCAAACCAAGTATGGTGTTTGTGCAAAATGTTATGGACGTAACTTGGCCACATCACGCATGGCACAACGTGGCGATGCAGTAGGTGTAATTGCAGCACAATCAATTGGTGAGCCAGGTACACAGTTAACGCTTCGTACTTTCCACGTGGGTGGTACAGCTTCTAACATTGCATCTGAAAGCCAGATGAATGCTAAGTTTGCAGGTATTCTTGAATTTGAAGAAATCAGGACAACTTTAATGCAAACAGAAGAAGGCCCAGCAGAAGTGGTTATTGGTCGTCAAGGTGAGGTGCGTATTTTGGATGAGAAAACCCGTAATACCATTATCACGGTGAATATTCCTTACGGAGCCCATTTGTTTGTTAAAAACGGAGAAAAGGTTGAAAAGGGAGCACGTCTTTGCACGTGGGATCCTTACAACGCGGTAATTATCACAGAATTTGCCGGTAAGGTGAAGTTTGAGAACATTATCGAGAACGTAACCTTTAAAGAGGAAAGTGACGAGCAAACAGGCCATAAGGAAAAGGTAATCATTGAGTCGAAAGATAAAACTAAGATTCCTTCGATTATTATTTCTGACAAGAAAGGTGATGCCAAAGAATACAATATTCCTGTAGGTGCACACATTGTTGTGGAAGAAGGACATAGTATGGTTGCAGGACAAATTTTAGTTAAGATTCCTCGTGTTGTTGGTAAAACACGCGATATCACAGGTGGTTTACCACGTGTAACTGAATTGTTCGAGGCTCGTAACCCATCTAACCCGGCAGTTGTAACTGAAATTGATGGGGTTGTAACTTTTGGTGGTATCAAGCGTGGTAACCGTGAGGTTATGATTACCTCAAAAGATGGTGAGCAAAAGAAATACATGGTATCGCTTTCAAAGCACATTTTGGTGCAAGAAAACGATTTCGTAAAAGCTGGCTCTCCACTTTCTGACGGTGCAATTAGCCCGCAAGATATCTTACGTATTGAAGGGCCTTTGGCTGTTCAACGTTACATCTTAAATGGTATCCAGGAAGTTTACCGCTTACAAGGGGTAAAAATCAATGATAAACACATTGAAACCATTGTGCGTCAAATGATGCAAAAGGTTGAAGTGATTGATGCTGGAGATACCTTATTCCTTGAAGGAGAAAACGTTGATCGTTGGACATTTAAAGAAACCAATGATTGGGTATTTGACAAAAAGGTAGTGGTTGAGCCCGGTGATTCAACAACCCTAAAAGCAGGCCAAATAGTAAGTGTGCGCAGGTTGCGTGACGAAAACTCAATGTTGAAGCGTAAAGCAATGACATTGGTTGATGCACGTGATGCACAACCGGCAACTGGTTCTCAAGTAATTCAGGGTATTACCAGGGCTTCATTGGGTACACATAGTTTCTTAAGTGCGGCTTCGTTCCAGGAAACTACTAAGGTGTTAAATGAGGCAGCTATCTCAGGTAAAGTAGATCACATGTTGGGCTTAAAAGAGAACATCATTGTTGGACACTTAATCCCTGCTGGTACTGGTTTAAGAGAATACGAAAAGCTTATCGTAGGTTCAAAAGAAGAATACGAAATGTTAATGGCCTCAAAAGGCAATTAATATTAAGCAGTTATTTTATACAAAAGGCTCCGCAATGCGGAGCCTTTTTTTGTTGATATGAATGCCCCTATTAATTTTTGAGAAGATGATTGGTAGGAAATAATTGTATTAATGAAATATGTTTTATATTTGTATAGTATAAATATAAAGTATATGGCAACTTTCACCAGTTCACTTCCTGAGGCCCTATTGCTTAGCCTTGAAGAAAAAGCCCGTCAGCTCTCAGTGCCTAAAAACAAGCTGATTGAGCGCGCGCTCAGTTTATATCTGGATCAACTAAATCGTGCTGAATATGTACGTTCTTATCGGCAAATGGCTGATGATACCGATATGCTAAACTTGGCCGAGGAGGGTATGAGCGAATACCTGAAACAATTGCCCGATGAATCACTGCTATGAAACAAGGTGAAATTTGGTATGCTGATTTAAACCCAACTAAAGGCAGCGAACAAGCAGGTTTACGTCCAGTGATAATTGTGAGTGGTAACCTGGCAAATACCTACTTGCAAACCATCATCTGTTGCCCCATTATTAGTAAGATAAAACATTATAAGGGAAATCTGGTATTGCAGCCTGATGCGGTTAATGGGCTCTCTCATGCCTCAGAGGTGCTTACCATACATATTCGTTCAATAAGCAAGCAACGGTTATTGCGGCAAATTGGGAGCATAACTCCAGAGCAATTGAAACAAATAAAAACAGGCTTTGACGATGTTTGGCGGTATTGATTTGTTTAGGTAGGTTGATAAATCGTTTTATAAAAATAAGGGGCAAACTCAAAGCGAATGGAAGGATAGGTAATTACACCAAAAGTTAATATTTGTTAAACAGTTTTTTTAGCTCAGTAAATTCATTTGCCATTAATGCCAGTATATTTCTTTTTTTTGAGGCA
>CALRXU020000030.1:0-17330 GCA_943372215.1 Chitinophaga pinensis | reverse complement strand
GAAACCCATGTGGTGGCTGGATTTAAAGACTTCACCACAAGTATGTTGGTGAATTGTGCCGGATTGTATTGTGATAAAGTGGCTGAACTTGCTGGGGAGAAAACAGACACCAGAATCATTCCATTTAGGGGAGAATATTACATGCTAAGGCCTGAAAAAAGAGGCTTGGTAAAAAACTTAATTTATCCTGTACCTGACCCTAATTTCCCATTTTTGGGTGTACACTTCACCCGAATGATTCACGGTGATGTAGAAGCTGGACCCAATGCCGTGTTTGCCTTTAAACGCGAAGGCTACCACAAAAGCGATGTTGATTTGGTAGAAATGATGGAATCCTTAACCTGGCCTGGTTTTCAGAAAGTAGCCGCCAAATATTGGAAAACAGGCATAGGCGAATTTTACCGCTCTTTTAGCAAAGGTGCATTTACAAAAGCCCTCCAACGGTTAATACCAGAAGTACAAGCCGATGATTTGATACCAGCAGAAGCAGGAGTGCGTGCGCAAGCCTGTGATAGAACAGGTGGGTTATTGGATGATTTTAAAATTATTGAAAAACCCAATGCCATCCATGTGCTCAATGCCCCTTCACCCGCAGCCACATCATCATTAAGTATTGGAGAAACTATTGCTGCCATTGCCTTAAAAAACAAACAATAAACTATGTATGTAGCCGAAACAAAAATAAGGGTTCGTTATGGCGAAACTGATCAAATGGGAGTGGTGTATCATGGAAATTACGCGTTATATTTTGAGATTGCCAGAACTGAAGCACTTCGGCAAATTGATATTACCTATAAAGAGTTGGAGCAAAACGGAGTAATGATGCCGGTTGTAAACCTCAACATCAATTACAAACGCCCTGCCAAATATGACGACTTGCTTACCATTAAAGCATATTTCAGGCAAGCGCCTACTGTAAAAGCAGTAATTGACTACGAAGTATTTAACGAACAACAAGAGCTACTCAGCACTGGGGAGAGCACCTTGGTATTTGTTGATATGGCCACCAATAAAGTAACCCGTTGCCCGGATCTACTTGCCTATAAATTTGCCCCCTATTTTTAATGCAAACCAAACCAACACATGCCCAAAAGGGAAATAAACTATGGCGATTGGTTTTACGAAGCAAACCTGTTAAGCGGTTTTCAGCCTTTTTACAAACCAAACAGTTTTTAGGCTATAAAGGCATTAGCTGGTATAGTGTGCTGGAGTTTTTTATGCGTTGGGTTGATAAGCGCGATTTGCAATTGAGAGCCACCTCTTTGTCTTACACGTTCTTTTTGGCCCTGTTTCCATCTATTATTTTTATATTCACCTTAATAGCATACACCCCTTTAAGCAACAGCCATAAAGCCATTCTGCTTTTTTTTGAGCAACTTTTACCTACCACGGCTTACAAAGCCACAGAACACACCCTGCTTGATATTTTAAGCACACAACGTGGAGGTTTACTTTCTTTTGGCTTTTTAACAGCCATCTACTTTAGCACAAACGGCTTTGTATCTTTAATGAATGCCCTTAACCGTTCCGACCAGAGAAAAGAAACAAGGAGCTTCTGGAAAAAACGCATCGTGGCCATCATCCTCGCCATAGTGGTATCCATTTCATTGCTATTGGCTGTTGTGTTGCTTACCATAGGAAACTTCTCCATAAAATACTTGGATAAACTAGCTTATTTCCCCTCTAAAATCACACCCGTTTTATTGGTTGTATTAAACATTGGTGTGGTAGCCGCTTTGGTGTTGTTCTTTGTAAGTTTAATATTTTACTTGGCTCCAGTACTAAACCGCAGGTTTAAATTCATTTCTCCAGGGTCGGTTTTTGCTTGTATTTCTATTCTGGTTACCACATTGGCATTTTCAACCTATATCAACCAATTTAATACCTACAACAAAGTATACGGTTCAATTGGGGCTTTAATTGTGGTGATGCTCCTTATTTATATCAATACTTACATTTTATTGTTGGGGTATGAGTTTAACATAGCCATTGATAAGGCCGTTTCTGAAATAAAACTCCAACGTAAGACCACAGCCCTTAAAACCAACCGCCTTTTTGTTGCGCAAGAAACTGATTTTATTGATTAGTGGAATTACTAAGCACTTGGTAAGAAACGCCATTAAACTTTAATACAAATTACAAAAGGTATTTACATAGGGTATTGACCAAAGAAAAATTAGCCGTTTCAGGTATTGGTAGCTTGCTTAATCAATAGGAGGTTGAAAGTAATAAGGTTTCTTTTTGTATAGAAATATAATTATACTTGTCTGGCCAATATATGCTTAAAATTGGCAAACTAAAGTCAATATCATGTTCTAATAAACATCATTAAATGAAAAAACTTTTTACATTACTCTTGGTATCAATCTGCTTAAATTTTGTTTCAGCACAAAACACAATTACAGTTATGGATAGTGTTGTTTTCCATGATGGATATGCCTCTTTTGTTGCTTCGCCACCTCCTCCTCTCGGAGCTGTTAAATTGCGTAATGATATATTTTCAAGAAAGCTTACCAATAGTGAAATTGAGTCTATTGGAAGCAAGCTTCAATTAAATGTGGTGGTAAGCGCGCTTTGTGATAACTATGATAGAATAGGTAATGTTTACCTTGCACTTGTGCCACACGATAGCGCAAAATATACCCTTAATGCAGTAGAACATATTGAGATTGCAAGGTTTATAACACCATTTATGAATAAAAATATTTCTCCAAAATCAGTGCCTTATGCTTTTAATATTGATAACATAGCTGCCATACTAAAAGATACAGAGCTAAGAAAGAAATATAAATTTTGGATTGAATTGGCCATTTTTGGAGTTCCTTATGCAGCAAATACAGAAGTTGCAGGGTGTAATGCGCGCAATGATGTTTTTATGGGTAAAGTTGAGTTGGTAACAAATGCTCCTGAACCAGCGCAAAATACAAACGTACTTTTGCCATTATACTTTAATGCCAACTTTAATAATTATCAAGCTGGAGCAACTGATCTTATTGGTGAAACAACAAAGAATTTAATATTTAACGTTCCAACTAATTTAACTGATGCCGCACTTTTCTTAATTACTTCAAATCATGGTGCCAATTCCGGAGGTGAAGAATATAACAGAAGGGTTCACTATGTTTATTATGATAGTGCTTTAAAGTTTAGTTACAAACCCGGTAGAACCTCTTGTGAACCTTTTCGCAAATACAATACACAAGGTAATGGCATTTATGGGCCATCCGCAAGAACAGATGCACAATGGCAATCGTTTAGTAACTGGTGCCCGGGAGATGTTATTGATACCCGTAGAATTAACTTAGGTACGGTTAGTGCAGGAAATCATAGTTTTGCCATAACTGTTCCAGATGCCGTTTTTACTGATAAACAAGGGAATATTCCCCTTTCTCTTTATTTACATGGTAAAACTTCTGGAGTACTTGCTAGTATAGGTGACATTAAAGTACTAGCAAATGAGTTTTCAGTTTATCCTAATCCTACTGCAAGTGAATTCACCGTAAATCTATCAAGTGAGAAAGGAGAGTTATTGGTTACAGATATGCTTGGCAACATCGTTTTGCAAACACAATTAGCTCAAAACAAAACCAACTTGAAGTTAGAAAAAAGTGGAATTTATATTTTAAGTATCACTACAAATCAAGGGGTATTTCAAAGAAAGTTAATCGTAAATTAACAGTTTAAAAGCAGGCTATCCATACCTTATTAATAAGGAACTCTTGGCCAAATTAGTTTTTGATTGCCAATTGCAAATCGTGAAACAATCCATTTAATTACAAGCTTATGCCAAGTTAAGCAATGCAAGCAAGGAATTTGCTGAACCACTGCATTAATCATGGCTCTTCTGTAAGATGTTTGAAAGAACTTCTGGGAGAAGGCAAGAGGCATATTGGGTGAAGTTAAAGTATCCCCAATTGATGATTTTGATAAGTTTTAATTGTTAACGATAAAAGTTATTTCTAACAAATTACTTCTTGGTATATTTGCAATATGATTAAGGTAAATGTAGGCGGGGTACCTGAGCACTTTAACTTGGCTTGGCATTTGGCCATTGAATCAGGCATGTTTGCAGAAATGGGTGTGCAAATCAATTGGGTTGATGTACCGGGAGGTACAGGAGCCATGTGCAAGCAACTCCGCAACCAAGAGTTAGATATAGCCATTGCACTTACCGAAGGTGTGGTGAGTGATATTGTTAAAGATAACCCCAGTAAGATTGTACAATTCTATGTAAACTCTCCACTGCGTTGGGGCATTTTTGTAAATGCCAAAAGCGATATTTATGATGTTTCCCAAATGCAGGGTAAAAAATATGCCATAAGCCGCTTTCAATCCGGCTCTCATTTAATGGCCTTTGTAAATGCAGCCAACCAGCAACTGCATATACAACCAAACGATTTTGCAGTTGTGGGTGATTTGGATGGGGCAAGAAAAGCATTAGCCAATAATGAGGCCCAGCTTTTTTTATGGGAAAAATTTACCACCAAACCTTATGTTGACAATGGAGAATTTCGCATGATAGGGGAGTGTAATACGCCTTGGCCATGTTTTGTGGTGGTGGCCAGTAACAAATTTATTCAAGCACACGGAACCATACTAAATAACATATTGGATGTGGTTAATCTGCACTGTACCTTATTAAAAAATAACACAGCGGCACCTCACCTTATCGCAGAACGCTATGGTATTCAGGAGCAAGACGCTGCCCAATGGTTTAAAGAGTTGGAGTACGCCTCTCACCATGAAATGGGCGCAGAGCAATGGGCCAAAATACTAGATAAACTGGTGGAGTTTAGTATCATAGAGTACACACCAGAACTGGAACAAATTTGTTATGCTAAAAATATAGAAACGGTTTAGTATAGCTTTTAACCTATTAATGCTGGATTAACACTGATGCAGTTCCAATAGTCTGGCTATTGGTTCTTAATACAAAGAAGTATAAACCATCAGCAATCCCTGCTGTATTTAGTTTAATCACGCCCTCTTCAATAGCAGTAACAGTTAACTCACTTGTTTTACCACTGGCATCACTATAGCTAATAGTTATTTCACTTCCAGCCTCAATTTTCTCACTGGCAATATGGGTATAAGCATCAGCCGGATTTGGGTAACAAAGCAATTGGTCAACAACATTGATTTTGTTCTCTTTACTTACAAACACCGTATTGGTTTCGTCAGTAGCACCATCAATGTCAACAATAAGTACCTTGTAGTAACGTCCTAAACTCAAATCTTTAGTCTCATCAACGAAAGTATATTTGGTTGTTCTGTTTGGTACACCTTTTGCCTTAACAGGGGCCACTTCATTAAAATCAACGCCATTTGTTGATGAAAGCAAACTAAAATGAGATACATTCACTTCATTATAGGTTACCCAATTTAACGTAACATTTTCATCAGCTTGTTCAGCCCAAAGGTTAGCGAATGAAACCGGTAATGCTGAATTGCCAGAAACAATAATTTTAAAACGATCATTGGCATAACTGGCTGGAATACTAGTTACCGTAAAAGGCACACTTAAATTCAGCGTAAGTCCAATGGTGGTATTTAAAAACTCATCCCTTAAGTAAAGGTACTTGCCTGGCATTGCAGGCAATTGGTTAAACTCAAAAGTATAATTTCCTGCACTGGTTCCAATGGCTACAATGATGGTATCGTCAGTGGTTAGCTCAGGTCTCGCGTCAATGGTTAATAAGATGCCATTATTTACTTTACTGGCTACATTAGCCCTTGGGTTAACCCTTTTTTCAATATCATATCCATCCGAATTTTTGGTAGCTCCCGCAATAAATTTCACAATCATTTCATCTATATTAATAGAATCAGCAATTAATTTAATACGCAACTCATCCGTACTTGCGTTAGATGACTTGAACATTTGAGTGGGAGTTCCACTAACTTTAAAAGCCTCAGTAAATGTCATGGCTGTTCCACTGCCAGTGCTTTTACAAAAGAACGCCTGGCCCTGAGCCAATATGCCATTAAATGTACCGGTATTGGATGAAGCATTATAGCTTTTGTAACTATTGGTGCTGGCATCAAAAACAGAAATAACCTGGTTAATGTTCGTATAATTAGTTCCATCATCTCCTGTGTTTCCAGCATCCCAAAAAGCATTCCAATCAAACTGAGAAGGATAGGGGTTGCCCAATAAATTCCAGCCATCATTGTTGGCATCCAAGGTATTGGTAAAACTAACAGGCATGCTAATATTACCTGTATTTACAGGGCCTACTAAATTAAGGGTTACTGCATTTTGTGTAAGATCAGTTTCATTTAAACGGTTTATTGAACTTCTGTCTCCACGCACAAAAACACGGTAACCCCTGCCTACCACCAAACTATTTGAGGTATTGGTCGCTGCTGTCCAGCCCAAGCCTGATGAACCGGCAGTTGGTTCGTTGTAATGAAATATACTGGAGTTGTTGGTTGAAGTAGCATCAAAGCCATTGCTATTAGTTGCCCCAACTGTGTTTCCTGTTCCAGGTCCGGTAATAAAAGTTTCACCCCTCCAATCCTCAATAGTACCATTGGTAATATTTGACGACATAAAGCGGAAACGCCTTGCACTGGAAGGAATAAAACGCTCTGCAATTACATTGCCAGTAATTGCGCCAGTACCAGCTAAGGTTGCAATTCTTGCAGTTCCAGAGGCATCCGATACCAACCTTAAATTTCCTGCTGAAGCCAAAGTGCCATTGCTCAACGTTAATGTTCCAATAAGGCGCAACTCATTGCCAAGGGTAACAGTTGAAGAAGTTCGGTTTACCGTAAGGTTATTTAACGTGCGGGTGGTATTGCTAGTGGCATTCATATTCAAGGCTGAACCAATTGCACCCGTACCAGTAATATTAATAGTAGATGTGGTTGAACCTGTAAAACTAGTAGTCCCTGTTAAAGTGCCATTTATGGTAAGCAGGCCATTACCAACCACCAAACTTCCAGTTGTAAAACCAAGTGCTCCATTTACAGTAAATGCTTGGCCAAGTGTTACACCACTGGCATTATTTACAGTGAAGTTATTTACGGTGTTTGCAGTAGGGGTTGTTGTAAAAGTGCCAGTTGAAGCTCCCCTAAACTCGTAATTGGCAGCACTGCTTAAAGTTCGTAGGGTGTTGGCACTTGATAAGTTGCCAGATATTCCCGTAGCACTTGAAGTAACAACTGAAGCTCCTGAGTTAACTACAACCGTATTATTACCTGTGCCACTAGACGCGGTTTCGTCAACGAATGAGAACGATTGCATATTTAACGTACCACCACTGTTTACCGTCATTGTACCGTAATAAGTAGAGGTGGTCCATAATGATAATGCGATGTTGGTGTTCATTTGCAATGCAGTGCCATTGGCAACTGAAAAGTTCACATAAGTGTTGTTTGTGGGAGTGGTGTATGAAATTGTTTGCGGACTTGATAAGGTTCCAGTGCCATTAAAGTTTATTGTGCCATTTGATGCATTTCCATTTGTACTCGTTCTTCCTGTTCCCGTTACCGATAGATTTCCCCTCACATTTACTATACTGGTTCCAGTAGCACCGGGGTTCATTTCCAAAGTTCCTCCCGAAACGGCTATATTGCCATTAACACTCATGGCATTGCTGGTAGCATTGTTTACATTAAATGTTCCGCCTAATACGCTAAAGTCATTACCTACGGTTAAAGCAGAAGGCATAGTCCATGTGCCACTTGCTATTTCCAAGTTATAATAATTTCCTCCACTGGCCACGGCTGGAATAGGGAGGTTTGCGGTTGCGGTGGTATATCTAACAGTACTTGTACCAATGGTATAGTTACCTGCTCCTGGTGTAAACGTTCCACTAATAATAATAACACCAGTGCTTGAGAAGGTACGAGCGCCACCAGTAGCATTTAGCGTTGGGTATGTACCTGAAACAATGGTTTGAGCAGAAGCACTATTGTACAATACACTAAAAGTCCACACTACGTCAGCAGGAATAGGTGTAGTTGAAGTATTTTGCGTTTGCAGCGTTCCTGTGCCACTTGTTGAGGTTGGTGTTCCACTTAACGCGTTGGTGCCCATATTTAAAATACGACCACTATTGATGGTGAGCACACCATTAACCGCAATAGCCTCACCAGTTTTATCCCCAGTTCCGCTGCAAGTTAAATTTGTATAAGTACCAGCTTCCACAGTTTGTGCTGCCCCATTGAATTCAACCGTAAAGGTCCAGGTTTCTCCTGTAGGAATAGCAGGATTAGCGGTGTTCTGTGTTTGTAAGGTGCCTGTACCGCTTGTAGATGTTGGGTTTCCGCTGAGTAAATTAGTTCCCATAACCACAGTACGTCCACTATTAATAGTAAATACGCCAGCTACTGAAATGGCTTCACCAGTTTTATTTCCCGAACCACTCGCTGTTAACCCACCATTGTAGGTTCCAGCCTCAATGGTTTGTGCAGCCCCATTGTATTCAACTAAAAAAGTCCATGCTTCACCACTGGGTATAGCAGGGTTTGCGGTGTT
The DNA here is from genome assembly GCA_943372215.1 of Chitinophaga pinensis. Classification (GTDB taxonomy): domain Bacteria; phylum Bacteroidota; class Bacteroidia; order UKL13-3; family UKL13-3; genus UBA6183. The sequence goes on along the minus strand of CALRXU020000030.1, from coordinate 8,845 downwards.
TGCTGTTTGAAGGGTTCCGGTGCCACTGGTTGAAGTGGGGTTGCCACTTAATAAGTTGGTTCCCATGTTTGCAATACGCCCTGAGTTAATTGTAAATACACCATTAACGGTAATGGCTTCAACCGTTTTGTCGCCAGTGCCACTAATGGTTAAACCAGTACTATACGTTCCAGCTTCAACGGTTTGTGCATCACCATTGTATTCTACTGTAAAGGCCCAGGTTTCTCCTGATGGTATAGCTGGATTTGCGGTGTTTTGTGTTTGTAACGTACCGGTTCCACTGGTTGAAGTAGGATTGCCACCCAACAAGTTTGTACCCATGCTTAATATCCTGCCTGAATTAATGGTAAGCACACCATTTACATTTATTGTTCCAGCCGCTGTTTTATCACCAGTGCCACTAATGGTTAAACTATTATAAGTAAAAGCAGGGATATTTTGTGTTGCACCATTAAAATCCATGGTGTTGCCAGTAACCGTATAAGTACCTGCGCCTGGCGTAAATACGCCTGATACTGCAATTGTACCTCCGTTAACCAAAGTCCTGTTGCCACCAGTACCATTTAAGTCAGTATAATTTCCGGCCACAATAGTCTGAGCAGATGCACTGTTAAATTGCATTGTGGTCGTCCAAGTTTCGCCACTAGGTATTGGTGTGCCTGCTGTACTGGCTGTTTGCAACGTGCCTGTTCCACTTATGGTGGTGGGATTACCACTCAGGGTATTGGTTCCCATGTTTAAAATTCTTCCTGAGTTAATGGTAAGTATGCCATTAATGGTAATGGCTTCCCCTGTTTTGTCACCACTTCCGCTAACAATTACACCTCCTGTGTAAGTGCCTGCCTCCACAGTTTGTGCAGCTCCATTAAATTCAACAACGGGAGTCCATGTTTCACCAGTTGGTATGGCAGGGTTTGCGGTGTTGGCTGTTTGTAATGTACCAGTGCCACTTGTTGAAGTAGGATTACCACCCAATAAGTTTGTGCCCATGTTTAAAATTCTACCAGCATTAACGGTAAGTACACCATTAACATTTATTGTTCCGGTAGCCGTTTTATCCCCAGTACCGCTTATTGTTAAGCTATTGTAAGTAAAGGCTGGAATATTTTGTATAGCGCCATTAAAATTCATGGTGTTACCCGTAACGGTGTAAGTACCTGCGCCTGGCGTAAACACACCTGATACATTAATTGTACCGCCATTAATCAAGGTTCTGTTGCCGCCAGTGCCATTTAAGTCAATATAAGTTCCGGCAACAATGGTTTGAGCAGATCCGCTGTTATACAATACTGTAGAAAAAGTCCAAGTTACGCCTGAAGGTAAAGGTGTAGCGCTGGTTGATGCAGTTTGCAAAGTACCAGTTCCGCTGGTTGAAGTGGGGGTTCCGCCCAAAGCAAACGTACTCATATTTAAAGTGCGACCATTGTTTATGGTTAAGATACCGTTCACATTAAATGCACCTACTGCCGTTTTATCACCAGTGCCACTAAGGGTGAGGTTTCGAAATGTACGGGCCGGGATATTTTGTGCCGCACCGCTAAAATTAACAGTAGCGTTAGCAACATCCACTGTAAATGTTCCGTTTCCTGTTATGTTACCAGTAATGTTTAGTGTTGCTGCCCCGCTAAAGGTAAAAGAGTTCTCGTTACTTGCTCCATTAAAATTAATGTTGCCGTTTACATTTACCGTACCTGTAGAAACCGTAAAAAAATTATCTTCTGTACCACCGCTTGAGTTGGCAAAAACTAGTGAACCACAAGTTAAGAGACCTGTTCCAACTGCAATGGTTTGATCTCCATTGCCTCCTGCTGGATCCACATAAGTTATGGCTCCTGTAACCGTTAATGAGTTAGTGCCTGAAATAGTTACAGAACTGGCAGTATTTGCTGTTGCAGTAAATGTTAATGACAAACAAACTGCGGCAACATCAACCGTTACAGCCCTGGCAGATGGAATAATTACATCATCGGCAGCCAAAGGCACTCCAGAAGGGGACCAATTACCAGCAGTATTCCAGTTGCCAGATGCTACATTAAATGTTTTTGTTACCGCAAAAGTATGCGTGCTTAACAGCATCAATACAATAACTACAGCGGCTTTCAACGTATTTTTAAAGGCTGTTAGGCAATTGTTTGTGATACATGAATTCTGTTTGATCATTTTGGTTTTTATATGATTATAGTGCAGCAAATTTACACTTGGTTTACGCGTGCGTGCGCGTTTTTATGTGAGTGGTGGTATAATTATCTGAGTAGTTATTATTGCCATGTAGGATGTTCTTCATCTTATAAATACCTTTATTAAAGTACAAATAAACTAAATTTCTATATCAATTGAATTAATATGGGATTAAAATAAACATAATCAATCACTTTAGGTTTAGCTTAGGCTTTAAATAAACAGCAGTACTGCTATTTTTATCGCGCACCAAATCCTCTGGCACGCCCTCAAAAACCAAGTCTCCACCATTTGTACCAGCCTCTGGGCCAAGGTCAATAATCCAATCGGCACATTTTATCACATCCATATTGTGTTCAATTACAATAATGGTATGCCCCTGTTTAATCAACGCATTAAATGAGTCCATCAGTTTTTTAATGTCGTTAAAATGCAGGCCAGTTGTGGGCTCATCAAAAATAAACAAGATGTGTTCCTGTGATTTGCCTTTGCCTAAGAAACTGGCCAACTTTACGCGTTGGGCTTCACCACCACTTAGGGTATTGCTGCTTTGTCCCAGTTGAATGTACCCTAATCCAACATCTTGTAAAGGTTTTATTTTGTTATAAATGGCATTTTCACCTTGAAAAAACTCCAGTGCTTCATCCACGCTCATGTTTAGCACATCACTAATATGCTTATCATGGTGTTTGCAGTCTAAAATCGCATCTTTAAATCGCGCACCTTTACACTCTTCGCAAGGCAAATGGATATCAGCCATAAACTGCATTTCAATGGTAACTTCGCCCTCGCCTTGACAGGTTTCACAGCGTCCACCATCCACATTAAAACTAAAATGTTGTGGTTTATACCCACGACTTTTGCTAATGGGCAAGTTGGCATACAAATCGCGTATGGCATCGTAAGCCTTAATATAAGTAATTGGGTTTGAGCGGGATGATTTGCCTATGGGGTTTTGGTCAACCAGCTCTACCTGTTTAATAGAAGTAAAGTTGCCTTCTAGTTTATCAAACTGCCCTGTTTTTTCGCCTGTATAATTGCCCAATTGTTTTTGTAAAGCAGGGAACAACACGTTTTTAACCAAGGTGGTTTTTCCGCTACCACTTACCCCCGTTACAGCTGTAAACACATGTAAAGGGAATTTTACATCAATGCCTTTAAGGTTATTTTGTCTGGCTCCTTTCACCAATACAAAATCATTCCAAGCCCTTCTTTTTTCGGGCAAAGGCACCATTTCTTTATTGCTCAGGTATTTGCCAGTAAGGCTGTTGGCATCTTTTTTAATTTCAGCCACCGTGCCTTGCGCAACCTTTTCTCCGCCATGTATTCCTGCAAAGGGCCCAATGTCAATAATGTCGTCAGCCTGCTCCATAATATCTTGGTCATGTTCAACCACAACAACGGTATTCCCAATATCACGCAGTTTACATAACACGCCAATCAGCTTTTCGGTGTCTCTGCTGTGCAAGCCAATGCTGGGTTCATCTAAAATATACAACGAGCCTACCAAACTACTTCCCAAAGAAGTCGCTAAATTAATGCGTTGACTTTCGCCTCCGCTTAAGGTATTGGATAAGCGGTTTAAGGAAAGGTAACCTAGGCCCACATGTTGTAGAAATTCCAAACGGGAAGTGATTTCACGCAACATCCTATCCGCAATTTTCTGGTGTTGTTCGCTTAACGTTAAACCACTGAAAAACGAAACCGCATCATCAATGCTCATTAAGATTACTTCACTAATGGATTTGTTAGTAGCTCCTTTTTTTAGTTTGGTATCAACCAAACGCACATAATTTGCATCTTTTCGCAAGCGTGTACCCTTACAGTCCGGACAACCCGTTTTACCCCTGTAACGGGCAAGCATTACTCGGTATTGAATCTTATAGGTTTGCTTTTCCAGTTCTTTAAAAAACGCATCAACACCTTCCCAGCCCTGTCCTCCATGCCACAAAAAGTCTTTTTGTTCTTGGGTAAGTTCAAAGTAAGGTTTATGTATGGGGAATTTTGTTTTTGAGCTAAGCTTTACAAACATCGTTTTCCACTCACTCATTTTTTCGCCTTTCCACGGGGCTATGGCATCAGCGTAAATACTTAAACTCTTATCAGGAACCACCAAATCTTCATCAATACCAATTACACTGCCAAAACCCTCGCAGGTTTTACAAGCCCCATAAGGGTTGTTAAAACTAAAAAAGTTTACGCTAGGTTCCTCAAACGTGATACCATCTAACTCAAAACGGTTGTTGTATTGTTGTAGTGAAAGGCTACCGTCATCATGTACCACAGCCGTTTCGCATTCTCCGTGTCCCTCGTAAAAAGCAGTTTGCACACTATCTGCTATGCGGTTGCGGTTTTCTTCATCATCTTTAATTACGGTAAACCGATCAATCAGCAAATAAATGGGGGAGGCATTTTTGGTTTTGTTTTTAGTAACTGTTAAGGTTTGTAAATAGTCTTCAATCTGCACCATTTCATTATTTACCAACAAACGGCTAAAGCCATTTTGTAAATACACTTCCAGTTTTTTCTTCAACTCATTTGCCGCGGCATTAATTTGCACCAACAACAATACACGCATATCTGCTGGTAAGGCTTCAATTTCATTCACCACTACTTCAACGGTGTGTCTTACAACTGGTTTACTGCTTATGGGCGAAAACGTAACACCAATGCGGGCAAAAAGCAATTTAAGGTAATCGTATATTTCAGTGGTGGTAGCTACTGTGCTTCGCGGATTGCGGGTGTTTACTTTTTGTTCAATCGCAATTGCAGGAGAAATGCCATGGATATAATCCACATCAGGTTTGGTCATTTTGCCCAAAAATTGCCGGGCATAAGCCGAAAGACTTTCTACATATCTGCGCTGTCCCTCGGCATAGAGTGTATCAAAAACCAAACTGGATTTTCCGCTGCCACTTACTCCTGTAACTACTGTTAACTTGTTGCGTTGAATTTGAACATCAATATTTTTCAGGTTATGGGCACGTGCGCCTTTAATATCTATGTGGCGGGTTTTTTGTTCACTTTTAAACTTCATCTAAGTATATTAACAGCGTAAGGGTAAGGTAGTTTTTTTTGCTGTACAATATTAACCAATCGGCCCTCAGAAACGAGGATAACTCTGATGCACTTATGAACATTAAAACATGGAAAATATTGTTCTGTTAACAGTTGTCATGAAATTTTTACAAAAAAATATTGCATTGCAAACAAATTGCTCTAAATTGCAGTATCAAATTAAAACCAACTCAAGCAAAATTATAAAGCTATAGAAAACACTCTACACTAATTCAATACGTACTTAACTAACAACCACCTAATTTTTAGGCTATGAAAAATGTACAGCAGATTAGTGACCAAGAGTTGGTTCACCTCTACATCAAAGGAAACGAAGATTGCCTCGCGCATCTGATTAAGCGTCATCAACGCAGTATTTTTACTGCCATTTATTTGTTGGTAAAAAATCGGCCATTGGCTGAGGATATTTTTCAGGAAACGTTTATTAAAATTATTCACACGTTACGGGCTGGTAATTACAACGAAGAAGGCAAGTTTGGCCCTTGGGCTGTGCGCATTGGCCGTAACTTAACCATTGATTACATCCGCAAACAAAAGCGCGATATGACCATCACCGATAGTGAGGGCAATGATATTTTCAGCTATTTACAAATTGCAGAAGAAAGCCGTGAGGACAAATTGATTCAATACCAAACCGAGCAAAGCATTAAGGAGTTGGTAAAACGTTTGCCTGATGAGCAACGTGAGGTATTGATTATGCGCCACTGGGGTAATTTAAGCTTTAAAGAAATTGCAGACACCACTGGTGTGAGCATTAATACGGCTCTTGGACGCATGCGTTACGCATTAAATAACTTGCGTAAAATGATGGAGCAACAAGGCGTAAAAATGTAGGCTTTGGTTATCAGTTGTTTATGAAATACTTGTAGGCGGCTATAATAAAGTGTATGGTATTGCGTTTTATTGGTACATCAACCAACTTAAAACACGGCCTATGCCACAAAAATTTACACCTAACCACTTGATAGCCTTACTTTACAACGAAATTTCATCCGAACACAAAAGCAGTTTACTAGACATGGTAAGCAATGATTTTGGGATGCAAAAGGAGTTAAACGATCATGCGGAAACCATTAGTTACTTGGAAGAAGCAGAATTGAATGCAAATGCCACCTCTATTGCCATAATTATGGAGTATTCGGCAAAAACGCAACAGTTGCAACACGTTTAGCCCGTAAGGTGATTACAAAACTTTAAAGCTTCGGTAGTTTGTTTACTATCGGAGCTTTTGTTTTATTTGAAGGTATGATTAGCCAAAGCACAGTTAAAACACTCGCACAACAATTTTACCAGGATATACTGGCCGTTAGGCGGCATTTGCACCAACATCCTGAATTAAGTTATGAGGAGTTTGAAACGCAAAAATATGTACGTGCGCAATTAGAAGCTATTGGTATAACTGATATCAAAGCCATTGCAGGAACTGGCTTGGTGGCTTTAATAAAAGGTAAAAACCCTGAAAGCAAAACCGTTGCTTTACGTGGCGATATGGATGCCTTGCCCATTACTGAACTTAATGACGTGGTTTATAAATCGGCAAACAATGGGGTAATGCATGCTTGCGGACATGATGTGCACACCAGTTGCGTGCTGGGAGCTGCAAAAATATTATACCAGTTAAAAGATTCATTTGAAGGTACCGTTAAGTTGGTGTTTCAGCCGGGGGAAGAGAAATTACCTGGTGGTGCCAGTTTAATGATTAAAGAAGGGGTGCTTACTCAACCTAAGGTAGATAAAATGATTGGCCAACATGTAATGCCTTTGTTACCCGTTGGCACAGTTGGTTTTAGAAGTGGCTTGTACATGGCCTCCACGGATGAAATATACGTAAAAGTAAAAGGCAAGGGGGGACATGGTGCTATGCCTCACTTAAACATAGATCCCGTTTTAATAACAGCCCATATTATTACTTCGTTGCAACAGTTGGTTAGCCGCATGGCAAACCCATCCATACCAAGCGTATTGAGTTTTGGTAAAGTAATTGCCAATGGAGCAACCAATATTATACCTGATGAGGTTTACCTGGAAGGCACTTTTAGAACCATGGATGAAAAATGGCGGGCAGAAGCCCACATTAAAATGAAAAAGCTGGCTGAAGGCATTGCAGAAAGTATGGGCGGTACTTGTGATTTTGATATTCACAGGGGTTATCCGTTTTTAAAAAACAACCCTGAGCTTACTGAAAGGGCCAAACAATATGCCGTTGAATACTTAGGTGCTGATAAGGTGGTTGATTTGGATATATGGATGGCCGCTGAAGATTTTGCTTATTACACCCAAGAAGTTCCAGCCACGTTTTACCGTTTAGGTGTAAGAAATGAAGCCAAAGGCATTACCTCAAGTGTGCATACCCCAACCTTTAATATTGATGAAGAAGCCTTGGAAGTGGGCATGGGGCTGATGGCTTGGATAGCGGTGAATGAGCTTAGAGGGGTTTAGTGTGAATAACGAGCTCTTTGGATAAATTAAAATTAAATAAATAGAAATATTGTGCAACGAAATTATAGCTATTTATCGCACATAATATTCCAAATAAGGAAATATTGTGCAATAAACAGGAAGAACAGTTGCACATATAAGTAAGTTAGCGGTTATTGTAAAAGGACGACTTAGCAGACAACGAAAAGACAAAAAATGAAACACATTAAACTGACGACTTTAATACTTGGACTTCTACTTTTCGGCTGTAATCAAGCGGACACCAAAACGACTTCGGTGACAGAAAAAACATCAACTTCGGCAGACGACAAAGAGCAAATTCAAAATCTTATCCGACAAGTTCTTAATTGGGTGGACACCAAAAATTCCATTGACTTACTTCCAGTTCTTGCCAACATCAAAGACAGCGTTTACATTGGTTTCGACCTTGACAAGCACAAAGAAAATCTTGACAAACTTCGGCAGACAAATCTTTTTGCGACAGAATTTATTGAAAACTACAACCAAGTAATTTTGACACTCGACAAAGGACTTAGAAATGGTAATTACGACCAGTGGCTGGTTGGCGACTTGCCGACATTTATTTTCGCAAATGACGTTGACCCATGGACTTTGTGCCAAGACGTTCCATACGACAAACCAAATCCTTTCGACTTTATAGAAGTAAAAATAATCAACGCAGACAACGACAAAGCAGAAGCAAACTGGCATTGGGGAAAACTTGAATTAAACGCAGACAAGAGCTGGAAAGATTTTTCATATAAGTTTAAAGTTGTGAAGGAAAACGACAAATGGAAAATTGCATATTTGACAGGGTTTGACTTTAAAGAAAGCACACGAAAAGACGGACAACTATGACGACAGACAAAGAACAACGAACCGCTAACACACGTTTGGCGCAATGGGGGCTGACATCGTTCATTGGAAGTTTGTGCTTCTATTGTAAATTCGTGCTGGCAGACAATTTAGTTTTTCAAAATTCCCCACTGCGCCAAGCGTGGGAACGTCAGGATGTGAAAAAACTAAGTTTTTGCTCTTAAGCACTCAAAATAGATCTCTTAAAATATTATCAGAAACGATTTGCATGCATTACAGCATAGGGATTTTTATGCTCCCAATTTTTTTTGGTGAAAAAACGTGGTTCTAATAA
>CALRXU020000029.1:0-18644 GCA_943372215.1 Chitinophaga pinensis | reverse complement strand
CCATCCAGTTGAAGCGGTTGCGTTGGCTGAACCATTCGGTGTTTTGTGGCGCAAAAGGATTGGTTACAATTGGGCTAGGTCGTTCACAAGGGTCTTGTCCTTTGTAAGGAGTATTTTCCAAAGTGTTTTCTCCGGTTGTTTGAGCCATGACTGCCAAGCCTCCTAAACAACATATAGTGATGAGCAATAAATATTTTTTCATGTTTAGTTAATTTTAATTCCCGTAAATAATTTCTCTTTATTAATAATTATCCCGTTTTCAACTGTAACCTGAAGTTGCTTTATGGTATAATCACTACCTGATTTCTGTATTCCTCCAACAATCTTTTGTTCACACCCCGCTCCTTGTCTGTTAAAAGTGACATTTTTATAGGTTATTATACTTGCTATAATCTGTTGATTAACTGTGTCTTGGCATCCCCTTGGCATTCCAAATATTTTTAGCAAATCTCGATTCTGTACTTCATTATAACTATGCCCCAATACAATCGTGTATAGGCTATCGGGTTTATCAGCATCGCTGCCATAATAGGTGCCTTCCCAACTCAGTTTTTCGTTAAAACGCACAAAATAAAACTTCCTGGTTACAGTATCTATGCCATCATCATTGGGGAAACATTGGGTATTGGGTTTGCGTTTTACAATTAACCGCACGTTAAAAGTGGTACCCCGCAAATTATTGGGAAATGTTACGTTGACTTGTTTGCCATAACGGGGTTCAACCTCGTTGCCAATTTTCCAAATAAAACTATCGGCATCTTGTTGTGTGGCTTCAAAAAAGACACTGTTCATGTAACAGCTATCCGTATCCATTAAAAAATCTGTTAAATTTGGTGAAGTTATATGCTGAATAGTCGCCTCCTTAATGGTAAAGTTAGCACTCGTAGCAGCGGCATCTAAACAAGGATTGTAGTTGTCGCAATCCGGGTTGCGTGGGTCATCGCATTCTTTACAGCTTTGTAAAGTAAATGCAAATCCGGCAATCAATATTAATCCCAATACCAATTTAGTCAGGGTCATCTGCTATCTTTTTAATTCGGCAAGTAGCTTTTTCAATTCTTCTATCTGCTGTTGTTGTCCAGCTATTTGTTGTTGTTGCTCTTTAATGCTCTCAATTAACACAGGTATTAAGCCCACATAGTTTACACTCAGTTGTTGGGTTTGTTCATCTTGTTTTACCAGTTGTGGCAATACTTCTTTTACCTCTTGTGCCATCACACCAATTTGGTTTTTGCCTGTTTCTAACAATAGGGGCAACAGTTCTTTTTGCGCATTGGGGTAGTTCTTTTCTGTAAAGTCATAAGTATAGGCATTCAGTTTTAACACCATGGACAATGCGCTTCTACTGGCTATTTTTTGGATATTGGTTTTCAGCTTCTCATCGCTGTTAAAATACATGTTGCTAAGAAATAGCTGTGTAGTATGCACCTCAAAAAAACGGAAATTGTCTGTTCCCAATAAGGTAGAGCTGTTCCATTGAGGGATAATGCCCATTAAGTTAAAGGCCCCATTCCAATTTTCATTTTTTATAGATAGCCCACTTAAGGCGGGAGATTCAATAAAATAGGAATTGCCTTTTACAGCAAATTCTTCTAACTGTGAAGTGCAACTTGGGCAACCTACCACTACTTTGTTTTGTTGCAATACTTTTACTTGTGCTTGTACAAATGAAGAGGCAATTATCACTACCCCTAACGATAAGATTATTTTTTTCATGCTTTAATGTTGTTTTAATTTTTTACAAAAAAATAGCTATTTATTTTGTTTTTGTAACGGCTTAAACCTATATTGTGTCATCTTTTTATGACAATCAGGGCAATAATTCACCTCTATGTTACTAGCCAAACGCATCAAAAATATCAGAATTTATAAGGGTTTGAGCCAACAATCCTTATCTGAAAAACTGGGGATTGAACAATCATCTTATAGCGGTTACGAAAGGGAAGCTGGAAATTTAAAATTTCTCACAATTGTAAAAATTGCAGAGGCACTAGAATGCTCTATTCCATTTCTAACTGATATTTATTCAACAGAGTTTGATGAAAACATTTGGCTTCTGTCTTTAGCAAAGGAATGTTGATAAGCGTTTTTGGGTTGCAGTTAAAAAGAAGGAACAGTGATGCAGGAGCTACAATTATAATTTATATGCTAGCACACTTGTGCAATACCAAATAGGAGGAGAATTAAAGAAAAAGTTAGCTATAAATAGCAGGTGTTGTTTGATTAGGCTATGCGCAACAAGTTTCCGTTAAGCAGCTTTTGCAAGTCGGCTTACAATTTGCTTGTAATTTTCCCGCATTTGATAAAGCATCATGCCATAAAGCACCGCCAAATCAAGGTGGTTACGTTTGTTTTTGTATGTCCAATACACGAGTTTCCAAAAGTACTTTCTATCTTTATCAAATACGGCCAGTTTTATAATGGCTTTTGCAATGGTAAATAATTGCGCAACTGGGTATTTTACATAAACACGTGTTTCTGTTTTGGCAAACTGATGGTGTTTTAAAAAGGTGATGATTCTTTTATGGGCATGTTCGGGCAAGTAGATGTTAGAAGTAACGTCTAAAAACCCCTTCGTAAGGCGCTCTGCACCCATCACAGGGATTACATTTGTTTCTCCTTCTGAAAATGTAAAATGCCTAGAAAGCCTGTTTTCTCGTTTCATGCGGTCAAACAATGCGGTTCCTGGCGGGGCCTTTAATACATTAACAATAGGCAGCGGTATACCGCTTTCTTGTATAAATGTAATCATGTCATCAAAACTTTGTTCTGTATCTGTATCAAAGCCTACAATAAAGCCACCTGCAATAATAAAGCCTGCCTGTTGTATTTTGTGTATGGTATCCAGTAGGTTACGCTTTAAGTTTTGGTTCTTGTGCGAGAGTTTCAAGCTATCTTCCTGTGGTGTTTCTATGCCTATAAACACATCCCCAAACTTTGCTTCCAGCAACAGCCTCATCAATTCATCATCGTCAGCCAGGTTTATGGTAAGTTGGGTGGCAAAGTAAAATCCGGGTTTTCGTTTTTTGCGCCACTCAATTAAGGCGGGCAATAATTCCGATTTCAGTATTTTTTTATTCCCAATCAGGTTATCGTCAGCAAACAACACCATTTGGGTATTTCCCGCTTTATGGATAGCTTCTAATTCAGCAATCATGTGTTCAGCAGATTTGGTGCGTGGTTTGCGGCCAAATAAGGCGGTTACATCGCAAAAATCACATAAATACGGGCATCCACGCGAATATTGCACAATGGCATACAAGTAATCTTTCATATCAACCAACTCCATTTGCGGAAGTGGTGTTTTACTTACATCAGCAAAATCTTTGGTTTGATAGATGGGTTGGGGTTTGCCCATTTCTAAATCTGCTAAAAAAAGGGGAAGGGTTATTTCAGCCTCATTCAGCACAAAGTAATCTATACCTTCAAAACGATCATGCTCATGGGTAAAAAGTGGCCCGCCTGCAACAATTTTGGTGTGGTTTTTATTGCACTGTTTAATAATTGCTCTAACGGATTCTTCTTGTACATTCATGGCTGAAAGAAAAACGTAGTCAGCCCATTGAAGGTCCTTATCCGTTAACGGCTTTACATTCAAATCAACAAGTTTGCGCTCCCATTGTTGCGGCAGCATGGCGGCTACAGTAAGTAATCCCAATGGGGGGAAAGCGGCCTTTTTATCCAATAGGGATGTAAGGTGTTTAAATGCGTAGAACGAATCAGGCATTTCAGGATATACCAACAGTATTCTCATATCTTTCTAAGTGTTCAAATATATCAAAATTGAGATATTTATACGTTGTAGCCTGAATGTTGACTATTTTAAGGCGTTTAGATTAATCATGGGAAATAACTATAGGGTATGTTTTTAGCACATCCTTTGTGCTGATTTTGAGGTAATACATACCACTCTCATAATTCCTTACATCAATAAAAAATTTGGCGGGTATAACCGACCATGCTATAACCAGTTTGCCTTGTGTATCAAACAACTCCATTTTTTCAATAATTTGTTGGCCTGATAACTGGGCGGACTCGATATGAAGAAGTGTATTGGCCGGATTGGGATAAATTTTAAACAAATCATTTCCTTGTATTTTGTTTACAGCGGCATGAAGAAAGGTGGGATGCACTACCATATTATCAATCATCCATCCTTCTTTGTTTTGTTGAATAGAATCCGTCAGTAAGGTAAAACGCACCAGAAAAACACTGGCTTTGGAAGTAACCCAACTTTTGTCAAAACAAAGCCAGATGTCTCTCCAAGTAGTATCCCTTCCTGAAAAGGCAAATTCACCTCCGGGTAACGTATCAATGGTGGCGGAATCAAAGCCATAAAAATTATAAACGAAAGGGTTATAAAATACATTTTGCCAAGTAACACCTGAATCTGTGGAGTATTCAATAATGGCGCCATCTTTACCCGAGTCAACATCAAGCTTTTGTTTCCATTCTATAGCATCTATTCCTGCTCTCCACTTGGTTAGGTCTAAGCTAATGGTAAAACGGCTGGTATCATTAATGGGATAAGCATTTAACGTATCCGTAACCAGTACATTGGGATTGCTGGCTGCAGCATTAAAATATTTTTTTTGAGGCTTGCCTATTTGCCATGAATTCCTTTTGGTGGAGTCTATTTGTATGGTGATGGAATAATTGGGTTCATCATACCCATCAAAATACTGGGTAAGCATTTGTGCGAAAACGGTAGGGTTTGCAAATAATAATAAAATACAAAAAAAGGTTACTGGCTTCATGGTGTAAATGTTAAAATAAAAATACACCTTATGCAGCAAAAAGAAAAGTAAAAACAAATAGAGATTAAGCTGTTTTGTGCAATTGGCTTCGCCATTTATTGCTTATGCCAATTTATAAATTATTAAACGACCTTACCCCTCAGTAACCTGCTGTGCAAGTTTTCTTTTGGCAAAATCTTTGGCAAAATCCATAAACACTTTATAAGCAGGGGTAAACGTGAATTTTTTGTCGCTGTTGCGGTCAATAATATTACGCCTGTTTAATGTGCCAATAAACTGCTTGCGGGCTTCGCTATTTTTAAGCTGGTTGTTGTTTAATATTAAATCCGAGTAAGATGAGTTATCAAACAAGTTATCAATCATGTCCTGATCAAACTCGGCATATTGAATCTCATCCAGAAAGTTTTTGCCTTCCTTATCCAACTCATAACACAACAGCCCAAGAAAAATGCAAATGTCGCGGCTCAACATTTCCATGGTTTCTTCACTTATCAAATAGGCATAGTCCGATTTAATGTCTAAGTAAAAATCAAAAGTTTCCTTAAAAAACTTGCCATAAAAATCGGTGTTGTTTTTTAACTCAATAAACTTGGCATCAGTGGCCAAAATAAATTTGCCATCCAATAAATCGCCAACTATTTGTTTGTGGTATCTAGGAAAGTCCATGTCGTTTTATTTTAATTTTTGGTACGCGTAAATTCATTTCTGTAGTTCTAATCATTTGCCTGTCGGCCTTGGGGTCAAACTCCAGTTCAATATCATCTTCAAAAAGCAGGGTGCTGAGGGAGAAGAATTTTTCGGTTTCAATGTCCTTGTATTCACCCTTCAGTGTTTTACCTGCCCACTCAAAAAAGTTGGCTACAGGAAGCTCCTGCATCAGTTTACCCATGTACAAATCCTTGTTAAAAATCCATTTGTCTTTTAAACTCAGGTCGGCTTCATCCAGGTACACATCATAGTTGTGCTCGTATTCCTGTACATATTCCAAGGCATTAAAGTACATGCCATTGTTATATGGGTAAGCCCGCAAACTTTTTGGTACAAAAGGAACTTCTGATTTATTGGGCGCTTTTAAAAACTCAATCCAACCTGTTAAAATCATGGATTCGCTGCGGATGCGTTCAATCAGCGGTAACAATTCATTGGTTAATATTTTAGATTGGCGTAACAAATCATCATTGGTTTGTACCAAAAAGGTATACAGTTTTTCAAACTGTTGCCTAGCCATTTCATCATCAAAATTTAACCTGCGAATGTTAATGTATTGCGAAATATCCAACAAACGATTGGTAATGGATTGCGAATGGCTCACATCCAAAATGCTATTTAAAGGCGTAATGTAATAATCAATCCAAAAGCTGGCTTTACGCACCTTTTCGCGGTAATCAATTTTATCAACGTTTGATTTGAGTTCCTTGGTTTCGCTGATTAACCGAATGGTGTTTTTTTCAACCGCATCGGTAAAATCGCGCACCTCATTGTTTAAATCCGAAATACGTTGTAATAAGATATTACGGTCTTTGCTGATGCCCTCTTTAATCTTTTTAAACAAGCTGGTAATAGAGTGCTCATACTTCTCAATGGTTTCAGGAAGCAGGGGTTTAAACTCGCTTAAAATAAACTCCAACAGTTTAAAGTAAACAGGCCTAATCTCATAATCGTCTGCTATCTTTTTAAAGAACTTGTATTCAATTAGTTTATTTAAAATTTCACTTTCCTGCTCAGCCAGTATGGCATTCAGCACCTCCTTCTTTACAATACCATCTTTAAGTTGCACATCAAACAACTCCTTTATGGTATCAAAGTAAGTGGAAAGGAAATTTAATATGGTTTTTGGTTCAGTTCTCATTGTTTAATATCATTACTTGCATCCTTAATTACCGTTGTATTAGAAAACTTATCATGGAAACCACTTGAGGCAAATAAGAAGGACAAATTGTCAAAAGGAATAAGTCTGCATAATGTTCTGTTTAAAATATCTCCATTGGATGGTTTAGTTCCATCCAATTTAGCTACATGGGTTTTGGTCAAAAACTTTCCAATTGTTCTTTGATAGGTAGTTTCCATAAAATAATAATAACCGACATATATCAATCCCATAACTAACAAAACAAGTATGGTTAAAACAATTTCATCAGTGATGAGCAAAAATTGCACGTTAATTGAGGAAATAGTGTAAAGCAAAATTCCAATGATAAAATAGTAAATCATCTTATCCGCCACTGAATGAATGAATCTGGTGGTTAAGCTCACTTTATTGCGGTCAAATTCCTTTTGCGCAGCAATTCTTTGAAGCAAGTCTGCTTTAATTTTTTCTATTCTTTCTTCTGAGATATTACGAATCTTAATTTCTTCTTCAGCAGCCTCAACACCTTTAGGTTGATAACCGTCTCGGTCAAAAAACACAATATTGATGAGTTCTTCATCAGTGCGTTTTGACATGATATGTTTAAAATCGGGATTCATTTTACTTATTCTATTGATTCTATTGATTCTTTTGTTGCTAGCTTTTTAACTTTGAACGGGATTACACCTCCAACTTTAAAGTGGTATCCAATACTTCCCCATAAGCCGCATTGGTTTTTTCGTTGATGTTAATTTTACCCGCACTGCGGAAAATGAAGTAGTACTTACCAAAGCCCGGAACGGCATCTGGTGCCGCAAAAATTGGGATAAAGAAATGCTCCTTACAAAAACGCACCAACTCTGGTCGGTTTTGTTTGTCAATGGTGGCCACCTCATCAATAAACAGTGCAATGCGGTTTTCATGGTCGGCCAAGGCAAGGCGGTTAATAATGTTCATCACAATCACCAAACGAATCATTTTATCCGTACCATCACTTTCAATTTGCTGACTCAAGTCCACTTGTTTGGTGCTGCCTTTTCTGCTCAAATGCAAGGTAATGTCAAACAAATCATCAAACTCAATTTTTTGGCCACTTTCCAAATAGTGGTCAAGCACTTTTAAGTTCTCGCTGTTATCAAACTCAAACATCAACTGCCCGCTAATTTGCTGAATTTGGGAAATCTTGCGCACTTCTTCCACCAAACGTTTGTTATCCACCAATTCAATGGTTAACGATTCAATATCTGAAATGCGGGTTTGCGAAAGTTTGGTATTGAATTTATTGTACAAAAACTCCTTAAACTCTTCGTACCGTTTTAATAAGGTGTAAGCAGGGTTGGCAAATTGGGTTGAAATACTCTCCAACAAGGATTGTACACTACGCTCTTTGTCTTCAATTAAAGCAACCTCTTCCTCAACGTAAGCAATAAAATCATTCTCATCGGCAAATGTGCTTTGCAACTTTTCACGCAACTTTTCAAACAAGTGGTCCTTGTCTGATTTGAGGGTGATGCGGTCTTGCCAGTTTAACTTGATTTTATTGTACAACTGGTCTAAGCTTTCGCTGGTTTCAAATTCTTCACCCGCAAGTCCTAGCTCATCAATCTCATGCTTCATTTCAATCAGGCGGTTAATCCTTTCCTGGCGTTTTTGTTTTTCATCCAACAAATCGCGCAACTCGTTGCTTTTACGGGCAATGGTTTTGGCAATTTGTTTTTGTTCGGTTTCAAACTTTTCTTTTTCAGCCATCAAATCGTTGATGTCGCCCTTTAAACGTTCCAATGCTTTAACCAATGCAGGCTTGGCCTTAATACGAATCAGTTTATTCTTTATTACATCAATTTGCTCGCCTATCTTTTTAAGTTCAGCGTGAGAAGCCTCCATGTCTTTCACCACTTTAAGCAAACTCTCTTGTTGTGTTTTATCTTCTTTTAAAGAGGCCAACTCTTCTTTTAACTCATCTACATTTTTAAAATCTTTAATGGCAATATTTTTAGAAATATCAATTTGCCCATCAAAAATATTCAGCGTTTGGGTAATCTTGTGAATTTGTTTCATCACCTGATCGCCTGGCAAACTGCTTACTTGCTCACTTAAAATAGAGTTTAACAACTTACGGTTTTCAACCGAGCCTGAAATTTTATTAATCAACAGGTTGCTGTAATTTTTTACCTGCATCTCTACACGGCCTATTTGGTCGGTAATGCGTACAATCTTATTTTCAATTTGCTCACTGTTTAGACGCTGCAATTCAGCCATGGTAATGCGGCTTTCAATATTTTTGCGTTGTTGGTCTAAATTGGCCAGTTGCTCATTCAGCAAATTAACCGGCTCATAAGCATCAATCTCCTTAATCTCTTTTTCTTTCTCGTGCAATTGCTCGGTGCGGGCTGCAATCTCGGCCTCCTTACCACCAATCTTACGGTCCAAATCAGCTTTTTGAGGAATCAAGTCCTCATTCATCTCCGTATTTAATCGGCCAATGGCTTTATCTTTCTCATGCAATTGCACCTGCAACTCAGGCATGGTATGGCCATAATTTTTATTGTACCCATAAAACAACTCACTTAAAATACGGGCCTTTGCATTGTATTGACTCACAAGCTCGCGGAATTCATCAAACTCGTTTTTTACTGATTTTAAATTGCGTATTTCATTGTTTACACGTTTTAAATCTAGGATGTCCTTTTTGTTTTTCTGCGAAAAGTTAAGCGTTTCGTTTTCCCTGTTATCAGCAACAATTAAGGCTTCTTTCAGGTTTTTGTTGGTAATTAATTTGGTGTTAATTAAATAGCGGTAAATGCGTGAGAAGTTGTTGCTAATACCCTCACTTCTTACACTGTCATCAAGCCAAACTACCCCATTATTGCGTTTACCCCTTTGGTAAACAAATTGAAACACTTCCCGTTTGTCCTTAAACTGTTCCAATGGCAACCCATTTGCAGCAATCCGTTCTTTAACCTCATCAAATTTGAGCAAACGTTTGTCCTCATCTACAAAATACTCCTCTTTATACTCGCTATCGAACTTAAAGTACTCAAGGTTGCTATCAGCATCCCTTTTAACAATAATGCAGTAATAAGATTTTTTAAAAACCTCAAAAACAATAAAACTTTGGTTATGATTTGGGAAATAATGATGAATGGTTTCTTTATCACCTTTACGGTTACCACTAAAACTCATCTTTTGTCCGTCAATAATAAACAAAAAATTTAGGGCGTAAATTAACGTACTCTTACCAATATTATTGGGCCCAACAAGCTGAAGACTATCACAATCATCGAGCCTCACCTCAGCTTTGCCGTATACCTTACTATTTAAAACAATTACCCGCGTTAGCATAATTTCTACAAGTTAAATTTGGTACAAGGTAGGGCAGCCCTTTTTGTAGTTACCCACCTTTTTTGCACAGTTTGCAAGTGCTTGATGGTGTTTGTTTTCTGTCTAAATTAAAATACCAATAGAAAAAAGTAGGTAAAAAGTATATTTTGCGTCAGTTGCAAATTTTACACATGTCAAAAAAATATATAATAGGGGCTAACTTGTTGTTGGCTTTATGTTTAACCTTAGCATCTAATGCTCAGCCTTTAGCTAAGGGATTATTATGGGAGATTACCGGAAATGGCTTAACAAAACCTTCCTACTTGTACGGTACAATGCATGTAAGCAGTAAGCTTGCTTTCAACCTAAGCGATTCCTTTTTTATAGCACTGAAGAATGTTGATCAGGTTGCTTTGGAAAGCACTCCTGAGAATTGGCTGGAAGAATTTTTGAGTACGGAATTTATGGGCCATATGATGCGCAATCAAAGCAACGGTTCGTTTGGGGCAGATAATAAAATTAGCGCTGATCGATTCAGTTGGTTTAAAGAGCTATACACTAAAGATTATGTAAAGCAAGCCCTTTCCGAAGATCCGGCAGTGTTGAACCAATTAATGTTTAGGCATACCTCCAATAAACAAGATTTTGAGGAGGATACATATTTGGATTTATACATTTTTCAAACGGCAAGTAGGTTAGGTAAGCCTGTCGTTTCTGTAGAAGAACTTGATGAGAGTTTAAGGTTGGTAATGGAAGCTTATACCAACATTTATGATGAGGATAAAGAAAGGAAATATACTCCGAATTTTGACGAGCTATTGGAAGAGTATTATCGCCAGGCCGATTTACAAAGGATAGATTCTTTATTACAAAAACAAGGATATAGCAATACTTACCTCGAAAAAATGTTATACATCAGAAACCGCAACATGGTAAAGAGGATGGATTCAATGATGCGCAAAGAGGCATTGTTTACAGGGGTAGGAGCTTCGCATTTACCCGGTAACAATGGTGTAATAAAGTTACTTACCAATTTGGGATACACATTAAGGGCCGTTAACCAAGGCAACCGAAATGCACAAACACGGTCAAAAATTGATAAAATAAAAGTACCAGTAGAGTACAGAAAATTTCAATCAGCGGATGGCGCATTTAGCGTGAACGTCCCCGGCAAGTTATTGGTAATGCCAGGAAACAGTTTAAGTCAACAGTACCTGCTAACCGATATGATGAATGGAGCTTACTACAGCATCAGCCGCATACGCACTTTGGCCCCTTTTTTGGGAGTTGATACAGAAAATTTACTAAAAACGGTTGATAGTTTGCTCTATGAAAATATTCCAGGCACTATTCTCAGCAAAAAAGAGATAATCGTAAATGGGCATAAAGCAATTGATATTAGCAACAAAAATAGAAGAGGTGATTTGCAACGTTATAGGATTGTAATTACACCATTTGAGCTGTACGTTGTAAAAACTGGTGGAAGAGGAGCTTATGTAAAAGAAAATGGGGAACAGTTTATTACTTCCTTTACATTAAATGCTGCACCAGTGTTAGCTCAAAACTTCGAAAGCAAATCACATGGGTTCAAAATTGCATTTCCAAGTAAACCCTTGCTCAATTACGAGGCATCAAGTTTAAAAAATTATGCGCCTAATCAACACATCTATACTGCCGCGGATTCAGATGGAGTAAACTATTTCTTATTGCACCAGTCGTTCATCAACACCAGTTATTTGGAAGAAGATACCGTTGAATTAAACTTAATAGAGTCTGGAGTGATTGACGGCTTAAATGTTAAAGAAACCAGCAGGAAGTATATCAATAATAATGGATATTTAACACTGCAATGTAACTATAACAATAGTCAAGACGTTGCTTGTTTTACAGCTAATTATGCCATAAGAGGCAGCCATGTTTATGTTATTGGAGCCTGGTATAGTAATGAAACAGGTAAACAAAGGGCTACAGGCGTGCTGAGCTCTTTTACCCTTACATCAGTAGTATCTGAACCCGCAACATTGCGAGTTGATTCGGCTCATTTTTTCACGGTGAACTCTTGCGTAGCAATTCCTCCGGATATAAACCGCTACGATTTTTCGTTTAAAAATAGGGGTAAAAACAACCACCAAAGCCTATTCGAAAATATTGATTATTTTGATGCTGAGACTGGAGAAAGGGTATCCCTAGATTGGCAACGTGTCAGTAAGTATTTTAATGTAAAAGATACAGCAGCTTTTTGGAAACAACAGGTAAACCAAACAAACTATGCAAAAAGATATATACAAACAACTACCTTAAATAGCAATGCCCCTGTTCCTAATGCCACAGTATACTTAAAAGATACCAATAGCAGCCGGATGCTTATTGTTAAAATTCTGGTAAAAGGAAGAAATATCTATAAACTAACAATACACACCGATACTTTAACCAAAGGAAACAATTTCCAACGCGAGTTTTTAGCAAGCTTTAATAGTTTTGATACAACATCATTTAGCTTATTTGTGGATAAAACACCTCAACTGTTATCAGATTTGGTGAGCAACGATAGTGCAACCTATGCGCAAGCCAGAGCCCTACTAGATGAGACCTTCTTCTTAGAGAAGAATCATAAAAAAATTGTTGAAACCATTAATAAATTGGCAGATGACAAGTATAAAAAGAATTTGCAAACTAACCTCATTGACGCGATAGGAAGTACACAAGATAACACTGCCATACCTTACCTTAAAACCCAATACCAACAAGCAGGTGATGATTATGATATTCAGTTCGCTATTTTAAAAGCGCTGTTAAACATCAAATCAAGTGCATCTTACCTAGCCAGTAAAGAATTGTTATTAAAACAAACACCATTTTTTACTGGGAATTATGAATATGGAAGTTTGTTTAATGAGATGGTTTCTGACGATACAACCTGGTTGCGTAAACCCTTTTTGCCAGATTTACTAAAACTTACCCAGTTTGAAGAATACAAGAATGAAGTTTACGAGCTGCTTGCAGATGCCATTGATAGCAATAAAATAACCTACGTGCAATATCAGCCATACTTAAATGCCATTATTGTTGATGCTAAAAAGGCCTTAACAAAAGAGCTAACCAAGGATAAAGAAGAAAATAACTTTAAAAATTTCTTTATAGACGTATATAACCATATTTTAATAAAGCATATGGATTTGCCGCAAGTAAGAGAATACTTTGACAAACAATTAAAAATAAAAAACAGCCAAGTAAAAATAAACACAGTGGCACTTTTGCTTGCACAAAAGAAGTTTGTAGCTGATTCCATCGTATATAACCTGGCCCAAAACATAAACACCCGATTGGATTTGTATAAAGCACTGGCTAATAATAGCATATTAGATAAAATGCCAGCAGCATTTAATACGCAGCAACAATTGGTGCAGGCGTATATAAATGATATGGTAAAACCACGTTATGGAGATAACAAACTCGATACAATAATATTTTTGCAGCGTGAGAAAACTTACTTTAGAGGTAAAACAGGTTTTGTTTATTTCTATAAATATAAACTTACCAATACTGATCAATGGAATACCTACACATGCGGTTTACAACCATTAGATACAAACTCGTTTTCCAGCCAGCATAAGCTAAGTGGTAATAATAAAGAAGATTACAACGATTCAATAAACACATTAGAGCAATTTAAAAAAGCAATTGCAGAAAGGAAGGAAATTGCAAGAAGTAGTGGAGATGAAATAGAGTTTGCTGAAGAGGCTGCTGCTATTGCTGCAGCTGAGCTAGGCTATATGGAGGAATAATGATGGTTCTATGAAACAGGTAAAAAATACTGCCTTATTATTAATTGGCTGTTTAATGCTGTGGTTAGCATTACGCAACTTGCCATTTATACAGTTAAAAAATACCTTGCAAAATGCCAACTACTGGCTGCTTTTTCCTGTATTTGCAATTACGGCATTAGGGTACGTTTGGCGCATTAAACGTTGGCAGTTACTTTATGAAAACCTGCTTCTTAAAATTAATTTTCGCACCGCTTGGATTGCATTAAGTGCTTGTTATTTGGTAAGTTATGTCATTCCCCGTGGAGGCGAAATTACCCGTTGCTTGCTGATACAACGTTACCACAGAATTCCTTTTCATCAATCATTAGCCACTATTATAATTGAACGGTTGGTTGATACCCTTGTCCTTTTGCTGCTGATTATGCTAATTGTTTTGGTAAATGTGGAGCAAACTGCGCAGTTTTTTATCCTAAATATCATTAATCCAATAATAAGTAAGTTATCCTTCAGCCATATCATTATCGGTTTAGTATTACTAATAACTATTGGTTTAATAGCCATATTATTTTATAAAAGAAGCAAGCAAAAAGTTACAACAGGTTGGACAATAGAATTTATGGAGGCCATGAAACAAATGCTTAAACTTAAAAGCAAATTCATGTTTGCTTTATACACCACATTAATTTGGCTGGGCTACTTTTTAATGACCTACATTTGGATATTTGCCTTCCCCGAAAGCTCGCATCTGCCAGCCCCACAAGTATTTACCATCATGATAATTGGCACAATTGGCAAATCAATCCCAATTCAAGGTGGAGGTATGGGAGCTTATCATTACTTGGTGGCACAGGCCTTTTTATTATTTGGTGTAGGGTTAGTTACGGGCAACGCATTAGCCATTATCATTCATGGGGCGCAAACAGTATACACAATCATAACAGGCGGAAGTGCATATTTAATGCTCATGTTTGACGAAAAGAAGCGTAATTTGTAATATATGAAAAAGCACATTTCCATCTTAATAAGCCTATTCTTAAGCTATTCAGCATTTTCCCAAATTACCAAGGTAGGAAACGATACCTTAACAGATATTGGCTGCTGGAATGTGGAATGGTTTGGAGATGCCACCAATGGACCAAGTGATGAAACCTTACAATTCAACAACATTAAAAACATCATCCAAAAAACAGATGTTGATGTTTGGGGACTTTGTGAAGTATCCAGTGCCACAACTTTTGATGCATTGCTAACCGCCTTAACCGCTTATGACGGAGTAAATTCAACATTCTCCCAAACCCAAAAAATGGCCATGATATGGAAAAAAGCACAATTCGATTTAATTAGCTACCAAAATATAAGTGACCCTACCGAATCCAACTTTAACTTTGCATTTGCAAGCAGAGCACCACTAGAAGTAGTATTAAAAACAAGAGGATTTGCCATACCAGATACCTTATACTTTTATGTGGTACACATGAAAGCCAACAGCGGCAGTGCCGATCAAGCTTCATACGATAGAAGAAAAGATGCCTCAACTTACCTCAAAAAATACTTAGACAACACCGCCAGAAGAAACCGAAAAGTAATTGTGCTTGGCGATTACAACGATGATATTGACCAGTCTGTAGTGAGCATCAGCGGCAGCCCATTAGCAACACCTTTTGCAAACTTCATCAACGACTCAACAAAATACTTCTTTCCTAGTTTACAGTTAAGCAAAAACAACGAATCGTCCTATCCGGGCTTTAACCCGCCAAATATGATTGACCACCAACTGAACAGCAGGGTACTATCAGATTCTTTTTATGTAAAAAACTCAGCTACCGTGCTAAAACAGCTAGGCACACAAGTAGCCAATTATATAAACAGTACCAGCGATCATTACCCCGTATTTACGCGCTATAATTTTAAACGCTACCTTAAAACAGGAATTGTGGAATCCACAGCCCCCAAAATAAACGTAATAGTTTATCCAAATCCAGCGAGCAACCAACTATACTTGGAAGGGGTGGGCAGGATAACAAACGCATGCATTTACAACTTAACAGGACAATTGGTACATGCCATAGAAAACATAAATAATACAGATGCTATTGCTATTCCGGCACAAATTCAAAATGGATTATACCTATTAGTTGTGCAAACACCAGACGGATTGGCCCAAACAAAGTTTCACCTTATACGGTAACTTTCTATTGCTTGGGCACAACAACAGGTAGCCCTGCTTTTAACCAGTCAGAGAAACCACCATCAAGGTCATACACCTTTTTAAAACCAAGAGCCTTCATTTTTTCAGTACACTCTTCGCTTCTTCCTCCTTTAGCGCAATAAACATAATAAGTCTTGGTTTTATCCAGCTTAGCAAGCTCAGTATCAAAATTATCATTGAAAATATCCATCAACACTGCCCCATCTATATAACCCTTCTTATGCTCACCGGGTGTACGCACATCAATTAATGTCCCACTTTCTTTTTTCATTTGCTCATTAAAGGCCTCTGCACCTAATAAGCTAAACACCTTACTAGTATCACCAGTTGCTTCCATTTGACTAGATGTGGTTGATACGGTGGTATTTACTTGTTTATTTCCACAAGCAATAAGGGTTACCAAAACCCAAGCTAAAAGTAAAGAAGTTTTCATAAGAATAAATTTAAAACGCAATAATAAGTATTTTTAAACCCGATTAACTACTTTGCACCTGCAATGAAAATTACTTTTTTAGGTACTGGAACTTCACAAGGTGTACCCATTATTGGCTGCACTTGCGAAGTGTGCACGTCTACCAATAAAAAAGACAATCGGCTCCGAACCTCCATCCTTGTCCAAACACAAGGCAAAAATATAGTAATAGATAGCGGACCAGACTTTAGAGAGCAAATGCTCCGCACTAAAATAAACAGACTTGATGGCCTACTCATTACCCACGCACACAAAGACCACATAGCTGGTCTTGATGATATTAGAGCCTTTAATTTTATTCAAAAAGAAGCCATAAACGTATATTGTACAGAACAAGTAGAAGCACAATTAAGAAGAGAGTTTGCCTATATTTTTGCAGAAAACAAATATCCTGGAGTGCCAGAATTAAACATACATACCATATACCCAAACTCAATGTTTGAAGTAGCAGGTATTCAAGTTAACCCCATTGAAGTATTGCATTATAAACTACCCGTAATGGGTTTTCAAATAAACAATTTTGTTTATATTACTGATGCCAACTATATATCCGCTCCTGAAATGGAGAAAATAAAAAACTGCAAAGTATTTGTAATAAATGCGCTTCGGCAAGAAAAACACATCAGCCATTTCACACTCAACGAAGCAATTGAAGTTGTGCAACAAGTTAATCCAGAACAAGCCTACCTCATACACATTAGCCACCAGCTAGGGTTGCATGAGGTCGTTTCTAAAGGCTTACCAGTAAATACACACCTGTCTTTCGATGGCCTAACACTGGAAATATAATGGCCATAAAAAATTCACTACACCAACACTACCATTTCATTAAACAACTTGCACCAGCCATACACAATTGGTTAAACGGTGCAACCTGTATTGGAGCATATACCTTAAGCAAGCAAGAACTTCTTATTTGCTTTAGCAAAAACAACCAATCATTTAATATCAAGGTTATTGCAAAGTTTCAAAGTGGTTTCTTATTATTTGACGAAATGCCCTTTAATAAAGGTAGCAACGCACAATCTTGTTTCGAAACATTAACCAATAAACAAGTAATCGAAGTAAAGCACCACCATTACAATAGGTCCTTTGCCATTCACTTTGATAACCAAGTCCAATTAATCATCAAATGTTATGAAGCACTTGTAAATGTGGTATTGGTTGAAAACAATAAGGTAATAGATGTGTTTCGGGAATCCATCCTAAACGATTGGCAATACAACCAAGAGGAGTTTCATGTTACCCAACAGGAATTAATAGCTAAAATAGATGCGGTGAAGTGGGAAAGCAATCAGTTTGTTGTAGCACAACAGCTTGATGTGTTTACATTGTTATTGACAACTGATACCAATGCAACAGTGGTATTAAACACGGCCAATCCTTTAGAGGCGAGCACTGTATTTGCAAAATACACGCTTTCTGCGTTAAGCTTTAATCAAGCAAAAGCGTCTAGATTAGCTTCCTTAAATGGCGAAATAAAAAAGCTAACCCAACAAATTAAATTAAATCAACTAGGGTTAGAAACGCTCAAGCACCAATCCCCGTTTGAGGAAATTGGACACCTTATAATGGCCAACTTACACCTAATAACAAAGGGACTAGAACAAGTAGAAGTTTTTAATTTTTACCAAAACACCCCAATTACCATAAAATTAAAACCAAATTTATCCCCAGCTGATAATGCTGCCTATTATTACCGCAAAGCCAAAAACAAAAACATCGAAATCAAACAAATCGAACATAAAATAGGAAACATGCAGCAAAAGCTGATTTTGTTTGAGCACACCTTAAAAAGTATAACAGAGGCCCAACACCTCAAACAACTTAAAATCTATACCAAAGAAAACAAACAAGAACCCCCATTTCCGTTTAAAAAATTTCTTTTTGAAGAATTTGAAATTTGGGTTGGTAAAAATGCGGCAAACAATGATCTACTCACACAAAAGTATGCCCATAAAAATGATTTATGGCTTCATGCAAAAGATGTAAGCGGCTCCCATGTCATCATCAAACACAAAGCTGGTAAGCCTATGTCTTATGCATTAATTGCTTTTGCAGCAGCCATTGCGGCCTATTACAGCAAACACAAAGGCAATGCCTTGGCCCCCGTAAGTTACACCCCTAAAAAGTTTGTGCGCAAGCCAAAAGGTTTTGAGCCCGGGCAAGTGGTTATTGATAGGGAAGAGGTAATCATGATTGAACCAGGCTTGCCCAAAACATAAACATAACATCAAATAAGAAGCAGACGTTTAACGTTTCAAATTATATT
>CALRXU020000028.1:0-26226 GCA_943372215.1 Chitinophaga pinensis | reverse complement strand
GACTTCATCAGATTTATCCAGTGTATGCTCATCTACATTAAAGTTCACTCTGAATTGTTTGGTTTGGGTTTGTGCCCAAGTGCTGCCAACAACTATCATCAGCAACACCATTAAAAGAACTTTGTACTGCATAACTTTTTGGATTTGGTGTTCCTTAAAACGCCAGTTTAGCTGTTTTGGTATGTTTTTTTACAAGATATTTACATGACAGCTAACAAGTTAACCGCAACGAAAAAAGCATTAAATTATGATATAAGGGGGGTGCTTTTTTTACAGGGTTGCATCACACAAACACCGCAAAGACCCAATTTAAAGGGTAAAACCTAATTTTGGTTACACAATTCGTATTTGGTTCAGCATAATCCATAACGAAAAAACGTCTGCCAAGCCTTTTCTGGTAGTAAAACCCAATTATATGCCTATCTTGCCGAACTTGCATCGCAGTGGTGTAAGCTAAAAACACCCAAAAAACAATGAGAGACGCAGGCATGTATACCTTATTATGGAAAAAGTATTTACCAGCCATCAGGGTATTGTTAAAAAAATCCAACGAAAACAACCAAAAATTACTGCTTTACAAGCACGAGTTTGAATCAACCGGAGCACGCAACAAGCTTGGCTATGTGTTTACGTTAGAAATGGTAAATGGCAAGCCCATTAATAAAAGCCATGCTACGGCTCCTGCCTTTGATTTGTACACCCTAATGATGGAAAACGAAGTGATTGCAAACTGGCTTAAAAACCAACATGTAAAAATACACGTGGCCCGCTCGTGCGAGTTAAATATTACCAGCACTAAAACCGGTGAAATAGCCCCTACAGGTGTTGATAACCAATTGGCTGTGGCTGAATAGGTTCATTTCCTTAGTCCTTTCAAAACCAAATCTTACCGATAATAACCCAGTAAATCAACGAGTTTGGGCAAATTGTGCATTGATGTTAGGCAGCGATAAACAGCCATAATGAGTTAGCTTTTGTAACCAATATTTATATATTTGCAGTCCTTTAAACAGTATAAACAAGGATTAATCAACTTAAACAGTTAATAAACATGAACAAGCACGCAGTAACATTTGGTGTATTAACATTAGTTACTTCAGTTGTATTTGCACAAAAACCAGCAAATAAACCCACAAAAAAACCAGCAGTTTCAGTTGCTCCAACAGCCGCAGTGCCCGTAAAAAAAGTTGACCCAATGGTGTTTACCTATGGCGCAGACACGGTTTATAAAGCGGAGTTTGAGCGGTTACTTTCTAAAAACCGTAATCCTAAGGAGACGCCAACAGAAACCAGCGTTCGGGAGTACTTGGAGCTTTACCAAAATTTTAAGATGAAAGTAAAGGAAGCAAAATTGCTTCAGTTGGATACCAACGCCAATTTTATTGGAGAACTTGCTGGGTACCGCAAGCAATTGGCCAACCCTTACTTAACAGATAAAAAGGCAACTGAGGGTTTAATTAAAGAGGCTTACGACCACATGCTTAATGAGGTAAGTGCAAGTCATATTTTGATAAACTGCGGTGAAAATGCAAAACCTGCTGATACCTTAGTCGCTTACAATAAAATATTGGAATTGCGCAAGCGGTATATGAAAGGCGAGAACTTTGATTCTTTGGCTGCAAAAAATTCAGACGACCCTTCGGCCGTTTCTAATTTTGGTAATTTGGGCTGGTTTGCCGCATTTGATATGATTTATCCATTTGAAAAAATGGCTTACGCTACTGCAAAAGGTCAGGTTTCTATGCCTTTCCGCACCCGCTTTGGATTTCATTTGCTAAAAGTAAATGATACCCGCGCAGCCCGTGGTGATGTAAAAGTACAACACATTATGCGCACCACCGGTGCAAATGCAACTCCTGAAACCGTAGCTGAGCAACAAAAAATGATTGACAGCGTATACAAGCTGATACAAGGTGGCGCCTCTTTTGATGAGTTGGTTGCAAACTACTCACAAGACGAAAGCAGCAAAGCCAATAAAGGCATTATGAATTGGATTAGCAGCAACAGCCGCTTGCCTGAAGATTTTAAAACCGTTGCGTTTTCGTTGGGTAAAGATGAGGTTTCTAAACCCTTTAATACACCTTTTGGTTTCCACATTTTAAAACTAGTGGAAAAGAAACCAGTTGCTCCTTACAAAGAATTGGAAGACCAATTAAAAACAAAAGTAACTCGCGATACCCGCGCTGAAAGCAGCAAAGCACTGGTAATTGAGCGCATTAAACGTGAAAATAACTTTAAAGAGAATAAGGCCAACATCAAAGCCTTTGCATTGGCTAGCGATAGCAACATGTTTATGGATGGCCATGTGGTGGACGATAAAAAGTTTGGCGATAAAGTGTTGTTTAGTATTGGTAACAAAAATTATACTGAAAAAGACCTTGCCAATTACATTGCAAGCACACATGATCATTATGAGCCTGGCCAATCAGTTGAAATGATTGTAAACGGAGTTTATAAAAGATATGTTGATGAGCAAGTATTTGCTTACGAAGAATCGCAACTAGAAGTGAAGTACGAAGACTTCCGCAACCTGATGCAAGAATACCATGATGGCATCTTGTTGTTTGATTTAACCGACAAAAAGGTGTGGAACAAAGCAGTAATTGATACCGCTGGTTTGGAGAAGTACCATGCAGAAAACAAAAACAAATACATGTGGAAAGAAAGGGTGCGTGTATTAACTTACAACTGCCTAGACGAAAAAACCAAAAAGGCCGCTGTAAAAATGGCTGCTGCTGGTAAAACTGCCGATGAAATTAAAGCCAAATTGGGCAAAAAAATTACAGGTGCTGTTATTGTTACCGAGCAAAAAGCCGAGCGTGGTGAAAGCCCTGCTATGGATAAATTATATGATAAATCAGGTGTAGTGGACATTCCAAATGAAAATGGACAGTTCAAATTTTATTATGTAACCGGTATCGTTCAACCAGAACCTAAAACGCTTAAAGAGGCAAAAGGATTGGTTACCAGCGATTATCAAACCTATTTGGAAAAAGAGTGGATTAAGGAGTTGAGGGCCAAGTACCCAGTTACGGTAAATGAAGAAACGGTAAAAACCTTATTCAAATAATTCAAACATCAGTCAAAAAGCTGTTCCTCTTAGAGCAGCTTTTTGTTATTTTAGCAGCAAATAAAACCCAACAACAACAAGCACTGGAATTCATCTTATTGCAAAGAGAAATCATACTACCAATGCTTTAAATTCGTTTGTTTAGGTACATTTAAATGAGATACGTAATTACCCTATTCGTTGCACTTGTTGCCATTATCAATCAGGCATCAGCCCAAAAGGATGGTCAGGTTATTGATGAAATTGCTGCTGTGGTTGCAGATAACATCATTATGCAATCAGAAATTGAGGTGGAGTTTCAGCAATTGCAAAAGGATATTGGGCAGTTAAATGATAGTGCCCGTTGTGCCATTTTGCGGCAGAAATTGGTGGAGCGCATGCTGCTTACTCAGGCCCAATTGGATAGTTTGCCCTTATCAGAAGACCGTGTTGACATGGAGTTGGAAAAGAGGATTAAGTTTTTTGCCTCTCAGTTTCCGGGTGGAGAAAAGGAAATGGAGAGTTATTACGGGAAAAGCACCTCAGAAATAAAAGCCAACAACCGCGAGAAAATTAAAAACAGCATGTTGGTGCAGGAAATGCAATCCAAAATATTGCGTGAGGTCAAAGTTTCGCCAACTGACGTGAAGAAGTTTTTTAACGAGTTAGACAAAATGGATAGCCTGCCATATTATAGCGCGGAAATTGAGCTGGCCCAGATTATTATGCTACCTAAGGTAAACAAGGAAGCAAAACAATTGGCATTGGAGAAAATTACCGACTTGCGAGAGCGCATTTTAAAAGGCGATAACTTCGGTACCTTAGCCTTAATTTACAGCGATGATAAAGGCTCAGCACAAAGAAGAGGAGAATTGGGTGTGTTTACCCGTGGCGATATGGTGCCTGAGTTTGAAGCAACGGCTTTTAAGTTAAAGCCAGATACGGTTTCAAAAATTATTGAAACAAAATACGGATACCATATTTTACAGTTAATTGATAGGCGTGGGGAAAACATCAATGTGAAACACATTTTGATTAAGCCACAAATTTTTAAAAGCGATATTGCCCTAACCAAAAGTAAGCTAGATAGCATCTTGTGGCTGGTAAAAATTGACACCTTAACCTTTGAGCGGGCTGCACAAAAATTTAGTGATGATGAATCAACCAAAGCCAATGGCGGGTTTATTACAGATGGCAACGTGGGCAGCACCAAAGTGGCCATTGACGAATTGCCTAAGGACATATTTTACAGTATTGATAAGCTGGAGCCAGGACAGATTTCGGAGCCTGAATTAATTACTTTACCCACTCCTGATAGGCAACAAGCTTGGAGGGTATTTTATGTAAAAAGTTTATCAGCACCACACCGTGCAAACCTGCGCGATGATTACCAAAAAATGCAGGCACTGGCATTGCAACGCAAACAAATGCTTGCCATGCAAACCTGGATTGATAAGCATAAAGGCAATTATTATATTCAGATAAGCGACAATTACAAAGTGTGTCCTTCCGTTACTGAGTTTATTAAAAAAAATAACTAAACCATGGGTATAACATTTCAAAGTGATGTAGAAGCGGCTGATGCATTGCATCAAAAATACAAAGAACTTAAACAGGAGATTGGAAAGGTAATTATTGGCCAACACGATGTGGTTGACGCGGTAATGATGTCTATTTTTGCGAATGGACATACCTTATTGGTAGGGGTACCGGGATTGGCCAAAACCTTGCTGGTAAGAACCATTGCCGAAGTGTTGGACCTAAACTTTAGCCGCATTCAGTTTACGCCTGATTTAATGCCAGGTGATATTACAGGGAGTGAAATATTAAACGATAAAAGAGAGTTTAGTTTTGTTCGTGGGCCACTGTTTGCAAACATTGTGCTGGCTGATGAGATTAACCGTACACCACCAAAAACACAAGCAGCTTTATTGGAGGCCATGCAAGAACGTAATGTAACCGTTAATGGAAAGTTGCATGCGTTGGAGCAACCCTTCTTTGTATTGGCTACCCAAAACCCTATTGAGCAGGAAGGAACTTACCCATTGCCTGAAGCCCAGTTAGATCGTTTTATGTTTAATGTGGTGTTGGGTTACCCAACGTTAGAAGAGGAATTACAGGTGATTAAAAACACCACAGGAAATTACGAGTCGTCCCTTAAAAAGGTATTGAATGGTAATGATATTCTTGCCTTTCAGCAATTAATACGCAAAGTACCTATTGCAGATAATGTATTGGAATATGCCGTAAAGTTGGTGGTAAAAACCAGGCCAGGAACGCCATCTGCAGGTGCTAAAGTAAACGATTATGTGAGCTTTGGTGCTGGACCAAGGGCAGGGCAATTTTTGGTATTAGGCGCCAAATGCCATGCGTTGTTGCGGGGCAATTATAGTCCTGATATCGATGATGTAAGAGCGGTTGCCTATAATGTGCTTCGCCACCGCGTTATTAAAAATTACAAGGCAGAAGCTGAGGGGTTAACCATCGAAAAAATTATTGACGGGTTAATGTAAACCAATACCGTTTTATGCAACATCAGGATCGTATCAAGTCACTAAGGGAATTTTATCCTTATTACCTGACAGAGCATCAAGATGTAACTTGCCGTATTCTGCACTTTATTGGCACCTCGCTTTTTTTCAGTTGCCTTTTTTATGCACTATTCACCCAACAATATCAATGGCTCTGGTTGTGCCCATTGTTGGGTTATGGTTTTGCCTGGGTAGGTCATTTCTTTTTTGAAAAGAATAAACCCGCTACCTTTAAGTATCCTTTTTTTAGTTTAATCAGCGACTTTATCTTGTTTTTTCAACTCCTGGTTGGAAAACAAAAATTCAACCCAAATGCTTAGGAAAACAGCCCTTTTTCTTTCCGTAGTTTTTCATCCGGTTTTTGTCAATCTGTTGTCGTTTGTGTTGTTGTTAAATTTAGACCCCTATTTGAATACCCGCATGCATGGCAATGCCCTGTGGTTTTATATTTTATATGTGTTTATTACCACCAGTATTATTCCTATGATTATTGTATTACTCAGAAAGGCCATGGGGTTTACCAGTAGCATCATGTTAACGGAGTCAGAGGACAGACATCTGCCTTACATTGCAACAGCAAGTTGTTACCTGTTTGGGTATTATTTTTTTAGGGAGGTAAATGCACCCAATAGCATGCAGGCTTACATGTTGGCCAGTGCCAGTATTATGGTAGTGGTACTTGTGGTAAATTTTTTCAGTAAAATCAGTGCACACGCCACTTCTTTAGGTGCATTTTTGGGTTTATTGGTGGTACTCTCGCAGCAACTTGGCATGGATATGCGTTTGTTTTTATGTGTTTCAATAGGAATTAGCGGCTTAGTACTATCAGCTCGCCTTGCTTTAGAGGCGCATACTCATGGACAATTGTACAGCGGTTTTATGCTTGGGGCAGCCTTAATGTGGCTGATTATGGGCACTTAAAATAAAAGTCGCCCTGCTCATAAACCAATGCTTCTTTGGCAGACAACGGCATCAACCGCCCCTGCTGCAATCCAAAAATTTGGTAACCTAAAGGAGCAAATAAGTTAAAGATGTTTTCCCGGTTTGTTTCGCTGCTAATTTCCATTTGAATAATGGGCTTAAAGCGGCTAAGTGTTTTGATAAAATGGGGCATAATAAATACCTCATACCCTTCTACATCGCATTTTAAAAAATCAAAGCGCGATAAATTGGCAAACAACTGGTCAGGTACTTGCATGGGTACTTCATAAGTATGCAAGTTGGCTTGCTCCTTCTCATCCACTATTTTGGTTAGTCCATGCCTAAACACGCCTTCTATTACAGGTGTTCCCATGGTAATGGTTCTTTGTTCGCCTCCTAAAGCCGTTTGGTGCAAGGTGATGTTGTTGAGGGCAAAAGCAGCCATATTTTTTTTAAATACCTGTGCAAACAAATCAACTGGTTCAACAGCATAAACATGCCCGCTTGTACCCGCATATTGCGATAGAAAAGTGGAGTAGTAGCCCACATTTGCACCAATGTCAACACAAACAAAACCTGGTTTAACCAATTGTTGCAGGTAAAACAGCTCTGGGTATTTTTGTTTGAGCATGCCCGCCTTAATTAGGCGGATATAAATATGGCTTACCAGCGCCAAGTAGTTTTTATGGCCAAGTGTTTTAAGCAGAAGCGCGCGGAAAGCTTTTTCCATGTTGTTTTATTTGTTATTTCACCTCCTCGTAATCCACGTACTCGCCCAAGTTTTTATCATTTGGTTTTTTGGCTTGGGTTACCTTTGGGTTTATGGTAATGCTGCCTTCTTCTTTGGGTTGTGTTGTTTGGTGGTGGTGGTGATGCGTCTCAAAACGAAACACTTTTGTTTTAATGGTATTTCCCATAAAACGCCCAAACAACAGGCGGAAAATAACATAAAAGAAAAACAGGTATATTAAAAACTTAATCATATGAATGAACAATCCGAATTAAGAAATGGTAAAAGCCTCATCAACAATTTGCAGTTGCTCTTTGGCGTGTACTTTACTAAAACCAGTGGCTGTTGAAGCACTGGCTTTGCGTGAAATCAAGCGCAGTTTAAAGTTTTCTTCTCTGCGTAGTAAAAAGGTCCAATACCCCATGTTTTTGGGTTCTTCCTGTACCCAACAAAATTCTGCCTTTTTGTACTTGGCAAACACCTCATCCATTTCTGTTTCAGGCAATGGATAAATTTGTTCTAAACGCACAATGGCCACATCTTTTCTATTTTCTTTTTGTTGGCGTTCCAACAAATCGTAATAGATTTTTCCCGTACAAAACAACACCCTTTTTACGTCTTTGGCTTTTACGGTTTCATCATCAATCAGTTGCTGAAACTTTCCGGTAGTAAAATCTTTCAACTTACTCACACAAGCCGGATGGCGCAAAAGGCTCTTAGGTGTCATTAACACAAGCGGTAGGCGTGTTTGGCGGTGCAATTGTCTGCGCAACACATGAAAGTAATTGGCAGGAGTGGTGATGTTACATACTTGTATGTTCCAGTTTGCACAAAGTTGTAAGAAACGTTCTGGCCTAGCCGAAGAGTGCTCTGGGCCTTGTCCCTCATAACCATGTGGAAGCATCATTACCAATCCGCTGTATGTTTTCCATTTGGTTTCAGCACTGGTAATGTATTGGTCAATAATAATCTGTGCACCGTTGGCAAAATCGCCAAATTGTGCTTCCCAAATGGTTAAATCATTGGGTGTAATCATACTAAAGCCATACTCAAAACCAAGCACAGCATATTCTGAAAGCAAAGAGTTGTAAAACTCTACCGTGGCTTTTTTATCGTCTCCTAAGCTGTCAAAAATGTTGTGAGAAAGTTCGCTTTCCTCTTGTTTAATAATAGCATGGCGGTGCGAGAAAGTACCCCTTTCCACGTCTTGCCCTGTCATGCGCACGGCATGGCCTTCGTTGGCTAGTGTGGCATAAGCCATGAGTTCTCCCATGGCCCAATCCATGGCATCATTTTTCACCATGTTTTTGCGGTCGTTAAACAGTTTTTCTACTTTGCTAAACGCTTTAAATCCGCTCGGAATGGAAGTAATTTTATCGGCAAGGGAAAGGAATAACGGTTCATTTACAGCAGTATCAGGTTGTTTGTCAAAATCTTTTGCCGTAGCACCATGAAAATCATCCCAGGTATCTTTGATAAAAGAGTGAACTGGAGAGGGATCAGATGATTTTGCAGCGTCTAATTTTTGCTGCAACAATCCCCTAAATTCTTTTTCCATTTCGCGTGCTAAGTCAGCTTCTACACTGCCTGCACTTAATAATTTTTGGTTGTATATTTCACGTGGGTTTGGATGGCTGGCAATGGCCTTATACAACAACGGTTGTGTAAACCTTGGCTCATCGCCTTCGTTATGACCATACTTGCGGTAACCCAATAAATCAATAAACACATCAGAGTTAAACTCCTGGCGATACTCCATGGCCAATTTAATGGTATAAACCACCGCTTCTACATCATCTCCATTTACGTGAAACACTGGGCTTAAGGTGGTTTTGGCCACATCCGTGCAATAGGTGCTGGTACGTGCATCCTGGTAGTTGGTGGTAAACCCAATTTGGTTGTTGGTTACAATATGCATGCATCCACCCACATTGTAAGCCTTTAGCCCAGCCATCTGAATCATTTCATAAACCACACCTTGTCCTGCAACGGATGCATCGCCATGTATTAAAATAGGCGCAATTTTATCAATATCGCCACCATGGTTTTTATCCAATTTTGCCCTTGCTATACCTTTAACCACTGGCCCTACTGTTTCAAGGTGCGAAGGGTTAGGCGACAGGCTTAGTTTTACCGTTTTTCCATTTTTGGTGGTAATATCAGTAGAATAACCCAAATGGTACTTTACATCACCTTCAAATAGGGCTTCTTCAAATGCCTTGCCTTCAAACTCTTTAAAAATTTGTTCGTAAGTTTTATTTAAAATATTGGCCAGTACATTTAACCGGCCCCTATGGGCCATGCCTAACACAAACTCTTCTACACCCAAATCTCCACCATATTGAATCACCGCATCTAAAGCAGGAATAAGGGTTTCAAGTCCTTCTAAAGAAAAGCGTTTTTGGCCAACAAATTTGGTATGAATAAAATTCTCAAAAATGGTGGCTTTATTCAGGTTATTTAAAACGGTTCTTTTTTCGTCAAGTGCTAAATTGGGTTGGTTGCGCGAACCTTCCATTTTCTTTTTAAGCCACTCTATTTTTTTAGGCTCTCGCACATAAATAAACTCAGCACCAATGCTTTGGCAGTAGGTTTGTTCAAGCAATGCGATAATATCTTTGAGTTTGGCAGGGCCTAAGCCTACATCAACCCCAGCGTTAAAAACGGTATCTAGGTCGGTTGTTGCTAAACCAAAGTTTTGGATGGCTAAAGTGGGTTCATATTTTCTGCGTTCACGCACAGGGTTGGTATTCGTAAACAAGTGCCCCCTCATGCGGTAACCGTGTATCAGGTTTAACACGTTAATTTCTTTAAGTGCGTCTCCAGTAAGTGCGGTAGTTTTGCTATTGCCATTAAATTTTTGTTGACCCAGCTCAAAGCCTTCAAAGAATTTTTTCCAACCAAAGTCAACTGCATCGTTATCAGTTAAATATTGTTGGTATAAATCGTCAATCACATTCACATCCGCGTTAGAAATATAAGAGAATTTGTCCATGCTGATTTAATTGGAATTTGGTGCGAAGATAGTTTTTAATCCCACAAGCCGCAAATAAACAATTATCTGCGCACACCTTTTGTAAATGAGGGATTTGCACCGCCATATTCGGTGGTTACACCTGCTTATGTAAGTTGAAAACCAGCCTTAATCACGGATAAAAAATCACTGTAAATGGCAGCAGACGCGGCAACAATTTCCCTCCCAAAAATGGCATCACCATCACCATTAAAGGCACTAATTTTCCCTCCCGCTTCTTGCACCAGCACAATGCCACCCGCTACATCCCAAGGGCTGAGACCATATTCAAAAAAACCATCAAACCGGCCACATGCCACATAAGCCAAATCAACGGCTGCACTACCCATTCTGCGCATACCCTGGCTTTCTTTTAAAAACTGTTGCAGCGTATTCAGGTATTTTTGCATCAAATCAAAATCATAATAAGGAAATCCGGTGGCCAGCAATGCCTTGCCCAACTCAGGGTTTTGTTTAACCATTATTTTCTCGCCATTTAAAAAGGCACCACCCTGTTGCCATGCATAAAATAACTCATCGCGATTGGGCTCGTATACCACTCCAATGATGGGGGTGTTGTTTTTTAACAAGCCTATACTTACGCTATAAACAGGCAATTGGTGCACAAAATTGGTAGTGCCATCTAAGGGGTCAATTACCCACATGTATTCTTTTTGTGTGGTGGCAATTGTTTGCTCTTCAGTAATAAAACCCGCAGCAGGAAATAGCGCTTGCAAGCCTTCAACCAGTTGTTCTTCAGCAGATTTATCTACATACGAAACCAGCTGGTTGAAGCTCTTTATTTCTACCTGTTCCTGTTTAAAAAGTTTAGCTTCTTGCTGAATAAAAGCACCTACCTGTTTAGCCAAGGCACCAACTTGTAAGGTAATTTGTTCTAAGTTCATGTTGCAATATATCAATACTAGGTTACCAAAATAAAAAAGCAGCTTGCAAACTGCGCAAACTGCTTTTCAGAAAAATAACCACTTGTTATTTTAGCATAATACGTTTGGTAACTACTTTGTTGTTTGCTGACAAATGCAACAAATAAAGCCCTTTGGGTAAATCAATTCCAAAAGAAAGGTTTTGGTTGCCTGGCTCCATGTTTTCTTCTGTCAATTCTTTAACTAGTTTTCCATCCATGCTAATGATAGAAAGTTTAACTGCACTTTTTTCTTTCAGCTCAAATGAAACACCCAAGTTGTCAGTTGCTGGGTTGGGGTAAACATTCAGGTTTTTTATTGAAGCAGCCTCTGTTAAACCAGAAGCAACCTGAGTTAATGATGCCGTTTTTTGGTAGATGACATCGCCTGTTCTGCTGTTATTGTTGTTCGTAACATTGAGGTAGCTGTTAAAGTTAGCTGTACCACTTGTTGGAGCAACCCAAATGGTTTTCCATACTTTTTGAGCACCGCTTGCGGCAGCACCACCTATTGTATGGGTGGCAAAGCCATTAACCACTCTGTAATTTGGATTGTTAGGGTCGTTCAGAAAAGTTCCTCCAGTGGCTGATAGAGCAAAACCAATTTTTTGTGCTTGGTTGTTGTTCCAAACCACCTTAACATGGTAAGTCTGCCCAGGAATATAGGAGGTAACTGGGTTATTTAACGTATCAGTAATATCAAGGGAAAAGTTATCGGAGGTTTGCAAAGTTCCACCATGGCAGCTTGAAGAAGCACAACTTCCTGAATTAGGCGCCCCCCCACCATTGGAGTATGCATTTCCATCATTAGAAAACAGCGAGTAACCAATGCCTAAAGCAGAGATAGTCATTAAAGAGAGTAAGTATTTTTTCATATAAAAAATTTGTGTTTAGATGTATCAAATAAAAAATTAGTTGCTTCAAAAACAAGATTTGTTTCTAAATGGTTTTAGAATTCATCTTGTTTACTCAAAACGTGTTTGTTATAATGTCTCCATTTGTCCAATACCGCAGCAAAATCTTCTGGTAAGTCGGCTTCAAAATACATTTCTTTCCCTGTTCGGGGATGTATAAAGCCTAAAGAACGCGCATGCAAGCCTTGCCTTGGCATCAGTTGAAAACAATTTTCTACAAATTGCTTGTACTTGGCAAATGAAGGGCCTTTTAAAATGCGGTCTCCTCCGTAAGTATCATCACTAAACAAGTTATGCCCAATGTGTTTCATGTGCACCCTAATTTGGTGGGTTCGTCCGGTTTCAAGGCGACACTCAATCATGGTTACAAATTGCAACCGTTCTAATACCTTGTAATGGGTTACACTCCAGCGTCCTTTTTCTTCGTCATCATACATCATAAAAACACGCCTGTCCTTGGCACTTCGGCCTATATAGCCTGTAACAGTGCCTTCATCTTCGTCAAAATTATTCCATGCCAAAGCCACATACCTGCGTTGTATGGTGTGGTGAAAAAATTGCTTGGCCAAATGGGTCATGGCCATATCGTTTTTGGCTACCACCAGCAAGCCGCTGGTGTTTTTGTCAATGCGGTGTACAAGGCCAGGACGCACATTGTTTTCTTTTGAAAAATCATTGTCTTTTAGGTGAAATGCCAGTGCGTTTACCAATGTTCCACTTACATTGTTATGCCCAGGGTGTACCACCATACCCGCCACTTTATTTACAATCATCACATCATCGTCTTCGTAAATAATGTTCAATGGAATATCTTCTGGAACAATCTCGGTGTCTTTTGGGGGCTGAGGAAGTACAATGCTGATTACATCAAGCGGCTTAATTTTATAGCTGCTCTTAATGGGCTTTTCATTTACCAAAATACTTCCGGCTTCGGCCGCAGCTTGCAACTTGGTTCGGCTGGCATTTTGCAGGCGTATCATCAAAAACTTATCAATACGCATCATGGTTTGACCCTTATCAACCACTATACGGTGGTGTTCCCACAACTCTTGTTCTTCGCTGGCATCTGCCTCTTCAGGGTCTTCGTACACTTTAGGCAAATCAGCCTCTTCTTTAAATTTATTATAATACATCGGTAATTTTATACAATATGGGTTTACTTGGGCTTGCATCCGTTTGTAAAGATGCAATTTGCAAGTTGAGTAAATACATGCCATCAGCAATACTGCTGGGAATATACGCCATTTCTGTGATGGTGGCATCTAAGCGTGGAGCAAGTGGGTAATTCCAAAATGCATGGTGAGCTGCCAATTTACCCTCATCTTCTTCTCTGTCAACTGATGGTAAGTCAATGATGAGGTGTTTTATTCCCAGGTTACATAAATGCATGCATAATGTTTCTTCTAGGTAGCCAGGGTTTTGCCCAGAGTAAAGTTGGGTGAGTTTGTAACTGGTATTTGGCATAGTCCTAATCACCAGCGCATCAATTCCTGGTTTGAGTTGAGCAGATACCTCTGCCAACAATACTTTTTGGTCTCCATCAACCTCCTGCAAATGAACTGTAACCAATTGTGCCAAAAACATAAACTCCTTCAGTGTTTGGTTAATGGTAATACGTTCTTTGCTAATGTGTCCAATGCATTCAGTGTGTGTGCCGTTACCGTGGGCGTTAAAATGCAGGTTCTCACAGTTTACACTTCCCCCTAAGGCTACACTGCCAATAAAACCGCCTGCCTTAAAAGGTTCAAAAACAGGAGCAGGGATACCAAACGCCTGTGGGTTATGCGTTCCGCTCTGCATGGGAATGCTAATATCAATCGGCTGATTAAAATCAATTGAAAAATAGTGCTGTTTGTACTCAATTTTTGCAAGCATAACACGTTATGGTTTGTGTTTGCGAATATCATTATATATTTGATTTATAGCTATGGGTGTATACGAACAAAAAATAAAGTGGAAACGGTTGTTGTTTATTGTGGCATTGGTAATTGGCTTACTTAGCCTTTGGTACACCAATAAACTGGTGCAAAAACTGGCCATTGAAGAGGAAAAAAAGGTGTTGTTATGGGCCAATGCCACCAAACAACTGATTAATGCCAATGAAAATACAGACATTAATTTTTTGTTGGATATTATCAAAGATAACCAAACCATTCCGGTGATATTGGTTGATGATGAAGAGAACATTATTGCCAATAGAAATTTGGATAGTGTAAAAGCTGAAGATAAAAAGTACCTGCAACAGCAGCTCGCAGAAATGAAGTTGCAACAAGAACCGATTAAGATATTGTATGACGAAGCGAACAAAAAATACAATTACTTGTATTATAGAAACTCGCTTATTTTAACGCAGTTAAAGCAATATCCTTACTACCAATTGAGTGTGATTGCATTGTTTATTCTGGTGGCTTACTTGGCATTTAGCTATTCCAGAAAATCAGAACAAAACCAGGTTTGGGTAGGCATGAGCAAAGAAACTGCTCATCAACTGGGGACACCAATTTCGTCCCTAAATGGTTGGATTAACTTATTGCGCGAATCAGACGAAAATGGACGTGAGGAGATATTGAAAGAATTTGAGCAAGATGTGAAAAGGTTGGAGCTGATAACTGAGCGTTTTAGTAAGATTGGTTCTGCACCGGTGCTGGAGGCAGAAAATATTTATGAGGTGATGAACCGAGCGGTGGCCTATTTACGCACCAGGTCGTCAAGTCAGGTTAACTTTACAGTTACCACAGTAGATGAGGATGCTTTAGCCATGGTAAATGTTCCGTTGTTTGATTGGGTAGTAGAGAACATTTGTAAAAATGCCATTGATGCCATGAGCGGAGTAGGAAACATTAATGTATTAATAAGCACCGAAGCGGATAAAGTATTTATTGATATCCAAGATACCGGGAAAGGTATTCCTCCATCAAAGCAAAAAACAGTTTTTAAGCCAGGTTACACCACCAAAAAACGTGGTTGGGGGTTGGGCCTTTCGTTGGCAAAACGTATTGTACAAGAATACCACAAAGGCAAAATATTTGTAAAAGAATCAGGGGTAGACAAAGGCACTACCTTTAGAATTGTGTTACGCGGAGGTGGTGAGGTATTAGGTTAAGCCAATAGCTCCAATTCTTTTTGGTAATCGTATTGAATATCCTCATGCAGTTTAGCCAACTCTTTATTAATTTTTTTAAGCTGGGCTTCATACAAATTAATCAATTGTGTGCTTTGGTAAAGCACCTTATCCAAGTTGCGTAATGCGCGTAAAAAATAAATCAGTAACTCAACCGTAGTTTGCGGGTTTCCGCTGTATTTGGCATGTTTATTTACACCCCGTAAAATTTTGCGTATGGTTTTTTTGGCATAGTATAAGTGCGAGGTATTCACTTCAGCAAATTGTTCATCCATGAGTGCCTTTATTTGTGCAATAAATTGTTGTTCATCCTGCGCTTCAAACAGCAAATAATGCAGCAGCTCCTTGTTCTCTTTTTTGTATTTGGCAAGCCGCAAACAGAGCTCAACCAATTGCGGGTAGGGCAAGGTTTGCACTTCTTTTTTTAATTGGGCAAGAGAGGAGGTTTGCATCATTAGTAGTCATTAAAAAGCCCCCTGTTATTTTACAGGGGGCTTTTATCATTTAGTCTTTTTATATAAATGCCGGATAAGCATTTGGGTCATACTCATGCATCATGTTCATGATGATTTCAAAAATATTTTCTGCGCTGGGTTTGCTAAAATAATCCCCATCTGTGCCATAGGCAGGACGGTGCGCTTTTGCAGCTATGGTAATGGGCTTGCTGTCTAAATACTTATATGCCTCTTGTACTTCCAGCACTTGTTGCATCATGTATGCAGAAGCTCCTCCTGGAACATCTTCGTCAATAAATACTACTTTATTGGTTTTTTTAATGGAGGCAGCAATGTGGTGATGAATATCAAATGGCAGTAAGGTTTGTACATCAATAAGTTCGCAGTGTATGCCAAACTCCTGCAATTGTTTAATGGCTTCTTCGGCCACACGCAATGTACTTCCATAACTTACCACGGTTACATCGTTACCTTCAATAAGCGTTTCAGGAACACCAAGCGGTATGGTGTATTCACCTAGGTTATCTGGCAAACGTTCTTTTAAACGATAACCATTTAAACACTCAATAATTAAAGCAGGCTCATCGCTTTGCAACATGGTGTTATAGAATCCTGCAGCTTGCACCATATCACGTGGAACCAACACATGCATGCCCCTAATGGCATTTAATATCATTCCTATTGGAGAGCCACTGTGCCAAATGCCCTCTAGGCGATGGCCACGGGTTCTAACAATTAAAGGTGCTTTTTGGCCACCTTTGGTGCGGTATTGTAAAGTAGCCAAATCATCACTTAAAGGCTGTAAACCGTACAACAAATAATCCAGGTATTGAATTTCAGCAATTGGGCGCAATCCCCGTAAGGCAGCACCTATACCTTGTCCAATAATGGTTAATTCGCGTATTCCGGTATCAAACACCCTGCTC
Organism: Chitinophaga pinensis; assembly: GCA_943372215.1. Lineage (GTDB taxonomy): Bacteria > Bacteroidota > Bacteroidia > UKL13-3 > UKL13-3 > UBA6183. The sequence continues at coordinate 9,644 of CALRXU020000028.1, read as the reverse complement.
TCTCCATGCTTTTCCTGAAGGCCGGCAAAGCCCTGGTTTACGTCACCAATTTTGCCCACATCTTCCCCAAAAGCAAATACTTTAGGGTCTCGGGTTAATGCAATATCAAAAAAGGCTTGCATCACTTCCCGCCCATCAACCATTTTGCTCTGATCACTAAAAACAGGTTTTACCGTTTTTACCAGTAAGGCACTTTCTTTGCTTTCGCTAAACAAATAACTATTGTACCTATCAGCGTTTAAACTTCGGTAAGTGTCCAAATAACTCACCAAAGCCGTTCTTGCTGCCGAGGGTTGTGCATAGGTTAAGCGCAGGGCTTTGTTTATGGCCACACCAATATCTTTTCTGATAGGTTCGCCAATGGCAAGCAATGCGGTTGCAATCTCACCAATCTCTGTTTTAGCGGAAGCGGTAGCCAATTGCTCAAGCAAATCAGCGGCTTCTTTTATTTCTTGTTTAATTGGTGTTAAGTAAGCCTCCCAAGCTGCCTTTTTAGACTCGTTTACTTCTTTTTTGGCATCAGCCTCCAACTTAACCAATTCATCTTCGGTGGCAATGCTGTTGTCGGTAATAAACAAACGAAACTGAGCCAAACAATCATATTCTTGCTCCCAAGCCAAACGCTCTTTGCTTTTGTATCGTTCATGTGAGCCAGAGGTAGAGTGACCTTGGGGTTGAGTAAGTTCAGTTACATGTACCATTACTGGAACATGTTCTTCACGGGCAATTTTTGCCGCCTTTTCATACGCCCCAACCAGCTCGGGGTAGTTCCAACCTTTTGCTACAATAATTTCGAAGCCGTTGCCTTTTTCATCGCGTTGAAAACCCTTGAGTATTTCAGAGATGTTTTCTTTGGTAGTTTGGTATTTTGCAGGAACAGAAATGCCGTATCCGTCATCCCAAACAGAAATAACCATAGGAATTTGCATTACGCCAGCTGCGTTGATGGCTTCAAAAAAGTGCCCTTCGCTAGATGATGCGTTTCCAATTGTTCCCCATGCAATTTCATTTCCATTTTCACTAAAGGGATTCTCGCCAATAGTTGCGGCATTTTGGCGGTAATATTTGCTAGCATGGGCCAACCCAACCAAACGCAACATTTGTCCCGCTGTTGGGGAAATATCGCTGGAAGAGTTTTTTTGTGTTTTTAGGGCTTTCCAAGAACCATCTGCATGTAAACTTCTTGTGCCAAAGTGTCCATTCATCATGCGGCCAGCACTTGCAGGTTCAGCATTCAGGTCGGTATGGGCATACAATTGGGCAAAAAACTCCTGTACCGTATGCTGCCCAATAGCCATCATAAAGGTTTGATCCCTGTAATAACCGCTTCTAAAATCACCATCCTGGAAAACCTTGGCCATGGCTATCTGAGGCAATTCTTTACCATCCCCAAAAATGCCAAACTTTGCTTTTCCTGTTAATACTTCTTTTCTGCCTAGCAAACTGGCTTGCCTGCTGCGGTAAGCAATAAGATAATCATTTACCACTGAGGCCTTAAACTGTTCGGCACTTAACTTTGCCTGATTGCTGTTTCCCATAATTGTCAGGATTCTATTAGGTTTCAAATATATAATCATTGCTGTATCCCGCAAAATACTACGAATAACAGTTGAAATTATTTGTTAAGAAATTTTTAAACACAAATTTATTGGTATTTACAATAAGCTTCCTTAAATTCGAGCCTCTGTTTCGGAAAGATTGTTTTTTGGAACAGTTTTTGAAAACCATAGAACAATTATTTTAAACAAAATTTAAAAACAATAAACATGAAAAAATTAATCGTAACTGCATTTGTAGTTGTAGCTGCCACATTTGCTTCTAATGCACAAACTGCAACACCGCAGCAACCAGTTAACCAAAAAACTGCTGAAATTAAGTTTGACAAAGAAACCAATGATTTTGGTGTTATTCCGCAAGGAACTCCAGCGAGTTACACGTTTATTGTAACAAATACTGGTAAGGCACCATTAATTATTACCAATGCAAGTGCAAGTTGTGGATGTACTACCCCTGAGTGGACTAAAGAGGCCATTAAGCCAGGTGGAAAGGGATATGTGAAAGCAACCTATAACGCAGCTTCTCCAGGCCAGTTTATGAAAACCGTAACGGTAACTTCAAACGCTGCAGGACGCGAATCAGTTACTTTAACATTAAAAGGAGAAGTAAAAACAGCAGCTCAAGGAGAAGCAGTGCCTGCTAAAAACAACTAATTTTTGAACAATTATTTTGGATAACCTGCAAGTGTAAACTTGCAGGTTATTTTGTAAACAGACAAAATGAAGAAATACTTTTTTATTTGCTTTGTGATGCTTTTAATAAGCATTACTTCCTATGGGCAGGTGGATACCATGCCTGTAATTAAATTTGATAAAATTGAGCATGATTTCGCAAAAATAAAGGAGGGTACTTTAGCTAGTTATTCTTTTGTTTTTTACAATACCGGCAAAGGGCCTTTAATACTAAAGGACGTGCATGCCAGTTGCGGATGCACTACCCCTGAATGGCCTAAAGAGCCTATTATGCCTGGTGGAAAAGCATTCATAAAAGCAGCATTCAATTCTTATGGAAGGCCAGGTAACTTTACAAAGTTCATCACTGTAAAATCAAATGCAGGCCCTGATATTACACTAACCATTAAGGGTGAAGTTCTGGTAAACGTACCAGATCCCGTATCGCCAATGGTAAACCCATACAAAGAATAACAAAAACAACCCAATCAATAAAACGCCTCGATAATTTTATCGGGGCGTTTTGTTTTAAGCCATAGAGTGTTACTTTTGTCCACTTTAATAATTAAATTTATGATCATAGGAGTTCCTAAAGAGATTAAGAATAATGAAAACCGCGTTGGGTTAACACCTGCCGGAGTTTCGGCTCTGGTAAAAGCAGGGCATCAGTTATTTGTTCAAGCAACAGCCGGAAACGGAAGTGGGTTTAGTGATAATGAATACACCGAAGCTGGTGCCACTATTTTACCTACCATTAATGATGTGTATGGCAAAGCAGAAATGATTATTAAAGTAAAGGAACCTATTGAGCAGGAATACCCTTTAATTAAAGAAGGCCAATTATTATTTACGTATTTCCACTTTGCTTCTTATGAGCCATTAACACATGCCATGATAAAAAGCAAGGCAGTTTGTTTGGCCTACGAAACAGTAGAAAAACCGGATCGTAGCCTACCATTATTGGTGCCGATGAGTGAGGTTGCAGGCAGAATGAGCGTACAAGAAGGAGCCAAATATTTAGAGAAGCCAATGGGTGGAAGAGGTATACTATTGGGAGGTGTTCCGGGTGTTCGCCCAGCTTCTGTATTGGTATTAGGAGGTGGTATCGTTGGTACACAAGCTGCAAAAATGGCGGCAGGATTAGGAGCTGATGTTACTTTAATGGATATTTCTTTACCCCGTTTACGTCAATTAGATGATTTGTTGCCAGCAAATGTAAAAACGGTTTATTCTAACGAATACAACATTCGCGAAGCGATAAAGTATGCTGATTTAATTGTAGGAGCGGTGTTGATTCCAGGAGCAAAAGCACCTTCACTGATTACCAAGGATATGCTTATTACCATGCGCCCCGGTACGGTTATGGTTGACGTGGCAATAGATCAAGGTGGATGTTTTGAAACCTCAAAAGCGACAACCCATGAGGATCCAATCTATGTTGTAGATGGAGTAATTCACTATTGTGTGGCAAACATGCCAGGCGCGGTGCCTTACACTTCAACCCTTGCATTAACCAATGCCACATTGCCCTATGCCTTACAATTGGCCAATAAGGGATGGAAAAAAGCGTGTGCTGAAAACAAAGAATTAGAACTGGGATTAAACGTGGTAGATGGCAAAGTGGTTTACAAAGGCGTTGCTGAGGCCTTTAATTTGCCATACGTTGAAGTGAAAGAAGTGATGAGTTAATCTTATAATTTTTAAAAAATGTACATTAAAGGCTGCCTCTAAGGCGGCCTTTATTCGTTTAAAACGGATAGTATTTTATCGGTTTCTTTTAAACCATGTCCGCTAAAAAGACTCACATAAACATCATCAGGATGAGATGTTGCCAGACACTTACTGAGCCCTGCAATAGTAGCTGCGCTTGTTGGTTCTATGTAGAATCCCTTTTTTCCGCATAATTTTAATGCCGCAACAATTTCTTCTTCTTCCACTGTAATAATAAGGCCATTACTGGCTTCTATGATTTCCAGAATCAATGATCCTTGTGCGGGATTGGCGATTGCAATACCCGATGCAATAGTCGTTTTGGTGCGCACTTCTACAGGACTTTTTAACTGGTTAACAAAGGCATCATAAAGAGGCGCGCAATTGGCTGATTGTACCCCAATAATTTTGGGCATTTTATCAATAATACCGCTTTGCAATAGATGATGGAATCCCAAGTAACACCCAATAACCAATGTGCCATTTCCAATGGGCAATACCACCACATCGGGTGCCTTCCAGTTTAGTTGCTCACATACTTCGTAGGCAAAGGTTTTTGTTCCGTCATAAAAAGCTGGATGATAACAGTGACTTGCATAAAAAACATGTTCAGCCCTTTTTAATGCGGCTTTTGCGGTGTCTTCTCTTGAACCAGCAATGGGTATGAGCTTAGCACCATAAAGGCGAATTTGGGCCAACTTGGCATCCGCTGTTTTTTCAGGGACATAAATTTCGCAATCCATTCCTGCATGTGCAGCATAAGCAGCAATGGCACATCCGGCATTTCCACTGCTATCCTGCACCACTTCGGTAACACCTTGGCTATTTGCCAAGCTAATCAGCACCGTGGCTCCTCGGTCTTTATAGGAACCTGTAGGAAACAATTGCTCTTGTTTAATATGCACCCGCTTGCCACTTATTTCCAAGGGTAAAAGAGGGGTAAATCCCTCACCTAAGCTAATTGCATGCTTTGCGGCTACTGGTAGATAAGCCTCATAACGCCAAAGGGAATGAATAGCTGTACTAATCTCTTTTATGCTAAATGGGCTTTCATCCTTTTTCCTCAGCAAGTCGGATAGGCTAAAGGGTTTGCTACTGAACTGGTTCATCAATGTTGTTATAATTTAAGATACTTAAAGAAGTCTTAAAACATTCTAAATGAGGTGGTTTTAAGAAAAGGTTAATGATTGCTACAGCTACTTTTGAATAGCAAAAGCACCATAAACCTATCCCACAATATTAAATGTTATGAATATGAAAACAAGACTTACTAACCAACACATGAACCTGAAAAGGTTATTATTCCAGGGCTTATTGCTGCTGGGCTTATTTGGCAGTTTTAATGCCAGCGCCACCCATTTGGCTGGAGGAGATATTGAATACAAGTGTATTGGATTTAGGCGATGGGAGATTAGTCTGGTAATTTACCGGGATTGTTCCCCTACTAGTATTCAAATGCCAGGTTGTGTGGGTACCGGAGTAACAAATTGTACCAAAACGCTCACGGTAAGGCCAATGGCTACCATAGCAGGAGGAGGTTTAAATCCCAATGGCTGTTCAGCCCCAGTTCCTAGCATTTCGGTTACAGTCACTTCTTGGAAAGTAGAGGATGTGGGCAAGAGTGTGCAAGGCATTTGCGGGCCATCGGCTAAGAATATTTGTGACAATCGCACCACTGTAACGCCCGGCTCTTACAATCCCTCATTAGAAGGATACTACTACAAAGGTATTTTGGATATGAGTAGTCCGGTATTTAACAACGCCTGCCCATATTGGGAGGTAATTTGGGAAGAGGCAGCCCGTAATAATGGTACAGAGAATATTTTTAATGCCGGTGGTCAGAATTTTTATATTTCTGCTATTATCAATATATTCTATAACCAAGGCCCAGGCAATTGCAAAAACAGTTCACCAGAGATTCGTAACGAGGCGGTAGCGATTGTTTGTTCCAGCCAGGAGATTGTTCTTAATATGGGTGCAGTAGACCCAGACCGTGACTCGCTGACTTATGCAATTGGCCGCTCAAAAGGAGCCGGGGGAGCTTTTCTTCAAGGAATTCCCCCATATGGGCCTACTTATCCTTTTCCCTTAAACAGCAGTGCGCCACCCCACACCAATTTTCCTCAGCCGAATGGGCCTTATGTAATTATAGATTCAGTAACAGGCGACATCAGTTTTAATGCATTAAACAATAGCCCAACGTTGGTAATCTTTGGATGTATCAACGTGGAGATTACGCAATGGAACTATGATATAAATGGCAACCCCTATATAGTAGGCCGCACGCAGCGAGAGCTGCAGGTTTATGTTCGCAGTTGCCCCAATAACAATCCCCCTAAATTTGCCACGAGCCCAGCCTTGGCCAATGGTAATCCACGGTACAATTGGTCCGTATGTGCAGGCGAACAAATTTGTTTTACCATTACCGCCAAGGACATTGATGATGGTCCTGGTCCGGAGCTATCAACCAAGCTTGATACCACCTTTATGAGTTGGAACAGCGGTATCAACCGCCCAGGGAAGTTGACCTTTGTTCCCGATTATGACCCTTCTGTAAAACCACGTCCTGTTCGTGAAGACCGTTGGAAGTTTTGCTGGCAAACAGAAGAGGCTGACGGAGCCACCTTACCTTATTATTTTACCGCCACAGGCACAGATAACAATTGCCCGAATGTAGGCCGTATCACTCGTGCCTTTGGTATCACGGTAGTTCCCGTACCAGAAACCTCCGGTAGCAAGGTAGACATGTTTTGTGGCAAGTGGCGTTATGAAGTACGCAAAACCAAGCCCAAACAAACGTTTGCGAATGCCCGCTTGGAAATAGCCAAAGAGCCCTATGATTATAGCTTTACTTATGGAGCATTTTTAACAATCAGCCCTAATCCCAATCCCCCAGCAGTAGGTAGCCCAACAGCGCCCCGACTGATATTGAGCGATACGGTAAGTTTTACCAAAGGGGGCAAATACCTGGTAAAATACACAGTAACCATACCAGGAGTAGAACCAGGTCAGGTATGCACAAGAATCAGCTATGATACGTTGCTTGTAGACACCCAGGTAGTGGGCTTTACGCGCGATACCTTTGTGTGTAAATTTAAGAACATGACGATTATGGGTTCGGCCAAATGGGGTACAGCCCCCTATACTTACCGATGGTATCGCAGCAATACATTGGGCAGTCCAGTAAACGGTCCAAACTTCCAAACAGCCTTTAATTATTTGGCCAGCGATACCCAGACGACACAATACATATTACAGGTTCAAGATATTAGAGGCTGCAAGCATTTAGATACGATGACACTTGAAATTAAACAATTGCCCCAGCCATTATTTGTAACCGACTCCATCCGTATATGCTCTTATGATAGCTTTACCTTAAATGCTGGCAACAATGGAGGCAATATCCGCAGATATGAATGGTACAGGAACGGCACCCAGCAGTTTACAGACACCACCCAAAGCGTAATCAAGAGAGATTCCGGCAGCTATGTAGTATTCCATGTAGACACATTTGGATGCAGACAAAGCGATACCTTTAACTTATATGTAAACCAACCCGTAATAGCCAATGCCGGTATTGATACGGCAGGCTGCCCAGGTGACACCGTTAAGTTGATAGGCAAAGGCGGCCAAAAATACAAATGGGAGCGGATCCAGGGCAGCAGTTTGGTAACGCTAGTTCCCTACGGCACATCCGATTCGGTGCGTGTTAACGTATCACCAAGCTCCTTTGCAGGAGCATTTAATGAATATTTATTAACCAGCTACGTTTCCTACCCCAACCCTACAACCACTTACAAGGAATGTAAGAATGTAGATACCGTTCGCGTAAGCACCCGTGTTTTCCCAATCCTAACCCGTCCAGCAATGCGCGATATTTGCCGAGCATTGGACACCCTAATTTTACCAAACTTTACTGTTAACCCAGCCAGTCAAGGCCAAGCCAATGGAGGTGTAGGAGTATGGAGTTACAGTCCCAAACCATCTGCATTGTTACCAGCCAGTGGTTTACCCAGCTTGTTGGTAGACAGTTTAGCGAACTTACCACCAGATACTTTTTTTGCCAATATTGCCAACAATACCAGCAATGCGCGCATCAACTGGTTACGCTATAGCTATAAAGGTCCAGCCAGCACAGGAGGATGTGTAAGAACAGACTCAGCGGCCGTGCGGGTATTTGCACAACCGAAAATAGATGCAGGAGGCCCAGTACAACGCTGTATATCATCAGGCATCTATCCATTAAATGCAAGCGGTGGACATCCCCATACCCCTCGAGATGGTACAGGCCGCAGTGGCGTATGGAGCACCATTCAAGGCGGAGGCTTGGTAAGCACGGTTGCGGGTTTAAACACCAACTTTACTTACAATCCATTATTGGCTAGCGTTAACCTTGTACCACAGTTTAACCTCTTGGCCTATACTTATACAATAGGTTACAATAGCAACACATTGCAGTGCATCAGTGTAGATACCCTTCGCATAAATGTAATTAAGCCACCAACCATTAATGCAGGTACCGATGTAACCGTATGTAAGAATGTACCCACGTTTTTACTAACCGATAAATCAGGAGCAAGCAGTACCAGCACAATACCTGGCTCAAGCTTTTGGAGTGTAGCCTCAGGTCAGACACCCGACATCAGCAATGCGATTATAGGCGGTCAGTCGTTCCAATCCCAAAATGGATCAGTACCAGATGCAGGGGGCAAGTGGAAGCTTTACTACAGCGACACCTCAAGTGGATGCTTATCGCGCGATAGCATGGATTTAACCGTACGACAATTGCCCAAAGTAACATTAACCAGTGGCAGAGACAGCTTGTGCAAAACAGATGCTAGCGTTCAGCTAACAGGATTGGTAAACCCAACAGGTACAGCAGGTACAGGAGTTTACATGGGACCAGGAATTAATTCCAACACAGGTTTAGTAAACATACAAGACGCTTTAGTGATTGCAGAAACGAGTCCAGAATACAGCTATAAATTTACAGATGTAGCAGGTTGTGCGGATTCAGTGAAGAAAAGCATCTTTATACAGGCACCACCGGTTTTAACGGTAACCAATGCGCCCATACTTTATAAGTGTGCCTTTGACAGTAGGCCATTTAAATTAAGCAGCACAATAAGCCCAGCCCGTTATGGGGTAAGATGGACCACCACCACAGGCACAGGAAGCTTTGATCCACCAACCGCTATAAATACCGAATATACGACTACCCCAGCAGATGCAGCCTCACAGATTATCACCGTTACAGTTAGCAGCACCAGCAATAACAATGTTTGTGCGGCAGTGAGTAAAAATGTAGAGTTACACATCGACCCGAACCCGAATCCAGACTTTACTTATGATAGTGCAGGCTGTGAGCCTTACACATCAAACTTTGTGGCTAAAGGCTCAGGTGTACCAGGCAGCACTTACACGTGGTATTTTGGCAACGACAGTATTAATGGAGACTCTGCTTTTACGCACACTTACCCAACTTGGGGCAATGTACCAGTACGTTTGGTGGTAAGCACTCCAGCAAAATGTACAGCAGAAAAGACAGGCTTGGTAAGGGTTTACTCTATTCCAGAGGCCGACTTTGAGAGTGACCCACCTTTTACAACCATAGCTCGTCCAACGTTTAGTTTCACCAATAAGTCCACATCACCAGATGGCAGTTTAATTAAGGGTTATGAATGGAACTTTGGACCAGATCCTGAT
>CALRXU020000027.1:0-33741 GCA_943372215.1 Chitinophaga pinensis | reverse complement strand
AGATGAAAAAGCCATGCTATGTTGTTTTTGAACATTGCAAATTCTTCCTTTAATTTCATCATTGCGCCTGTTTTTACTCTTTTAGGATTAAAGTTAAGCCATTTCTTTAGGTTGTATGCTGTTGCTGCGCCTAGCATAAACTTTCCTGCGCCTGCTATTCCTCGTGTCCTTACTCTTTGCATAACCATAAAATGGGGATGACTTTAACACTTCAACTTGTGGATAGTTTATTTAAAACTTACCTAGCTTTGCGGCAGGTTGGTGTTAGTGGATAGGGTGCAACCCTTTTTCACGAATGCAAATCAGGTTAAACCAATGAGCATATTGACGGACGAAATTTACCAGAATCAATGACAATCATAATAGGAATTATACTTGCAATTTTTCTTTCCCTTATTTTAATCAGCAAAAAAGGTAAATCACTCCCAGACAAAATATTATTAGCTTGGTTGATTACCATTGCAACCACTCTTATTTTGTATAAGTTACAAACAGAGGAAGCGAGACATAATTACCCGTTTTTCTTGGGTTGGGGTTTCCCATTTCCGTTGCTTCAATGGCCTTTTCTTTATGTATATGTGCTGGCCTTAACGTCAAATAAGCCATTAAACGCCAAGCTGTTATTGCACTTTTTGCCATTTGTATGCAGTGTTTTACTTTTTTCAAGGTATTTCGTTCTGCCTAACCAAATCAAAATTGATATTTACAATAGGCAAGGAGAGGGATATGAAACTGAAATGACCATTAATTTAATAGCGATTATACTATCTGCAATTGTTTATACCATTTTATCGGGTTATGAGTTATTGAGGTATAAACAAAGAATTAAAAATGAATTTTCTTCTACGGAGAAAATCACCTTGAATTGGTTACGCTACCTCATCATTGGCATGACCGGTATTTTGTTTGTGGTGCTTTTGGGAGCAGATGATGAATATATATTCTCATCCATTACTTGTATTGTTCTTTACATTGGTTATTTCGGAATAAAACAGGTAGGTATTTTTAGTGAAAATGTTCAAATGGAACAAAGCGTTGTTTCCACAAATAATTCTTTAACTAACTCACCGTTAATGAGTAAAGCTGAAGGCTCTTCAAGCACCAATGAAACCATTGCTATTCCCGAAATAGTACCCACACCAGAGAAAATAAAATATGAAAAAACTAAAATAAGTGATGATGAAATGATTATGATTCATGAAAAGCTTAAGGACCTTATGAATAAAGAAAAATTATACAAAAATCCGGAACTTACTTTATCCGAAGTAGCGCAAAAAATACCCATTCACCCCAATACGCTTTCACAAGTAATAAACACCGTAGAGGAAAAAAACTTCTATGACTATATCAATTCGCAACGAGTTGAAGAATTTCAGCGAATCATTTTTTTACCCCAAAACAAGGAATACACGTTATTGGCATTAGCATTTGAATGTGGCTTTAACTCAAAAACCTCCTTTAACCGAAATTTTAAAAAGGCGACTAACTTATCTCCTTCTGAGTACATCAAGCAAAAAAACATTCAATTAAAAGATTAAAAAACTTCCATTCAGTAAATTCTGCCCCATGGTATTGTAAAGTGTTGTTGCTTAATGGTATATGTTTTTGGTTCTATAGGTTTCAACTTACATGGTGGGGCGATGCAACCGGAAATCAACCCTAGTTTTGCAGCCTAAATTCAAAAATAATGACAAAGCAAAACTTACACATGGGTGTAATTTTTACGGTATTCACTTTACTATTTATCAGTTGTGCAAAAGAAAAATTGATAGAGGCCGATGGAAATTTAGTTCCCAAAACGGTTATCCAAGACCCAACTCTTCCTTCAATAAGTGTAAATGGAGCTAAACTTCATTCCTTGGCATTTGGTCCTGTGGATAGCACATTGGTTATTTGCATACATGGTGGTCCGGGCGCTAATTTTAAATACTTGCTCAATTGTAAAAGTTTGGCAGACAAGGGTTATCGGGTGGTTTTTTACGACCAACGGGGCTCCGGGCTATCGGAAAGATTTGATAGAGAGTGGTATTTGGGCTTAGGCGAGGCAGCCATTGAAGAAACTTTTTATAAAGAACTGAATGGCGTTATTAACCATTATAAAACGCAGGCATCTCAAAAAGTTGTTTTATTAACCCAGTCTTGGGGCTCAATGCTTGCCACAGGTTTTGTGGGTAAATATCCCAATACTGTTCAAGGATTAATACTTGCTGAACCGGGAGGGCTAAAGTGGGCTGATGTCATGGAATATGTTGGCAATTCTCGTTCATTTAAACTTTGGAGTGAGGCACTTAATGATGTAACTTACCTGGACCAATTTATTACCGGTAGAAAAAATCAACACAATATATTGGATTATAAGATGGCATTAGTATCAACCAGTAATGTCATTGTTGGGGATTTAAAATCAACATTAGGTTCAAACGGCAATTATTATAAGTCACTTCGTGATGGTGCAGTAATCAGTGCTGTGATGTTTGAAATAGGAGAAAAGCATAAGCCTGATTTTTCTGAAGGTATTACACAATTTAGTAAAAAGGTACTCTTCTTTTATAGCAGTAATAATAAAGCCTATCCCGATAGTTGGGCTGAAAAAATATCTGCTGTTTATTTAAACAAGGAAGTGGTGAAGGTGCATGGAGTCGGACATTCAGGTATGTTTGATCAAATTGAAACTTGGACAAATTTTACTGAGTCTAAGGTAATTGAATATTTAAAGGGTTTATAACTTAAAATACCATAAGATGAAAAGAATATTGTTTGCTGTGTTACTTTTAACACTTACCTCTCATTACAACACGGCTTTTTCACAAACGTTAAATTGGGCTTCATTGGATAGCACCACACATATGTTGAATGCAGGATTTGGTTTAGACTACTCGGTTTCATACGGAGTAGGTTATGGATACAAGCTAAACACAAAGTTACCTATTGTTTTAAATGCGAATTTTAGTGTACCGGCAGGTAAAAATGTGTTTGACGATTTTAAAACAAAAATTGGTGGTCAAGTTTGCCTATTCAATAAATCAAATTTTGCGGGTTCAATCTCGTTATTTGGGATTTATAGAAACTATCAAACCCAACTTGTTCGACTTCAAAATGTTGGAAGTGACCTAAAAGGAACATTTGGTTATTATAAAAAAAGCTGGTTTATAGCGACCGAAATCGGCTTTGATAAAGCCATAGTAACACATTTTAAACACACGCAGAAATATAAAGACGAAATATATGCTGATGTTGTTAATGGTTGGTATGAGCCGGCAACTGGTGGTAACTTTTACTATGGATTACAGGGAGGCTATTCATTTAAAAAAATAGATTTGACAATTAACATCGGCAAAGTGGTGTCTCAAGATTTTAAGACTTCTCCATTCTTACCTTTTTATCTAAATTTGGGTGTTAACTATAGAATTTTCAAGTAAAATTGTAGAATAGAAGTGAATACCTACCAGTTAACAAGACCTTCCGCTAAGGCGTTACAGAACCTGTAAAAACGCATGCAGAAATTAGCTAAAATCTGGCAGATAATGATTTAAATTGTTGTGCTGTTTTACCCACCCCAAACACTTGTTTAAGTTACTATTGCATGTTGTTATGGTGAAGGTATTCAGGTATTAAGCCCTAGGAGATTAAGTGGCAAGTTGATATCAAGATTGAAACAAGCTGCAGCAAATTACCGATTATAGCGATTAAAATAAAAAATCCCCAGCAAAAGCTGAGGATTATTTTAGTACCCAGAGCCGGAGTTGTCCCGATGGTTATCGGGACGGCACGATTGCACTTAGGTGTACCTCTCTAATAATCGTCTAGTGATTTCAGGATATTCCTTTAAATGATTGATATATACCCTGCTTTTCATTCGTTTAATGTGTTGCTCTATTTTTATTGCCTGGGTTAAGCTTTTGCAAACTATACAATAATACAACTCCCAATCTTTTACCTTACTGGTGTAAGCGTCCGTATAATATCCTGTATTGTGTTGTTGTAGGCGTTCTTCTAAGTTAACCGTACTTCCTATGTAATATTTATCAATACTTTTCGAGTAGATGATATAAACAGTTGCCATGGTTATTCATAAAAAATCCCCAGCAAAAGCTGAGGATCATTTAAGGTACCCAGAGCCGGAGTCGAACCGGCACGATTTCTCGCTAGTGTTTGAGACTAGTGCGTCTACCAATTCCGCCATCTGGGCATTTTTGCTTTTTTGACGGGCAGCAAAGATAAGTAAAGTTTGCATTGTGCAAAAAAATGATGCCTAAAAAATGATATTGTATTGATTTATAATTCATAATATACCAATTAGCCAGTTTTTTGCGCAGAAACAACCATTCATCAGCTATTGCATAAACTTGTTAAAAGAAATGCGTTACTTGTTGGAATACAAAACAATAGCTGCTTGGAGAAGGCTGGTGATGGTTTCAAGCGGTAAATCAGCTTCAGCATCAAACAACATAATTTTCATTCGGGCTCTTTTTTCTTGAATGAGCAAAGGGTGATTGAGGTGTTTGCCTTCCACTAAACCCAAGTACGGCTGACCTGTTTTTTTGTGTACCCACAAGTAACAAAACATTCGGCCCCTAAAGCAAAAAAACGGCATGCCATATTTCCATGCGGTAGTAATTTCCGGGTGCTGATGAAGTATGATAGCCTTAAGTGCCAATAAGCAACTTTTATTGGGCTCGGGTTGTTGCAGAAAAAAGTGGTCAAACGCATTCATGGTTGAACAGCTTGGCAAATATAGCTGAAGTGTTGTTTTGTGGGTATAAAAAAAGCCAGGCTTTTTTAAGGCATGGCTTTTAAGAAAAGAAGTTGCATCATTCACTAGCGTTTGGCCAATAGTTCGGCCGTTTCAACAAGCCTGATAAATTCAGCACGATAACCATGTTCATCTACCCCTTTTGCTTCTTTACCCATGGTAACAATTTCATTAAAGTTGATGTGTTTTGTCATTTTTGCCCCCCGTAACTTTAGACCAAATAAGGCAACAGACAGGGCAAAGCGCATTTCTGATGAAGCTACACTGAGTTGTTTGTTTTCTTCTATTACTGGAACTTCAAATTTGATGCTTTCAGTGGCTTCCGGTTTTTTGTAACGTACTTTGATATTCATGACTTCATTCCCTTTGCCGAATGTTGTTAAAGATGCTTGCTGATAACGCAGTGAATCTATATCTGATTCCTTGTTTGCAATGGTAATAATTTCGTATATAGCTGTTACGCAGTGTCCAGCACCTAATTCACCGGCATCTTTTTTGTCGTTATTAAAATCCTCTGCAGCCAGTTTTCGGTTTTCGTAGCCCAATAACTTGTAAGATTTTACAAATTTTGGGTTGAATTCAATTTGTATCTTAACATCTTTGGCTACTGTAAAAAGTGTTCCTCCCATTTCAGTAACCAATACTTTTTTGCCTTCATAAATACCATCAATGTAATGGTAGTTTCCATTTCCTTTATCAGCCAACATTTCCATGGTTTCATCATTGATGTTTCCAGTTCCTAAACCCAGTACTGTAATATAGATGCCTGTTTCTCTTTTTTCTTCAATCAACTTGGTAAGGCCATCAATATCTGTAGTGCCCACATTAAAGTCACCATCAGTAGCCAATATCACTCTGTTATTTCCCCCCTGTATAAAATTATCTTTAGCAAGTTTATAGGCCAATTCAATACCAGCTCCACCAGCAGTTGATCCTCCTGCTTGTAGCCGATTCAGTGCTTCTAATATCTTATCCTTTTCTTTTCCTGAGGTTGGTTTAAGCACAGCCCCGGCAGCCCCAGCATAAACCACAATGCTTATTTTGTCTTGTGGTCTCAATTTTTCAACCAGTAATTTAAGGCTTTCAACTAATAAAGGTAGTTTATCACTTGAACTCATGGAACCAGATACATCAATAAGAAAAGTGAGGTTGTTCACTGGAGCTTCATCCATGTTAATTTCAGGTGCTTTTAAAGTGATGTGGACTAATTTTGTATTTTTATCCCATGGTGCATTGGCCATCTCTGTTTTAATAGTAAAGGGATGTAAACTGGCTTCAGACTGGACCTGATAATCGAAATAATTAATCATTTCTTCAATTCTCACGGCATCAGCGGGTGGTAATATATTATCATTGATGTAACGCCTTATGTTTGCATAACTCGCTTTGTCAACATCAATAGAGAAAGTGCTTAATGGCTGTTGAATAACATTGGTGTAGTCACTTTCTACTATCTTTTTGTAACGTTCACTGTTAACTGCATTTTGTGGCAGTGAGGTTGTAGCTCCTTGCACACGCACACCATCAATATAATAAGCCGTTCCATCCGCACGTGCACCCCTGATATTGGGAGTTGAACCAACTCTGGAGTCGACTCCTGAAGTAGTATTAGCAATGCTGTTGACACTTCTTGTTGGTAATCTATTAGGTGTTTTTACAACGTCTCCGCCTTTTCCTTCTTTATCAACCAAATCCTGCTTTCTCGTTATAGTGAGACATTTTAACTCACCACCACTTCTTGGGGTCATGCTGATGTTTTTATACGTAGCCTGATTTTCAACAATAACAATTCCAGTGATCACCATAGGTGTGTATCCTGAGTAAGAAATTTCTAGTGAATAAGTATCTGGCATTAAAGGTTTAATAATAAACTCGCCATCATCATCTGATAATACCTGGGCTTTAACAATACCATTTTTTTTAAGACTAAGCGATGCATAATCCAGCGGTTTATTTGTTTTGGAGTCAGTGATTTTGCCTCTTAATTCTCCAAGAGTGCTTTGCGCGAATAGGGTTGTGTTGAACAACATCAACACAAGCCATAGTTGATTTGCTACTTTCATGGCTTTAAAAATTAAATGATAAATAAAAAAGCGCGCGCTATAATTAAATAGTCAATGCCATTTTAAAAAGAGTTGTATGTGTAAGGATAAATAAAAAAAAGCCATGCTGCTTAGGCATGGCTTTAGGAGAGAATAGTTTTATTTAATTAAAACACTTGGCTTGCAATTGCCTTAGTGGCTTCGCTTAAGCCCATGGTATAGTAATGTAGCACAGGTGTTCCCGCTGCTTTTAGTTCTTTTGATTGTTGGATGGCCCATTCAATACCCACTTGTTTTACCGCTTTATCGTCTTTGCAAGCTTCAACAGCATTTACCAAATCTTCTGGTAAATCAATGTGAAATATTTTGGGTAAGGCCACCAATTGTTTTTTGCTGGCCATAGGTTTTAAACCTGGAATAATGGGAACGTTAATTCCCATTGCACGGCATTTGTCAACAAACTCAAAAAACTTTTGGTTGTTAAAAAACATCTGGGTAACAATATAATCGGCCCCGGCATCCACTTTTTGTTTGAGCCATTTTAAGTCGCTGCTCATATTGGGTGCTTCAAAATGTTTCTCCGGATAACCGCTAACACCAATGCAAAAATTAGTGGGGGTAGCATTTTCCAGCTCTTCATCCATATAGCGGCCTTTATTCATATTTACCACTTGGGTTAATAATTCCAGGCTGTCTTTATTGCCATCTGGTTCAGGCACAAAATTAGGTTCATTTTTAACGCTGTCACCACGTAAGGCCAATACATTTTGTATGCCCAAAAAGTTTAAATCAATCAGTGCGTTTTCTGTTTCCTCCTTGCTAAAGCCACCACAAATTAAATGTGGCACGGCCTGCACTTTATAACGATTCATTAAAGCGGCACAAATGGCTACAGTGCCAGGACGCTTGCGCGTATAAACTTTGTCAAATCCCCCATCCTTACGTTTACGTAAAATAAATTCTTCTCTGTGGTAAGTTACATCAATAAAAGCTGGCTTAAACTCCATTAATGGGTCAATACCATTGTATAAGCTATTGATGTCTTTGCCTTTTAATGGGGGTAAGATTTCAATAGAAAACAAGGTGCTTTTCGCATCTTTAATAATATCAGTTAGTTTCATTCGTAATTGCTCCTAAGCGCAAAACTATAATAATGGCGCAAATAATGCATACCAGTACTGGATTATTTTAATAAGATTGTTACTTTAATGGCTGTAGGTTATGCCTACTTGTTGTTTTTGGGTGGTAATTTAAGGATGTTCAGCAAGTCTTTATTCGGTTCAAACCACAATACATAACTTTGGTTAATACGCAAGGGAATCAGGTTTCGGCTTGAAGAAATGAAGGATTGTAAGTTGATTGCTTGTTGCTTGCTGTATGGAATAGAGTCATCTTGTGGATAAAGGAAATTGATGTAATCGAGATTAGAAGAGGTGAGTGCCACTGGCATAAATTTAAGCTGGGATTTGCTAATGTGATGGCGCTTCCGAAGCGGTTGGTTGTTCTGAACCAACAATTCAACGCCTTTTTGACGAATAAGGATTTCATGAGTTTTGCCCGCTATTAATACACTATTCCGAAAATTGAAGCCCGTGTTTTTTAAACGGATATGCAATGCATTAAGTTGTTCGGCATTAGGTTGGATGTAATGGGTTTTTAAGTAATTAACGGCATTGCTATCTAAATGCTCGGCAAATTGAGACTGAATGGCTAAAAAGCTATATTTACTTAGCAGTTGTTTATAATTATTTATATTGGCGGGCGGATATTTTTCGCGCACCTCGCTGCGTATGGCTTTAGGAAGGGCTTGATAGAAGCTTTCTTGTGCTTTAAACCAAAATATAAAGGCGTTGTTTGTGCTGTGTTTTCCTGATATCGCTTGGGTTTCAACAAAAACAGGTACGGCATAAGGATAAGCTTCCTTGCAAAAATCTTGCTCTAGTTTGTAATCACTTAGGTATTCCGCTGCTGTATTTACCGAATCTCTGCTACTGATAACTGTAATAAAAGCGGGCCAACACTTTTTTGAATCAGCTAGTTTTAGCAAACTTCTCGGCCCATGAGAAATGTGTTTACCGCCCTGTTTACCTACACGAATTGAAAAGGAATAATACTGCACCGTATCAAGTTGGCTCTTCCAAATAGTTGTACTATCTACTATGTTCAAGTATGATAGTTCATTGCCATCTGTAATAATACCCAATTCAGCAAGTTCATATGGACTAAGCATCAAGTATCCTTCATCACTAAAGTACGTCTTGCTTTCAATTATTTGGGGGATGTACGTTATATTAGAAGGCGGTTCACTTAAAAGAAGGTTTGATTTTGCAAGGGGTAAGGGTATTTTGGGCGCTACATCAAATGCATAAGCTTGTATTGTTGCAGAAGTTTCTGGGGGTACTAAACGGTGTCTGTTTGTTGCTTGGCTAGGCTGGATAGTTGTGCTTGTTTCGGGTGTTTTATCCTTGATAGCGATTGTTGTGTTAACAGCGGAAGGGGTTTGCAAAGCCCACCAAAGTAGCGTTATAATACAACTTACAGAAATAGCAACAACCGACCAAATAAAAAAGAAGCGAAACTTGGTTTGGGTAAAATGCGGTTGTTTAATAAGTTGTTGCAAATCATTGCTGCTTAGAACAAGTTGTTGCTGTTTAGCCGCATTAAAGTAATCCTGTAAGTACTTATTCATACCAAACTCCTTTCATTTTTTGCACTGTTGTAATTTCGTCATGCTCCAATAGCAGGGCCAATGCTTTTCTGGCGCGATGTATGCTTGTTTTAACTCCTGATACGCTTTGTTGTTGAATTTCAGCAATATGTTCCATGGTTAAGCCGCTGATTTCGTAGTAAACAATAGCTTCTCGCTGTTTTTGGGGAAGTTTTTGTAAAGCCCTGTTTAGTTCATAAAGCAATAATTTATTTTCAGCATTACTACTATCGGCTTTGTTTATTGAATCGGATGAGTGAAACATACCCCAAAACTTTTTGCGCCTAAGTTTTTTATTCACTACATTGCTTGATACACTAAACAAATAGCTCAAAAAAGCAGCTTCGTCTCTTATCTTATCTAGGTTTTCGAAGGTAATTAGCACTGTTTCACTAATTACATCCTTGGCGTCTTCTTTGTCCCAAACCAGCGTTTGCACAAACCTACACAGCATGTTATGCACGGGATTGTACAGTTGCATAAATCGGGTTTGTTTATTTAGGTCTGTATGGTTCAACGTTCTAAGTGGTTGTTCTGTCAGTAGGTTGCCTGGTAGTGCTTAAAAGTTTCAACAGGCGGTAGTTTTTTTCTTAACTACCTAGTTTTCAGATTAGAAATTAAATTTTATGAAGCAGATTACCAAACGAAAATACAAAGATAAACTGCCAATGTGCCTGTGAATAACAAGTTGGCGTTATTTGTGTGAAAAAACCGCTAAAACCATGGCAAATTTTATTATTTTTACCGCCCTTTAAAACACTACTATATTAACAGAGATGATAGGTTCTATATTTAATGCCCTAACCAAAGTATTCGGAAGCAAAGCGGAGCGAGATCTTAAACCCATTTTACCGATTGTAAAAGAAATTAATAAAGAATACGAGGCTTTACGCAACCTCAGCAATGACGAATTGCGGGGAAAAACGGCTGAGTTTAAAGCCATCATTAACCAGCATCTTGAAAAAATTGATGCTGAAATAGCAGAAATTCAAGCACAAACGGATGATGTAACCACCAACCTGCATGACAAGGAAGAGTTGTTTAAAACGTTAGATTCACTCAAAGGTAAGCGCGATGAGGAGTTAGAAGTGGTACTTAAAAGTATTTTACCTCAGGCGTTTGCGGTAGTTAAAGAAACTGCCCGCAGGCTAAGTGAAGAGAAAGACGTTGTGGTTACAGCTACTGAATTCGATAAGTATTTGGCAGCTTACAAGCGGGTAAAAAAGCCGGTTCGTATTGAAGGGGATAAAGCCATTTGGAGCAATACCTGGGATGCCGCAGGTGTTACTGTTACCTGGAATATGGTGCATTATGATGTGCAGCTTATTGGCGGTATTGTATTGCATGAAGGTAAAATATCTGAAATGGGAACGGGTGAGGGTAAAACCTTGGTTTCTACACTTCCTGCTTACCTCAATGCCTTAAGTGGTTTGGGTGTGCATATTGTAACGGTAAATGATTACTTGGCGCGAAGGGACTGTGAGTGGAACGGACCATTGTTTGAATTTCACGGATTAAGGGTAGAGTGTATTGATTACCATCAGCCGAATTCTCCAGAAAGAAGAAGTGCCTATAAAGCAGATATTATTTACGGTACCAACAATGAGTTTGGTTTTGATTACTTGCGTGATAACATGTCTCGTGATATTACAGAACTGGTTCAGGGTAAACACCATTTTGCAATGGTGGATGAGGTGGATAGCGTGTTAATTGATGATGCACGTACCCCTTTAATTATTAGCGGACCTGTGCCTAAAGGAGACGACCAACAGTTTCATGTGTTAAAACCACGTATTGAAAAAATTGTAAATGCACAAAAGGCATATTTGAATGGCGCATTAACTGAAGCCAAAAAACTGATCGCAGCGGGTAATGAAAAAGACGGGGGCTTTAAACTTTTACAGGCATACAGAGGGCTTCCGAAAAACAGTGCTTTAATTAAATTTTTGGGAGAGCAAGGGATAAAACAAATTCTACTAAAAACAGAAAACTATTATTTGCAAGACCAACAAAAGGAAATGCATAAGGTAGATGCAGATTTATATTTTACCATTGAAGAAAAAAATAATTCTATTGAGCTTACGGAGAAAGGGGTTGATTTAATTACCACATCAGGGGAGGATGAACACTTTTTTATTATCCCTGATGTAGGCGCTGAAATTGCAGAAATTGAAAAAGGCCAACTGTCTACAGAAGATAAAGTAAAGGCCAAAGAGCAATTAATGCTTGATTTTTCAATCAAATCTGAGCGTATTCATACCGTAAATCAATTACTCAAGGCTTATTGCATGTTCGACAGGGATGTGGAATACATTATTGCAGACGGTAAAGTAAAAATTGTTGATGAGCAAACAGGACGTGTTTTAGATGGTCGCAGGTACAGTGATGGATTGCACCAAGCTATCGAAGCCAAAGAAAACGTAAAAGTAGAAGCGGCTACCCAAACATATGCCACCATTACCTTGCAAAACTTTTTCCGCATGTACCACAAACTAGCAGGTATGACGGGTACTGCTGAAACAGAAGCAGGTGAGTTTTGGGAAATTTACAAACTGGATGTGGTGGTTATTCCAACCAATCGCAGCATTGCACGTAAAGACGAAAATGATGTAATTTACAAAACCAGAAGAGAGAAGTACAATGCAGTAATAGACGAAGTGCAAAAATTGACAGAGGCAGGTCGTCCAGTGTTGGTGGGTACTACCTCTGTAGAAGTAAGTGAAACCTTAAGCCGCATGTTACAAATGCGCAAGATTAAGCACAATGTGTTAAATGCGAAACAACACCAACGCGAGGCTGATATTGTTGCGGAGGCAGGTACGGCAGGTACGGTAACCATTGCCACCAACATGGCTGGTCGTGGTACGGATATCAAGTTAGGTGCTGGTGTTAAAGATGCTGGGGGATTGGCAATTATTGGTACAGAAAGGCATGAGTCAAGGCGTGTAGATCGCCAGTTACGCGGTCGCGCAGGACGTCAGGGTGATCCGGGTTCTTCACGATTTTATGTGTCGCTTGAAGATGATTTGATGCGTCTTTTTGGTAGCGAGCGTATTGCCTCCATTATGGATCGTTTGGGTATGAAAGAGGGAGAAAATATTGAACACTCATTAATCACCAAAAACATTGAGCGTGCACAACGCAAAGTAGAGCAAAACAACTTTGGTATACGTAAGCGTTTGTTGGAGTATGATGATGTGATGAATAGCCAGCGCGAAGTGATTTATACCAAAAGAAGAAATGCTTTACAAGGTGATAAGTTAGAGCTTGACTTTGGAAATATGTTGCATGATATGTGCTACGAGTTGGTAGAAATGTATCGTGATATGAAAAACTTCAAGGAGTTTAAGTTGGAGTGTATTCGTTTATTTGCCTATGAACCAGTTATTACTGAAGATGAGTTTACTGGTGGTAAAGTAAATGATGTTGTTGACCAGTTTTACGATGAGATGATTAACCATTACAACCAAAAAAGTAAACATGTAGCTGCTGACGCCTTCCCAATTATTAAGAATGTGTTTGAAGGGCAGGGCCAACAGTATGATACCATCGGGGTTCCATTTACAGATGGTATCCGCGGCATTCAATTGGGTGTAGACCTTAAAAAAGCCTACGAATCCAAGGGAGAAGAGGTTGTAAAATCATTTGAAAAATTTGCCATGCTTCATTTGATTGATGATGAGTGGAAAGAGCATTTGCGTGAGATGGATGAATTGAAACAATCAGCCCAAAATGCGGTGTTGGAACAAAAAGATCCCTTATTGATTTATAAACTGGAATCGTTTAACCTCTTTAAAGATATGTTAAGCAGGGTAAACAGGGAGGTGTTGAGTTTGTTGTACAAAGGCTTTATCCCAATGCAACAGGCCGAACAACAGGCCACAAGACCTGTTCAACAGCCTAGGCAGGCTGCTCAACCACGTTTGCAAACCAGCAGAACTGATGATATTACAGATGCACTTAAAGCAAATGCTATGGCGCGTGAAAGTGCTGGAGATGTGCCTAAGCAGCAGCAAATCATCAATACGGTAAAAATTGGGCGCAATGACCCTTGTCCTTGCGGAAGTGGAAAGAAATATAAAGCTTGTCACGGAAAAGAAGAATTGGTATAATGCACATAAGCAGCAATACAAAACGGGTATTGTCGTTTAGGAAGTAGAGGTAAAATAATGGAAGAAATAAATAAATATATTGAGTACACCAATCTAAAGCCTGATTGTACACAAGAAGAGTTAATCAGGTTATGTGAAGAAGCTATCGTACATAAGTTTTACGGGGTTTGTGTTTCTCCATATCATGTACAGTTGGCAAAAAAAACGCTTAAAAAATCGGATGTTAAAGTAATTACCGTTGTAGGTTTTCCTTTTGGTTACAATACGGTTGCAAGCAAGGTAGAAGAAACCAAAAAAGCCATTATGGGAGGGGCTGACGAGGTAGACGTGGTGATGAATATTGCAGCCTTTAAAAGCGGGGATGATGCAACTGTATTAAATGATTTACAAGCCGTAATTATGGCCTGTCATTTACAAAATAAGTTGGTTAAGGTAATTATAGAAACAGCCTTGTTAAGCACTACTGAAATTGAAAAAGCCTGTCGTTTGTGTGTGGATAGTGAAGCAGATTTTGTAAAAACATCTACAGGTTTTGCCTCATCAGGTGCCCGGTTAGAAGATGTAGAGTTGATGCGTAAGTTATTGCCACCTAAAATCAAAATTAAGGCCGCAGGAGGTATAAAAGACATGGCTGCCGCTGAGGCTTTCATTAATGCAGGAGCCGCTCGTCTAGGCACATCGGCAGGTGTGGTTATTATGGAAGCATCTCAACCCGTTTAATGATGAATAAACTTGTTGTAATCATATTGATAGTTCTGTTTGCTCATGCAGCAAATGCCCAAACCCATGTTCAGGTTATTGGTGATGCCAACTTGGATTCATTGGTTTTGCGCAATCAGGAAACAAATTTAATTCAGCAAGGTATACCCGGGTATCGTGTACAAATATTTTTTGGAACTGATCGTAAAATAGCGAACGAAACCAGGACAAAGTTTTTGCAAGAGTATCCAGAGATGGATGCTTACTTGGTTTATCAGCAACCATATTTTAAGGTGCGTATTGGCGATTTTAGAAATCAACTTGAGGCACAAGGTATGTATCATAAATTACTTGCACAATTTGATAAGGTGTTTATTGTGCCAGATAAAATTAATTTACCCCGTTTATAGTTCACCCAACAACATCAATTTAACTCGGCATGAAACTAGTTACTTACACCACCAACAGTACACCAGACTTGGGAATATTGGTTGGAGAACACATTTATAGCTTAAACCAATTGGATGCAACTCTTCCAAACAACATGCGTGCATTGTTGTTTGAGGGCAAAGAGTCCATGGCAAAAGCAATGTCATTGGATGCTTCTTTAAAAAGCGGAAAGATTACAGGTACTGCAATTCCTTTAGCTGAAGTTACTTTGCTTGCTCCAGTTAATGAGCCTACCTCATGCAGGGATGGATATGCTTTTAGGCAACATGTGGCTGCCGCCCGCAGAAACCGTGGTGTTCCTATGATACCAGAATTTGATCAATACCCTATTTTTTATTTTACCAACCACAATGCAGTGCAAGGTCCAGGTGTTATTGATTGTATGCCTGATCATTTTGAAAAATTGGATTTTGAATTGGAAGTGGCAATTGTAGTGGGTAAAAAAGGTCGCAATATCAAAGCGGCAGAAGCCGATGAGTACATTGCTGGGTACATGATTATGAATGATATGAGTGCCCGCACTTTGCAAATGGAAGAAATGTTGTTAAATCTTGGCCCTGCCAAAGGAAAAGATTTTAGTACAGTGATTGGCCCATACTTTGTAACTCCCGATGAATTGGCTGATTACCTAGTGCCCGCTAAGCCTAATCATGTAGGCAATAATCATAACTTAAGCATGAAATGCTGGGTAAACGGGGTGCTGGTGAGTGAAGGTAATGTGGCAGATATGGACTGGACTTTTGCTGAGATTTTAGAGCGTTGTGCTTATGGGGCTGATATTTATCCAGGGGATGTTATTGGAAGCGGTACCGTTGGAACGGGATGCTTTTTAGAGTTAAACGGAACTGGGTTGTTAAATGATAAAAGCTTTAAGCCGCAATGGTTACAAGATGGTGATGTGGTGGAAATGGAAATTACCGGACTGGGCCGTTTAAGCAATACCATTAAGCGTGTTGAAAGCGATTTTAGCTTGCTGAAATTGAAGAAAATGGTTGCTGCTGAATAGTTACCAGTTGTAATGATATTAGGCTTCTCATTAGAAGGAAACAATTTTAATACAATGAGTTAGCGTAAAATTTAACCTGCGTTAACACCTTATTTACATTGTTCGGCCAATTTTGTGTAAACAAAAGGTTATGAACAAGAACATTTTTTACTCGCTCGTATTATTTTTATTGGGATTGGGCTTTTTAGCAGGCGCTCATAGTGATTTGCAATCCATCGCTTATTCTGGGATTTGCTTCCTGTTTCTTTCGTTTCCTTTAATCGGTCAAATGGTAAAGTTGGCTACCTCTAAAGCAAAATCATCAGCGGTATCTACAGAAGAAAGCCCTCTAGGTATCGGGGCTTAATTCAGCTAAAATAAATAACGAGCTTCCATTCGGCCAACATGAATGGTGCGTTGGTTCTCCGCACTGCGCCCATCGTAATTAATGGTAATTTGCAGGTTATTTCCTAACCGCTGCTGGTAGTTGATATTCCAAACACTGTTCTGCCCGGTGTTTAAACCTTGTAACATATCATATCCCAATTGGCTTTGCGCATCACCATCAAATGTAATTTGATAATAACTTAAACGCCCGTTTAATACGCCTTGTTTGGTTAAGCTATAACGCACCTCTGTTCCAACTTCTTTGTTAGTGGCTTTTTGATTACCTAGCTCCACCTTGTTTTGTCCCTCAAAGTAGCTGAATATAGCAGTAATGCGCAGCTGTGCATTTAATTGAAATACCAGCCGAGGTTTTAGTTCAGTAAAGGTATAATTAAAATTATTGATACTAAAAAAATCGCTGGTATAAATGCGCTGCCCAATGGTTATACCTGTATTTATACTCCATGTGGTATTCAAGTTCCACCTGGTATTTAAACTTTGTTCTGTGCGGTTTCTGGATTCAAAACCATTGGTTAAAAAAGTTTTGCTGCGCTGGTTTTGGTAAGAAAAGTCAGCACCAAACGTGGCGTTAGACCGATTGAAAAACAAAGTGTTTCTAAGCAAAGAATTTAACGAGATGAGTGAAGTGTCATTCACGTTCAGGTAAAAGGGGTTTAAGAAATAACGGGTATCCAGTTCTGTTGTTTTTCTGTCGAAACGCACTGCTGTTTGGTTATTAAATTTACTCACCACCTTGCGTACTCCTTTTTTATTGCCCCAAATGGCGGCCGGATTCATATTTAAGGTCTGATTAAATTGGTTTAGATTGGTACTCACAAAGGAGTTGGTTGGTAAAAACACCCTGATGTAATTGGCCTGTGGGCGATCGGCTAAGCCAGCCAGCACAAACTCATTCAGTTGCTGTGCACCATCATTATTAAAGTCTTTCCAAACATATTGGCCTTGTCCAACCAATACCTCAACATATTGAAAGTCTCTTCTAAGTTCTTGTCCTTTTCCAACCTGATAATAGGTATTGGCTAAAAACACTCGTTTTAAAAAGCTGTAATCATATTCAATACGAGATAGGATGGTTTGCTCTGGCTTAAGCTGAGTAATTGCTGGGTCTTTAATCAAAAACTCTCGATAAGTAAAATTTACCGAAAGTCGGTTGCCATTTTGTTGCACCAAATCAAGCCCAGCTTGGATGTTTTGGCCTGCAGTGGATTGGGTCAATTCGCGATTTCGAGGTAAAAAATCTACACGGTTGGTATACTCAATGCGATAACGAACAGCATTGGAATCTGTATTGCGTAAAAAGATACCATATTGATCATAACCATAACTTCCAGATAATAACGAGTCGTTGCTGCCTGTAAAATAGCTCCGTTCTCTTTCTGTTTTTACTCCTGCAAGGAGTTTCCAGATGTTTCTATTGTATTCTAGCTTGTATCGGGTTACATCACTTTTTTGATTATTGGTTTGTCGGTTTGAAGTACTCAGCCATTCACCTTCAGAAAAAATATCGTTTTTTCCTTGATGCCATTGTAGGCCCAACAAGTGCTGGGTGCCATTAAACTGCGTTTTTTTGTTATATAAACCTAATTGGTAAAAAACTTCGCTGTTTTTACCATTGTTAATGGCAGTTCGCAGTGAAGTAATATGTTCTTCAAATCCGGTGTCGGTGGGTTGGTTTTGGTTGGTTAATAAACGGTTCCAGGTGCGGTCAAATTCAACATTTCGGTAACGTTCCACATAGCGAAAATGTTGGTCAACAAACTCGTAGTTGACATTTGTTTTTAACTGCCAAGTATGGCTACTTTTTCCACGAAATAAATTAACCGTATTGGATATGGATGTTTTAAACCCATAACCAGCATCATTCCCTTTGTCGATGTTTGAGAAGGTGTTTTTATCGGCAAAAGTATTGGCCACTTCAAAGGCAATACTGGTGTTTTTTACTGCGTTAATCTCAGTGCCAATTGTGAGCATCTGGTTACGTTTAGGGCTAATTAATAAAACAACAGGTTCATAATCTCCTTGTGGGATTCCATTCACGGGCTCTACCCAATTAAACACACGCCCATTTGCACCTGATATACTTTGTCGGTAGTTTCCTTTTCCATTTCCTACTAAACTAAAACGCACTTCATAAAAAATGCTGTCAGAACCTTGTATTGGGGCATAAACAAAAACACCGGAATATGTTAGGGTGTCTATTTTGCGGTATAATATTTTTTTGGCATCAAAAGTTGTTTTATTTTCACTGCCTATTACCGCATCATTAATACGATCTCCAACAGCAGCCAGGATTTTTTTGCTGCTATCAGTTAAACTCTGCAAAAAAGGTTGGTTCTTATTATCCTGCTCAGTAAAATAATTAAACCTGATTTTGTATTTGTTGGTTTCATAATCAGTATTAACATGGAAAACGGAGCGTGCATAGTTGCGGTCTGAAAACTGAAACTCAACCACAATTCGGCTGTACTGGGTAATTGGCCTTTTAGGCATGAAGGTGATTTCACCTGTATTATAATCTATCACATAATCATTCTGCTCACCACGGGTAAGTTTTTGTCCATCTAAAAAAACAGCCTCTGTACCAGATATTATAATAATAAACAACTCGCCATTTGTTCCACTTAAACGATACGGTCCTTGGTTACCCTCAATCCCATTAATGGTGTTTCTGGAAAAACGTCCGCGGCTTAACGCTCCTTCACCTCCAACCTTAAGTACCCCATTTTTACCAGCTTTAAATGCTGTGCTAAATTGTGCTCCTCTTGATTTTTTATAATAATTCATAAAGTATCCTCCTTGCGGACGATTCATTTCAAAATCACCTACAGTTAGCGTTGTCTTGGCTTTGCTTAATTGAACAAACACACGGTCAAAATCTTGCAATTGTTGTGTGTTGCCTTCAGGCTGAACAGGGTTGTTATCGTCAGTGATTGCTGCCAGCACATCAATATCGTTGTTTAAAGTACCAGCCATTTGCAGGTTTAAATTGCCATTGAGCACCACGTCTTGGTTGTTTCCAAATCCAAGTCCACGGCTAATAGAGCCATTTAGTTTAAGGTCGTCCTGTTTAAAAATATCTAAACGGGAATTGTTGGTAGCGGAGTACCCTTGATCATATCGGCTGCCATTTAATTCGGGAATTTGCAGTGCCCTTGACTTTTTAAGTAAAGTTGTTTTTATATACAGGTTTAATATCTGGTAGGTAATTTCTAATGAAGTTCCATTGGCTAATTTTAACGGAATAAAATAACCTTGCCAATAGTTTATTTTAAAATGAATGCCTTCTGTTAGGAGTTGTTGATTTTGTAGAACACGAACGCTGCCAATTACAATGGTGTTTGTATCTAACAATATACTGTCCTTGGGAGATGAAATAGTTTTACGTTGCAAACTGCCTTCGTATTGGGCAAGCAAAGGCAATGCGCAGCCTAAAAAAAGGAAGAGCGCTATTGCCTGTTTAATCATAGTTGTTGGTGTTTTGGAAGGGTAACACAAAATTCAGTACCTATTCCCGGTTGGGTGGTAAACACAATTTGACCTCCGCCACTTTCTATCATATTTTTAACAATAGGTAGCCCTAACCCCATTCCTGATATTTTGGTGCTAAAGTATGGGGTAAATATTTTATTTGCTTGCTCTGCACTCATACCGCTGCCATTATCCTTAACGTAAATTTTAACCGTTTCATTGTGTTCAATAACTTCGATATTAATTTCCCCGATTTGGTCTTCGGGTATGGCTTGTATGGCATTTTTTATCAAGTTAGAGAGGGTTCGGTTTAAATACCCCACATCAAAGGCAATAACTAAGTCTTCCGCGCACCTCATGGTTATGCGGTGTTCATTTCCCTGTTTATACAATTCAATTAATGAAACCAAGGTGTCATGTATCCTTATGTTTTCGTAGGTTGGGGTTGGCATTTTAGCGTAGGACGAGAACTCATTGGCCAACTCTGAAAGGATATCAATTTGTGTAATCAGTAGGTTTGCTGTTCTGGCTACTTTATCCCCAAGGTTTGTGTCCTTGTTTGCATAAGCTCTTTGCAAGTGCTGTACACTTAGTTTCATTGGGGTAAGTGGATTTTTAATCTCATGTGCAATTTGCCGGGCTATATCGCGCCATGCACCTTGCCTTTCTGTTTCAGCTAGTTTACGTGCGCTTTCATCCAACTGTAAAATCATGCTGTTGTATTGTTTCACCAATTCTCCAATTTCATCATCACGTTGCCATAAAATGGGTTCATTTCGTTTACCCAGTGAAGTGCTTGATAAGCGTTGTTGAATAAGCGTAAGGGGATAGGAAATATTGCGGGATACCCAGTAGGCGATAATTACAATAATGATAAATAGTAACACATATAGGTTAATGAAACCAATAACAACAGATGAGATTTCGCTGAGCAAATCAACCTGCTTGCTAAAGTAAGGTAGTTGCAAGTAACCCACTACCTCATTGCGAGAGTTAAACAATGGAGCATAAGCGGCCTGAAAACTCAATGTGCCAATTTGTTCTGTTTGGCTATACTGAGATTCACGCAACTGATTTAAGTGAAAATAAGCCAATGGATGCATCTGTGGACTAATGATGTGCTCATCATACAATTTACTTATGCTGGATGAAACAAGCTGGCCTTTTGTATTAAACAAACTAATGTCGGTGTCATAAAAATCGGCTATTTGGTTAATAAAAGCTTCTACTTCTCCTTCTGCAAAAGTGTTTGCAATGGTATTGATGCGTTCATTTTCTGCATTGATAACAATGTTTCTTAGTTTCTTGATTAAACGGTCTGTTTGGCGCAGGTTATATTTGTCTGATGTAAACCTGATGGTAAAATATGAACTGAATAATAATGTAGTAAAGACAATAAACACAATACTGGTTTGAATGCGGGTCCGTATTAGGATAATTTGGTTGTCTTCCATCATCATCAATTTGAGTAATGCAGACCGCATCCAGGAGGTTACCTCATTTTGTGTAAGCCACCATTTTTTAAACACTTGCAGGTTCATTAAAATGAATACCAATAAAACAAAAATGAGGATTACTGTGCAACAAGTGAAAATAAAGGAGAAGAGCCCAATAAACTGGCTGATGCTATTTGAGGGTTTGCTCACCACAACAGTTAAAGGCTGTATGTCAGTATAGGATACATGGCTGTATTGATTCTCTTCAAAAAAGCGGTATTGGTAGATGTCATTATCTCCCCATGTATTGATAATGCTGTACGCATAATCACCACTCTGATAAACCAACCGTTTATCTTTATATACGGCATAAGAATACTCGCTTACCCTTGGCCGAAGGGCCGTGTTTCCTTCTACCAGGATATCATCAAAACGGTTTTCGTTTTGGATTAGTTTTGGTTTAAGTATAATAAACAAATACCCTAGTTTTTGCCTGCCATCCCTAATTGGAAATTTGCCGATGTAACCCTTAATGTCTCCAAGGGTCTGCATGTATTTAAATGATTCGGCAAAGGATTCTGTTTGTTGTTTATTGTATAGTTTATTGGCCTGACTAAAACTAAGATCGTTACGTTGTTTAAAATGATTCCCCAACGAGTCATAATCCAATAATTGTACATCAAACTTACTCAGGTATCCTGTAAAGTAAAGTTGTCGGATACGTTTCTCAAATTGCGATTTAATGATGAAAGGATTTTGGTAATAGTTCCGAATGAAATTATCTTTTTTAATTTTTTTATCAATACCCCTTAAAAAGTAATCATTGGTAATATCGGTTTGTGAGGTTTGTTTTACAGCAAACAGCTTTCGGTTGTCGCGTTCCCTAATGTTTTGCCAATACCAGATGCTTAATGCCGAATAGATGGAAATAATTACAATAACTACAAAGTACTGTTGAAAACGGTTTAGCTTAGGTGATAATAGCTTAAAGCCAACAAAAACAAAGGCTAAAATCATCACTGACCAATATCGTAAAATGTCGTGGTCTAGAATTTTATTCGCAATAAGCAAATACAGCAAAGACAATACAATGCTGACACCCCAAGTCCAAAGGTAATGACCCTTAAACTTTTGGATGGCTCGTGTGAAATTTCTGCTGATGAAGTAAACTATCAGGAGTTGAATAATGCAGGCAGCAATGGCAAAATAAGTAAAGGAGTTAATAGAATAAATCTGGGTGATGTCGAAAGAAATTTGCGAATCAATAGTTAAGCTTTTGATAGCACTAAACACAGCATTTGACGAGAATAAACTGAGCATGCCATAAAGAATCAATTCAAACACTCCCGACTTAAGTTTTTTAACCCGTGAATGGTTTTTGCGGTTCTCTAACAAAATGAAATACCAGAGGATAATTGCTGAGTCAATTAACAAATCTCCCAGCGAAGGAAACCAAGCAGATGAGGCATATACACCTGCACTAAATAACTTAATGTTGTAAATGAAATAGGGAATGTTGTAGAAGGTATTTATCCATCGTATCCAAACCATTACCGCAAAAAACACAACAGAAGTAATGATGGGGTAAATTCGGATATAATACCTGACCAGCACATGAGCGAGTAGAATACAATACAAAAGTAAAAATGACATGAGCCAAAAAAGCCATGGACTTACACTTTTGCTGGTAGTGAAAATTTGAATGGAAAAAAGGTATTGTCCGGAGATGGAAAATACATCCTGAAATTTTTCGTTTAGGCGGGTATTTACCAGAATGGCCTCTTCTAAAAAAGCAAGTTCTTTATTGAATTTGTTCTGTAGGTATTGGTTTTTGTAGGAAAACTGATTTTTAATGAGGTAAAGAAAGGAATACTGGTAACTCCCTCTTTTTTGATGATAAAGCAAGTACCAACCATTGGAGGCCTTTATAATAGAATGGTTTGAGGAAAAGTCCTTAGTGCGGATACTTGCGTAATCAAAATCATTGTTTCCCCAGAACAAGAGGGTGTCATTTTTTACAATAAATAGATTGACGTTTTCAGCAGAAAGCTGTTTATGTATGCTGTTCCAGTTCCGTTGCAGGTTATTGGTGTCAGCAAGCAATTCGCCCTGAATAAACTGGATAAAAAATAACTCCTTGGCGCGTATTAAACTTTGGGTTTTTTGATAAGCTAAGCGAAGTTGTTTTGGCTGGTTATTAATCAGTTTTTGTTCAAATAAACTGAGGCTTAACAAGGCCAAGCATCCTGCAATAAAGAGTATCCAATATGGTTTAATACCTTTTTTCAATGCAGGTTTTATTTGTTAAATACGTTTGTGAGGAACAAGGTAATTGGTAACATAATCAGCAACCCCCTCTTCTAAAGTGGTAAAGGGTAGATGATAACCAATTGCCTTAAGTTTATCCATTTTTGCCTCCGTAAAATATTGGTATTTATCACGGATGTCAATAGGGGTATCAATGTAAGTAATTTTAGCAGGTTTATCTAAGGCGGTAAATATGGCGCCAATTAAATCATTAAATGTACGGGCTTTGCCACTGCCTAAGTTGTAAAGTCCGCTGTTTTTGCGGTGTTC
Organism: Chitinophaga pinensis; assembly: GCA_943372215.1. Lineage (GTDB taxonomy): Bacteria > Bacteroidota > Bacteroidia > UKL13-3 > UKL13-3 > UBA6183. The sequence goes on along the minus strand of CALRXU020000027.1, from coordinate 10,104 downwards.
CAATAAAAACAAGCAAACACTTACCACATCTTTTACATAAACAAAATCGCGCAACTGTCCGCCATCTTTGTAGTTAGGGTGGTGTGATTTGAAGAGTTTAACCTCGCCCGATTGCTGCAATTGATGATAAGCATGCAATATAACACTAGCCATGCGCCCTTTATGGTATTCATTAGGGCCATAAACATTAAAAAATTTAAGCCCTGCCCAAAAATGGGGTTGTTGGTGTTGGTTCAATGCCCAAGCATCAAAGTCGTTTTTTGATTTTCCGTACAGGTTTAAGGGTACCAGCTTTTGAGGCAAGGTGTTGTCCACATCATCGTAACCAAACTCTCCAGCACCATAAGTGGCTGCAGAAGATGCGTAAACCAAAGGCAAGCCCCATGTGATGCATTTTTGCCACAACATTTGGGTATAATCCAAATTGAGTTCTTTTAATATGGCTTCATTGGTTTCAGTAGTATCAGTGCGGGCACCGATGTGAAAAATAAATTGAATTAACCGGTGGTTTTCATCAATCCATTGTGCCAGATCAGGGCGATTTACCTTGGTTGTAAAGGTTTTTCCATCCAAATTTAACATCCGTTCCGGCATTCCAAAATCGTCTACCAGCACTAAATCATGATAACCTGCTGCATTTAACCCAGCCACCAAACAACTGCCGATGAAACCCTCGGCACCCGTAATAATAATCATAAATTATAACATCAATATTGCCCAAAAATAACAGTTATTGCACCCAATACCTAAGTATTTTATACTTTTAATTGCAATTGTTTTTTCATCATAACAATGGCTTTATTATATTTGCCGCTGTTTTAAGCCATATGCCAAAGAATAAAACAGTTTATATTACACGTAAAGTGCACTTCAATGCGGCCCATAAGCTGTATAATCCTGCCTGGACCGAAGAGGAGAATGAGGCATATTTCGGTAAATGTGCCAATAAGTATTACCACGGACACAATTTTGATATGTATGTAACTGTAAAGGGTATTGCCAAAGCAGATACAGGTATGGTAATGGATTTAAAGCATTTAAAAACCATTATCAATAAGTATGTGGTTGATAAACTGGATCATAGCAATATTAACCACGATGTGGATTTTATGGAAGGCAAAATTGCATCTATTGAAAACCTGGTGGTGGAGATATGGGATCAGTTGGAGCCGCATATTACAGATGGCAAGCTACATGCCATTAAGTTATACGAAACAGAGCGTCAGTTTGTAGAGTATTACGGGGAGTAAGCGTAAAGCATTGATTTGTCGTTATTTCACAATATCAACACTATTGCTGCTGTACGCAGCTAAATCAGCGAGCATAGTTGCTATTTTATCATCCCATATTTTTTGTTTGGCCGCATTGATGCCATGTTCTGTTTCTTTGTCAAATTTTTCTTGTTCCTTGGTATAGTCATCCATTAAACGGTTGTATATTTTACTCACCTCAGCCTGAGTGTCTTTTACTTTGGTAAAATCTTTTTCAGCTAATTTTTGCCTTATTTTTCGGGCATAAACTTCACACAAGTCAAAGTGTTTTTGTTCGTGATTAAGTGCATAAGGGGCGTCTTTGGGTAAAAACGATTTGGATTTTAGCATAAGGGCATCAACAAAAAATAGCAGTTTCCCAGCTACATCCCGTTGGTAAAGCCAAATGCTCAATGTGGTGTAAGCAAATGCTCCTTTAACATTATTGCGTTTGGCCTGAAAGTGTTCAGTGGTAAGCAAGGAATCAGCACGCCAAATTAAGGTGTCTTTGGCAAGTTTTTTGGTGGACTGGGCTTGGGCAAAACAACCGATGCATAGCAAGCAAAAGAGTAATAAATGCTTCATTCTTTTTTTATAGCAACCTACATAAAAGCAACTAAAATTGAAATGTTCGTTTAAAAAAGCAAACAATATTAAGTGTAAAGTGCTGATTAATAAATTTTTGTAATTTAATGGTTTCATATACGATTTACAAGTACGTTGTTTATGATTAATGAATAGGGATGGCTTAAAATTTATAACTTCATTGTTATCATGTGCAAGTATTGTACTATTTTGGCCTCTGTATTTGGCAAATAGCCTCTATGCAAACACTTTTTACCTATTTATCTACTGATTTGTCCGATTTTAGAAATTGAAAGCTTATTCAATCATATTGCCCTGTTACAATGAGAACACCACAGCTGTTGTACTAATTACACAAATTAAGGAAGTGGTGGCTACCATTGCTGATGCTTTATTTACTGTTGTTGTTGTTGACGATTGTAGTACAGACAATACCAATGAACTTTTGCACCAAGCTAAGGCAGATCTGGAGGCAGTAAATTTTCGTATTGATGTGGTTCGGTTATCTGTAAATCAGGGCCACCAAAATGCCATATATAATGGATTGCATTATTGCAATAGTAATTATAACGGCCATGTTATTGTGATGGATAGTGATGGGGAAGATGACCCGGCAGCCATTAAAGGCTTAGTGGAACTAGCGGCACATTATGATGCTGTTTTGGTGAAAAGGGGAAAAAGGAATGAAAGTATCCCATTTCTATTGGGTTATTTTTTATACAAGTTATTTTTTAAACTATTAACCGGTACGCAAATTAATTTCGGTAATTACTCCATTATTAGCCCTCGTGTTTTGGATTTAATTATGAGTAAGGATGGTTTTATTCATTATGTAGCCATGTTATCTAGGCTAAAGGTTAGTAAAACGTTTGTACTGAGCGATAGGAGGAAACGCATAGATGGGAAATCTAAAATGAGTTATGACAACTTAATTCTACATGGAGTTAAATCGTTTGTTGAATATTCAGAAGAGATATTGATTACCATGCTTAAGTTCTTTGCCATATTGATTGTGCTGTTTATGCTTAGCATTGTATGGGTGTTGTATGAAAAATTATTTACCAACAATGCTATTCCAGGCTGGGCCGGAACCTTAAGCCTGATGTTACTTATTGCCTCCCTGTTGAGTTTAGGATTTTTTGTGATGGGAATCTTTTTATTAAAAATATCTTCCAACCAAAAAGGGGTTAGTTTAAACTATCAAAAAAGTGAACGAAAGTTATAGCTATACAGGAAATGATGTATTGGATGTAATGTCTAAATATGCCAATAACAGAAATAACTTTATTGAGCAACTTATCCGTAAATCATTATTTGTGGGAGGGCGGCAGATATCCGTTCTAGAACTAGGGGCGGGCAGAGGTGAATTTATTAAGCGGTTTATTAAAGACGCCAATATTCGGCCTTTTTCAGTTGAACCAGATGTTGCCTATCACCATGAACTTAATAAAACCCATACCTCTTTTCTATCGCTTGATGAAGTCGATAACGCAATGGACTGCGCCTATGCAATAGATGTATTGGAGCATATTGAAGATGATATTCAAACCCTTAGGATGCTTCATGCTAAAATGAAGCCAGGAGGGAGGATACTTATTTATGTTCCAGCTCGAATGGAATTGTATTCAAAGTTTGATGAAAACATTGGTCATTATAGAAGGTACAATAAAACAGAATTGGCTAAAAAAATTGAATTAGCGGGATTTAGTATAGAAAAAATTTCCTACCACGAAATTCTAGGTTATTTCGCGGCATTTCTAAATCGGTTTAATAAAACGGGTAAACTCAATGGCAAGCTAGTGGCTATTTATGATAAACTTATATTACCCATTACTAACTTATTTGAGCGTTTTTTACATATCCCTACTGGCAAGAGTCTATACGCAATTGCAATTAAAAAATGAACATCGGTAAAAGTATTCAGTTGTTTGAGCATCAGTAGACGTTCTGTAATTTGGTTATTTTAGAAAAAAATAAAGCAGCACCATTAAATACATTAGTACTTAAGGTGCTGCAGTTGTGTTTAGGTCCTGTTAAACGTAAAGGTAGTTTTTCTGACTTTTTAGCTTACGTTCTGCACGCTGTAAATTGGTAGTAAAATCATTTTCGCAACAGCTACTTGTTGCGTGATAAAGGGCTTTTTTATAGTATTGAACAGCCTCTTTTAACTCTGCTGATTTTTCATGCAACATACCTGTGCAATTGTTTATGCAAGCGCTGCATGTTCCATTTACTTTAAGGGCACGTTCTGCCAGCAATAGTGCCTGTTCTTTTTTGCCCAAATGTACCAGTAGTTCCAGGTAGGTTTGGTAAGTCCATGACAAATCAGGGTTAAACGCTATGGCCATCTCAAAATGAGCCTGTGCTTTTGTGTATTCGCCCAATTCATAATAGTAAATACGCCCCAATTGATAGTGAGCTTTGGCATAAGCAGGCTCTTCTTCTAAAATTTGCTCAAGCATAATTTTAGCTTTCGCAAAATTGGTGCAGCATATCTCGTCTGCTGCACAAAGGTATTTTTCGTCTATGGTATAAAATAATTCTTCCATGTTGTTTGTTGTTATTGATCCATTTTTACAATACGAGGTTGGAATACACCAAACACATCAACCAGTTGCCGTTGTTGTTTCATTACCTCGTGGATGTTTTTATAGGCTAATGGTGCTTCATCCAATCCACCACCCAGCAGTGTTACTTCATGTTTGTTCAGCAAATCCTTTAGTGCTTTATGGCTTATAGATTCCTTGGCTTTAGCACGCGAGTATTTTCGTCCTGCACCATGCGATGCAGAATTGATGGAAGTTGGCTCACCTTTTCCAGTTACGATAAATCCAGGGTCAGTCATTGATCCAGGAATAATGCCTGCCACACCTTTTGCTGCGGGAGTTGCACCTTTACGATGTACAATTACTTCCCGTCCTTCCCAAACCTCTTTCCAAGCAAAGTTGTGGTGGTTTTCAATACGTGTAAGTGTATTTAACCCCAAAGCCTTGCTCATCTTTTTATGAATAATATGGTGACAAGCCGCAGCATAATCACCCGCTAAATTCATAGCAAGCCAATATTCCATGCCTTCCTCTGCATGCATATCAAGCCAAGCTAGACTTCGCGCTTCTCCTGGCAATCGGCATTGATTCATAGCAAGCCTAGTGTAATAACCTGCAATTCCTGCTCCTAAGCCTCTCGACCCCGAGTGAGAAAGTAAACCTAAATAATCGCCTGGCACCAGTCCTAATGTTTCATTGGATTCAGTAACACTTACCACACCAAACTCCACAAAATGATTGCCTGAGCCAGATGAACCAATTTGTTGGGCCGCTTTTTTGTGCAAGCCACGCACAATGGATATTTCCTCAAATTCCTTGCGGTGCAACACCTCGTGGTCAGTAGGCTTTAAAAATAGGCTTCCAGAGCCAAACAAGGTGTTTTCTTTTAAGGCATTTACCAAGTGTTTGTGGTGTCTTTTTATGGTGGTACTTCCTTCTTCTTTAAAAATGGTTAAGCACATACGACAACCAATATCCACACCAACTGCATAAGGTATTACTGCGTTGTTTGTTGCCAGCACACCACCAATAGGCAATCCATATCCGTGGTGTGCATCTGGCATCAATGCGCCTGCAACACTCACCGGAAGTTTCATGGCCACCTCCATTTGGTGCATGGCTCCCGGTTCAATATACTCTTGTCCAAAAGTAGTGTATGGAATGCGTTTGGTATTGAGTTGTTGAGGCATTATTGTTGCTTGTTTGCTCTCAATCATTTCACTTGCAAACCTCCCAAGCACCGCATCATCCGCATAAGCATCCGGTTGATCAAGTACTTGTTTCAGCACCAACAATGCTTCTTCCATGCTGCTGTGTTTATAGTAACCATGCATCACTTGTATTGCACGGCTGATTACTTTGTCGTTTTTATAACCTATTCTTCTCAGGTCTTTTCCTTTTAATGATAATTTTGCCATTTGTTGTTTTATTAATATGTTTAATCAGGCAAATTATTGTTGCCTGTTTTAAGGGGATGTATCAAACTTCCTGTTTGCTACCATCCGATTTGGTTGTAGTTTCATTGTTTTGGTATTAAAATGTTTGTGGATGAAACAGGAATCGAACCTATGCAGTTGCGGCTTCAACGCAATGCTCTACCAACTGAGCTATTCATCCAGATTTTTTGCATAAAAAAAACCTGACTTTTAGCAAAGCCAGGTTTGTAGGATAATCACTTATCAGCAATTACCAAACGTGCCTTACTATGCCTAATGTGGATGCGGTAAATAAACCGCAAGTGTTATTGTAAAATCTTTGACGTGCCATGATTTGATGCAATAAAAAACCCCGCTTTTAAGGGCGGGGCGTATATGTTGCTAGTTGTTTTTTCTTTAGAAAGCGCACAAACCCCGCAGCCGGTGCTCATCAAATGATGCCAGAAAGAAGTTGTTTGTAATTGTGCTTTTCATGTGTTTAAAATTTGTGGTGCAAAGAAAAGGAAGAAGATTGTGTAAAGTCAACTAAATTTTTTCTTAAAACATTATTTATAATGAATCTAGGGAAATGATTTACCCTTGTGGTTATTGTTAAATAAAGAAAATTGCCTCTTTACTGGTGTTGATTACTTAAACGCATTGCTTGTGTTTAATATCAAAGCAGATACATTGCACAGGCTTACATTTATTAGTAGCTAATCCTACATTTTTTTCAATTATCAATAATCTCCATGGCAACGTATAAGACAAGTTCTATTTAATAGATTATTAAAGAGACAAAGTTAAGGGGCAATAACTATGCCTTACTAGGAACAGGAGTTATTGCATTTGTTAAACTTTGCATTAAAATATTGATGCCATTTGGCACTGGCACTTGCCCTATTTTAACCTCTAATTTTCCAGTTGAATCAATATTACATTCGGTGATGGCCATAAAGCTTAATGATGCCAACGTGATCAGAGGAACGGATATTTCTACTTCGGTAGTTGTGATTTCAGTTTTGCTTGAGTCAGTACTGCTAGGAGTAAGAACTTTTTTCTCCATAATAATTTTATGCATTGCAGGCTTAAATATTGTTTTGCCATCAGCAGTGTGTTCTTCTGTAAAATATTGCGCCATTATTTTTTTAACTTGGCCATTCATCAACTCTTCATTCTGCTGCAGTGTCAATTGGATTTGTTCAGCAATACTAGGATGGTTAGCTTTTTCGTTTTTTGTCTTTTTTTCAGTCATGGTGTTTTCTGTTAGTACGATATAAGAACAAGTTTAGTTGAATTTTTTCGAAAAATAAACATGGTGAAATTGTTCGCTAAATTGATGAATGCCTTATTTTAGTCATGCAGTATAAAACCACTTAAGTTGTGGCTATTTCATACTCTAATGTTGGTTTTTCGCCAATTTTGTAACGACTGTTTACCGTAAATGTTTGGACAGCTATGGGCAGGTTATGTTGCATCGTTTTGGGTAAGGTTAAACCACTTTGTTTAACTTCAATGCGCTCTTGTTTGTACACCTGTATTTCGGTAAGTAACATCAATTCATTGTAACCTTGCTGGTCTTGTAATTCAATGGTAGTTTGTTCCTCGCCAAAGGGTTGTCCTCCTTGCAACGCATTGGGGTTTTGTATCAAGCTAAACATGGCTTCTTTGCTTACTTCTAGTATTTTTTTTACTTTATGGTAATGCGCTTTGGTTAATTCCAATTGCTCAATTCCCGCTTGTTTGAGTCCCAAGTGAATCTCAATTTTTTCAGGTATAAAAATGGTATCGGCTTTGGCTTGGTGCATCAAGTTAAAAAAGATGGGAACCTGATGTTCATTGGCCAATGCATTTTGCATGGTTTCACTAATGATAATATCTGGCTTGTTGTCATCTTCAATAACATAGGTACACGCATCGGTAAGAACTGTTTCTATGGCATAATCTTCCAAACCAACCCCAGCCAATACTGTTTGCAAAATGTTGTAAGTAAAAGAATTAATTTCCATAAACGTATACCTGATACGTTCCTTGGGGTACTTAAAAATAAGTGGCAGTAACAACGTAGCATAAGGGCCCGTTCCTGCATACATGATGTGGAGCGTGCCTTGTTGTTGTTGCAGCTTTTCTTCTATGGCAACATGAATGCCTCTTATAAACTGCCGGGTTCTCATAAAGTCATCTAAACATAACGCAGCCCAATATGTGCCAATAGCAATTCCACTGGTATTGCTTACGTGTTTTCTTCCCGTATCCGTATTCAGGTCTGTACCACTAACGGTTTCAAGTAATTTTTTGTATGATTGGGTTGCATCCGTTAGCTGCCTGTAATCAAGGTTTTCATCCAGGTAAACGGAGGCTATCTGTAAAAGTTGTTCGCGGTTATTCATTTGTTTTAGTTAATTGATGTGTACAAATTAATAAAAAATAGTATTTCTATAAATAGATAAGAAGAATTTGTGTTAGCGGAATACGTTGTTTTAATGCTAGTAAATTGAAACATCTTGGTTTGTTGGGTTTTAAATATTATCTGATTAACAAACGCAATACAGTAGAAGTGATGTTAAATAACAAAATATTACAATAGTTGAAGACAAATCCGAATAATTGCCCATATTTTTGAAGATAGAATAGGAAACCTTAATACGTACAATTCATTATGGAAGACCAATTAAAAAGAAGAAATTTTTTAGGCAAGTTAACTATGGCCATAACTGCTGCCATCACGGCTCCCCTTCATGGCTTTTCGAATTCGCTTAAACAATCTTATAATGCATTAAATCCAAATCCAATAAAAAGCATTAAGCCCTTAGGTTTTCAGTGGGATACGGCTGATCCTTTTTTATTTTGTGTGCATCATGAAGATTATTTCCCTAAAGGCAATGATGCTATGGGGCCTGAAAAAAGCCACTTTCAGGGTAGGCATTTGGGGGATGATTTTATTATAAAAGATGGTTTTAGAATGTATCATGGTAAAACAGTTCCTGGTTTCCCGGGCCACCCTCATCGCGGGTTTGAAACAATTACGGTGGTGCGTAAAGGTATGGTTGATCATGCTGATTCTATGGGTGCATCTGGCAGGTATGGCAACGGTGATGTGCAATGGATGACTGCTGGAAAAGGTGTGCAACATTCTGAAATGTTTCCTTTAATTAAAAAGGACCAGAATAACCCCATGGAATTGTTTCAGATTTGGCTAAACCTGCCCAAAGCAAACAAAATGGTGAAGCCTCATTTCAAAATGTTATGGCGTGAGGAGATACCAAATTATGTTCACACAGATGAACAGAAGCGGGTAACCAAGGTAGAGGTTATAGCTGGAAAAATTGGTAAATACAAGGCTCCTGCTCCACCTCCTGATTCATGGGCTGCTGACGCCAAAAATGAAATGGCTGTTTGGAATATTAAAATGGCAGCAGGAGCAACATTTAAACTACCCAAAGCGTCAACCGGGATAAATAGAACCATTTATTTTTACGAAGGCAAGACGTTAAAATTAGCAGAAACAACTATTACCCCCTATAGCGCGGTGGAGTTACTTGCTGATGTTGAAGTAATAATAATGGCTGAAGATACAGAAGCAAGCATATTGTTGCTGCAAGGTAAACCCATTAAGGAGCAAGTGATGCAATACGGCCCTTTCGTAATGAATACCAAAGATGAGATAAACCAAGCCTTTGAAGATTACCATAAAACCCAATTTGGTGGTTGGCCTTGGCCAAGGTATGACCAAGTGCATGAGCGCAGTAAAACCCGCTTTGCTAAACATGCCGATGGCAAAACAGAAGTTAAAGGAGCATAAGTAGACTCTTCGGGGAGGGCTAAATGAAAGCTGATTTAGCGGGAATACTCTTCCAGTTTTTGTCGCTCTTTAGCACTTAAACTCTGTATGCCACTTCGGTTAATTTTATCCAATAGTTTATCCAGTTCTTTTTCTTTATTCACTTTTTGCTCATTATACTTATGGTCAATATCGTAATATTTTCTATGGTTATTAAAGAAGTAGTTATCAATAAAAAGTACATGAGGTTTTTTCACAATTAGATAAATAAAAGCCAATCCTGGTAATAAAATGGCCATGATGGGTAAATAGTGGTCAACCAGAGAATAAGGCATAATCACAATCGCACATAACATGCCAATTAATGCACCCCCTAGATGCGCTTCATGTCCTATATTGTCTTTCTTAGATTTAATGCCATAAATAGAGTAGGCAACATATAAAGCGCCATATATCCAACTGGGAAATGTAAAAGGAAGCCAAATGAATCCAATTTCCATTTCAGGAAATAGGGCAATTGAAGCGAA
>CALRXU020000026.1:0-37503 GCA_943372215.1 Chitinophaga pinensis | reverse complement strand
TTTTTAAGAATTTTATTGGTGATGCCTGCAAAAGAATTCTGCTCGTGGATAACAGTTGGTAATTTTTTCAATGTTGCTGCATACAACAAAGCTCCACTTGCATACCCACCAAAACCAATAGCCGCATCAGGTTTAAACTCTTTAATAATGCCTAGGCTTTTCCATACGCTATGAATAACTTTTATAGGAAAAAGTAAGTTGCGGAAACTTAAGCTACGCTGAAAGCCACTAATCCATAATCCAATAATTTTGTAGCCAGCTTTGGGAACTTTCTCCATTTCCATTCTGTCGCTGGCTCCAACAAACAATAATTCAACATGGGGTAATTTTTGTTGCAAGGCTTGAGCAACCGCAACAGCAGGGTAAATATGGCCGCCTGTTCCACCACCACTGATAATAATTTTATATTTTTTGTCCGTATTTAACATGGTTAAGCTTCGGCTAAAAGGGTGTTGTTTTTAGAATCTGCTTGAATTTCTTCTTTGTTTTCTGGTTCATCCTGCTCAATGTAACGGCTTACGCTCATAATCACACCAAAAGCCACCGAGGTAAGCAAAATGGAAGTACCTCCCTTACTCACCAATGGAAGGGTTAGCCCCGTTACAGGGAATAAGTTTACGGCTACAGCCATGTTAATTAGCGCTTGCAATACCAATGAAAAGCTTAGGCCAACTGCAATTAATGCCCCAAAAGCCTTAGGACTTTTTAGCACAATGCGAATAGCCCTGTATAAAAAGAACATGTATAACATCAGCATAATCAATGCGCCTATTAAACCGTACTCTTCGGCAATGATGGCGTAAATAAAATCTGAATAAGCTTCAGGTAAAAAATTACGTTCAACACTATTGCCAGGAAATTTCCCAAACACACCACCGGTTGCTATGGCAATTTTTGCGTGATCGTTTTGGTAAGTTTTATCGGTATCTGTTTCTTTTTTACCAAAAGATTCAACACGATTTTTCCAGGTGAGCATACGGCCCTTTAGTGCTTTTTCGGGTGCGATAAAAAGCAGCATAAAAAAGAGCAATCCTGCAATAAGTACACCGCCTGTAATAAGCGCAAGGTGTTTAATTTTTACCCGGCCAATAAATAAAATAATAAAGCAGGTGGTAAATAGCACCATGGCTGTACTTAAATTTTCGGGAGCTATTAATAAACAGATGGCCGTAATATGTCCAAGTATGGGTAGAAAAGTTTTTTTGAAATCATCAATGGTATCTTGTTTGCGTGCCAGCTCTCTTGTAACAAACATAATAATGGCCAACTTGGCAAAATCAGATGCCTGAAAGGTAATGCCAAATAAGTTAATCCACCTGCGTGCACCATTAATTTCAATACCAAAAAACAAGGTATAAATCAGTAGGGGATAGGTAACCCAGATTAGTAGTTTTGATATGCTGATGAAGTATTTATAATGGATGGAATGAACCAAAAACATGATAAAAAATCCACCGGTTAAAAGTGCCGCTTGTTGAAGCAGATAAATTTCAACTATACCTCCGTTTTTTTTGTAGGCGAGCGCACCTGTGCTGCTGTAAATAGCCAGCAGCCCCCAAAATGAGAGGATAAAAATGACCATCCACATAAACTGATCACCACGAGGCCGGATTTTTTCCCAGGTTGTCATAACTACAATAGATTTGTTTAAAGGAGCTGTTGATTAAAGATCGCGTACAGCCTTTTTAAATTGGCGTCCCCTGTCTTCATAGTTTTTAAATAAATCAAACGAAGCACAAGCCGGTGAAAGAAGTACCGTTTCACCTTTTTTCGCCAGTTGTTTGGCAACATGTACAGCCTCGTTCATGCTAGTGGTATTGATAATCATATCCACATCAGTACCAAATGCCTCATGTAGTTTGCTGTTGTCCAATCCCAAACAAACAATAATGCGCACTTTCTCCTTCACCATTTCTTTAAGCAAGCTGTAGTCATTGCCTTTGTCAACACCACCAGCAATCCAAATGGTTGATTTTTCCATACTTTCTAAGGCATACCAGGTAGAGTTTACGTTGGTTGCTTTTGAGTCGTTAATGTATTCAACCCCACCTACCGTGGCCACATTTTCCAAACGGTGTTCCACATTCTCAAAGCTAATAAGGCTTTCACGAATGGTTTCCTTGCGGATGTTCAATACCTGACCGATGATGGCTGCGGCCATTGAATTGTAGGCATTGTGACGCCCTTTTAGTGTTAGTTCGTTAATATACATAGTAAATGGATTTTGTTTTTCAATTGATGTGTTAGAAATGATTTGGCCGTTTTTTACATAAGCCCCTATGGCCAGTTCTTTATCATAAGCAAATGGTATTTGCTTTGCTTTAATAGTATGTGTATTGATGTTGTTGATGGTGAGTTCATCCTCCGCGCAATAGATAAACACATCCTCTTCTGTTTGATTTTGGGTGATGCGAAACTTGGCATTGATGTAATTTTGCAATACGTAATCGTAACGGTCCAAATGGTCAGGAGTGATGTTGCACAACACAGCTGTATTGGCTTTAAACTCAAACATATTGTCCAATTGGAAACTACTTACTTCAAGTACAGCATAATCATAATCTCTTTCAGTGAGTAATCGGGCAAAACTGGTTCCTATGTTTCCTCCTACAGCAACATCCAAACCCGCTGTTTTAAGCAAGTGGTAAACCAAACTGGTGGTAGTGGTTTTTCCATTGGTACCAGTTATGGCAATAATGTGTGCTTTTGTATAACGCACAGCAAATTCCAATTCATTAATTACCGGAATATTTTTGCTCTTTAATGTTTTAATAATCGGGGTTGAATCTGCAATGCCAGGACTTTTAATCACTTCATCCGCATTGTAAATCAATGCCTCGGTATGGTTGCCTTCTTCATAAAGCACACCAATTTCATTCAACTCTTGTTTAAAGTTGTCCGCTATCAAGCCTTTGTCACTCACAAATACATCAAAGCCATGCTTTTTAGCAAGCATTGCTGCACCTGTTCCGCTTTCTCCGCTGCCTAATATCACGAGTCTTTTAGTCATGTCTATTGCTGTTTGTATTACCTAACTTTAAGGGTGATGATGGTGATGATGGCAAGTAGAATTCCAATAATCCAAAAACGGGTAACAATCTTCGCTTCATGGTAACCACTTTTTTGATAATGGTGGTGTAGTGGCGACATTTTGAACAAACGATGTTCCCTGGCATATTCAATGCCGTGTTTCTTTTTTTGGTATTTGAAATAATATACCTGTAAAACCACTGATAAATTCTCAATAAGAAAAATGCCACAGAGTATAGGAATGAGCAGTTCTTTGCGCACCATTAAACTAAATGATGCAATAATTCCACCCAATGCTAAGCTTCCTGTGTCGCCCATAAACACTTGGGCAGGGTAACTATTGTACCATAAAAAACCAACGCATGCCCCTACAAAAGCCCCTGCAAAAATTACCATCTCACCCAGGTTAGGGATATACATAATGTTGAGGTATTTACTAAACACCATATTGCCTGAAACGTAGGCAAGAATCCCTAGTGTTACCCCAATAATAGCCGATGTGCCGGCTGCCAATCCATCAATGCCGTCTGTAATGTTGGCTCCATTAGATACCGCTGTGATAATGAAAATAACCACAAATAGGTACACTAAAAAATTGTAATCTTTATAGCTTGATCCTACAAATTTCAGCAAGTCAGCATAATCAAAGTAAGTTGACTTAAAGAATGGAATAGTAGTAGTAGTACTGCGCACATCCTGTGCGAGCATGAGCTGGTTGTCAATGAGTACAGGCTGCAATTGGTGCTCTTTAATAAACTCAGTACTTACCTCTTCAGGGCGATAGAACTCACGTGTTTTAACATGTTGGTTGTAGTACAACGTGGTGGCTACAATTACGCCTAAGCCCACTTGTCCCATAATTTTAAATCTTCCCGCTAAACCTTCTTTATTCTTTTTAAATACTTTAATGTAGTCATCAATAAATCCAACCAAGCCCAACCAAACTGTTGACAATAAAATTAGAATGATGTACACATTGGTTAACCTTGCAAACAACAAAGTTGGCAGCAGGATGGCACTTAAAATAATAAGTCCGCCCATGGTTGGTGTACCTTGTTTTTGTTTTTCGCCTTCTAGGCCAAGGTTACGCACCGTCTCAGCCACCTGCATGTTGCGCAACATTTCAATCAACCGTTTACCAAAAACAGTGGTAATCATTAGTGATAAAATGATGGCCAATGCAGCCCTGAAAGAGATGTATTGAAACACCCCTGCTCCAGGGAAATCAAATTGTTTGTCTAAATACTGAAATAGATAATAAAACATATGAGTATGGTTTAGGCTTCTAATAATTTAAAAAGTTCAGATACTGTTTCTTTATCATCAAAATGATGCTTCACCCCCTTAATCTCCTGGTAGTTTTCGTGACCTTTTCCAGCCACTAAAATGATATCCCCCTTTTTGGTGTTCATAATAGCTGCTTTAATGGCTTCCTTTCGGTCGGTAATACGCAAGGATTTTTTATAGTTAATGGGTTTAACTCCTTTTTGCATATCGTCTAATATGGCCTCAGGCTCTTCATTTCTTGGGTTGTCGCTGGTTAAAATCACTTGTGTGCTAAGCTCAGTAGCGATGTCAGCCATTACTGGCCTTTTAGCGGCATCCCGGTTTCCTCCACACCCAACAACCGTAATCAGTTGTTCATTTTGTGTGCGGATTTCATTAATCGTATCCAATACATTTTTAAGGGCATCAGGGGTATGCGCATAATCAATAATGGCAATCACTCCTTTATCACTTCTGATGTAATCAAATCTTCCTTGCACAGATTGTATTCCACTTAACAGTCGAATGATTTCTAACTTGTCTTTCCCTAATAAAAATGCTGTACCATAAACAGCCAATAAATTGTAAGCATTAAAATTACCCACTAACCTAAACCAGGCTTCTTGTTCATCAATGCTCAGTTGCATGCCGGTAAAATCACTTTCCACAATGCGGGCTTTAAAATCGGCCATGCTCTTTACGGCATAAGTGTATTTGGTAGCCTTTGTATTTTGCAGCATCACCATTCCATTTTTATCGTCCTTATTGGTTAAGGCAAAGGCGTGTTCACCTACTTCATCAAATAATTTCTTTTTGGCTTGAATGTAGTTGGCAAACGTGTGGTGGTAGTCTAGATGGTCGTGGCTAATATTGGTAAACACCACCCCTTCAAAATCCAATCCTTTAATTCTGTTTTGGTGAATAGCATGTGAGCTGGCTTCCATAAACACATACTCGCATCCTTCATCTGCCATGTGCTCAAGCAACTCGTTAATTCTAATGCTATCAGGTGTGGTATGTGTTGAGGGAATTACCTCCTCATTAATTTGGTTTTGCACCGTTGATAAGAGACCCACCTTGTGGTTAAACAACCGGAATAGCCTGAAAAGTAAGGTAGCAACAGTGGTTTTTCCATTGGTTCCTGTTACGGCTACCAACTTCATTTTTGACGAAGGGAAATCGTAAAATGCAGCCGCCATTAATCCCATAGCTGCTGAACTGTCTGTTACCTGAATATACGTTACACTGGGATTTAACTCAATAGGTAATTCCTCACACACAATGGCTGCTGCGCCTTTGTTAGTAACTTCCTTTATAAACTGGTGCCCATCAACTTGTGTCCCTTTAATGGCAAAAAACATCGAACCTTCACCAACCTGACGCGAGTCGTAAGTTAAATGAAGCACAACAATTTGCGCCTCACCTGTTACTTGTGCGGAAGGAAGATGTTGTATAAGTTGTTCAATTGTTTTCATGACTATTATCCCAATTTGATGATGACTTTTGTGCCTTTTGTTACCAATGTACCAGCAGATATAGACTGCTCTTTTACCCTGCCCATGCCTGATACTTCCACTTTTATTCCATTGTTTTCCAATAGATACAACGCATCTTTTAAACCCATACCTGTAACATCAGGCATGGTGTTTTTGCTCATGTTTTTAGGAGACATCTGAACACGTTGGTTAGTGATTATAGCCTGAGACCATTCACTGCCTTGCTCCTCAATGGAATCATTGCGCTCAATTTGTTTATCCAGGGTTTTTAATAAGGTTTCAAGCTGTTGTTTATGTGCGGCTTTAACTAACGTTGGTGTAGGGTTATTAAAGTTAAGTACCAGCTTAATATCACCATGTAAGTTGTGGCTGTTGGCATATACTTTGTCGGCAATTTCTTTAAACACTGGTCCAGCTACAGCACCTCCATAATAAATGCCTTTGCTCGGAGCATTCACCATTACCATACAAGTATATTGTGGGTTGTTTGCAGGGAAGTATCCACAGAAAGAAGAGCGGTAAACAGCTTGAGCATAACCCCTTCTTCCATCAGCCACCAAAGCGGTTCCTGTTTTTCCTCCTATGGTGTAGTTCGGATTTTTTAGCGTGCTTCCAGTTCCTCTCTGTACCACACCTTCAAGCATAATGCGTAAGTTTTTAATGGTTTCTGGTGAAGCAATTTTTTTCTCAATAACTTGTGGTTTATACTCTTTAATCACTTTGCCCGTATTGGTAATCCGTTTTACAAAAAAAGGCTTCATCATTTTGCCGTTGTTGGCAACCGCATTGTATAAGGTGAGTACTTGCATGGGTGTAACCTTCACTTCATAACCAATGCTGCTCCAAGGTAAGGTTGTTCCATACCAATCTTTATCCTTAGGATGTTTAATACGTGGTTTGCCTTCACCTGTAATTTGTAAACCAAGTGGGTTGGTTAAGTGTAACTTTTCAAGATGGTTGTAAAACTGGGTGGGGTTGCTTTTGTAATTCTGATAAATAGCTTTAGAAATGGCCACGTTGGACGAAATCTCAAAAGCGTGTTGAAAGGTTACCACACCATGTCCGCCTCTTTCACTATCATACATCACAGCATTGGCAAAATATCTTTTCTCTCCGTTCTCCGTGTCAAACAAGTCAGTCATTTTAACTTTCTTGTCTTCAAGCAAAGCCAGCATGCTGGTTAGTTTAAATGTTGAACCAGGTTCAAGACTTTCACCTACGGCATAGTTATAGTTTTCGATGTACTGGCCTTCAGAAACACGAGTAAGGTTGGCTATTGCACGAATTTCACCAGTGCTTACTTCCATTAAAATGGCAGTTCCCCACTCGGCATCATTGGTTACCAAAGTGCGCATGAGTGCATTGGTAGCCACATCTTGCAAATTCACATCAATGGTGGTATGGATATCATTTCCATTTCTGGCTTCAATTTGCTCTTCATCATTCACAGGAATCCAGGTTCCACCTGCTATGCGCTGCATTACCCTTTTGCCTTCTTTACCACTTAAGTCTTTATCAAAGGCGCCTTCTAACCCAACTGGCTGCACGCCTTTTATGCTAAAGCCAAGGGTACGTAATGCCAGGTTTTCAAAAGGTTTTTCGCGTTTGTTTTTTTCTTCAATGGTTAATCCCCCCTTGTATTTGCCTAGCCTAAAAATAGGAAACTCTTTCACCGCTTTCATTTCTGGGTAACTCACCTTACGTTTAAGCAAGTAATAGCGGTCTTTGCGTTTTTTTACACGGGTTAAAATGCGTTTGTAATCAGCCTTGCTTCTGTCATCAAATAACTGTGCAAGCATAAAGGCTAGCGAATCCACATTGTTTTCAAAAACATCTCCTTTGGTAAATCCCGGAGCTGCTCCATCAAGACGTAAATCATAAATTGGAAGTGAGGTAGCAAGTAAACTTCCATCTAAAGCAAAAATATTACCTCTTGAAGGTTCAACGGTTTGTATGGTGGTACTTAAATTCTCACTTAACTCAATCCAGTGTTCACGCTCTTTAAAGTTAATTTTAAACAGATAAGCCACAATAGCCGCAGCAAATACACACATCATTGCAAATGCGGTATAAGTGCGTATTAAGATGACTTTTCTATTGTTGGTAGCCACTAGTAAGTAATTTTTATTGGAGGTGTTATTAATTCTTTTATACCTAATGTGTCGAGTTTTTTTGCCACATTAGACTGCTTGCTTTCGCTCATCAACTGACTTAAAATGGTGATGTATTCTGAGCGCAATTCTTTAATCTCTTTATTTAGTTTATCAGTTTTGCGGATAATGCGTTCTGTGGTGTGTACATTGTAAATATGTAAAAGCAACAGTACCATTACAAACAGGGCAAACGGAATCTGCCTCACCATCCATTCTCTGGAGATGTTAAAATCAAAATCGGCCATTTTTTGCATGGTCGAAGTGAGCCGTGAGGTTTCCTTTGGTTTTTCAACCTCAGGTTCCGGCTTGTTTAACTCTTCTTCTGTTAGAATTTTGTTTGCCATCTATTTATGCGTTTACAGTAATTGCGAATTACCAAACGGTTATGTTGTTGTTCTTTCTGCTACCCTCAACTTAGCACTGCGCGATCTCGTGTTTTCTTCAAGCTCTTTAGCACTTGCTGTAATGGCTTTTTTACTAATAGCTTTAAAGGGTTTAATGGGGTTTCCATAAAAATCCTTTTCCAGCTCACCTGTAAAATTTCCACTATTGATGTAATTTTTTACCAAACGGTCTTCTAATGAGTGGTAGCTCATAATCACCAATCGTCCTCCGGGTTTTATAACCTCAGCACATTGTTGAAGCAAACTTTTTAGTACATCTAGTTCACGGTTTACTTGTATACGCAATGCCTGAAATACTTGACTCCAGAACTTGTAATCTTTAAACTTGGGTGCAAATGATTGCAAGGCTGATTTTAAATCTGCAACCGTTTCTATTGGTTTGCCTTGGCGTTTGGTGATGAGTTGTTTTGCAATAGCTCGTGCCTGATTTAGCTCGCCATAATAATAAAATGCATCAGCCAATTCCGCTTCCGTAGCCTGATTGATAAATGCTGCGGCACTTTGTCCAGATAAACGGTTCATGCGCATATCTAATATGGATTCGTCAAAGCGGTAACTAAAACCACGCTCATCTACATCAAACTGATAAGAAGACACTCCTAAATCAGCCAATAAGCCATCTACAGGCAGTAAATCCTGATAATGAATATGATTTTTAAGAAACTCAAAATTCTGATCTATAAAATACAAACGCTCATCACTTGGCAGGTTTTGTTTGGCATCCTCATCCTGATCAAAAGCAATCAGTTTACCATTTTTGCCAAGTTGTTTTAATATGGCGTTGCTGTGGCCTCCACCGCCAAAGGTTACATCTACATATATACCATCTTGTTGAATGTTTAATCCATGCATACATTCATCAAGCATCACTGGAACGTGGTACTTACTCATCATTCCTCCTTTCACGCTTACTCATAACCTCTTCGGCCAAAGCACTAAAGTCAGCAGGCTCTTCGCTTAACATTTTATCATAACCGGCCTTACTCCACAGTTCTATTTTGTTGCCATAAGCCAATAAAACCACATCTGTACCTGCACCAGCATACTCTAACAGCGCTTTTGGTATCAACACGCGGCTTGCTGAGTCCATTTCTAATTGGCTTGCTCCTCGCAAAAAGTAACGTTTAAACTCACGCTCTTTTTTAATGTAATCACTCAGCTTGTTAATTTCTGTTGCAATGGTTTCCCATTCGTTACTCGGATAAAGTACACAGCACTTTTCAAATCCACGGTTTATAAAAAAGATGTCCTTAGCAGCCTTAGGTAGCTGCTTTTTAAGGGCAGCAGGTATGATTAACCTCCCCTTGGCATCTAGTTTACATTCATATTCTCCGTGCAATTGCGACACTGTGTATTGTTTTTTATTGACTCCGCTAAACTAAATCAAAAAATCCACTTTCCCCCACTTTCCCCCACTTTTGTGGAAAAGTTGCCTAAAAACAAGAGTTGATAAGGTGTTAAAAAGGTGGCTGAGTATTGATTTTGCTGGGTTTTTAAAAAGTGGGGTGCAGTGGGGCTTTTTTTGTATAAATGCACTTTCAACAATTGAAAAAGCAAAAATGGAAGGGCAAAAGGAATGCGACATGGAGCTATTGGTATAAAGTATGAAATGAAGCAACCCTTGTTGCAGGTTGATTATTTATTCGACCTTATCAACCTTTTACTTATTTTCGCTGACTTACTTTTGAATAATGAGCATACAGGTAGAGCAGTTAACAAAAATTTACGGTACACAACGCGCACTAGATGCCATCTCTTTTGAAGCCAAGCAGGGGGAAATCCTCGGCTTCCTTGGTCCTAATGGTGCGGGAAAATCAACCACTATGAAAATATTAACTTGTTACATTCCACAAACCAGTGGTACAGCAAGGGTGTGTGGCTTTGATGTTTCTACCCATGCCATGGAAGTAAAAAAACAAATCGGCTATCTTCCGGAGTTAAATCCTTTGTATACAGATATGTATGTGAAAGAGTATTTGCAGTTTAGTGCTGATGTACAAGGAATAACGGGCAATGCAAAAAGCATCATCAACGAGATGATTGAGCGGGTGGGGTTAACGTTGGAGCACAAAAAGAAGATAGGTCAATTGAGCAAAGGGTATAAACAACGGGTAGGTATTGCCCAAGCCATGTTACACAATCCAAAGGTGCTTATTTTAGATGAGCCCACTTCCGGATTAGACCCAAATCAGGTGGTGGAGATTAGGGAGTTGATTAAAGAGATTGGTAAAGACAAAACCGTGTTACTTTCAACGCATATTATGCAAGAAGTAGAAAGCATGTGCAACAGGGTAATTATTATAAACAAGGGTAAAATTGTAGCTGATGATAAAATTGATAAGTTACAACAGCAAAGCACCAATGAAGTAACCATTACCATTGAATATAAGAATGAGGTAAAAGAAAGCGCATTAAAAAATATTAAAGGGGTTAGCCAAGTGAAACAAAAAGGGAAAAAATATATATTAAAAAGTCGTACTGATGTGCGGGAAGAAATATCCATGCTATCGGCCCAGCAAGGATGGGTTTTACTTGGTATGACATTAGAAGAAGATACCTTGGAAGATGTGTTTCAAAAATTAACCAAGTAAGTAACGCCATGTTTAGTATTTTAAAAAAAGAAATCAGGTCTTTTCTTAGTTCATTAATAGCCTATGTGGTTATTACTGTTTTTCTAATTGCTATTGGATTGTTCATGTGGGTATTGCCCGAGTACAATGTTTTTGATATGGGTTATGCCAATTTGGATACCCTTTTTGGCATGGCTCCTTGGGTGTTTATCTTTTTAATTTCGGCCATTACCATGCGCAGTTTCAGCGAAGAAAAAAAGAGTGGCACCATCGAAATAATTACCACCAAGCCAGTTAGTGATACCCAGATTATTTTAGGTAAATATTTTGCAGGTGTAATATTGGTACTGTTCTCTTTAATACCAACATTGCTTTATTTTTATACCGTGTATCAATTGGGTTCGCCCAAAGGAAATATTGATATTGGGGCAACATGGGGTTCCTACATTGGATTGTTTTTTCTTGCCAGTGTGTTTGTAGCAATAGGCATATTTTCATCTGCAATTACAGATAACCAAATTGTATCTTTTATAGTTGGCATGTTTTTGTGCTACTGCTTTTACGCATTGTTTGATATGCTTGCAAACTTTAACCTGCTGGGCACTTATGATCATGTGGTGGCATCGTTAGGTATAAAAGCCCATTACGATTCTATGAGCAGGGGAGTAATTGACAGCAGAGATCTGCTTTATTTTTTAAGCGTAATCACGGCCTTCTTGTGGGCTACCAAAACAGCTTTTGGATCGCGTAAATGGTAATCAATAACGGTAAACATAAAACGAGCGAAATACGCAGATATGAAAAAAAGAAGTTTTAAAATACAGGCACTTGTAGAATTAACCTTGGTGATAGCCTTGTTAATTTTCCTTAACCTGATACTCACACAATATTTTTTCAGGCTTGATTTAACGGCCGAAAAAAGGTACTCCTTATCCAACAGCAGTAAAAACCTTGCAGGTAAAATTAATGATGTATTGCATGTGAAAGTTTACCTTGAAGGAGAGTTCCCTGCTGGTTTTAAAAGATTGCGCCAGTCAACCAAAGAAATGCTGGACGAATTTGCTGCATACACCGGAGGTAAACTGCAATATGAGTTTATTGACCCATTTGAAAATGCAGATGCCAAAAAAACCAATGATATTCTAATGGAGTTAAGCGAACAAGGGTTGCAACCAACCAATGTTCAGATTAAAAAAGACGATGAATCCTCTCAAAAATTAATCATACCTGGTGCGGTTTTTTACTACAAGGGAAAATCCTATTCGCTCAATTTATTAAAAGCACAATTTGGTCAAGGTCCTGAAGAGGTAATTAATGAATCTATTGAATTAATTGAGTATGAAATTGCCAATGTGTTACGCAAATGCACACAAACACAAGGAAAAAAAGTGGCTTTTTTAGACGACCACGGAGAGTTGGAGCGTTGGGACGTGGCAGATGCTTCGCAAGCGTTGAAGGAATTTTATGCGGTAACCCGCTTTCCGTTAAACTTGCAAACACCGCAAAGTTTAATGGAGCAAGACGCATTAATTATTGCAAAACCAAGTAAGCCATTTGCTGAGTACGAAAAATTCTTACTAGATCAGTTTGTGATGCATGGCGGTAAGATTGTTTGGTTGGTTGAATCACAAATTGCAGATATGGACAGCATTGCAAGCAATGGCATGTTTGTAACAGGAAGTTATGATTTAAACTTGGATGATATGCTTTTCAAATGGGGGGTGCGCATCAACCCAAATTTAATTCAAGATTTGCAGTGTAATGCAATACCCATATTAAGTACGTTAAGAAATGGCAATCCTCAGCAAAAATTATTACCATGGATGTTTTTCCCAGTAGCTGCCCCCGCGCAAAACAATGCACACGTTACCGTTAAAGGAATAGACCCAGTATTTTTTCAATTTGCAAGCGGTATTGATACCACCTCAAACAAAGAAATTAGAAAAACCATCTTACTCACTTCTTCTCCCTATTCACGAACAGTTGGTGCGCCTGTTAAGGTAGACTTAAACTTGGCTAGGGTACAGCCCGATCCACAGCAATTTACAAATGGCAAAATTCCGATTGCGGTGCTGCTAGAAGGGAGGTTTAACTCATTGTTTCAATACAGACCTGGCGCAAAAACAGATGAGTTGCCTTATAAACCATTTATAGAAAACAACAGCATGATTGTAATTTCAGATGGTGATGTAATTAGGAACCAAAGAAAACAATCAACCGGGGAGATTTTCCCATTGGGATACGACAGGTATACCAACCAGCAATTTGGTAACAAACGTTTTATTCTAAATTGTTTAGATTATTTGTGTGATGATAGCGGAATTATTGAGGTAAGGGCCAAAGAAATTAAACTAAGATTGCTGGATAAGGGCAAACTCAAATCGCAACGTGCCCAATGGCAAATTATAAATCTGGCTGTTCCCATCGTTTTGTTGCTAATTTTCGGATTTATTAATAAACTTATTCGTAAGCGTAAATACACCAGTTAATCATGAATAAACAAACTAAACTATTGATACTATTTGTAGCATTGGCTGCTATTGTTTATTTTTTAATGGTTCGTAAACCATGGACTTCGTTTAATCGTGAAAAATCTGATTTTGCCATTGAAGATACCGCTTCGATTACTAAAATTTTTTTAGCGGATACCAAAAACGAGCAGTCATTGTTAGAAAGACAACCTGACGGAACATGGATGGTAAATGGGAAATTTAAAGCTGATGAAAATAAACTAAATCTGTTATTGCAAACCATGCACGACATGAAGTTGCGTAATCCGGTTAGTTCAGCTGAACACAACACTGTTATCAAGGAGCTTACTGTGGCAGGTATAAAAGTGGAATTTTATACTGCTAAAGGGCTACTAAAGACCATTTATGTGGGCCAAATTACATTAGACCAATCAGGAACGTATATGATGATTGATGGTTCTTCAGCTCCTTTTATAACACACATACCTGGATTTGTTGGTTATTTAACACCACGCTTTAACACCAGGCAAATAAAATGGAAGAGCAAACTGATATTTGATTCCAAACCTGAAACAATACAGCGTATTGAAGTACAATATCCGGCTGCACCACAAAAAACTTTTGCTATAGACAATACACAAATAACACAGCCAGTAGTATTTGATGGAATAGGTAAAAAGGTGGATGCAGATGTAAACTTTACAAAATTTGTTGTGGCTAGTTTCAATCAACTGTATTGCGAAGGGTTTGATGACAATTTTACCCAGCAACAACAAGATTCTATTTTTAATGCGCCAATTTATTGCACCATCAAACTTCTAACAAAGAATAATAAACAATACAGCTTGCAGCTACATTTAAAGGGTTTGGATAAGCGAACCAAAGCAAGGTTTGATGAGTCAGGAAATCCGCTTGATGTGGATACTGAAAAATACTTTGGCTTTGCCAACGGAGATAAAAATATGGTTTACATCCAGCAATATAATTTCGGTAAAGTTATCCGTTCACTCCCTGACTTTATTCTTAAGAAATAATAATTAGCCATTGTAAGATAAATCTTGGTGAATCACCACCGACCTAAGAAATTATTTTCTTTATAGAGAGTTTTTCATGGGCAATTTAAGCTGTTAATAATGAATGGCTCAAGTGTAAATAGATGGCTTTTTGTATAAAAAAGTAGACTCTTAGAAACAGGATGTTTGGTTAAAAAAACGAGATAAGTAGCGTTTTTTTCAAAATAAGTTTATTTTTACCTTGTATTTTAATCTCGTTTAAACATTATTATTAGTATTATACCTTGATAATCAATGATAGATAGTAAGAGGATTTCAAACAGTACTGTAGAGTCGCTACTATTAAACTTACCCATATTGTATATGGTGATTGATCCTTGCGGTTTAATTAAGGATGTTGAAATAGGATCTGGCTTATCACTTACATTGGGTTCTAACGATTTTATCGGGAAAAATTTCGAATCTATTTTCGAACATGATTTATTCGCAGGAAAGTTATTTCATGAGTCAATTAGTAAAAAACAACCTATAAAAGGAATTATTGAAAAAGGTGGGTACTATTTTGAAACAAATTTTACCCCTCAGTTTGATTCCTATAATCAGGTTGAACAAATAAAGTTAGTAGGCATTGATATTACTGAAAAGTTAAGCAACAAGGAAAAGCTAATTAATAATGCGGTAAGGTTAAACAACTTGGTTCATAACCTGCCTGGCCTGATATTTAGTTACCAGATTAATCCTGATGGAACCGATGCCATTACATACGCAAGTAAGGGTATTCAAGGCATGTTAGGCTTAACAGCTGTAGAGGCAGTCTCTGATATTCAGGAGTTTTGGAACAAGGTTGATCCACAAGATGTAGTCGAATTTAAACAATCATTACAAGAGTCTGCCAGAAACCAAACAAGCTGGCAATTTGAATGGAGGGTGTTAAAAGACAATACTGAAATCAAGTGGTTGTTTGGACAAGGCTCACCACAACAATTGCCCAATAATACCATTGTTTGGGATATATTAGTGCTTGATGTTACCCCTAAGCGTCAGGCAGAAAACAACCTCGAACAATCCTATTTGGAGTTATCGCTTATTGGTAAAATTAATATGGCGTCATTAAATGACGCAGATACTAAAGAGTTGGCAAAGCTCACTCTCGAGTCCTACTGCAAACTAGCGTCATTCAATGGCGGGCAGTTTTATGGCTACGTACCAGGAATGAAGGAGCTATCTTTTATTGAAGGCTTTGGTGATTTTAGTAACAAAGAGAGTGGTAACACAGCCATTGCCAATATCAGCAATACCTTATTTAGTGATGCTTACTTTAAGACGCTTGTTAATGAACACCAAATTATTGTGATTAATGGATTTGACGCAATACAGAGGTCAATTACCCGAGCAAGCTCCGATGCCATTGTAAAGCACATTCAACAATCTATTGCAAATCTAGAACGAGTGGAGGCGTTGGTTGTAGTCCCATTAATATTTAAGCAGAAGGTTTTTGGACTTGTGGTACTAACCAGTGATGAGCAATTAAGTATAAGTAAATTACAGCGACTGGAACGATTTAACAAGCAAGTGATGGCTGCCTTGTCCAAATCACATGCCCAATTTGAGAAAGAGCAAATCACAGATATTGTGGAGAGTGCTGATGTGGCAATAATCAGCAAAGATTGGTCAAATAATATCTCCAGTTGGAATAAAGCCGCTGAAAAATTATTCGGGTATAAAAGCGATGAAATTATCGGAAGGTCGGAAGACTTACTAATACCCGAATCACTATTAAAAGAAGATGATGAGCTTACCCAAATGATGAAAAGCGGGGTTTACCTCAGTCGCTTGGAGTCAAAAAGGAAGCAAAAAAATGGAGAAGTCATTGACGTGTCGGTTATTGTATCTCCCATTTATGATAGAGAAAATAACTTAATTGGAGTATCAAAAATTTTCCGCGACATTTCAGAAAGTAAAAAAGCCCAAGTATTATTAAAAGAAAGTGAAGAACAACTTAAGGTAATGATTGAATCTGTGCCTGCTGGTGTAGTGATGTTTGATAAGCAAATGAACTACCTGGCTTGCAGCAAACGTTTTTTAAAAGAAAATGGATTAGCCAGCAAACAAATAATTGGCAAATCACATTACGAAATATTCCCTCACTTGCCCGAATCATGGAAAGAAGGCCACAAAAAGTGTTTAGAGGAGGGTATTCCTGCAAAAAATGATGATGATGTGCTTGTTCGGGCTGATGGAACAATTGAATACCTGCGTTGGGAAATCCAACCATGGAAAAATGCCAATGGAGAGATAGGCGGACTGGTATTGCTTACTGAATCATTAAGTGAAAGTAAAAAGGCCAAATCAGCCATACAACAAAGCGAAAGAAGATTAAGCAATGTGTTGTCAATAATTGGCGAAGGTGTATGGGACTGGGATATTAGAACCAATAAGATATGGAATAATAAACGTTGGTGTGAGTTGCTGGGGTTAGCTGACGACCGGTTAGAGCATAACTTGGCATTTATTAAAAAAATTGTACATCCTGATGATTTGCAAGGAATGCTAAACCGCGTTCAGGATTGCTTGGATGGGAAATCGTCTTTTTTTAGTGAACACCGAATTATTGCGGCAGACGGCAGCATCATTTGGGTTAAAGACAGGGGCGATATTACAGAACGTGATGACAATGGAAAACCCATACGAATGGCTGGAAGTATCGCGGATATTACCCAACGCAAGTTGTACGAAGCCAAGCTTAAAGAAAGCAGTGATTTATTGGCAAAATTAACCAATGAAGTACCAGGCATGTTGTATCAGTTTAAACTAAAACCTGATGGAACAATGAGTTTCCCTTATTCAAGTGAAGGTATACGTGAAATTTATGAATTAAGTCCCGAACAAGTAAAAAATGATGCGTCTGTTGGCATCAAACAAATTCACCCAGATGATGCAGATATGGTATTTAGCAGCATCAAAAAATCAGCCGAAACACTAAAAACCTGGCAACTTGAGTACCGGGTATTATTGCCTGCCCAAGGCTTACGTTGGCGCTCAGGTGCAGCAAGGCCAGAGCGGCTGGAGGATGGCAGTGTATTGTGGCACGGTTATATCAAAGATATTACCGAAAAGAAAAAAATAGAATTAGAGAAAGAACAATACTTCAAATTTTTTAACGCCTCAAACGATATCATGGGTATTGCTAACCCACTGGGTTATTTTGAGAAAATAAACCCCGCATTTCATAAAATGATGGGGTACGATCAACTTGAATTGCTAGCAAAGCCATACATTGAGTTTGTTCATCCAGACGATATCAGAGATACCCTTAGGGAAATGCAAACCAACTTATCTCTTGGGTTATCTATAAAATTTGAAAACCGGTTTATGGCCAAAGATGGTAGCTATAAGTGGCTTTCATGGACTGCTTATTTAAACAAACAAGATAACCTTACCTACGCTACTGCCAGAGATATTACCGAGAAAAAACAAACCGAAACCGCACTCATTGAAAGCGAAAAGAACCTGCAAACTATTTTTGAATTAACACCTATTCCGTTATTAATTACTCGCTTTTACGATGGTACCATTATCATGGCCAATGAAGCCACTGAGTTACTTCTTGGATACAAGATGAAAGAGGTGGTTGATAAGCATGGAATGGAATTATTTATGGATGAGGGTGCGTTGAAAAAAATCCAAGACGAGCTCGCTAAAAAGGGTCAGGCAAATAATGTGGAGGTTAATTTAAAAACCATTACTAACGAAGTCCTCACTTGTCTAATTTCTTGCGAAATTATTTATATGAATGGCGAAATCGCACTGATTTCAAGTGTTCAGGATATTACACAACGCAAACACTTCGAAGAAGAATTGATTGCAAAAAATAAGGAACTTAAGAAAACCAATGTAGAGTTAGATCGCTTTGTATATAGCACTTCGCATGATTTAAGGGCCCCCTTATTATCAGTGCTTGGTTTGGTTGAGATATGCGAAAGCTATCATACCAGTAATGCCGAATTACAGAACTTGTACAAGATGATGCGCACAAGCATCAACAGAACTGATGATACCATTAAAAGTATCCTTGATTATTCCAGAAATGCGCGAACAGATAGCCATCCAGAGAGACTTGATGTAAAGAAAATTGTGAAAACACATATCGAAAACATCAGGCACATGAAAGAAGCCAAACAAGTTGATTTTATACTAAATATTACTGAGGATGTTTTTTATGCAGATAAAATGCGCTTCACAACCATTGTGCAAAATCTGATTACCAATGCGGTTAAATACCAACGCCAAGGTGAATCCAACCCCTTTGTTAAAATAACATTTTATTGCAACGAACAGGATGCAACACTCTTAGTGAGTGATAACGGAGAAGGTATCCCAGAAGATAAAATAGATAAAGTATTTGGCATGTTTGTTCGTTTATCAACCAAATCTTCTGGCTCAGGTCTCGGGCTTTATATGTGCAGAGAGATGACCAATAAAATGGGAGGAACCATAGATGTAACCTCTGTTCTCGATAAAGGAACAACCTTTACCATTCAATTACCAAACCAACCCAAACCCAATAATGATGAAAAAAGTCTTACTAATTGATGATGATGATATATACAATTTTTTAAACAAGTCACTGGTAGAGATTTCTGGACTAAGTAAGGCCGTGCAAATCTGCAAATCAGCGCAAGAAGGGCTTTTGTTGTTAGAATCTTCAACTACTGATGCATTGCCTGACGTAATACTGTTAGATATAATGATGCCAGATATGGATGGGCATGGTTTTTTGGCTGAGTTTGCCAAATTACCTGCAAAAATTAGCGAGCGTATAAAAATTGCCATGCTTACTTCATCCCTTGATCCTGAAGATAAGGAGCGGTCTTTTCAATACAAAGCTGTGATAGATTTCATAGAAAAGCCCCTCAACCAAATTAAGTTAGAGGGGCTAAAACAAAAAGTGTTGTCTGAAGAATAAAGTGATTTCAGCTATACTGACCTATTTCCCTTTAAACGGAATGTCTTTTGCATCTCCCCACAATTCTTCAACAGCATAAAATTCTCTTTTCTCACGTTGAAAAACATGCGCTACAACATCAATGTAATCTAACAAAACCCATTCTAGGTTTTCAAAACCTTCCCTATGCCAAGGCTTTTGTTGTAATATCTTAAAGGTATCATCTTCTGCGCTATTTGCAATTGCCTCTACCTGTTTATCACTTTCTGCATGGCTAATTACAAAAAAGTCTGAACTAGCGCCCTTTACATTGCGCATATCTAAAATGCGAATATCTTCTGCTTTTCGCTCAAACATACCCTGTGCCACACAAAGTGCCAGTACCAGCGCCTCATCAGAAGTACTTGTTTTACTACTCCGCTCAGGCCGAACACCTTTGGGTTTAGTAGCCGCTTTTTTAACAGCCGGCTTATCTTTACTTAGTTTTTTAATCTCCTTGTCAAGTTTGGCGGTATCTGTGGCTTTTTTAGCCACCGCTTTTTTAGGTGCTTTAGAAGGGGTTTTCTTTGCCGTAGCTTTTTTTACTGGTGTTTTTGCCATTACTCTTACTAACTTTGGGGCAAAGGTAAACTTTTTTAAATGGATATAGATGCATTTGCCTCCACGTTAGATTTTAATGTGATATGGCTTGATGAGGTTGACTCAACAAATAATAAGATACGCCAAATGGTTCAGGCTGGCCAAGCCAAGGAGGGACTATTGATTGCTGCTAACCACCAAACCAATGGTCGAGGCCAACAAAATAATATTTGGGAAAGCGAGTCCAACCAAAACATATTGTGCAGTTTGCTGCTGGAACCTGCTTTCTTAAACGTAAGCCAACAGGCATGGTTTAATATGGCCATGTGCCTTTCCGTGCATGACGCCTTGGCCTTTTATGTTAAAAAGGTAAACATTAAATGGCCTAATGATGTGTATATCAGCGATAAAAAGGTAGCTGGAATCCTTATAGAAAACACGTTGCAAGGCCAACAGATTAAACAAGCCATTGTGGGCATTGGCGTAAATATCAATCAAAATCGCTTTACCCATCAAAAAGCTTCTTCACTGGGTTTGGAAAGCAATAACTGGTTTGATAGAAATGATGTGATGCAGCAGATACTGAATTACATTAAAATAAGATACAACCAATTGCGGCTGAATCAATTTGATAAAATAAAAGTAGAATATCACCAAGTGCTATATGGGCTAAATCAGGTAAAACGTTTTGAAACAAATGGCCAGATTTTTGAAGGAGTAATAAAAGGAGTAGACGAAGGGGGCAACTTAATGGTGCATAGCAATGGAAGTACAAATCTATACATGGTTAAACAAATCAGCATGTTATCATGAATCTGGCAATAGACATCGGCAATACACGAATAAAGACGGCAATTTTCAATCAAAGTGAGTTAATTAGCACCACTTTTGTAAAAATAGAGGAGCTTGTGGACTATGCCCTTGAATCAGCTATAAAAAATGTTGTAATCAGTTCGGTTGGAGCTGAAGTTGATAGCCTGGCTTTGCAACTTAAGAATAGTGGCTTTGGTGTACTTCAGGTAAATGGTCAAACCCTATTACCGTTTGCAAATTTGTACAAAACTCCGCAAACACTAGGTATAGACAGGATAGCTGCTATAGCTGGTGCTCAATTTATTTTTCCAGAAAAAAACTGCTTAGTTATTGATGCAGGCACCTGCATAACCTATGATGCCATTTCATTACTCGGTGAATACAGAGGTGGGGCCATTTCACCAGGTCTAACTTTGCGTTTTAAAGCACTGCATCAGTTTACCAATAAGCTGCCATTAGTTGAGCCGCGTTGGCTTACCCAACTAGAAGGAAACTCTACGGAAGAATCCATTTTAGCGGGCGTATGCACCGGATTAATAGATGAAATAAACGAAAAAATAAAACGTTATGAACAGCAATACCATGAAATTCAAGTTATTTTAACCGGAGGAGATGCTGATTTTTTGGGTAAACACCTAAAAAGTAACATATTTGCAACTCCCTTACTTGTATTTCAAGGACTAAACCAAATATTATTATTCAATGTTAAAAAAGGCAATTGGCCTAATTAGTATAAGTTTGATGCTCGTTGGGCATCAGTTATCGGCTCAAAATCTTACCAAGTCTCCTTACTCCTCAATAGGAATTGGAGATGTACAATTTACCGGAAGTGCCTGGATGCATGGCATGGGGCAAGTGAATCAGGCAATCAGAGACCCTTTTGCAATCAACAATCAGAATCCCGCTTCATACAGTTCATTGATATTTACCACTTGGGATTTTGCTGGTACAGGGGCAATGGGTACCATCACCGCTGAAAATGGGAGTAGTAACATTACCACTGGATCGTTGGCTTACTTTGCTTTGGGCTTACCACTTTCTCAAAAATTAAATTGGGGCTTTAGTCTCGGCTTAATGCCTTATAGCAGTGTAGGATACAATGTTAATCGCAATGTTATCGAATCAACATTTACCGGTGTTGAAACCATCTCTGGAACTGGCGGTACTTCAAGATTCTACTTAGGTTCGGGAATAAAAATATACAAAGGTTTGTCACTTGGCGTAAACGCCTCATACATTTTTGGTAAAATAGAAAAAAATGCCCTGTTAAACATACCCAGAAGTTATAATATGTTTAATCTGGCCGAAAGCCGATCTACTTATTTGGGAGATGCAGCGGTTGAAATTGGGCTTCAGTACGCAGATACCTTTACTTATAAAGAAAAAAAGTACTCTTGGGGTGTAGGGGCCACGTTAACCCCAGAAAACAACTTGTCAACTACCAGCAATTATAGCATCAGAACACTGGGTATTGGTGTAGTAGACCCCAATAACGTAGGTAAGGACACCATTGCCTTTGGAGATGATGAAAAGGGAAGCATTAACCTGCCTGTTTTGCTGCAAACGGGATTTTATTTTGGCGAAGAAGATCATTGGAGAATAGCCACAGATATTCAATACCAAAATTGGGCCAGCTACAGCGAGTTTAACAGGAAAGATTCATTAACCAACAACTTTGCTTTTAAAATAGGAGGTAGCTTTATACCAAAAGCATCTGATGCAAAACATTATTTAAGTAGGGTAGAATATAGGGCTGGCTTTAGAACAGATAACGGAAACTTAATGCTAAATGGAAATAAAATTAATACATATGCCATCTCTGCTGGGTTAGGTTTACCTTTAGGAAAAAGCAAATCAAAACTAAACATTTCTGCTGAGTACATGGTTCGTGGAACAACAAAAAATAACCTGATTCGTGAGGAATATTTTCGGTTTACAGTAGGAGTGCTTATTTGCGACAGGTGGTTTCAACGTTACCGATATGATTAATAAACTAATTATAATCTGCTGTGTGGCCCTGTGCGCATCATGTGGCAACGATATAGAAGAAGTAAAAAAAGTAGCCACTAATAATAATTACCCCATTGAAACAGGTAAAGATGTTGTGATTAACTACACAGATAGTGGTTTCACAAAAGCATTAGTAAAAGCGCCATTGCTAGAAAGGTATGCAAACGAAACAAAAAATTACACCGAAATGCGCAAAGGCATTGATGTGAAATTTTTAAACAAAAATGGTTCGATAGAAAGTTTTTTAAAGGCCAAGTATGCCATTAGGTTTGATAGGGAGAAAAAAATGATTGCACGCAATGATGTTGAGGTGCTAAACGTGGATGGAGATACCTTGAGAACAGAAGAATTGACATGGGATGAAAGCAAACAACGTGTTTTTTCAAATAAGTTTGTCCGCATTACCACCAAAGATGAAATTATCATGGGTGATGGATTCGAGTCAGATGTATCATTTAAAAACCCGAAGATTTTTAAAATCAGGGGTGTTGTAAGTACCAAATAACAGTGGAACAATTTATTATCAGAAACTGGCTTATCCTTGCCATTACAAGTTTGCTGGTGGCTCTATACATATGGATATTTGATGGGTTTATGCAAGGTAAAGCCTACATGTTTATCTTACTGGCCCTTATTTTTGGGGCTGTTTATATAAGAAAACTAAAAAAAGGGAGTAAATAGTTACTTTTGTAAACCAGTTTATGGATACAACCCTCATTATTATACTTAGTCTTTTGGTATCAGCCTTTTTTTCAGGAATGGAAATTGCTTTCATTACTGCAAATAAATTGCTCATTGAACTACGTAGCAAACAAGGCAGTTTTTCAGCAAGGTTGTTATCACCATTTGTAAATAACCCCTCTAGGTTTATTAGTACAACTTTAGTAGGTAATAATATTGGATTGGTGGTATACGGTATTTATATGGGAGCGTTTTTAACCCCCTATATTTTGCAGTTTATTCCGGTAACACAGCACAATACCTTTGCGCTTTTGTTTCTGCAAACCATTATTTCAACGGCACTGGTATTGGTAACGGCTGAGTTTATTCCTAAAGTACTTTTTAGAATAAATCCCGATGCCATTTTAAACATACTGGCATTGCCTTTTTGGATTACGTATTATTTATTTTGGCCCTTGGTACACCTGATTACCTGGTTAGCCAAACTTATTTTAAATGGGCTGTTAAGGGTTAATTTTAACGAAAGTAATCCCGTTTTTAGCAAGGTTGATTTGGACCAATATATATCTGATAGCGTAGAAGATCTGGATGATGACGCAGATGTAGATACAGAAATTTTTAAAAATGCATTGGATTTTAGTAGCATAAAATTGCGCGATTTTATGACACCCCGCACAGAGTTAGTGAGCGTGGATATTGATGCAGCAACAGATGAATTGCACCAGAAATTTCTTGAAACGGGTTTGTCCAAAATATTGATTCATCAAGGTACCGTTGACCATGTTATTGGATACACGCACCAAAAGGATTTGTTTAAAAAGCCACATAGCATCAGAAGCATACTAATCCCAATAGAAATAGCTCCAGAAACAATGCCTGCCAATGAATTGCTAAACGTATTTACCAAATCACATAAAAGCATAGCATTAGTAGTAGATGAGCTAGGGGTTACAGCAGGTATTGTAACAATAGAAGATATCATGGAGGAAATTTTCGGAGAAATTGAAGATGAGCATGATGTGGAACAACTGGCTGAATTAAAACTTAATGAAAAGGAGTTTATTTTAAGTGCAAGGCTTGAAGTAGATTACCTCAATAGCAAATACGACCTAAACATACCTGAGGGTGATTACAATACATTAGGCGGTTTTATATTTGCCTTACATGAAGATATCCCATCAAAAGGAGAAGTTATTACGATTGAACCATTTGAGTTCAATATCATCTCTGTTAGCAACAACCGCTTAAATGAAGTTAAGCTTAAACTATTGAGTTAACGGGATGTAATCTTCTGCCATTTGAGGCATCATGTTTATTTTAAACGCACCAATTCGTAAACAGGATGCCCCTTATCGCCCTGTGTGTTGTAAAAATCAATAAACCGAAGTTTGTACAGTTGTTCTGGGTGATGCCCAACCCTTTTTCTAATCAAATAAGTAACGTAGTCTCTTGTGCGATAAGTGACTCCAGTTGGTTTAAAAACAGGCACTTTCCAGTCAAATCCCAATGCATCACGCCTGTTGTGAAATTGATAATTTGAAAAGTGTGCTATGCCAACCTCATTAAAGGCCAACGTACTATCTACAGCCACACTAATGATTTCTGAATTGATTTGAGTCCCAGCCACCGAATAAAGCAATGGTGGGTTAAATTCATTATAAATCCAACGACAACGCATAAAGCAGAAATCCCATGATGACCGTTCTGGTTCAAAATTGAGTACCTCACCACCGTTGCCAAATGAAAAATAAACTTGGTTTTTCATCGGGTCACGAGGGATGTCAAAAGCCCGCATATTTGTACCATATATGTCGGCAAAAACAAGGTGATAGTAATACGGATTTGTACCAATTAATTTAAACTGGAAGTACCTTTCATCCTCACCATAAGCAGCTCCTCGGTCAATAACATAAGTACGGTCGTGTCCGTTTCCAAAAGGATCACACCAATCTGATAAGATTAATGCGTCTGGATTTCCATCTGGAGGATCCCATGCCCACGCCAATAAATCAAGATGCACAGGAACAAAATAAGGATTAAATGGTGTTTCGGCAATCAGCACACTTTGGCCACCATTCATGTAAATATCTTTCGACCCAGGATCGCAATTAAATGCAATATCCCAAGATGTAGCATCGACAGTTTTTAATTCTCCATGATCCAAGTTCACATAAACCTGGTTGTTATAACGGTCTCCAATATCAAATTCAAATTTTTTTCCTTCTGGTTTGGGCAAAACAACCGGTGTTTCAGCCTTTTCGCAAGATATAACTAGCAAAACAAACAATAAGCAATAGAAGAGTTGAATTGGTTTAAGCACGTTGTTTTCTGGTAATGGTGTATCGTAAAGAAATAAAATAAGTTCTGCCCATAGCTACTGTAGCGTTGTTGGTTGTGTTCATATGCACCCCCGAAGCCAAGCTGGCTTGCACATTATGAACGTCTAATACATTTTTAGAGCCAGCTGTTACTAGAAGCCGTTTTTTGAAAAATGGCTGAGAGGCTGTTATATCCAGTAATGCAAATGCATTTACATAAGCCAATTGAACATTGTCATGAATATAATTATACTGATAAGCTTGAAGCCTGCCATTATATTTATAAAAAATAGCTAGTGAGGTGCTTCTTTTAGGATGTGTTACCGTGGCATTAAACCTATATTCATTGCTGTAAAAAAACACATTATCAACATGGTAGGAACTGCTGCGCCCCATACGAGCATATCCAGCCTGAAATGAGTATACAGGTGTTTTATACTCAGTAATCACATTAATACCAGTACTTGTAAAAGAGGCAATATTGGTATAAGAGGCATGCAATGTATTTATGTCAAGCATTACCAAATCAATCATATTTTTTACGTGATTATAAAACAAACCGGGCTCCACTTTAAATACATGTTTTTGTTTGCCAATTTCATAGGTAGCAAACAATTGCACGTTATCGCTGGTTTCGGCATTCAAATCGGGATTGCCATGAATGTTGTGGCTGGGGTCAACAAAACTCAAATACATTTCCTTAAGGGTTGGTGCCCTGAACCCTTTGCCATAGGATGCCCTGATGCGAATGCGAGAAGCAACGTCCCACTTTAAGTTAATGGAAGGAATAAGTGGGGCATTAAAACGGGAATTGTAGGTCGTTCTTAATCCTGGTCTAAGCGTAAAACGATGATGGGGCTTATATTCAAAACTGGTAAACAAACTATAATCTGAAATATCTTGATAACTATCTGTAATTTTTTTACCAGTAGATATTTCGTAATTAGTTTCATAACCAACTTGGTAATTAAATTTAGAGCCGGGTTTGTTTTTTGAAAACAATCCTCTACTCATCCACAACTGAAACGAATTAGTATCATGCTGCTCTGGAGCTGTTGTCATCTCTTCTGTTAAAGATACCAAGTCCTTTCTCATGGTGTTTTTATACCTTTTGTAGTTGCTGTATGAAACAACAATTTGCACATGATGGTTTGCATTTATTTTTTTATCGTAAAATAAATTTTGAGTTAAACGCTTTGTTCTATAATACTCGTCTAGCCCATAAGCATAAAAAGGAGTGATAGTGCCACTGTCACGGCTGATAACTAGCTCATTAAAGTAGCTTTGTTGCAATTTTAGTTTGCCAATCTTGCCTTCATAAGTAATCGTAAGGTCCGAAAAATATTGCTCACGTGGTTTCCATGTTCTGTAGCGACTTTCATTCTCCTTTAGGTCATACCCATCAAAAAAATTTCTTCCAAATGATAAGGCAGCACCAAGTTTTTTACCAGCCAACCCAATCCCAAAATCAGTATTGTATTGTCCTATAGACTCTGTGTAAGTAGCAGCATGGGCTTGCAACTGCTTTTGAACAGGCCTTTTCATAATAATATTAATTACGCCACCCATGGCATCTGTGCCAAAGCTAACGCTCATTGGGCCTTCCACAATTTCTATACGTTCAACATTATTCAGGTTAACTTGGGTTAAATCAATGTTTCCACCTTCACGGCCAATTATAGGAACCCCATCAATTAATATTTTAATACCTTGCCCGGTTACCCCTTGTATGTTTACACTACTTCCTAAAGAGGGATCCTGATTAATTCGGATATTGAGTTCATTTGCGAGTACGTCCTTTAAACTTACTGCACCCTGCTGCTGAATGCGCTTGTTG
Source organism: Chitinophaga pinensis (assembly GCA_943372215.1). Lineage (GTDB taxonomy): Bacteria > Bacteroidota > Bacteroidia > UKL13-3 > UKL13-3 > UBA6183. Next base: position 9,917 of record CALRXU020000026.1, on the reverse strand, counting down.
TCTATCACTTTAACTTTGTAAACACTTTGTTGCAAGCTGGTTTCACCGTATTGGCCAGTTACTATTGCATCATTAAGCTGTTTGTTGTGGGTTGTATCAACGGGTTGTTGTGCATTTGCTTTAACCACAAATAACCCAAACACCAGTACAAAAAAGGCGTTTGAGTTATAAAAATATGGATGAAAAACGAAACGCATAAGTTTAATTCTAAACGATTATTCTACTACCAATCGGCTTGTTTTGTAACCCTCGGCCTGCACAAAATAAATACCAGGCTTTAAACTGCTAATATCAATACTAACGTTTCCATTGCCTAAAACTTGTATTTTTAGCTTACCAGTAATATCAAAAATTGAAATTGGGGTTGTTGTTGTTCCAACAGAAACCTCAACAAACTGATTTGCCGGATTTGGATAAAGTTTAATGCTTGGCGTATTCGCATTGCGTTCAAACAAACCTACAAAATCAATTTCATTACCCTTGTAGAAGGAGATAATTCCTGTTGAAGAACCGCTTAGTGACCTGAAGTTTAAACGATATTGTTTATTGTTGGTTAAACGAACAAAGTAGGTTAAAGAGTCTTCCATAACAAACATAGGTTGGCCAGGTCCAGGGTTTATTTTCCAGTCTGTACCTATGGTATTAATCATTTTGCTGTAAGTAGCTCCTTTTACTTTGGCTGAATCTTCAAGCACGCCACGCACCTCAGCAACATCAGTATTTGGATGTTGCAATACGCCAGTAGTATTTGAGAAAATGGTTTGACCAAATTGGGTGATAAAAGCAGCATATCGGGTAAACAATAAGTCCCAATTACTAGGTTCTCTATCAACAACTGTTTTGCTAACCATATTGTAATAAGCAAATAGCTTACCTGTAAAGTCTTTTTTGTTGATGGTTACTGTGTTGCTATCACTTCCGTCTAAATTTGCTATGGTAAATACCCATTGGGTATCAAACAGCAAGCGGTTTATTTTAATTTTTTTAACAACAGAGTCAACCAAAACATTATTTACAGACTTGGTTAAGCGCAACAAATAAATATGCCCTGTACCTTCAACGTGATGGGTTTGTTGGCTATAGTTTCCCCAGCCATAATTAAATGCGTTAGAAGCAACATAATCTGCATTAAATGCACCTATATTCCAGCTAGTATCACTATTGTGGGGTCTATTCCATGATTTATACCCTGTTGAATCAAATGAAGCCCAATTGGTTTGTGTTGATTTATAAAGTTCGGTATTTCTGGCCTCATTAACCAAAATGGTGGTTGATTGCATTACCTCCATTGGTGGTTTTGCATTACGTACAGCAAATGCAATATGCCAGTTATTACCTGGAACTGTTACTTTTGCGCCTGTTTGTACGTTATAAAAAACATCATTTCTATAGCCGCCACCAAGCACTGCACTATCATTTGCGGCTGGTTGGGCGAAGGATACGAAACTGATAAAAGAGAGAAGAAGAGGTAAAATTATTTTTTTCATGCGATTAATATATTTGTCATTGATTTACGCACAAATTAACACCGATAGATTCATCTAAGTCTTACTATTTGACGGGTTTTACCTTATTATGACAAACTGGGCTTTTGTGGCGTATTTTACCACTTTTTTGGTGATGAATATCATGTTTTTTGAGGGGCCAATTTAAAATATAGCTTTAAAGTTTATATTCGAAACCATAATTACTACATAAAAATGAATTTTCAGGCTTTTTTCAAGAAGTATGCGCCCCATTTTGTAGGGTTGGCAATCTGTTTTATGGTGATGTTGGCCTATTTTTCGCCAGTGCTTGGCGGTAAGGTACTTAAACAATTTGATGTGCGCCAATGGCGGGCTTCCTATCAAGAAATTGCAACATTTGAGAAGGCTTCAGGTGAAAGAACCTTTTGGACGAATAGCATTTTTTCAGGTATGCCTGGGTATTTAATCGGTGCTTCATACTTAAACAACGCATCGTCTACTATTTTATACTACTTCGGAAAAATTTTAGCAGACCCGCTCCAAACCATGGTGCTCTTATACATATGTTTTTACATACTGCTTTTAGCATTTGACGTGAATGCTTGGCTTGCCATTATTGGGGCTTTGGCTTTTTCATTTAGCTCGTTTAACATGATTAATTTAGATGCCGGCCATGCAACTAAGGGATTGGCAATTGCTTTTGTTCCTTTGGTTCTAGCCGGAATTAAGCTAACTCTTTCTAAGAAAAAAATCCTAGGAGCAATCTTAACTGCTGTGGGCCTTGGCCTGCACTTGGCAGCAGGGCATCTCCAAATCACTTACTATTTATTCATGATTATCATTACTTGGTTAATAGCCGAGTTCATTGCAGCAATCAAGCAAAAAAATCTTGTTGATTTAATCAAGTCTTGCTGTTTTCTATTGGTAGCTGCATTGCTAGCAATTGGCATGAATAATACAAACTTGCTCATTACTGCTGAGTATACTAAGTACACCATAAGATCACCATCAGAGTTAACCAGAATCAATAAATCTCAAGAGAACCAAGAAGAAAAAAAATCGACAGGTTTGGATAAGGATTATGCCTTTGACTACAGTTACCAGATTACAGAGCCTTTAACCATTTTGATTCCTAATTTTTATGGCGGTGCAATGGTAGGAGATGCTCATACACAAGGAATATTGGTAAAAGAATTCAAGGCAGCTGGGTTACAGCAAGCTAAGGAATTAGCCACAGGGCTTCCTTCATACTTTGGCGATCAACCTTATACTGCAGGCCCTAGTTACTTTGGCGCAATAATCTGTTTCCTATTTGTTTTGGGTTTGTTTCTAATAAAAGGTCCACAAAAATGGTGGATCGTTGCTATAACAGCATTGGCCATCTGTTTAACTATGGGAAAGAACTTCGCCAGCTTAAGCGATTTGTTCTTTTATTATGTGCCAATGTACAGTAAGTTTCGTTCCGTAACCTTCATATTGGTTATTGCACAAACCACTTTCCCTTTGCTTGCATTACTTGCATTGAAGGAACTAACCAGTGGCAATTTGAAAAAGGCGGAATTAATGAAGGCACTTTATTACAGTGCCGCTATAACTGGAGGTATTTGTTTGTTGTTTGTGATCATGCCAGAATTTATTTCAGTGGCCAGCGAGGGCACTGATAAACAACTTAAGCAGTATAATTACCCAATGGATGTTATTTACTCAGCTCGAGCAACCGTTAGGCAAATGGACGCCCTGAGGAGCTTATTTTTTATTGCGCTTGCTTTCGGTGCAATCTGGCTTTATGTTCAAGGCAAGTTTAAAGTAAATTATTTAGCGGGCATTTTAGCCTTGTTGGTTCTTGTTGATTTATGGGGAGTAGATAAACGATTCTTAAACGATTCTGATTATGAGAAACGTAAAACAGATGAGGTTGTTGTAGAAAAAACCACCGCTGATGAAATTATTCTTCAAGATAAAGATCCTCATTACAGAGTATACAATACTACACAACGTTTAGATCAGGATGCCACCACATCTTATTATCACAAGTCAATTGGCGGCTACCACGGTGCTAAATTGCGCAGATATCAGGAGTTAATCCAATACCAAATGTCACAACAAAACATGGAAATATTTAACATGTTAAATGTAAAATATTTTATTGTAGGGGATAGTTTAAACAACTTATACCCTCAACAGAACCCAACAGCTAGGGGTAACGCATGGTTTGTAAAAACTATGGTATTGGTTGATAATGCAGATGCTGAACTTGACTCACTTACTGGATTTAATGCATTGCAAACCTGTTATATTGATAAGCGTTTTGTCGAACAAGTAAAGGATTTAAACATTACACCAGATTCATCGGCAAGCATCAAGCTAACTTCTTATGCACCTAATAAGCTTGTTTACCAAAGCGAGTCAACATCGCCTCAATTGGCAGTGTTCAGTGAAATTTATTATGATAAAGGTTGGAACGCTTACATTGACGGGGTTTTAACACCGCATTTGCGTTGTAACTATGTGTTGCGTGGATTAAGCGTTCCTGCAGGAAAACACCAGATAGAGTTTAAGTTTGAACCAGCAACCGTTAAAATTGGAGAGACAATCTCATTGGTTTCAAGCGGTTTATTGTATGGAGGTGTTTTTGCCTATGCAATTGGCTTGTTCTTAAAAAAACGTAAAAAAGAAAACGCATAGTAACAAGTTTTAGTGGATACCCCTAAGAGTTTGTTTTACTAAATTTAAACAAGTTAATAATAGCATTCCAAGCATATGACGGCAGAAAAAATCTTAATTATTGGTTCACAAGGACAAATCGGTTTAGAGTTAACAAGTGAGTTACGAGCTATTTACGGACAGGACAATGTAATTGCCAGTGATGTAAAAAAGCCTTTGCAAGAGATTGGTTTATTTGAGGAGTTGGATGTAATGAATAAAGATCGGTTCGCTGAAATTCTTAAGAAATATGGTGTTACCCAAGTTTATTTGTTAGCAGCGTTGTTATCAGCAACCGCAGAGCAAAACCCTCGATTTGCTTGGGATTTGAATATGGAGGGACTTTTTAATGTGCTAAATGCGGCTAAAGAAGGCCTTCTGAAAAAGGTATATTGGCCAAGTTCTATTGCCGTATTTGGGCCAACTACCCCCAAGCAATTAACACCTCAATACACCATTATGGAGCCCAATACCATTTATGGAATTAGCAAACAGGCAGGAGAAAGGTATTGTGAATATTACCACCAAAAGTATGGAGTGGACGTAAGAAGTATTCGTTATCCAGGTTTAATTGGCCATAAATCGGCACCTGGGGGAGGTACTACAGATTACGCAGTACATATTTATCATGAAGCATTAAAACAACAATCATACGAGTGTTTTCTTGCTGCAAACACGGAATTGCCTATGATGTACATGCCTGATGCATTAAAGGCAACAATTGGATTAATGGAGGCTCCGGCAGAGCAAGTAAAAATCAGGAGTAGCTATAATGTTGCAGGAATGAGTTTTAACCCCCAACAAATTGCAGACGAAATAAAGATACACATTCCGAATTTCACCATCAGCTATAAACCCGATTTTCGTCAACAAATTGCAGATAGCTGGCCTCAAAGCATCAATGATATGGAAGCAAGAAATCATTGGGGGTGGAAGCCCGATTTTGATTTGAAACAAATGACTGGGGATATGCTTACCAACTTGAAGTAGTTTAATACTTCAGTTTAAGACTGACATCCTCTAATTATACGTTTTCAAGCCCCCAATTAGCAAGTGATTGTAATATCGGGCGCAATGTTTTTCCTCGTTCGCTTAAGTCATACACCACATGAGGAGGTACAACTGGTTTTGATTCTCTTAAAACCAAGCCATCTACTTCTAATTCCTTTAACTTTTGTATCAACATCTTTTCGCTGATAGCTGGCAGTCCCTTTCTTAACTCATTGTACCGTTTAGTCCCTGACGTGAGTTGCCACAATATTAAAGGTTTCCAGCGGCCTCCAATCAGGCTTAGCGTGAACGAAACAGGGCATTTGTTCATACTTAGTTCATTGCTATAATTGGTAGAAGAGGTTTTGCGTTCCATAATTAATATATACTTACTTTTTTGTTAGTACTTGACAAAAGGTAAGTACAAAAGTACCTTTGTTTCCTAAATTAGCAATAAAAAATATGAATTATGTATTAACAGGCTCAACTGGCCACATTACCAAACCCGTTGCCCAACAACTAGTTGTCGCGGGTCATCAGGTAACTATTATTACGTCATCAGTTAATAAAACTGCTGAGATTGAAGCATTAGGCGCAAAAGCCGCTGTTGGATCAGTAGAAGATCTTCAATTTTTAAAGCAGACATTTCAAGGAGCGGATGCTGTGTACTTGATGATTCCTCCAAATTTTGCCACAACAAACTGGATTGGCTATCAAAGAAAAGTGGCTGATAATTTTATTGAAGCCATTACCGCCAATAACATCAAACACGTTGTGGTGCTGAGCAGTATTGGAGCCCATATGCGAAAAGGTGCAGGCCCTGTAGATGGTTTGGCATATTTGGAGCAAGCATTAGATAAGTTGACTAATATAAATGCACTATACCTGCGTCCTAGTTATTTTTATTATAACTTATTTTCAATGGCAGGTATGATAAAACATGCAGGCATAATGGGCAGCGCACAACCAGCTGCGCATAAACTGGTACTTACCCATACTAGCGATATTGCCGAGGTAGCTGCTCGCGAATTAATAAAGTTAGAGTTCAGAGGTCATCAGATTCAATACATTGCAAGTGATGAGCGCACATGGGCCGAGATTACGGAAGTATTAAGCAATGCAGTTGGTAAACCGGGTACACCTTATATAGAGTTTACAGATGAACAAAGTTTACAAGGCATGTTACAAGCTGGCTTAAGTGAAACCATTGCCAATGGTTACAAAGAAATGGGTGCGGCAATGCGAAGTGGTGAAATGGAGGCAGATTACAGGAATAATCGCCCAGCGGAACTTGGCAAAGTGAAATTAGAACGTTTTGCACAAGAGTTTGCCGCAGCTTATCATGCACAATAAAAGCTAAAACAAAAAAAGCTGACCATATAACGGTCAGCTTTTTTTGTAATTATAATAAGATTTATTTAAGAATTTCTCTACCAATTACAATGCGTTGAACCTCGCTGGTACCTTCATAAATTTGAGTGATTTTCGCATCACGCATTAAACGTTCAACGTGATACTCTTTAACATAGCCATAACCACCATGCACTTGAACGGCTTCTGTTGTAACCCACATAGCAGTTTCACTGGCAAAAACCTTGGCCATACAACCAGCAAGATTATAATCCATGTGATTATCTTTTAACCAAGCAGCTTTCATTACTAACAAACGGGCAGCTTCAATTTGAGTTGCCATATCTGCAAGCTTAAACTGGATTGCTTGGTGGTGCATAATTTCTTTGCCAAAAGCTTTCCTTTCTTTTGAATATTTAAGGGCTAATTCATAAGCACCACTGGCAATTCCCAACGCTTGCGCAGCAATACCTATCCTACCTCCACTTAAGGTTTTCATGGCAAATGTAAAACCAAAGCCATCATCACCTATTCTATTTTCTTTAGGCACCTTTACATCTTGAAACATAATAGAATGGGTATCGCTCCCCCTAATTCCCATTTTATCTTCTTTTTTTCCAACGGTAACTCCGGGCCAGCTTTTTTCAACAATAAAGGCATTGATTCCTTTATGTTTTTTATCTACGTCCGTTTGGGCAATAACCAAATAATAGGTGCCTGAATTGCCATTGGTAATCCAGTTTTTTGTTCCATTTAATATATAATGGTCACCCATATCAACTGCTGTAGTACGTTGGCTAGTGGCATCACTGCCTGCCTCTGGTTCGCTTAATAAAAATGCACCATGGCATTTTCCACTCGCCATCGGGACTAAATATTTCTGTTTTTGCTCTTCAGTACCATATGTTTCAAGTCCCCAACAAACCAAGCTGTTGTTAACTGAAACAACAACTGAGGCTGATGCATCAATTTTTGAAAGCTCTTCCATTGCCAAAACATAAGAAACGGTATCCATACCAGATCCTCCGTATTTTGGGTCAACCATCATGCCTAAGAAACCGAGCTCACCAAGTTTTTTTATCTGTTCATAGGGAAATTCTTGATGATTATCGCGCTCAATTACACCAGGTAATAATTCGGTTTGCGCAAAATCTCTGGCTGCTTGCTGCACTGATAAGTGCTCCTCAGTTAATTCAAAGTTCATATTATGCTAATTACGTTTGGCGAAAATACCTTTTAACATCAACAATATCAAAAGCCAAATGTTTTTTTAATGGAATATTCTTATTCGGGATTAAATTAGAATGAAAATAAGTATTTAAAGCTACATCCAGCCTTTGCGTTTAAACCAATAATAAATTATTCCTGTAACCGCAGCCATGAATAGAAGCACTGCTGGATAACCATACCGATGATGCAACTCTGGCATAAATTCAAAGTTCATTCCATACAAGCCTACAATAAATGTGGTAGGTAGAAAAAAAGCTGTAAATACCGTAAGTGTCCGCATCACTTCATTGGTTCGTTGTGATGATAGTGAAATGTAAATATTAAGCAAGTTGTTGATATCGTCATAATTAGACTCAATCATCGTATCTATTTTAAGATAATAATCCTTCAGATCCTGAAACTGAGGGCGGGATTTATATTGTGTACTTGTTTGTTGAAGGTGATCTAAAATTGCCTCGCTAAGATTAGATATTTTTCGGAGAATATATAGCTTACGTTTAATTAGGTAAAGGTTTTTAATCAGATCCGGAATGCGTTTTTTAAGAAAAATCCTACTTTCATAAAAATCTATTTCTTCGTCCAGTTTATGGGCCGGTTCTTCGTAAGTACCCATAACCATTTTTACCATTTTGCAAACCAATTCATAGCTGTTTATGGTTGCGTTGTCTTGGTATTTTTCAGTGAGGAGTTGGTATGCCTTATTTTCTTTTTTGTGTATGGTAAGTACCAAATCTTTTCTAAAAAAAATACTCAACTTACAACTAATGTTTAATATAGAATCGGCATTTGATGGGGCATCTTTATCGTAATACCTACAAAGAATAAAATCAATATCTTCAAATTGTTCGAACTTAGGCAGGTGTTCTGGTTGTAAGATGTCTTGTAAAGAAGTTGGGTGAAGATGATACGTTTTTGCAATGTCCTGAAGCTCTTGTTCTGTCGGATTGAACAAGTCAATCCAAACAAAATTGGTTCTATGAGTCGATTGAATCACCTTTAGCATAATTTTATAACTAGATTTTTATTATCCGTGCTTTCTGGTGGTAGAACCAAAAATCTGATATTATTCGTATTCAAGTCGTTTGATGTAAGTATTCACCCGCGTACTCACTAACGTAATAATACGAGTATTCTCATCATAAGTAGGAAAACCACTGTTTTTAGATGACCATTTTGCATCATCTTTAAACACAATTTCATAGTAAGGGTGGTCTGACAAGTTACCAAATAGGTCTTTTGATTTGGCAACGTCTTTTATCTCTGTTACATTAGCATAAGGGTACTTTGTTGTACCTAGTCCTAAAAAACCATTTATTTTAATTTCTTCATCGCCAAAAGTGCTAAAGTTATCAAAAAGCATAAGTGTGAATAGCACCAGAAACAGGCTGAAAAAGCGATTAAAGTAAGAACCCTTTACAACAATATCAAAACGTAACTTCTCATTGGTATATATTAAAAACTCATCCCAGTCGTGTAACAAATAATTATAACAAATGCCTATAACGATGGTATATGCAAGATATAGACCCAATAAACCAGCCCCTACCCAAACCAGCCCATTGTGAGGAGGAACAACAATTAGAACATCAGCTAAAAAACTCAATCGGAAGGTAATGGCTTTATCTATCAGCCATTTAAGTATTAGCGTTAAAACAGGTACACCTGCTATAATGCCAACAATGCTCAGTTGGTAAAACTTGAAATATTTCTCATCCAGTTGTTCTTTATTCAATGGACTAACAAAGTCGATAGAAACAATTGGGGAGAACTTTTGCAGGAGTACATAAGTTACCCATAACATGAGTATTAATAGAGCAATATTTATAAATTCTATCATAAAAGTTGAGTAGGGTAACAAATTTAATTGCCAAACCTCGTAACCATTGGCAATTTATACTAAATGTTGTTTAAACGATATATTTGGTTAAAAAAAGAGTACATAGTTTTCAATATATCATCCACATCTCTTATATGACAAAACCCATTGTGTTTACACACAATGGGTTTTGTCATATGCTTCACCATTATTTTCCTACCACACCGTAACCGTCACAAATGCTTGTTGGTTGTTGTGGTTTACCTGTACTAGGTATAATCCAGGGTTAAGGGTTGTTTTGATATTAAAGCTATTGCCATTGGGGTTGGTAATGTCTTGTGTAAGTACCTTTTTACCTGCCG
>CALRXU020000025.1:0-39308 GCA_943372215.1 Chitinophaga pinensis | reverse complement strand
TTATTTGCTGGAAATACCGATGAGCTGATGAAGCAACCGATATCTGATACGCAATTGCGAGGTTCGTTTACTTGTTTAATGTTCCAGTAACGCACACTATCCATGCTGGAGGTGTTTACAAAAGTATGTGGGCTGTTTACCCAAACGGTGTCTATGCCTGCATCGTAAGCGAAGTTGGCTAAAGGAGCTCTTGGGAAGGGGCTTACGTATGGTATTGTGGGATTTCCAGCTTGAATATCGTCAATAAATACAGGTCCAAACCCTCGCATAGCGATGCCTCCAGGAGTTAATGTAGGAATGGATTGGGTAAGAGTAACCAATACCGTAGTTCCATCAGAGGCATACAAACGGCCAGTTAAATCTGTTTGAGTATTCCAAGTAACCTCCAGCTTGTACCAAACATTAAAAGAATAAACAAAAGGAACAGAGTTCAAGTCTGTGAAACCAAATGCCGCATTTTGTTGAAACAACAATGTATTTGTATTAGGGGCGGCTAGCAGCGAAAAGCAGCCCCCAGCATTCGCTCCAAAACCACAATAAACACGGCCACTGGCAGGAAACTGAAGCCACCAACTTAGTTTATCACCTGGCAATCCTATATTCACATCTGTGCGAAACACCCATTCTCCAGTTGCATTTAACCCATTAGCACCGGTATAGGCTGCTGCTGTACTTTTGGTTGATGTAGGAGCGGTAACTGCAATCCATGGAGCCCAAGACCATGCCCCAGGATTTTCAAAATCTTCAATTTTAGGCTGCGCATACGCAGATGAGATGACACCAACAATTCCTACAAATGTGAGTATGAAGTTTCTGTAAATTCTATAGTAACTCATAAGCTTATTGTTTAATAATTGTAACTAACTAATTCTCAAATAAATTTACCATTTAATTCATAAAAACAAAACGAACACGAACAAAAAAGCAGAATAAATAATCAAAGCGTGGTTAATTGATAAAATAACTTAAAAAAATCTCAACATACACCCTCAGAGTCAAAACAAAAAACACCATCAATTATCTACCTGAGTTACTTCTGTTGATAAAATTAATTCATGTTTTATTGTTACTACTTGCTTAACAAGCACCATGAATAATGTAACATCTCCAAGTAGTAGGCCTGAGGCCGATTGGTTTTAGACTAAATACACCAATTAGGTTTAATCACTCATCTAAAAATTGCAGTGTGTCAAAAAAATAAAATCCAGCAAAATCAGCACCAAAGCGCGGTTTACCCGTGTATACACGTTTATAAACGGAAGTAAACGGATAATATACGAATCAGGGAAGAGGGCAACAGCACCTTTGTACCGTTGATTGACAACACAGCATCAAATAACAAACTGTAGTATGCCATTTCAACATCAATTAAACCTTTAAATAATTTAAACACAACACGTATGAACAATTTAAAAAACAGTGTGCGTCTTATTGGCCACTTAGGACAAAACCCCGATGTTAAAAACTTAAGTAACGGAAAAAAACTAACCCGTCTCTCACTTGCGGTTAATGAAACTTACAAAAACGACAATGGTGAACGTATTACAGACACTCAATGGCACAACATTACCGTGTGGGGCAAACAAGCCGAGCTTGTCGAAAAACTGCTAAAAAAAGGAAGTGAGGTTGCCATAGAAGGTAAGCTTAGCAACAATACTTACGTTGATAAGGATGGCATTAAAAGGTATGCCACAGATATTGTACTATCTGAATTTATGCTGCTTGGTGGCAAAAAACAAGATTAATTATCCTTTAGACAAAGGGGGGCATTCCTCCTTTGTCTATTCTTAATTCTCTCATGTAATGTGCTGTTGAAATTCACCCTAACCAAGTATTATGAAAAAGCGTCAGTTAAAACCACCTAAAAAAAATAAGCGTTGCCTGCCAAATTCTACAGTTGTAGCTAAAACTCCCGTTGATTCAGATGCATCCATATCCCAAACCTCTCCTATTGATAGTTACCCAGGTGGTTTACTCAACAGCTTGCTGTTAAATGAACCACAAGAACATAAAGACATCACGCTCATAGAACAATGTTTAATTAAAACAAATGATTCAGTGGCATTGATTTGGGTTTACGGGCCTGAAAACAAATAAGTTATTATAATGAACGCCAAACACCTTTGGTATGGCTCATTTAATCTGAAAATAAACACTTATTTTGTTCTTTTTTAGAAAAGACGGCATGCTGATTAGAGCTACAAAAAAAGTATTAAACCTGGCCCATACCAAACCTGATTCAACTCAACTAAAGGTGAATGATTTGAATGAATGGTATGTTACCACTGCACGCACTGCTTTTAGGGGGAAGGGGCTTTTGCTTTTTGTTCATAGCAAGAGTTTACTTACTGTGATTATTGAAGGTAAAAGTATTAAGCGGTCTTTTTCCCAATTTAAGCCAAGGTTAACCAATTTACTTAAGCGCTCAAATTTTCCAACGGCATTGGTGGGCAAAATACTTGCTGAAACGGCCGTTATTGAAACCATAACGACTACAAACAACAGATCAATATTGGGGTATTTAAACAGAATTGTTCAACAAGTGGAAGCGAGGTGTTTAATGTTTACCCGTTATGATGATTTGGATTTTGATGTGGAAGAAAATATTTTATTGGAAAGCCTGTACAAGAAAAAATATTACTTTAGTCCAATAAGTTGGTGGAATAATTACATTCATGGTGAAGATCCATACAGTGAGGCATTTAATATGCCTATTGAACTCAATATTATTCAGGCTTCTAAATTAAACAAGGACGGCCTTACCTTAGAAGAAGAGTTGCACATGGAAAACCAGGTGCTTAAAATGGATTTGGAGCAAAAGTTTGGGAAGCCGATTAACTTAAATATTTCTGGTAGTGATTTGCCTGAAATACCTTTGCAAGTAGAGAATGAGTTTTTGAAACAAATGAGCTTGTTTGAAAGGCAAATGCGGGAAGCAACAGAAACAACTGTTTTTCAACTCATCGGATCACCGCGTTTTAAGGCCACTTCGTCATTAAAGGGGGAACGTCTTTCGATAGAGATTATACGCATCCTTAAACTGCTGTTTAAACATCACATCACGGTGGATTTTTTAGCTGAATATGAACCTGAGGTGGTTTATGATTTTTTAACCGGAGAACTCATGGGAAAGACATTGCCCAATATGAATGTTCCAGGTTTTGTAACCCATTTTATTTATGAAGAATTTCACCCCAATTACGAACATGAAATTACTGCACTGGTAAATAACCTGATTAATTATTTATTTAATCCCGACATTGAAGAAGATGTTTTATTGGAATACCTATCGGGAGAAGAAGTGGTGCTAAACCAAGTTACTGTTACTTCTGAACAATTGCTTCAGGCTGTTAAAACATTTCATTTCACCAAACAGAGTCCCCTAGTAATGGGGTTTGACATTAAGGACGTTATACTTTCCAACAACAATACCCAAGCCAGAGCCGTTGTTGATATTATTCTTAAAAATGAAGTAAAGGGAAAAAGAAGGCCAAGGATCCCTTTTGTTATAGATTATACTAAGGGGGAACGCTGGTGGGAAGTTAAACAGCTATCTTTTGAATACTTTATTGCTTAGTGTGGTGCTTTTTTAATTGGGTAATCAAATCATGCAACCCATTTAATTTAATTTCGTGAACGGTTTGTAAGGCCATTCCTAACTTCCCTTTGGGAAATCCTTTCCTTGCAAACCATTCCAAATAATAATCGGGCAAATCAGCTAATAGGCGTCCTTCATATTTCCCAAAGGGCATCTTAGTGGTTACGATGCTAATAAGTATTTCGCGATCTGGCTCTGTCATCTTTACTAAACAAGGCGGATACCGTCTGACTCTATGATAATTTTTTTATCGCGGTATAATTTACCTATGGTCATTTTAAACGTTCTTTTGCTCATGCCAAACACGGTGTAAATAATTTCCGCATTGCTTTTATCGTGGTAGGGTAAGTAGCCATTGTTTTTTTGCAATTGGTGCAGGATGTTTCCTGCCTCACCTTCTACCCTTTGGTAACCTGGCTTCCCAATCATAATATTCAACTTGTTGTCTTCCTTAATGTCTTTTATAAATCCGGTAAACACATCACCCACGTATAAATCTTTAAACACCTCATTGTAATGCAATAAGCCCAAATGTTTTTCATTTACAATAACCTGATAACCCAATTCGGTGTCTTTATAAACAATGCATTGCACCACTTCTTTATCATTTACAGTAAGTGTTTCATTGCTTAACTCGTCATTTAGTTTTTCTTTGGCAATTACCTTTCCAGTTGGCTCATCATAAATAATTTTAACCAGACAATAATCCCCAGTTTGCAAATCATCCTCATGCAATGCTCTTGGAAGCAACAAATCCTGTGGTAACCCCCAATCTAAAAAAGCTCCAGCGGGAGTCATGCTAATTACTTTAAGTGTGGCCAAATCGCCAACTTTGGCTTTAGGTTTTCTTAAGGATGCACAAAGCATATGCGTAGCGTTGTGGTAAAGAAAAACAGTTAGTTTATCCCCTTTAAGTAAACCACTGTCTGCATACTGAAGAGGTAATAACGCCATTTGTTCGTTGGTTTCTCCAAACCAATAACCATCTTCTGTTTTATCTAAAATTGTTAAATCGTAATAATACCCTGGCTTTAACATGACTATTTTTTATGGTGAGGGCCTGTACAAGGCCAATTGTTCTCAACAAAGGTGCGGATAATTTATAGATTTACCTCAGTCCTAAAATACAAATAGCCGTTTGCCTGCATTTTATGCATTCTTTATCAAATATTTGTGAGGGGCATTACAGCATAGCTGGCTAATATGGTGATTTCGGTTTATATTTGGTCGACAATATTCTACAAGCGCAGGTGGCGAAATTGGTAGACGCGCTGGTCTCAGAAGCCAGTGGGGTAAAACCTGTAGGAGTTCGAGTCTCCTTCTGCGCACAACAGTATTCTAAACAGCAAATTGCCCGTTACCTCTTGTTGCTTAAATGCTTATAATGTATTAGGCAGGTGATAGTTGAATGTGTAAAAAAAAACAGAAATGATTTGATTACCTCAACTGATAAAACTAAGTTTGTCCTAAAACAGAGGAAGATGATTAAAACTGGCACTTTAAAATACTACGATCCAAAGAAAGGATTTGGATTTATTCGGGAAAAGGTAACCAATACTGAAATATTTGTACATAAAAGAGGGTTAAAATACCCTGCTAAAGAAATGGATGTGGTAACTTTTACATTAAAGCGCACCCCGAAAGGCGTTGAAGCCATTGATGTGAGAAGAGCTCGTTTAGAGGAATAATTCATTCTCCTTCCATAACTAACTTATAACAATTGCAAGGTTTGGTATTGCCTATTTAATTTTAGGCTATATCCAATGGTATGTAAGTTGATTATTTCCAAAGTGTATTTTGTGAATATATACTTTTATATTTTGGCAATATAAACATCCATGCTTCAGGCAACTCTACTGGTATTGTCTTATAATGCGTTTGATTAACTTCCCGTAACAAAAAAGTGCCGAATAGCCCTAACGCTAAACGACACTTGTTCTACATGATTCTAACTAACTATAGTTTACCTATAATGTCATGCAGTTCTTGCTTGGTTTTTCCCAGCTTTTTTTCAACCTTACTTAACATTTCGTCTTTCTTACCATTTTCGTAGGTAAGATCCGCATCTGTTAATACTGGAAATTTTGCTTTTAATTTAGTTTTTTGTTCTGACCAAGTTCCTTTGTTTTCGGTGTGTGTTGTGCTTGTTGTTGCCATGATTTTATTATTAATGTGTAACAAACTATTACCTCACAAAGATGGGGTATACCTTATGTTAGAGGATTATATTATATTAAGTTAAATTTGTAAAATTTACACATATTCCAATAACAAAACAGATTCTTGCTCTTGTATTCTAAACTGGCTGGTAGTAAAACCTGTAACTTTTTTAAACTGATTGGACAAGTGTGCTACGCTGCTATAATGCATTTTATAAGCAATTTCAGTAAGGGTAAGTTCGTTATAAATAAGTAACGCTTTAACCCGCTCAATTTTATGTACTATCATAAAATGTTCAATGGTTGTTCCTGTGGCCAAGGAAAACAAATTGGCTAAGTAAGTGTAGTTCTGGTTTAGTTTTTCGCTTAAATAGTCAGAAAAATTAACTGTGGACTCCTCTTCCTTATCATGTACAATTTCAACAACAACATCCTTTATTTTTTGAATTAATATGCTTCTCTTGTCATCTATTAATTCAAGGCCTAGCTTAAGTAACCGTAATCTAAATATTGTTAATTGTAGTTCTGTTACGGGTTCTAATATATCTATGTGGCCTAACTCTATATATGTCCAATTTATTCCAAGGTTTCTGAGCTCCTCTTTTACAGCCATTTTACAACGGATGCAAACCATGTTCCTAACGTAAAGTTTCATCGCTTAAAAGAATTAATGAGGTGAAGTATTTCATTTAACATGTCTTGTTAAACGGAAATACACTATTAGGTATGTTTGTTTAATGGTTTAATAAAAGCTGCTACATTAACTGTAGCAGCTTTTAGGTATTGGTGTAACGGGTTATTTTACCGTTTCCAAAAACTCTACATTAAACTCAACCCTGCGGTTGCGTGTACGTCCTTTTACTGATTTGTTGGTATCTACAGGAAGTGTTTCACCATAACCTGAGGCAGTAACTTTAACAGGATTCACTCCTTTTGATATCAGGTAATCTGCTACTGCTGATGCCCTGTTTTGCGAAAGTGTCATGTTCATTTCATCTTCTCCCACATCATCAGTATGGCCACCAATGTTTAACTTGTAATTTGGATTCTCCTGCATCACTTTTACAATGGCGTTTAAAATGGGGTAAGAAACAGGTTTAATGATGGCCTTGCCAGTTTCAAATTGTATGCCTTGTAATGCTTTCTGAAACAACTGTTTGGTTTCCTTTTTCAATTCAGGACAACCTTTATTTGCTGCGGTTCCTGGTATGTTTACACAGTTGTCAATATCATCAAAAATGCCATCATTATCTGTGTCAGGGCAACCAGCATGTGTTGGATTTCCGGAAACATTTGGACATTTATCAATTCCATCATGTACGCCATCATTATCTGTGTCAGGGCAACCATTGGTTAAGGATACACCCTTTAAGTTAGGGCACATGTCTTTGGCATCTTCAATCCCGTCACCATCTGTATCTGGGCAACCTTTAAACAGTGCCACTCCTTTTACATTCGGGCAAGCATCATCTTCATCACGTATGCCGTCACCATCGGTATCTGGGCAACCATCTAATACCAAAGTTCCTTTTACGTTCGGGCATTTATCTTTACTGTCTATAATGCCATCACCATCGGTATCCGGGCAACCTTTTAAAGTGGCTGGGCCTGCTTCGTTCGGGCATTGGTCGTCTTTATCTGCGGTACCATCTTTATCTGTATCTGGACAGCCTTCGGTAGATGCATCTCCAGTTACTGATGGGCATTTATCTTGATAATCCATTACGCCATCGCCATCACCATCTAATGGGCAACCTTTGGCATCTACCTTTACCCCACTCGGTGTATTGGGGCAATTGTCCTTTTTATCTGATATGCCGTCTTTATCTTCATCTTTTGCCGACCCTAGGTTAAATCCTAAAGCAATGGTGTGAAACATAAATTGGTCGGTACCTTTAGGTGCAACTCCATTTGAAGGATCGTTATAGGCTGAATTCATGTAACCATAGGTAACTTGATAGTTGATGCTAATGGCATCACTAAGTCGGAGGCGCATTCCTGCTCCTCCAATTATTGGGTAGTCTTGCCCAGCATTGATGTGTGCCCCCTTAAAATCTGACATGCCCGCCCCTGCAAAAATATAAGGTGCTAATCGGCTTTCTTCTTTAAGCAAATAGCCGTTGTTAAATTTATATTTTAAGTGAATGTTTCCGTGGGTCATATCACCTTTAAACAGGGTAACACCATTTTTATAATATCCCCAAGAACCATAAGTACCCATTAATGTAACATCAAATGAAGGATTAATGTAACGGCTAAATGTTGCTCCTACAATGATATTTTGTTTAAACACATCGGATGTAAAATCTGTCATGCCATTACCCAAGTCTCCGGCATAAACACTAATCCCCCCTAATAAGCCTAAGTTCCACTTTCGCTCAGGTGATTGCGCATTGGCATTTATAGACCCCAAGAGGAGTAATATGGAGGTCATAAATATCATTTGTTTCCAACTACTAAGCGCATTTGGAAAACTTTTTTGTTGTAATTTTTTTAACATAAGATTAGATTTTGTGTAACATCATTATTACGTTGCAAACCTACTTGGATGCGCATGGTTTATGTTACACAACTCCCCTTAGTTATTACACTATTCGTTGTGTAGTTGCTTTGTTGCATTATTGAGTGATTTTTTATTGAGGTATTGGGATAACCCCGTTACTAAAGGCTGTTGCTGTAACTTGTAAATGGTTAATTAAGCGCTTTGTGCAGCACTTTTGATATCTGCTCGGTTATTGCAATGCTTTTTATGTGATGTTAAAACTGATTTGATACTGTGGGATATTGCATAAAAAAAGTCAGGATATTTACATACCCCAACCTTTTATTGTTTCCATCCAAGGAAACGAATATTGTTTTTGCCTGTGTTTACTTCCGTAGTTAACGGGTATTTCTGCCCTGGATGATACGAAGCAATACAGAGACTATCGCCAGCACCAAAAGGATATGTATGATACCGTTTGCTTGGTAACCAAGATAACCAATGGCCCATAAAATAACCAATATCACTGCAAAGATGTAGAGCAATTGACTCATTTTTTTTGCCTATTTGGTGTGAATGGCCAACCCAATAGTGGATACTCCAGTAGATAAATCTAAGAATGCGCCTAATGAGCTGTTAAAGTGGTACTCTGTACCCATATGAATATCCAGAAAAACAGGATTACCCGCTTTATAATAACTTTTGTTTCCATTATAACCTTGTTCCCATCGGGAGTTTACTATGGCAAATCCCAATGAACCCGCTAAGTAGAAATCCCATTTACTGGTTGCTTTTAATAACCCATCAAAATAATAAGATCCTTTTACACCTATTGGGATTACTGTTTCCCTATAGGTGTAGTAGCGATAGGGTGTGTTATTATTACCCCAATAATAATCGTTGGTATAAGATGCGAAATTAATAAAAGGTGCTAACGTAAAATTTTTGGCTACATTCAATTCATAATCAAAATGAAATACGGGTAATGTGGTGTTGGTGTAGTGGTAATATCCTCCGTAACCTCCAACACCAATGCCTATGTTTAGGGTATTGCCATAGCTTTCTTGTGCCTTTAACTGTTGTAAACTTGCTGTACTTAGTACAATTGTGTAACCTATGAGATAGATGTAGTTTTTCATTTTATATTTTAGTTTTTATTATTGTGCTTTTCCAGATTCATCAGTATTGTGTATAAGCATATGCTTAAAGGTAATCTGTTTATGGTTACTCCCTGCCTAATCATTTTTCATTGCTTCATATAAAGCGATTTTCTAACTTGAAGGCTTATTAATTTACTAGGTTATTCCATATTAACCCGTATGCTTACCGCATCCTCATCAAATTGCCGCTCTTCTATATCGGCAAGTAGGTGGTCATTTTCATTACATGCTTCCATAAGGTCCTCATCTCTTAATATGTTTAGTTGCTTCCTGGCCCCGTTCCATAAATCAGCAATAGGAACTAAAAAAGGCCTTAGAGGTTCTCTTTTGAGGCTCTTATCTTTCATAATCAAAAATAGACCAGAAGGGGATGATTACTATTACATAACTATGGCACTTTATTGCATTATTTACTGATTTGCCAACAGCAGCATAATAGCAACTAAGAAAACAATGGCATGGTATAAGTAACAGGTACAATCCATAACAATTGCCGGTGCTAGGTTATTATTGATACATCTTGAGCGGGGTTTGAATTATATTGATTTTATTCTGCGTCCTACTTCACGTCATGTAATCACCGAAAACAATAGGAATATGCTAAATCAACACCAGCTAACCTTAAGCCTTTATTCGCTTAAACCATTTTATTGCTTCAAACCAAATCACCGATAAAAACCCTATCCCAATGCACATTAGAAGCTGAGCTGGGTTTAGTTTTTCAAATTTAAAAAAGTAGGTAATGGGCTGGACAAAAAGGATGAGTGCAACAATAGCAACGGTGATCAGTACAATAAATAAAACCATGTTGTTTTTGTACCTTAATGTGGTAAGTATGGAATAATAAAATGAGCGGTTTATTAAGGTGAGGAAAATATTTGCTGTGATTAATACCGTAAAAATCATTGTTCTTGTGAGTGCTTCATTGTATCCATAGTAAACTGAAAATTGGTAAATAAACAAGGTTCCAAGGGTAATCACCAAACCTTGGATAATACTTATTGATAGTTCCCTCCAATTAAAAAATGTGGTTGTAAGTGCTTTGGGTTTTTGGGACATGGTATTTTTTTCCATTGGTTCATTTTCATAAATAATAGAACAGGTTGGGCCCATTATTATTTCCAGAAAAATAATGTGGATGGGCGAAAATATATTAGGATATACCCAACCCAAAGCCAATGGAATAAATACAGTTAAGATAATGGGAATGTGAATGGAAATAACATACTGTATGGCTTTTTTAAGATTGGTATAAATCTTTCTGCCCATTGCAACAGCATCTACCATTTTTGATAAATCGTCTTCTAACAAGATTAACGATGCGGCTTGTTTGGCAATTTCCGTTCCCTTTTTGCCCATGGCAATGCCAATATGCGCTGCTTTTAAGGCTGGCCCATCATTCACCCCATCACCCGTCATTGCAACAATTTGGTTATTCAATTTTAAGGCATTGATTACTTTTAATTTGGCTTCAGGAAACATGCGGGTAAAAATAGTGGTGTCCATCACACGCTTACTCAATTCTGTTTCATTTAGTTTTACCAGTTCATCTCCTGTGATGGCCTTTTCGTAGCCCTTAAATCCAATTTGCTTTGCAATGGCTGAAGTGGTTTCTGCATTATCACCCGTTATTATTTTTACTGCAATGCCAGCGTTATAAAAGTCATGAAGTACCTTTTGAATATTCTTTTTTGGAGGATCATAAAAAGCCACAATCCCCTTAAAAACCACTGGCAATTCTTGCTGTTTTTTTGGATAGGCATTCCCTGTAAAATTTGACATTCCAACACCCAATACGCGGTACCCATCATTTGCCAGTTGTTGAATGGCAGCATGTATTTGTTGTTTTTCCTCTTCTTTTAGGTTTGAAACATTAACCAATGCTTCGGGCGCTCCCTTCATGGCAATAATACTATTGCCGTTGTTGTTTGCAAATACATGTGTCATCATGGGTGGCACACCACCCAATGGATACTCATGAACAAGTTTATAATCCGGCCGCTCATCATAGGAAAAAACATCCTTATAAGTTTGGTGCAATGCAACTTCCATGGGATCAAAAGGAATAGGCTCACTTGCCCACATTGCCAGCTTAATTAATTCCTTTTCATCATCTGTTAATGACTGATTGAGTTCAATTATTTTATTTGATGAGAGTAGAAAGAGTTTGGCCAAACTCATTTTATTTTCGGTGATGGTTCCTGTTTTATCGGTGCAGATTACGGTAGCACTGCCTAATGTTTCAACGGTTTTCATTTGTTTTACCACGATACCCATTTTCATTAGTCGCCAGGCTCCTAATGCCATAAAAGTAGTGAAGGCTACAGGGATTTCTTCTGGCAAAATACTCATGGCTAAAGTGAGTGACTGCAATAAACTATTTAACAAATTTTGAGTGTGCCAGTAATTGATTGCCCATACTATTACAAAGACAATGGTTCCGGCAATTGCCATCTTCTTTACAAAGTTTGTAATTTGTAATTCCAATGGTGTCTTTTCTTCTTTAATCTGTTCTAAACTTGTTCCAATTTTGCCCAATCTGGTTTCATTGCCAATGGCGGTAATCATTGCTATGGCCAACCCACTGGCCACGGTAGTGCCATTGTAAATAAATTTGTCTTCTTTAAAACTGTCTTTAAAAACGGCTAGGGATTCACCCGTAAGTGTTGATTCGTTTACCGAAAAGTCGTTGGAATGTATAATTGTTCCATCTGCTGTAATAGCCCCACCTTCTTCTACCATCAAACTATCACCCATTACCAAATCTTCACTCTTTATTTCTTCTATTTTTCCGTTTCGAATCACTTTGCAGTTTGGTTGTGATAAATCCTTGAGCTTTTCTAACGCATTTTTGCTTCTTGAATATTGAAACAGGGAAATAGAGGTTTGGAAAATAATAGCAACTGCAAGAAAAATGCCATCGCCTGTTTTTCCACTAATAAAGTAAATAGAAGAAGCCGCCAACAATAAAACAATCATGGGGTCTTTAATGATGCGTTTTGTTGTGTCTAAAAAACCGTTTTCCTTTTTGTAATTTAATTTGTTCAGCCCGAACTTTTCTCTAGCAACTAAAACTTGTTCGGTGCTAAGTCCGGCAATATCAAAGTTGTTTGAAATCATATTTACGTATGAGGCTATAAGTGATGGTGATTTATGTGAAGTAAAGGTAACCAATACTTCTGTATTTTGCTTTATCTGTTGTTTGTTTTATGCCATCTCTTTGCATTGTGATTAGCTAACTTCCACCAGATTTAAAAGACTACGAATCTATATATTGTGAAAATAGCATTATGTGACACCTTACACGAGTGTCTTTACTTTTTCAACAATTGTTAATTCAGGTTTATTGTTTTGAATCTCGCCCATTAAAAAACCGTAGGGCTTAAGCGTTTCGATATGATCGCAGGTGGTTTTAAACATAGCCAGCATTGGAATTGCCAGAAAAATGCCAGGAATACCCCAAACCAATTCCCCAACTATCAACGCGATGATGGTGAACAATGGATTAATTTTTACCTGACGTCCTACAATAAAGGGTTCGAGTATCCAGCCTTGTATAAACTGAACAATGGCATAGGTAAGCACAACACCTCCTAACAAAGGCAAACTAGCTCCTTGTGCTGCCGACACAAACACCGTAAGAAATGTACCTGTGATATTGCCAATGAATGGAACGATTTCTAAAAGTCCACATAATAAGGCAAAAAAGATTGCATTTTTAACCCCCAAAATACCAAACCCTATACTGTACATTATCCATAAACAAACAATCATTTTAGCTAATCCTATCAAGTACTGTTGAGACACATGGGCTGCACTATAAACAAGGGTTATCACTTTTTCCTGATCAGGTTTTGCAGTAAGTTTTAAGATAAATTGCTTCAAGTGAATACGATAATACAACAAGAGAAAAACATAAGCCAATACCAGTACAAAGTTTGTTAGAATATAAGTAAATGAGCCTCCAACAGACTGCATAATTCCGCCAATTGATGGCTGGTCGTATAATATGATTTGTGCTTGCTTTTCGAGTGTAATTCCCCAATGGACAAAAATGTAGTTTTGGATATTATTCAAGGTATGTAATGCCTTTCCTCTTATTAGGGTAAAGTCGGTGGTTAATTCCGCAATTTCCCAGCCTAAAAGACTAATTGTACCCATGGTAATTGTAATTAATACAAGCAGGCAGAATAATGCAGCCAAGCCTTTATAGATATTCTTTGCTTCTAACCATTTACAAAGAGGTAAAAAAAGTATCGCCAATATACCCCCAATTGCCAAGGGCATCAAAAAGTCTTTTGCGAAATATAATATGGCAAGAAAAGATAAGAAAATAAGCGCTTGCTTTATTAAAATGGGAAGTTTCATGCTGATTTAATCATTGTCATCCGATTTTTGATCGGGTACTGAATTGGTATTTGAGACGGCATTAACCTCGGTATGTCTAATTTGGCCTCCCAGATAACCGGTTCTTGCAACCAGCCCAAAGCTGATTAATGCAATGAATAATAAGACAAATGCGGTTGTTCTTATCCATATTGATTCCCTAAATGTTACGAACAGTGCCACAATAGCGGCTACACCCAAAACAACTAAGGAGATGAATGCAAATAATGCAAACTCTTCATGTGTCTTAATGGTTGCTTCCATTACACCTTGCAAATTTTCCACACTTTCTTCGGCACCCTCTCCTGTAAAGTAAGCGATGGCAGCACCAATGGCTGAAAGCACAAAAATATAATAAGCAGCAATTTTTGTTTGATTGCTTTTTACGCCAATTGCATGTATAAGCACAAGCGCGCCTAATATTGATCCAATAATAGGAAGGTGTGTAATAAGCAAGTGAATATGTGTTTGGTTCATCTTTTTTCTATTATTGAAAAACTATAAATTTTTCCCTATCTGTTAATGAGAAGTCGCAGTGTTTTGGAGCCTCTATGTAGGTGTTACCACACATAGGGCATACAAAATATTTTGATGGTAAATTGTTTACGGTGTTGGCATTAATGTCACTCAACGCTTGCTCAAAAAACAGGTTGTGCTTTTGTTCGGTTTTCATGGCATAACTTAGGCTTAAAAAAGCAATTTGATTACCTGCCATTTCTGCTGTTTTTAGAAAATCAGGATACATGGTGTTCGCCTCGTATGCTTCTCCATGAACACCGTTACTCAAATTTTCTTTGGTTGTGTTTACCTTAAATTCAGGTATGATAACAGGCACTGTTGCGCCTGCATCTTCTATAACGGCTTTGTGATTGATTGCATGTATATTTTCGGCTGCTGAAACAGCATTATAAAGTAATGCTATATTGTGATAACCCTCTTCTTCCGCCTTTTTTGAAAATGCTTCATACTTTGCGGTTGCTGTTTTCTCTCCCCTATATGCGAACTGCATATTTTCAATGGTCTTTTTCTCAGCGTCCATGTGTTGTTTGGTGGTTGTTTTCATTTCGGTTGTATCACTATTGCATGAAGCTATTGCCATATAGCAAATTATTGCCAATAAGGTGTAATCATTATTTCTTAACTTTCTCATTATAATTACCTTATTGATTGTTATTTATAAATCAGATTTATCATTTATGCAGAATTGTTAATAATGATTGAAACGTAGCCTACATCAAGCGGATTCGTTGGCAACTACTTTCTTAGAAAACCATCTTTTATCATTCGCTTATAGACCACGCTTGCTATTTCATTAGTTAGCTTTTCTACACCCTTGGGGTCTGTTGTTTTGGTAATTGCTGTCCAAATAATTTTGTTATCCCAAATGGAATATACGTTTACCTCTACAATGTAAGTTTTGGTAGTAGTAAAGTAGCCTGGTGTTGAATAACTATCCCAATTTCTATAATAATAACTGCTGAAATCCATGTAATAACCAGGGTAGGTATTTATTCTGCTAGGCGTGTAAACACTATCTTTATCTACATCAATTAAACGCATGGTAATTGCGCCATCAAAACCATCAGTCCTTATTTTATTTCTGATGGCTTCTTCATTATTTCTATTGAAATTTTTATTCAGATACTGGTAGGAAACTACTCCCTTCCCATCTAAATAGGAAGCCATTTGGTCTTCAGCAACCCTATTGGCCACAACCGTCTTAAACATTGCTACCACCAGAATCTTGTTTAAATCTTCAATTAAAAACTCTCGGTTTACCTCACGCCAACTGCTCACTATTTTGGTAGATACGCAGCCATTAAAAAACATGATGACAATTAAGAGTTGAGTAAATTTAAGTAATTTCATAATCCAATAGTTAACCATGGCTTAACCCATATGTTTGTTTTTTAATTGTTGTTGTGACAAGTTCAAGGGAAATTTTAAAATAATGCTTTTAACAAGGTAGTGCCCTGAAAAAAGCAACCACACTCCGTTACATTTTACTTTTATATGGCCTAAAATATCTAGTTATTAAGGCCGTCACAGCATTTTGAATTGCTGTGCCAATAATTACTTTAGACTTTTCCTCTGATTTCCCCAAAAACAACTCTTTGCTTAAGTATCCTGCTGCCAAGGCAATGCTTTCATTTTTTACTTCAGGACTGTCTTCCAAACTATCGTAGATGTTTTTGATTAAATTAGCTGAACTAAAATTATTCATCATCTCAGATACTTGCTGTTTTAATTCAGCACCGGCCTTAGTCTGTTCCTGATGTAATGAGATAATTTCCGCATCTAATCTGTCACTATCATAACTGATGTATTCACTTTTCATTTCATTAAGTAATTAATCATGTACCCCTTAATGTATCTACGAAAACCATTCCTGCAAAAAATGCATATAATAATAAACAGCAACAAATAAAATCCTGCTATTACTAAAAAACCATCATAACTATTGCCAGTTAGGGTTCCTAACCAAAGTGCCAAGCTGACATTGGAGAATATGAAAAATAATCCCAATAGTAAAATAGCTAAAACTTGAGTTACCATAAAAGAAAATACATTAGCAGTCTTACGAATCAATTTTAGCTTGGCCAACTCAATAGATGAATTTCCAAATTTCTCTGCTTTGTCAATAAGTAATTCCACTAATGTTGTATTGTCTTTCATCGCTGTTTAAACTTTTTCTTTTCGCAAATCCGTCATTTTCTCTTTTCCGTCTGCAATCATCTCTTCTGCACTTTGTTTCATGCTTTCCAATTTCTCTACCACGTCATCTACAATGTCGTTGTATTTCTCTTTCACATCGTCAACGTACCTTTTGCCCTTGTTGGCAATTTTCCTTCTTGTAATGCTCCCTTTGTCAGGTGCAAATAAAACTCCTAATGCTGCACCGGCAGTTAATGCTACCAAAATGCTTAATGCTACTTTTCCTGTGTTCATATGATTTTGTTTTAATTTGAATAAATATGGTATTGTTAAACTATTTTTTCGCCTTTTATAATCCTGATTAAAATGGCTATAACAGCCAAAACAAGCAGCAAATGGACAATACCGCCAGCATGGTATCCTAAAAAACCAATTGCCCAAAGAATAACTAAAACGACAGCGATGGTATAGAGTATATTGTTCATTGTATTTTGATTTAATGCAGTGTTGAATATTGCTTGACAAAGGTGGCATTTATACCCACCAAATGCATTACACAATTAGGATGAATAGTTATACAATTTACCCATCAAATCATGGTGCTTCACCGAAGCTACAGGACGTGGCGTTAAGTAAACTTAGCTCAAATCATTGCGTGAAAATCCATCTTGTGAAAACATGCTAAGGTTAGCAATGGTAGTGGCTGCAATACCCTTTAAAGCTTCGTTGGTTAAAAAGGCTTGGTGGCCTGTAATTAAAACATTGGGGAAAGATTTAAGGCGATTAAACAAATCATCTTGAATAGGTTCTTCGAAATGATTCACGAAAAAGATAGGCTTTTCATTTTCATACACATCTAATCCTACTGCGGTAATTTTGCCTTGATCCAAGGCTTGTATTAAATCTTTCGTATTGATGATGCTTCCACGGGCCGTATTAATTAGAAGCACTCCTTTTTTCATGATGTCAAACAGTTTCTTGTTAAACAAATGCTTTGTAGCTATGTTTAATGGGCAATGAATGGAAATCACATCAGCATTTTTACACACATCTTCCAATGAATGATATGCAATGCCTGTTTGCGCAATGAGGGCTTCGTTTTGAACCACATCACTGCCCAACAATTTACACCCGAAACCATGCATTATGGTTGCAAAGGCAGCTCCTGTTTTTCCGGTGCCAACTATTCCAACTGTTTTCCCATATAAATCAAACCCCACCAAATCATCTAAACAGTAATTATTCTGTTTCATGAGTTGCTGACCAAGTAAAATTTTTCTATTCAGCGTGAGTAACAATGTGACTGCATGCTCTGCAATGGCATGTGGTGAATAAGACGGAACATTAGCCACCTTTATATCAAGTTGTTTTGCAACCTTCATGTCTACATGGTCATGACCAACAGATCGAAGTGCAATGTACTTTATTCCATTTGTATGAATTATCCTTAATACATCAGCCGAAGCATTGTCGGAAGTAAACAATGAAACAGCATCAAAACCTTTAACCATTGCGGCATTATCTGCGCTTAAAGATTGATTGGTAAAAACCAATTCCAGTTTCCCAAGGGCTTCATGCTGCAAAATATGTTGCTCATATTGTTGGCTACTAAACACCAATGTTTTCATAATTGCTAAACTTAACGACCTTAGTTTGCAGTAATTTATTACCAGCTAATGCTAACTGGTTACCACCTTTATTCAATATTCTTTCTATAGCTAACCTGGCCATCAAATAGCTAAGCGTTGATTCCGCTCCCTGATTGAGGTTAACATTGTGTTCTTCTACACCATCATAACACCCTCCTGTACAAGGGTTATATACAATTTGATGCAAGTAATTATCTCCTAAAAACCAATTAAAAGCAACGATTGCTTGTTGCTCAAAGCCATGGTTAGGGAAAACCTGATTGAATTTTTCCAATGCAATGATGGTGTAAGCAACATCTATTGGTTGTTCTCCACCAATAACAGCTTCATCAGCCTTGTCTTTTACATGCCACCCATTATTTGATATCACTTTAATTTGTTCACGAACAAATATCTTTGACAATAGAAAGTCAAAACTCTCCTTCGCAACACGTTTGTATTCTTGATTATGGGTACTTAGGAAAGCACAAAGCATTGCCTCTGGCAAAAGGCTATTGCCATAAGTTAAATAATTTTCAAACCAGTGCCAGTTGTTCCTGTGCTCGTGCTTATACATCTGTAATAAACGATTGGCAAATTTATCAATTAAAACAGCATTCTTTTCTTTATCCTGGTAATGCAGCCCTTTAATAATAAAAGCCATTGCCCTTGTAGAATGAATATTGTTTAAATGCGGCATTAGCCTTTGCAACATATTTTCTGCTTGGCTACATAAACTAACTGGCAATAAATCCCTTAATGAGCTAACATAACCTAGTGCCCAAACTGCTCTCCCTGTGCTATCTTCCAAGTTCTCTATACTATTCTGTGGAGTAAACTCCCGCTGCTCATTTACATAATTTAAAAACAGTCCGTTGGGTTGTTGACAGTGTTTAATAAATTGAAGATATGTGTTGATTAAACTTAAATCGGGTAGGGTTTCCATCATTTCATTATGTTGACATATGGCAATGAGTGCTCTTGCATTATCATCAAGGGTATAGCCAGAATGAATATCCGGGACAGATATTTTAGAAAACTGTATCATGCCAAAATCTGTGGTCATCTTTTTGATATGGTCCAAATTGATAATTGGAATCTTATATGTTAGTTGAAAGGCATTTGTTGTTAAACTTTCAAAAAGTAGGGCATGAGCAATTGCCGAATTTTGCCAAGCGGTTGAGGCCATTTGGTGAAAACTATTGGATGAAATTTCGGCTCTTAATTTTTCATCCTCCAGTAAGTAAACAATGGCTTTGGCCAACTGTTCGTCATCCTCAAATCCAACAATAATGCCATTGTTATTGCTGAGCACCTCTTTTGCATGAGGAATTGGTGTGGAGATTACGGGGCAACCGCAGCTAACGGCATACGAAAATGTTCCACTAACCGCTTGGTTAGGATCTTTTGAGGTAAATAAATAAACATCTGTTAATTGCAAATACTCTAAAAGTACAGGAAGTTGAAGGTATTCGTTTACAAAACGTACATGCTTTTCAATGTTTAACTCAACTACCTTTTCTTCAAGCATTTTTCTATATTGTTCGCCCTCCTGTTTTATAATGGAGGGATGTGTTTTACCTAACACCAAAAACAACACTTCTGGATGTGTTTTAACAACGGTTTTCAAAGCTTTAAGTGTGGTTTCAATACTTTTACTAGAGCCCAATAAACCAAATGTAGAAAGTACTTTCTTATCAGAGAGTTGGTAATGTTGCTTCAGTTTTTTTCTGTCCAATGGTGGCACCAAATGTGTGCCATGAGGAATTACGGTAATTTTCCCTGCGGGCACTTCGTAATCACTGATTAAGATATTTCTGGCGTTGGTTGTCATCACGATTACGGAAGACGAGATATGAGCCATGTCTTTAACCCTGCTCCGTAGTCCTTCATTAGGATTTGGAAGCACCGTATGAAAAACAAATGCGATGGGTTTAAAAATACTACCAAAAAAAAGTTTATACTCCCTTTCCTTTTTAGCGAAAAAACCAAATTCGTGTTGCATCACTACAAGCTTGATATGCTCATTATTATTGATTAATGTGGCGGTTTCACCAAATGAACTGGCGTTGTCCGTATTCAGAATATATTGGGGAGTTTGTTTATAAATATGTTGCTCAGCATCTGACTCTAATGCACAAATAGTACATTTAAATGAATTTACATATTGGTTGTTTAATGCGTTTATCAAATCTTGAGAGTAAGTGGCAATGCCGCATTCTCTAGGCGGAAAAGAAGTGATGAACAATATTTCAGGAAGGCGACTTTTATGGTTTGCAAATTCCTGCTTCCCTCCTAACAAAAGATTTGTAGTGGTTCTTTTAAATTTGAATTCTGCTATTGAAGAATACATGGTATTGTTTGATGTCATAAACGTGGTTTTAATTTTTGTTTATCATTAATTCTGCCAACAGTTCGCTTAAACTAAGCGAAGCCACTGCAATTCGCTCATCCGCTGCACCGTAGTAAATGTATAGTGTATCTCCCTCTAAAACAGTTCCCGTTGGAAAACAAACATTGTTTACCTCTCCTTTAAGCTCCCATTCCTTTTCAGGAAAAAATAATGGATACGGCAACCGCGAAATTTCCTTTTCAGGGTTATCTAAATCAAGCAATGCAGCGCAGGCTGAATACACATACCCTTTAACAGTATCATGTACGCCATGGTAAATAATGAGCCAACCTTCAGCCGTTTCTATAGGAGGGCAGCCACTTCCTATATAACTAACTTCGTGTTCAAATTTTGGTGATAGCACAATGTGCTCATCAAAGTGTATAAAATAATTCTGCCAAAACTCTATGGTTAAATCTTCTAGCTTATCTATGGCTACTACAATTTGTATGTCTGGTTTGATGCGGTGAAAGATGCAAAATTTATTGCCAATTTTTCTTGGAAAAAAAATCAGGTTCTTATCCCATAATAGTATCTTTCTGTCCTGTCTTTCGTGACTTTTTTGGTAATCATTAAATCTGATGTATTTCTCATGAATGGTTCCTTCTGTCTCGGTAAAATGCTTAAACTCTTCATAGGTAATTTGTGGTACAATGATGCCATGCTTTTGCCAGTTTATTAAATCGACAGAGGTTGCTAAGGCTCCTAGCGCATTTACGCCATCATAGGCTGTGTAAGTTAAGTAATATACACCTTCTATCTGTACAACCCGCGGGTCCTCTAACCCTTGAAATTCGTATTCAAACTGAGGGAATAACAGTGCCTTTTCATTACGGCTTTCTATCACCATTGGTGCTGACAATCGGCAATAGCCAATTGTTGAGTAATTGTCTTTTGCTACAGCCCTATAAAACAGATGTATCACATCACCAATCTTTATTACACCAGGATTTAACACCCCTTCACTTTCAAAAACAAGTGTAGTTTTGCGTAATACAATGCCAAGTTTATTGATTGGAATCATCGTTTGATATTATGTGGCTGACATTCCGCTTTCTTCTTTTCCATGCTTCTTTAGCGCCTTTATCGCCTTCTTCTCTTTAGCCGTCTTTGCTGGAGCTGTTTTATCCGATTTTTTCTTACCTTCTTTCTGCTTTGCCATGGTTGTTGTTTTTAATGTGAATACTTCGGGTTTATTCCTCGTAGCCACTTTTTATTACGGTGGTAATCATTTTAAACTGCTCGTTGGCTGTAAAACTATGTTTTGCATGTGCAGGAATAATAATGCCTTCACCTAATTTTAGGAGTATGTTTTTATCATCAATTTTTACTTCGGCATTGCCATCTATAATTTGAATATAGGTATCAAATGGCGTTGCTTTTTCGCTTAACTCCTCACCAGTATCCATTGATGTGGCCGTAATATTGCCAGTAGTTTTTTTTATAATGGTTCTACTAACCACTGCATTTGGTACGTATTCAATTATTTCAATAATGATATGTGCCTTGGCTTTCTCCAATTGTTTTGTGGTGTCCATATTTTGGTTCCAATAAATGATAAATTACTAGTAAAAGTTTTGCTGTACGAGGTTTATATCTTGAATCCCAAGGTAACTTGCAGCAGTTGGTTCTTGTATCTTGGGGTTATAGCTGCTTCATTTTTATGATTAGCTTGAAAATCCCAGCTAAACCGGCCCGACAAAAGAAGGTTACCATATATGACATCTGCTCCAATCACAAACCCTAAAATATTATTACGAACATCTTCGTTGTCGAATTCTTGGTTTTGTTGCGTACTGTTTGTTCCAAATGTGTACTCATCTTTTTGGGTTAAGAGATAGGAGAACTGAGGGCCTGCAACAATTGTTAATACTTCTATAGGTTTAAACTGTACTTGTAGCGGGACATCTAAAAATGTGGTTGTTCGGGTAGTTGAATAGGGAAACCCGAGTATAGAACCAGAGCCTTTAAATCCTTTTTGCGAAATAAGCAACTCTGGTTGTACTCCAATAAACTTCCCGATTGGTATCCCCAGAAATAATCCTCCCGCAAAACCTACTTTTGAGTCGGCCACAAACGCTTCCCCTTTTGAATCCCAAACGTTTGATAAATTAATACCCGCCTTTGCTCCAAATTCTATGTTCTCGCGTCTATCCTGACTTTGGGCTTTAAAAGTTGACAGACTTAACAGGACTGTTGCACCAAGTGCATATGTGATATGTTTCATTGTTGATTGGTTTAAAGCCTCCTATCCGAGGCTAGCTTTAGAGATTTATGATTCCCTTTATTGTTAAAATATATGTTACCCATGCCGTTTGATGGGATTGTCCATTTTGTTGGCGTTTTATTTAACGGTGATTGTGCCGTTTTACCTGCAATGGATGTTGTACTTATTTTTTCTTTTTGTCCTTAACCGTAAAGTTTTTGAATGCTGTTCCTAACTCATCCATATCGCGGCTAAATTCGATTTTAAATGTTTCCCAATTGGTTTTATTATCCGTTTTAAATTCAGCAATCTTCCGTTTCATATCTGAATTTTTCTTGTTTAGCTCTTCAATTTCTTTTTTATACTCCGCCTTTGCTTCTCCTTTTTCTTTAGCAATTCTAGCATTAAACTCTTCC
The DNA here is from genome assembly GCA_943372215.1 of Chitinophaga pinensis. Taxonomy (GTDB): domain Bacteria; phylum Bacteroidota; class Bacteroidia; order UKL13-3; family UKL13-3; genus UBA6183. The sequence goes on along the minus strand of CALRXU020000025.1, from coordinate 16,226 downwards.
AGGCTTTTTTCATTTGCAGCTATCTGCTCGGCAGTGGTTTTTCTGTACTCTTCCATTTCCTTTACATAAGCTTCGTTCTCTTGAATTAATTCTTCATTGGCCTTGGCCGCTTTCTCTTCTGCTTTTTTTACTTTTTCTGTTGGACCTGAACAATTTGAGAATAACACGCCCATTACTAAAAATGCTGCGGTTGTAGTGATTGCTGATATTTTCATTATAAACTATTTACGTTGTGAATAAATTTCCACAACAAGACAAAGGTGCATCACTATAGCGTGTGGTGTGTTATACAATTTAGTGGAATAGTTATATCATTATCATGGAGCGAACTGGTATGCACATCATAAAACCGAACTTGCATTGCTTAAAATACCAGTGTTAAACTTAATTAGAATGATAAATTGAAAACGGTTTATGTGCTGGTTTTAAAACCTGTACCATTATAGCATAAATAGCCAAGCTAATTAAAGAGGAGAAGAAACACCAAACAGATAGGATAAACTGAGAATAAAATATGGCCGCAATAATATAAGAGGCTAAAATAGTAGCGCCTAGCATCCACATGTGTTTAATGTGTGAAAAGAACAGTGGAAGTATGGTTGCGGAGGCGTAAAAAACAATGACGTATATCCTGAACAATGTAGGATAGTTTTGTAAATAGGCAATATGATATCCTTCTATTTTTGCTTCTACATGAAATGCCATCAGACAATAAGCCAAATATATCCCAACAACTAATCCTGTTCCAACAAATAACTTCTGAATATTTTTCCTTGTTGTACTTTTCTCTAACAACAAAATAGCAAGTGGCACCCAAATAGGCCAAATGATTTGTGCAAAAACCAGAAAAACATAGGTGAATATTCTAGAAATATTTATATTGTCAGGATTCGGGAGATTAAGCCATAGCAGCCCTTCTGACAATTGCTGCACACCAAAAATTAATGGGATGCCTGCAAATAAAAGTTGTGTTGGATGTTTTGTTTTTTTTATGGTTGCAACACCAATAACAGTAAGCACAATACTTGCGCCAAAACTTGCACTTGCAGAAAAACACATATTGTTTTTGTATTGGGATTAAGTGGTTAACTATTGGCTTATACCATGATGCTTTTAAAGGCTTTGCCGAAATTCTGTATCACATCTGTAATCAACATCGTTTCCATGGATTGTTCTTCTAAGGTAATATCTGCTGCTAAACCATGGATGTAAACACCCATACACGCTGCATTAAAAGGAGAATATCCTTGTGCCAAAAATGATGTAATGATGCCGGTTAATGCATCACCAGAGCCGCCTTTGGCAAGTCCTGCATTGCCTGTTGTATTGTAATATTGTTCTTCTGATGATACAATTGCAGTTTCATGCCCTTTTAAAACAATAATTATTTGGTGTTCTTTCGCTTTATTAATAGCCGTTATTAGTCTTTCGTCCGTATGTTGGTGAACCCCAAAAAGACGGTCGAACTCTTTAGCATGTGGTGTGATAATGGTGTTATTAGGAACGCTACTCATTAGTTTTTTACTTGCTGATAACATGGTGAGGGCATCTGCATCTAACAAGAGTGGCTTTTTACATTGTTGCAACACATCAGCCAACAAATCCTTAGCAAATTGGCTTGTTCCTATGCCTGGGCCAATTCCTACTGCTGAAAATTTATCTAACCGAAGCATCGTTGTTTCCCTCATCATTAGCATTGCTTCCGGAACAGCACATTGTAAGACATCTCTTTCTTTTGTTGGTACATTTACTGTTAATAAACCCAAACCTGATCTAAGTGCGGCTTTTGCAGCTATTACAGCAGCTCCCATACATCCCTTTTCCCCTGAAATAATCAGCGCATGGCCATAGTCCCCTTTATTGGAAATAATGCTTCTCTTTTTGATTTGAGATTGAATATACTCCTTCTCTATTTTATTCATTTTAATGCTTCCTTTTCAGTGGCTTTCTCCGTTTACCGCTTATATTTCTAGTTGATTTGGGCTTTGCTGAGCCATCTTTGATAATACTCAAAGATATTATTCTCTTGGCCCTCTTACCTAAAACATAGTAGGTGGTTGCTGAAATAAATATAAATAAAATACCCAACATCACCCACCATATCAGGTTCATTCCCCATAAATTATAATTGTAGTGGTACATCGTATTGATTTTAAGGTGTGACAGTTGTTAATGAAAATGTAAAAAAAGCTCTTCTTTTGATCGTCTCACTTTTTTCAAATGAACCAAGTAATCATTTAACTCATCCCTATAGCCTAAAGCCAGCAGTACCGAGCTGCATAATCCTCTTGCCTTTAGATTTAACAACTCATCAAGTTTGGCTTTGTCAAACCCTTCCATTGGAGTGCTGTCTATTTCCTCTTCGGCAGCTGCAACCAAACCAATACCCAGGGCTATGTATGCCTGTTTTGAACTCCACGCTAGGTTATCGCTGTCACTATTCTTTAACTGCCCTTCGATGTAACCTCTCATTTGGCTTAAACTATCTGTTGTTACCTTTCTTTGTTTGGCTACTTCTTGTATAAAAGTATCTATTCTTTCTAAAGTTAACTTATCCCAGGCAGCGAATATCAACACCGCAGAGGATTCAGTGATTTGTGGTTGCATCATGGCAATGGCCTTCATTTTTGAAAGTATTGCCTTATCTTCAACTACCAAAATGGAATAAGGTTGCAATCCAAATGAAGAAGGTGCTAACGAAATTGCATCTAGTATGTTATTCAATTTCGCTAATGGTATCTTCTGCCCGTTCATTCTTTTAGTGGCATATCGCCAGTTAAGTGCATTAATAATTGTCATAAGTATTGTTATGTAAATTTGTACAACAAAAATCACTGTTCCTGCAAGCAATCCTGTTGCATAACTTCAGGAATAAGTTACATGATTCATCCCTGTAAATGTTGAAGATAAGTTTTGAAAACCAGCCTTATTGTATAACCTATTGCTTAAGTTTTAATGCTGCTTAAAATACTTTTTAAACGGCCATGTATATTTCAAAGCTTCGGTCTCCTGGTTAACGTTGTTTGTAGCGCTTTTGATGTTGCGCATGCTTTGACTCAAGTCATTTTCGAAGGCGGTATCGTTTAACAAAATCCCCAAAGCTCCCTTCCCATTTTTCAGGTCTTCAGCCATTGTTTTAAAATTGCCAGTAATCAGTGCCATTGTATCGCTAATCGATTCAATATTTATGATGGTTCTTTTCAATCCATCTGAAAAAAGAGAATCAGTAAGCAATGTGCCAAGTGTTCCCTTACCTTGTCTAACGTTACTTACTATTTTACTTAAATCACCAGTAATCATTGCAGAGTAATCGCCTGTAAGTTTAAATTTAACCAAAGCGCCCCGCACGTTTTCGGCAAGCGTAGAATCAGCAATTAGGTGCCAAAGTGAATGGCTATTGTTAATTTTCTCCGACACTTCTTTTAAGTTGTCAGAAATAATTTTCAGGTTTTCGTTTGTTAATGTTAAGGTGTGCAATGTATTGTCCATTTTAATTGGATTGATTGCCGTCAAAACGTTTCCCTCTTCTACTGATGTAAATCCAGGTAATCCAGGAGAAATATTGATTTGCTTGTTCCCTAATAAACCATCAGTACCGATGGAGACAATTGCACTTTTTCCAATAAACTTAGTCTCTCCCTTATCAATTGTAAATTCAACTTTAACTGCTGAATCAGAAATGGCAGATACCTTTGTTACCATACCCACATTGATTCCGTTGAAACATACATTATTGCCATTCATTAAACCGTCAGCATTATTAAAATTAGCACTTACATTAATGGTAGAGTGAAAAATATTTTTTTTGCTCCCAATGTAATAAAGCCCAAGTATAAGGCACGTAATGGCCACCAATACAAAAGCCCCAAGCATAACCCTGTTACCCGTTTGTTCTTTCATGTTTAATATTTTTATTTATCATCAATCATGGCATTGTTTGCGCATTAGCAAGCACCTAAACTCAATCAAAAAAATCAGCAACTCTCTTATCTGTAGATTGTTTTAACTCTTCAAACGACCCTGTTGCATAACATATGCCATCTATAAGCATTACAATGCGGCTTGCCATCAATCTTACACAGTTCAAATCATGTGTAATAATGATTGAAGAAGTGTGATACTTTTTCTGCAATTCCAACATCAACTGACAGATTTCTTTTCCGGTAATGGGATCCAATCCTGCTGTGGGTTCATCGTACAAAATAATCTGTGGCTTCAGAATCAATGTGCGGGCCAAGGCTATTCGTTTTTGCATACCACCTGATAATTCCGATGGAAATTTATCTGCTGTCTCTTCAAGACCCACGTTTGTCAATGCTTCCATTACCAAATCTTCTGCTGTTTCCCGAACATCCTTTACCCAATGCCTTATTAAGGGAAACTTCAGGTTCTCTCTTACTGTCATCGAATCATACAAGGCATTGCTTTGAAAAAGAAAGCCCACTTTTGCCCTCATCTCATTTAATGCTTCAGGAGCAAGCTCTGCTACTTCATCTCCAAAAACCTTAATACTGCCTGCATCGGCTTTCATCAATCCAATAATGCATTTTATTAACACTGATTTACCGGAGCCCGACAATCCCAGTATAACCAGATTTTCACCCTGTTTTAGCTGAATAGTAAAATCTTTCAACACGTGGTTGTCTAAGAAGGATATTTTCAGGTGGTTCACCTGGATAACATCCGGAGCTATGTTGGTTTCGTCACTCAATTTAGGTGTAGGATATCAGCAATTTGTGCTGCCATTAAGTCAATGATAAAAACAGCAAAAATAGATGCCACAACCGCTGAGTTGGCCGTGGTTCCAACACCCTTTGTTCCGTTCTTTGTATGGTATCCCTTAAAACATCCGATAATTCCAATGGCAAATCCAAAAAAGAACGACTTGATAATGGATGGTATGATATCCTGAAAAGTGAGCTTTAAAAACACCTGATTGGCAAATAGGTGAAAGCTAATCACCTGTTTCATGTTAACACCCAAAAAGGCACCATATAAACCTATGGTATCACTAACAATAACCAATAATGGCACCATTAACATGGTTGCTATTACCCTGGTTATTACCAAGTATTTAAATGGATTGGCCCCTGATACTTCCATTGCATTAATCTGTTCGCTTACACTCATAGATCCAATTTCCGCACCAATACTTGAACCAATTTTTCCTGCGCAAATAAGTGCTGTAATTACTGGTACAATCTCGCGAACCAATGAAACAGACACCACCGAAGGCAACCATGATTCTGCACCAAAAGCTTCCATACTTGGGTGTGATTGAATGGTAATTACCAATCCCATAATGAACCCGGTAATTGCTACTAAAGGAACTGTTTGGTATCCGATATAAAAACATTGCTTAATGAGTTCAGCAAACTCGTACCGAGGCTTAAATACTTCCTTAAAAAAACGAAGTATGAAACAATACAGGTCGCCCAGTTCCTCTAAAAAAATTAATGTCGTCTTGGCTTTCAAATATGATATGTTGGTTGACTGCTTTGCACAATGTATATTCATTTCAACTGCAGCAGTTACTCCATTTTTAAACTGTTGCAAACCTTAACCATTAAAATAACTTACTAAACAACGGATAAAGCCATTTAGTGAATCAGTTGATTAATTCGTAATCTAACGTTTAACAATATGTGAACGCAGAAACCAAGCCATCTTTTCGTGTGTTTCCATAAGCCCTGTGATGAAATCACTGGTACCCAAATCGTGGTAGTCATCTGCAAATGGCTTGATATATTTACGCAACCCCATAATGATGATTTCATGGTCTTCCAACAATTCTTTAATGAATCCCTGGCTATCATTTTGCTCCCTAATCTGCTCTGTTAGGTGTGTAAGGTTTAGGTATGATTTTAACGTAGCAGGTGCATAATGCCCAATTGAACGCATTCGTTCTGCAACACCATCTATTATATCATCCAACTGCCCGAACTGGGTTTCGAAGAATTTGTGTTTATCGTAAAAATCTGCTCCCTCAACATTCCAGTGGGCATTTTTTGTTTTGATATAAAGTACCGTTTCATCAGCCAATATTTTTGCCAACTCAGTGGCAATGGCTTGGCGGTTCGCTTCTGTTATTCCTATCTCTATCATATAATGTTATTTAATTGTGCTGTATATATCTACTCGTTATCATCTACTCATTGCTCAAGTACCCTTTAATTGGGAATTTGCCAGATTAGATAATGGTCTTATCTTTTAATAACAAGCCATCAATGGAGTAAAAAAGGTGGTGTTTCTCATTTCCATTTCTTACTTCAACCTTGTAAACCTTCATTTTATCCATCTCAGTATCCCTAAACATTTCTTCCTTTTCCTTAGTCATGGTCCACGTGGCATAAGGTCCATCATCTATTGCATCTGAAACAGCCTTAGGAAGCGCATAATTTACCTTTTTGTGTACCGCAACCTTCTTTCCTTCTTTTGAATAAATGGCTTTATGGTGAACGGTGTTTTTAGTAAATTCCACAATATAAAATGCCGGGGCCTTAGATTCTGATAAGTACGGATTGTATCCATACCAATCAGTGTAAAAATCGTAATACGGATAACCATACCACTCCTCGCCCTTTGCTGAAGTATATTCTTTGTTAAACCTTTCAGTAACCAAAATGGGAACTTTTTCCTTCAGGATGTTTGCAGGCTTTTTTACCGCTTGTTCGGTAGTTTTTACAATAGGGGTTTGGCTGTAAGATGGCATTGCATGCAGCATAAACAAAACTGCAATTCCAGTTAATAATCCACTTTTCATTGGTATAAACTTATGTTGATACGTAATTGTTTCAACAGGGTAAAGGTGCTTGTTTAACCAGATGTTTTCATTACACAATTTCCGGTTTGAGTTGTATAATTGTTATGAGAAGTGCTTCTTACATTTTAATTTACTTTAAGCTCATTCTCTAAATCAAGCTTTGCCTTTTTCATATACTCCTTTTCTTCTTCATTCTTTGGAGGGAAGGCTGGTTTCATTTCTGCTAATTTTTCCAAAATAATGCGCCCAATAAGCATGCGAGCATACAGTTTATCATCAGCAGGGATAATGTGCCATGGTGCCAATTTGGTGCTGGTGTGTTTGATGGCTTGCTCATACGCCTGTTGATATTCATCCCAATATTTACGTTCTTCAATATCAGTAGAAGAAAATTTCCAGTGTTTGTCTTGATTGGTTATTCTCTCCAAAAACCGCTTGCATTGTTCATCTTTAGAGAGGTGCAAAAAAAACTTCAAAATCTGCGTACCAGTTTCTATGTTTCGCTTCTCAAAATACTTGATTTGATTGTACCTTAATTTCCAAAATGTTTTATTAATTTTTGAGAGTTTATCATAGCCATAAAGTCGTTCTGCCAATACCAGTTCAGGATGTACTTTTGATATCAATACATTCTCGTAGTGCGAACGGTTAAAAATTACAATCTGCCCGCATTTAGGCAACTTAATGTTATGACGCCACAAGTAATCATGTTCCAACTCTTGAATACTGGGATGTTTAAAACTAACCACTTCCACTCCCTGAGGATTAACTCCCCTCATGATGTGCTTAATTGTTCCATCCTTGCCTGCGCTATCCATCCCTTGAAAAATTATCAGCAACGACTGCCGATTTTCTGCAAATAGTTTATTCTGAAGAGCAGAAATTTGTTCAATGTCTTTATCCAAATTCTCCTTCAACTGTTCATTCTCCTCAAAGGATTTATCAGAAAAGTAGGTCTTGAATTTTGATAGTTTAAATTTATGACTGGAAACCTGTGTTTTTTGTTTTGTTCTCATGGTATTGTTTTAATCTATGCATGTAACTTAGCCTTTTGCCATTCATTGGGATAATCTGTTCATTAGGGATTGACATAAGCCCTTCATATTTTATGATAGACTTTACCAAAAGAAACCCTCATCCTGTCGCCCCAAACGCCATCTTTATCTCTAATTCCACATGAAACAACCATATTGATTTCAGCACCATTTGACAAGCCCAATATTTCTTTTACCTTCCTGCTATCGAAACCCTCCATTGGGCAAGTATCGTACTGCTCATTAGCCATGGCCAGCATAAACGTTTGGGCTGCCAAAGCGCAGGTTTTATGCACAACCACACGCATATCATTTTCAGAAACCTGGTAAACGATGGGTCTGAAAAAACCAACTACATTGACCATGATTTTTCGGACAGCGCCAAAAACACCAAAAAATCGCACATATAACAAGGGCATTATTTTTCCGTAGTACATTTTCCATGTGTTGATTCTCTTCTCCTGCTTCTCCATAGGGCTGTTTTTCAATATATTTTGAGTTTCCAGCCTCATCATTTCTTTTGCTCTTTTCAAGTATAAATCCTGCCTTGTTACAAAAACCACCATTTGCTGCGCAGTTGTTGCTGATTGTTGGTTTAAACAGGCAGCGGATAGCCTTTTTAGCACTGCCGAATCGGTAATATGATAAAACTCCCAAAGTTGCATGTTGGAGCTGTTGGGAGCTAGGGATGCGAGTGCCAGACAATGTTTTACTTTTTCTTCGTCAATGGGCGTATTTTTATACAGCCTTACAGAACGCCTGTAATTTACTATTTCTTCTAAAGTCATTTTTGGTTGCATTTTATTTTTGACATGGATAAACCCCACGAGCTGGCAAAAATGGGCCGTGCCAGTAACTTATGTGTTATACAATAGTAGATTTATATTGTATTATTCTTATTGAAAAAAGCCCGCTAATGCCAAATTAATTGATGCCACACAGCATAGCTATTTTTATTTTAGTTATCATACATTTTAACCTATTTAGGCAACGCTTGTCCTTCTATGTGTATAATTAAGCTATCTTTAGCTAAGGTTTTTGATGATTTTTTAGTAGCGTTAACAACTTGAACTTTTGTTGGTGCTTTCTCTATAGCAATAAACGTACTTACTAAAAGCAGTATAATAGAAATTAAAATAGCGATGGTGGTTAAACCCACACCTTGCAGGTATCTTTTGTTGCCCTTATTTGTTACTATACTATTCTTAAGGTATGAATCTTTGTTGGCTTCAATTTCATAAAGGAGTATTTCCTGATATGTTTTTGTTAAAAGCTCCTTATACTTGGTTACCGACAAAGCCTGATCAAGCGGCTTACCTCTGAATATGCTTAACATCAGAAGTATAGAACCAATAAACAATATTATTGGAAGAATAGAAACAAACTGAAGCACCTGATTAGAGTCTGTTAAGCTATTTAAGAAAAAAGGGATAAACAACACGGTAAAACCAATAATTGTTCCTGCATAAGAGTGTTGCTGGCGGTATGAGTCAACCTGCTTCTCAATAATTTCCTTTGAGTTGATGGCCAAAAATTCAAAGTGCCTAAGATCATCTTTCATGTTGCTTTTCAGTAATACCTATCCGCCCGAATAATTATCCGAAACAAGGTCAGTTTCTTTTTGTAAGCCATTCGTCAACAGATTTTAATACCAAGTTAACCGTCAATACAAAAAAGGTGGCAATAAATGTTTCTGCAAAATATCCGGCTGCTGCCAAACAACCTAAGGCTGAGCAACACCAAACGGTAACAGCAGTTGTTAAACCATGCACGCTAAGTCCTTCTTTAAATATAATACCCGCGCATAAAAAACCAATGCCAGTTACCACCTGTCCAATTATTCTGGTAACATCACCATTGCCTTTTTCTGTAACCAGTATTGAAATTAATACAAATATTGCAGCGCCAACGGAAACCAATGTATTGGTTCTTAGCCCAGCTGATTTATGGTGCCATTGTCTTTCAAAACCAATTAATAAACCTGCCATTAATGCTGCGAATAAACGTAATATAAACTCTGTATGACTCATTTAGTATGGTTTTACGAATGGTAATAGTACCCACATGTTGCTATTACTTTTTTATGTTAGCAACATCTCCCAAAAAATAAACTGCGAATAGTTGCCCATCGTAAATTCCGTATCACTCCTCAACGTTTATCTTAAATCCCAGTCAAGTGCCACTATAATTTCATTTCTTCTTCCCACCAATTGGTATGGCGGATTGTATCCCAAATAACGGAAGTTGCCATGGTAACCCAAGTGTTGTGCTTTTAAACAGGCCTTCAGCAACTCCATGTTTTTCTGAATATCATCGCTTGAAGCATAGCCCTCAAACTGGATTGCAGCCACATACTCTTCCGGATTGTTAATAATCATTACATCAGAATCATCCGGTTGTGGTAAGTTGTCTTTGGTGTAACTTAAAGGCATCACAAAACTCATCCTCGAAACGGAGTCTCCAATATCCATGTGAACCGGTGAAGTCATTCCTATTCTTTTCTTAAATTGATTACCGCCAAACACGTAACCAGCCAGCTTGGTGAAACCAATGCTGCTTAACTCACTATAAGTTTTTGCTGTAGAAAAAATCATCGCCATTGTTACCGGAGGATAATGCCTGATTTCGAAGCCCTTTTCCTGTTTAATAACTTTGTGTACCTGCGTTTCTAGTTTTTTGGTTGCCATTGATGTATAGATTTGAAATACGATAAATAAGCCAATTAATAGGCTTGTTGTAATCAGTGCCATTTTCATTTTTAGTGTAAATTTGATGTTGTTATGCTAAAACGGATCGCTCAGTTCACTTATTCGGATAAGCTTTTTGTTTACAAACTCATCAAGACCTAACTGTGCCATTTCTCTACCATAGCCCGACCCTTTAGTGCCACCAAACGGCAAATCGGCTTGTGTCCAAGTAGGGTGATTGATGAAAACCATTCCCGTATCAATTTGATCGGCTACTCTTTTGCCTCTTTCAATATTTTGAGTAAACACCGAACCGCCAAGTCCAAAAGGGGAATCATTGGCCATAGCAATGGCCTCTTCCTCATTTTTTACCTTAAAAAAAAGAGCCACCGGCCCAAAAAACTCTTCATAATACACCGGATTTTGGGGTTGTACATCTGTTAAAATAGTGGCCTCCATAAAAGCACCATTCCGATTTACCCTTTTACCGCCCAAAACAATTTTTGCACCACCTTCTACTGCCCTTTTCACCTGATCAACTATATTTACGGCCGCAGCTTCAGAAGAGAGTGGTCCAAGTTCTGTTGAAGCATCCATTGGATCACCAACTACCAGTTTGGACATTTTATCGGTGAATTTTTGCAGAAATGCCTCTGCAATACCTTCTACCGCAATGAATCGTTTGGATGCCACACAACATTGTCCATTGTTGTTAATCCTTCCTACAACAGCCCATTCTACTGCTTTATCAATATCAGCATCTTCCAAAATAATAAATGCATCACTGCCTCCCAGTTCTAGTACCGACTTTTTAATGTGCTTACCTGCTTCGGTAGCAACACTTGCTCCGGCAATTTCACTGCCCGTAAGCGAAACCCCTTTAATTCTTTGATCTGCCACTAGCTTGGTGGCTCGTTGTCCTGATAAAAATAAATTGGTATAAAGCCCCAGTGGTGCTCCGGCTTCTGCAAATATATTTTCAATGGCAAGGGCACATTGCGGCACATTGGAAGCATGTTTTATTAATACGGTATTTCCAATCATCATATTGGGTGCAACAAAACGCGCCACTTGATAAAATGGAAAATTCCATGGTTGGATACCAAGCAACACTCCAATAGGACTGTGTCTAATAAATGCCTTTCCATGCACAGGGTTCAATTTTTCATCTGCTAAAAAACCCTCTGCATTTTTTGCATAGTAATCAAATATTTCTGCGCTTAGTTTAATCTCACCTTCAGCATGAGCCAAAAGTTTGCCCATTTCTAAAGTAATGGTATGGGCCAAGTCCTTCTTTTTTGTGCGCAGTAAACCAGCCACCTTATACAATAATGCTGCCCTGGTCTTATAATCTGTTTTCCTCCACTCGTCAAACGCAGTTGTGGCTTTTGCCAACGCTTTATCTAAAGCCAAATCTGTTATTTCATCAAAAGATTTGACCACCAAATTGGTTGTTGGGTTAATTGTTTGTAGTGCCATGGTTGTTATTTTTGTACGGTGAGTTTAATTTTAGAAATATCAAAGCCATTTTCTTTCAACTTAGCTATAATCTGCTTATAGGTGGTTTCATTCATTGTTGGAGTTCTTGAGAGTATCCACAAGTACTTTCTGTTGGGGTGTCCAACCACTGCGTAACTATAGTCTTTAGCCAGGTCAATAATCCAGTACTTGCCTTTAAATGGCCAAAAAAATTGCACCAATAGTTTTGCATTGCCCGTATTTTCAACCACAAATGCCTTGCCTTTGATGTAAGATTGCTTCCCAGTGATGCTGTCCTTATTGCACCTGTTTTCAACCACTACAAAGCCATCATCAGTTAACGTATACTCAGCCATGGTACAAGTACATCTTTTTTGAAAATGCTGCGGAAACGAAGCAATCTCATACCACTTGCCCATGTATTTTTCCAAATCAACATAGGGTACTGTTTGAAGGGTTTGCGACATGGAGGTAGCTGCTATTAACATAAAAGATACACTTAAAAGCACAACATGATATTGTGCTTTTAAGTGGTTCATCCTAGATTTCATTCGTGTGATGTTTAAGATCTTCTTTCTGGGCTTCGTTTGCAACACAGGCATGGCCATGGGCCTCTACTGTACTTTTGGCAGCCTTTTCATGATTTCCATTCTTATGATGTTTTGCGGCATCTAAATGGCTTTTTGCGGCAGCATCAAAATGCATGGCAGCTTTTTCATGATGCTCAATTCCCTTTTGATTTTCAGCTGTTGGCCCGATTACCTTGGCCTTTTTAATTGGTGTTTCTTTAGTTTTCATGGTGATGATTTTAGATCTGGTGGAACTTGTTAAAATAAGATTGGTTAACTGTGTGCATATTCATAATCGACAGCCAATTCGTTAACCACATGCCATATACCGGGCGTGTTCCAGGCAATACGGCCCGCTTCTTCTTTTTGATACCAAGAGTTTACAGTTCCTGTTAAGGTTACTGTTGTTCCTGCTACTGCCACATCAATATCACTATCATCCACTGACCAACTTCTACCGAATGCATTTTCTACTTCTTTCTTTTCAATGGCATCGTGTGTATTTGATTTGATTTTGATGTTATTGGTTACCCCTTTAACTCCAGTAAGGTAACTAACGGTGGTTTTGGCAGCTTCGCTTTGGTAATTCCAGTGCAATTCGCCATCCAATGTTACCCAACCCTTTTCCACCTTTACGCCTACTTTGTCATTCGGGATGTTATAGTTTGATACTAACGCACTCAGCACTTCAGTGGCCACTTCCGCATCAGTTTTTAACCACGAGCTTGGGAAGTTTACTTCAATGTTCTCAACCAATGCTTTTACGCCTGTTACCTTTTTAGCTGCATTTTCAGCCTCCATTTTTTTAACGTAACTATCTACTACACCGGTTAAAGAAACAACACCATCTTTTGCTGTTACACCAATTTCTGCTGCATTTAAAAGCGGTTCCCACTTAATTGCATTTTGCACATCTTTTTGCAATTCTTGATTTGTTTTCATTACTTATCATTTTACATTGTAACATAAGTGTTACAACAATGTAAAGGTGTGGCAATAACAGAGGCAAGGCATTATACAATTCATTAAAAATATTGTATGATTAACTGTTATTGTCAAATATGGCTTGCTGAGTTTTGATGAAAATGGATAGGGAACTATGTTGTTTTTAGTAGCAACCTCTCTACATCCTCCCTTGAGCACAAACTGGTTCCCGTTGTTAATGTTGTTGCGGTGCCAAAGGCGACACCAAAATTTAAGCACTCCTCCAAGCCCAGGCCTTTCTCTAAGCCATAGATGATTCCCGCAAGCATACTATCACCAGCCCCCACAGTGCTTTTAACCTTTACCTTTAAGGGGTTCATATAGTGTATTTCCTTTTTATTAAACAACATGGCTCCCTTGCTTCCTAACGACACAACCAAGTTCTCACATTTATTCTCTTCAAGAAACTGCAGTGCATGTTTCTTCAGGTTATTTACCCGAAGGTTCTTATGTCCTATCAATGCAGCAAACTCCTCTAAATTTGGTTTTATCAAAAACAGGGGGACTTCTATTGCCTTTTTTAGCGATTTACCGGAAGTATCAATCACTAATTTGGCATTTTTAGAAACGGCTATCATGGCCAACTCAGTAAAAATGGTTGCAGGAGCATGGGCTGGTAAACTTCCACTCACAACAATAAATTCAACCTTTTTAAATTGTTTTATTTTTCCCAAACAAGCTTTCCACTCCTCTTCACTCAACTCATTACCTGGCATCACTAACCTGTATTGTTTTTTTGCGTGTTCATCAAAAAACTCAATACTTTCTCTGGTTTCGGTTGCAACTGGTATGGCTGAAAATGCTACCTTTTCTGCTGCTAACTTTTCTTTAAAAAACACCTGCGAACATTCGCTTGCAGGAAACACGGCATGCACATCGCAACCAAACCTTGTTAAAACCCTCGCCACATTAATACCTCCACCTCCCGCATAGGATTCTACATTAAAGCATTTCATTTTAGCGTTTGGTTGCATTTTTTTTATAGACACGCTTTTATCTATACTTGGGCTAAATGTAAGGGTTACTATCATGTTATTGGATTAATGACTTGCTTTATGACATGGAAATATTGTTGAACCGCATTTTGCAGTTGAAGCGGTATATGGTGCATTTCACAATGGATTAATGCTTCAGCCTTTTTCTGGTTTGTAAACGTTGATGTTATCGCAAGAATAAAACCTGAACGTACATATTCAGTTAGGTTGACTTTTTTATCACCCATCCAAACACCAAGGCATACCATTGTTTCCATAGTTTATGTTTACAGAAACAAAAATCTTTTAAAACAGTAAAAGAATGTTATACAATTCCTATAAAGAATTGTATGATTTAACATTAGGGAATCGCTGCTATAAATCTTCCAAATTCGCCCTATTCCTCTTTTGCATATTTCTGAAAAAAGAAGGCGTAAGTCCAGTGATTTTTTTAAACTGATGCGACAAGTGAGCCACACTGCTGTAATGGAGCTTATCCGCAATTTCAGTAAGGTTCAATTCATCATACATAATCAACTCTTTGGCCTTTTCTATTTTATGAAGAATAATAAAATGCTCTATGGTAACTCCTTTGGTTCTGGAAAACAATTCAGAAAGGGTATGATAATCCTTATCCAGTTTTTGACTGATAAAATCGGAATAGTTTAGACGAGGTAATTCATCAGAATAATGAACCATTTCAACAATTACATTTTTAATCCTTTCAATAAGTATTGCCTTTTTATCATCCATCAATTCCAATCCTGAACGGTGAAGGTTTTCTTTTAGCAGCAACCTTTTTTCCTCATCTATGCCGGTTGTTAAATGTACTTCCCCCAACTCCAAGTATGTCGAATGAAGACCAAGCTTTTCTAGTTCGGCTTTAACGAGCATTTTACAACGCAGGCTCACCATGTTTTGAATGTAGAGTTTCATAGGCTTTGTTATTTAAAATCAACGTTTCATTTAGTTACATTACCGATAAAAGCAAAAGATATAGGTCACCACATTGAGCAGAAATGACCTTTGGGTTGCACCCATTTTAACACTATCATGACTACATTTGGAGCGTTTACCTGCATTTCAAATGTATTGCTGCCTATTGAAGATGCGGTTATCTTGCACTATTTGATGATTGATGTCGTGTGATTTTCATCAAACCAATGCAAGCAAAAACATGGTTAATTAGACAACTACGAGGAAGTAATATACACATTAAAATTACATTAACAACAAAAAAGTGGTTTTAAGGGGATCCTTAGGGTTGGCAAAGCACTGAGCCGTCTTTACTGTGCGGTGGGCTGGGGTGTAAACGTAATAGCAGTTAAATCATCATACTTCACTAAGCAGATGCTTCTAAAAAGGTCTTTGCCTTTGTTTGCTCTACTTTTTCTGCAATTGTATCTACTTGCTCTGAATTAACAACTTTGAATAAAGGGTTGTTAATGATGTTTTCCCAAGTGTTATGTTCTGGTGAGTTAATGACTGTTGGTTCGTCAGCAATTAAAAAGAAGTTGTTGTTTTTAACATCTTTATTGTACTTAGTAGAAAGCAAAGAAATCAAGGCAATGTAATGGCTTATGTCTTTATCTAGGATTGGAACTGACTTGTTGAATGGAATTGATTTTGCACCAACAAATGCACCGTTTAAACCTATGCAGTCCATCTCATATTGAAAGTACATGGAGTGAAGAGTAGCTGAATTAAAATTAACCTTTGTATGTATTTTTTTTTCT
>CALRXU020000024.1:0-42884 GCA_943372215.1 Chitinophaga pinensis | reverse complement strand
CTGCTAAAGGAAATCGAATCCTGACTTTTTTATCAGCCTGTTTGTTTTTGGTATATGTTTCGCTCACTTTTTTGGTAAGCCCTGCAACCATGTTTTTAAAAGGGTAACTATTGGGTAAACATTGATAACTTTTACTCCCTTGCAACCGCATAAAAGCATCGTGGATACAAACTAGGGTATGTTGGTCAATAGATGAATACGCACTCAACTTAATCAGGCTTTCCAATAAGCACCTCAACCTAAGATTTACCCAACGTATAGCCTTAACCGTTTCAGCACCCCAATAACTTAAAGGCTTTTCCAGTTTATAGCTGTCTTCATCCATTTCAAAGGCTTTGTCTATGTATTTTACAAAATTGGGTTTAACCGTATTGTAAGCTACGGGTTGGTTTGTTTCGCTAACACTTCCTGTATCTTGCTGTGCTTTGGCTGCTGGATTGGCGTATTTTACGTTAAACTCCTCCCTTAATCCTTCTATTCGTTGGTTTAATCGCTGTTCCCATATATCAGATAAGCGCATTATTAACAATGCTAAATTCGGTGTCTCTAAAAAAGAAGTGTCTTTTACGGGTTCTTGTTGTGGGGTATCAGGTTTGTATTTTACGTCAATTATGAGGGGTAAATTTACGTTTTGTAAGGTCTGAGGGTTAACCAAGGTTAAACCGTTACGTTTAAAATAGGCCATTTGCCTGCAAGTATCAGAACAGTATTTTTTATCCATTCGTTTTGATGTAAAATACGTTTTGCAATACAGGCAATATTTTCTTGTAGCTTCCATATTGCATCAATTGTTTTTAGTATTCATAAATAGTGATTCTGGTTTGGGCAACAAGTCATCCATAAAATCACGGTATTCAACAAGCAGACTTTCCAAATCATTCTGCACTTGTTGGTGCATTTGGTTACCATTTGTATAGGTTACCTCAAATACAATGATGTTCTCGGTTTCCTTAATGGCTGAAATGTGGTATTTAAGTTTACTTTGCAACAGGATATGCAGTGTATCCATGATGATGTCTTGCGGTATTCCATATCGGATTGTGTTGGTCTCGGTTTCCATGTATTTTACGTTTTACAGTTAATCTAAATAGGTGCTTTTGTAAGGATATGCAGCAGAGGGTTGTCCGATAGTTTTTTGGCTTGATTCAGGTAAACCATGTTGCTGCTTAGGTTCCAATAAACCTTTGAGTTTTTTATACTTTTTCTTCATTTCCACAAAATCATCTTTCAAGTTCTGATACTCCACTTTCAACCGTTCATACTCTGGCTTATTTTTTTTATCTATCCAATAAATTACCAGTGCAGCCCCTGCAATAAGGGTAAGCGGACTTAGCAAGATTTTAAGAAAAGCCGCTAAAAATTTATTGTCTCCTGCAATGGTTTCAGCAGCCTTATCTGCCATTGGTTTTTCATCAGGTTTTTGATTTGCAGTTTGGGACGCTGCATTGTTGGTTTGAGTGCCGCTGGTATTGGCTTGTTCGTTGTTCATATCATGTTCCTTTCTTTAAGTGATGTTACATACAAAGAAACTTTGGAACAACGGTTTTAGTCTCCCACTTGGGGTTACACTGGGAGATGATTTATGTAAAATACAGACTTTTCAGGGGCTTGGAATGATGACTATATGCCCCATTAAACATAAACTTTACACATACCACCCGTAAAATACAGATTTTTCAGGGGCTTGGAATGATGGCTATATACCCTGTTAAACATCAATTTTACACATACCACACGTAAAATACAGACTTTTCAGGGGCTTGGAATGATGACTATATACCCTGTTAAACATCAATTTTACATATACCACCTGTAAAATATATAAAATACAATAACGATAACAGGTGTTTACTTTATATAAAATGTGACTTGTTCAGGTTCATTTTATGTAAAATATCGGGTATAGAACCACAAACAGGGGTTAACTAACGTTTTTTTCGTTTGTCATCAATCAAATCATGGGTATAATTTTTATAGGCATCCTGTATTTTACGGAAAATAGGTGGCTCATAATCCCTTTTGGCCTTGTGTATGCTTGCTGAATGATTGCTTTGCCAGTTATTGCCAAGTTTTACGTTAAACGCAATTGCAGCAGCTTCAACAATTTTAGTTATTTCACCTCTGCCATAATTAATATATCCAGCTTGGTGGAGGGCATAAATAAGTTGAACAAAGTCGTTTTTATTTTCTTTGGTGGGAATGATGTTCGTCCAGTTTATAAAAGTTCCTTTAGAAACAAGAGCTGATTCTGTAATGCCAATTCCTTGACAGGAGATTATCTCATCGTATTTTTCAGCAATTTTAGTGAAAGCTAAATACCGTAAAAATGCTTTGGTTAATAACGCACTCAATGAGGCTTTACGTTTATTTTTTTTAGACTTCTCAATACCATTGGTATCAGCATTAAAATAGGGACATTCGGAAACACGTTTGATATACTCTTGATGAAGTTCAATAAGCGTATTTTTTATTTCATAACCCTCTTTATAACTAAGTACAAAAGCAACACATAGCTCCCCCACAATTTCAGTGCTTTGAAAGTGGTTTAATACACCTTCTATCCACTGTTTTGTACTCATCTTGGTATGATGTTTATCCCTTGCCCGTTGAATCCCCTGTTGAATATCCCGAATGATAAACTGGATGTACCTTTGCAGCAAAGCCTCAAATTGCTGCTCAAAAATATGGGCTTCCATAATAGTAGGCTTTTTAGATAATAATTAACGTAAAATATGCACTTTACGTATTTTATGTAAAATACGGTTTAGAAACCGATTACTAATGGCTAAAAGTTTACCAATCTAAACCATAAGACAGGTTCAAGTAGATGGTAGAACTTATGCAAGGTATAGATATGGTATTTTTATGTATTTTACGGGTACACTTACTTACCAATAAAATGCCCTTGAACAGAATGAATATTCTCGGTCAATTGATGCGCCAAATCCATTGATTGTGAGAATTTCTTTTAAGTTACTCTAAAAGGTTTGGTATCCTAAAATATACCTATTATCTTGTATTTATTAGTTTAGAGTAACTGTTACCCTTAGTCAAACAAATTTTAACCAATAAATAAACCATGCAAGAAAATAGTAACCAAAAGCCTACTTCTAAAGAGAGGCTGCTTCATTTTTTTGAATTAAACTCAATTTCGTTGCAGCAATTTTATGAAAAAACAGGAATACCGAATGACTATTTGGCTAAAGTAGAAAATATTGGTTCTCTTGTTATTGAAAAACTGGCTGATTTTTACCCTGAATTGAGGTTAGCTTGGTTATTTACAGGCAATGGCAACATGTTGTGCAGTCAACAAGAGGCAGAGGTAACGCCAACAACTACAAAAGAAATTACGGAATCGTTGCGTGAGCCGCATAACCATTTAGTCCCATTAATTACGCCCAAAAGCGAAGAAATTTCATTGGCTTATTTGCGTGATTTTATTAAACGTTCAAAGCAACATAACGAGGGCTTACAAAATATAGAATAAATCCCTTTTTATTACTTTACCGCAACACCTGTATGCTGCCGTTGGTGGTAATGGGTGTGCCACAATTGTTTTGGCCAGTTAGCACATAATAATACACCCCAATGGGTACGGGGTTGTTGTGGTTATCTGTACCTAACCAACAAGCATTAGGGTTGGTGGTGCTGAACACTTCATTGCCCCAACGGTTGTAAACCGTAAAACTTACCCTGCTAAGTTTGCTCTCGTTTACCAACGGAAAACAATCGTTGAACCCATCCCCATTAGGTGTAAATACATTGGGTAAGGTGTATGTCTTTTCTACCCGTTTAACCACCACGTTTATGGTATCTGTGCTGTTGCAACCAATATCATTGGTGGCAGTTACCATATAAGTGATGTTTTGGGTAGGGCTGGCTATGGGGTTGCTACTGGTGGTATCGCTTAAATAATCGGGTGGACTCCAACGATAGCTTACTGCTGCGGTGGCTTGCAATTGGGTAAAGGGGGTATCGCAACTTACCTCATTGCCAGCGGTAGCTTGCACCGTAAAGGTTTGTTGGGTTAGGATAATGGTAATGATGCTATCGCAGTTAAATTGGTTAGTAAGCGTATCTGTGTAAGTGCCACTTTGGGTAAGGGTATCTTTGCCGCTTGGTGTAAGGTATGGGTTGCAGGTATTAATGGTTAATGTTGAGCCATTTTGTTGGGTGGTAAAATTAATCAGCAATACGCTATCGCAACCTGCATTGGTTTGTAAAGTATCCCAATATTGGCCGCTGGTATTGTAAGTGTATTTGCCACTTGGGCTGGTATATTGTTTACACCTGTTTACACTGATGGTATCTCCTAAAAAAGTTCTGTTAAATGTTATCAGCAACACGCTATCGCAACCTGTCGCAGTGGTTAACGTATCAACATATTGGCCACTAATATTGTAAGTGTATTTACCGCTTGGGCTGGTGTACGGTTTACACTTGTTTATGGTTAAGGTATCACCCAAAAAACTTCGGGTAAAGTTAATCAGCAACACGCTATCGCAGCCTGTGGTTGTTTTTAGCGTATCTAAATATTGCCCGCTAATATTATACGTGTATTTACCACTTGGGCTAAGGTATGGTTTGCATTGGTTTATGGCAAAGGTATCTCTGCGGTGTAGCACTTGTACTTTAAGCGTAATTACGCTATCACAACCTTTGTGGTTGGGGATGGTATCTACATACGTGCCGTTGGTGGTGTACGTGTATTTGCCACTGGGGGAAACCAACTGGTAACACACATTGGTATCAACCACACTTTGGCTTTTTAAAATGGTGAGTTTAAACAGCAGCACACTATCGCAACCAAGGCTGTTTAATACGGTATCACGGTACAAGCCATTGCTGCTCCAAGTGTATTTGCCACTGGGCGATACCATGCTTTTACATACCCCTGTATCTTTTGTGGTGGTAGTTGGGTCTAATATAAGTACAACCCCATCCGTTGTATTGCCTATATTAAAATACTTTTTGCATGGCAATATTAAACTATCAGTATATCGACCTGTTATAAATATCCTACCCTTATTGTCGTTAATAGGTAACCCTAAGTAAAAGCCATTCCATTCCTCATAATAGTTTATAGAATTTATAATATATGTATAATCAAACATCGTCTTTGGTCTATTATTTGGCGATGAGTGCAAGGATAATAATTGAGTGCATTGGTTACTCGTGGCATCAAAAAAGGCAGCGAAATCTCTCACAAATCCAGCTATTGGTTGAAGATAGAAACTACCAATTGATACAGAAACACCATTAAAACCCAACAAAATCAATCCTCCAGTTTTGGTATTGAAAGTTAGTAATAGTATAGCATTGATTCCATAACTATCATACCAAAGCAATTCACCAGATGTGTTAAACTTGGACACGATAGCTTTATACACATTTGCAGGGGGGACTACCATATTTTGACCTAACACTGTTGTAGCAGGAGCAATTGTAAAGCCCAAAGCAAGTTGTTGGGTGGGGGCAAAATAATCTAAGTGGAAATATTTTGAATCACCAATGCCAATTCCCCTACAAATAAATTTCACCCAAACCACTTGCATATCGGTATTAGTCTTTACTAACACCACATTATTTCCTGGCAATAGGGGCAAGGGACTTGGGGCTTGGAAAGTATCGTTGGCTGCTAACTCAATCCGAACTAGGCTATAAGAGAACACCCCATCTGACACTGCACTTAATATTTGAAGACTATCTGCCGATTTGCGTTTTGTTAATGAAAAAGGACTAGTTTGTTGGGACAATGAACCATTTGGATTAAAGCTAAGTGCCATATCGTTTTGATTGACGTAAATAGGAATCGTATTTCCATTCGTGTAAGTGAGGGTAAGTGTATCTATGTAAGGTTGGTATATATCACGCAAATCCATATGTATGGTAATCATATTATTCATATTTACCGTGAGCGATTTAGCTACACGAGTATATCTTCCTAACCCATTAGCTGATTGTTTAGCTTTGTTTCTGGTAATTGTATTAACCCATAAAAATTGTCCATTTTGATTAAGTTTACAGAGAAATGATAAGGTGTAGTCAAAGTTAATTGGAGTGTATAAGGTTTTAAACTTGTTAAGTTTTGCATCAACCATTATTAAAGAATCAATCCCGCTTAGTGTACAACATAAAATTAATTGATTGTTAGTATCAAGCTTGGTCTGTGCCAAAAACTGCTTGACATTACCAAATCCTATCTCATCAGCACATGTCAAACTGTAATATGCGTGTAACATGACATGGAATTGGTACGTTCCCAAGCTGTCATATTTAATAACGGCTAGTGCAAGTTCTTTGCAATCTGATAAACTATTTACTGCAAAAGGTGGCATATTTATAGTAATTGGTGTACCCAAGCTGTCCACTGTAAAACTTGAATCATAAGTAACCAAGGTATAACGCTCTCCATTGGGTAAAATAATGCTTTGCATGGCTTGTTGGTTGCCGGGGCCTTCATACACTTCCGCAGAGCGTATGGTTTGCGCCTGTAAGGTTATACAGGACAACACAACGAACACCAAAAGCAGCTTATGTAACATAACAGCGTTTAATCCTTTCAAATATACGCTTTAACCATTAATTTTCTAATTAGAGTAATTTAGGTTACTCATTTTTTAAACCCTTATCGGTGTGTTTGGTGGGTTATGCAACCAAGGGGCTTTGGGCTTGGTGGTGCGAAAACCAAATAAGGCCATGTCTTTTAACCAATGCCTTGTGTACTCGTCCTCGCAATATTGGGAAAGTTTAAACTCCAAGGCCAGCCTAAATGCCTCCCCGTTCAAGCCTTTATCAATTAATTTGGCAAAGAGAATGAGCGTATCTATTAAAGCCCACTCCCCTTCGGTAATATGTATGGGCTGTTTTTTTTTGTTGCGGTACAGCCTTTCGTTGCCCTTGGCTTTGCGGTAAATGGCTAGTTTTTCTCTGGTAATTAACATTAATGTTGTTTGTATTGCTGCGGTGTAACACTAATTATTTATGTTAAATATGGCACAACCCCATGCGTCCCGCCTGTTCGAAAACAGCACGGGACTTTAGGGATTGCTCACCTGAACCTAACCAAAACCAACCCTTGTTTAACCAAGCGTATGGTCTTATTTTTTGTATATTTTTACGGTGCGCACTTCTTTATCAGCAAAATGTACTTGCACAAAATAAATGCCCTCTTTTAGTTGGCTCACCAGCAACTGCTTGTTTTCAATGGTAGTGTCTATTACCTTCTTGCCTTGCATATCATACACCTGCACTTTGGTAATATCAACCTCCGTAGTAAAAGTAATGGCATCTTGCACCAAGGTTGGGGTAGCAGCAAAGTTAGTGTGCAATGGGTTATCCACCTTATTTACGTCTGTTTTAAACAAACCTATGGGCCTGTTTGCCCCACACATAGATTGGCATGGCCCTGAACTAAGAATGATGCCCGTATAGGTATTGGAAGCACCACTTGGTGTATTGGTGGTTACCTGAGGTGCTTGTGTGTAATCAATGGTTGTAGCGGAACAACCAGCACCGTCTGATTTAATGGTAACTTCCCCTTTTTCGTTATTGATTTCGGCCACGCAGCATTCAGCAGGTTTACAAGGCAACCACATCAACGATTGTGTCACATTCAAATCAATAGGAATAAGCGGGGCATTGGGGTTGGCATCTAAATTAGGAGTAACGTATATGGTGCTGCCCGCAGGCCATATTACCTGTGCCAGTGCTTTGCAGCCTGATGGGTACAACACCACACGGCCTGTTGCTGTGGATTTGGGCAACAACTTATCCAGTATTTTTTGCGTCCAATCATTCCACTCTTGCGGGCTGGCAGTTGCCAACGGGTGTCTGTCAGCGCAAGGGGGGGATGAATCTTCCTCCCACCCATCTATTAAAGGATTGGTGTAATTTTCATTTAAAAACCAAGACACAATGTGAATCAAGTCAACACGAATACGGCTGTAACCCCTACAAGTTACCTCAGTATAAGTAATCCCGATATAAATGGCACTGTCCTTCTCAAATACTTCAAGAACTCCATATTCATTAAGACGAGAAGCCCTAAATTTGCAATAAAACCCTTCTACCTTTTTTTGCACGCTGGTTTCGGTGCAATTGCAATCAGGCGGGCCTGTTTGTGCGCTGGCCAAAAAAGTGGCACAGGTGGTAAAAAATAAAACGAGTAATTTTTTCATAATTGTTTTTTGTTAATTTTTTGTAATTATTTTGTTTATTGCCAACCATTAGGTGCAGGTTGGCTTGCACAGTATGGGTATTGGTTGCCTACCTTACACAAAACCCACAAAATAAACAGGCAGGCGTTGTTTGCTTTTAGCAGAGATAGCTATGAGCGGTAAAGGTGTTACAGTATTTGTTGGGTAGTGGTGCAATAGCATAATGGCAATGGTTGGTTAGTTTGTGAGTAATTTGTATATTGTAACCTGAATGGGTTATTATATTTATTATTTATAAACAAAATGATGATATTTTATTTGAATAAAAAAACATGGTGAGCGAAAAAATAAATAAAGTAGTGATTTTGAGGCAAATAAAATCTTATTACCAATTTAAAAGAGATGTTGATTTTGCCACTTTTTTAGGCATTTCAGCCCAAACGCTCAACTCATGGTTTAAGCGTGAAACATTTGATATAGAGTTGCTGTATAGAAAATGCACCGCCATTAACCCTGATTTTTTATTTACAGGCCAACAACCATTGTTGCGCCAAGCCAAAGCAGGGACTAACCCTGAGGTGGCGGCTTTACAGAGCAAGTTGATTGCAGAAATGGAAAAAAGCCGACAGTTAGAGCAAAAACTGATGACCCTTGCCCTTAATTTGCCTCAAACGGATGAAAATGCCTTGCAGTATTTTAAACAATACTTGGCAGACCTAAACAAGGCCGATAAACCAAGCAACACACCAGAGTAGGCTTTTGATAACTGCTGTTAGGGTAAACACTCTTTTTTGCTTAGGGTAAATACCCTTAGCTTTTTAGGGTAAACACCCTTTTTTTTAGTATAAGTACTCTTTTTTTGCATACCGTTGTGTTTTTATATAAAAATTGTGCAGTTTGCAAACCATAACTTTATTAAAAAACAACATTATGGCATTTAACGGAACAGAAGGTGCGCCAATACCCTTGGCAACAGCCACACAATGGACAGCTAATTATCGCAATAATCACCCCAACAGCACCAAGGCCCATTTTTTTGGTAGAGATATTTTAGCAAAGATTTTAGCCCAAGAGGATTGCATGGGCATACGTATGTATTATGCCTTAAACGATGCAGGTGAGCAACAATTGATTTTGGTGGGTGCAGATGCCAATGAAAAAGACCAAACCTCAGGCACGGTGGCTGATTTTTCGTTACGATGTCCTAATAATTGCGACCCCGCCTCTTCACTAAACAGCTAATGAATTGGGTTGTTATATATATTACCCTTTTTTCAACGGCACCCGGTTTTGTTTACGTACTTTATAGATGGAAGTATTTTAAGCTGGCTGGCCCTGTTGCCCTAAAGTGGGTGGTGGTGTTGCGTTTTGGTGGCGAAATGGCCAGTTTACTCTCTTTTAAATTACTGCCTAATAATTTGCCTGTTTTTGGGGTGTATGCCTTGCTGGAGTGTTTGTTAATGGTTAACCTGTTTGTGGCATTCAATTGCCGAGCCTACCGCAAGGTGTTGTACATAACAGCGGTTTCCATTGGCTTGTACTTGTTATTGCAGTTGGCGGTAAAACCCACCATTTACCCTAGTATAGCTCATTTAATACAATTGACTTTTATTAGCACTTTGCTGGGGTTGTATATTGTACGCTCTGTATTTATTATCAAACTTGTACGCCTGCACGAAGTGTTTGCCTTCGCAGGGCTTTTTTTGTTTTATTTTACCTCCATCCTAAACGTGTACGGGTTTCACCAATATACCCACCCTTACATTAAACTAATTTATAACCAACACTATGTGTTTAGTGTTGCTGCAAACCTATTATTGCTTTTTGCCTTATACCATTATTATACTTACTATGCACAACAACATTAATTTTAACGAAGGATTTAACCAATATAGTTTATTAAACGGCTTGCTAATTTTGGGGATAATTGCTACCCTAAGTTTAATCTATGGTTTTGCCTACATGCAATTAAAAAGGCGGTACAAGAAGCGGTATGATATTTTATTAACCACCTTTGAAATGGAGGCAAAAACATTTTATAAGGCGATGAGTAAACACAACCAGTCCAAAGCCAAGCTATCAGACGGGTTTATATTTATGTTGGTGGACCTTGCCAAACTGGCCGACCAGTTGCATTTGGTAAGTGAAAATGAGCAAAAAAGGTGGCGCAGTTCGCTTAATGATGCGTTTAACCACATGGAAGAAAAAATAACTGCGATACACGAAGATGGCGAACAACAAAACGCACAAAAACAATTGCTGCTACAAAAAATAGCCACCCTAAGGGAATTGGTTTAGTTGATAAAAATGAGCTTAAATACCATTATTACAACCAGTAAATTTATACTTTAAAAGCATGTTGTAAGGAGAATATTTATTAGATTTGAAAAGTGGGTTTTAGGTACTATTTTACCAATTTAAGGTGTTCTATAAAGTTCGACTTTTTACTGGTTAGTTCTACAATTTTATTCTTAGTTGGATGATTTTTTTCCCTTGTCAGTTTGCTGGCAAGGGTTTTTTATTACAGGTTGAATGGAGAGGTCGGCTGTTCCCCCGATAAATATCGGGGCTGCTTCCCGCTTTTAGTGCGATTAATCTCACAGCTCTTATCTGGGCATTTATATTTCAAAACACTTCATTCGCTTAATCCCTGCAAATGCTGCTTCCTTAGCGAATTTTCAAGGATGGTATAGGCCTCTTTATGCTTTCATTTTTATGTTTTATAACCTTTAAATACTGAAACATTAAAAACAAGTGAAAATCAACCTAAAAATCGACCGATTTGCCACTCATTTGATATAGCATTCACCTGCTTCAAAAAAAGGCAATCAATTGTTCAAACAACTATTGCCAAAACAAAAAGAGTATAAATACTAAATCTACCAGATTTTCCGAGTTTTAACTAAAACATCTGTTATAAAGGCAATTAAAGCTACTCATATACACATTAAACCGTAAAAACCTGGAAAATTCCTTTAATATAAATATATGAAAACCCTTAAATATAAGGGTAAAAACACTAAAAAAAAGGGTATAAATACTTCAAAAAAAGGGTATTTCTACTCTTCCTTAATTCAACACTACCTCTATACATTTGACTAAGCCATTCAAAAAGCAATGGTATTGTTAAACATTTTAAACCTATTTTTATGAAACAAAAACTCACCCTCTTTGTGTATTTTTGGCTGATGGTTTTTTCCCACCAAGTACTGGGAAATACCAACAAGCTGCCCTCCTTGGGAAATGAAACATCCTCCTTTATGCCAGCTCCTGCAGCTGGATTTACTTATGTGGCTACAAGTGGTTGTGTACCTGTTACGGTGCAATTTTACAGCCAACTGAATGGGCCCACTTACAACTGGAATTTTGGAGATTTATCCACGAGCACGGATTGTAATCCGGTGCACACTTACACTACCCCTGGAACTTACGTAGTAACGTTAAATGCTACTGGTGGCATGTATTCTACCACCATTACAGTAGGTGCAAATCCCGTGGTAACTTTTACTGGTGACACTATTGGTTGTCAAAACGACACCAAAATATATGGTGTTACAAGCTCCCTTCCTGCCGCCTCCTACAGTTGGTCTGCACAAGGTGGCAGTGTTATTTCTTCAACTGCTACATCAGCAACGGTTAATTGGTCAAGCTACGGTGTAAACTACCTTACTTACACCATTACTACGGCTGCAGGTTGTACAAAAGTATTCCGCTATAAAGTAAAAGTAATTCCTCCTCCAACAATAAACCTTCCTTGTTGCGATAAAAAAAGAAATACCGAACCTCAAGGTGATTTAAAAGCAATTCAACCACCACGCGGAGAAGAAGGCTCTCCTGGAGGCAGTCAACCATGTTCGGCTTGTGCTGGAAGTTACAATTGTTATTCTGCCACTGTTGATGCTGAATTTGGCTTAGCAACTGATTATACCTGGCAATGGACAGTTACCAATGGCACAATTGTTTCTATTAACTCAGATTCAACAACAGCTTGTGTGGTTTGGGGTGCTAGTGGCGTTGGAACCATTAAACTAGAAGCAACGCATAAAATTTATGGCTGCAAGTCAGTTAAAGAATGTGAAGTTACCATAACACCTGGGGTTATTCCTTCGTTTATTGTATCTGGCAATTGCGCAAACTCTCCAGTATCTTTTGATGCAACAGGAACAACACCTATAAGCGATGTTGAGAGCTACTTCTGGGAATATGGTGATGGCTATACTGCTACAACTTATGTTCCATTCTCAACCCATACGTTTGATTTTGTTAACACTTATACAGCTACTCTTACTATTACAACTAAAGCTGGCTGCCAATATAAAACAACAAAATCTTTTACCATTATTAATGGCACCAAACCTAAAATAGAATGCCCAGGCACAGTGTGTGAAGGAAGCAGGCAATGTTATACAACAGCATTAATTGCTGGAGCAACCTATAACTGGACTATTGTTGGTGATGTGGTTGCAGACCGTGTAATTACCGGTAACAAAGTTTGTGTTACTTGGGGCGCGGGGCCTGTTGGCACTGTATCTGTAACTGTAATTGGGGGCGGGTATACTTGCGTAAACACAGCTACAGAAGCTGTCTCTATTGTAAGTAGCGTTATTCCAATCGATGCGCCAATGTCAATTTGCTCCAACTTAAATTATTTGGAGGTTTCAACGGCTAATTATGCCGGAGCTTGTTACAAATGGACTATTAATGGCGTTTCGCAATCATCAGCAATAAACACCCTTACATTTAATCCTACGGCATTTGCGAGTCCAATTACTATTAAAGTATTTGTTGATTTCCCAATTGGATGTTGCCATGGAGAAGGATCGAAAGTAATTACCAAATTGCCTCAATACACCATGTTCCTTTCTCCAAGTAACAGCAATGTTTGCCTAGGTAGTGTGGCTACCTATTTCTTATCACTACCTGCTGGTATTCCAGCTCCTCCAGTTTCTTGGAGTGTTGATGGAGGAGTTATTCAAAGCTTTACTGCAAATTCAGTAACCATTAAATGGACAACTGCTGGAACGGGTACTATCACAGCAGGAAATAACAGTCCTTCACAATATTGCAATGATGGAAGCAATAACACCTGGAATGTAAAAGTTTGGGAGCCTGCTACTGGCGATGATATTTCTGGACCTTCTGTCGTTTGTGCCGGAAGTACTAAAACCTACTATCATGGGTGGGAATATCCAACCGCTTCATCCTCTGTAAGCATTTTACCTGCTGGCCCAATAGTTACTGCTGGAACTTATTCTTCAAGTATTCAGTTTCCACTTGTGGCCACGGCAACAACTTATACTATAACGGTTACCTATGCTCACGCTTTGGTTACACCATGCTTAGGAAGTAAAACTTATACGGTTACTGTTATCCCAAATGCCATTCCTGTGTTTAGCATACCTCCAGGTAATGTTTGTCAAGGTGATATTGTTACCTATACTGCCACTGTTCCCGACACCATCAACTATGATTGGAATGTAATTGGGGGAAGTATTGTTTCTGAAACTTATGTTGGAACAACACTAACTATACAAGTACAATGGAATAGCACTGTCACCAGCAGTTTAACCATGTTTAACAAGGTTTGTGGAACAAACAATGTACAACCTGTTACCGTAAATGGTAAGCCAGTGGTTATTATTACTGCAACAGAACCGACTTGTAGTAACCCCACGGTTACCTTACGTGTTGCACCAGTTTGGAATACATACGCTTGGTCACCAGGTGGAGGCATTACCAATACCAAGGTTGTTTCAACACCGGGCGTTTACAGTGTAACTATAGGTAATGGCATATGTTTCAATAGCGGAAGCATAAACGTACCAGTTACAGTACCTGTTCCTCCGGATGTTACTGGCTTTAACATTTCAACCCCAACAAGCCTTTATTGTCCTAAGTATCGTACCATTTGCCCAATTGTAACACCTGGTTCGGGAACAATTACTAATTACAGTTGGACTTTCACTGGATTCACCATAAGTTCTTCAACAGCCACCTGCCCTGCTGTAGCCTTATCTGGAGCTCCTGGCCCATCAACTGGAACTTGGAAATTGGTTGTAACCAATAGTTATGGATGCAAAGATAGCATGACGGGTAGCTTAACTGATAATTGCATAATAGATACTACTGGCTCTGGAGGTTGCACCTCAGTGGCAACATTTAGTGCTACTTATAACCCATGTACTGGCCAATTTACCAGCACAGGCACCAATTATACAGCTGTAACCTGGTATTTCGGAGATGGTAATTTTGGTAGTGGATTAAATCCTATCCATTTTTACAGCACTGCATGTAGCAAAACAGTTACGGCTTATGTTACTGATAACGGTACGCCACGTTGCGTGAGGCCATTTACTTTTACCATAAATGTTCCTTATACGTTTGGCATTCCTGAAATTACCACTTTAAATTCTGCATGTAATGGTGCTACAAGCATCACAGCAACAGGTGTTAATATTTGCCCAGGTAGCGGTTTAAGCGCTACTT
Source organism: Chitinophaga pinensis (assembly GCA_943372215.1). GTDB lineage: Bacteria > Bacteroidota > Bacteroidia > UKL13-3 > UKL13-3 > UBA6183. The sequence continues at coordinate 28,239 of CALRXU020000024.1, read as the reverse complement.
ATGCATGGACAATTACGCCAATTTCTGGCGGTGCCCCTGTTTACACGGTTACTACCTTATCTAACACGTTAAACGTTGGAAGTATTGGTGCTATACCTAACGGAGATTACACAGCTACTGTTGTGATGACTATTGCTGGTTGCAGCAAAACAGTATCAGGTACGTTTAACAAAGGAGGTCTTACTGCTTACTTTGTAAGCTGCGGAGGCTGTGCTGGTTCTCCATTAACTTTTATTGACCAATCAGTTCCTTACGGAGGTAATCCATTAATTAAATGGGAATGGAGTTTTGTTAGAGTAGGAGGCGGAGCTTCTTTCTCTTCTTTCTTGCAAAACCCTACTGTTAACTTTACTGTTGCAGGTACTTATACTGCTACATTAATTGTTACTGATAACGCTCCTTGTAAAGATACTTTTGTAACCTCATTTGTTATACAACCTCCATTCAATCCGGGTAACATTCTAGTAAATGGAGTATCTACTCCTTCAAATACCAGTTTTGATATTTGCCCTGGTGCTCCATTTACATTAAAAGCTCCTTCAGGTGCTAGTTATTCATGGTCGAACGGAAGTACTGATAGTATTATTGCAATCACAGAGCCTGGCATCTATTACGTAACTGTATTTAATGCAAACAATTGTGCTGCTAAAATTGGCCCAATTACCATTAACTACAAACCTGCACCAGAGTCTATTATTCTGTCAAGTCCTCCTCCATGCAGTCCACTGCTGTTAAGGGCATTTGCGGGAACAGGTTATTCCTATGCATGGGACTACCCAATTTCATCAACATCTACTCAACCGCTTGTTTATGTTTACAATAGTGGATTAGTAAAACTTGTAGTAACAAATCTGTATGGTTGTTCAGCAACTACGTCTCAGAACTTTACTATTAATCCAACTCCATTTGTAACCATTTCAGCGGCACCAACACCGTTTTGCCCAGGAAGCACGGCTACTTTAACAGCCAATGTATTTGGCGGAACAGGTCCATTTACGTATTTATGGAATCAAGGCAGCACCTCTCCATCAATTCCTGTTTCATCACCTGGTCTTTATAAGGTAAGTGTATTAGATGGTAATAATTGTCCAGCTAAAACACAGCTTAACTTGCAGCCTGTACTTCCTTCTGGGATGGACTTATTGCCACGTGGTTGTTATGATGTATGCGGACAACAGGTAACCTTCTGCACAGGAAAAATGCCTTTTGGATGGACCGGACAGTGGTATAATGGCATTAATCCTTATGGATTGCCAATCCCTGGTGGTGGCAATATTGCCACAACATTTGTGGGATCTGGAAGCTATACGCTTCATTACATCCCTACTGACCCAACATACTATTGCCCTGCAGTTTCAGCACCAATTACTATTAATTTTATTGCACTTCCAACCTTTACTATTAATCATAGTGGACCAACTGTTATTTGTGCAAACTCAGGAATTGGTGTGGAACTTTCTGCTAACATACAGAGCCCTATTTACAACTACACTTGGTATCTTGGCGGTAGTGTTGTTGGTTCTGGTTACACGTACACTGCTTTAACTGCTGGTGTTTACACATTAGTGGTTTCTAAAGGTGCATGCTGCAGTACCTCGGTTTCTATAACCATTACTGAAGGAAACTGCTGCTTTGAAAATCCTAATGTGCCTTACACACCAATCTTAACTGATATTGTTATTTCAAGTAACACCTTCTGGTTTAACAAATATTATATTGATGCAACGGTAACTGTTGTTGGTAATGCGATATTGGATATTACCAACGTGGATTGTGTATTTGGCCCTAATGGAAAAATTGAGTTCAAAGAAGAATCATTCTTGCGTTGCAATAATTCAGTGCTTCGCCCTTGTGGCAAAGATGATGTTTGGCAAGGTTTAGACTTCTATGACAGGTCTTCTGGTTGGATTAACACCACCACTATTAAGAATGCCATTATTGGCGTTGAGATTGATGGTAACAGAAATGGGGTACGATTAACTGACAACTCATTTATCAAATGCCAAATCGGTGTTCAATTGCATAAATCTCAAGAGCAACAATCAATTAGTGGAAACACGTTTGAAATTGATGAATCGCAATTGCGTTATCCAGGTAACCCGAATGAGTATTGGGGTATTAAGATGTATGATGTACACATGAAAGGATTGATTGCTCAAAACCAATTCAGACATGTTCAACCTCAAGGTTCAAACAACTACTATATGGGAATTTACTTAGAGTATGCCAATGCTACTATTTCTGAAAATCAATTTAACGACATGTTCCGTTCTATTGATGTAACTAGAAATAGGGATGTTGTAGCTATTGAGAAAAATGAGGTTAAAATCAACAACCTTAAGGAGCAATATGACAGGTACCAAATTAGGGCAACTGATTGCGAACTTCCGGTGTTGATTTACCAAAACAACATGGACAATGGCTTGGGTAGAAACTCGTGGGCTAGTGCCATTTATTGCCAAAAAACATATCGTACCCATATTAAAGATAACAAGTTGAACGGTTTCCTGAATGGTATTTATGCAATATATACCTCTGAAACTAACATTAACTCAAACACCATTACCAATAGTATAAGTGTAGGTATTACTATGGAAAGTACTGATCGTAATGTGGTATCTTGTAACAACATCAATGCCATGAAAACAGATGGTTCCAATAGAATAGGTATTTTGGAAGTTGGTGGCTATGGCAATGCGTTTGTTTACTCAAACTGTATCTTTAACATGAACAATGCCATGTACTTCCAGTCTGCTGGGTACGGTAGTTATAATCTTCCAATGATTTACAACAACTACTTGTACAATTACGACCAAACTGGATTATACAATTTTGGCTACACTGGTTCATTGGGTAATGTAGGCGGAGCAACTGATGCAGGTAGAAACACCTTTATGAGCAATAATGGCGCTGTTGGTACACTTGACATCAATTCTAATCCTGTAATTAGTGAAGATGGAAACTTTGGTGTATTGTTCTCTAGTGGAACATTTACATCATCTCCTCAAGACATCTTTTACTCTACCGCAGCTTGTGGACAACAAATACAAGGTACATACCCTAAAAACCAACTTGATAGATATAACACTTGTGATATTTATTATTTAGAAAAATGGGTTTACAAAACCGCTAATGGCTTGTACGCTTTGCGTGATCTTCAGGAAAAAATTTCTGCCGTTACCGTAAACGAAGCTGTTGATGCCAAAAAAGATGAAATCATCGGTCAAGCTAGCGCTCAAATGACTAAAAACTCAAGCTCTGCTTTAGAGGTTGGTCAGGCATTACTTGATTCTAAGATGGATCGTAATTTGGTTGCTCGTATTGTTACCACCAATTGTTTAAGTATTAATGCGCCTCAAATGGCATCCAACTTCTTGTCATCGCCTCAACTTGCTGGTATTAACAGTGATTTAAGAACGGTGTTAGAAATTGCCATTGAACTGTCTATCAATCCTAAGTTAACTGCTCAGCAGTTTAGTACATTGAGTGCTATTGACAATATGGAAAATGAATACAGCCCAATTGCTAGAGACCTCATTCAAGGCAAAACTGGAGCGCATGATTACAAATTCCGTAAGTTGGAAAAACCACAAGTTGATTCAGAAAAAACAAACGTGGTTTCTAAACTCGGCAACAGCTTATCTGTTTATCCTGTTCCTGCATCACAAAACATTAGCGTAAAACACCATGTAAAAGATGCAAATGTGCAAGGATTAAAAGTGTTATCTGTTACTGGTATTGAAGTTACCAACTACAAATACACTGTTCAATCAGGTATTGTTACTATTGATGTTTCAACTTTGGCTGACGGGGTTTACCATGTAATACTGTTAACTGACAGTAAAACTGAACCTATGATGCAAGGTCGTTTTATCAAAATGAGATAACCTGATTTGCTAATCACAAAAAAGCCGCCTCAACAAGTTGAGGCGGCTTTTTTATTCTTCTTTATCGTAGTAAATTTTATAGAACTTTTTCCCGGAGTCGTCCTCCCCTTTTTCAATGAGGTTACGGTTGCCATGAATGTAAATATGGAAATTCTTATCCAGTTTTAATACACTTTTAAAAATTTTAGCCTGCTTTTTAACAGCTTGTGCATTGATATCAAATCCATCAGATAAATCTAAATCAGCATCTTTTTGCATTCCTGACTTAAATTGCTGAAAAGATTGAATTACGGTTTGGTCTTCAAAAACAGTGGCCGCAAAATCTTCCGCTACAAATCGTTCATTATCCTTAAAATAATTTACTGATTTATTGAGCAAATCTATTTGGTCTGCTTTGGTTACTTCAAACTCTTCCTGAAGCTGCTGAGTAACGTAGGCTTTGGCTACTCCCAGAAAATTACGTGTAAAGTTATAATCATCTGCACAAGTTTTTATTTGCAGGAAATCATCTTTCCAGTAATTGGCTTCTGCGCCTCTTCCTGCTTTATCAATAATGGCAACTTTAAATCCTATTTCTTCGTTTACATTAAAAATGATGCAGCCTTTATCTAGCTTATCTACATTAATGCCAGTGTCTGCTTTTAAATGGTATTCTTTTCCCTTTCTGTTTGTTTTAATAAAGGCTTCTTTTTGTTCCGATTTAAAAATACCGATTGCATTGCACATTTCTTCCCCTAATCTTACATTGTTTAATGACACTACAAACAAATCGCCATCTTTAATATTGGGGTGATTGGTAGATTCGAACAGGTGCTTTGCAATGTTGATGCTTTGCAAATGAAAACTGGATTGTTGGTTAAATATTTGCAAAGCATATGTGTAAACCGGATTAAGGTTCAAATCATCATTGCTGGATGTGAATTGCCAAAACTCTTGTTGTGTAAATGGTTTAAGAAAATAGTGTTGTAAGAGACCAGTCAAATGCTCGTCTTCAATATCAAGCGGGTCAGTTGATGCGTATATCTGTCCATTATTGGTTCTGTTTCCTACTTCATGAACGCTCATGGCTGAAATGGTACAGATTGTAAAGTCTATATTCATGCTAAAAAAATGAGGCTACAAGAACGTGATTATAATTTACTTTTGATAATTGAAACCTTCTTACCTGCATTAGTCCTTGTCAAACTCCAATTCATCCGTGTCTTTTTCCTTCTCTTTAATGGTATTTTCAGGTGTTATGCCCAGTTCTTTCTTAAGTATTTCTTTTACGTTCTGTTTCTCCAACTTAATATCTTGTTTAATTTGTTTTTTGGTTTCCTTCCTATCATGGGTAATTTTTATATTATTGATAGGCCCTTTCATTGACAGGTACAAGTTAGCCCCGCCCTCTGGAGTTTCTTCATTAAACTCATTCTCCATGGGTTTACGCTTTTTATTCAACAAATCATTAAGCCTTATTTTCAACTTGTAATCCAAATAATTTTCAAAGGTGTGAGTGCCTTGCATGGTAATGTTTAACGCACTGTTTTTTATTTCAACTGTTGGTATTATAATGGTCTTATCTTTTATCTGTATGGTGTTTTTTAAGGTGGCAAATTTCACATTACGTAATTCCGTTACATCAATGTATTTGCTTAATGATTCCAATGGTTTATATCCGTTCAATTCTCCATTATCAAGTTGTATATTGGCCAATACATAAAGCTTATTTAAGTCACACACTAGGTTATTGCTCCAGACACTAGCCATATCAACAGTGCCACTTAAGTTCCCATTAATGTGTTTATCTGTAATCTCTGTTTGTCCAAAATTACTGCACACCTTAAACAGTTGGTTCATGTTTATATTAGCCAGGTTTGCCGATAAACTAATCAAGAAGCGGCCGTCTGGTGCATTTTCAATTTGACCATCCATGTTCACCTTACCACCAAACGCCTCGCTATTAAAATCTTCTACTTGAATCTGTTTGCCTGTCCAATTTACTATAGCTGTGGTTTTTTGGGCTAAAAATTGGTTGTATTGTAGTTTGCCCGTTTCAACAGTGGCATGAATACTAATATTGTCTAAAAGCTCAAAGCCCTTTTCTCCCTTTTTTGTAGCACTCTCATTAACTGGTAATACAAAATGGTTCAAATCTATAAAGTCTGACTGGTATCGGATATTGGCAGTTAATACCTGATTGGTTAATAATAGATAAGGGATAAAATTGGTTAACTCCCCTGTTATTTTTACATCTGATTCATTAACCTGAGCGATAAATTGCTCAATAAGCACATCTTTGGGGGTAACGGTAAAAGAAGCTTCTAATTTATTGATACCTTTCTCCAACTGCTCAAACTGAATATCAGATAAATTGGCCGTTAATTTTCCTGTTGCCGTGATGGCTGAAAAATGTTTCTTTTCCACGTCACTTACTTTCCCTTTAAAATCAATATTAAAAGCAACATTTCCTTTGGCCGATTTCACCCAATTGCTTTTAGAAAATTTAATGGTCTCGCCAGCTTCTAATTGCCCTATAAGGTTCATGTCTATCATTGGGTCGTTAAAATTACTGATGTTGGCCCTGCCCTTTACCTCATCATTGTTCAGTTTAAAAGAAAAATTGGATAGGTTGATTGCACAAGAGGATTTATTTCTTGTTTTGCCGTTGGAAAAACGGCCTTTAAGGCGAATATCCTTTAAACTGATTTCAGCATTGTTACTCAACTGCCCATTTTCAATACCAAATTCCAAGTTAACTGCAGGTGAAACGTGTTGGTTGTATTCGCCTATGATTGTGCCTGTAAAATATAGGCTTCCTTTGCTCGTGTAATCGTCTGCAATTTTATTGCCCGAAGGAAACAAACTTAATACCGAGGGAATATCCAAATTCCTTGCACCAATTTTCACATCACAGTTTAGCCCTTTAGCCTTTTTTTGTACTTGACCTGATAAGGATAACTGGAGTTTATCAATATCAACCAAACCTTTGGCAAACGTATAGGTGGCCGTGTTGTGGTTAACTTTGAAAGCAAGATCTAAAGCGATGGTTTTACCTTTAATTAAACGTGTCAATGCCTCATCTGATTTCACCAAATCGAAGTTCCCTTTACAAGCCACTTCCTCTCCCACGCTACTAAAGTTCCCCGTTAGTTCCATGTTATGTACATTGGCCTGGTAATGTTGTTTACTTTGTTTGTTTAAGTAAACCACTTGTACACGAGAAAACACCACCTTTTTTAACTCCAATAAAAAACTTTCATTTTTTTGCTCCTCTTCTGAGTCCTTCTTTAAAATATCAAAATTCCCCTTCCCTGATTTATCAATAATTAGATTTAAAGAGGCACTATCAATATTGATTAATTTTATCCGATAGTTTTTTCTGATGATGTCAAACAGGTTAAAGCCAATATACACATGCTTTGCTTCCAATAAATTGTTTTGTTGTTTGATAGGGTCCTTAATGGTAACATTGCTCAAATCAAGGCTCACCTTTGGAAATTGCCTAAACAACTCCAAATCGGCATCACCCAATTCAATTTTGGCTGTAATTTGTTGGTTTAACTGATTAACAGCTAATTTTACAATCTCTTGCTTGTTACTAAACAAGTAAATAATTATAGCACCAACAATTACAAAACTGGCCAGTACTATATATAGCGTGTACCTAAGAATATTTTTAAGCATGTATTGATACTAATAATAATTTTGACGTTCAACAGGTTGCAAATATTTCTAAAAAAAAGCAAGAATAAACTTGTATTTATAAACATCAAACTTATCTTTGCCCTCCCGTTAGGAATAAAAATCTTCATTGGAATCAACACTCTCTTAGTTCATAAGAAAGTTAAATACCAATAGAGTTTAACATATTGGGAGCATAGCTCTCCCGATAACTATCGGGAGGTTCAGAGCATTCCGCCTTGCGGAAGGGTCACTGAACTTAGAGCTTAACATATTGGGAGCATAGCTCAGCTGGTTCAGAGCACCTGCCTTACAAGCAGGGGGTCACAGGTTCGAACCCTGTTGCTCCCACAAAGCCGCAACAATGTTGCGGCTTTTTTATGTTTTAAACTTAACCTATTAAACGTGTACACTGTTTACATATTGTTTTCTACCGCCCTTAATAAATACTATGTGGGATATACAGGCGATGAACTAACCAACAGAGTTAAAAAGCACAATACAAACCATAAAGGGTTTACTGGCAATACAGGAGATTGGGAATTAAAATATGCCGAACCCTTTGATACCAAAAGCGATGCTATGAAAAGAGAAAAAGAAATCAAAGCCTAGAAATCCTAGGTAAGAATTGAGCAACTTATTTTGTTGCATGCAACTGGGGTTCGTTTAAAGTAATTACTGTTTAACCCTCAAACTTTCATTATACAGTTTCACGGTATTGATAATGCTCCGGCTGTAAGGTCCATGCTCAATTACTATGGTTGAACCAATAAGCAGGCCGGCAGAAGCTGTACCCAACCAAAATCCTGCTTCGTTTGTAGCTAGAACCGCAGCTACAAAAGGAACTACGGCAACAATATCCAAACTGACACTTAATGCCTTTAACCTCCGTGCGCGTTTAAACTCTTTAAATGCTGCAGGGTTGTCTCTAACAATTCGCTTGAGTTCTGTTAAACTTAATGCATTTCCGTTTTTAACCGGATAAACCGTTCCGAAGAAATTTACTGCCGATAACGAATCGGTGTTGCGTTGGGCAGTTGCGCTACTGAGGTTGAATATAAAAGCCCCAATGAGCAATAAAAAGCCAATAGATTTATTCATGTCCATAAAACGCTTTGCTTAATAAGATGTTTTATTCTTAAGCTTGTTTTTAAACACTTTTTGAAATTTCTCTACTTTTGGCCTGATTACATATTGGCAATAACCTTCATTCCCATTCAAGTTGTAATAGTTTTGGTGGTAATCCTCCGCCACATAAAAGTTGGTTAACGGCTCAACGGCTGTTACTATTGGCCTTTCAAAAGTTTTGGCTTCGTTTAACTCTTTAATTACTTTTTCTGCTTCTGCTTTTTCTGCATCACTTTTGTAAAATATAACCGAGCGGTATTGTGGTCCAGCATCATTGCCTTGCCTGTTTAGTGTGGTTGGATCGTGGCTCATAAATAAGGCTTGCAGCAAGTCATTATAGGTTACTTTTTTAGGGTCGTAAACAATCCTGCACACTTCTGCATGTCCAGTTTCTCCATAGGTTACTTCTTTATAACTCGGGTTGGCTACATGCCCACCACTGTAACCACTAATTACGGTGTCTACTCCTTCTAGCTGCTGAAAAACAGCCTCTACACACCAAAAACAGCCTGCACCAAAGGTTGCAATGGCTTGGTCTGCACTTACTATTGTTGTATCCATATTGTCTTGTTTTACGATTTTATTTTTAGGTTCAGTTTTGTTTTGTGCACAGGCATAAAAACCAGATACAAAACAAACAAAAACCAAGCCAAGTAAGTTTAAATTCTTTTTCATATAAGTAGTTGAATTGTGATGATACATACGTAACAGTATTTTATTAAGTTTGTTGAGATGAAAGCCATTTACTTGTTGCTGTTGCTCGCCAGCCCTCTTTTACAACGAGGCGCTGAACCAACGCAAATAAACACCATTTCATTGCTTGATTTAAAAGGACAAACCGTTTCTTTACACAACTATGTTGGAAAGGGAGCTACTATTTTTATTTTCATCTCTCCGGAATGTCCATTATGCCAAAGCTACACATTAACCATCAACAAACTTCTTGCCACTTACCAAACTGACAGCATCCGCTTTTTAGGTATTGTGCCAGGCAAAGGTTTTACTACTGCCGAAACGTTAGACTTTAAACGCAAATACAAGTGTACCATTACCTTGTTGCATGACCCCAAAAACAAACTCACCAATTTGTTAAAGGCCACTATTACACCAGAAGTTTTTATGTTAAACCAACAACAAAAGGTGATTTACCAAGGTAGAATAGACAATTGGGCTTATGAGGTTGGCAAAAAAAGAGCGGTAATTACGGAACACAACCTACTTGATGCCATTAAAGCTTTTAAACTTCATCAACCCATTGCACACCCTAAAACCAAAGCTGTAGGATGTTTTATAGAATAAACCTTAGTAAAACTTATCACCTCCTTGTTGTGGCATCTATTTTTACTGCTATGCTCTCTTGCAATGGAAGCAAAAGCAGTGAGGTTACTTATGCGGAGCACATTGCCCCTATTATTCAGCAAAACTGCGTGAAATGCCACCAGAAGGGCGAGGCTGGCCCTTTTAATTTGGTGAGTTATGCAGATGTTGCCAAAAAAGCCAAGCTGGTAAGGTATGTTACCGAAAACCGCATTATGCCACCTTGGCCTGCTGACCCCACTTATAGCTCGTTTGTAAATGAAATGTACCTGACCAATGAGCAAATTGCACTTATTAAAACCTGGGTTGAGCAAGGTTGTAAGCCAGGCGATACCACTTCGTTAAAGCCATTGCCTGCTTACCGTGAGGAGAACCTTGGCAAGCCTGATTTGGTGGTAAAAGTGCCTACTATTGATATCCCTGGTAACAACACCGATTTGTTTGCGGTGGTAAAAGTGCCTTATGAAATACCTTACGACACTTTTGTACGAGCCATTGAATTTGTTTGTGGCAATAAAAAACTGGTTCATCACATGAATGGACATTTGGTGCAGTATGACCCTGCCAAGAAAAAGAATGTTTACTCAGGTAAAAGTTGGGTGAATCAAGACCAAAGCAATAGCCAAACCATACACAAGGAATTGGGGTTATTGCATGATGATGGCTCGTATGCCGCCATGACACCCAGTGTATCCAACTACTTGCCAGGCGCTTTGTTTACGGCCTACCCAAAAGAAATTGGTGGTTATCGGTTTGCTAAAAAAGGGGCATTTTACCTGAATGATATGCATTATGGCCCCACTCCTATACCTGCAACGGACTCCTCCTACTTTAATATTTATTTTAGCCCAACACCACCTAAACGCCCTGTGGCCGAATTTCAAATGGGTACATTAGGGGTTTCCCCTGTTGTTCCTGATTTAATTGTGCCGCCTAACAAAGTGCAAACCTTTCGCATCGAAACCACTTTGCCCGAAGACATTTCAGTGATTACCATTGTGCCGCACATGCACTTGATTGGTAAAAAGTACTGGGCTTATGCCATTAAGCCTAGCGGTGATACCATTCCATTGATTCGGATTAACAATTGGGACTTTAGGTGGCAATATTTTTACCAGTTTAAGCATTTGCTAAGGTTGCCAAGAGGCACGACCATTTATGTTGAAGGTGTTTATGACAATACGGCATCCAATCCCAACAATCCTTTCTCACCACCGCGTGAAATACGGGAGAAAAATGGCAGCATGAAAACCACTGATGAGATGTTTCAACTCATTGTTACTTATGTAAAATACCAGCCTGGGGACGAGAACATCAGTTTAGCTCCATAACGTAAAAAGCCCATGCTTTATCAGCAAGGGCTTTTATAAAATTAAATAAGTTGTATGTGCTTATTGAATTATGCTTCAGCTTTTGGAGCTATAGAAACATAAGAGCGGTCATCAGCTTTCTTTTTGAAAACTACTTTACCATCAACTAAAGCAAACAAAGTATGGTCTCTTCCGATACCTACATTGTCTCCTGGGTGATGTTTTGTACCACGTTGGCGAACGATAATGTTACCAGCAGTGGCATACTGACCACCAAAAATTTTCACGCCAAGACGCTTACTGTGCGACTCGCGACCGTTCTTTGAACTACCAACACCTTTTTTATGTGCCATTTTGTTTAGTTATTAATCGGTTTTAAATTAAGCGTTAATTGCTTCTATTTGAATTTTAGTAAATGACTGACGGTGACCGTTTTTCTTTCTGAAACCTTTTCTGCGTTTCTTTTTGAAAACGATAACTTTATCACCTTTGAGGTGGTTCAGTACTTTTGCTTTTACGTTAGCACCTGCTACCGATGGAGCGCCTATTTGTACGCTTCCGTTGTTGCTGATTAGCAACACATTGTTAAGTTCAATGCTGGCGCCTTCCTCTTGTTGCAACCTGTGCACATAAAGAGTTTGGTCTTTTTCTACTTTGAACTGTTGGCCAGCGATTTCCACTATTGCAAACATCTTTTTATATCTATTAATTTGTTAAAAGGACGGCAAAGATATGGGTATCAATAGAAATAACCAAGGCTTAATACACTTTTTTTGGGAGTTATTGCATTTGATGCAAGGCCAACCCGCCATTTTCAGCTAAAATACACTTAAAGGCTCAAAATGATACACCCTAACCCCATCAATAAAATAAGCGGTACCATCAGCCCTGGCTCCTTTGATGTTTGGGATGTCTCTATTAATTGAAACGACTCCTGGGAAGGTGTTTGCATAATCATTTACACTTCTTCCACTAGCGAAATAATAGTAAGAAGATTCAACACCGAGCATACAGCCTAATGGACGATTAGCTGACTTAATCGGCTTTGATATTTCGGGTGGTGTAAAATCCACTAACCCGTTATAAATCATCAATTGACTAGAGGTCGTTCTTTTAACTTGTTTTGACTGTGCAAACCCATTAAAAGAAAATAACGCCAAAGCTATTATGATGATGATCTTATTAAATGTTTGGAATAATGTGACCATAACGTCTTTGCAACTTTAGCATAATGAGCGAATCCACTTGTACATTAAAAGCCCCGTCCCAATTTACCGGCTGTTGCCATAGGTTCAGCAAGAGGCTCGAAAAAAGCATACACCCTAACCCCATCAATAAAATAAGCCGTGCCATCAGCCCTGGCTCCTTTGATGTTTGGGGTGTTGCCATCAACAGAAACTACACCCGCATTTAAGCCAGCAATGCTATTGATATTTCTTTGTGGTAAATTGATAAGGGGAATACCGTAACTGATTCTAAAACCACGACAAAAACTAGCGGAAGACCCTTGGTTTGATTCTGATACCGATTTTAAGACAATTGAATAAGGGTTTCTGTTAGACATATACTCCAACAGGCCATTTATAATCAATTGATTGGTCAATACTGTTCTTTTAACCGTATTAGCTTGTTTTGATTGTGCAAATCCATTGGTGCATAACAGCACCAATGTTGCAATGGTGATTAACTTATTCATACCTATAAGTCAATGCAAGGGTTATTGCGGTTGCATCAACAACAAACGGTTCACCTCTTCTGCCTTTTCCATGTGTACAAAATGGCCTGCTTGTTTAACAATATGGGTTTGCACATTTGGAATGAGTGCCTCCGCATGTTTGAGCATAGAAGGAATGGTTTGGCCGGGATGCAGCAATTTGTTTGGTATCATGGCATCACGCTCGCCAAAAATAATGGTGGTGGGCAACGTAATTTCACTTAAAAAGCCACTTACTTGCTCGTTTAACATGCTGTTAATGCTTGCCAATACCATGGTGCGCCACTTTCCGCCATCTGCCGCTGATAACAACCCCACCAAATCATTAATCACATTTGTTTTGTCAGTGCTTTTAGCAAAAAAACTCTCTCCTATGGCCTGTTTAATATGGAACTCATCACTGTAAAAGTATTCCCCAAAATTCATCATGTTTTGCAACATGAGTTTATCCAAACTGCTAAAATACTCAATACCAGCAGGGGCTATTAATACCAGCCTGTTAAATAGGTTTGAATACCGCAACCCCAGCATCATGGCAATTTGCCCACCCATGCTGTGGCCCACTAAAGTTACATTTTTAAGCTGAAGCGTTTCGCAAAATAACTTTACACACTCTGCATAGAAAAAAACAGAGTATGGATAATCTCCTTGTGCAGATAATCCGTTTCCGGGTAAATCAAGCGCCACGCAACGGTGGTTTTGCTTTAATGCTGCTATCTGATGTTTCCAAACGGGGGCATAGTTGGCCAATCCATGAATAAACACAAAAGTCTCCTCTCCTTTTCCTTCATCCATGTATGCCATGTTAATTTGGTTTGGCAAGGACTGATACTTTACAGCAAAAGGATAAATTACGTTTTCTACAATCATAACTAAACAGCAAACATACACATTAGTTGGGTTGTTGCCTGTAAAAAACCTTGAACACCTGAATAAAGCTATAAGCAAACGAATTATCACTTTATTCAGGTGTTGTTATTTAACTTAATGCCTAATTACAATCTTTCGAAACAGTTTTTCATCATTTTTCTCATCAATCATTTGCACAATGTAAACCCCTTCTTCCAAATCATTTACTTCCAATTGGGTGTGGTGTATGATGGTGGTGCTTTTTACCAGTATGCCCGCAATGCTATAAATGTTTACTGTTTTCTTCTCATCGTACATGCTCTCAATATTTAGAATATGCGAAGCTGGATTAGGGAAAACCTGCATTTCATTAAACAATTTGATTTGTTGTTCCTTTAACGCAGCTTCAATTTTTCTTGACTTGTGTTGCATTAAACAAGGAAATTGCAAGTCTTTCTCTTCGGCATAATTTTTCTGCAGGTTTTGGTAGTTAAACTTTTCTATGGCTTTGATGGAGGTGCTGTCAAACGTTGTTTCAACCCTTCGCAAGAAACAACATGTTACGTAACATACTGAACCAGCGTTTCCGACTAAACTAATTTTTACTTGTTTGATAGTACTTGCAATAACTTCAATGTTACTAATTGAATTATTGGTATACCCATTATATGATGCCTTTATGGTGTATGAACCCTCTGGAAGGTTTTTGAAAATGAACTCCCCTTCATCATCGGATAAGATCATGGCATAATTGGAATTACCTTTTAACAGCACAATGTTTGCATAATCCAATGGCTTTTTTGTTTTGGTGTCAATCACAATTCCTTTAATTGTTCCTCCAGAAGGCTCTGTATTCGCTTGTTGGGCAAAGGAGTTTAAGTATCCGCATATGATGCAGATGAGACTTGTAATAATTGTTTTCATATGTGTATTGATTAGAAGTAAAACATATGAAGCGCTTCATTCAAATAGTCAGCATAACCCGCCCATGCGTTGCATGCACACATCATTTCATAAAAAAGGCCGCCCTGTTGAGGCAGCCTTTTTATTAAGTTGTATAAAATTGTTATGATCTTTCAGCAACCCATTTGGCTACATTAGGGCCTAATTCTTTTTGTGAACGTGCACCTACAAATACCCCAATATGTCCGCCTGGGAAAGCATATTCTTGTTTGTCTTTGCTTCCAATCACTTTCATTACAGGCATGGTTGATGAGTTCGGAATAATGTTATCATCTGTTGCAAATACATTTAAAAAAGGCATGGTGGCATTTTTTAAGTTTACTTTATGTGGGCCTAATTCAAACTCTCCTTTAATTAACTTATTGGCTTGCCATAAATCTTTAATGTATTTGCGGAACATTTCACCAGCTTGGTCAGGCATATCCGCTTTCCATTTTTCCATGCGAAGGAAATTCAACAACTTGGCCTCATCACCCAATGAATCCATTACACCAATGTATTTGCTAATGTTTGCGCTAGGTTTTAGCATACCAAAACCACTATCAATCATTGAAGCAGGGATAATGCCGCCATTGGCATCTACCATGGCATCAATATCCAAATCTTTGGTCCATTGGTATAACATGCACTCATTGCCACTAAAATCAAAAGGGGCAACGTATACGGTTAGTGATTTTAATTTTTCAGGGAAGATAGATGCATAAATGGTGCTAAAAGTTCCACCTTGGCAAATGCCCATTTTATGGATTTTATCGTTTTTGGTGCTTTTACGCACGAAATCAACCGCATCATTCATAAAACCAAGAATGTAATCTTCCATGGTTAAATAACGGTGTTGTTTTTTAGGGTAACCCCAATCCATGATGTAAATATCCAAACCTTCATCCAATAACTTTTTCATTAAGCTTCTGTCTGGCTGAAGATCCAATACATCATGGCGGTTCATAATGGCAAATGAAACCAATACGGGAATTTTTACCGTAGCGGGCGTTTCTCTTTTATAATGGTACAATTTTACCAAATCATTTTGCCATACCAATTCTTTAGGTGTGGTGCCTACTTCAACTTCATTGATGTGTTGTAACGTTTCGTAACCCTTGATTAACTTTTCAGTGGTTTTACTCATTACATCCATTAAACCTGTCGGATTCATATTAAACATATTAAACATGTGTTATTAAACTTTAAATTTACTCTTTCACGAGTTTACACAAAAAAACCACAAATCCCAAACTGGTTAGTTAGTGGATTTGTGGTTTTAAAACACTATAAATTACTCAACAAACTATGCGTTCTTAGCAGCTTTTTTAGCAGCCGGAGCTTTTACTTCAACGGTTTCTTCTGTTGATGTTTCAGCATCTAATTGTTTTTCCAACATGTTTACGCGTTTTCTCAATTCGTAAACAGTTTTGTACAACTCATCCATTTCGCTGCGTGGCACAACAGGAACATTTTGCATGGATTTTTCCATTTGTGCGTTCATGTTTTGCTTTAACTTCATACTAAATGTATTTAACTCAGCTTGCATTTTGCTGTACTCAGCAGTAGCAAACAATTGAGTTAAGTGCTTATCGTTGGTAGCTAACCACTCGCTGTATACATTCATAAAGTTGCTCATGTCATCACCATTTTTCATTTTGGTGTACACATTTTCAGCAAACTCATTCATGGCTTCAACACCAGCATTGTAAGTAGCGTATTGAACTTGGGTATTTTTCATCATAAACAAGTTGAACTCGTTCATCATGTCGTTAGCCACATTCATGCTATTGCTGGTTGATGAATTGCCCATCATTTTCATCATTGGAGCAGCAGCTTCATTCATCATGTTCCACATTTTGCTGTATTGTTCGTTCATGTTAGTGAAAGAACCAGCACTCATTGGATTGATGTTAGTAAACATGTTGCGCATTTGGTCCATATTTCCCTTGTTCATGTCCATCATGTTGGTGAACATGCCACGTATATGGTTCATATCCATCATGTTTTTAGCAAAATCAGGTTGCATGTTTAAAGTTTTATCCATCATATCTTTAAATAAAGATGGGTTAAACATGCTTTTGAAAGCTTCTGGAGTGTAAGTTTTGTCGTTTACCATTTTAACCATTGGCATCCACAATTCGTACATTTTCATCATCATTTCAGCATTGTTAAACATGCCAGTCATTGCTGATTTAGCATCAGAAGAACCGTTCATGTCTTTCATCATGTTTTGCATGGTGCTGTTCATGGTATTCATCCAATTGTTGTAACTACCCATCATATCAGGGTTAACGCCCATGTTGCCCATCATGTTTTTCATGTTTGACTGCATGTTGTTTACGTAATCGTTGCCCATGTTCATTTGGCTGTTCATCCAATTGTTAAACATGTTAGCTGGGTTTCCTTCAGTTGGGTTGTTTTGGTTAAAAAACGCCATTTGCGAATCATACCATTTTTTGAAAAAATCAGAATTCATTTCTGTGTTCATAAATGATTTAGCCATTTGTTGAGTGGCATTACTCATGTTTTCCATTACTTGTTTTTGCGCTTCTGCAAAATTTTCGAACGGGTTTTTAGCTGTATTTTCCATTGCTGGTTGTTGTTTTTTCTACGTTTAATTCGGCCGCAAAAGTAGGCAATATTTTAAATTATCTATATCGTAACTGTTAAATTATTAATAGGTTACGGTTAAGCGCAACACCAGCAAGGCCTCCCAATGATTATGATTTTTATCAGCGTGAGGATTAATCCATCTTTTGCAATTGTGCATTTTATATAGTAAAGTTGAGCCAAACAATAAACGTTAATAAATATATGATATCAGTTGGAGATGTATTTACCCATGAGGTAACCTACACACAGGAACAAGTTAATTTATACGCACAAATTAGTGGCGACACCAACCCGTTACACATTAATGAAGAAGCGGGGAAAGCAAGCATGTTTGGACGTTGCATTATTCATGGTCATTTAAGCGCTAGTGTGTTTACGAAAGTATTTGGAACGCTTTTGCATGCTGATGGGCACATTTACATGAAACAAAACACTACATTTTTAAAGCCGATGTTTACTGGTACTGCGTACCGTGCAGAAATAACGGTAAAGGAAATATTTCCTGATAAAAATAGGGTGCTTTATGAAACAAAGGTTGTTGATACCACAACAGGCGATGTAACCATTACTGGTGAAGCCCTTTTAATGAACAAAAAAGTTTACGTGTGGTAGCGCACTAACAGAACCAATTGTATCAACTAATTGGTTCTGTTTTTATATTTAGCTAACTTAAATATTTTGCCACAATGGGCATACGCCTTCCCGGGCCAAATGCCTTGTTTGAAACCCGCAACACCGGAGGTGCCTGAATGCGCTTCCACTCATTGGTGTTTACCATTTTAAGCACCCTGCGCACTTCTGTTTCGTCATATCCTTTGGCAATAATTTGTTTCGGACTTAGCCTATCTTCAATATACAACTTCAATATGGCATCCAGCACTTCATAATCAGGCAGTGAGTCGCTATCTTTTTGGTCGGGGCGTAACTCAGCTGAAGGCTCTTTGGTAATGGTGTTTACTGGAATTACTTCTCCATCTTTATTCATATAATCAGCCAACTCATACACTTCTGTTTTGTACAAATCGCCAATTACTGATAAGCCACCACACATATCGCCATACAGTGTGCCATAGCCCACCGCAAGCTCGCTTTTATTGGAAGTATTTAGTAAAATGTAACCAAATTTATTGCTTAAAGCCATTAGAATCACTCCACGGCTGCGCGATTGCATGTTTTCTTCTGCAATATTAAAGGGATGCCCTTCAAATTGTTTGGCCAAAGTTTGTTGCAAGGCATTAAAGGTTTGTTCAATACTGATAATTTCGTAAGGAACCTGCATGTTGTTTGCCAACGCCACGGCATCATCAATGCTGTGCTGAGATGAAAACTGTGACGGAAGCAGCACGGCCTTTACATGTTGATGCCCCAATGCTTTTGCTGCCAAAACCAACACCACAGCCGAATCAATGCCACCACTTAAACCCAATATGGCTTTGCTAAAACCTTGTTTGGTAAAATACTCTTTTATGCCCAACACCAACGCATCATGTATGCGCGCAATGCTGGATACCTTTTGCAATGGATTGGCTTGCAAACTTGATACCGTTGTGTATCCTTCGCTTACAGACAGGGTGCAAGTTTTTCTATCTTCTTTAAAAAAACCAAGATGATCAATAACTGTTGCTGTTGCATCAAGCACCATGCTTCCTCCGTCAAAAATCAGTTGTGTTTGTGCACCAATGTGGTTAACATAAAACAGGGGAAGTTTGTACTTTTTCACATTGTCAATCATCACCTGCATGCGTGTTTCCGCTTGTGTTTTGTTAAACGGACTCGCTGCAATGTTAATCATTACTTGTGGTGCTTGCTTAATCAACTCATCCATTGGATTAATGGTGTACATGGGATTATCGTTGATATTCCAGAGGTCTTCGCAAACGGTAATGGCAAGTTTAACACCTTTGTACTCCACCACCTGAAAGGTGTTGTTGGGCTCAAAATACCTGTACTCATCAAAGATATCGTAGTTGGGCAATAAGGTTTTGTGCGTAACGTGTTGTACGCCCCCATCAGCCAAAAAATACGCTGAATTGTATAAGTCTTTGCCTTCAATTACCGGATTAACACTTGGAGCACCTACTATGGCTGCAATGCCCACGCAATGACTGGCAATTTTTAAAACGTACTCATTACATTGGTCAATAAAATCTGTGAATTCCAAAAAATCACGTGGTGGGTAACCACATACACACAATTCAGAAAACACAATAAGGTCAACCCCTTCTGATTTGGCTTGTTGAATCTGTGTAATGATTTTATTGGCATTGTGTTCGAAATTACCTGTGTGGTAATCAAGCTGTGCTATGGAGATTGTTAACTGTTGATTCATTTAGAAACTGGTTTTAGTTTAAAGGATGCTACCCCAATTAAAAACAGGGGTTGCAAAAACAGAATGATATGGTTGTATTTGAACAAGTATTCTAAACAAATTAACTTCTTCATTATTATTGTACCATGATATTAAAAACCGAGCGCAATATAATCATATCTGTTTTATTGTTTACATGTTTCCTATTAACGGCCTGTGGAGGCTGCAATACCAAAACCAATTATCAGCCTAGGGCGGCTATTGAAGCGCCTGTTTATCCAATTAAACTGGAGCGTTTTGACCAGGAGTTGTTTTCTGCCGATACCAATCAGTTGACTCCGGCTTTAAGTGCCTTGTCAAAAAAATACGGAATATTTTATTACTCTTATGCCAATGATGTGATGCGCATGCCTGCTGACTCCAACGATCCACTTTTTGAAAGGCCGATGCGCATGTTATTGCGCATTGATCGCTTAAGAGAATTGCAGGACATTGTGGATAGCAATTTTAATAACCTTGCTCCTTTAGAAGACCAATTGTCACGAGCTATGGGCGTTTATCATCAGGAGTTTCCCAAAGCAGTTGTACCAAGGTTTGTTGCTTTTATCAGCGAGTTTGGCAATGGCAATATTATTTACGACAGCATGCTTTGTATTGGATTGGATTTTTACATGAATGCACGTTTTAAGGACTTTTACCGAAGCTTGGATATGCCTGAATTTATGGTGGCAAAAATGCAACCCAATTATATTGTTCCCAACACGTTAAAATCTTTGGCCATTGGATTAACTGATATGCAGACCACTAATGACAAGCGGTTTATTGCACAAATGATTGTGGAAGGAAAAATCAGGTATTTTATGAAAGCATTGTTGCCAGAAATACCTGACACGGTTATTATGGGTTATTCATCAGCGCAATTGAAGTGGTGCGAAACCAATGAAGCAGAAGTATGGACACATTTTATTGACAACAACATGTTGTACGAAAGTGAGCCAGGTAAATTTATGCGTTATTTAAACGATGGCCCATTTACCGTTGCTGAGCATGTTCCCAAAGAATCTTCACCAGCCATTGGGGCATGGGCAGGTTGGCAAATTGTAAATGCCTATATGGCTAAAAATCCAACCGTTACTTTAAAACAATTGATGGAAGAAACCAATTTTGAGAAGATACTTAAACAGAGTAAATATCGGCCTCAGTAATTAATGCTGAAATACGGCATTGGCCGCCAACAAGGATTCATTAAAAGCCACATTGTTTAATTTCGTATCTAAATGCAAGTTATCAAAGTAAACTTTGAGGTTTTCGGTTGGCATATTTCCAGTTAAATCATCGGCAGCCATCGGGCAGCCTCCAAAACCTTTCATGGCCCCATCAAAACGCATGCAACCGCTTTTGTAAGCAGCATCTACTTTTTCGTACCAAGTATCAGGTGTGGTGTGTAAATGTGCGCCAAACTCAATGTGTTTAAATTGAGGGATCAAGCTGCTAAATAAGTATGAAATGCTATCAGGTGTTGCAATGCCTATGGTATCACTTAACGATAAAATACGTACCCCTATTTTATCCATCTCACCAACCCAATGTTGGGCAATTTGTGCATTCCATTCATCGCCATAAGGGTTTCCAAACCCCATGGAAATATACACCACCAACTCTTTGCCGTGGTCAACACACAGTTGTTGCATGTGCTTTACACTTTCTAATGATTGAGAAATGCTGCTGTTGGTATTCCGTTGTTGAAACGTTTCTGAAATGGAAAATGGAAAGCCAAGGTATTGAATGGGCTTATGCAAAACAGCTTCTTCTGCCCCACGCACATTGGCCACAATAGCCAACAACTTGCTCGAGGTATTGCTCAAATCAAGCCCAGCAAGCACTTCTTTGGTATCGCGCAATTGCGGAATAGCTTTTGGCGATACAAAACTTCCAAAATCAATGGTATCGAAACCAACACCTAATAATTTATTGATGTAGTTAATTTTTGTTTCAGTTGGAATGAAATCATGCAAGCCCTGCATGGCATCCCTTGGGCATTCAATAATTTTAATTGCCATAATTGTGGAACAAAAGTAACAAAAAAATTATCCTGTTAAATAGGCCGTTCATTAAACCGTTTAATGCTGCTGTCCTATTTACTGCTTATCAGGTTAAATACACCCGTTGTGGCACCACTTCATTCCCTTAATAATTGGTAAATTGCAGATACTAAACATTAAAAACCAAAGGTTTACTATAAAACAATTTTTTAACATCGGGAAAATAAAAATAGTTACCTTTGGCGTCCCTGAATTTATAGGACATGACAGAAGAAATGAACACACAGGAAGTAACCGAAACGGTTAACTCTACTCCGACCACGCCCGCAGTGCAGCCAACTGAGGCGGAAATGAATGCTTTGGCTGCTGAAAACGTAGACACAGCAGACATTATTGATGGCGACAAAGACCTTGAAACTGTAGCTGAGTTGCAGGCTAGCGAACAAAACTATGCCCAACTCAACAAACAAGAGTTGGTATTGCTGGCTCAAACTATTGTTAAAGAAAAGGATTTGAATGAAGCCTCTGCCATCTTTAAGGTGATTAAGCCCATTTTTGAGCAGTTGCTTACTGATGAACGCAATGTTGCTTTAAATGCCTACATTGAAGAAGGCGGCAATAAAGACGACTTTAGCTACAGAGGTGATGGCGCAAGGGAAATATTTTACCATGCTTATAAAGAATTAAAAGACAAACGTGCTGCTGAACGGGCAAAGTATGAAGCCGAAAAGCAAAGCAATTTATACAAGAAAGAATCGCTGTTAAAAGAGATTCAAATATTATTGGATGCCGAAGAAACACCCGATAGTTTTAAACGACTAAAGGATTTACAAAGCGACTGGAAACAGGTTAAAAACGTACCCAAAGAACACGTTGAACGCCTGTGGGAAAGCTACCGTGTATTGCTTGATAAATACTACGACAGGCATTCGATTAACAATGAGTTAAAGGAGCTTGACCGCAGAAAAAACCTAGATCAAAAAATTGACCTGACCAAACGTGTTACTGAATTGGCGCTTGAAACCAATATTAACAAGGCGTTGATTTTGTTAAAAAAATACCAGGAAGAGTGGCGCACCATTGGCCCTGTTCCGCAGGAAAGTAACGAAGATATCTGGAATCGTTTTAAAGCAGAGTGCGATAAAATATTTGAGATGATTAAAGCCTTGCAGGCTGACCGCGAAAAAAAGCGTGAAGATAACTTGGCTGCAAAAAGAGAATTGTTGGCTAAAGCCCTGCAATTTTCTAACTTTACCAGCACACGGATTAAAGAGTGGATGGACAACACTCCGTTGGTAAACCAATTGATGGATGATTGGCGCAAGATTGGCCAAGTGCCATTGAAAGTAAGTGATGAAATTTGGAATGAATTTCGCACTGCACGTAACCAGTTTTTTACCAATAAAAACAACTTTTTTAAAGCGTTACAAGCTGAGCGTGATGCCAACTTGAAAATAAAAACAGAATTGTGCGAAAAAGCGGAAGCCATTTCGGCTACTCCGTTGGATTGGAACAAACAAACAGACGAACTGAAACGCATGCAGGAAGCTTGGAAAAAAAGTGGTCCTGTGCCTGAGAAAATTTCTGACGCCATTTGGAAACGTTTCCGCACTGCTTGCGATGCATTTTTTGAGAAAAAAGCACAACATTATGCGGTGCAGGTGGAAGAGCAAAAACAAAATGCTGAAACCAAAAAACAACTTATTGCCCGATTAGAAGAGTTAATGAACCAAGAGGAAGGAGCAAATATTCTTGGAGAATTAAAATCTGTACAGGATACTTGGAACAACACAGGATTTGTGCCATTGGGTGAAAAAGAACGGCTAAACAAACAGTACCAAGAGTTAAACGACAAGGTGTTTGCCAAGTTCCGCCAAGCCAATCAAGAGTTGAGGGACATGAAGGAGAAAGGCCACTTGGAAGCATTGGCCAATAGCCCTAATGGTATTGCTAAAATTAAACGTGAAGAAAAGTTTGTTCAAGATAAAATTCGTGGTTTAAAAAATGATATTGACACCTGGGATAACAACCTTGGCTTTTTTGCCAAAGCCAGTGCTGATAATCCAATGGTGGTGCAGATTACTGATAAAATTAAAGGTGCAAAACTACAGATTAAACAACTGGAGGATAAACTAAAAACCATTAGGGCATTTGTGAACCAAGATTCAAGAGGATAAAGAGCAATAGCTCATGGTTAACCTGCATTTTGTTTTACATGTTATTAAACATTACTGGAGTGCAACACGTATTGACGTGTTGCACTCTCCTTTTGTATACGAGCTTTACAATAGTTGTATAGCACGTCAAAAAACGCCTCCTGAACTTAGTATTGTACAAGGCGTTTGGCGCAAGGCGCGTAAAAACAACACACGTATTACCCAACAAGATTTGGGCGCTTCAGGAATAAAAGGTAAAAGCACCAGCAAACCCATTCGTTTTTTTGCCAATAACCATGCAAACCGCAGCAGGATTGCACAGATTATATTTCGGTTGGTGAACAACTACCATTACCAACATTGTATCGAACTCGGCACATCACTAGGCTTTACCAGCATGCATATTGCAGCAGCTTTAAACCACCCTGCATTTCTTAGCACAGTTGAAGGCTCACCTGACCATGTACAGGTTGCTGAACAACATTTTCTGGCTTCCAATACCAAACAGAAAATTAAGCAGGTGGTTGGCCATTTTAATGACGTGTTGCCTCAATTGTTGCAACAGTACAACCAGGTTGATTTTGCCTTTATTGACGGAAATCATACTTATGAGGCCACCATGAATTATTTTAATTTATTGCTTAAAAAAGTACACCCAAACAGTGTACTCATTTTTGACGATATTTACTGGAGCCCAGGAATGACAAGGGCTTGGAACGAGATAAAAAGCCACGAAGAGGTTACAGTAACTGTTGATTTGTTTTTTGTTGGCTTGGTTTATTTTAGAAAAGGGCAGGCAAAGGAGCATTTTAAATTGAGGATATTTTAAGCAAAGCCTGTTGGGATATTGAATTGTGTTGTTACATTTTACGTATATCCGCAAGCATGCCAGGAAAATTTCTGTTGCCAAAGATGATTGCCCTAAAAAGAAATTTAGCTTTCATCACCTATTTATTTGTACTTTTTTGCCTCTCCAAAATGCAAAGCATTCAGCGATACCTTAAAATAACAAATATTTTAGAGCTAAAAAGTACCCAAAAAGGAGACCACGAAAGCCGCACTTTGGTTATAGGTATTTTGGTTTGAAATTGGATTGAAATAACCGCTCCTTTGCCTTTAATATCAAATCCTACGCTTATTTCTAGAATAAAAAGACAATGAATTGTGTCATAAAGCTTTAAACGAACATTTAGTAATATTTGAGAAATCATAATTCAAAATCATATTATGTTGTTGTAAAGATTCCGTATATACGTATTACATTTGTAGCAGAAAATGAATTTAACCAAACCCATAGCTGTTGTATTGTTGTGCTGCTTTAGTTTTCAACTAAGCGCAAAGGCTGTTTGGCTTGGGTATTTTCAATTGAACAAAATTGCATTTATTAATAACTTTTGTATCAATAAATCGAAACCAAAATCGGCTTGCGAGGCAAAGTGCTTTTTAAAAAAACAGGCTGAGCAGGAGAAACAGACAGAACAAAATTTACCTGGTTTTATTAAAGAAAAAGAGACTACTGAAACCATTTGTGTAAACAGTAATTTTGAACCTCCTAAACTAAACTCATTGGCGGTAATCTATCCGCCTTTGCTCTCTTTGTATTATCATTCTAATCCTTACGCGCCTTTTCATCCGCCCGCAGTAGCTTAAACTACAGTTTAGTTTTTCTCTTCTTACATTAACTCAATGCTTATTTTATGATAAATAAATTATTGGGGTTGTGTTTGCTGTTTACAGTTATTACTCACCAGGCTTATGGTTGCGATGTGTGTGGTTGTGGTTTATCGAACAACTACATGGGTATTATGCCACAATATCGCTCCAATAGTTTAGGTTTGAGGTACAGTTTTAGCCAAACACAATCCAAACATTTACCGAGCCTTTTTGGGCCTCAAACAAGTTCAAAAGAAACTTTCCAGACCATGGAATTGCTGGGAAGATATTATTTGGGCGAAAAGTGGATGCTGATTGGCATGTTGCCCATGCACCGCTTTTACAAACAACATTCTGATGAAGCCAATGAACTATTGGAAGGACTTGGGGATGTGAACATTTTGGCCAACTATATTGCCTTGAACAGTGGCGATAGTATGGCCAAGCTATACAGGCACTTTTTGCAATTTGGGGGTGGGCTAAAAACGCCAACTGGCAGTTACCAAAAACTAAGCAATGATGCGGTAAACCCTAACTTTCAATTAGGTACAGGTGCTTTTGCCGCAATTGCTAATATGATGTACACCTTCCGCAGAAAAAACGTTGGGCTAACGCTTGAGGGCTCGTATTTATACCATTTTGCCAATAAAAATGAGTATCAGTTTGGGCAACGTTTTACATTATCCAACAAGTTTTTCTATTGGAAAAAATGGCGCACTTTCTCATTGGTGCCCAATGCTGCTTTGTGGTTTGACCACAGCGCACAAAACATAGAAAACAACGATAGGGTATCCTATTCAGGCGGGACATTGCTTAACCTGCAACCGGGAGCTGATGTTTTCTTCCGTAAATTCTCAATCAGCGCATTGGTGCAAATTCCTATTTACCAAAACTTATCAAACCAATACGTAACCATTAACAACAAATATTTTTTATCACTTAACTATAACTTTTAACAATCACTTCATATGAAAACAAACAGATTTATTTTAGCAGCTTTACTTTTTGTTGCCGCTGTCACAACTCTTCAATCGTGCAAAGATGATGATGATGATCATGACCACGACCATTCCGTAAAAGTAAATATCATTTCGCCTGCCGAAGGCCTTGTGCATGACGAAAAAGACACCCTTTGGTTGAGGGTAGATTTTAGCTCATCAGATGATATTCATGATTATTCGCTTACCATTAAGAACTTGACCAAGGATACTGTGGCTTATTTTTATGGTGGCCATAGCCACAATTCAAGTTTAACCACTAACCTTTGGTATTTGCCACAGGTAGATGCCAACAGCAATATGCAGCTTATTGTAAAAAACATGGATCATGATGGCAACACCAAAGAAACCACCCGCAACTTTGTTATCAACAATACCACTGAAAACGGGCCGGAAATTACCATAACTAAACCAACGGGATCAGAAACGGCTAACAACGGAACGTCAGTTGCCATAGCGGGTTTATTAAAAAGCAATAACACGCTTAAAAGTGCCAGTATTGTGGTTACTAAGGATGGTGAAATGGCACCGAAGTTTTCTTATGATTTGCCTGTAAACGGACTTAAGGAATACACCATAGATACTGCCTATACCATTAACACTGGCGGCCAAATGCACAATGATTTTGTGTTTACTTTTACGGCTACTGATAACAACAACAAAAGCAGCACTAAAACAGTAAATTTACATGTTCACCAATAAAATTGGGGAATCTAAACCCCAGCCCGAACCTTCGGTTCGGGCTGGGGTTTTTTTTGTATGTTTGATGCATGAAAAAAATTGCGCTGTTGCTGCTGTTTTTACGTGTTGTTGCTTTTGCCCAACAACCGCTTAAAAATGGTGACTTGCTGTTTCAAAATCTGGATTGTGGCCCATTATGCAGTGCCATTGAAGAGGTTACTCATGGCCATGATGGCCTGAAGTTTTCGCATATTGGTTTGGTATATGTTAAACAGGATTCTGTTTACATAATTGAGGCCATTGGCAGTGCGGTTCAACTTACACCTTTGCAGCAGTTTGTAGCACGCACCAAAAATCCTTTGTATTGGGGCAGGGTGAAAAAAGCGCACCAACATTTAATTGATAGTGCCTTGGCCTTTTCAATACAACAATTGGGTGTACCTTATGACGACCCGTTTTTGTACAATAACCATAAGTATTATTGCAGTGAACTGATTTATGATGCGTTTAAAGCGGCCAACCACAATAATGATTTTTTTGTGCTGGAACCCATGACGTTTAAACAACCTGCTTCTAAAACGTTTTACCCTGCCTGGGTTGATTATTATAGAGAACTCGGCATAGATATACCAGAAGGTTTGCCTGGTATTAATCCTGCTGGAATCTCAAGAAGTAATAAATTGGAATGGTTGGGGGTTTATACACAGGATAAATAGGTTAACTTGGTTAATAGATAAATCTAAGTTTCAGCAAGAAAACCAGTAAAATTCTTGTTGTCAAAATTCCTTGTTTGAAGATGAGTTTAGTCTTCCCCACTCATTTATTTGTACTTTTTTGCCTCTCCAAAAAAGTACCCAAAAAGGAGACCACGAAAGCCAAATTTGAGCTGCATTTTGTCACACCACCAGCCGCCACTAGGGCTAATGCACTCAAATTTCACACCTTTCGTGGACGCCCACCGCACTTTGATCATGG
>CALRXU020000023.1:0-59750 GCA_943372215.1 Chitinophaga pinensis | reverse complement strand
ACTCTCAAGAACCTATTGCTAAGTTCTATCCCGTTCGACTTGCATGTATTATGCCTTCCGCTAGCGTTAATCCTGAGCCAGGATCAAACTCTTCATAGTAAAAGTTTATTTGATTTGAAATCTACTCTTGGATATTGACTCGAAATTTTTAAAATTTCAAGCTTTCTGCTATTTCATTACTTCAAAGAACTTTATATATCGCTCCGCATTCACTGCGAGTTTCCTATATATCTTTTTTTTATTTTCCCTCCTCTTCTTCTCTATTCCTTTTCTCTAAGGGGATGCAAAGGTAATCCCTTTTTTTGTTTTGTCAAGCGTTATTATTTATTTTTTTTCTCTACCTCTTATTCCTCCCCTCTTAACTCCAACAACGCTTCCCGTTTTCGGGGAGGCAAAAGTAGGAAGAGTTTTACATTTAACAAGAATATATTTAATATAATTTTTACATTGCTGTAATACAAGGCGAAATAGTATAAATCATTCCGTTTTATGTTTATTAAAATGCCTTTTATGTTTTAAGAATTAGCAACATTTAAATTAACTTGCACCCTCAATTTAACTTTATGAATACTACAACATCATTATTTGAAAAACACAAGGGGCTTATTGATGACGCAACAGCAGCACTAAAGAACAGAGGTTATTATACTCCCTATCCAGAAACTCCGAAGGCTTATGCTGAAGACGGTGACACGAAAGGTAAGGCATTTATTAGTAGCGTTATGAATAATAACTTTGGTGAATTAAAGCAAGGGGAGGCTACTGATTGGTTAGGAGAAGAGATTTCGCCATACCTTCAAATGGGGATAGGTGTTAAATACCCTAGCTATAGCTTTACACATTATATTAATCGTGCTAAGAATGCCCAAAAACAATGGGGTGCAGTTTCAATAGAGGATAGGGCAGGAATATTAATAGAAGCACTAGAACGGGTTAAAGCAAGATTTTTTGATATTACTTATGCTACTATGCATACTACAGGGCAAAGTTATATGATGTCATTTCAAGCATCTGGCCCACATAGTAATGATAGGGCTTTAGAGGCAATTGTAACCGGTTATGTTGAGTTGACTAAAATGGTACATGAGACAGAGTGGATAAAACCAATGGGAAAGTTTGATTTAAAGCTAAAGAAAAACTGGCGCCCAATGCCCAAAGGAATTGGACTTGTTATTGGTTGTAGCACTTTCCCAATATGGAATACGGTACCTGGGCTTTTTGCGAATTTAATTACTGGGAATGTTTCCATTGTCAAGCCTCATCCGAAGGCTATTTTACCTATTGCTATTGTAATTGCCGAATTGCAGCGTGTTTTTTTAGATAATGGAATTGACCCTTGTGCTGTTCAATTGGCAGTGGATACTTTAGCGAATCCTATTACTAAACAATTGGCCGAGCATGAAGCTATTAAAATTGTTGATTATACTGGGGGAAGTGAATTTGGTAATTATATCGAATCATTGCCTAAAACAGTGTTTACCGAAAAGGCAGGAGTAAACAGTATTATTCTTGATAGTGTTCAAGACTTAAAAGCTGTACTAGGGAATATTGCATTTAGTGCCTGTTTGTATAGTGGTCAAATGTGCACTGCTCCTCAAAATATTTTTGTACCTAGCAGTGGTATTGATGTTAATGGCGAAAATATTGGCTTTGATGATGTTGTAAAGCATTTGTGCGATTCTATAACTGGTTTGGTTGATAACCCAAAAGCAGGCGCTCCAACTTTAGGTGCCATACAAGCGGAACTTACTTTACAACGTGTAAAGGGGGCTAACGCTTTAGGCGGAACTGTTGTGCTTGAAAGCAGACAGATTGTTAATGAAGAATTTAAGGATGCCAGAATTGCTACTCCTGCTGTTATTGTTATAAGCGAAACAGATTATACTTTTTATAACAAAGAATGTTTTGGGCCAATTATTTTTGTTGTAAAGACTGCTTCTACTGTTTCATCTTTAGCTAATGCTAAACGTTTGGCAATTGAAAAGGGAGCGATTACTTGTGGGGCGTATACAACCAATGAGACAACAATGCAAATGATTGAATCTGAAATGAATGAGGCTTTTACCCCAGTTTCATTTAACTTTACAGGGGCTGCATTTATTAACTCTCATGCGGCTTTTAGTGACTTTCATGTAACGGGTGGAAATCCTGCTGGGAATGCAAGTTTGACTACTACTGAATTTATTGTTAAGCGGTTTATCTGGGTTGGTAATAGATACGCTTAGTTTTAACATACTGTATTTATACACCACAAAAAGCCTACGTAATTGCGTAGGCTTTTTTGTATTATTGCCTTACAAACAAGTATGGAAAATAAACTTGAACATTATAAACTTTGGTCTTTTACAGCCTTTTCATGCCTGTTTTTTGTTGCGTTAATTGGAAGTGAAAAAGCACCTGCGCTGTTAAGCATTGTAATGGCAGGTCAAATACTTAGCGTTATTTTACTGACTCATCCTAAAACTCTATTTCTAAATTTTTTACATGATAAGGGCTCTCTTTTTTTTAGCTTTAGTTACCTTTTTCTTCTAATAAGCCTTTTTTACAGCGAAAACTTCGATTATTTATTTCAACGACTTCAAATTAAACTCCCGCTTTTGCTTTATGCTATAGTTTGGGCCAATGTAGGTAGATTCTCTCAAACACAATTGAAGTTAATTATTTACTCTCTGGCAGTTACTGTTGGCCTTACCTGTGTTGGTATATTGATTAACTATTTCATGCACTTTAAAGAGATTAATCAATCATATTTGGAATCGAAAATTATGCCTGGGCCAATCAATCACATCAGATTTAGTCTTTTGGTTGTTACTACCTTATACTTAGTTTACTATTTTTTAGCACATTACAGATGCCTTTTGCAAGAAAAAGCGCAAAGAATACTCATTATGACAGCTGTTTTTTTTGTGATTTTTTTACATATTTACTCTGTAAGAAGCGGCCTTCTGGCATTGTATGTGATGTTATTTGTTTGTTTGGCCAATTATGTTGTTAGAAGTAAAAACATTAAAAACGGAGCGTTGGCTTTTCTTCTTATTGCAGTAATTTGTGGAACAAGTTTTATACTTTCTCCTACTTTAAGAAACAAATTATTGAATACAAAGCAAGATGTAAATGTTTACCAGAATAATCAAGATCCAAATTACAACTCTCTTTCTACGAGGATGGTTTCTTATGAAATTGCCTTTGAGATATTAAAAGAAAACATCTGGTGGGGTTGTGGCCAGGGTGATTTGGAAGATAAGAATAATGCTTTGTTTAAAGCAAGCTATCCAACTATAGTCGTTCCTATTATACCACACAATCAATTTGTTTATTATTTGGCTGCAACTGGTATTATTGGTTGTTTAATCTTTTTGGTTTGCTTTACTGCACCATTTTGGATTGGACAATTTTACAAATTGGAAATCATGCAAGTAAGCTACATTACTTTACTTATGGCGTTTCAATTTGAGGCGATGCTTGAAACACAAGTTGGCGTTGCTTGCACTGTTATTATCATTTTCCTTCCATATTACCTAGCGAAAACGAGGAAATTAATGGGGCAAGAAAAACTCTAGTTTCACTTTAACCATTGATGAATTTGCTTTTAATTTAGTCTGGATATCTGCGCCCAGTATCATTACAAAATTCTTGTACTTTTCCTGAGCAATATTTTGAGTAACTTTTACTAAGGCCTGTTGATTGTTTTCTAAATTAGTTACTTTAACAATAGTGCCAATAGGAATAGTAGCGTGAGCCACTTGGCCTGTTTCATTGAAAACCGCTATACCACTATCTAGCATTAAGCCAGTGCTCATTAGCTTTTCAACAAATTGTGTATTGGGGAACTGTGCTTCAGCTTTATTCAGCCTTAAATAGGGCTTTATTGCCGCATTTTCATCCACAATCAATACTTGTCCTACAATTAGTTTATTATTTTTAATTGAGTTCCACTTATTAAGTTGCACGGTGGTTATTTTGTACTTTTTTGCTATTGAACTTGTTGTTTCACCTAAACTTACTTGATGTGTGAATACTTTAATAGCTTCTTTTGTTTGGGCATTCGCATGTGCTTCGTTTACTCCGGAAGAATCTCGTTTAATAGCTATTTGCCGAGTGATTTGCGTTGTATCAGAGAGTATAGGAATCTTTATAAGCTGCTCTTTTTCAAGTTTTTTCCGCTTTATGTCATTTGCTTTAACTGTAAGCTCCAAATCACTATGATAGCGATTTATGAGCATTTCTAATGTTTCTCCCTTTTCTACTAAATGAATGATGTATTTTTGGCCTTTAATTGTTTCTATTCTTAATGAATCCAATTGTTTAGACCAACAGGAACTACCTATTAAGAGCAGTAAAAGCACTATTTTATGTTTATTCATTTTCGTTTAATTTTACATTTTGTATGACAATAGTCGAAAAAGCCATCGGTTTATCATTAAACAGGGCTTTTGTTTTATGCCAAGTATTTTTAAATAAGTCGGAGTTTCGGTAGTTCTCTAAATCGTTCAATGAATCCCAAATGCTATAAGTGTAAAACACATGCTTATGATTAGCATCTTGTAGCAGTTTAAGCTCATTGCAACCTGGGAAATTGGCAATTTGTGCTTTGCTGTTATCAAATATCTCTAAAAAGTGTGCTACATTTTCCTGAGCAAATGAAAGTCTAACTATTCTATTAATCATTAATTTTCTCTATTATTATCTGATCTCCTAACTTTAAACCAAGTAACGATTTTCCTTGTCCTCTATTAATGGCAATTTCTAACCAGCCTTTACTATTAAATAAGGCCAAGCCTGAACCTGGAGTAACACTACTATAGTCTTTTTCTATTTGTTCTAAATACTCCTTGCGTTTATAGTAAATCCGATATGATGAGGCCCCAATCCAGGCTTCAAAGTCAGGTTTGTTTAAATTGGTTACTGCATTGTCATATCCATCAACATGCACGATGGTAGCGCGCAACTGCATTTCATCAAAAACAGGCTGCAAATTCGTCACTTTGATGTATTCGGTTGTAATATCTGCAAAGGTATCTAATGGTACATTTTGGATAATATTTTTTGCGGCAGGAACAAAAATATCCTTTTCAGGGGATAGTGACTTGTTTTCTATGTTTAACAATGGCGACTTTAATTTGTAAACGACATCCCATTGGGTGCTTAGCATAGAAAGGAAACCATTGTCTGCGGCAATTATCCAATTGTTTTTAATTTGGCCTATAAGTACATTTTGGTATTGTTGCAAGCTGGTATCAATAGCAACGATGTGGACTGTTTTCGTTTTAAAATCGCTTAAGCAGTTCTGAAGTATAAATGCTGCTTGCAATAAATCATAAGAGGGTATTTGATGGGAAACATCAATAATTGTTGCATTAGGAATTGATTCTATTACAGCGGCCTTAATTGAGGCTACATAATATGTATTAATTCCATAATCGCTTATTAATGTTATTAATGACACTTTAAATTAATATTTAAAAATTGGGCTTCATTTATTTGTAGCCAAAACTATTGCAATTTTTACACTTGGGAAAGTATATTTGTTTACAAAGTTAAACGGCTTATTTTATTAATAAACATTAAAGCAGAAAAATTGATTAACAAAGAAATTATAATTGAAGGTGCTGAACCTGCGGATATTCTAGGGGTTAATAACAAAAATGTTAAACTATTACAGCTACATTTTCCAAAAATAAAGATTGTTTCTAGAGGGCACCACCTTATTGTGAACGGAGATATAAGAGATATTGAGTTATTTGAAAATCAATTTGCCGCGATATGCCGTTTAAGCGAAAAAGTTGGTGTATTAAACACCAGTCAAATTGAACTGTTGCTGCACAAAGACCCTGAATTTACTATGGATTACAGTTCAGAACAAGAACAGCCCAAAGAAAATGATATTATCGTGTATGGGAATAGTGGTAAAATTATCCGTGCAAGAACAGCCAATCAAAAAAAGATGGTTGATTTGATGAAGCATAACGATATCCTTTTTGCCATAGGTCCAGCAGGAACAGGTAAAACCTATACTGCGGTGGCCTTAGCTGTTCGGGCGTTGAAAAACAAAGAGATTAAGCGAATTATTCTCGCTCGTCCGGCAGTTGAGGCCGGTGAAAACCTTGGTTTTTTACCAGGAGATTTAAAGGAAAAAATTGACCCTTACCTTCGCCCTTTGTATGATGCGCTAGATGACATGATACCTGCGGAAAAACTGAAGCAATATATTGAGGCCAGGGTTATTGAGATTGCTCCCATGGCGTTTATGCGAGGGCGAACACTGGATAATGCTTTTGTTATTTTAGATGAGGCACAAAATGCAACTGACCTGCAACTTAAAATGTTTCTAACACGGATGGGGCCCCATGCGAAGTTTATTATTACGGGAGATTTAACCCAGATTGACCTTCCCAGGAAAAATCTTTCTGGGTTATTAAAGGCTGTAGATATATTGCAAAACATTGAAGGTCTGAAATTTGCCTACTTATCTTACGAAGATGTGGTAAGGCATCGCTTGGTTAAAGATATTATTAAAGCATATGATCGTTTACAAA
This sequence comes from Chitinophaga pinensis, assembly GCA_943372215.1. Classification (GTDB taxonomy): domain Bacteria; phylum Bacteroidota; class Bacteroidia; order UKL13-3; family UKL13-3; genus UBA6183. The sequence continues at coordinate 53,214 of CALRXU020000023.1, read as the reverse complement.
AAAATACTGATTAAAAAATTGTTCTGTACATTCGCTGCTTAATACTTGATGACATGGTACCCGCTATAATCTCAACAAATTATTTTTTTAAACACCAAAAAAGCTTTTACAGGGGCAAAGTAAGAGATGTTTATAATATTAATGACGACCTTTTGGTTATGGTTGCCTGCGATAGGATTAGCGCCTTTGATGTGGTATTGAAAAAACCTATTCCATACAAAGGCCAAGTGTTGAACCAAATAGCCGAACATTTTTTAGATATGGCTTCAACGTTGGTTCCTAATTGGAAAATTAACTGCCCTGACCCAAACGTAACAATAGGCCATATGTGTAGCCCTTTTAAAGTAGAAATGGTTATTCGGGGCTATTTAGCGGGGCACGCATGGAGAGAATACAAATCAGGTAAAAGAGAGGTTTGTGGTGTGCAACTACCGGAGGGTTTAAGAGAGAATGATAAATTACCTACACCTATCATTACGCCAACTATCAAAGCTAGTCATGGGCATGACGAGGACATTAGCCGCGAAGACATTATCAAAAGCGGACTTGTAGAAGAGTCAAATTATTTGATGCTGGAAACCTATACACGCCAACTATTTGAACTTGGAACCGAGGCTGCTAATAAACAAAACCTAATACTAGTTGATACAAAGTACGAATTTGGAAAGAAAAACGGCCAGATTATGCTCATTGATGAAATCCATACACCAGATTCATCAAGGTACTTTTATAAAGACACTTACGAAGAAATTCAATCTAAAGACCAACAACAGCGGCAATTATCAAAAGAGTTTGTTCGCCAATGGCTCATTCAAAATGATTTTCAAGGGCTTGAGGGCCAAATACAACCCGATATGACTGAAGATTTTATCCAATCAGTTTCTAATAGATATATTGAGTTGTTTGAACAAATTACGGGTAAACAGTTTGTAAAATCTGATTATACGGATGCGGAGTTGCGAATAGAAAAAAATGTATCCAACTATTTGGCGGCAAGTTCCATATAACGTGCATGGATAGCTTTCCAAAACCACTTATTACCTACCACAAGAGTTCTAGAAAAATTGAAGCTCCAGTTTTTTCTATACTCATTCCAACATGGAACAATCTCCCATTTCTTAAGACTTGCATTTCAAGTATTTTAAAGAATAGTGAGTACCAACATCAGATTATTATTCATGTTAACGAGGGAATAGATGGGACATTGGATTGGGTAAAAGAGCAAGGCTTCGATTATACTTATAGCACAACAAATGCAGGAGTGTGTTACGCTGTTAACGCTAGTGCATCCTTGGTAACAACTCCATATATTGTTTACCTAAATGACGATATGTACGTTTGCCCAAAGTGGGATAGTGTATTGTATGCAGCAATTTCTGCGCACCCAACCCAATTATTTTACTATTCAGGAACAATGATTGAGTTTGAAAAGGGAAGCAACGCTGCAAACCTTTCACCCTATTATTTCGGAGATACTATTGAAAATTTTGATGAAAAAGGGCTGCTAGACTTTTGTGCAACTAAAGCGAATAAGAACGATTGGTTTGGAGCATGCTGGCCACCAAGTGTAGTTTCAAAAAAATTATGGGATGACGTTGGTGGATACAGTGAAGCATATAGCCCAGGATTTTATAGTGACCCTGATTTTGCCATGAAACTATGGGAAGCTGGCGTTCGTGATTTTAGAGGATTTGGCAAAAGTTTGGTGTATCATTTCAAATGCCAATCAACTGGAAGGGTAACCAAAAACAATGGCCGAGTTACCTTTATGAAAACTTGGGGCTTCTCGTCTTCTTACTTGTATAAAAATGTGTTACGAGTTGGAGAACCTTTTGAAACCCATAAATCATTGATATTTAAAAAGGGAATGCTATATTGGTTATCAAAGCTTAAATCACTTATCGCATGAATAATATAAGTGCTGTAATCATCACTTATAATGAAAGTGCAAATATTCAACGTTGCATTTCATCCTTATTGCCAATTGCAGATGAAATTATTGTAAGTGATTCTTTTTCCACTGATAATACTGTGCCTATTGCCGAAGAACTTGGCGCAAAGGTTGTTGTTAAACCATTTATTGGATACGGTGCCACAAAAAATGCGGCAAATCTAATTGCTAAACATGATTGGATTTTATCTATTGACGCTGATGAAGCCTTAGATGAACAATTGGTTGCTCAACTTACTCAACTTAAACAAGGCTTGAATGAAAAGAGCGTGTACGTATTTCAACGCCTTAATAACTATTGCGGATATTGGATTAACCATGGAGGCTGGTATCCTGACAAGAAAGCACGTTTGTTTAACAAGAAATTTGTTCAATGGAATCATGCAGAAGTGCATGAGCAATTAGATATTCCTAATAATTTTTCTCAAAAGCTATTATCCGGGAAACTATTGCATTATTCGTATGCAACAATTGAAAGTCACTTAAATAAAATTGAAAAATATAGTACCCGAGGAGCAGAACAAGCTTTTAAGAGTGGCAAACGTGCCTCTTGGATAAAGCTTTATGCCAGCCCAGCATTTAGATTTTTCCGTGATTACTTTATTAAACTAGGTTTTTTAGATGGCAAATCAGGATTGATTATTGCAACTTTAACAGCCAAAGAAGTTCACCTTAAATATAAAAAACTCCTTAATCTGCATTCAGCATAATATCCACCTCTTACTCAACCAAGTAATAAAAACGAGTAGTATCTTTATTTAAGGTAAACGAAATCAATTGTCCTTTTAAAGTAAACACCGCCTTTGGTTTAATCACATTTGACCCTGAGGTTGCTGACAAGGAGCTATAAACATTAGTGTAGGTTTTGTATGGGGTGTTATAAGTAGGTAAGGCAACCACATTTTTATCAGTTGTAGGTTCTGTATTATAGTTGCCTAATCCAACCAATACCTGTCCGAAAGCACTAATATAATAATTCACCATTGGTCTACCAGCTACATCATTCTTCTGAATACCGCAAGTAAACCATGTTTTATTACCAAGTACGCCAGAAGAATCCTCAATACCAGCATCTGATATACTTGCCGAAGAAACGCAATCCAAGTCTTTTCTTGGCATTCCGCATGTACCTTCCTCTGTGTATTCAGCCGTTTTGGTTAGTTGATTATTTAGCTTAACCTTAATTACATGACCAAAAGAGTCTGCAAATATCAACTGCTCACCGAGTTTATAAGGGAATTCGTTTTCTGATGCATCTCCAGCAGGACACGTTTGGTCTTTGCTGCAACAGGCTGCTAAATAGAGTGCACAAGATATTATTGTTAAGCAGTATAAAATATTCTTTATCATAACTTTACTTCCTTTACTTATCGAATATAACTATAAATCTAATTACATCAGTAAATTTCTGGTTGTACACTTTATATTCCACGCTAATTCACCACCCAGGTTTCTCTTCCAGCTATCAATTTGTCTAAATCTCCAGTACCATAACTTTCGATAGCACCATTAATCTGGTTGTTAAACAGCTCATCAAATGTTGCTTTGTTATTATTGATGTAAAACACGCCAAACGGACGAGGGAAGCTACCCTCTTTAGTTGAGTCATCATAAAACCTGGAAAGAATGGTTGCTTTAACCAAGTCTGTTTCATCATGTATCCAAAGGTCATTAACAGATGCGTCAGCTACATTTACAATTACAGGCTTGAACCCATCCAACTTTATACCTAATTCACTGTTTTCGCCAAAAACCAATGGTTTACCATGTTCCATCATAAGCGTATATTGCTTTTTAGTACCCTTTTCGGTGTAAACTTCAAAAGCTCCATCATTAAACACGTTGCAATTTTGGTAAATCTCTACCAATGAGGTGCCCTTATGTTCATAGCCTCTTTTTATGATGGCTTGCTGATGTTTAGGATCTCTATCTATGGTTCTTGCTACAAAGGTGGCGTCTGCACCTAAACATAATGCAATGGGATTAAAAGGGTAATCAACAGAACCCATTGGGGTTGATTTGGTTACTTTTCCTTGCTCTGAAGTGGGTGAATATTGCCCCTTAGTTAGCCCATAAATTTGGTTATTAAAAAGTAACACGTTCAAATCTGGGTTTCTACGCAGCATGTGAATGAAATGGTTTCCCCCTATGCTCATTGAATCGCCATCACCTGTAATTACCCAAACTGACAAATCAGGTCTGGTGGCTTTTAAACCTGTAGCTATTGCTGTTGCACGACCATGAATAGAATGCATCCCAAATGTATCCATATAATATGGAAAACGAGAAGAGCATCCAATACCTGAAATAAATACAAACTCCTCCTTTGGACGCCCCAAATCAGGCAATACCGTCTGTACTTGTTTTAATATACTGTAATCTCCACAGCCTGGACACCAGCGCACTTCCTGATCAGAGGCGAAATCTTTTGACGTTAATTTTTCTACTGTTGTTTCCATGTTATTTTAAATGAAGTTAATTGGTTAATCAAATAGATGACAATGTTATTTAACATCAACCAATTGAAACCATAACGCATTGCTATGCCAATATTTCTTTAATCTTATTCACTACCTCATGCGACATAAATGGTTGCCCTTGTATTTTATTGTAAGGTATAGCATCCACAAAATACTTATCACGTATAATTTTTACCAACTGACCATTATTTAATTCAGGCACAACAACCGTTTTATACCTGCTCATTAACTTACCAAGGTTTTTAGGGAATGGGCTCATATAACGAACATGCGCATGAGCAACTTTATGGCCTTCTGAAATTAATTGTGCGGTTGCTGTTTTTAATGCACCATAGGTACCACCCCAACCTAATATTAACAAATCACCACTTTCAGCACCATTATCAATTGTTTGTTCAGGAATATAGTTTGCAACCAAATCAACTTTCTCCTGACGCAATTTCACCATCAATTCGTGGTTATCCGCATCATAAGAAATATTACCTGTAATATTTTGTTTCTCCAATCCTCCAATGCGGTGTTCTAAGCCTTTTGTGCCAGGAACAGCCCAAGGGCGCGACAATTTTTCGTCACGCATATAAGGTAAAAACTTATCATCACTTGCTTTACGTTCACCTGCAAACTCAACATTTATTGGACTAAGATCTGATGTTTTAGGGAACTTCCATGGCTCTGCGCCATTGGCAATATATCCATCGCTTAAGAAGAAAACAGGAATCATATGCTGCAATGCAATTCTACAAGCTTCATAAGCCATATCAAAACAATCAGAAGGTGATTGAGCTGCCAATACTACAACCGGACATTCTCCATTTCTTCCATAATATGCCTGCAATAAGTCAGACTGTTCGGTTTTGGTAGGCAAACCTGTGCTAGGTCCGGCACGCTGAACATTTACAATCACCAACGGTAATTCTAACATCGTAGCCAAACCAATGGCCTCAGTTTTCAATGCAATACCAGGCCCAGATGATCCAGTTATTGCCAAATGGCCGCCAAATGCAGCTCCAATAGAGGCACATATCCCGGCAATCTCATCTTCAGCCTGAAAAGTTTTTATATTGAAATTCTTATATTTAGATAACTCATGCAACACATCGGAAGCCGGAGTTATGGGATAAGTTCCATAAAACAAAGGTAATGTTGACTTTACAGATGCGGCTATTAAACCATAGGCAGTCGCCTGATTTCCCATAATACTGCGGTAAACCCCAGTTTCCATTTTTGCTGGGGCCACATTGTATCTTTGGGCAAACATTTCAGTTGTTTCACCGTAAGCCCAACCCGCTTTTAGCACTTTTACATTTGCATCAGAAATGGCTTGGTTTTTCTTAAACTTGCTTGTAATAAATTCAATGGTATTTTCAATTGGGCGATGATACATCCAGTATAACAAGCCCAATACAAACATGTTCTTGCAACGGTCTATTTCCTTGGTACCTAGACCACTGTCAGCTAATGCTGCTCTGGTGATTTTAGTTACATCAATCTCCTTTACATCATAACCCGCAAGACTGCCGTCTTTTAAAGGATTCTTATCTTCCGGAACGTTAGCCAAACGCATGTTTTTGGCATCAAAACCATCCGTATTTACGATAATTACACCACCCTTTTTTAGTCCTTTTATGTTTGCTTTTAACGCAGCAACATTCATGGCAACCAACACATCACTTTCATCTCCAGGGGTGTGAATTCGTGTTGAGCCAAAATGAATCTGGTAACCAGACACACCAGCTAATGTCCCGATTGGGGCGCGTATTTCTGCTGGAAAATCAGGAAAGGTGGCTAAATCATTTCCAAATAATGCAGCGGCATTGGTAAATTGAGTGCCTGTTAATTGCATCCCATCACCTGAGTCACCTGCAAATCTTATCACTACAGATTCTAAAGTCGTTTCTGCTATACTCATTACACTTATTAAATAAAGAAGGACAAAATTAACATTATGAATACAAAAAACTAATTAGTAACAGTCATTATTGATTATAACAGCTATCACTTGAATGTTATCGCCACTTATTTTCAAAATTTCCACCAAACACTTATCTTAAATCCATTCATTTAGCGTTAAATTAAACACTGTTGGTTTTAAACCTGATTTAATTTTACCCTAACATATACAACATAAAAGGTATAGAATATATTTGCAACATGAGCATTGTACGCATTTTTGTTACCGGAGGCACTTTTGACAAAGAATATAATGAGCTAAATGGCCAACTCTACTTTAAAGACACCCATATTCAAGAAATATTAAAACTTGGTCGTTGTAAGGTTGATATGAGTATTAGAACCCTAATGCTGGTAGACAGTCTTGAGATGACTGATAGTGACAGAAACATTGTTGTTGAAAACTGTAAAAACGCTGAAGAAGAGCGTATTGTAATTACCCATGGAACTGACACCATGACCATAACAGCCAAGGCATTGGCTGAAAATATTAACAATAAAACCATCGTTATTACAGGAGCTATGATTCCTTATAAGTTTGGTAGCAGTGATGGATTATTTAATTTGGGCAGTGCACTTGCTTTTGCACAAACACTTCCACATGGTGTTTATGTGGCAATGAATGGCAGGTATTTTACATGGGACAATGTTAAGAAAAACCGCCAAACGGGTTATTTTGAAGAAAATATTTAATGACAACAATCAAATCCAATTGATGAAAACAGCACTTATTACAGGTATTACAGGACAAGATGGGGCTTATTTGGCTGAGTTCTTGTTGAATAAAGGGTATATGGTACACGGTATAAAAAGAAGAAGCTCTCTGTTTAATACAGATAGAATTGACCATTTGTACCAAGACCCTCATGAACGCAACCTAAGGCTTAAATTGCATTATGGTGATTTAACTGACTCTACCAATCTAATACGAATTATACAAGAAACCCAACCTGACGAAATATACAACCTTGCCGCTATGAGCCACGTTCAGGTAAGCTTTGAAGAACCAGAATATACAGCCAATGCTGATGGGATTGGCACTTTAAGAATTTTAGAAGCCTTACGCATTTGTGGTTTAACCCATAAAACCAAAGTTTATCAGGCATCAACATCAGAATTGTATGGCTTGGTACAGGCGGTTCCGCAAAGTGAAACCACCCCTTTTTATCCGAGGTCTCCTTATGCAGTTGCTAAAATGTATGCTTATTGGATAACAGTTAATTATAGAGAAGCATATGGTATGTACGCATGTAACGGCATTTTGTTTAACCATGAAAGCCCGATTCGTGGAGAAACTTTTGTTACACGCAAAATAACTAGGGCTGTTGCAAAAATTGTATTGGGCATGCAGGATAAACTATTCCTTGGAAACCTGAATGCGCAAAGAGACTGGGGACATGCTAAAGATTATGTGGAGGCCATGTACTTAATATTGCAACAGGAAAAACCAGAAGATTATGTGATTGCAACAGGAGTAACTACTGCTGTGCGGGAGTTTGTTAAAATGAGTTTCAAAGATGTTGGCATTACACTCGCATTTAAAGGAGAAAATGAAACTGAAGTTGGTTTCATTGATGCAATTGATGATACGCGCTTAAAAGAGCTGGAAATAACTTCATGCAATTTAAAAGTTGGTCAAGAGGTTGTGGCCGTTGACTCAAGATACTACAGACCTACAGAGGTGGACCTTTTAATAGGAGACCCGACAAAAGCACAAACAAAACTAGGCTGGAAACCAAAATATGACTTACAAGGTTTGGTTAATGATATGATGAAGGGCGACTTGAAACTGATGAAAAAGGAACTATTCCTAAAAGATTCAGGATATAAAACGTTGAACTACTTTGAATAACATATTGACATTGTATCATAATTAATAATGAATACACACGAGAAAATATATATAGCGGGGCACAAGGGAATGGTTGGATCGGCCATGAAGCGAAAGCTTGTGAAAGAAGGCTACACCAATATTGTTGTGCGCACGTCTAGAGAACTTGACCTTACAAACCAGAATGATGTAGCTGCCTTTTTTGCAACAGAAAAACCCGATTACGTTTTTTTGGCCGCTGCTAAAGTTGGTGGTATTGCTGCAAACAACACCTTTCGTGCTGATTTCTTGTACCAAAACCTGATGATTGAGTCAAATATTGTCCATCATGCTTATTTGAATGGTGTAAAAAAACTCATGTTCTTTGGGTCATCATGCATTTATCCAAAGTTTGCACCACAACCTTTAAAGGAGGAGTACCTATTAACCGGAGAACTTGAATATACCAATGAACCTTATGCTATTGCCAAAATAGCAGGCATTAAATTGTGTGAAAGTTATAGGGAACAATTTGGATGCAACTTTATCTCTGTAATGCCAACCAACTTATATGGCTATGGCGACAATTACCACCCCTCTCACTCACATGTTTTGCCGGCACTGATTAGAAGAATCCATGAAGCAAAAATAAGCAATGCGCCATACATTGAGGCTTGGGGAACAGGAAAACCCTTAAGAGAATTCTTATTTGTTGATGATTTAGCGGATGCTTGTTTTTTATTAATGCAAACATACCATGAAAAGCAGTTTGTAAACGTGGGTTATGGAGAAGATCTTTCAATAAAGGATTTAATTGAAGTAATAAAAAATGTAGTAGGTTATACCGGTGAAACCCGTTTTGATCCATCAAAACCGGATGGTACACCAAGAAAATTAATGGATGCGACAATTCTTAGAAATCTGGGATGGAAACCAAGTATCGACTTAGAAAGTGGTATCAAACTTGCCTATCAGGATTTCTTAAAAGGACATTATAGGGCTGTTTAGGCCATAAAAAGTTATGTTTAAATCTCGAAACCCACACTTATACACAAAATACCCCCATTTGTCATTTTGATTAGCGCACACTCACTTTTAGTGCGACATTTGTATCGAACTAATAAAGGTTACTACTTATTATTAAGTAGATTTTAGTTAAAAAGTGTAAAGAACTGGTTAAACCAGTTTCTATAAAAAAGGTTGCCGATTATATCGGCAACCTTTTTTATGTTATGAGTCTTCCAAAAAGGCAAAATTCCTGGCAAATCTTACTACTCGCTCATCAATAATAATATCCTTCTGCTTAATTGGCTCTCTAAGTATCATTCCTTCTAAACTTCTACATCTGCTCAAAGCAACATAAAGTTGGCCATGAGCAAACGTTCCACCACTCAGTTCAAGTATTAATTTATCAAAAGTTAATCCTTGGCTTTTATGTATGGTAATTGCCCAAGCTAATTTTATGGGGTATTGTTTAAATGTTCCTATTACATCACTTCTAACCCGTCTGTTTACGGCATCCCATGAATACTTTTTATTTTCCCATACTTCTAGCCCGACTTCCTCCAATTCACCGTTAGGTAATTGAATAGTAATCTGTTCGTCTTTCAACGCTTGAATTTTACCGATGGTTCCATTCACCCATTTTCCACCCGTGTGGTTTTTAATAAAAATGACTTGAGCACCCTCTTTTAATACCAATGTGCTATCCGTAGGTAATTGTTTAATATTAAACTCCCCTTCAACTATTCCTTTAAACAAATACTCAGCACCTTTTAACTTCATTAATTCAAACTCATTAATTCCACTAGCTACATTATTTCTTGTTGATAAAGTTACATAGGTATCTGTATTAGATGCTTCAAAATGCCTATCCACACGTTTATTCAATTGAGTCAACTCCACCTCATCAGCCCGATTTAATCTTATAGCATCTAAAATGCGTATAAAATCAGGATCTGTTTGGCGATAAACCTTACGGAGTTCAATACAATGCATGTGTTGTTCCCTAAACACCCTTGCATCAAAAAAGTAATGGCTATTGTAATATTCATTAAACAAATAGCGTTCTACTTCGTTGTTTTGCACAACAGGTTCTAACTGAAATAAATCTCCGAAAAAGATGAGTTGTTTACCTCCGAACGGCTTATCCGGATATCCGCTGTTTACTCGTAATGTTTGATCTATTGCATCAATAATGTCTGCTCTCAACATGGATACTTCATCGATAATAAATGCATCCGTCTTCTGAATCATTTTAAACTTCTCAGAGTTACGCGGGAATCGGTGTATTTCTTCATCATCCTGCACAATTGGCCTGAATGGTAGCCTGAAAAAAGAGTGAATGGTTACACCACCAACATTAATAGCAGCTATACCAGTTGGCGCTAAAACAATGCAATTTTTTTTAGTATGCGTTACAAAATATTTAAGTAAGGTAGACTTCCCCGTACCAGCCTTGCCCGTTATAAAAATGCACTCATTGGTATATTCTAACGCATCAAACGCCAATTTAAAATGTGAATTTGATTGATCAAACTCTGTATGCTGAAGATTAGTTGATGGATCGTGCATAATTAAAACTTACTACTTGCAACATACGCTTTAGCCCTATATTAAGCCTTATATGTTGTAGTTATTTTCCTCCCAAGTATTTTTTATAATTGCTTTTATTGATAAGCCCAATTTCTTTTACATCATAAGTATCGGTAAAGGTTTTAGGGATATATGATTTTACCTTTTCGTTCCATTTAAACTCAAATGCACTTAGGGTATTATTTTGCTCTTCAATTAAGTCAATTTCTTGTTGCATTTTTGTTCGCCAAAAATAGTACTTACAGTACTTCAAATTATTTTGGGTGTGCTTTATTCGCTCGCTAATCATAAAGTTTTCCCATAGAGGGCCAATATCTGTTCGTTGCCCTATTCTATTAAAATTGCCAATTACAGCATTACGCACTCCATTATCCCAAAAATATATTTTTTTGGTTGTGGTCAGCTCACTTCTGTGGTTTCGGCTAAAAGCATTTAATTTAAATACAATAAACGCCTTTTCAAGCAAATCAATATATTTACTAATAGTTGCTTTATCAACTGATAACAAACGAGCTAGTTCAGAATAAGATACCTCAGAACCCACCTGTAAAGCCAATGCTTGCGCTAGTTTTTGTAACAAATCAGGCTTACGAACATCCTCGAATGCCAATAAGTCCTTATATAAATAACTTGATGTCAGATTTCTTAAAAGCCTTTCTGCATCCGTTGGTTGTTGGGTAATATCTGGGTACATGCCATAAACCAATCGGTGTTCTAGGTTACGGGTTTCTTCTAACCATGTTGTGTGCATGCTTAATTCTTCAATCGAAAATGGATGAACAAAATATTCATATTTTCGCCCAGTGAGTGATTCATTAATTTCACTTGCCATATCAAGTGCTGATGAGCCTGTTGCTACTACTTGTACTGTTTTTATTTTATCAACGATAAGCTTTAACGTAATTCCTATATTTTTAACACGTTGTGCCTCATCAATAATGAGTACTTTATGCCCGCCAATAACTGACTTTAACTGTGTTGAAGTAACGTTTTCTAATAGCCCCCTAACATCAGGCTCATCGCAATCTAATACGAGCGTTTCGCCTTCATAATCCTTTGCCAGTTGCTCGGTTATTGTTGTCTTTCCCACTTGTCTGCTACCAAACAATAAAATGGCCTTTCCTTTAAACAGGCTGCTCTTAATTGATTGGTATATGGTTCTGTAAATCATAAAAACAGTACAAATATATACAAAAACCTCTAATTCACCTACTTTTCAGGGATTATAATCCCCGATTTACAGGTTTATTGGAGAATATAATCGCTGATTTATATACTTTTCGGAGATTATAATCCCTGATTTACAGGTTTATTGGAGACTATAATCACTGATTTATATACTTATTCAAGGATTACAATCTCCGATTTATAGGCTTATTGGTGGATACACCTGCCAAATTAACCTTGAGAATAACTGTCAATACTCGCAAAGGCAAAAAAAAAGCCAACCATTACGGTTGGCTTTTCGCTGTTTTTTTGTTCTTAGTACCTATACATTTCTGATTTGAAAGGACCTTCCACTTTCACCCCAATGTAATCGGCTTGATCGTTACGCAATACTGTAAGTTTAGCACCAATATGCTCCAAATGTAAGAACGCTACTTTCTCGTCCAAATGTTTAGGAAGCACGTATACCTTGTTTTCGTATTTATCACTATTGTTCCAAAGTTCTATTTGAGCAAGAGTTTGATTAGTAAATGAGTTACTCATTACAAATGAAGGATGTCCCATTGCACAACCTAAATTTACCAAACGTCCTTCGGCCAAAACTATAATCTCATTACCATCTACGTTATACACGTCAACCTGAGGTTTAATTGTGTACTTAGCTGATCCATAATTTTTATTCAACCAAGCCATGTCAATTTCATTATCGAAATGCCCGATATTACATACAATCGATTTATCACGCATGGCTTTAAAATGGCGATCTGTAATAATATTTACGTTTCCAGTAGCAGTAACAAAAATATTTGCACGTGTGCAAGCATCTTCCATTGTAACTACCTCAAAACCATCCATTGCAGCTTGCAATGCACAAATCGGGTCAATTTCTGTAACCAAAACACGCGCACCAGCGCCACGCAATGATTCTGCAGAACCTTTTCCTACATCACCATAACCAGCTACTACGGCTACTTTACCAGCCATCATAACATCAGTTGCTCTGCGTATGGCATCAACCAATGATTCTTTACATCCGTATTTATTATCAAACTTAGATTTGGTAACGGAATCATTTACGTTAATTGCAGGCATCACTAAAGTACCTTTCTTCATTCGCTCGTATAAACGGTGAACTCCGGTTGTTGTTTCTTCTGATAACCCTTTGATATCTTTAGTTAACTCTGGGTAGCGATCAAATACCATATTGGTTAAATCTCCACCATCATCTAGTATCATGTTTAAAGCTTTACCACCTTCAAAAGCAGTAAGTGTTTGCTCTATGCACCAATCAAATTCTTCTTCATTTTGACCTTTCCATGCATAAACTGGTATGCCAGCGGCAGCAATAGCAGCAGCAGCATGATCCTGGGTTGAGAAGATATTACAAGAACTCCAAGTAACTTCTGCGCCTAAGGCTTTTAGTGTTTCAATTAAAACAGCAGTTTGAATTGTCATATGTAAACAGCCTGCAATGCGCGCACCTTTCAAAGGTTGTTGAGCTCCGTACTCTTTTCTAAGAGCCATTAAGCCGGGCATTTCAGCTTCGGCTAGTTTAATTTCTTTGCGTCCCCACTCTGCCAGTGAGATGTCTTTTACTTTGTAAGGTAAGCTTGTTGTTGATTCCGACATAAATATTTAAATCTTAAAGGTTTGCAAAAGTAAGGGTTATGATGCTATAATGAAAATTTATTTTATGTTAACAATTTGCACCCGTACATTCGTACCAATAATTGACAATTATCTGCCAAGATTGTTTTGGCCTGATGATTGAAGTCTATTATTATAAACTAAATAATAATTATGCCATATCCAGAAATGTTAGTTGCACCAATGCGTCAACAATTAGAAAACGTGGGCTTTACAAGCTTAATGACTGCATCAGAAGTTGAGCAGGCCTTAAATGATAAAACCGGTACAAAACTACTTGTATTTAACTCCGTTTGTGGCTGTGCTGCCGGCACTTGTCGCCCAGGAGTAATGAAGGCTGTTGAATCATCTGCCAAAAAACCTAGTTCTTTATTAACTGTGTTTGCTGGCCAAGAAGCTGAAGCGGTGGCTAAAGCAAGGGAGTATACTGCGCCATTCCCCCCTTCAAGTCCAAGTATTGCGCTTTATAAAAATGGGGAGTTGGTACATTTTATTGAACGACATATGATTGAAGGAAGAAGTGCAGATATGATTGCGGCCAACTTAGAGGCCGCTTTTAATGAGTTTTGCTAATTTATATTTCATAAAAAAGCCTCTTCCTTTGAAGAGGCTTTTTTTATGCTTTTGGTTTACTATCTTTTAGCATAAGTAAAAAACCCACAGTTCCTAAGCCCAAAACTAAAAGATACCAATATTTTTCTTTCAAATAAAAGTCAACTCCTAAATAAATCATTACTCCCAAAAAGATGATTGCTCTGCCAATTTTTCCCGCATTTGCAGTCACTTTAAGTTTCGGCAGAATAACGTACATAAATATCACAATGGCTGCAATTGCTAAAGCCAGATAGATTGCGTAGGAGATGCTCATTTTAAGTTTAATAATTTAACCAGTTTGTGAAATATTTCAGTGTTTTCATACATGCCTGCAAACTCTTTTGCCCCTGCACCGTAGGCAAAAACGGGTACCATAATTCCCGTATGATCTTTGGTGGTATAAATGGGAGTGAACTTTAATCGTTCATTGTGTTCATTTAAAGTCAGTCCACCCGTTTCGTGATCGGCTGTAACCAAAACTAGCATGTCTTTATCTTTAGCGGCAATATCCAATATTGCATTTATTGTTTCATTAAAATCATATAACTCTGACGCCATGTATTCATAATCATTTTCATGCCCACCCCAATCAATTTGGCTACCCTCTATCATAAGCATGTATCCATTTTTATTGGATGACAGATTCCGTACAGCTTGTTCAGATGCGCGTTTTAGATAATCTCCTCTACCTTTTTGCATGGTACGCATGCCATCTTTAGCCAGTAAGTAGATATATTTTGTAGCTACGATGTCATTTAGAACGGTATCATTAATTACTTGGAATCCCTTGGTTCTTAATTCTGAAGCCAAATCCCTATGGTCTTTTCTTTTTAAAATAAAATCAGCTCCGCCACCAATTGCTATATCGCAATTGCCATTTAAAAGAAAAGTAGAAATGCTGTCATACAATCTTCTATTGCCAATATGGGCATAAAAACTGGCAGGAGTAGCGTGTTGTATGCTGGAGGTAACCACCACACCAGTAGATAGGTTTTGCTGTTTGGCTAACTCAAATAAAGTAGGTCTTGCGATAGTATCTTCATCGACACCAATGGCATGGTTATATGTTTTTTTGCCTATGCTAAAAGCTGTTGCCCCAGCCCCACTGTCTGTAATATAGTGTTTGGCTGAATTGGTTTTGCTCAACCCTATATAGGTAAATCGCACAAACGCATTTCTTCCTGTGTATGTACTCATTGCTCCACTTATCTGAGCCAGTCCCATACCATCTCCAATTAAAAATATAACACGTTTTGGTTTATTGGCATGTTGGGCATTAAGTGTTGTTGAAAGAAAGCATATGAGTGCTAGTAAGATTTCTTTTAACCTGTATATATTATTCATGGTTGCAATTTAAGCCAATTCATAATATTTTCCGGGCAAAGACCGAATGATTCCTTTAAATTCCAAGTCTAGCAGCAGTAGTGAAAGATTCCCATTATCAATATGTAACTGAAAAGCCAGATCATCCACTCCCACTTTTGATTTCTCTTTAATGAGACCAACTACTCCAAGTTCTTTATCTGTAAGGGGTATTTTAGTTTGTGCCGCCTTTTTAACACTTGTTTGCTTAGTATGCCAACCCATAAGCGATAACAAATCTTCTGGAACTGTTAATATACTTGCTTTACTTAGTTTAATCAACGAATTGCATCCGAAGGCAAATTCATCGTTGATTCGCCCAGGCACTGCCATCACTTCTTTATTGTAGCTATTGGCAATTTCAGCAGTAATCATCGCCCCTCCTTTAACGCCAGTTTCTACTACTACCAATACATCACTTAATCCTGCAACAATCCTATTTCGTTTAGGGAAATTCTCTCTATCGGGAATGGTCTTACTGGGAAATTCAGTAAGTAATCCTCCGGCATTTACCATGTGTTTGGCCAAGTTTTTATGCTGAGCAGGATAAATTCTATCTAAGCCATGCGCCAAAACTCCGACTGTTTGCAGGTCCTGTTTCATCGCATTTCGGTGTGCAGCAGCGTCAATGCCCAAAGCCAGTCCACTTACAACAAGCACATCTAAAGGTTTTAATACTTCCAATAACTGTTCTGTTACTGCTTTTCCATATTCAGTTGCTTTACGTGTACCAACAACTCCCACAACTTTTGGGGCTTCAAGATTTGCATTACCTAAACTATAAAGCAATAATGGAGCGTCAGGAATGGCTTTTAACCGTGATGGATAATCGTTGTTGAGGTAAAAAAGTGGCCTAATATGATGCTTTTCTATAAAGTTCATCTCAGCTTCTGCGGATTTAAAATCTTTAAATTGGACAATGGCATCGGCTAACTTTTCGCCAATACCAGGCACTTGCAATAACCTTGATTTTTTTTGCTTAAATACTTCAATCACTCCTCCGCAATAACTCACTAAGTTTTTTGCAAGTACATCGCCAATGCCTGGTATTTGAGTAAGTGCTATTTGGTATAATAACTGATGCATATCTTAAACACTTCAAAATAAAAAAATAAATACCTCTTTATTTATTCTGCAGATAAAGATAGTTACTAATAATTTTAGCAATATGGGATTACAGCACACCTCTGGCTATCAGGTAAGGAATCAATAGCCAGAGTAACCCTTTGATTAAAAAAAACAATATGCCAAATACTCCAATTTTCTTTATCCACGCCTTTAATTCCCAAAAGCTGGTTGGTTTAGGTTTGGTTGTGCTCACTGATTAAATGATTACTCGCTGATTAACTGATAGACTTTAAATGTGGATGTCATTGGAGCTTCTTTGCCCTCTTCTTTTGCCTGTTTTAGATCCGCGAAGCCCCGCTTATGACCTTCTAAAAATGCGGGCGAAGTTGTCCACGTCTTGAAGTCCTCTTCATTATTCCAATAACTAACTATTAAATAGGCTTCACCGGGTTGTTGAGGTTTAAGTACATGCATATTCTGGAACCCAGGCATTTTGTCTATTGCTTTTGCCCTTGTTGCAAATAGCTCCTCAAACCTATCTTCATAATCAGGTTTGCAATTGATGTAATTGATTGCTACAAATTTTTTTTCCATGTGTTTTGGTTTTAAGGAACAAAACTACATTTTTATTATTATTTAGACTAATTATAAATAAAATATAATTTTATAAAAAAACCCCGCTATTACTAGCGAGGCTTTCTATTATATCGTAGATGTATTGTTAATTATTTTTTTAATGAATCAACAACGGCTTTAAAAGTTTCCGGGTGGTTCATTGCTAAATCAGCAAGAACTTTACGGTTTAGACCTAAGCTGCTTTTGGTTACTAATCCCATAAACTGAGAGTAAGATAAACCTTCTTGACGAACTCCTGCGTTGATACGGGTAATCCATAAGCTGCGGAAATTACGTTTTTTGGTTTTTCTATCTCGGTAAGCAAAAACCATTGCACGATCAATGGTGTGCTTGGCTATGGTTAATACATTCTTACGTTTACCCCAATAGCCTTTGGCCATTTTAAGGAGTTTTTTTCTACGTCTGCGAGACGCTACTGCATTTACTGAACGAGGCATAATTTTGTTTTTTTGAACCTAAGCGTCCTGTTGAAGGATCTTTTGGGCTTTTGTTCGGGTTAAATTTTAAATAAACCAAGGTAATTTTAAGGCTTACCTAGTTGCCTTTTGCTTAGCTGAGGGTAAATATTATTTACCTATAGCCAGCAAGTTTTTAACCAATCCCATATCAGCATTGCTTACTACAACCATTTTGGTTAAAGCACGTTTTTGCTTAGTGGTTTTTTTGGTTAAAATGTGGTTTTTGTAAGCTTGCGCACGCTTAATTTTACCACTAGGGGTAAGTTTAAAGCGTTTTTTCGCTGAGCTGTTCGTTTTCATTTTCGGCATAATCCTGTTTCCCTTCTTATTTTAACAATCTACGATAATTCATTGATGATGTTAGCACTTACTTGCTCTTACCTTTAGGAGCCATAAGTAGAAACATTTTCTTTCCTTCTAACTTAGGTAATTGCTCTACCTTACCAATTTCAGATAACTTCTGAGCAAACTGTAACAATAGCACTTCACCTCTCTCTTTGTATACAATAGCACGTCCCTTAAAAAAAACATAAGCCCGTACCTTATTCCCCTCGTTTAAAAACTTTTCAGCATGTTTCAGCTTAAATTCAAAATCGTGGTCATCGGTATTTGGCCCAAAGCGTATTTCTTTAATCTCTTGCTTTTGAGAGTTGGCTTTTAGTTCCTTCTTTTTCTTTTTTTGCTCGTACAAGAATTTCTTGTAATCGGCAATTTTACACACTGGTGGTTCAGCGTTGGGAGATATTTCAATCAGGTCCAATTCCAATTCATTTGCTAAACGTAGAGCTTCTTGAATAGGAACAATACCTGGTTCAACATTATCTCCAACCAAACGAACTTCGCGTGCACGAATATTCATGTTTAACTTATGCTCTGGCTCAAGGGATTTTCTTCCTCTTGAAATAAAGCCTGGTTTTAAACCGTTGTTTGGTCGTTGTCCCGGTCCAGTTGGTTTTCCGGGCGTACTTGGTGTGTTTGGTGCTGCCAAATGTTATTAATTAGTTTATTTTTATTTGTTCTTTAAAATAAGTTACAAAGTCGTTTAGTTTCAACTTCCCAACTTCTTCTCCGCCATGCTTCCTTACTGATACTGATTCTTCCTGCATCTCTTGCTCTCCAACTACCAATATAAATGGTATTTTTTTCATTTCAGCATCACGTATTTTCCGCCCAACCTTCTCATTTCTTTCATCTAGCGGGCCGCGAATATCTGCTTTATTCAGCACATTCACAACTTTTTGCGCGTACTCGTGATATTTTTCACTAATTGGAAGCACTGTAACTGGTTCTGGAGTTAGCCAAAGTGGGAAATTCCCGGCACAATGTTCAATTAAAACAGCAACAAACCGCTCTAAAGACCCAAAAGGTGCGCGGTGTATCATTACCGGGCGGTGTTTTTGGTTATCGCTTCCTGTGTATTCCAATTCAAAGCGCTCTGGTAAATTGTAATCAACCTGAATGGTACCTAGTTGCCATTTGCGACCTATGGCATCTTTTACCATAAAATCAAGCTTAGGACCATAAAATGCCGCTTCTCCCAATTCTACAACTGTATTTAGGCCTTTTTCAGCAGCTGATTCTACAATGGCGGCTTCGGCTAAAGCCCAGTTTTCGTCCGAGCCTATGTATTTGGTTTTATCATTAGGGTCGCGTAATGATATTTGGGCCGTATAATCCTTAAAATCAAGCGCTTTAAACACATAGAGTACCAAATCAATAACTTTAACAAACTCTTCTTTTACCTGATCAGGACGCACAAACAAATGCGCATCATCCTGTGTAAATCCTCTTACCCTGGTTAAACCATGTAATTCTCCAGCTTGTTCATACCTATAAACCGTTCCAAACTCTGCATACCGCACCGGCAAGTCTTTATACGACTTGGGTGATGACTTGTATATTTCGCAATGATGCGGACAATTCATTGGTTTAAGAAAAAACTCCTCTCCTTCTCGGGGAGTAGATATTGGTTTAAATGAATCAGCCCCGTACTTTTCGTAATGACCTGAAGTTATGTACAAGTTTTTATTCCCAATATGAGGTGTAACCACTTGCTGATAACCCGCGTCTACTTGGGCTTTCTGCAAAAATTGAATCAATCTTTCGCGAAGCAAAGCTCCTTTGGGCAACCAAAGTGGTAATCCCATGCCCACCTTTTCTGAGAATGTGAATAATTCAAGCTCTTTACCCAATTTTCTATGATCACGCTTTTTGGCCTCTTCAATCATGGCTAAATGCTCGTCCAGTTCTGATTTTTTCGGGAAGGTTACCCCATAAATCCTTGTCAGCATTTTATTTTTTTCATCTCCGCGCCAATAAGCACCAGCCATACTCATTAATTTGATGGCTTTAATAAAACTGGTGTTGGGGATATGCGGACCACGACATAAATCCGTGAAATTACCTTGCTGATAAAAAGTAATGGAACCATCTTCAAGCCCTTCAAGAAGATCAAGTTTGTATTCGTCTCCTTTTTCTTTAAAGTAGGCTACCGCATCAGCTTTGCTCACTTCTTTGCGCTGGTAAGCATTGGCTTGTTTGGCCAATTCTGACATTTTATCCTCTATTTGCTTAAAGTTATCGCTTGAGAATTCTTTTCCACCAAAATCTACATCATAATAAAATCCATTTTCTATTGCCGGTCCAATTCCAAACTTAGTGCCGGGATAAAGTGCTTCTATTGCTTCAGCCATTAAGTGGGCAGATGAATGCCACAAGGTTTGTTTGGCTTCTAAGTCATTCCAAGTTAACAATGTAAGCGTAGCATCTTGGGTTAGTGGGCGTGTTGCATCCCATACCTCTCCATTTACTTTAGCGGCTAAAACATTTCTGGCCAATCCTTCGCTTATTGATTTGGCTACGTCTAGTGCGGTTGCTCCCGTTTCATACGAACGAACGGAACCGTCAGGCAGTGTTATATTAATATTGCTCATAAATTATCACTTGCAAAGTACGGCCTTATCCTGTAAAAAAAGAAAAGAAATCAGGGTTGTGGGTTAAATTCTATTTGCCTCTCAACGCGCTTAAGCCCGCTTTGGCCATTTTATGGTTGGGATCCATCTCAAGCACTTGCTCATAGTTGAGTCTAGCATCTTCATAATTTTTCAATTCTTCGTAACAAACCCCTCTCATGTAGTAGGCTTCTATATAGCCGCCTTCAAGCCTCACCACTTGGTTAAAATGGCCAATTGCTTCTTTAAAACTGCAATTTCGGGCCGCAATAATTCCTGCATTAAAGTATGCCAAATAAAACTGTGGATCGGCTTTTAATGCTTGTTTATACATGAATATGGCTTTCTTAAATTCTCCTTTTTGTTGCAAATAAACACCTGCATTGTAAGGAGGTTCTGCACTTTTGGGATTAATACGTGCTGCTGCAACGTAGTAATCTAACGCAATTTTATTTTCTAGCGCTGCATATAAAATACCCAATTGCATAACCGCATCATAAAATGAGGCGTCCACTTCGTAGGCTTTTTGAAAGGCTTGTATAGCCCCTGCCGTATCGCCCATTTCTTTCAGGTTCATGCCTTTTACAAACAGTGCATTTGTGTTGGATTTGTTATTAGCCAGCATCACATTTAATAAATCAACAGATTTCTTATGCTCTTTTACCACCAAATATAATTCTGCAAGTTTTAAACGAGCATCCTCAAAATCGGGCTTAATAGCAATTGCTCGTTCATACACTTTAGCTGCATCCATTGTGCGATTCATGGCGTACAAAATTCTTCCTTTTAAAAATAAATAAAGTGGATTGTTCTCTGCCAATACCAATGCTTCCTCTACATCTGCTAATGCCCGATCTAAATATTGTTCATCAAAATATGCGTTTGCCCTGCGGTAATAAAGCTCTGGATTGGTTGGATTTTTTTCAATCTCGGCACTTATTGCTTGTGCATTTTTGCTTTGAACAGCAGGCGCTTTCGACTCCGTCTTTTTGTTACCGGATTCATTGCAAGCAGTGGCTGCAAGAAGGATGGCCGTGATAAAAATCAGTTTTTTCATGGGTGATTTACAATACTTTTGTTAAGCCTAGCATTAAAGATAAGTCGCAAAAAACGGAAATAAGTTTGCATTGTACTTACATTTTTTTTGCAAGTAACTAACACACAAATATTAATTTATTATGCCTTTCTACCATAAACAAGGAAATATCCCTGCAAAACGCCATACTCAGTTTAGAAAACCAGACGGAAGTTTGTATGCTGAAGAGTTGGTGAGTACAGAAGGGTTTAGTAGTATTTACAGTCTTGTTTATCATTGCCACCCCCCTACTTTAGTAAAAAGTATTGGTGAGGCATACGATGTTTCTCCCAAAGCTGCTGTAAAAAAGAATTTGCAAAACCGCAGCTTCTTAACTTTTAAAACCAAGCCTGTTGACGATTATTTACAAAGTAAGGTTTACACCTTATTTAACAACGATGTTTACCTTGCTTCTGCTGCTCCAAGAAAAAGCATGAAAGATTACTTTTATAAGAATGCGGATGCGGATGAGGTTATTTTTGTGCACGAGGGTAGCGGTAAACTGATTACTTTGTATGGTGAAATTGCATTTGAGTATGGTGATTATTTGGTTATACCAAGGGGAATAATTTATCAACTTCATTTTGATACGGAAGATAACCGCTTGTTCATTACTGAGAGTTTTTCTCCAATTCGCCCACCGAAAAGATACATCAACAATTACGGTCAATTGCTTGAGCATTCGCCTTATTGCGAGAGAGATATTAAGTTGCCTGAGCTTAAACATACGCATGATGAAATAGGGGACTTTAAGGTACTTATCAAAAAGCAGGATATGATTTTCCCTTATGTTTTAGGGTCGCATCCTTTTGATGCCATTGGTTGGGATGGTTATCAGTATCCTTATGGATTTAGTATTCATAACTATGAGCCTATTACCGGAAGGGTGCACATGCCTCCTCCTATACACCAAACTTTTGAAGGGCATAATTTTGTAATCTGTTCATTTGTGCCAAGATTGTATGACTATCACCCATTATCTATTCCAGCCCCTTACAACCATAGCAATGTAGATAGTGACGAGGTGTTGTATTATGTAGATGGTGATTTTATGAGCAGAAAACACGTAGAAAGAGGGATGATTAGCCTGCATCCAAAGGGAATCCCTCATGGGCCTCACCCTGGGACGGTAGAAAAATCTATTGGTAAATTAGAAACTAAGGAATTGGCCGTGATGATTGACCCTTTTTATCCTTTGCAAATTACCGAAGAGGCAATGGCAATGGAAGACCCTCATTATTACAAAACCTGGATTGAGTAAAATATACGAGATAAAAAATATGGAAACACTTACAGTTGAAAACAAGACGACTACTACTGATTTTCTTCCTTTAAATGGGACAGATTTTATAGAGCTTTGGGTTGGTAATGCGAAGCAAGCTGCGCACTTTTACAAAACGGCTTTCGGGTTTCAGAGTTTGGCTTATGCCGGCCCTGAGACAGGTGTTAAAGACAGGGTATCTTATGTGCTTATACAAAACAAAATGCGTTTGGTATTAACTACACCTCTTGCTAGCGGAAGCCCTATTGCCGAACATCACCGGAAACATGGCGATGGGGTGAAGTATCTGGCACTTTGGGTAGATGATGCTTATGAGGCTTATGAAAAAACAACAAGCCGTGGAGCTGTTGGAACAACACTTCCTACTACCTTAACTGATAAACAAGGTGAAGTGCGCATGAGTGGTATAAAAACTTATGGAGAGGTTGAACACCTTTTTATTGAACGCAAAAACTACAATGGGCCATTTATGCCTGGTTTTGTCGAATGGAAAAGCAGCTATAATCCAGAGCCTGTAGGTCTTTTATATGTTGACCACTGCGTGGGTAATGTGGGCTGGAATCAGATGAACCCGTGGGTAAAGTTTTATGAGGAAGTGATGGGGTTTAAAAACATTCTTTCGTTTGATGACAAAGACATTAGTACCGAATACTCCGCTTTAATGAGTAAGGTAATGAGTAACGGAAATGGGTATGTGAAGTTTCCAATTAATGAACCAGCGGAGGGTAAAAAAAGATCTCAAGTAGAGGAATATTTAGACTTTTATGAAGGTGAAGGTGTGCAACACATTGCTATTGCTACCAAAGATATTGTTTCTACCATTCGTGAGTTGATGGCGCGTGGGGTTGAATTTTTAAAAGTACCAGATAGCTATTATGATGATTTGCTTGACCGTGTAGGGCCGATTGAAGAAGATTTAGCACCATTAAGGGAGTTGGGTATTTTGGTTGACCGTGATGATGAAGGGTATTTGTTGCAATTGTTTACTAAACCTGTTGAAGATAGACCAACCATGTTTTTCGAAATTATTCAACGAAAAGGTGCAAAAAGCTTTGGTAAAGGCAACTTCAAGGCCCTTTTCGAAGCATTGGAGCGAGAGCAAGCAAACCGAGGTAATCTTTAATCATTGTTCCGTAAATTAATTATTAAAACACTATCTAATAAAAAGACGCGATATTTTTCGCGTCTTTTTTACGTTTAACTAACATCATGGAATCTAAAAACATAAAAAAACTTAGAGAAAAGGTTGCCAATTCAGAAACTCGTTTCTTAGAAGGACCTCGCTCACGTTGGCGGGAATTCAGGTTTGTATTTAAGGTATTTGCAGAGTTTATCAGGGGATTTCAGAAGTTACACTTTGCTGGCCCATGTGTAACAGTTTTTGGAAGCGCCCGATTTGATGAGCATCATGAATATTACATCAAAGCTCGTGAAATGGGAGCGGCCATTAGTAATCTTGGATTTACCGTATTAACTGGTGGTGGCCCTGGTATTATGGAAGCTGCAAATAGGGGGGCGTTTGAAGTGGGTGGACAATCTATTGGTTGCAATATTGTGCTACCCCATGAGCAAAAGGAAAATCCTTACGTACAAACGTCTGTTGAATTCAGGTACTTTTTTGTGCGTAAAACCTTATTAATTAAATACTCTTACGCTTTTGTGATTATGCCAGGGGGCTGGGGTACTATGGATGAAATGTTTGAGGCACTTACCTTAATACAAACCGGAAAGATTAAAGAGTTTCCTGTGGTTCTTTTTGGCAAGGAGTATTGGAAAAACCTAATTAACCTAACGAATGACATGGTGGAATACAAAACTGTTTCTGCCAAAGAAATTAAAGAGTACTTGTTAATTACTGACTCTGTTGATGAGGCCATGGCTCATCTAAAAAAGCACGCGATAGATAAGTTTAAGCTCAAAAAACACCGTGTAATGAAACCCAAAAAGTGGCTGGGAGAATGGTTTGCCTAACCCTTTTATCTAAGTTGTTAATACATCTAGCTACTTGACCCTGAGTTGAGGCTACCAAATTCAAATTGCATCTCGTTGAGTTTGCGATAAAGGCCATTGTTCGCCATCAGTTCTTCGTGTGTGCCTTGTTCAGCTACTATGCCTTTGTCTATTACCACAATTTTATCTGCATTTCTGATAGTACTTAAACGGTGCGCAATAACAAATGAAGTTCGGCCTTTCATGAGGTTTTCTAATGCCTCTTGCACCAGTTGTTCACTTTCGCTATCCAATGAAGAGGTGGCTTCATCTAAAATTAGAAAGATTGGATTTTTTAGAATGGCTCTTGCTATGGCTACCCGTTGCCTTTGTCCACCGCTCAATTTAATTCCTCTTTCCCCCACTATCGTATCATAGCCTTCGGGGAACTTGCTTACAAATTCATGGGTGTTGGCTTGTTTGGCAGCAGCTACAATTTCTTGCTCGGTTGCCTGAGGATTTCCATAAGCAATATTTTCTTTAATGCTGCCTCCAAACAAAACAATATCCTGCGGAACATATGCCATTTGCATGCGCAATTGTGAAATTGGAAATTCCGATGCTTTCCGTTCATCAAAATATAAACTTCCAACGTTCGGTTCATAGAACTGCAGCATTAAGGCTGCAAGAGTGCTTTTTCCTGCACCACTTGGGCCAACAACCGCTATTTGCTCTCCATTGTTTGCCGTTAAAGATATTTTCCTAAGCACCTGCACGTCAGGACGGCTTGGATAGCTAAATGCCACATCCTGAAAACGGACTTGCCCATTGAGTTGAAACTCCTCTTGAATTTGGGTAGCACCTAATGCTACTGACTCTCCTTGTGTACGCAAGATTTCCCTAATGCTTTGTGTGGCTCCCAATGTTTTTTGAAGCTGGCTAAACATATCTGCAAAACCAGCAAACGTGCCTCCTACAAACATGCTGAAAATTACAAACATGGTTAGTGACCCCATAGTTAACTCGCCTGTTTTAATCATATTGGCGCCATACCACATTACAAATGCAATAGAACCAAACACGCTAAAAATCATAAATGAAATAAATGCACCCCTATAACGGGCATTGCTAATGGCTGTATCAACAACTGCATATACACTTTTTACGTAACGGTTAATCTCATAAAACTCTGCTGTAAATGCCTTTACAATGGATATTCCCTGGAAAGTTTCTTGAACGATAGTTCCACTGTCAGCCAGTTGGTCTTGTGCTTTACGTGCCATTTTACGTATTCGCATCCCAAATACTACAGCCAATACGGCTATAACAGGCACTACCGCCAGCATTACCAAAGCGAGCTTGGCACTTATCCAAAATATAAACCCCAAACCAATAATTAAGGTGAAAATTCCTCTTAAAAATTCAGCGAGTGTGAAAGATATGGCATCTTGAATTTGGGATAAATCTGATGAAATACGGTTGCTTAATTCCCCTACCCGCTTTTCTGTAAAATAACTCATGGGCATGCTCAATAACCTGCTATAAACATCTTTGCGCATATCCGCTAGGGCCTTTTCTCCCACCTCAGTGAGCAAATACACCCGCATAAAAGAGAAAATTGTTTGTATGGTTAACTGTAAGAAGATGAGCAATAATGTGGTATTCAAGCTCCATTGAATATCTTTTAAGTTAACTCCTAAAGAAGCTCCTAAACTACTTGACTGCCCCATAAGAGCAGCAGAACCGGGGGCAGCTGCATCAATCATCTTGCCAAGAAACAATGGAAACAAACTGGTGGTAAATGCAGAAAGTGCAATAAATACCAAACTCCAAATGAATTTAGCTCGGTATGGTTTTAGATAAGTGAATAATATTAAAGCCTCTTTTAGTGTTTCTTTGGAGATTTTCACCTTGGGTGTTTCATCCTTTTGTTTGCCGTTGCTGTTAAAGTTTCTGCCTCCGCGTGCCATTAATCTATTTTATAAAAGTAATAAGCTGCAAAACAACAACTTAAAATGGTGTAATAAAAATAAGGTTTGTAATTTTAGGTAAAACTAAGGTTGCAATAGGTGTAACGCTACTCTACGTAGTCCTTTAAATAAGCGTATTTACCTGTAAGACTTCCGTTCCGTGCAATTGTGGCTCCTTCAATAATACCTTCGGTATCTTCTAATAACAAATAAGGCAGTACATGACGAATCAAATGTTCGCCAAACTCTTGACTAGCGTCTACAGGCAACTCGCAGGGTAAGTTGCCTACTGCTTGCACATCAATCACTTCAGGAGTAAATGGGGTAACTTCTTTTTCAAGCAGGGCATTATATCCAAAGTATGGATTCTCAATAGTGGTACTTCTGTGTGTGCTTGGCAATGGACCAGGAACATCGCAGGTGATGTCGCTGATTACTTTAATATTAAAATCGCTGCGTTTCATTTCTTCTTTGGTAAAAAAGGGTTCAATACCTTCTTTCCAAAACACCGCATTAATCATTACATCGGCTACCTGATAATACGGAGCAAAACTGCTTCTATAATCTTCAGGATGTTTGTAAAAGTCTGACTTATCCCACTCTCTGCCGTCTTTTCTTTGGTAGTAATCTTCGCTTCTGAGTTGCACATAAACAGGATGATCGTAGGTGTTTTCTACAAACTCTTCAGGAGTAACATGGTGAATTTTTAGCTTTTTCAGCATTTCTATGGCACCATGCGCAACCCTACCATCACCGCACAATACTATTTTTATAGGAGGCAATATTATTTCTCTGTACTGCGCATACATCTCATTCATATCAGCACAAGCAGAGGCTGGTTTTAAAAAATAGGATGAGTATTTTTTACCCCACATGCTAAATGCATAATGGGTGCCTACAATTCCAGCAAACCTTCCAAATCCAATAATCCTGTTTCCTGCCTCCCAAACCAAGGTTTCGTAATCAATTAGGGTAATGTTTTTTTTGAGAACAGCCCTTAATAATTTGCGGTTGTGTGGTTGCTTTTTAATGGTATGAGAGAAAAAAAGATACGTTTTATCTGCTATTAAATCAGCCACCGGAACTTCTTTAACTCCCAATAAAATATCGGCCGTGGAAACGTCATCGACCACTTTAATTCCTAGTTTGTTGTAGGCTTCATTACTATAACACCTGTGATGAGATGATTGAACAATGACTTTGGTGCCCGGAAACTTTTGAATAACCGCCCCACATTGC
This sequence comes from Chitinophaga pinensis, assembly GCA_943372215.1. GTDB lineage: Bacteria > Bacteroidota > Bacteroidia > UKL13-3 > UKL13-3 > UBA6183. The sequence goes on along the minus strand of CALRXU020000023.1, from coordinate 25,050 downwards.
TCTGGTGTTAAAGGAGTGCGTAGGTCTGGAGGTGTTTTGCCCTCATTAATAATAGCAATTGTTTTCATCAGCTGCAAATGTAACAATCATCTTGATTCTGGTAATAATAATTCTTAAATATGCCTTATTAAGTACAAAAGAGCGTTAGAAAAGTTTATTTTCGCAATTAGTTATGACGAATACAAATTTTGCAGCAGAAATGCGTTGGCGAGGCATGTTACATGATATGATGCCTGGAACAGAAGATGAACTGAATAAGGGCATGGTGAGTGGTTATATCGGATTTGACCCCACTGCAGATTCGCTTCATGTAGGACATTTGATGCAAGTGATGACCTTGATTCATTTTCAGCGGGCAGGGCACAAACCATATGCACTGGTAGGAGGAGCAACTGGTATGGTTGGAGACCCAAGTGGAAAAAGTGCAGAAAGGAATTTATTGAATGAAGAAACGCTGAATCATAATGTGGCGTGTTTAAAGGCGCAACTTGAAAAGTTTTTATCTTTTGATACCGGAGCAAATAGTGCGGTATTGGTTAATAATTATGATTGGTTTAAGGAGTTTAATTTTTTGAGTTTTATACGGGATGTGGGTAAACACATTACCGTAAATTATATGATGGCCAAGGATAGTGTAAAGCGCAGGCTTGATGGTGAAAATGGCCTGTCGTTTACTGAATTTTCATATCAGTTGGTTCAGGGGTATGACTTTTACTATTTATGGAAAAACCATGGGATTAAAATACAAATGGGAGGCAGCGACCAGTGGGGTAATATTGTTACTGGAACAGAACTTATCAGGAGAAAAGATGCTGGTGAAGCTTTTGCATTAACCACCAATCTGATTAAAAAATCAGATGGAACTAAGTTTGGGAAAACAGAAAGTGGTGCGGTATGGTTAGATGCAAAAAAAACATCACCTTATAAATTTTATCAGTTTTGGTTAAATGCCAGCGATGAGGATGTAAAAGGCTGGATACGTATTTTTACTTTGTTGAGTGAGGATGAAATATTGGCCCTAGAAACCGCACATGAACCAGCACCACAGCAACGTTTATTGCAAAAAGCGTTGGCTAAAGACATCACCATACGTGTGCATGGTGAAAGCGAATATAACAATGCTGTTGAAGCGAGTAATATTTTATTTGGGAATGCCACTGCCGAGGCATTTGCTCAATTGAGTGAGGAAACTTTTCTGGATATTTTTGAAGGGGTTCCACAATTTAATATAGCCAAACACCAAGTAGAAGCTGGAATTGGACTGGTGGATTTTTTAGCCGAACAAACTCAAATATTCTCTTCAAAAGGTGAGGCTAAAAAAATGTTACAAGGCGGAGGGGTGAGTATTAACAAACAAAAGGTGGAAGACTCCAATGGATTAATTACCACTTCTCATTTGATTAATGGCAAGTACCTGATCGCACAGAAGGGAAAGAAAAATTATTACCTGGTGATTTGTGAATAAAGTAAAACACAACTGCCATATACCAATATAAATGATGCATTTAAAAGAACATTTTGATGACAAAGGGAGAAAGTTAAGCCCGGTGCTGCCAGAGCATATAAAGAACTTTTTGATTGATATTGATGGAACAGTATCAGAAGATGTGCCTAACGAGGAACCAGAGCGCATGCTTACTTGTGATGAAATTCCGGGTGCAAAAGAGCATGTAAACAAGTGGTATGACGAAGGCCACATCATTACTTTTTTCACCTCGCGGTTAGAGGAACACCGTGCCTATACTGAACAATGGCTGAGTGAGCATGGGTTTAAATGGCATGGCATTATTTTTGGAAAACCAAGGGGTGGAAATTATCATTGGATTGACGATAGATCTGTTAAAGCCACGCGTTTTGTTGGTAAGTTCACGGAATTGGTTAAAGTGAACCGTGAAATAGAAGTATTTAAAGATTAATTCATTAAAAACATGAATAATTACCGCACCTATTATCCTGAGGAATTAAAGGTGATGGAACTTCAGGGTCTATTGCAAGGGGCCATAGCTCCTCGCCCCATTTGTTTCGCCAGCACCATTGATGCACAAGGAAGTGTGAACCTAAGCCCCTTTAGCTTTTTTAATTTATTTAGTACAAAACCTCCTGTGCTTATTTTTTCGCCTGCCAGAAGAGGCAGGGACAATACCACCAAGCACACCTTGGAGAATGTACTTGAAGTACCTGAAGTATGCATTAATGTGGTAAATTATGCCATGGTGCAACAAACAAGCTTAAGCAGCACAGAATATCCGAAAGGTACAAATGAGTTTATCAAAGCAGGATTTACTGAGGAGCCTTCCTTGCATATTAAGCCACCAAGGGTTAAGGAATCGCCTGTGCAATTGGAGTGTGTAGTTAACCAAGTAATTCCATTAGGAACCGAAGGCGGTGCAGGCAATTTGGTGATTTGTGAAATAAAATTGTTCCATGTGAACATCAATGTACTAAACGCTGTGGGTAAAATAGACCAGCAAAAAATTGATTTGGTGGCACGTTTGGGAGGAGATTGGTATGCACGTGCTCACGGAGAAGCGCTATTTGAAGTACCGAAACCACTTACATCTATGGGTATGGGTGTTGATGCTTTGCCAGAAAGTATACGCACCAGTAAAATACTTACTGGTAATGATTTAGGCATGTTGGGTAATACGGAATCTTTACCCGATGCATTAGATATTGGGGTTTATAGACGAATGCATAAGGATTTACAACTATTGCATGAACAGCTAACGGGCGAAGCACTTACCATTGGATTGCATAAAATGGCACACCAATTATTGGAGCAAAAGCAGGTGGAAAATGCATGGAAGGTCCTGTTAAGTTAATGAAGCCCTTCCTTATCATTTTTACTTTTTTAATTGGCACTGGTGCATTTGCACAATTTGATACTACTTATTATGACAATGGTGACTTTACCGTTAGTTTAGCCAAAGATTCATGCAACAGGAATCAGGATAAACTTGTATATCCTTTCACTGGATTTGTAGTGTTAGGCAATCCAGACGCGCTATGCGACCGCACTTACTATAAACAAGGAATGGCTTTTGATCAAAAAAAAAGTTTTGACTTTGGTTACTTGTATTTGCAATATGATTCTGTCGGAATGGTGCGTAAGCACCAAATTAAAAATACGCTATATGATTATAGCATTGCGTTAGAAATAACCCATAACGGACAAATATTTTTCAGCCACATCGAAGTACAAAATCCTACTCATTACTTTTTACAACCTACTGGTCGCTTTGAAAAAGTAACCACCACTTTAGCTCAGCCTAAAGATACCGCTACAAAACGCACTTTAACCTCCTTTATGCAACGATTTGGCCCAAGGGGATTGCACCATAAAAACACCTCCTATTTTCCTTTACAATACACCTTACATTTTTTACGCAATGGCATGGTAGAAAGTTTTGGGCATTATTATCTTCCTAAAGAAGGCAATCCCATTAAAATTGGTTTATGGTGGCAATACAATATTTTTTGCAACTGTTATGAGCAGCGGGAGTATTTTATTAAGTAAGCTCTTCATTGAAAACAATACCCAACACCTAGCTCTAGTCTAGGGAAGAGATTACCTGCATGAAAGGAAACAACTCCAATATCAGAAATCTTTGGAAAATATTTTCCTTTCCCGAATCCTATAAGTGGTTCTATAAAAAATCGTTTACTCACGATTGCTTTGTATCCTACAAAAAAACCAAGGGCAAATAATTGAAATCTTCTTGACTCTGCTCGCACTATCTCTCGGTGGCCTGAATTAGGAGGTAAAACAATATCATAATAATGGATGCCGTTAAAATACATCCAGTATCCACCTACAAAGACTCCTTTAAAATAACGCGGTTTATTTTTCCGCCAATAATATCTGAATTCGGGCAGTGCATAAAAGCCTACCGAAGCTTGCACAAAATCGTTAAGCCCATCGGGAGAAGAATCTTCATAAACCCCATAAGGTAAGAAGCCATAGTTTACTAACAACCCTAAAGAAATAGTGCCGCTATCAAACGTCCTCTCTGCACCTAATGAGTACTTCAGCATCATGCTTTGTTTGAAATCTTGCTTTTTTCCAATGTTATAAGTATATCCCATAAAATCCGTTCGCACAAAATATTGCTGTGCAGATAATAGGTAATGTGATAGCAACGCCAGAATAGTTAAAAACAATTTCTGACGATAAAACAATCTAACTATATGTTTTGATAAACAATTAATCATTCTCCAATTTAACAATGTACCACCACTAAAAACAATAACCTGCTCCTAACTCTAACCTAAAGGAATTACCAGACGTAAATTGTGTAGAGTTATCAGTTGATATCTTAGGAAAAAGGCGACCTTGACCTAAGCCTAACATCGGCTCTATGAAGCATTTTTTAAACACTACTATTTTGTAACCTACACAAACACCCAATGATAACATTTGAAATTTTTTTGATTCTTTCATTGCTAACTTCGCACTTCCTGATTGATGCAATATAGTAGAGTAATAATTATTTTCTCCGTTAAAATACATGAGGTATGCCCCTAAGAATATGCCCCTTAAATACTTGGGTTTATCTTTACGCCAATAATAGCGTAACTCTGGTTGGCAAAAGAAACCAGTTGATGTCTTCGCATCAATCATTTCCCCAGTAAACAAGTCGTAGCTTGACTCCCAATAAGGTAAAGTTCCATAGTTTAACTGCATTCCAATAGAAAATGAGGAGCTGTCAAACATTCTTTCTAAGCCCAAAGAATATTTGGGGCCAAATGCAGGTTTTATATCGTCCTCAATCAAAATATGTTGACTAAGCCCAACCAAGTCCGTCCGCACAAAATATTGTTGTGCAGATAACATGCGGCTTAATAGCACAAACAACAACACACAATAAACCTTGTAATTTAGGAAACACATAGTCATCTTGTAATCTGCAAGATAAAATCTACCCGCCTGAAACCAAACTATCATTGAAAAAAGGGTATTTATACTAAATAAAAGAGTATTTACCTAACCCAATATTTAGCCTTTAAATCTGGCTAAAATGGTGTTTTTAATTGCCAAAGAAACAAGATAAAAATTTAATAAGAAAAAGGTCGGGCTAAAACTTATTCTTCCACATCATGCTTTCAACGGGTTTTACTCCACGTTTGTTGTATTTGGCATTCTTTTTATTGTTGTACATGGTTTCAATATCACCTTCTACCACAAAATAAATCAATTGGCCAATGGGCATGCCTGCATAAATACGCACGGGTTGTGCACATGAAATTTCCAGTGTCCAGGTATTGCAAAACCCTACATCCCCTTTTCCTGCTGTGGCATGAATGTCAATACCCAAACGGCCAGTACTGCTTTTGCCTTCTAAAAAAGGAACATGGGCGTGTGTTTCAGTGTATTCGGCAGTTACACCCAAGTAAAGCGTGTTGGGTTGTAATACAAATCCTTCCTGTGGGATTTCAAATGTATCTATTTTATTGTGCTCTTTGGCATCCAATACACGGTCTTTGTAAGTGGCTAAATAACGCCCCAAATGAACATCGTAAGAATTAGTTCCCAAGCACTCACGCCTAAAAGGTTCAATAAGTATATTTCCTTTTTCAATTTCTTCAAGGATGCGGATATCAGATAGTATCATGTATAGGTTGTTATAAATGCAATAATAAGGCAGGCATATAATGGCTTAATCTACAATTTGTTCACAATTGTTTTTTGCAAGCAAATACATACTCTGCAAAACCTGTAATATCCCAAAAAACACCACCTGGGGTAAAACCGTATTTTATGGTTTCACTCACAATGGTTATTGGGAGCAAAACAATATAAGGCCAATATCTGCGGGTATTTCCTTTTATAACATGCAAGCCATTTCGTTTTAGTACTTCCGACACCTCAGGTACTGAATAAATGCGCACGTGGGTTGGATCGTCATAAAAGTTCAGGGTTCTTTTCATGCTAGGTAATCTGGTGCTTCTTTCTGACGGATATTCAATATAAATATACCCCCCTTCTTTAAGTTTGGGTATTAAACCTTCAATTACCTTATCGCCATTATGAAGATGCTCAATAATGTGGCTCATTATAATCACGTCAAAAAAATTATTTGGAATGGAGTGATAGTCCAGTTGGGTTAAATCCATTTGATAAAAGCCACTCATTGCTTTAAAATCGGAGTCGTCATTTTCATAATCACGAGTTATGTCAATCCCATAATAATCGCAAGCAGGGAACAATGCCTTTGTTTTGGTTGCACTATGGCTTCCTGCACCTACATCCAGCAATGAGAATGATTTGTTGGCAAACAATGGCTTAATGAATCTAAATTTATGAGGAGTAATAAGTGCCATATTTATTGTGGATTTGATACAAGTCTATTGTTGAATTTTATTTTGCGATAATATTTAAACAATACATTTTTTTGCAGAAGCCTTATTAGTTTTACCTTTAACCATAGAAAGGGATACAATAATTGGTTTTTCAGGCTAATATACCAAGGGAATAATCTTCGACCAAAATGTAAGTACTCTTTATAGCCAGCCATCCGTTTATGGTATGTTGCCCCTTGAATATCATAAAAGGCGATGATTTGATTGATGAACAAAGCTTGCTGCGGCAATTGTTTAAATAATCGCGCAAACCATTCCGTATCGGCTGCCAATTTATAGCGAGTATTGTAAACACCAATTGTAGAAAATGCTTTACAATGTGTAAAAGTAGCCTGATGGCATATAGGATAGTGGCTAAAAAAATCAGACAATACAACAGGTTTTCCTGTAATATAATCTATCCCCGAAGGCTCATTAACAGTTTGAACTTTGCCATAAAGAAGCTGCAAGTGTTGAGGGATAGGGGCTTCGAAAATAGATTCTAAAACCCGCTCATTATAAAAGGCATCCCCGGCATTTAGAAAATAAATCCACTCCCCTTTGGCTGCTTTTATACCCTTATTCATCGCATCGTAAATGCCATTGTCTGGCTCGCTTATTAAAGTGCCAATATGTGCTGAAAATTGCTTGGCCACCTGAACCGTATTGTCTTTGCTGCCACCATCCACTATTACCAATTCAATGTTTTTATAAGTTTGTGTTACGGCACTTTTAAGTGTATCCTCAATTAATGCTTCAGCATTATAACAAACTGTAATTAAACTAATTAAAGGATTGCTCATTTAAAATTGACAGTTGCAGCCTTTCTTTCTGCTTTTGGGTGTTTTGCACGCAGATATATTGATAATAGCCAATGCTAAAACGGCAAGAATTGAATAGGTAATTATTTTTTTAAGCACAAACAAAATTACGAATTATGTGTAACATTGCAGCAACTAAATAAATATGAAAGAAATAATTGATTTCATCCTACACATTAATGACCATTTGCAAACCTTTGTGCAACATTATGGAGCATTGGTTTATTTGCTGCTTTTTTTGATTGTTTTTGCCGAAACCGGACTGGTGGTTACTCCTTTTCTTCCTGGTGATTCGCTGCTATTTGCAGCGGGAGCATTGGCTGCAAATGAGGCCAATAACTTGAATGTGGTATTGATTATTGTTTTATTAATATGCGCAGCATTAGCTGGGGATAATACCAATTACTTTATTGGTCGTTTTTTGGCTAAAAAAGGCGAGGGAGCTAAACTTTTTGGATTGTTTACCATACGTAAGGATTATTTGGACAAAACGCACGCTTTTTATGAAAAGCATGGAGCACGTACCATTATTTTAGCGCGATTTGTGCCTATCGTGCGTACCTTCGCACCATTTGTAGCGGGTGTTGGAAGCATGACTTATAGAAGGTATATTACGTATTGCGTAGCTGGGGCCATTGTTTGGGTTACTGTGCTTACTTTAGCTGGCTATATGTTTGGAAGCCATCCTTGGGTAAAGAAAAACTTTGAACTGGTGGTGTTCGGAATCATTCTTATTTCCCTCATACCCATAGGTGTAGAGTTTTTAAAGCATAAACTAGGTAAAAATAAATAATGGTGCGAACCAACTTATTTTGTGCTAAATTGGTCTAAGCAAATACTTACAACTTAAACAATTACGGATATGAAAAAAACGCTACTTACATTTGGTGTGTTATGCGCAACGATTGCGGTGCAGGCTCAAATCACCCTTCGGCAAACAAATTTTGCGTTAGTTGGAGATACCATTTTTTATGGATATGACACCACGGATGTTGCTTCTTCATTAAGTACAAGCGGAGGTGCCAATAAAACATGGGATTTTAGCAATGCTGTGCGGAATACTACTTCAGAAGCCACATTTCTGCCTCCAAACCTATCACCAGTTACCCCTCCGGCTGATATTACCCATGTGTTGGTTGATGGAGGTATCAATGATGTTTCTTTTTTGAAAGTTAGTGCAACAGGTGTGGAAACAATTGTAACCAATCCCGCTGCAGCTTTTTTAGGTGGTGAACCATTTTTGGGACTAAGATCTATTTCTTTTCCTTTTACTTACTTAACCCGTGTACGTGATACGGTATCCAGTAAGTTTGTAGTAGCAGGTGGCACACTAGGATTAAGTAGCCTTTTTGATTCGGTAAGAATAAGTTACACGGTAAGGTTGGATAATTTAGCTGATGGCTGGGGAACATTAAAAACACCTACTGGCACTTACAATACTCTTCGTATAAAAAGCACCACCAACATACTATTTAAATTTGAAGGTAAAAACAATACGTTACCATTTTGGGTAAACATCCCAATTAGCTCTTTACCATTTCCAATTCCTGAAAACCAAACTGATGTTTCTTATATTTGGTTGAGTGAAACTGGTAAATACTTCTTGGCAGAAGCCACTATGGTTACCGATGACCCACTTACTCAGGAAGAATTTCGTTACCAAATTCCGCGTCCTTCTTCAAGTGGATTAATCAATAGCGTAAAAAACAATACCGCAGTTCAGGTTTATCCCAATCCAGTAAATGATTTGTTGAATATCCAACTAAACCTCTCGCAACCGCAGGTGTTGGTTGTGGAAGTATTTGACATAACTGGCAAATTGGTTCAACAAACTGATTTTCATTCAACAGCGGGTAGCAATCAACTTTCAGTACCAACCGCAAGCTTGAATAATGGACTATATACCATTAAAATTTCAGGTAATGGGGTATTTGCCAATACTAAGGTTACTGTTTCCCACTAGATTAGCATTGAGCATAAGATTTATTTAAAAAGGCCACGCTAAAAAAGCGTGGCCTTTTTCATGATTTCACATGTCACATTAGCTAAAGCCATTGTTGGTATAGCACACTCTTCTCCCAAATGCCACTTAATCGTGGTTTTTCCTTAAACAGGCCGAATAAGGCAGAACCGCTTCCGCTCATTGCAGCATAAATAGCTCCTTGTTGATAAAGCCATTCTTTAATGTTAGCCAGTTCAGGCAAGGATTTAAATACAGACTTTTCAAAATCATTTTGCAGGTACTCCTTCCAAGTCTCTACAGGTTTTTTAGCCCAGCTTTCAACGCTTTCTGTTGGCTTTAAACTTCCACGCTTTTGCACATGCTGATAAGCCATTGCGGTATTTGAGTGCGAACCATTATGCACCAATACTAGGTAATAACCAGCCAGATTTAACTTATATGGTACAAGTTCATGTCCCTTCCCAAACAAGTATGCTGGTTGATTTTTAATAAAAAAAGGGCAGTCGCTGCCAAGGGTGGCAGCAAAATCTGCCAAAGTTTGTCTGGATTGTTTTAACCCAAACAAATTGTTTAATAGCATTAATGCATGCGCAGCATCACTACTCCCACCCCCTAGTCCGGCCCCCATAGGTATTTGTTTCCTAAGATAAATGAGCACTGGGGGCAAATCAAACTTATTATCCAATAGGTTGTACGCTTTAACTACAAGGTTATTTTCTGGCTTCCCTAAAATTGTTAACCCTTCACTTACAAATTGGCATTTATATTGTTTACTACCAGTCTTATGCTTAATAATCTCTAGGCCATCGCAGAAGTTAATCGGATAAAAAACGGATTCTATATTGTGGAAGCCGTCAGCACGTTGATTGATTACATGCAAACCAATGTTGATTTTTGCATTCGGAAAACTAATCATTTTACCATTACATTTACCACCGCAAAATGCACAATAAAACCTAAAAATGCAGGAATTTAAATTGAAAGTTGTTTTATCAGTAATCGCATTCGTATTGGCGATGGACCTTTACTCTTGGCATGCTGTTAAGGTATTATTAAAAAATAAGCACCGTACCGTTACTAAGTGGATGCGATGGGTTTGGTTCGGTTTTACGCTATTGCTCTGTGCTTTCTTTGTAACCACCTATTACCTGAACTTTTTTACGGAGTTTATCGCAGCTAGAACCTACATTACTTCTGCGATTTTTATTGTTTACTTGAGTAAGCTTATTTTAAACATATTTGTGCTGATTGATGATGTGCGAAGGGGCATTATTTGGCTGCGAAAAAAATTTACCCCTGTAGCTGTAAGCGAACCAGTGGTTGAAACTTCAAACAAGATAAGTCGCAGTGAGTTTTTAGCAAAAACAGGCACATTAACCGCTATTGCTCCGTTGATTATTTTAACAAAGGGAATTATTAAAGGCGGGTATGATTACCGAATACACCGTGTACCGTTGTATTTAAAAAACTTACCTTCGGCTTTTGAGGGCTTAAAGATTGTGCAGTTAAGCGATATCCATACTGGAAGTTTACTTGACCAAGATGCTGTAAAAAAAGGAATTGATATGGTAAAAGCTGAAAAAGCTGATGTAATTTTCTTTACAGGAGATTTGGTAAATAATGAAACCAAAGAGGCTTACAATTATGCCAATATGTTTAGCGAGTTGAGTGCACCCATGGGTATTTTTAGTATTTATGGCAACCATGATTATGGTGATTACATGGTGTGGCCAGATGAGCGAGCCAAAGCGGATAACTTGGCTAAATTAGCGAAGTTACATGGTGATATGGGCTGGCACTTGATGCGCAATGAGCACGTTACATTAGATAAGGGTGGACAACGTATTGGCTTGATTGGGGTTGAGAACTGGGGCAATAAAGGACGTTTTCAAAAGTTTGGGGATATTGACAAGGCTAAGGTTAACATGCCTGATGTTCCTGTAAAATTACTTTTATCGCATGATCCGAGCCATTTTGATGAAACTGTTTGTATCAAACATCCTGATATTGATGTAACCTTTAGCGGCCACACACATGGGATGCAGTTTGGTATTGAAATCGGAAAATTTAAATGGAGTCCCTCGCAATACATTTACCCGCATTGGGCTGGTTTGTATGAAGTAAATGGAACACGCTTGTATGTAAACAGGGGATTTGGGTTCTTAGGATACCCAGGGAGGGTAGGCATTTTGCCTGAGATAACAGTATTTGAGCTACGAAAGTTTGAGGTGTAACTATTATTGAAGAGTAACGACTTCTTCTCCTGCTTCATTAATTAATCCTCGCCTGCCACTTAATGCAACTATGGCTAACCCATTTTTAAATGGCCCAATATAATCGTATTTCACAGGAATGTATTCTTCGCCAGCCTCGTTGATAAAGCCGTATTTTCCAGCAATCTCTACCTTAGCTCTTCCTTTTTCCCAAGGATATATTTGGTCGTATTTTACAGGAACAAATTCTTCACCGGTTTCATTGATAAAACCTTGCTTACCGTCTTTTTCAACTTTAGCTATTCCATTTTTAAATGGGTGTATCACGTCATAACCTGAGGCTGGCTTTTTGCTTTTTTGAGCAAATACCGCTAACGTTAACAACATCATCATCATTAAAAAAACACCTCTCATTACCTATAATTAAATTTGGCCAAATATATGGCTTTGGTTAGTAATTTTTATCACCTTGCTCAATTCAAGTTAAAATTATTGATAATCAACACTAAAAACTCTATTAAGAAAATTTTAACTATCTCCTCCGTTTTTTCCTTTTCACCTCTTTTTGAGGTGCTCTGGTCGCTTTTTTTCCAGGCCTTTTGCTTTGAGAAACTTCCACTACATCCAAGTCTATCTGCCGCTTTTGCAAATCTGCTCCACGAACAACCACCAAGATTTCTCCACCAAGTTGAAATATTTTTTTGCTTCTCCTGCCTATAATCCACTGGTTAAACTCGTCATATTCATAGTAATCATCGGTGAGGTTAACCAACCTAATCATTCCCTCACATTTATATTCAGTAATTTCCACATAAATACCCCATTCCGTTACACCGCTAATAATTCCTGCAAATTGCTCTCCAACAAAATCTTTGATGTATTCTACTTGCTTGTATCGCACACTTGCGCGTTCCGCATCAGCCGCTTGAATTTCCATTTGCGAAGAATGTTTGCACCGCTCTTCATATTCTGCCTCGTTGGCTGATTTACCTTTATTCAGATAAGAAAACAGTAACCGATGTGCCATTAAATCAGGATACCTTCTGATGGGTGAAGTAAAGTGACTATAGAAATCAAATGCTAATCCGTAATGACTGGTTTTTTTTGTAGAGTAATAGGCTTTCATCATGCTTCTTACAGCCATATTTTGCACAATGTTTTGTTCTGGCTTGCCCTCTACTTCCGTTAATAAACTATTAAACGAAGCGGATATGGTCTTTTGCGAAGTGGTTTGAATACTTAATCCGAACCTGCTGGCAAACATATTGAACAACTTTAATTTTTCTTCGCTAGGCGGTTCATGTACCCTGTAAACGAAGGTTTTGGGTTGTTTCTCTCCTTTCATGCTATGCACAAATTCGGCCACGGTGCGGTTGGCTAAAAGCATAAACTCTTCAATCAATTTATGGGCATCTTTACGCACTTTTTTATAAATGCCTATGGGTTTATAATTGGCATCTAACTTAAATTTCACTTCTTCTGTTTCAAAGTTTACAGCTCCGTTTTTAAAGCGTTTTTTACGCAGGTTTAGTGCAATGTTATTCAGGGTAATAATTTCCTGAGCGTAATCGCCTTGCCCTGTTTCAATGCATTGTTGCGCTTCTTCATAGGCAAAACGTCTGTCGCTATAAATGATGGTTTTGCCAACCCATTTATCTAACACCTCGCCTTCCGTATTCATCTTAAACACCGCACTAAAAGTTAGTTTTTCCTCATTTGGCCTTAATGAACAAAGGCCATTAGATAGTTTTTCGGGCAACATTGGTATGGTGCGATCAACCAAATAAACAGAAGTAGCCCGCTCATAAGCTTCTTCATCTAGCTTGCTGCCCATGGTTACATAATGAGATACATCTGCAATATGAACGCCAATCTCAAATGTCCCATCTTTTAACACTTCAAAAGAAAGGGCATCATCAAAATCTTTGGCATCATCAGGGTCAATGGTAAATGTGGTAATTTTTCTAAAGTCTCTTCTATTGGCAATTTCTTGTTTGGTAATGGTACTTGGTATTTTTTCTGCTTCACGTTCCACCTCTTCCGGAAATTTATTGGCGAAACCAAATTCTGCAATAATTGCATGCATCTCGGTGTTGTGGTCGCCTGGTTTGCCAAGAATTTCAATAATCTCACCAAAAGGATTTTTATGTTCAACGCTCCAATCGGTAATACGCGCCACTACTTTTTCCCCATTTTTGGCCTTATTCATTTTATCAGCCGTAATGAATATATCAATAGAAATGCGCTTATCGTCAGGTTTTACAAATGCATAATTGTGGCCCATTTCTACCACACCAACAAAATCTATTTTCTTGCGTTCAATCACTTCCACTACCTCTCCTTCAACTCTTGACCCGCTGCGTTTAGTGAATAAATTAACTTTTACTTTATCACCATGTAAAGCCGTGTTTAAGTTATCGGCACTGATGTAAATATCTTCTTGCCCCTCGCCATCAGGAATTACAAAACCAGCTCCACGTTGGGTAAGTTCCACTCTTCCTGTTAGGAAGCTATTGGTGAACACCGCCAAATATTTGCCAGGCATAATTTCCTCAATCAGGCCCTCCTTTTCAAGCGACTTCAGGGTTCGTATAATGTGGTTTTTCCCTTCTGTACTTTCCACGCCAAGCGCGGAGCCAACCTGTTTATAGTTAAACGATTTTTTTCTATTTGAACCAAACAGCTTTTCAATTTCTTTTCTTATGAATTTGAGGTTAGTTTCTCTTTTCATGCAGTTTTTATGTAAAGTGTGAAAGTAGCCGATTAAACCATTGCAATATCAACGAACTTATCAACTAAAAGTTAAAAGCTTATTATTTATCTTAAATTACGGTTATTTTTTGTTATTTGCAGGATTAACATCAAAAGAACATTTAAAATCAGTGCCAAAGATTATTCGCTATTTCAAAGTATATCTTTTTTTAGTTTTTTTAATTGGTAATGGCATAAACGTTTATGCCCAAAACAACTATTTTACCATTACTCGCGAGGCATTTAGCGAAACCCAATTGTTGGACACCCGTTGGGAGTTTTATTGGCAAACTGATTATGCGGGGTATTTAAAAAACAAAGGAACATTAAAGCCCGCATACATTACCCTACCGAATGACTGGTGTTCTATTGGCCATCCTAAAAAAGGTTATGGATTGTATGTACTGCCCATTGTGGTTCCAGGAATTGCGGGACAAACCATAGGAATAAATATTCCAAGTATATGCAATGCATATAACTTGTACATCAATCAATCTAAAATTAATGCTGTAGGCACTTTCTCCAGTAGTGCGGCAACGTCTTTTCCTGATTACCGCCCAAAAGCCGTTACTTATACTGCTAATTCTGACACGTTGGTATTGGCTGTAGAGGTGTGTAATTATTTTTACCGGGAAGGAGGAATTAACTACTCAATTAGCATTGGTGAAGGCGGAAATATTATTACAGCATTTCATGAGCAATTGCTTGTTACGGCTTTTATAGCAGGGGCTTTAACGCTGATGTTTTTCTATTTTATCGGGTTTTACCTAATTAGACGGAATGAATTTGCGGCATTGTACTTTGCTCTATTGTGTCTGACCTCCGCATTTAGGATTTTATCAACGGAAAGCATTTTATTTCGCCAAGTTAACCTCCCTATTAGCTGGGATATGCTTGTAAAAATCGAATTTATTAGCATCATTCTTATTCCAACGTTTGGTGCGTTGTTTCTTTTTAGTTTATTGAATGAAAAACGCTATTTGCTTTACCTATACACGTTAAATGCAATTAGTACGGTTATGGTTATTTTTGTACTGTTTACCTCTGTTTATACGGGTTCTCATGTGATTCCATTTTTTAGGTATTTTGCACTTGCGGAGTGTTTGTTTGTGCTGTTTATTGTATTGGTAAACTTGTTTACACGAAAAGAAATTTCTGTAAGGCTGGCAGCATTGGGGTATATTATTGTGTTTTTATTTGGGGTGAATGATATTTTTTATTCTAAAGGATTAATTAACTCTAGTTATTTACTGCCATTTGGCATATTTGGTTTTGTAATTATACAGGCCATACTTATGGCCAATAAATTTGCGATTGCCTTTGTTGATGTTGAAAAACTTTCTGCTGAGTTAGGTGAAGTGAATAAAAACCAAGAGCGGATTATTGAAGACCGTAGCATTGAACTCAGCAAACAATCGGAAGCGTTGCACAAGTACAATGAAATTAAAGATAAAATTTTTGCCATTATTGCTCATGATTTGCGGGCCCCTATAGCATCATTCAGGGCGGTAATTACACTGGCTGATATTGGTACTAAAGATGATATTGAAGATATTAGAAGGTTTTTCAACGAGCTAAAACCAAACGTTGACAATCTTACATTAACCATTGATAACTTGTTTGTTTGGTCGCAAAGCCAAATTAATGGGATAACCATTAGCCCTTCAGTAATCAACTTAAAAAATGAAACCTTAAAAGTGATCAGTTTATATGAATTGGTTTCTCGACAAAAGTCTATTCATTTGGCTATTGAAATGAATGATCAACTTCATGTAAAATCTGACCTAGCACACCTAGATCTTATTTTACGAAACTTGATTAATAATGCATTGAAGTTTACCAAAAGCGGAGGGCAGGTAAAAGTTATGGCAAGGCCAACCATTAGCAATATGGTGTTGATTGAAGTTATAGATAATGGAGTTGGTATTGAATCAGAACACCTACACTTGATGTTTAATCCCGAAATGCATTACACCACTTATGGCACGCGCAATGAAAAGGGAACTGGACTTGGGTTACGCTTATGCAAGGAGTATGTTGAAAAAAACGGTGGAGCCATTCACATATCAAGCCAGGTTAATGTAGGCACTACTATAGGGTTTACACTTCCTGCAGCCATGGCTGTTTAATCACTTAAAAAAGCCGCTTAAAAGCGTCAGGCACATCGGTTGTTTTTCTACTGGTATAATCAAAACAAACCATGCCTGTTTTGGCTTCGCAAACCAATACACCTGTTTTGGCGTTGGTAAATTTATAATATAGGTCAAAACTTCTTTTTCCAAATTCGGCTGCCGTAACTGCAATGTTTAATTCATCACCATAAAAACATTCTGCCTTAAATACAATTACAACATCGCCCATAATTACAGCGGTTCCTGCCAGGTTCATTTCTGTGTAATCCCAATGCTGAAAAAAACGCATGCGTGCCTCATGCATATATTTTAAGTATGCATCATTGCTTAAATGGTTGCCATAGTTGATGTCATCAATGCGTACAGTAATGGTTGTGCTAAACACAAATTGTTCCGGTAATTCAAGCTTTACTCTTGCCATATTGGGTTGTATTTATGCAATAATAACATCATGTTCTTCTAATAACGCTTCTCCCCTAAAACGCAATATAAGTTGTGCTACCGTTACCACATCTTTTTGACAATAGGTTTTGATACGTTCTAAATCCTTATCATTCCAATACACAGTCCATACCTGGCTGCCATCAATATCGTCCTTAGGCGTAGGCACATCAAATGCGGTGGCGAGTAATTCTAGAGAAGTGAAACTTTTAAAATCGCCAAATTTCCACATTTCCATTGTATCTAAATGTTGTACTTCCCAAGGTTTTTTGCCCGCAATATTTAGTAGTTGGGGGATATCAACCCCATTAATAAGCATGCGCCTGCATAAATAAGGGAAATCAAACTCTTTTCCGTTATGGGCGCATAATAAGTTTCCGGCATCATCAAAATAACGGCTTACCATGGTGGAAAACTCTTGCAAAAGCATTTTTTCATCATCTCCATAAAAAGATTTCAACCTAAACTGCCAATTGTTTCCACTGCGGTTAAAGTACCCGACTGATATGCAAATAATCTTGCCAAACTCGGCATAAATACCAGCTCTTGGATATACGTCACCTGATGTTTGGGAGTCGTCTTTTTTTATAAATGCGGCCTTTTTATCCCAAAGCTTTTTCCAGTGGTCAGGCAACAGCTGATAAGAAGGATATTGCGGTGCGGTTTCGATATCCAGCACCAACACACCAGTAAGGTCTATTTGTTGTAACATATTTCAATGTTACAAAATTCCAATGCCAATTTCCAAAAGATGCGCTTAAATGGCAATTACAACAACGCAAAAAAGCACATTAACAATGCAATCACTACAAGCAGAGGAATTAAGGTAAGGGAAGATGTTAGCCTTTTCATAAAAGAGAATTTACTTCCATTTAATTACGTAAAATAATTGTCCAAGGTTTTATTAAATGATGTATTTAAAACTGATTTATTTACTATTATTGCTTGAATTAAATTTTGGCGACTAAAAAACCATATCAAACAGAACACCTGCTTGTTCAAGACCTTATTCTAAAAAAGAAAGAGGCTTTTGACTATTTGTATGACAACTACTCAGCAGCCTTGTTTGGGGTAATAAACCGGATTGTACTTTCGGAAGACATTGCTAATGATGTGTTACAGGAATGTTTTGTAAAAATATGGACCAACATCTCTGCTTATGATGCAGGAAAGGGTTCATTATTCACATGGATGCTGAATCTTTGCCGAAATAAGGCCATTGATGAAATTCGTTCAAAGGCCTATAAAAACGAAACACAAAACCAGAACATTGAGGATTACGTACTTAAGATAGACGAGTCTAACTTTGTGGAATCATCTATTGACCATATTGGGTTGAAAGCAGTTGTGCAAAAACTTAAACCAACTCATCGGGAATTGATTGACAAAGTTTATTTTGAAGGATATACACAAGAAGAAACAGCTAAAGAACTTGACATCCCTTTAGGTACGGTTAAAACCCGGCTTAGAGCAGCCATGCAGCATTTAAGAGAAGTGATAAAATGAATATAGAGGAATACATAGCCAGCGGAATTGTGGAAACATACGCTTTAGGACTTTGCTCTCCGCAAGAGGCAGCAGAGTTGGAACGGCTATGTGCTCAACATCCGGCACTAAAAGAAGCCGTAAAAGAAGCACAAGAAACACTTGAAGCTTATGCGGTGGCGCACACGCTTAAACCTAATCAAGCTGTTAAAGCTAAATTGGAAGCCCAGTTGACATTTGCTTCCGAACCTGTTGCGCCTAAAAGAATAAGTTTATTTAATGCCTACACTGCAGCAGCTGCAGCGGTTCTTCTGGTGAGTATTGCCTTAAACATATTATTGTATGTAAAGTTACAACACAGCAATAGTGAGTTAGTGGCCGCGCTCAGCCGAAACCAACAAATAGCGGATAACCTTAAGGGCAATCAGGTAAAACTAAATGAATTGAATACACAACTTGGTGTACTCACCAACCCCCAATACAATAAAATCCTACTTAAGGGAACCCCTCAAAATCCTACTGCTTTGGTATCTGTTTTTTGGAATAAAACCTCTGCTGAAGTTTTTGTGAGTATAAATAACCTGCCAACCCCTGCATCTGGTAAACAATACCAATTTTGGGCCATTGTAGATGGAAAACCTATTGACGCGGGCTTATTGCCTCTTGACGAAATGGCTGCACTTATTCAAATGAAGAGTTTTGGCTCGGCTGACGCATTTGCTATTACCCTTGAAGAAGCAGGAGGTGCCGAAGTGCCAAACCTAAGCCAGCTTTGTGTGATTGGTAATGTAAATGGTTAGCCATTTTTACCTGCACGAACAGTACTACACAAAACAATTGATTCTGGGGTATTAACCTATTGGCATGTTTATTCCGTAACAGCAATCTCATGGTTAAATTCTTGTTATAGGTAAAAAACAACCTCCTTTTTAACTGGTTATTGCAAGAAAAAAAAAGATTACCGCAAGGTATTTTATAATAATGCGTCTAATTCATTGACAGTAAAAAAATGGTTTCACCAATTAATTTGCACCCTTATGAAAAAGATGATTATTCCTGTACTATTACTTTGCACCATAGCATGTAATAAGGACAACGACACTACAACTGATTCCAATAAAACACCCCTTGCGGTTGGTGATGTAGACATTACCTCTGTGGTAAAGGCCAAGTTTTCCAGTGAGGTAACCATTAGCGTAAGTGGTGAAAATCTAATTCTTAAAAGTGATGGCAGACCACATAGCCATAAAACACCATACTGGGGTGTTGGCCATGCCTTATATGAGCCTTTCCCCACCGGACATGCTGCAAATCCAAACGTTATGACGGCTCAAAACTATACCATGACCATTTCGGCTAAACCTGGAGCTTCAACCACGCATGAAGCAACTGGTTTGGGGGCAATTGGATTGGCCCTGAGTGGAGTGCCCATATTTAACAACCAGGAAGGTCCAAATACCGATTTAGATGTTGCGCGCATGTCTTCCTTTGATGGTTCTGGGGCACATCCTGCTCAAGCAGGTGACTACCATTATCATGTTACAGGAACCTATACCACTCTTGATGATGCAAATCTGGTAGGTTTCCTAAGAGACGGCTTTCCTTTGTACGGAAGGAAGGATAAAGATGGCTCATATCCCACCAATCTTGATGCTTATAATGGACATGTTGCCGCAACCACTGAGTTTCCAAATGGCATTTACCATTACCATACCAGAAACGAAAACTATTTAAATACCGGTTCTTACATCCTAAAATCAGGTAGTTATTATGGCACTAAAGGCACTTTTACGCAATAGCTTATTATTTGGCGTAACCACTTCAGGAGTATTATTAACCATGCATTTCTTGCATCTGGAGCCATGGACATCAAAGAAAAATGCTGTGGCTAAAGATTACTTTATAGATACCTCTGGGGTGGAAGCCGATACCATATTAGTTAATGACAGCAATTTATTATTGATGAATGGCGTTTACCTGACAAACCACAAAAGGTACTCTGGTATTATAAAAGAACTGTATCCTAATAAAATGGTTAAAAACTTAAAGTCAGTTTACCATGGTATGCTACATGGTACTTACAAAAGTTTTTATGAAAACGGATTACCTTATGAAGTAAGGAGGTATAAAAACAACATGGCTACAGGCAGGCATTATGCCTATTGGCCAGATGGTAAAACATTAAAATTTGACTTCTTGTATTATGAAGAAAAAAGAGAGGGACTGCAACGGAAATGGTATAAAAGTGGAAAGCCGTATATTTTTTCTTACTATACGGACGACCATGAGGATGGCTTACAAAGAGGCTGGAGAGAAAATGGAAAATTATACCTGAACTATGTTGCCAAGGATGGGCACACATACGGATTGCAGCAAACGGCTCTTTGTTATACACTCATTGATGAAGAAATTAAATCCGCTAAATAACATTAATTTGGTTTAAAGATTGGCTTTCCTAAATAATCTTATTACTATGAAACCTTACACTCATCTTCTATTGGGGCTTATCTTATTATTTGCTTGTGGACAAAAACAACAAAGAATACTCCCATTTTACAACACCGCTGATTTTACGCCAAAATTTGAACAAGCAGTGCCAACTGGTTTTCATCGCATACGACCATTTAAACTTACTACGCATACCAATGCGTTGTTTACCGAGAAACAAATGAATGGGAAAATTTGCGTTGCTGATTTTTTCTTTACCACTTGCCCGGGTATTTGTCCGCGCATGACTAGCAATATGAAAATACTTCAGGACACGTTTTTAATGAATGAACGAGTGTTGCTGCTATCCCATTCAGTTACTCCTGAAAAAGACAATGTTGCCACACTGCAAGAGTTCGCCAAATACCAGCAAGTAAATGCAAACAAATGGTTATTGCTTACTGGCGATAAAAATGAAATTTACAATTTAGGCAGGAAATTTTACTTTGTAGAAGAAGACCTTGGCGAAAACCGCGATACGGCTATCTTTTTACATACAGAAAACTTCGTACTTGTAGATAAAAACAGGCACATTCGTGGCATATACAATGGCCTTAGCCAAGCTTCTATACAACATCTAATTGAAGATATCAGAACTCTAGAAATGGAATAAACAAACCTATTACCCGCAAATGGTAATAAAGCACCAGCTTGAGCAACTTGTGCGAATGTGTTGCATGCAGTAATTGGTATTTATAGTATACCAATAAGTCTCATTATTTACCTATACATTAATTCACAACAAGGCCATTTACAATGCCTGTTTAATGGCATTGCTTAATGTATAATTCCGGCTAAATACTCTTCCAACTAAACAACATTTAACTTATAATAACGTAGTTTATCGCACAAAAAAGGGTATTTACCCTAAAAAACCTAGGGTATTTACCCTAAAAAAAAAGAGTAGTTATACTAGAAAAAAAGGGTATTTCTACTCTTTACTTTTTAATTGATTATCATCTAGGTTTGTCATACAATCAAATCATTAAATAATGAATGCCATGACTTCAATTACAATTTTTATTTCTTGGAAATCCTTTCAAGGTGGTAATGATGAAAAATTTATCCGCCACCAAAGTCAACTAAAAAATCATTTTATACTACAATCCAATACCGCACTTGGCGGAAAGATGTAGCTGATAAATAACCTAGTCGATAATAAAAATTCCGTTCATTTTTTAATGCTATTAATATTTAAATGTGTAACGGATTTAAAAGATAATTCCAAGGGAGTAACACTGAAAATCCTAAGAAGAGTAAGTAACTAATTAAAACACCTATAACCTAAAAAAACTAACTCAACCCATTACCAATAAAGCCCTCTAAGTTAAATGAGGCAACAAAAAAATTATTTATTAATTAAACAACTTAAACACCTTTTTATGAAAAAGAATTATTTATTTATTTTAATGTTTTTTGCCATGGCAGTTCAAACTGTTTATGGACAAACAACGGGATGTAATACCACCGGATGTCCGACAACCCAAGTAAACATTAGTACAGGCTTTAATCAGGCCACTTCTACTTATCAAACCCCATTGGCTACTGAAAGTAACTGGACTTTTGTTGCAGCACCTCCTTCTGCTGGTATTACCTTTCCAGCACCTTGCTATGATATTACCCCACATCCTGCTTGGGCAAATTTTACCAATGCGCGCTGGGTATCACCATACCAATCAAACTCTTACAACACCAATAATCCTGCACCACAACCAACTTTCGATTTCGAGCGTTGTTTTTGTGTTTGCCAAGCTAGCAATGTACGGATTAAGTTCAATTTGTTAGCTGATGATGCAGCTCTTGCATACTTAGATGGTATTCAAATCACACCAACTGCTGCGGGGTTTACAACAGGAAGTATGGTTGCTTTCGACTCAATTATGGCCCTAACAGCAGGACAACATTGTTTAAGAATCAGTTTACGCAATATAGGTTCTGTTGCTATGGGTTTTGCCGTAGATGGTTTTGTTAGTGGAGCCAATTTACTTTCTCCGTTATGCTGTAACCCTCTTGGAAGAATTTGTGGCACTAAGCTACAAGATCAAAATTGTGATGGTGTTGTTAACCAAAGTACTGATCCAGGCTTAGCTGGATGGACCATCCAACTTAGAGACAGTAGTGGCAATGTAATAGCAACCACAGTAACTGATAACCAAGGAAACTATTGCTTTAGTAACCTTCCTGCAGGAGTATATCAAGTATCTGAAGTAAACCAACCAGGTTGGACACAAACATTCCCTTCAGGCTCAGGCATACATACCATCAACTTGGCTGCCGGTAGCGTAGTAACCGCTTTATTTGGCAATTGCAGCATACCACCACCAATAAAATGCGATTTTAACCTCGAAATGAAGTACAAAATAGAAAACTGCGGTGTTGATTTTTACGCAGCTATTGGTGCACTCCCAAGCGGATACCAAGTGGTATCAACCGTATGGACTTTCGGGGATGGTTATAGCTCAAACGACCTAAACCCTACCCACTTCTACAGCACTCCTGGTGTTTACTTGGTGTGTTTAAAAGTAACCATATTTAATGGTGAAGAATGCTGCACCCGCGAAATTTGCAAGGAAATTAAGATTGAAAAACCTTGTGAAGGAGGTTGCGAAATAAAAGCTGAAATCAAATACAAAGTTGATCCTCGTAACTGTGAAGTACTTTTCGGCACTGACATTATTTACACTGGTGTTCCAATTAGTAATTGGTTCTGGGATTTTGGTGATGGAACAACTGGAACTGGTTCTAATCCAACTCATCAATACGCTGGCCCTGGCGTTTATAGAGTTTGTGTAACACTATTCGCAAACGATGGAGACAAATGCTGCTTTAGACGTTTTTGCACAGAAATAAGGGTTGATTGTGAGCGCCCAGGTGCTTTGCAAATGGTTGCTCCAACTGGTAAAGGTGATATTCAATCAGGTAAGAAAAGCAAATCGGACATTAAACTAAGCGATAAAAACGTGATTGTTTTAAACCAAAATGTACCTAATCCGTTTGCTGAAAGCACTGTGATTACTTACAATATACCAACCAACTTTAACAAAGCCCAAATCAACTTTGTAAATGCCACTGGTAAGGTTATTAAAACACACGATATCCTTGAAAAAGGTCAAGGACAACTAACCGTTTTTGCCAATGATTTATCAACGGGAGTATATTTATATACCTTGGTAGTTGATGGCGTGATGATTGATTCAAAACGAATGATTAAAGAATAATCGGGTTACTCCTTTTATGACTTAGTTAAAGCCGCTATAAATTTAGCAAACCGTAAAGGCCGCAAGCAGCAATGCTTGCGGCCTTTGTGTTTATTTGGGTGAGTGCATTATCATACTATTAAAACTACCAATATAAAATGTAAGCAAAAAGTGCCAAAATCCAACACAAACAACCTTGCTTAATTAGAAAAACAGGGCAATACACAACACTCTTATACAACTCTATGCTTATTAGCTTTCAACTGAAAAGCTCATGTTAATAAACAAAAAAAAATGTAAAATTGTTGCTGAATAAACCATAACAAGTAAACCTTAAATCGGCCAATAAAGGCACAATAACAGCATGAACAAATGGAAACAAAACAACCTCACGTAATCAATATTAAAGAGAAATTTGCCATGTTTGAAAAACAATGGACACCGCACATTATTGGAGAACTGAATGGGCAATATGTGAAACTATGCAAAGTTAAAGATAGTTTTGTTTGGCATAGCCATGAACATGAAGACGAACTATTTATGGTATTTAAGGGAACACTATTCATGGACTTTAGGGATGGGAGAACTCTTGAGGTAAAAGAAGGTGAAATACTGATTGTACCAAAAGGTGTTGAACACAGACCATACACCAATGGTGAAGTTGTATTTAACTTACTATTTGAACCTAAAGCAACCCAACATACTGGTGATGTTGAAAGCGAAATGACCGTAAAAAAATTAGACTGGATTTAACCCAGCTACTCTCCCATTACTTTTTTTTTCAAGAATTCAAACCAGAAACAGTCCTTTTAGTTTGACAACATAACTATACTTAACAAAACACCCATGACAGATATTGGTATCATAGTACTTCTTATCATCCTTGCTAATGTGGCTTTTTCATACCAAGGCTTTAACAATTCATCTTTTTTTAATCGTTATAAGTTTACGGTTGACAACATCTTAATCCATAAAGAGTATGTAGGCCTCATTAGTTCAGGTTTTCTGCATGTAAGTTGGACTCACCTGTTATTTAACATGATTAGCTTATACGCATTTAGTGGGCTGGTGGAGCTTCTGATTGGTGGAACAAGTTTTTTTATGATTTATTTTACCAGTTTGATAGGAGGTAATCTACTTGCCCTTTTTGTGCACAGAAATCATGGGGATTATAGTGCGGTTGGCGCATCGGGAGCAGTATGCGGAATCATCTTCGCTTCA
>CALRXU020000022.1:0-72361 GCA_943372215.1 Chitinophaga pinensis | reverse complement strand
ACCTTCGAAGTCGTAAGACAACGGATTTACAGTCCGTCCCAGTTGGCCGCTTTGGTATCTCCCCTCTCAGAGCCACTTGCCGGAATCGAACCAGCGACCTACTGATTACAAATCAGTTGCTCTACCAGCTGAGCTAAAGTGGCGTCTTGTGGTCACTCTAGCGAAGTGGAGCTGTTGCTCTACCTCCCGATAGCATCGGGAAAGCTAAAGTGGCAAATTTTTATTAATACATTACTTTATAGTAGATAAATCTACCTTCTAATGGCCATTAGAATAACTAAAGCGACATATTTTGATGAATGAAAGGCGTTAAAAGTCGAATAAAATCCGAGCAATTAACTTGCTTTTTATCAGTGTTTTCGATACTTAAAGAACATTCCTGTGCACAAATCGTCCCTAAAAAGGGACTGCAAATGTAGCATTTTACAGGACGTTTGCAAATTTTTTGGAAGCAAAATTTGAAAAAAACGTTTTAAGACGTTGTTTGTGTAACAGCGGGTGCAAAAGTCTAGGTTTGAAATTGAATATACAAATTTTTTTTTCGGGGTATTGATTATCAACAACAATAAAAAAGCCCGCCTTTTACAAGGCGGGCTTTCCAAAGTGCTTTATATCCGTTAAGCCTGTTTAGCAACCAGCTTTTCCTTGTGTTTTTTTACTTGTGCCACTACTTTATCTAATACTAAATCGGTTGCGGCTTCGAATGTACTCGAATGTTCTTTAGCAAATATAGGATTTCCACTAAGATTTAATTTAACCTCTATTGATTTATTTTCCTTCTCTGCATCCTTTTCTACCCTAAGATAAACATCTGCGCTTTTAATGCCATCATAAAAGGTTTGCACCTTCTCAATCTTTTTTGTAATAAAATCCAGCAACCTGTAGTCGGCAGTAAAATGAATGGATTGAATGTCTATTTTCATAGCAATTTTTATTTAATTGAATATTGCTCACGGCCTGCACGGTTGCAATATTCCGGTTTATAATATTAAGCAGGCAATATTTTATGCTCGCGGATGACGCGTCTTATGAATATCTTTTAATCGCTCTATGCTATTATGGGTATAGACTTGTGTGGCTGCTAAACTGGCATGGCCCAGTAATTCCTTGATGGCATTTAAGTCGGCTCCTTTATTTAACAAATGCGTAGCATAAGTATGTCTTAAAACGTGAGGGCTTCTCTTATCAATACTTGTAACCATACTCAAGAATTTTTTCACCACATTGTACACCAATTTGGGGTACAGTTTTTCATTAGATGAAAGTACTAATAAATAATCATTTCCCAAGCCTTCTTTTTTTTTAATTTCCACATATTGTTGTATTTCAGTTGATAACTCTTTTGTAATGGGAATAATGCGCTCCTTATTACGCTTGCCCAATACCTTAATGGTTTTACGGTAATAATCAACATTTGCAGATTGTAACCCAATTAACTCTGACAAACGAATACCGCAAGTATAAAACAACAGAAGAATCAATCGATTGCGTTGCCCTTCGAAATCATCACTAAAAACAGGGATTCCATCTGAATCCATTTTCTTGTCAAAAAGCAGGTTCATGTTGGTTTCTTCAACAAAAACAGGCAATTTCTTGATGGTTTTAGGGCCTTGAACTTTAGAAACAGGGCTGCTGTTTACCAACTCTTCTTTTAACAAGTACTTATAAAAACTTCGTAATGATGATAGTTTCCTGTTTACTGACCGTGCTTCCACCCCATCATTCATTAACTCAACCAACCACGACCGAATATGTTGGTGGTTGATAAACATGGTCTCTTCTAGCTCAAATTGGGATTTTAAAAAAGAAGCGAACTGCAGCAAATCTTTGTGATATGCCGTTACGGTATGGCCCGAAAAATGCTTTTCGTAAGTTAAATAATCAATAAAAAGTGAAATCTGTTGCGTTATCATTTGTCAGCACAAAGCCTTTAATCAAATGTAATCAAACCACTTTACACCTTTAAAAAACGAAATCCACAACAACCAACTGGTTGTACTAAAAAAAGGTTAGTTCTAATATACGCCAGTATAATTATGTGGTGTTATTTTCTTTAACTCGGTTTTTACTTTGGCAGTTACCTTTAGTTTATCAATAAACTGATGCAAACTCTTCTGCGTAATTTTTGCATTGGTTCGGGTTAAATCCTTTAAGGCCTCATAGGGTTTCGGATACCCCTCGCGCCTTAATACCGTTTGAATAGCTTCAGCACATACAGCCCAGTTCTCATCCAAATGTTTGGCTATAGCCTGCTCATTCAGCAACAACTTATTAAGCCCTTTTAATAATGAGTTGTATGCTATTAAGGTATGCGCCATTGGAATGCCTAAATTACGAAGCACGGTTGAATCCGTTAAATCCCGCTGTAATCTTGATACAGGGAGTTTTGCCGATAAATGTTCATATAAAGCATTGGCAATGCCCAAGTTTCCTTCGGCATTTTCAAAGTCAATTGGGTTAACTTTATGCGGCATTGCACTGGAACCCACCTCCCCCTTCTTTAACTGCTGTTTAAAATACTCCATGGAGATGTATTGCCAAAAATCACGGCTTAAATCCAATAATATGGTATTGATTCTTTTATAAGCATCAAACATGGCAGCCAGGTTATCATAATGCTCTATTTGAGTGGTGTATTGACTTCTTGACAAACCTAAGCTATGCAGCAGCCTGTTACTAAACTCCACCCAGTTTACTTTACCAAATGCCAATTGATGGGCGTTAAAGTTCCCAGTTGCACCGCCAAACTTAGCGCTGTAAGGAATTTGCCGCAACATGGCAACCTGATTCTCCAAACGTTCTACAAACACCAACACCTCTTTGCCTAATTTGGTTGGTGAAGCAGGCTGCCCGTGGGTATGTGCAAGCATGGGAATATTTTTCCAGCTCTTGGCCAACATTTTAAGTTTATCAATGAGTTCATTTAGTTTAGGAAACATCACCTCAATATTTGCGTGCCTTAAACTTAATGGAATAGCTGTGTTGTTAATGTCTTGTGAGGTAAGCCCAAAATGAACAAACTCCAGCAAATCACCAAGGCCCAACAATGTCATTTTATCCTTTAACAAATATTCCACTGCCTTCACATCATGGTTGGTGGTTTTTTCAATTTGCTTTACTTGAAGGGCATCTTGTTCCGAAAACTTTTCATATAATTCTCTTAAGGCCATTTTATCTGCTGTACTGATTTTACCCCTCATTTGAGGCAGAGGCAATTCAGCTAAGGCAATAAAATACTCAACCTCTACTAATACCCTGTATTGAATAAGGGCGTACTCTGAAAAATAAGCCGTAAGAGCCTCCGTTTGCTTGCGGTAGCGGCCATCCACCGGAGATAACGCTGTTAGCGATGTTAATTCCATAGGGCGAAAATAACTCATGAACCCATAAAACAAGGGAGAAAGTTGAAGATTTTTTTAGGATATCTAGGCCACATTCACTTCACTCAATGGTATCTTTTGCTATTTTTCTAGTAAAGATTTGAAAATTCCACATAATATACTAAATTTGCAGTCCTTTTATACGAAAGAGATTGAAAGGAAAGGAGGTAATTTAATATGATATTTGTAAACGTAAAAGAAAACGAATCGTTAGACCGAGCTTTAAAGAAGTTTAAAAAGAAGTTTGAAAAGACTGGTGTTGTAAAAGAAATGCGCGAACGTCAAGCATTCACAAAACCGTGTATTAAAAATCGTCAGCAACGCATCAGGGCTGCTTATAAATTATACCTTCAACAAGAAGCACAAGGATAATTTTAAACATTGTACATATTTAGTCCCTCAGTTCATCACTGAGGGATTTTTTTTTGTTAAATCATTCCGTTCAACCAAACTTTCCCCCTGTAAACATCTTTTAATACAAGCTTATCAAAATATCACTTTAAATTGCACAAGCTTTATCATATTTGAATAATTAATAACAACCATACACAATGAAACAGTTTTTTAAATTTATGTTGGCCACCATTTTTGGAGTGATCATCTCCTCTTTATTGCTGGTATTTATTTTTGCAGGTATAATCGGTGCAATTGTATCTTCTGCTGATAAGGATGAGAAAAAGGAAATACAAGCAAATAGCATCCTGGAACTGAAACTAGATTATATTGTTCCAGAAAGAACAAGCAACAATCCCTTTGAACAATTTAACTTCGCTACGTTTGAAAGTACTAAAACAAGCGGTTTGAATGAGGTGCTAAAAGCAATAAAAGCTGCCAAAACAAACGAAAACATCAAAGGTATTTACCTTAATTTATCCATTTCGCCCAATGATTATGCCACGTTGGAATCTATCCGCAATGAATTGATTGATTTTAAGTTAAGTAAAAAATTCATTATTGCTTACGGTGAAATTATGGAAGAACACAGCTATTACTTAGCCAGTGTGGCTGATGAAATCTACATTAACCCTGCCGGTGAATTGCTGATTGATGGATTTAGCAACAGTACTCCCTACTTAAAAGGGATGTTTGATAAGATTGGCATTGAGCCTCAGTTAATAAGGCATGGCAAATACAAAGCAGCAGGAGAGCCATTAATTAGCAACAAAATGAGTGCTGAAAACCGCCAACAAATAGAAGCTTACCTAGGAAGCATGTACAACAATTACTTAACTGCCATAGCCAAAAGCCGCAAAAAAACCATTGAAGAAGTAACCGCAATGGCAGATGATTTATTAATACAAACTCCTGAGGATGCTAAAAAATTGGGTATGATAACAGGTGTATTGTTTGAAGATGAAGTCCATGAAATATTAATCAAAAAAGTAAACCAAACCAAAATTGAAGATGTGAAGTTTGTGAGTGTAAAAGCCGCAGCTGATCATTTTAAAGAAACCCCTTTTAGCGTTAAAGAAAAAGTTGCTGTAATTTATTGTGTAGGCGATATTGTAAGTGGAAAAGGAGATAATGAAACCATGGGATCAGAAACCATTGTTGCCAGCTTGCGTAAAGCAAAAAACGACAGCAATGTTAAAGCGGTGGTACTTAGAATTAACTCACCTGGCGGAAGCGCAATGGCAAGCGATGTAATTTGGAGAGAGGTGATTTTAACCAAAAAAGTAAAACCAGTGATTGTTTCTATGGGTGCTGTTGCCGCCAGCGGAGGATACTATATAGCTGCCCCTGCTGATGTGATTGTGGCTCAGCCAAACACGGTTACTGGTAGCATTGGGGTTTTTGCCTTGTTGCTAAATGCAGAAAAATTGGTTAAAGATAAACTAGGTGTTAACATTGAAACCGTTAACTTTGGTAAATATGCTGATATGGGTACACCAACCCGACCTCTTACGGCAAATGAGCAAGCCATTATGCAAAAGTTTGTTGATAGAATTTATAATGATTTTATTACCAAGGTAGCAGAAGGGCGAAAACTTTCATTGCAGCAAGTTGACGACTTGGCACAAGGAAGGGTTTGGAGCGGAACAGATGCCAAAAGAATTGGCTTAATAGATGAATTTGGCGGGCTGGATAAAGCCATAGAAATAGCCGCAAAAAAATCAAACCTGAAAGAATACCGCATTATGCAATTACCTGAACAAAAGGATGCTTTTGAGCAACTTTTTAAAAGCATGGGTGAAAGTGCTCAAACCTATATGGCCAAACAACAATTTGGAGAACAGTTTGAATGGTATAATGATTTAAAAAAGGCCATCAGATATGAAGGTATTCAAATGCGTATGGCTTTACCGGTAACTATTGATTAACCCCTTAAAAACAAAGCCCTGAATAAGGGCTTTGTTTTTATCCGTTTTTTTTGCGAGGTTTACAGATATAACTAGACTTTGCAATGATAACCACTAAGTATTGTTTAAGCTGCAACAGCGAATTACATGGACGGGCTGATAAGAAATTCTGTGATGACCAATGCAGAACCACCTACAATAATCAATTTAAAATAAACACCAATGTAATTAAAGACATTAACGCCATCTTAAAAAAGAACAGGAAAATATTGCATGATCTTACTCCCGCAGAGCAAGGAAAAACAACTGTTACGGAGAAGAAGCTGCTTGAAAAGGGCTTTAACTTTAACTACCTAACACATCACTATATTACAAAAGCTGGTACTCGTTATACATTTTGTTATGAATATGGCTACCTAAAACTTGAGGGAAGCCTGTATATGTTGGTGAAACGTCAGTCTGAATAAAATCATGGCTTTACACAATGATAAAACAACTTATCGCCTTTGGTATTGGTGGTAAAAAACAAATAATCGTCTCCGCCTTCTTTAATCTGAAACGTTTTTCTGATTTCATCCACCCCGCTCACAAAATTTCTGGCAGAAACATTAGCTTTTGTAATTTGATGCTGATACAAATATTGCTTAACGCCACTTTTACCAAAAGGCATAGCATTTATTATCTTAAATGTTCTGCCAAAATAACCTTGAATGTACTGCTCCCCAGTCATAAAATGGCTGTTTTTTGCTGGAAGAACAAGCCCATATTTCAATGCAAGCTCCTTACTTAAACCCGCCTTAATAACCATATTGGAGGGTTCATAAAACCATGCTTCGGTTTGTGTTGCAGCAATATTTTGAGGTACAACATCCATGTTAACCTTAAACTCTACCTCTCCATTCTCGGTAAGTTGAATTGCGGTGATGTTCTCTTTTTGGGTTGATGCTTCTTTGTTTAGTAAAACCAATACCTCTTTCACCTCGTTTTGCACTCCTGCCACATAAATATGTTGAATATGATTAAAAGTGTTCATCAAATAGGTAATATCAATTAATGGGGACAACTTTAACATCACTTCACTTGCCTGATTCAACAATAATGGCATAAGACCCAATACATCAGGGGTTGCATCCTTTAACAATGCAGATTTTGATTGTCCATGGCTTCTCCTATCTGCATCTACATAGATAACAGTTACTTTTTGCGGATGTTGAATCAGATAATTTTCTGCTGAACTTGTAATGCGTTGAACATTTTTTACATGAAGTTTACGTAAATTATGTCGAACCAATTGGTTCAATTCTTCATCGGAGTCAATTGAAATCACCTGGTTAAAAACCTTACTAAAACTCACATCATCAACCCCTAACCCACCACTTAAATCCAATAAAATTTGCCCAGATAGAAGACTTGCTTTAAAGCTTGCCAATGCGGGAGAACTGCACTGCTCAAGGCTTTTTGGGGTAAAAAAACACCCAAACTCAACCCATGTTGGCAATTTCTTTTTTGCCTTACCTACTAACTGCAATTGATTGGCCACAAAGGGGTAAAAATTGCCATATTCCTTTTTAAGATACTCAATAAGCTGGGGCTGAGTGTAGCCTTTTGTAAACAATCTTATCTTTTCAACAGGCAAATCTTGCAATATTTCGTACATTAATTTCTATATTTGCAACGTTATAACATTTGTTATGAAAAAATTAATTTGTATATCAGCTCTTGTATTAGTTGCGCTAACCTTTACTTCTTGCAAAGGTTCTTGCCCTAAATTTAGCATTGACATCATCAATCTGTTTTAAATATTCCCGTATTTAAACTGGACATTTAGTTCAATGTTAGGATGTATTGACTTGGCAACAGGACAATTATGTGCTGTTGTTTCTAGTTCTTTACTAAAATCTTTTGCCTGTTCAGGCAAGTTAATCTCTATTTGTATCTTCGTAACACGCCTTGGCTGTATACCCATAACCTTACCTACACTTGCTATAGTCCCTGTTAAATCAACGTTTAACCTACGTGCTTCAATTCCCATTACTGTAATCATGCACTGTGCTAAACTATTTACCATAAAATCTGTTGGCGAAAATGCTTCGCCTTTACCATTATTATCCAGTGGGGCATCTGAGATAACCGTTTCGCCACTTGCCAAATGAGCAGATTTTGTTCTTAACTCTCCTAAATAATTTACTACTGATATTTGCATAATTTTTGCTAGTTTTGATTCTTCAAATATAATCAAACATGATGGCGGCTTCAAAGTGGGTGTTTTTTATTTTTACGCTGACTACCTTGCAGGTGTTTGCCCAAAATGATTTCATTGCTGAACCTACCTTATTACTTAGGCATAGGCAGCTTTTTGGATTTAACCTGAACACTGCAGAGCTAGGTGGAATAAACTACAAATACCAATGGCAGAAAACCGCTCTTGTTAAAAATGGCTTTGAAATTGAATTGGCCCGGTTAAGACATCCAAAAGAAGAACGCATATATGGCCAGTCTGAAAACCCCAAAAAGTACACTCCTGGAAGGATAAACATGGCTTTTTTCTTGCGCACTGGATATGGCCAAAACATCTTTATTACTGACCGACAATATAAAAATGCCATTTCATTACATTATAACTATTCGGTTGGAGCCACCACCGTTTTTTTAAAGCCCATTTATATTGAAGTTATAAAAAGCTTAACAGACCCAACAGGCAGCGAATTTTTAGCCACAGAGAAATATGACCCTGCCAATAAACACACCACACCATCATTAATTTATGGAAATGCTCCCTTTACAACTGGTATAGAGGAAACATCAGTACGTGTTGGTGGACACTTTAAAAACAGTTTATCGGTAGAATGGGGGCAATACCCAGATGCCTTTAATAGCATTGAAGCAGGTTTTGTGATCGATGTTTTTGGTCAAAAACTGCCAATGATGGCCGAATCTGTAGCAAAAAACAGAAACATCATTTTTACCTTTTTTCTTGGATTTTATATAGGTTCCAATAAATAACATGATAGAATTACCCACTTTAGCAGAAGCTCGTGTTAAGAAACCAAGTTGGTTAAAAGTTAAACTACCCACTGGTGAAAACTACCGAAATGTTAGAAAAATAGTTGACGAATATAAATTGCATACCATATGTGAAAGCGGGAGTTGTCCAAATATGGGTGAATGTTGGGGTGCTGGTACCGCAACATTTATGATTTTGGGTAATGTATGCACCAGAAGTTGCAGTTTTTGTGCTGTTGCCACCGGTAGGGCCCAAGAATATGACCTAAGTGAACCCATGCGTGTTGCTGAAGCCATAAAGCTAATGGGAGTTAAACATGCCGTAATTACTTCAGTTAACAGGGATGAGCTTAAAGATAAGGGAGCAAAAGTATGGGCAGATACCATTCGTTTGGTAAAAGAAATAAATCCTAATACCACGATTGAAACCCTAATTCCAGATTTCCTTTCAAAATGGGATTTGTTGTATAAGGTTATTGATGAAAAACCAGAAGTGGTTTCACACAACATGGAAACCGTAAAACGACTTTACAGAAAAGTGCGCCCGCAAGCCAAATATGAACGCAGTCTTGAGCAGATAAAGCTCACCAAAGAAAGAGGGTTAAGAACCAAATCAGGGGTTATGCTTGGTTTAGGAGAAAGCCAGGATGAAGTACATGAGGTGATGCAGGATTTGGTTAATCATGGTTGTGATGTGTTAACTTTAGGACAATACTTGCAACCAACAAAAATGCACCTAAACGTAGAGCGGTTTATTACCCCTGAAGAATTTGATGCTTATAAAGCCTTTGGTTTAAGTATTGGATTCAAATATGTAGAATCTGGCGCATTAGTTAGATCCTCTTATCACGCAGAAAAACATCTGCTTTAAACAAATAAGTGTATTTTTTACACTTTCTATCTTCTGCTTAAACTGCATTTACCACAATTTATCATACAAATTGCAATAAAAACCTTTAGCTGTAAGTAAACTATGTCATTAGTTTTGTAGATTTGAGCATAAATCTATTATACATATGAAGCATTTTCTACTCACTTTAGCTGCAATTACAATTGTATCGGCAGCTTTTTCGCAATCCTCCGAAAAAAAATGGGGACTTGGTTTATCTTACGGCACCAGTCAATATTCAGGAGATGTTAAAAACGATTTTCTCAACTTTAGTGGAATTAACTTGCGTAACAATGGCGTTTCCAGTTTATACCTTTCACGTTATCTGACACAGTCGTTTGATTTAACAATAATGGGCAGCTATGGTTCAGTTGGTTTATATGACAAAAAAACTGAAGATGCGATATTTAAAACAAAAGATTTTTACAATGTTAACCTACAGGCTAGGTACAAGTTTGCCAACGATTATATTATCGAAAAAAGCAGCATCATTAAACCTTATGCATTAATTGGTATTGGCTTAGATAACCATTTAGGAAAATATACTAAAGAAGGAAAAAACACCACGTTAAATATGGGTGCAGGTTTAAACTTTATGTTAACGGATAATATTGCGTTGTTCTACCAACTTACTTATGGTTATATGTTGGATGATACGAGAGACTTAAAGGATATAGGCGCATCAAATGATTCATGGATGATTCATAGCATTGGTTTAAACTTAAATATTGGTGACGCACCAGATGCTGACAAGGATGGTGTGAGTGACAAAAAAGATAAATGCCCTGGTACTCCCGCAAATGTGGCAGTTGACAAAACAGGTTGTCCACTTGATGGTGATGGAGACGGAGTGGCTGATTATTTGGACAAGTGTGTAGCATTAGCTGGAACAGCTGCCACAAATGGATGTCCTGACACCGACAAAGACGGTATTGCAGATGCAGATGACCAATGTCCGACAGAAGCCGGAAAAACCGACTTAAAAGGATGTCCTGACACAGATGGCGATGGAATTATAAACAGCAAAGACAAATGCCCTGATGTGAAAGGTGTTATAGCTTTTGAAGGATGCCCTGATACAGATGGCGATGGCATTCAAGACAGCGAAGATAAATGCCCGACAGTGGGAGGTGTGAAAGCATTTAACGGCTGCCCTGATACAGATGGTGATGGTATTGAAGATGCCAAAGACATGTGTATTAATAAAAAGGGAACAGAAGCCAACAAAGGTTGCCCTGATACGGATGGTGATGGCATACATGATGGTATTGACAAATGCCCTGGCATTGCTGGAGTTGAAGCAACTGGCGGATGCCCAGAAGTGAAGGCAGCCGTAAAACAATTGTTCCAAAAAGCACTGCAAGGTATTCAGTTTGAAACAGGCAAATCAACTATTAAAAAACAGTCGAATGTTATTTTAGACCAAGTAGTTAAGGTACTCAAAGAAAACCCTACTTACAATTTGGTTATTGAAGGCCATACAGATGATGTTGGTAATGATGACGGAAACATGACACTATCTCAGGCCCGCGCTGAGGCTGTGGCAAAGTATTTGCAAAGTAAAGGTATCGAAGCATCAAGACTAACAGCAAAAGGATTTGGAGAAACGATGCCAGTACAATCAAATACCACCAAAGCTGGACGCGACAAAAATCGCAGGGTAGAGTTGAAGGTGGAGTTTGAAGATTAATTAAGCCTTTTCATAGGTTAGGGTTCATAAGGACGGAAAGCCCCCGGCTCATCACTGAGTCGGGGCTTTTTGTTTATTCTCCTTTAATAGTTAACGTTATTTAGTAAGTTTGCAATACCACTCATATGTTCAATTTAACTTCGGAATATGTACCTACAGGTGATCAGCCTGAAGCGATTAGAAATCTTGTAGAAGCCACCCAAAGAGGCGATAAACACCAAACGCTACTGGGTGTTACAGGCTCTGGTAAAACATTTACCATGGCCAATGTGATACAGCAGGTGCAAAAGCCAACGCTTATCATCAGCCACAACAAAACACTTGTAGCGCAATTGTATGGCGAGTTTAAACAGTTTTTCCCAAACAATGCGGTGGAGTATTTCGTATCTTATTATGATTACTATCAACCAGAGGCATTTATTCCGCAAAGCAATACTTACATTGAAAAGGATTTGGCCATTAACGAAGAGATTGAAAAGCTTCGGCTAAAAACCACCTCCTCCCTCCTTTCTGGCCGCAGGGATGTGATTGTTTTGGCATCTGTAAGCTGCATCTATGGTGCAGGCAATCCAAACGATTATGAAAATAGCATCATTCGTTTGCATGTTGGGCAAAAAATTGCGCGTAATACCGTACTTTATGCATTGGTTGATAGCTTGTACTCCAGAACTACGGCTGAATTTAAAAGAGGCAATTTTAGGGTAAAAGGTGATGTATTGGATATTTATCCAGCGTATGCAGACTTTGCTTTTAGAATTACTTTTTTCGGTAATGATATTGAAGACATCATTATTATTGACCCCATATCAGGGAAGCAGCAGGAACGTGTGAATGATATTGCAGTATTTCCGGCCAATATCTATGTAACACCCAAAGACCAGCTGAATAGGGCCATCAGGGAAATACAGGATGATTTGATGGAACAGATAGATTACTTTAAACATAACGGAAAATTTTTAGAGGCCAAACGGTTGGAGGAACGGACCAACTTTGACATGGAAATGATAAGAGAGTTGGGTTATTGCAATGGCATAGAAAATTACAGCCGATACATGGATAAACGCAAACCTGGCGATAGGCCATTTTGTTTGTTGGATTATTTCCCCAAAGATTATTTAATGTTTATTGATGAAAGCCATGCCACCATGCCACAAGTAAGGGCCATGTATGGCGGTGATAGAGCGCGTAAGGAGAACTTGGTTGATTATGGTTTTAGATTGCCTAGTGCATTAGATAACAGACCCCTTACTTTTAATGAATTTGAAAGTATGGTAAATCAAATTATTTATGTGAGTGCAACCCCTAGTGATTATGAAATACGAATGAGTGAAGGTTTGGTTGTGGAACAAATCATTCGACCTACGGGACTCTTAGACCCTACCATTGAGATTAGACCATGTGTTAACCAAGTGGATGATTTGTTAGATGCCGTAGATGAACGCATCAAAATGGGTGATCGGGTTTTGGTTACCACACTCACTAAACGTATGGCCGAGGAACTGGCTAAGTATATGGCCAAGCTAAATATTAAATGCCGTTACATCCACAGCGAAGTAAAAACATTAGACCGTGTAGAAATACTGCGGGATTTACGACTGGGTGTGTTTGATGTGCTTATTGGAGTAAACTTATTGCGTGAGGGATTGGATTTACCAGAAGTTAGCCTTGTGGCTATTATGGATGCCGATAAAGAAGGTTTTTTGCGTAATGACAAATCATTAACACAAACTATTGGTCGTGCAGCAAGAAATGAACGCGGCAATGTGATTATGTATGCTGATAAAATCACAGACAGCATGCAACGCACCATTGATGAAACCTACAGAAGAAGAGACAAACAAATTGCTTATAACCTAAAGCATGGCATTACCCCTAAAACGGTTATTAAGAGTAAGGATGAAATTATGAAACAAACCCGTGTGGCAGATGCAAAAGGAGGCACCAGTGAACAACACTTCTACATTGAGCCAGAGGAATTGAGCATGGCAGCCGACCCTATTGTGCAATACATGAGTAAAGACCAAATTAAAAAAGCTATTGAAGAGACGCAGAAAAGAATGTTAAAAGCTGCAAAAGATATGGACTTTATGGAAGCCGCGCGTTTACGTGATGAAATGTTTATGTTACAAAAGGAACTGGAATAGGGCTATAGTTTTTTAACCAATTCGTAAGCAGTGCTTCTCCCCCCGTTGTTGTTTTTGAGCAATGCTTTTTGTTCCAACAATCCTTGTATATCTCTTAAAGCAGTATCTTGGCTGCATTTGCATATTTTGGCCCATTTTGTTGATGTCAACTTGC
This sequence comes from Chitinophaga pinensis, assembly GCA_943372215.1. GTDB lineage: Bacteria > Bacteroidota > Bacteroidia > UKL13-3 > UKL13-3 > UBA6183. Next base: position 58,801 of record CALRXU020000022.1, on the reverse strand, counting down.
CATCAAAACCGTCAAGTAACTTGTTCAGCATTTTTACTTGCCTTGGATTAAAAGTGGTTTCTGCAAAATGCCTCCAAAACTTTGCTTTAAACATCACTTGGTTTAAATACACATCTGCCTCAGTGATGGCTTTGTTAAAACAGCTTAAAAACCACAGTATCCAATCTGTTATATCCAGATTACCTTTTTGCGTACGTTCTAATATTTGGTAGTATTGTTTTTTGTGAATTTGTATTTGTGTGGATAAACTATAAAAACGTTGCTTGCTTTCATCAGCCCTTGCCAACAACAAATCTGTTAAAGCCCTTGCCATTCGGCCATTTCCATCATCAAAAGGATGTATGGTTAAAAACCATAAATGGGCTATTGCGGCCTTTAGCAGCACATCGGTATTGGGCTGAGCATTAAACCATTTTAGAAACCCTTTCATTTCATCTGATAGCAATTCTGCATCAGGTGCTTCAAAATGGACTTTCTCCTTGCCCATTGCACCCGATACTACCTGCATAGGCCCTCCAGCCGCTTTGCGATAATTGCCTATTGTTATATATTGTAGGCCACTATTTCCGTTTGGAAATAATGCCATATGCCATGCCGACAACCTTTTTTTGGTAAGAGGCTCATCATATTTTTGGGTTGCGTCAAGCATCATTTCAACCACCCCATCTACACGCCTATCTGTTATGGGTGTAGCCGCTACGTGTATCCCCAGCTTTCGGGCTATGGATGACCTTACTTGCTCGGCCGGTAATATTTCTCCTTCTATTTCGCTTGACTTAAGCACATCAAAAGTTACGTTTTGCAAAGTGGCCTGTGCTTGTAAATTAAAGCCTAACGACTCCATCTTGCCTAATAACTTTCCTTGTAACAATTTACTATGCAGTAAAGCGGGCATTACTTCTTCTATATCCCAAGTAAACTGAGGCCATTTTTTTTGCTGGTGTATGTATATCAGCCGTTGCATCTATACAAAGATATAAAACCAATAGGTTATTTAATTAATCTCCGCAAAAAATGCGTATTTTAACTACTAAATTACAATTAAAATACTGATTATAAAACAATTATAATAAAATATATTTTTATTGATTAAAAATATATGCGGAGATTATAACCAATATTCTCCGCATTTTATGCGGAGAATAGCAAAATTATTCTCCGCATAAAAACGTTTTTTATTACTTAATACGGGTACAAATCTGGTTGTTTAGCTCATACTCCTGACCACTTTCAGTGCATACAGCACGGTTATTTTCGTCAAAAGATAATCGTTGCCCGTACTCACTCATCCAACCAATTTGTTTAGCCGGATTGCCCACCAACAGAGCATAAGCAGGAACATGTTTGGTTACCACAGCACCTGCTCCTATAAATGCAAATGCACCAATATTATGTCCGCATACTATAGTTGCATTAGCGCCAATTGATGCGCCTTTTCCCACATGGGTTTTTGCGTATTGCCCTCTACGATTTACACCGCTTCTTGGATTGGTTACATTGGTAAATACACAAGATGGACCAAGAAAAACATCATCATCACAAGTTACTCCAGTATAAACGGATACATTATTTTGAATTTTAACATTATTTCCGAGAACAACTTCTGGGCTAATCACTACGTTTTGTCCGATATTGCAATTTTCGCCAATAATGGCATGAGACATGACGTGGGAAAAGTGCCAGATTTTTGTTCCTTTACCAATTTGGCAACCCTCATCAATAAAGGCTGATTGGTGTGCAAAGTATTCAGTATTCATACATTTCAATTTTACGTTTTGTAAACTTCAAAACAAAACCATATTTTGGCTAACTAAACATTGATGAATGGTTAAACGATTTTCGTTACGTTACAGAACGGATAATGATACTGGCTTTGGTAGTCAAAGCAACAATCAGGGCTCAAGATTGATTAATGCCGATGGAAGTTACAATGTTAAACATAGCGGGCTTCCTTTTTTTCAGCGTTTAAATGTATTTCATGAGCTGATTACCTTGCCTACTTGGAAATTTAATTTACTCGTTTTTGGAGCTTTTATTATCTTAAACTGCTTTTTTGCGGGGTTATATCTATTGGTTGGTATGGATCAAATCCAAGGCGATTTGGGACAAACTACTTGGGAACAGTTTTGGGATGCTTTCTTTTTTAGTGCACAAACACTTACTACCGTTGGATATGGCAGGCAAAATCCTGTTGGTTTACATGCTAATTTCATTAGTTCGTTTGAGTGCCTGGTTGGGCTAATGAGTTTTGCATTGATGACAGGTTTATTGTATAGCAGGTTTAGCAGGCCAGTGGCAAAACTCGTTTATAGCAACATGATGGTTATTGCTCCTTATCAAAATAAAACCGGGCTTATGTTTAGAATAGCCAATGCCCGAAAAAACCATTTGATTGAGTGTGAAGTAGAATTACTACTTACTTTAAATGTGCTTGAAGACAATCAAGTGATGCGTAAGTTCTATAACCTTACTTTAGAAAGGAGTCGCATCAACTCTCTTGCGTTGAGTTGGACCATTGTTCATCCCATCGATGAACAAAGCCCCTTGCATGAAGTAACCTTAAAAGATATGATTGATGGAGATGCTGAGTTTATGTTTTTTATAAAGGCTTTTGACGATACCTACTCACAGCATGTACATACCAGGTATTCATATAAGGCTTCACAAATTATTGAAAATGCTAAATTCACCAGCATGTTTAATCGAAGCGAAGATGGAACAGCTACTGTTTTAAGGTTAAACGAAATTAGTGCAATTGAAAAACTAGACACTTTAACGATAAAAGAATAATCAATACATGAAGATACTTGTAATTGAAGATGATGAGGTAACAAACTTCTTAAACAAACGCGTTATTTTAGGCGAAATACCAGATGCCGAAGTGGTTATTGCACGCAGTGGTTCTGAGGCATTGGAAACCATTGATGAGGTTTTGCGTAACGAACAACCTAAATTTGATTTGATATTGGTAGATGGCAGTATGCCGATTATGGATGGATGGGCGTTTATGGATGTTGTTGCTACTGTTAACTACAAAGCCATGCACAATATTCCATATTACCTGCTCACCTCATCACTAATAGACGAAGATTTCATGAACGCCAAAAAAAGACCACTCATTACTAAGTTTTATTCTAAACCGCTTAATGCAGCCAAACTTCGTGAGATGGTTAATCAACAAAGTAAAAACAACTAACAAGTTAATTACAAAAACAATCGCAACCATGAATGGCATTGAATAACTTTCATGACGCTTTGAACATAAAAACTACATGAACAAACAAGGAAAAATAGCTGCATTTAATCCAAATGACATTGGAAATGCCGACAACAATATATTCGGCTTACCATTCACCCCTGAGGAAGCTTCACTAGTCATTGTTCCTGTTCCATGGGAGGTTACCGTATCTTACAGTGGTGGAACTGCAAAAGGCCCAGAAGCTGTTTACGATGCATCTTATCAAGTTGATTTGTATGACCCAATTATTGCAGATGCTTGGAAGCTTGGAATTGCTATGTTACCCGTTAATAAAAAGCTTAAAGCAACCAGCAATAAACTTCGTAAAAAGGCTACACGATATATTGATTTGTATGCAGAAGGAAAAAATGCAGGCAAAAACCAAGAAATGAAAGCTATTAGAAAAGAAGTGAACGATGGCTGTAAAGACTTGAATAAATGGGTTAAAAAGCAAGCATTGCAGCAAATTAATAAAGGGAAAGTAGTGGCTTTACTAGGTGGTGATCACAGTACTCCGTTAGGATTAATTCAAGCCATTGCAGAAAAGCATGAATCGTTTGGAATTTTACAAATTGATGCACATGCAGATTTGCGGGATGCCTATGAAGGATTTGAATTTTCGCATGCCTCCATTATGTTTAATGCTTTAAAAATTGAGCAGGTCTCAAACTTGGTGCAAGTTGGTATTCGTGATTATTGTGAAGATGAAAAAAACCTTATTGATACCAACGAAAAAGTAACTACCTTTTTTGATAGTGATATAAAGCAGTTGCAATATGAAGGCAAATCGTGGCAAAAAATATGTGCCAACATCGTGGCATCTTTGCCTGATAAAATTTATTTAAGCATTGATATTGATGGGCTGGACCCCAAATTATGCCCCAATACCGGCACGCCTGTTCCAGGAGGTTTTGAGTTTGAACAATTGGTTTATTTAATAAGCCAAGTGGTAGCGGCAAAAAAACAAATTATTGCTTTTGATATTAATGAAATAGCTCCAGGCAATGATGAATGGGATGCCAATGTTGGTGCAAGGTTATTGTATAAAGTGAGTAATTTGTGCTTGGTATCTAATGGTGCTAAGGCGGAGTAGTTTTAATATTAAAATTGGTACAATTACAATTATTACCTTTATTAAGTTGAAATTGCAGTTGTTATAAAGTTCTATCTGATATGTTTAGAAAAAAAAGAGTGTTGCAAATTGGAATAGTATTCATCATCTTATTGGTGCTTATTCAGTTTATACCGATGACCCAAAATAATGGGAGTACTTTTGGTGAACAAGACATTACCAATTGTGTACCTGTTTCTCCCGAAGTGAAGCAACTGTTAGTTGCCAGTTGCAATGATTGCCACAGTAATGCAACTGTTTATCCTTGGTATAGCCGAATCCAACCTGTTGGTTTTTGGTTGAATCATCATGTAGAAGAAGGCAAAAGTGAGTTAAACTTTAGTGAGTTTGCTTCTTATAAAAAGAAACGTCAATTGCATAAGCTGGATGAAGTAGTTGAGATGGTTGAATCTGGTGAAATGCCGCTGGGTTCTTATACGCTTCTTCATAAAAATGCCACGCTTAATGATGCTCAGATGTTGCTATTGGTGAATTGGGCAAAGGCTTCAAAACGGCACTTGCAACAAGACAGCTCAGCAGCATTAAACTAATCTTCTTTACTTTTTTACCTTTTAATTGCTGCTTTCCCACCTGATTTTCCCATAAGCATCGGTTATTTACACCTTGTTAACTGAGGGGGTAATTTGGTCCGCACTTCTTATTTACATAATTATTCGCTAACCTTTTATTAACTCATTATAGATGTTTTGACAACATGGCTCTACTTGCTTTGTCGCAAACAATAATGTTATGACAAAAAATTTGACTCGAGCCTTTCTCGGCTTTTGTTTTCTCCTACTCTCCCAAGCAGAAAGCAATGCCCAAATTAACAAATTAGTTGACTACGAAAACACCAACTCCCCTGCTATTGGAACCTACAAAGGGGTGAATTTCCGTGAAGCAGGTTTTTCTGGGCTGTACCCAATTGCGGGCACCAATGGAACAGAGTTTTGGGTTTGCTCTGACAGGGGTGTAAATGTTGATTGTGCAAATGCCAACTTACCAGCTTGCCGACCAACTTACGACAAGATGTATGCATTCCCATCTTATGCACCAAAAATCCATCGCATTAGGGTTATTGGTAACTCTATTCAAATTTTACAAACAATTACTATTAAGCGTCCTAATGGCACTGTTGCTTCTGGTATTATTAACCCTACTGGATTAGGTAGTACTGCCACTGAAGTAGCATCAACTGATACGGTACAAGATTGTGCTAATTTCAACTTAAAAACTACCCCTAAAGATACTTTTGGTATTGATGCCGAAGGTATTATTTTAGATAAAGACGGAAATTTCTGGCTTTGTGAAGAAGGTGGGCCAACCATTTGGAAAGTAAGCCCTAATGGTGTTTTATTAACCCGTTATACTCCTTATGCAAATTTATCTGGACTACAATCAGTTGACGTTGCTATCGACACCGCATTTAAGTACCGCAGAAACAACCGTGGTTTTGAAGGTATTGCTATGGCCCCAAATGGTAAAATTTATGCCGCTATTCAAAGTCCTATATACTATCCAAGTTCAGCAGTTGCTGCAACTTCTCGTATACACCGCATTTTAGAGATTGATCCTGCAACCAATGTAACACGCATGTTGGTTTATATTAATGATGGTACTATTGGAGCTTCTGGCGGAAATCAAATTCGCCCGCAAGATTGGAAAATTGGTGATATGGCTGCCATTAATGATAGTACTTTTTTAGTATTGGAAGCTGCAGCTCGCGGAACCAGTGACTTTAAACGTTTGTACATGATTAATATAAATGGAGCTACTGCTGTCAACTCTGGTTTATATGGTGGCACAAGCACTTTAGAGGCTCTAGCTGACTCAACAGGACTTGCTGGATTTGGTATTAAAGCTGTAAGAAAAACATTAGAAATGGATTTATTGGCCAATGCTTGGCCTGCGGCTTACGACAAAGCAGAAGGTTTAGCCATTATTAATGACAGTACCATTGCTATATGTAACGACAATGACTATGGGCAAAGCTCTTCATTGGCTGACGGAATTCCTGTAGCCACAAACCTTACCAGCCATCTTGTAACTTACCGTTTAAGTGGTGCTGATAAATTGGCAAATTACAGAAGACCAATTGCTCCTACCTTGTCTCAAGGTCAAACAGGTTTAAGTTCATCACAAACACCATACTTACTACCCGCGCAACCTGGAGTTACCTTAACTTCAATTATTACAGTTGGTGATAGCACAAGCACAGGTTATAAAATGGCTGGTATCCCTGATGGTGCTGGTGCTTATGACAATGGCAACGGAACATTTACACTTTTGGTAAACCACGAGTTAGGCAGCACTGCTGGCGGAGTTCGTGCTCATGGTGCTAAAGGTGCGTTTGTTTCTAAATGGGTAATTAACAAAAGTAACTTATCCGTTGTTTCTGGTTCTGATTTAATTTCTAAAGTTAACTTATATACTCCTGGTGTTGGTTATACTTTATTTAACCCAGCAGATACTACCAGCAAAAAAGCGTTTGGCCGTTTTTGCTCTGCAGATTTACCTCCTATAAATGCGTTTTACAACCCTGTTACTGGTTTGGGCACTCAAGAGCGTATTTTTATGAATGGTGAAGAAAATGGAACTGAAGGCCGTGCTTTCGGACACATTGCAACTGGCGTTAATGCAGGTACTACTTATGAGTTACCTGGCTTAGGTAAATTCTCTTGGGAAAATGCAGTTGCTACCCCTGCTTCTGGTAACTTAACTGTTGTGGCTGGCACAGATGATGCTACACCTGGACAGGTTTACATATATATTGGCACTAAAACCAATACTGGAACTGAGGTTGACAGAGCTGGTTTAACCAATGGCAAATTGTATGGTGTAGCTGTAAATGGTTTGACTGCTGAGTCATCAACCAGTTTGCCTTTCCCGAACACCCAATTCTTCTTATTGGATTTAGGCAATGTAAGAGACTCTAGTGGTGCTGCCTTAAACACCAGAAGTAATACGTTAGGAGTAACAAACTTCTTACGCCCTGAAGACGGTGCATGGGATCCTGCTAATCCAAATGATTTTTACTTTGTAACTACAAATGCCTTTACTGCACCAAGCCGCTTGTGGAGATTACGTTTTAACGACATCAAAAACCCAACTGCTGGTGGTACAATTAATGCGGTATTGGATGGTACTGAAGGACCTAAAATGATGGATAACATTGGTTTTGATAACTTTGGAAACTTATTAATTCAAGAAGATGTTGGAAGCAATGCTCATCTTGGTAAAACCTGGCAATACAATACCATTTTGGATAAACTAACTTTAATTGCATCACATGATTCTAGCAGATTTGTTACAGGTGCACCTAACTTCTTAACCATTGATGAAGAAGGTTCAGGTATTATTGACGTGCAAGATATTCTAGGTGCTGGTAACTTCTTAATGGTTGATCAGGCTCATTATGCTATAGCTGGAGATTTGGTTGAAGGTGGACAAATTTTAAGCATGTTTAACCCAACAACGGCTAATGCTTTTGCTGGTGCTGGACCAAATAGCTCACAATCTCCATATTTATTACCTGCTACTGCTGGTGTAGATATTGATGCGATTATCACCGTTGGCGATAGCACAAGTACTGGTTATAAAATGGTTGGTATCCCTGATGGTGCTGGTGCTTATGACAATGGCAATGGAACATTTACCCTTTTGGTAAATCATGAGTTAGGCAGCACTGCTGGCGGAGTTCGTGCTCATGGTGCTAAAGGTGCATTTGTTTCTAAATGGGTAATTAACAAAAGTAACTTATCCGTTGTTTCTGGTTCTGATTTAATTTCTAAAGTTAACTTATATACTCCTGGTATTGGTTATACTTTATTTAACCCAGCAGATACTACCAGCAAAAAAGCGTTTGGCCGTTTTTGCTCTGCAGATTTACCTCCTGTAAATGCATTTTTTAACCCGGCTACTGGCTTGGGTACGCAAGAGCGCATTTTTATGAATGGTGAAGAGATTGGTGCTGAAGGCCGTGCTTTCGGACACATTGCTACTGGCGTTAATGCAGGTACTTCTTATGAGTTACCTGGCTTAGGTAAATTCTCATGGGAAAATGCAGTGGCTACCCCTGCTTCTGGTAACTTAACCGTTGTGGCAGGAACAGATGATGCCACTCCTGGACAAGTTTACATGTATATTGGTACTAAAACCAATACTGGAACTGAGGTTGATAGGGCTGGTTTAACCAATGGTAAATTGTATGGTGTGGCTGTAGCTGGATTAACTACTGAGGTTTCTGGCAGCTTCCCAACTCCTAATACTGCATTTACTTTAGTTGATTTGGGCAATGTAAAAGATTCAACTGGTGCTGCTTTAAATACCCGCAGCAATTCGCTTGGTGTAACTAATTTCTTACGTCCAGAAGATGGTGCTTGGGATCCTGCTAGTCCAAATGACTTTTACTTTGTAACCACCAATGCATTTACTGCGCCAAGCCGTTTATGGAGATTGCGTTTTAACGACATCAAAAACCCAACTACTGGTGGTACAATTACAGCTGTATTGGATGGAACTGAAGGTCCTAAAATGATGGATAACATCGGCTTTGATAATTTTGGAAACTTATTAATTCAAGAAGATGTTGGAAGCAACGCTCATATTGGTAAAATATGGCAATACAATACGGCTTTAGATCAACTTACGGTAATTGCTTACCACGACTCAACAAGGTTTATTGCTGGTGCGCCTAACTTTTTAACTATTGATGAAGAGGCTTCAGGTATTATTGATGTGCAAGACATTTTAGGTGCTGGTAACTTCTTAATGGTTGACCAAGCTCATTATGCTTTGCCTGGTGATTTGGTTGAAGGCGGGCAAATTTTGAGGTTATTTAATCCAAAAACTGCCAACGCTTTTGCTGGTGCCGGACCAAGCAGCACGCAAACACCTTACATCGTTCCTGCTGCTCCTGGTGTTAAAACCACCGCTATTATTACCGTTGGCGATAGCACAAGCAATGGTTATAAAATGGTTGGTATTCCTGATGGTGCTGGTGCTTATGATAATGGCAATGGAACATTTACACTTTTGGTAAATCATGAGTTGGGTAATACTGTTGGTGGTATTCGTGCGCATGGTGCGAGAGGTGCTTTTGTTTCTAAGTGGATGATTGATAAAAAAAGCTTAGCAGTTATTTCAGGTGCTGATTTAATTTCTAAAGTTAACTTATATACTCCTGGTGTTGGATATACTTTATTTAACCCAGCAGATACTACCAGCAAAAAAGCGTTTGGTCGTTTTTGTTCTGCTGATTTGCCTCCTATAAATGCGTTTTACAACCCTGTTACTGGTTTGGGCACTCAAGAGCGTATTTTTATGAATGGCGAAGAAAATGGAACTGAAGGCCGTGCTTTCGGACACATTGCAACTGGCGTTAATGCAGGTACTTCTTATGAGTTACCTGGCTTAGGTAAATTCTCTTGGGAAAATGCAGTTGCTACCCCTGCTTCTGGTAACTTAACCGTTGTGGCTGGCACTGATGATGCCACTCCTGGACAGGTTTACATGTATGTTGGCACTAAAACCAATACTGGAACTGAGGTTGACAGAGCTGGTTTAACCAATGGTAAATTGTATGGTGTGGCTGTAGCTGGTTTAACTACTGAGGTTTCTGGCAGCTTCCCAACTCCTAATACTGCATTTACTATGGTTGATTTAGGCAATGTAAGAGATTCATCTGGTGCTGCCTTAAATACCCGTAGCAACAACTTAGGTGTAACTAATTTCTTACGTCCTGAAGATGGTGCATGGGATCCAGCTAGTCCAAATGATTTTTACTTTGTAACTACCAATGCATTTACTGCTCCAAGCCGTTTGTGGAGGTTGCGTTTTAACGACATCAAAAACCCAACTACTGGTGGTACAATTACAGCCGTGTTAGATGGCACTGAAGGCCCGAAAATGATGGATAACATCGGTTTTGACAATTTTGGACATCTGCTTATTCAAGAAGATGTTGGAAACAACATTCACATTGGTAAAGTTTGGGAGTACACAACCGCTACTGACCAATTAAGGGTTCTTGCCTACCATGATTCAACCAGATTTATTACTGGTGCGCCTAACTTCTTAACTATTGATGAAGAGGCTTCAGGTATTATTGATGTGCAAGACATTTTAGGTGCTGGTAATTTCTTAATGGTTGACCAAGCTCATTATACTTTGCCTGGTGATTTGGTTGAAGGTGGACAAATTTTAAAATTGTACAGCGCTGAAACAGCCAACTCAAATCCTGAGGTTAGTGTATTTGGTGGTGCTGTTGAAATTCCTAATAACGATGTCACACCATTGGTATCAGATAGTACTGATTTTGGAAGCTCTGTTGTAGGAACAAGCAGAACCAGAACTTACAGCATCAGAAATGCTGGACCAGGTAGCTTAACTTTAAGAGGAATTAGCTTTACTGGAGCAAATGCAGCAGACTTTGCATTGAACAGTTCATTAACCTTCCCAATATCAATCCCTGCAAATGGCACACAAAACATTGTTGTGAGATTTATAGCACTTGGTTCAGGTACTCGTTCAGCAAATATCCAGTTAAATACCAATGATTTTGATGAAGGAACATTCACTTACGCATTAAGAGGAACGGTTAGCCCTGCTGACATCAACATCCAAGGTAATGGTAATAATGTAGCAGACGGAGATGTTACTCCTGCAACAAATGATAATACTGACTTTGGAACCATTGATTTAAGCAGCAATGCCTCACGTGCATTTAGTATTCAAAATATAGGGTCTGATTCGTTAAGAGTTACAGGTATTACATTTACTGGTGCTCAAAACACAGAGTTTGCTTTAACTGGAACTAACTCTTTCCCAATGGTTATTGCTCCTGGAACTAACAGAAGCATAACAGTAAGGTGCACGCCAATTGCTTTTGGCTTACGTTCAGCTACTGTGAATATTGCAAGCAATGATGCTGATGAAAATCCATATGACTTTAGCATACAGGCTACCGCTATCACTCCTGAGATAAATATTCAAGGTAACAATACCAACATATCAAATGGTGATAACACACCAAGCACTGTAGACTTTACTAACTTTGGTAGCGTAAGTAAAAATGGTTCTATTAACCGTGAGTTTGTTGTTCAAAATATTGGTAACGATACCTTAAGTATTACTGGTGCTAGCTTCACAGGTACAAATGCAAGTGAATTTACATTGGTTGCGGCTCCTACATTCCCATTAGCCATTCTTCCTAATGGTTCGGCCAGCATGACAGTTAAATTCACCCCAACAAGTGCAGGTGTTCGTTCAGGTACAATTAACATCGGAAGCAATGACCTTGATGAGCCTGCTTACAGTTTTGCATTGCAAGGTAACTCGCTTGAGGAGGAAATTGTAGTAATTGGTGACAACAACGACATTGCTTCTGGTGATGTTACCCCAACCGTTGCTGATAACACTGACTTTGGTGCAATTGAAAAGGATGCTAAACGTACCAACGCCTTTACTGTAAGAAACACCGGCTCTGATAGCTTACAGGTAAGTGCAATTAACTTTACAGGAACAAATGCAAGTGAGTTTACTTTGGTAAACACACCAACATTACCTTGGAACATTGCTCCTAATGCATCACAAACAATTAGTGTTCAATTTGCACCATTGGCTGAAGGAAACAGAACTGCTACTATATCTATTGTTAACTCTGATGAAAATGAAGGTACATTTACCTTTAGTTTAAAAGGTGAGGCTACTCGTAAAGTAGGCTTAAATAATGCTAATCAACTTAGTTCATTTGTTAAATTGTTCCCTAATCCAACTTCTGATAACACCACTTTAACCTTGCTTCTAAGCCAACAAGAAGAAGTAACGGTTAACGTTGTTGATATTCAAGGCAAAGAAGCAATAGCAAGTGTTACTAAAAGTTTGGTAGCAGGTGAAAATAATTTGGAACTTCCTACGGCAGGACTGCAAAATGGGGTTTACTTTATTCATTTAACATCAGGTAACAAATCAAACACCATCAAATTAGTCGTAATGCACTAACAGTTGGTAATACATTTCAAACTCAAAACGGGAGGCTTGCTAAAGCCTTCCGTTTTTATGCTTTTAACAGACGGCAAATTGTTTACATGAAGAGACCTTTAATATTTTTATTTTTTATTGTTGCCATAGGGTGTATCACCTTTTCGTTTAATGTGTTTAAACAATCAGATGCATACCAATTGGATTATATAACCAGAATAACTGCATTTAAGCAGATGCAGGAGCAATTAATTGCAAAAGTACAACATAGCAACTTGGAGCATGAAACCGACATTGCTTCCATAAAACAAGCCATTATTGAAACAAGAAATAACCTGAAGGGGGTAGATTTTTGGCTGAGGTATCTTGAACCGCTTTCGTACAAAAAAATAAATGGCCCTTTGCCCATTGAATGGGAAACTGAAGTATTTGAAAAATTTGAAAAGCCATATAGGCGCGAAGGTGCTGGCTATACTTTAGCACTGCAACACCTAGATGAAGACCATGTGAACAAAGATTATTTATTGGATTTATTACAGCAAAGTTTACAGGCAACTAAAACATTTTATGCCGATTCTATTACCACGCTTCTCTCCTCTTACCACCATTTTTATTTATGTAACCGCTTGTTTTTACTAAATCTGGCTACTATTTACACCAGTGGATTTGATTGCCCTCAACCAAGTAGGGTTATTCCTGAGCTAAACATGATGCTGCTACAAGTGGAGCGTATTTACCAACTGTACAATGAGAGTTATCCTAAAGTAGCTTTGCATACAGCCTACTTGCAACTTTACAAACAAGCCTTGCAGTTTGCAGAATCGCAACCAACAGATTATACCCTGTTTGACCACTTTACTTTTATCCGAGATTATGTTAATCCGCTGTTTGCATTAAACCAGCAAATGATTGTTAAATATCAAGTAGCCAGTAAAAGCATGGTTGATTATTCATTAAACAAACAGGCTTCTTCCATTTTTTCAAAAGATTTATACCGTGGACAGAACCCTAAAGGTGTTTTTTTACGGGTAACTGATGAAAAGGACTTGGCAGAGATTGACCGCTTGGGTAAGTTGTTATTTTTTGACCCCATACTTTCTGGTAATAACCAGAGAAGTTGTGCATCATGCCATAATCCCAATAGCTTTTTTACTGATACCGTAAGCCCGACAGCTTTAGAATTTAACCACAATGGATTTTTAGCCCGCAACACCCCTTCCCTGCTTAATGCGCAATACAACCACTTGATTATGGCTGATGGAAAACACATTAGTTTGCAGGACCAAACCATTGGGGTAATTACCAACAATGCAGAAATGGGAAATACAGAAAAGGAATTGGTTACTAAAGTGATGAGTTGCAAAGAGTATAACAAGTTATTGACTTATTTATTAAAATATACTCCACAAGAAAAAGAGATAAATGCCACGCATATTGCATCTGCAATTACTTATTATTACAGCAAGTTTAGCAAGTACACTGCTCCTTTTGATGAGGCCATGAATAAGAAACAAGAATTGAGTTCCAATGCCGTTTTAGGTTTTAACTTGTTTATGGGTAAAGCACAGTGCGGCACCTGCCATTTTGCGCCCCAATTTAATGGCGTAAAACCACCATATGTTGGTTCTGAATTTGAGGTACTTGGAGTACCAGAAGACACCAATTACTCTTTAATTAGTAATGATAAAGGCCGTTACAATATTAACCCAGCCAACGAGACGCTGAATGCATTTAGAACAGGTACAATAAGGAACAGTGCTGCAACAAAACCTTACATGCACAATGGTGTTTTTAAATCCTTATCGGAGGTTATTGATTTTTATAATGCAGGAGGTGGTGCCGGAAGAGGCTTAAATGTTCCAAACCAAACCTTATCCAGCGACTCCCTGCATTTAACATCAATAGAAAAGCAATACTTATTGGATTTTATTGCGTCATTAAACGAGCAAGTTGTTTTTGAAAACCCACCAGCAAAATTACCTTTATCAGCAAACAAAAACTGGAACAACCGCACCATAGGCGGTATATATTAATACGATATGTATAGACTTACTTTTTTTATTCTTTTAGTATGTATTGCAGCCACGGCTTGCAAACTTCCCCCTAAGATTACCTACGAGTTTCCCTCTGAAATGTTAGCCCATGTTAAAGCAGATTATATTAAACAATGGGAAAAAGGCAGAGAACTGTACAACCTAAATTGTGCAAAATGCCATACCACCAAAAAATTTGGCCGCGAGGTTATACCTACTTTTACAGATGCCCAATTGGAGGTGTACAAAGTACGGGTAGCCAATACCAAACATGAAACAGAAATGAGCGAAGAACGGGTTTCGGCTGAGGAGTTGGCGCAGATTATGGTATTTTTAACGTACCGCAAGAAAACGGCTGCTCCAGCAAATACTTCCCCTCCTCCAGTAGAAGACCACCACTAAACATTGTTGGGTTGACCATTAAAGCAACCATTTTGCTATCAGATTGTTGATTAATGGATTGCGTGTGTATTGATATTAATGTTACCTTTACATTTTTAATTGTAACAAAATGCAACGCTATCTGCTTGTTTTATGCGCCATTGCTTTAAGTATTTGTTGTTTAAATACTTCATGCACAAAAAATGGAAACCTGCATAACGACACGTTAAATTATGAACTCAAAAAAGTCAGCCTCACCTTTAACCAATGCAAGGCTGACTCACCTGATTGTGCGCATATTACATATAATTACCCCGTTTTTACGGATAAAACTGGCACCGCTGACAGTTTGAACCACATTATTAACTTATTGCTTGGTGTCTCGGGTAAAAATACACTGGAGAAAACCCAACAAACATTCTTAGCAGAATACGCTTCCTTTACTAAACAATACCCAGACAATGAACAAGTATGGTTTAGCCAGACCGATATTGACGTACCTTACCAATCAGGGCATTTGGTGTGTATTGGTGTTAATATGAATGATTATACTGGCGGAGCCCATGGTATGCAAGCGAGGAGCTACTCTTGCTATGATAAACGTAACAACAAGGTGCTCACTTTGACTCAATTGTTTAATGATTCTGCATACAAGCTTGTTTTACAACTTGCAGAAAAAGCTTTTAGACAACAGGAGAACCTAAGCCAAACCACTGATTTAGAGGATGCTGGATTCTGGTTTAAGGACAACACCTTCCATTTGAACGATAATTTTCTCATTACAAACAAAGGAGTTACTTGGTTGTTTAACCCATATGAGGTATCATCGTATGGTAAGGGAATGATTGAAATTTCGCTCACTAAAGAAGAAATAGCACCTCTTTTACGTCAAAACTATTCTATTATTTGGGACTAAAATATAATAACATTATTAATTAAAGCATGAACGCAAAACAACAAGTAAAATTCATTCCCAGCAGCAGAACAGACTTCGCTAAAGTATTGAAATCAAGGGTTGATAATTATTTTACCCAAAACAACATTAGTAAATATGCCAATGCTGAAATGGTTAGCAAATCTGTTATTCTAATTTTAGCTTATTTGTTGCCTTTTTTTGTGGTGATGCTTTTTAAACCAACCTTTCCAATCTCTTTGTTGTTGTGGATTATGATGGGTATTGCGGTTTCAGGCATAGGCATGAGTGTAATGCATGATGCCAACCATGGTTCTTACTCCCAAAACAAAAATATCAATGCTATGATGGCAGCCACTTTAAATCTTTTAGGTGGTAGTATTTTTAACTGGAAACTACAGCATAACATTTTGCACCATACTTATACCAACATTACCCATATAGACGAAGATATCCAAGACCGATTGGTGTTAAAGTTCTCGCCCCACACCAAAACCAGGTGGTATCACCAATTCCAATGGATTTATGCCCTCATGTTTTATGGGTTGTTAACCTTGTACTGGGCCGTTGGCAAAGATTTTGTGCAGTTTTATCAATTTACAAAAACTGGAGTTAATCCAAATAACAGCAGACAAAACATGGTTACGTTTGCTAAAATAGTAGGCATCAAAATTTTTTATTTTATGTTTATGCTAGGGCTGCCCATTTTGGTGTTTAATGTACCTTTTGGCGAAGTGATGATTGGTTTTTTAAGTATGCATTTTGTGGCAGGAGTTATTTTAACCTTGGTATTTCAATTGGCCCACACGCTTGAGCAAACTAGTCACCCTATGCCATTAAACGGAGTTATTGAAAATGATTGGGCCATCCATCAATTGAACACTACGGTGAACTTTAGCCGCAGTAATAAAGTATTAAGCTGGTATTTGGGCGGATTAAATTATCAGGTTGAGCATCACTTGTTCCCCAAGATAAGCCATGTGCACTACCCAGCTATTTCCCATATTGTGAAACAAACTGCCGAGGAGTATAATGTGCCCTACCTTGAAAATAAAACTTTCTTTGGTGCTGTACAATCACATTTTAAATACTTGCAGCATATTGGCAAACTGCCAAATTTAAACGAAGCTATTGGCTAAGCTTAGCTCCTTATGAACACAAGAGCGCATCAACTTGTTTTTGCATTTGTTTTGGTATTTGCTTTCTCGTGCAAAAAAGATGATGCTATTAAACAAACAGTACCTGATGTTCCAAAAATTAGCATTAACGGCATTACAGCCTATGATAATTTGGGTAATTTAACTGGACCAATTGATACATTAGACTGGTTAACCAATGCCGAAATACCTATTGCTGTTGAATCTCTATTGAATGGAGTCAAAGATCAGGTAAATTATACAGGGGTTAGTGATTTGTTTAAAGTGAACAATATTCAGGTTTACCCAAATCCATTTAAAGACTATTTTTATTTGCGGATTGAGGTTAGCGATGTTGCCGTATTAAAATTGGTAATTGTGGATGCGTACTTAAACGTTCAGGCAAGTGCTGTTACTAAATTGGCTGTGGGTGAAAACGCACTTCAACTGACTCTACCCAATGCTCCAAAAAAATCTTTATACAGAATGTATTACCAACTTTATAATAACAACAAGAAAGTTATTAGTAAGGGGTTTGGTGATATTGAAAGGCTTTAAACAAGTACCACACAATTAAGCATGGTACTTGTTATTGTATGTTAGTGAGATTCACCCATGGCAACAATGCCTACATCTACCCTATAAGCTCCTTGTTCCAATTTAGTGCGGATGCTGCTAAATGCATCAATAGTTACCTGCACATCTTGTAAGGTATGTGAGGCCGTTGGAATTAAACGCAACAATATCATGCCTTTAGGAATAACTGGATACACCACTACTGAGCAGAAAATACCATAGTTTTCTCTTAAATCATGTACCACAGCGGTTGCTTCACCAACTGTTCCCTTCATCATTACAGGAGTAACGCAGCTGTTTGTTTTTCCAATATCAAAACCAGCGGCTTTAAGTCCACCTTGTAATGCACGTACTATCGTCCAAAGTTGTTCTTTGTACTCTGGATGTTTACGAATTAATTCCAACCGTTTTAGCGCTCCTTTTACCACAGCCATCGGAAGCGACTTGGCATAAATCTGTGAGCGTAAATTGTATCTGAGGTATTTGGTAACTTCTTTTTTTGCAGCAATAAAACCACCTATAAGCGCCATACTCTTGGCAAAAGTTCCAAAGTAAATATCAATCCCATCGTTGCAATCTTGTTCAAACCCTATTCCTCTTCCCTCTTTGCCTATTGAGCCAAATCCATGTGCATCATCAACAAACAACCTAAAATTGTACTTCTTTTTAAGCTCTACCACCTCTGCAATATTTCCTTGAGAGCCAGTCATTCCAAAAACACCTTCTGTAATCACTAATATCCCGCCTGGGGTTCCCTCAACCAATTTTTGTGCCCTTATCAATTGTTGTTCTAAACTAGCTGCATCGTTGTGTTTGTATAAGAAACGTTTACCCATGTGCAAACGCACCCCATCAACAATGCAAGCATGGCTTTCTGCATCATATACAATCACATCATGTCTATCCACCAAGGCATCAATGGTGCTTACCATACCTTGGTAACCATAGTTTAATAGCACAGCGTCTTCTTTACCCACGAATTCAGCCAGTTCTCTATCTAATTGTTCATGAAAAGTAGAGTTGCCGCTCATCATACGCGCACCCATTGGATAAGCCAAGCCAAAATCAGCTGCAGCATCGGCATCAGCTTTACGCACTTCAGGATGATTGGCTAAACCCAAGTAGTTGTTTAAACTCCAGTTTAACATCTCTTTGCCTCTAAAAGTCATTCTGGGCCCTATTTCTCCTTCTAAGCGAGGAAACATATAATATCCATAGGCATCATCGGCATGTTGGCCCAATGGCCCTGCTTTTTTCAATAGTTTTTCAAAAATATCCATGTTACTTTTTGATAGATTTTAGCAAATGTAAGGTTATGTGCCTTATTTGACAATTAATTTTAGTCAGGTTTATAGGGTTATACATAGCTTAAAGAGGCTACTCCAGCTAAATCAACCCAAAAATGCGTTTGGTTTGGAGAACAAACTCGGCTTCTTCATTTTGTATGCGTTTTTTGTAAAACGCGAAATTTGGAAGATGTTGTTCATAATTAGCTAGTATGTCTTCTATTTTATTTACCACTTGTTGGTAAGATGTATGGTTCAAGTCCATTTTATAGTCATCGTAAATGGCCACATCTTCAAAAAACTTGGCAGAACCAAAACAACCTGATATGATACAACAATTGTTCAATGCTGCTTCCCTTGGAAGCCTATCTTTACCAGGATGAAAACCAAAATCAATATACAATTTGCTTCGTTGAAACACCTCAAGTAATTGTTGTCTATTCATTCCCTGCAATGGCACCCAATTAAGGTGTGGAGCCAGTTTAATGAGTTTACTGGTGTGCTCAAAGCCTTTTTTGGGGTTATACAATACCATATCCTCTTTCACTCTTGGTGCATCTTCTTCTTTAACACTGAAATCAGCGTTAATGTAGTCACTTAATGGCAACATCTCAGAGAACCCCTTATTAACCAAAAAATGCTGAGCATACTCTGATTGGTAACAATTGAGGTTGCTATTTTTGCTCAGATACCTAATTGAAACATTTTGTTTAAATAATGATGTTTTACGCATTAACAAGTAACCTACCCGGTATACAAACACTTCCAATGTGTATTTGGGGCTCCATTTGAAATAATCAACAAGATTCAGGTACTTTTTAGAGTTGTAATATAAATTATCTACACTTAGCCACCACAAAAGGGTTTGAGCGTGTTTGGTGCGTAATATAAAATCAAAAACTCCTTCATATAACACCACAACGTTATCCTTCTCGTCTTCTGGTGTTTTGGCAATTTTTATCTGATAATTGCGATAAGCTTCTGGCACTTCTTTTCCCCCATCGAAATATACAATGTAAGCATCTTTGCCATTTATGTTTAATACATGTACGAGTTGATGCAATAATTCAGCGCCTCCTGTTACAACTTTTGAGGGGCAGTAAACATATATTTTGGAATGGTGTTGTAAACTAATCATAAGTGAAAGTTGCTTATTGTATATTCCTTTTTACGCTAACTAAAGCCGAACCAATCACTTGATGCATATCATAATAAATGTATTCAGCTAAACGGCCTCCAAATATCACTTTTTCTTCTTGTTCTGCCAGTGTTTTGTACTTTTTAAACATCTCTGAATTTCTTTGGTCATTTACCGGATAATAAGGCTCCATCCCTTTGCTCCATTCTAAAGAGTATTCTTTGGTAATGATGGTTTTGGGTTGGGTGCCAAACTCAAAGTGCTTATGTTCAATGATTCTGGTATAAGGTACTTCTCTGTCAGTATAATTAACCACAGCGTTTCCTTGATAGTTTTGTTGTTCATGCAGTTCATCCTCAAACCGCAAACTGCGGTATTCCAACTCTCCATATTGAAACCCATAATACTCGTCTATTTTACCTGTAAACACTACCTTTTCAGCCAAGCCATTAAAGTACTCCCTATCTTTAAAATAATCAACATTTAAACGCACTTCAATACCATCTAGCAACCCATCAATCAGTTTATTGTAGCCACCAATTGGAATGCCTTGGTATTTATCGTTGAAATAATTATTATCATATGTAAACCTTACCGGTAAGCGTTTGATGATAAAGGCCGGAAGCTCCTTCGCGCTGCGTCCCCATTGTTTTTCAGTATACCCCTTTATCAATTTTTCATAAATATCAGTACCCACTAGAGATAAGGCTTGTTCTTCTAAATTTTGTGGGGTGGTAATATTGAGGTGTGCAATTTGGTCTTTGATTTTTTGTTGCGCCTCCTTAGGCGTTTTCGTTCCCCATAACTGATAAAAGGTATTCATGTTAAAAGGGAGGTTATACAATTCATTTTGATAACAGGCAATGGGAGAATTGGTATAGCGGTTAAACTCTACAAAAGAGTTTACATAATCCCAAATTTCCTTATCGTTGGTATGAAAGATGTGTGCACCATAACGATGCACATTAATGCCTTCTATATTTTCACAATAGACATTTCCACCTGCATGGTTTCTTTTATCAATAACCAAGCACTTTTTACCTTTGCGGGTTGCTTCTCTTGCAAAAACAGCCCCAAATAGTCCTGAGCCGATGATGATAAAGTCATATTGTTTCATGCGTTCTCTTGAGTAAATCGTTATATATTTTTTGAATGAGTTTATTTTTTAGTACCCACAACTGCAGCCCAATGTATAAACTGAAACAAAGTGGTACACCAAGGATGAGTATGTAAAATGAACTTAAGTTTGTTTGTTGCAATATATAGGCAATAGGTACAAATATAATGCTTGCTACAAATGCCTGCGCCAGCAACCTGAAATTTATTACAATGTTTAGTTTCTTCCTTACAAAATAATAAGTGAGCGCAGTAACAGCAATTTCAGCCACCAAGGTAGCTAGGGCGGCTCCTTTCTCTTGTAAAAACGGAATAGCTACCAAGTTAAAGGTCAAACTGATTAGCATGCCTGCGGTAACTGAAATAAACAGGCTTTTATCCTGACCTGCACTGGTAAGAATTTGCGTTCCAAATATGTTGTTTAATCCAATAAGCAAAGGTAACACGCACATAATTTGCATAGTGGTGGTGGCTGGGATAAAAGCATTTCCTGAAAATAGCAGGATAAACTCTTTTGCAAATAAAAATAACCCTAATGATATGGGAACGCCAATGAATACAACGTAGGCAAATGACTGGTTAATATGTTGGTTTGCTTTTTCAAGCTGTTGTTGGTGGAGTGATTGTACAATTTGGGGCATAATTACAGTGCCATAAGCCACAATAAATGGCAAACACACCCGATTTAACTTCACTGCTGCGGTATACAATCCCACTGAAGTATCATTAGCCAAAAGCCCCAATAATAGGGTATCCATAACCGTATATATGCTAATGGATAGTGTAGTGCTAAATATGGTAAGTAAGGGAACAATATGCTTTTTTAGTTGTAATGAAATGGAGTGAATTGTAATTTCTTTTCTTAAGCTGAGCATATTCCAAACGTTGTTAGCCACCATTGAAAAAACGGTAATTCCTAAATAGGCAGGAACATCCTCTGCGTGTTTTACAAATACAAAAAGCAGTATCATTGATAGTGCTTTGATGATGACTGAACGTAAAGCAACAAACTTAAACTTTTCCGTGCCCGTATAAAACCAATCTATAGAGGTAAAACCAAGCAATAACAACCCCAACCCAATAGCATACAGGAGCAGGTGCTCGTTGAATTTTGGAATAAACAACACCACGGCAATATAGCATGTTGATAAAATGAGTGTTGTTATAAAATTAATGGTAAGCAACTCCATTACCAATTGGCTGAGCTGCTTTTTATCGGCTTTTACTTTGGCCACCTCCCGAATACCATAGAGAGGAATGCCCAAAGCCGCAATGAGTGTGAAGTACTGTGCAAATGTTACTACAAATTGTGCCTTACCAATACCTTCTGGCCCTAAAACTCTTGAAACATATGGAAATGTAACGATAGGAAAGAGTATATTACTTAGGGTAAGTAATAAGTTATAAAACACATTTTTTTTGTGTGTACTCATCTTTTAATTTTACCAAGGATAAGCGAGAGGCCCATCTCTTTCATGTGGCATTGCAAGTTGTATTTAAAACAAACTTGTAAGCCTATTCAAATTAGCTTTTCCATACTTGTACAAACAAGTTTAACCAATCAATTACTAAAAAAGCACCCGAAGGTGCTTTGGTGGAGAATATCGGATTCGAACCGATCACCTCTTGCATGCCATGCAAGCGCTCTAGCCAAATGAGCTAATTCCCCTTAAAACAAAAAGCTGTGCCTTATACCAGCTGTTTTTTCATTAAAGAGGTGCAAATATAACTTTTGATTTACCTATTGCAAATAATTCTGCAATGGGATGTGCTATTTTTAAACTTTAGTCTTCTGTATAAGCACCCATTTTACTGAATTTGTTTATGCGTTGTTCAATAAGCTCTGGAACAGATAGTAACTGTAATTCTTTGATGGTTTGTTCTATGTAGCTTTTAACGTGGGCATACATTTCACCTACGTTATGATGCGCACCACCCAATGGCTCTGGAATTATCCCATCAATCAACCCATTTTTTAACATATCATTGGCAGTAAGCTTTAAGGCTTCTGCCGCTTTTTCCTTATGCTCCCAACTGCGCCATAGTATTGACGAACATGACTCAGGAGAAATTACTGAATACCAAGTGTTTTCTAACATAATCACGCGATCACCTACACCAATTCCCAAGGCTCCCCCACTTGCTCCTTCTCCAATTACAATACAAATTACAGGTACTTTTAATACGCTCATCTCCAACAGGTTTTTGGCAATGGCTTCTCCTTGTCCGCGTTCTTCTGCTTCAAGACCTGGAGAAGCGCCTGGTGTGTCTATTAAAGTGATGATTGGAATATTAAACTTTTCGGCTAACCTCATTAATCGCAATGCCTTACGGTAACCCTCTGGATTGGCCATGCCAAAATTACGCATTTGGCGTTGTTTGGTGTTTCTTCCCTTCTGATGGCCAATAACCATAACACTTTGCTCCCCCAAACGGGCTAATCCCCCTACCATAGCTTTATCATCTTTTACATTTCTATCTCCGTGCATTTCAATAAAATCTGTAAACACATGCTCGATATAATCAAGGGTATAAGGGCGCTCTGCATGGCGAGAAATTTGCACCCTTTGCCAACCATTCATGTTGGCGTAAATATCCGCTTTGGTATGAGCAATTTTATCTTGTAACTCTACTATTGATGCGCTAAGGTCTAATTTATTCTTATCGGCCGTTTTTTTTATGTTCTCTAATTGAAGTTCAAGTTCTTCAATTGGTTTCTCAAAATCAAAGTATGGCATATGTTTAAATAAAGGGTGCAAAGTAATAAAGTTTCCCTAAAAAAAGTGAACATAAGCATTGGATGTTCTTGCCTGCATCAAAAACATGGCTTATACCATTTCTATGACTTGAATTGCAAATTCATAATTACAGGTTAACAAGGCATTAGCAACTCTTTGCGTTTTTTTTCACTTCAACCATTGACAAAATAATTTTTTACCTTACATTTGCAGTCTCCTAAATAAAAAACGGGATACTTTAGGGTATCAATAAGTTTCTTTACAGGAAGACGGTGTGGTAGTTCAGTTGGTTAGAATACGTGCCTGTCACGCACGGGGTCGCGGGTTCGAGTCCCGTCCGCACCGCAAAAGCCACTCATTTGAGTGGCTTTTTTTATGTGTTTAATTGAGCCATTTTACCTACATATTGTATTCTCAACAATTTGACTCCTTCTACATTGGGTATACCACCGATTTAGCTGAGCGGTTGACACAACATAATAACGGGCTAACCAAATCTACTAAAGCTAAAAGACCTTGGACTGCCAACTAAATAATGTGATTGATTTTGAAAAATATAAGGTTTGTATTATTATGATAACTGTAATGGTTTTATTAATGTTAATATATCTTATTACCATCTTAACAAATGAAACTATTAATATTATAATCTACGTTGCAATCGTTTTCCTTTTAGGAACTATTAGACATGGTTTTTATCGCTAACTCTACATTTCATTGCCTAACCTTAAAATAACCTCTTAATGCACAAAAAATGCCCACCCTATCTGCGGTAGGCAAGCACAGGTATAGTTTCTTTTACATTACACCACTCGAAAGATTAGCTCCGCGCTGAACTTCGTTTCGAGCGGTAGCGAAGCTAAAGCACCATAAGGGCTGCCCTCCCTCAACTCAAAAACCTCATTACAATAATAATTAACCCATATACAAATGTGGAGAGTATTACACCACGGGCGGAGTACAAATAGTTCGCCTGAATAAACAGGTAAAAAATGCCTAAGTTAATAATGGCGCATAAGCTAAGTAATGGCGACAGCAAGTTCTTTTCTGAGGCCATGCTAAAAAAATCCATGAAGGGGGATTGGTTGAATTTGTAAAAATAAAAACCCAATATCCCTAAAATCGGCCCAATCAGACCGGCTGGAATGCCTAATAAAATATGGTCTTTTAATTTCATTGTATTGATTAAGATTTACTAAACAATTGCCAAACACAAATACTAGTGTAGGCTATTTAATAACTAAAAAATGGTTTAAATCGTATATTCCCAACTGTTTAAACTGGGCATGGCGTAATGAGCTGTTAGGTCAAATTGAACTGGGACAACACTTGCATAGTTATTGGCCAGCGCCCATTCATCGGTATCATCACCTTTATCGTTGTTTACAAATTTACCAGTAAGCCAAAAATATTTTCTTCCATTGGGGTCTAAACGCTCGTCAAACTCTTCCTTCCACTTAGCCACTGCCTGCCTGCAAACGCGAACTCCCATAAAATCAGCTTCACTCACTTTGGGAATGTTTACGTTGAGCAAAGTGGCGGCAGGCAATCCATTGCTAAGGATATTTCCTGCTATGCGGGTGGCAATTTTTTTGGCCAAACTAAAGTCGGCATCATAAGCAAAATCGCACAAACTAAATCCAACTGCAGGTATGCCTTCAATGGCAGCTTCCATAGCAGCACTCATGGTGCCACTGTATAAAATATTAATACTGGAATTGCTACCATGATTAATGCCTGAAACCATTAAGTCAGGTTTGCGATGCAATACTTTGTCAACGGCTAACTTTACACAGTCAGCTGGAGTGCCGCTGCACTGGTAAGCCAATATGTCTCCGTAAATATCTGTTTTATCTAAACGCAACGGTTTGCTAATGGTAACAGCATGCCCCATAGCGCTCTGCGGACTATCCGGGGCCACTATCACCACCTCTCCCAAGTGTTTTATAGCATCCACCAAACTTCTAATTCCTGGAGCTGTAATGCCATCATCGTTGCTTACTAGAATAAGCGGCCTATTGTTGTTCATCCGACAAATGTAAATCTTTGCAGCTATAAACTAAAGCTTATAAAACAAAGCTAAACCGATTTTGAATGCTGTTAGGGTAAGTTTTAACATTATTCTTACTTTTGCGGGATACTGAAATTAACTATGCGCATAGCTTTATACATCGTTTTACTTCTAGGTTTATCAACTCATTCCTTGGCTCAGTGTCCAAAGGTTGTTGTTGATTTTGACACTTGCAGCTTTTTGGCCTTCGGGCATCGGGGCTATTCCTCCGTTTACCCTGAAAACTCTTTATTATGCTTAGAAGAACTTTTTAAAAGGGGTGTAAAATATGCAGAGGTGGATATTTCGTTAACCAAAGATGGACATGCCGTATTGTTTCATGATGAGAGTTCAGTACACCGAACCACAAACGCGAATGGCAAATTAAGCAACTACAACCTAGTTGAGGTTAAACAATGGGAAACAGGCTCGTGGAAAGGAAACCACTTTAATGGCATTAAAATCCCGAGTTTATCCGAAGCCCTAGTAGTAGCCCAAAAATATGATGCCTATTTATATCTTGATTTAAAATCTTACACAGTTACTGCATTAAAAAATGCATTGGTATCAAGCGGTGTTGCACCCAATCGTTTTTTACCAGCTATTGCTACTATTGAAAATGCTACTAATTTCAGGCAACAACTGCCCAATACCCCTTGGATTTGGTATCAGGCAGGCCGCTTACCCATAGATGTTAATGACATTAACTTCTATCAGCAATGTGTAAACCTGGGATGTTTTGCTTTTGAAGTATCCAGTGGTAGGATGGCGGATAGCGGATGGACCACCTTTACCAAAAATGTACACCAAGTTGGGGGAAAGGTTATTGTTTTTACACTAAACGACCCGGCTCAAATACAAGAAGCCTTGAATAACGGAGCTGACGGGCTTGAAAGTGACCGAGCCTGGGAAGCTAAAAAACAAGTTTGTAATAACTTACCTGCGGGTACTCCTTTTGATTCTGCTACGGTAGGTAACTGGCATTTTGAAGGCAATTTATTCAGTACCGGAGTAGGTTCTCAATTGCGTACCTTAAATCATGTAAACCCTCCCGCTGATCAGATCCCAGTATTTGGCACATGCAGTTCGTTTAATATCCCCAACATAAGTGGCGAAGACAAGGTAGTGATGAAATTACCCGCTTTGCGCCCAGAAAATGGGTTAATGGTTTACAACAATTCTAGGGTTGAAGATTATGGAATTTTAGATCGCAGTTTTACCATCATCATGGATATTCTGATGCCAGATTCATCATTTGGTAAATGGATTTCATTGTTTCAAACCAGCATTACCAACGCCAATGATGCGGAACTGTTTATTAACCGCAGCGGTCAACTCGGCATTGCAGGCGACTATCATGGCAAAATAACAGCAAACCTTTGGACAAGAATTGCCTTCACGGTGGATTGTAAAGCTGGATTACTAAAAAAATATATCAATGGTTTTTACATTGGAGCAAGTGAAATAAGCACCGACAGTCGCTGGGCCATTTGGAACAATTCCAGAAGCGGAAATACACAGGGCTTTTTAATTTTCTCTGATGATGATAATGAAACGGCTGATATGTATTTAAGTTGTTTACAAACGCGTGATTATGTAATGAATGATGCTGAGATATTAGCATTAGGTGCGGCAAATGCCAATGGGGTGAAGCTGGGCAATGCTGACAGTTGGTTTGCAGCATTGGATATTGCCTATGCGGATAGCACCATTTTAGACTATGAAAACCGTACTTTTTATTTTGTTATTCCCTCTCAGTCTAATACGGATTCGGCCATTCTTTCTTATCAAATTTCGTCAGGGGCAACAAGCAATATCCCATTGCTTAAAAAAATTGCTCTTGCACCGATGCAATATACTTGGACAGTTACATCTGAAGATGGCTTGAGAAAAAACACCTGGAAGGCTTGCATTCGCAGGGCAGAAACACCAACAGGATTAAACCGTAATACTATACAACGAATATCGTTTGAAGTGTATCCCAACCCAGCTCAAAGGGAGGTTACTTTAACTAAAACGTCTCCTATTCAGGCCAGTTATGCCATGATAAACTTGTTAGGCAAAACGGTGCAAACAGGCACCTTTACACAACAAATTACCTTAGCTTTAGATGGATTAACTACCGGAGTTTACTGGATAGTGGTTACTGAAGATGGTGTAACAGCCACCAAAAAAATGTTGGTGATTGATTAAATGGTGAATCGCCATACGAGTTTCCCCAAAATGGTGGTCCTAGTCATGGTAAATGCATTGCCTTGGGTATCGTAAATTTGGTTCACAATAAAAAAGAAATCAGTTCCTATGCGTGGTATAATTTGCAACCTGAAGTTAAAACTCATTTGCTCCTGCGCACTGTTCCATTGGCTAAGTACAGAACCAAATACATTTGGGTTGATGGCGTATTCGACCCTACTGCCTATTAAATCCGTTCTCAAATTTCCTTGCGGCAAGTTAATATCGTTTAACTCATAGCGTAAATTCACATTAAAAAATTTACCTGCTCTCCAAAAAAGTTCCGACCGCAATTGTGTGGTGGTTCCTTTGTAAAACTCTCCCCATACCAAACGGCTCGCTAAAGACAATGTGCGCCCCCTGAAAGTGCGAATTTCAGTGGCCGTCTGCCGCCACCAATACTCTCCTTTGGGAATAACAATGCCTTCACCAATGCTAAAATCATTAATGAGTCCTTCTGCTACAATGCGGTAATCCATGGTAAACCGCTCACCCTTTCTGGTTTCCAAACCAAAGTACTGTATCCGGTATTCAAAGGACTGTAAGTTGCGGGTATCATCATATTGGGCATTGGTAAAACTTAGGGGGGCAAACTCAAACTGTCTAATCCACTTGAATCTTTTTTTAGGGCGTGGTTTATAAGCAAACTCGGCAAAAGATTCAATAAAATTACTCCTCAGCAAAAGGCCAATTTCCGGGTTAAATTCCTTAGGGCTTCGTTGGGTGGAAGCAAACAAGCTAAACTTATCATTTGGGTAACTAACAAACGCTCGATAAGCAAAGGCCTCCGGTTGGTAAGCTTCATTTGTTCGATACGTTTTAATAATTGCCCCACCTATATCCAGGTTTTTATTTTTAAAAAATTTAGCCGTACTGAATCGGCCATTTACACCTGCTGTGGTATAAAAGTCTCCGTTGAGGTATTTGTTAGTAAGCATCGCCCCCATCACACTTTGTTTGCCCACATCCTGTCGCCAACTGGCTGCGCTGTAATTGGTTCCTATATTAGAGTTTTCCAAATCACCTGTTTGCAAGGTCATTAGTCCTAGTGTGCTGTTTTTCTCCTTGCCTAACAAACGCGCTCCGGCAAGAATTGGCACAGGTTCCCTATTTTCATCTAA
The DNA here is from genome assembly GCA_943372215.1 of Chitinophaga pinensis. Classification (GTDB taxonomy): domain Bacteria; phylum Bacteroidota; class Bacteroidia; order UKL13-3; family UKL13-3; genus UBA6183. The sequence goes on along the minus strand of CALRXU020000022.1, from coordinate 29,752 downwards.
CCCAATTTTACGGGTGTAAAACGGAATAACCCTATTCCCTCCAAAGCCCATGTTAAAAAAATCTTCCCCTTCTAAAAAGAACTCCCGCAACTCAGGAAAAAACAATGGAAAACGCGTGATGTTTACCTGCTGTTGATCTGCTTCTACCTGCGCAAAATCCGTATTAACTGTTACGTTTAACCTGTAGGTGGGCGAAAGTAAATAATTGATATCTCCTCCTCCATTTTGTACTGGATTGTTAGTATACCCGCTTTTGGTTGAATTGCTTTGCACTCGTTCACCACCGCCAATGGCGTAAGGCTTAATTTCCACAAATTTTTTGTCGGTGAGGTCTTTTAACCCAGCAAGGACACCTGCTTGATTGACTTGTTGTATGCGGTTATTTCTGCTCCACCCCTGCCAAAGAACTTGCTCCCGTTTATGCCTGATGTTGCGCTCAAAATTAATGCCCCACTCTTGGTCGCTTAAACCCGTGCGGTACTTCAAGGTGTAAAATGGAATTTCAAACTCAGCAAACCAACCTTTGGATGTTACGGTAGTTTTAACATTCCAAACGCCATTCCAAAACGCATTGGTTGAGCCTCCATTATTAAACACTTGCAAATCGGCCCTTGCTCCATTGGGATTGGTAACAAACATAAATCCATTGCGTTGGTCTTTATAGGTATCAATAATCACAATAAAATTATCGTCAATATCGTAGTTAAAATCGCGCCTCAGCTCTTTGGCTATTAAATTATCTGGCATGGTATCATAACACCAAACAGCGATGTAAAGGTATTGTCGGTTGTAAGCTATTGCAACCTCTGTACGCTCGGTTGAGGGCTCTCCAAAGTTTAACTCGCGTTGGGTGAAGTTGCTGATTTTAACTGCATTTTGCCAAACGGGTTCGTTCAGTTGTCCATCTAGGGTTATTTTTTCAGTGGTTTGCTGGGCCTGTAATGTGTTGGGAAACGACACTTGTGCCAAAACTGGCGACAAGCTAATGGCTAACAAAACAGAAAATAAAATGGCCCTAAAAAACATGAAGTGGCGAAAATAAGAAAATAACTTTGGGAAAATAATTTCTTGTTGAGGCTGTTTGAGTTAATGCGGATTATATACTACTTATACATGCAGAAGTTGTTGGATTGGTTAACCACTAAGGACACCGCTTGGTTGCACTAAGGTCACGAAGTTGGCTCAAACAATACCGTTGTGTTCGCTGTGGGTTCTTTGTGTTCGTTGTGGTTAACCCACTAGCTGCAATGTTGCGGTTGTATTCATTTTACCACTAAGTACACCAAGTTTGCACTAAGGTCACTAAGTTGGCTCAAACAATACCGCTGTGTTCGTTGTGGTTAACCCAATAGCTGCAATGTTGCGGTTAGTTTTTAGTTGTTCAATTGTTATGCTTACAACACCAATCGGAATTGCAAACGCAAATCGGTTAATCGGTTGCCATTAATTAGCTCCAAGCCACTGCTAATGGTTTTTACATTACTGTAAATGGTTTCACTGAATTTGAGCCACAACTCCAACTTGCGGGTAATTTTTGCCCGTGCTACAATGTAATAACGTACCCCGCTGTTTTGGTAAAGTGGAACTGCATATTGATAAAGCACATCATTTTCTGCGGCATACACCCTAGCATTATAATCCTCCACTGTAAAATAAGCCATGCGGGTAATTAAACTCAGCTTTTTTCTTGGAGTACTGTATTGTATGTCTTGAAAAATAAGCGTGCCCATTTGGTTCTTGTTGAGGTCATCACTAAATTGAATCACCTCTACCCTGCTTTTGGCCGATAAATCAAGGCTCACTTTGTATTGGGCGTTAAAGCGATAGGTTGAACGTTGTTGGTTGCTTAAATAATCAGTTACGGCTGTATTTCCGCTCTGGTTTCTGCCTTTTACCTCGCGCCTAAAACGCACATACAGTTGGGCCGTTTTGGTTGGATTGTACTGCAACTCACTCAACAAATCAACCCCTTTGGTTGGTGCATCTGTTAAGTAACGGAGCCACTTACTTTGGTAAATATCAACATACATATTTAACACCACCCGCGGATTAAAACGTAATGACAAACCAGTGTATAACCCTTGCTCATTTCGCCCATCGCTGTTTTCTGCAAACGGATTGTTTAACGTAGCCCGATAGTTTTTAGCAAAGTTCCGGTACATCAACACCACATCCAAGTTGGCATCTAATGAAGCAACCAAACCAGCTAAAGCGGCATAAGCATCATTATTGCTGCGTGAAACCTCTCCAAACAAATTGATATTGCGCCATTGGTAAGTATAATCAACTCCCGAATTAACAAGCGTTTTTCCCCTGAAATTATATTTTTGGTAAGGTTGGTCACCTGCAACAAATGCAACGTTATAATCGCTTTGCACATGCGTAAATGCAATATGCCCCTGTTTAAATGAGTATCGGGCATTGCCCCCGTAAATGCTTTGCAATACATTGTGTTTCCTGTCGGCTTCGCTTTGTGTGCGGTGCAATCCAGTTATAGAAAGACTGCTAAAAGCATCTTCACTTTGTATGGTATCTTGAGCGTTAAAATTGGTACTAATGTACTTGCGACTTCCAAACAATACCACCTGCCAGTTTTTTTTGCCCAATGTAACGGCAGCTCCACGCAAAAACTCATTTTCATTGAGTGAGCGGTAAGGCCTTATTGGTGCGAAACTTCTGCGCACGTTCATTACAAAAGCACTTTTGCGGGCAGCCAAGCCTGAGCCAAACGTCAAGCCTTGTCCAAAGTTAATTTGGTAATCGCCTAAGGCTATGGTTTTAACCACACTTTTTCTAGGCCTATAATAAAAATGGATAGAATTAAAATCAAACCCACCTGATTGTGCGCCTTTTCCAAACTGTTCTCCCATATCCTTTTCGCCATTGTAACCAAAGTTTAAGCGATTACCGTAACTAAATCTGTACCTAAACACATACCTTTCTTGGTTTCCCAAGTAATAACTTTGTCCACCTGATTTGCGCTCATCTGCATAACCAGCCCTTGATTGGCCTTCGGTATCATACAAACCAATAAACTCGTGTTTTCCCTTGGCAATCATTTCTCCAAAACGGGTTTGGTCTTCCTGCCAGTTTTCGTCAACAGAAACAAAATACGTGAGGTAATAAATGGTAAGCGGATCAAGCACCGGAATGGTTTGCAATTCGTACAAGCTAATAAAATCGCCAAACACTTGCCTATGCAGGATAATGGCATTGATTTGGTTATCCTCCAAAAAGATGAGCCGCTCCAATTGCTCACGACTAGCCCTGTTTAAATTGAGTTTGTTGCGGTTATACAGCTCCAACTGATCTTGCAAATCAGTATAATCCACGTTGGCTTCTGTATTTTCAATGAGCCGTTCCATTAAATCAGCAATCACCTTCTCGTTACTTTCGCGCGTTGCTTGAGCAAAAGTACTCATGTAAACCACCACCAAACAAACCGTTAACCTAAAACGTAACCTCATATTTGGATTGGTTGTTTATTGTTTTGATTGGATAGGAGCCCTTAAACCCAATTGTGGTGTAAATCCAAAGGTTTGGTGAACTGTGGCTGCTGCATCAATGCTTACATTGCCCGCCAAAATACTGGTACCAAATGTAAACAAGGTGGGCTGGCTAGCAGTACCAATGGCAAAGGCCACACGCTTATGAACTTCATACCTTAGCCCTCCCCTAAAAACCACCTTTTTATCCAATTGTTGATCGGCTTCGCCAGTAACATAAACTTTATCATTCACCTGATACTTTACCCCTAAACGTGCAAACGCAGGAACAATATCACTTACGTTGGCTGATAATTGTTGTTGGCTAGGATTAAAAACCATTAATCCCAACTGCACTTTTTTAATAGGATGGTAAGCAACCCCTAGGCCCAATACCAGCGTAGCAGCGTTGCCATACTCTTTAATGTTTGTGGCTACATAGTTTAGTTGCACCCCTAAACTGAAGGTTTCTGCCAACTTTTTTGATGCACTTAAGGCAATTCGCTGTTGGTTAAAATCCTGAAAACCAAAACAATTAACTGCTAATCCAACAGCTATGATTTTATTGGGAACAGCTATTGAAAAATTTGCCAAGGTGAGTTCTTTACGGTTGAAACGCTGCTCACTGAATAAACCCGCCTGCCATTTGTTTAAATAACTCATCTGAGCAGGGTTGTTTAACACAGCATAAACATTTGATAATGTGGTACTGCCGCCTCCTTGCATCCACGCATCTGCACCAATTACACCATGTATTCCTTGAGCCTGAATAAGGCTACCCGCATAAAATAACCCCAATATTAATTGATAAAATCGTTTCATTTTAATTATTGTTGTGCATAACAAAGTTTCAAAATAGGAATTAAATTCTATTTTTGCGGCATTATCAAATTATTAAATATTAACTATTTTAGATGGAAAATGTAATTTACTTAATCCCCGCGCTTGGTATTGTAGGCCTGTTGGTCATGGCCATTAAAAGTGCCTGGGTATCGAAACAAGATGCTGGCGATGCTAAAATGACTGAATTGGCTGGCTATATTGCAGATGGAGCAATGGCATTTTTAAAAGCTGAATGGAAAGTATTGAGCATATTTGTTGCTTTTGCTGCCGCTTTATTGGCCTATTCAGGAACCATTCATGAAGTAAACGGAAAAGTAATTCACTCTAGCTGGATTATCTCTATTTCCTTTATCATAGGTGCTGTTTTTTCAGCAACCGCTGGTTATATTGGAATGAAAGTGGCTACCAAAGCCAACGTGCGTACTACTCAAGCTGCCCGTACCAGTTTAAAACAAGCATTAAAAGTATCTTTTACTGGTGGTACTGTAATGGGATTGGGTGTTGCAGGATTGGCCGTTTTAGGATTAGGTGGTTTGTTTATTGTATTTTTAAAATACTTTAATGTTGTTACAGTTGATAGTGATGAAATGAGAACTGCCATTGAAGTGCTAACAGGCTTCTCATTAGGCGCTGAATCTATTGCCCTTTTTGCGCGTGTAGGTGGTGGTATTTACACCAAAGCTGCCGATGTTGGAGCTGACTTAGTAGGTAAGGTAGAGGCTGGTATTCCTGAAGATGATGTGCGTAACCCTGCTACTATTGCCGATAACGTAGGTGATAACGTAGGTGATGTGGCTGGTATGGGTGCCGATTTATTTGGCTCATACGTGGCTACCATATTGGCAACAATGGTACTTGGACAAGAAATTGTAGTTACCGATAACTTTGGTGGCATGTCACCCATTTTATTGCCAATGGTAATTTGCGGCTTAGGCATCCTTTTCTCTATTGTGGGCACTTGGTTTGTTACCATTAAGGATGATAAATCAAACGTGCAAAACGCGTTAAACCTTGGCAATTGGTCGTCAATGTTATTAACAGTGGTGGCTTCTTTCTTTATTGTAAAATGGATGTTGCCTGAAACGTTAAACTTACGTGGATATGAGTTCTCAAGCATTAATGTTTTCTGGGCAATTGTAGTAGGTACTATTGTAGGTGCCATTATGAGTATTGTTACTGAATATTACACAGCTATGGGTAAAGCCCCTGTTTTATCAATCATCCAACAATCATCAACCGGACATGCTACCAACATTATTGGTGGTTTATCAGTGGGTATGAAATCAACTGTCATTCCGATTTTAACCCTTGCTGCAGGTATCATGGCCTCTTATTATTTTGCTGGTTTATATGGTGTGGCTATTGCTGCTGCCGGTATGATGGCAACCACTGCTATGCAGTTGGCTATTGATGCTTTTGGCCCTATTGCTGATAATGCTGGTGGTATTGCTGAAATGAGCCAGTTGCCGCCTGAAGTTCGTGAGAGAACAGATAATTTAGATGCCGTTGGTAATACCACTGCCGCTACTGGAAAAGGATTTGCCATTGCTTCGGCAGCATTAACCTCATTGGCCCTGTTTGCCGCATTTGTTGGCGTTGCAGGAATTGATGCGATTGATATTTATAAGGCTCCGGTACTTGCTGCATTATTTGTTGGAGGAATGATTCCTTTTATATTCTCAGCATTATGTATTCAGGCAGTTGGAAAAGCAGCGATGGATATGGTGCAAGAAGTTAGACGTCAATTCCGCGAAATTCCAGGTATTATGGAATATAAAGCAAAACCAGAGTACGAAAAATGTGTGGCCATTTCAACCAAGGCTTCTATTCGTGAAATGATGTTACCAGGTGCAATTGCCTTGTTAACCCCAATTATTGTTGGTTTTGGTTTCAAAGGAATTTTTACGGATGCCAGTTCTGCTGAAATGTTAGGAGGGTTGTTAGCTGGTGTTACTGTAAGTGGAGTGTTAATGGGTATTTTCCAAAGCAATGCTGGTGGGGCTTGGGATAACGCTAAAAAATCATTTGAAAAAGGGGTATTGATTAATGGCGAAATGTTCTACAAAAAATCTGAACCGCATAAAGCTTCTGTAACGGGTGATACTGTTGGTGATCCATTTAAAGATACCTCAGGACCTTCAATGAACATTTTGATTAAGTTAATGTCAATTGTTTCGTTGGTAATAGCACCTTACATTGCTGTGCAAGGCGGATTAAAATCAGACAAAGCCGCTTTACAACATGGCGAAAAAATGTCGTGCTGCGCAGAAATGAGTGAATGCGATATGGACATGGGCAAATGTGATATGGACCGTTGCAAAACAATGACCAAGGAAGAATGTGCGGCCTATTGCGATAGTGTTGGATGTGATGCTGAACAAAAAGCTACTTGCTTAAGCATGTACGGAGCAGATGGCAAATTTGACGAAGCCAAATGCAAAGAAATGTGCAGCAAAAAGATGGGTGGAGCAGATAAAGAAAACTGTGATAAAGGCTGCAAAACTGCTGAAGAATGCGAAAAAAGTTGTGATGATAAATGTGTGACTTCACACAAAGAAGGTAAAGGATGTTGCTCAACAGGAGCAAGTAATCATTGTGATTAATTAAGATTTACTACTAAAAAAAATAGCACTTTTTAAGTGCTATTTTTTTTTATCCCATTGGGTTAAATAATTATCCGCAGCAATGCCATTGCAGCAATTGATTGAAGGGGAAAGCAGCACGGATAAAGTATTTTCGGGTAAGTTTAATTCAACTCTTTAATGTAATTGCCAATAAACCCGCCTAGCTCCATTAACCAGGCAATGCCCATGTGTACCATAATACCTCCGTAAATACTTTTGCTGTGGTAGGCAATTACTCCTAGAATAGTTCCCCCAAAAAAGGAACTGATGGCTTCGCCCATTGGTTTACCATAATGGATGGAGAGGTAAAAACATGCCATAGGCAACACTGCATGTACACCAACATAACGCACAAATGCCATCACCATAAATCCCCTAAAAAAAAGCTCAATGGACACAAAATCCAATCCATAAAAAAACTCAAACAACAGCAGCATTGGCGCAGATGCATGAGCTTGGTTAAGTTTGGAAGCACGGGGATAGTAGTTTAAAAAATCACCCTGCGTGCTGGCATAAGCAATTAATGGCACCATAGCCAACAATAAACCCCAATACAATTTTGCCTTGTGCTGTTTGGCTGAAAACCCATAAAATGGTTGGTTGCTACGATCCACTATTAACCAGATCAAAAACAGTGGAACGATGATATACAATAGTTTGAAAAAATGCTTAAATATGGTTTGATAAACCCAGGTATTTTCCTCGGAAGTAACCCAAGCTATCCATTTATAATGCTCATCAAAAGTAACCCGAAATGCAAATACCAAAAGGCCTATGCCTAGTAAGGCCCAAAAACCTGGTTTATGCCAAAAGGAATACTGTTTTGAAAACAAACTGTAAAGGGCAAATCCCCAAAGCGTATGTACCGCATACAACACAAAATAAACCACAAATTCCAAAAAGCCAGAAAATGGCTGCATCCATTGTTTAAGCCCCATAAAATAGTTTACATAAACACTTGCTGCGCAAAATAACAGCATGGTTATCCAATGAATGAGGCTATAGCCTTTTATAAACTGACGGAGTTGTTGAATGAGTTGGTTGAGCATAAATGAACAAGGTAGTTGTCATTGGCCACACTGGTGTTTGGCCTTTGCAAACAAACTTAATCAAATGTTCCGTTTTAGAATAACGCTTTTAAAACAAATTTGGTTCCATACTTGCCCCAGCGCTCTAAGTTACTACTGAGGTCTTTTCGATACCCCTCTCGGTTAAATACTTTTGCTTTACGTAAAGGCTTAAATACAAAATCAGCCTCCGTTGGGGCAACGGTTTCAATTGAGGTAGCAAAAATAGTGGTGTGAAACCTTGGCATAACTACACCTAATATCATACCAGGCAAACCAGCAAATATATCAGGACCTCCGCTTACAGGTATGGCTTCAGTAAAAAATGCAATCACAAATACGGAATCATACAAAATAGTAGTGGCCCTTCTGCAATTGTATCCTGCAATGGTTCGGTACTCCCCAGTGAGCTTCCATACTGGTTTTGAAATAGAATCTGTGATTACAAAACTTTCATCATACACACTTCTATTTGCCACAAAACTGTCGGCTACAAAATCTGTTTTATGGGTAAGATTGGTAATGGTTCTGTACCAACGGAAACGTTCGTTTTCATCCTCTTGAAACGTGGTATAAATGGCCTGATTGCGGTTAAAACTCAACTTAAAGAGGTCAACTTTATACTTGGGCATGGTTTTGATCATCTCTTTGTACCAACTATTGTCCTCATCATCATTTTCAGCCATTTCTTCCTCAATTGATTTGATGATGTTGAATTTTTTTTCGTAAGTAATTTTTCCATTTAACAACAATTGTTGGCCGAGCACTTGCAGTGTGATACAGATGGAAAAACTGAACAACATTAATTTTCTCATTTGCTACCCTCCCCTTTTACTGCCCTATTGGCGCTATTGATGTTGTAAGTTAAACGTATCATAAAATACCTGCGTAAAATGGTGTGTACATTTTCATTAATAAAATTACTATTCGCATTTCTGTTAAACCCGATGTTTTGATTTAATATGTCCCTACAGCTTAAACCTAACTCAAACATTTCCTTTTCACCAAATTTTTTCACCAATTCAGCATTGATAATAAAGGTGTTTAAATTCCGGTCAAACTCAGAGGTACGTTGCCTGATATTGTAAGTAGCACTTGCATTCAATTCAAACTTCTTAGGAAGTTCAATCTCTCCATTCAACTGATAGCTGTGAATCCAAAACTGGGTAACCACATCTGAACGTATGCTGCTTTTAGAGCTGTTGTAGGTCCAGTCTCCGCCTATACTGATGTAGTATTTATCATCTTTATGGCTATGGCTAAAATCTGTTCCAAAACTGTAGCTGCCATTCCTGTTGGTATTATTCTCATTATTCAACACATTCACATTCTTTGATAGATTGGCTCTGGCATTTGTTGAAACATTTAGTTTCAGCTTTTTTAAAGCAAACCAATAATAAAATTGCCCATACAAATTTTGATTGCCATCAACATTGATGGTTTGGTGTACCCTTCTTCCCAAAGTATCCACAAAATCATTTCTTGTAAAATCATTATTGGTTTGAGACACTGAAAAGTTACTCCAAATACCACTACCACTAATGGGCTTGTATGCATTATAATTAATAGAAATACTATTGGTAAAACTTTGCACCAACCTGTCATTACCAATATAAATATCTAACGGATTGGTATTGTCTAATACCGGTTGAATTTGTTGCAATGAAGGTTGTCTGGTACGCCCATTGTAACTGATTTCAAAATTAGAACTGGTACCCACCTTATAAACAAACCTGGCCGAAGGAAAGATGTTTAAAAACCGTTGTGCGGTATCTCTATTGGTAACTAGGTTATTTTGATACAAATCAGTATAAGCAGCCCTGGCGCCAACACTGGCTGTAACCTTTTTAAATTGGTATTTAAACGAAGTACCTCCATTGTTCACCAATACATCGTACCTAAAATCATTGCTTAATGAATCCAATTGCACACTATAGGCTTGATCTAAGCCCTTGGCCCTAGTGAGCAATGCGCTTTTGTTTTGCGTGTTGGTGATGGAGTAATCTGCTATCCAAAAAAACTTTTTACCAATAGGTTCGGTATAGGAAGCATTAAAGTTTAAACTGCTTTTAATGCCCTCATTGGTTCGTTTTTGGTTGATGGTATCTTGCCTCACCAAAACAAGGTCAGCGTAATAATATGTATTAGAAGTTAACACCGTTTCACTGGAACGATCCGAGTAATCTTGGGTTAAACCAACAGATAAGCTGCGGCCCTTTTTACTGAATTTTTTTACATAACTAATGCTGCTGTTAAAAGCAATATTTTGCCCATCGGTTTCATTGTTGCGGGCATTGCTATTGATAAGTTGCTGCAACTCATTTTTATTCTCGCTTACATAGCTGCTTTTGTTTAGATACTCGCTTTGAGACCCTGCAAATTTAACCTTAATGGTGCTTAGCGAATCCACTTTAAAGGTGTAAGTTCCTTGAATCTGGTCTCCTTTTCTGGTATTCCTGATGCGGTTAATATCGTTGTTAAAATACAAAGTATCAGGCAAAATGTACTGGGTGTAATTGCTGTCAAAGCCCTCCACATTCATGTCTTTATGCGACCCATTTATAGATATGGAATGTTTATCATCTTTATACTTGTCGCTAAAATGAGCTCCCGTGTACCAGGTTTGTGGTACGCCTACGCCATCAAAATCATTTTCATCGTTTGAGCCATAATAATACATGGTGCCATCATCATCCATTTGCATGTTGTTGTTTTCACCTTCGTATTTCCTGCTGTCTTCCCAGCTTAAACTGGTTTTATTGGTATTGCTCATAGCCCCATAAACTGATACCTTTTGTTTTTTGTTGAACTTATTAAACATGGCCTCGTGTTCGTACCTGCTTTCTGTTCCAATGCCAGCCGTTACCTTTCCAAAATATCCTTTCTTAGCGTCCTCCTTAAGTTTTAAATTGATTGTTTTCTCTTTAATACCATCATCAACCCCTGTTATGGTTGCTTGCTCACTTTTTTTGTCAAATACCTGAATACTTTCTACTTGTCTTGCCTTAATGTTTTTTGTTGCAATGGTAGGGTCATCACCAAAAAACTCTTCACCATCTACCAGCACCTTTTTTACCTCTTTGCCTTGTGCAGTAATTTTCCCGTCTTTATCTACCTGTATACCAGGAAGATTTTTTAATAAATCTTCTACATTACTTTCTTTCTTGGTTAAAAAACTATCTACTAAAAACTCCGTGGTATCTCCCTTTATCCTAATGGCCTCTAATCTGTCTTTGATAATCACCTCCCTTAACAAGTTCAGCCTTGAAATCATATTAATGTTGCCTACCGTATTTTCAACACCAGGTAACACTTCAACAAAATCTTCATAGTCTGCATAATTGGGGTGGGTAATGAGCACCCTCATTTTTCCGGCAGGTAAGTCTTTTATTATAAACCTTCCGTCATCCTTGGCCCTTGAAAATTTGATTATGGTGCTATCCATTGGGTTAATAACCATAATGGTTGCATATGCCACTGATTTAAAATCAGCGGTATCCTGTAATTTACCAGATAATGTTGTTATCTGTTGGGCCTGAATTTGCAAACACCAGCATAATGCAGTTAAGATGGTAAGGAATGATTTCAATAGTTTAATGCGATTAATTTATAAAACAAGTATACGTTTACATCTCATGTTTAGTACACCAATTGTAAAATAAAAGTAAATTAATTCAAATTTACAGGGTTCACGGGTGTTTTTTTTACTAAAAACTCTAAATAAATACTTAATAATTATCAGGAACAATACGCTCAAATTTCTTCATTTGGCGTTTGATTAGATTATTATTTATATTCGTTAAAAAAATACCCGTTATGAGAATTCAACCTTTAGTATTATTGTTTGCAACTTTTATCTTAACCAATTCATTTAAAGCCGGAGAAGAAATTAAATGGGTTGATTTTAACACCGGATATGCAACCGCTCAAAAGAAAAATAAAATTATGCTGGTTGATGTTTACACCGACTGGTGTGGCTGGTGTAAAGTAATGGATAAAGAAACGTATGCTAAGAGCGAAATTGCTGGGATTATTAATGCTGACTTCGTAGCCATTAAATTTAACCCTGAAGTAGCCAACGCTTCTTACACCTATAATGGCAATACTTACAATGGCAAACAATTGGAGCAAGCCATCAGCAATAGCAGAATCAGAGGGTATCCGGCCACCATGTTTATGAATGCTAAAAACAACAAATCAACCTTAATTTCTGGATTTAAAACAGTTGATGAGTTTAAGGTAATCTTAGCTAGTGCTAAAACAGAGTTAAAATAATTACCCGTTTACCTTTTACTGAAACTTAATTGCCTTTACTGGGGTGATATTGCTTACAAACTTTGCGGGCAATACCATTACCAGCACACACAGCGCAAATGCCCCTGCATTAATAAGTAAGGCATCTGTTATACTCAATTCAATGGGTACTACATTTAAAAAGTACGTTTCCTGATTTAGTTTTATCCATCCAAAATAATATTGAGTGGTACAAATGGTAAGCCCAATAAAATTGCCTATTAACAATCCTTTTACAATTAAACGAGCAGCCATAGTTAAAAACACCTCTTGAATAAAACGGTTGGTCGAACCCAGTGCTTTTAAAATACCAATCATATTGCTGCGTTCAACAATGAGTATAAGTAAGGCGGTACTCATGTTCATACAAGCCACTATAATCATTAGGATAATAATTACCAACACGTTTAAATCAAGTAGTCCCAACCAATCAAACAATTGCGGATAAAGCTCTGTTACTTTTTTTACCTCCAATTGTATGGAAGCTTGTTCAATTAATTGTTCAGTTGCCACATCTAACAATTTATAGTCAACTAACCCCACTTCATACCCCGTTAATTGGTTAGGTTGCCAATTGTTTAGTTTTTGTAAATGCCTCAAATCAACCAATGCATATAGTGCATCTAAATCTTCAAAACCAGTATTGTAAATACCACTTACCTTAAACTTCCTGGCCCTTGGCATTGATTTTCCATCTTGAATAAAGTACACCACCAGTGGCTGGTTTAAGCCAATTTTTAGCTTCCGCGACAATGCTTCTGAAATTAACACATCCAATGAAGCCATCGTATCATTAAGCATAGGCAACCTTCCTTCTTTAAGGTGCTTACCGATAAAATCCCAGTGGTAATTGTTGTTTACTCCTTTTAATACTACACCTTCAAACTCATCGGTTGTTTTAATAATTCCCGTTTTTAGCACATATGGTTGGATAAATGCAATTTGAGGGTTTGTTTGCGCATATCGCACCATTTGACTATCGGTTTGAATGGGATTGGTTTCAAATGAATTATTAAAATCAAGGCGGGTAATTTGAATATGGTTGCTGAATCCCGTAATTTTGTTTGTTATTTGCAACTGATAGCCTTTAACAACAGCTACAGCAATAAGCATTACAGCTACACTTATTGCAACCGCTGCAATGGCAATATTCACAATGAGTCCACTGCGACCACTGTTATTGCTATTCATTAAGCGTTTGGCTGTAAAAAAGGATACCTTCAAAACAAAAAATAAAATGATAAGGCTCGAATATAAGAAGATCAGCTTACTTACGATAGGTTTAATACTGATTACTACTTACTCCATTCATGCACAAATAATTACAGGTGCACAGCAATTGAATAATTACTTGCCCTTGCTTAAAAACAAGCGGGTTGGCCTGGTGGTGAACCAAACATCCACCATCAATAACACCCATTTGGTTGATTCCCTCAAAAAGCTAAAGGTTAAAATTGTAAACATATTTGCGCCAGAACATGGCTTTAGGGGTGATTACAGCGCAGGTGCCAAAATCAAATCGGCCATTGATGCAAAAACCGGCCTTCCCGTAATTTCCTTGTACGGCAAAAACGTTAAGCCCCCAGTTGTTGCAATGCAAGGTTTAGATGTGGTTATTTTTGACATACAAGACGTTGGAGCCCGCTTTTACACGTATATATCTACCCTGCATTATGTGATGGAAGCTTGTGCCGAACAACAAAAACAGCTTATTGTATTAGACAGACCAAACCCCAACGGATATTATGTTGATGGCCCCGTATTGGATACCGCCTTTAAATCATTTATTGGGATGCACCCGGTGCCAATTGTACATGGATTAACCATTGGCGAATATGCCAAGATGATTAACGGGCAGGGCTGGCTTAAAAACAAGGTACAATGCAATTTACGGGTAATAACCATGAAAGGCTATACCCACAATTTAAAGTATACATTGCCCATTAAGCCATCACCAAATCTTCCCACCCCAGAAAGCATAGCCCTTTACCCTTCAATTTGTTTATTTGAGGGCACCAACTACAGCCTTGGAAGAGGGACCGATAAGCCTTTTGAATGTGTAGGGAAACCTGCCAATACTGTAGGCGATTATGTGTTTACTCCCAAAAGCATTAAGGGAGTGGCCGAAAACCCTCCTCATGCCAATAAAAGCTGCCGTGGTTATTTACTTACCAGCTTTGCACAGCAAGTGCACCCGTTAAGTCCACGCATTCATTTAGGATGGTTGATTGATTTGTATCAACAAGATACTTCCAAGTCAACTTTTTTTATACCCTTTTTTAACCAGTTGGCTGGTAATAACCAGTTGCAAGAACAAATTAAACAAGGGGTTTCAGAAGATGATATCAGAAAAAGTTGGGAACCTGCATTAACCAATTTTAAAAAGCTGCGCAAAAAGTATATGCTTTACCCGGATTTTGACAATTTAACCCAAAAGCCGCAAGATTAATGAATGCGATACTCAGCTTACTTAAAAAGGACCTGACGACAGAATGGCGACAACGGTATGCTTTAAACGGCATATTGCTGCATACCTTATCCAGTACCATGGTGGCGTTTTTAAGCGTACAAATGATGAACGCCCCAACATGGAATGCCATTTACTGGATGATATTGGTATTTTCGTCAGTGAGTGCAGTAGCTAAAAGTTTTACTGCCGAAAACAATGGCAGACAACTTTATTACTATGGCATTGTTTCAGCACAACAGCTTATCATCTCCAAACTTATTTACAATGCGGGCATAACCATTTTATTGGCTTTTTTGTGCCTATTGGCCTATAGTTTATTTCTTGGTTTTCCAGTTGAACATACTGGACTTTACTTATGTATTATTGCACTTGGAGCTGCCGGGCTTTCATCTACATTTACCTTGCTGGCATCCATTGCATCCAAATCCGGGAATGGCAATTTATTAATGCCTGTATTGAGTTTACCAGTTATTATCCCATTATTATTAGTGGCCATTAAGGCATCCAAAAAAGCCATGGATGGCCTTGACACTTCATTAATTACCAAAGATGCCCTGGTATTGTTTGCTTTAAACGCCTTAATCATCTTTATGGCTTATGTATTGTTTCCCTTTTTATGGAAAGACTAAACTGAACAAATGATGGAAAAACTTAGGGTTGTATTTTTTGGAACACCACAATTTGCGGTTGAATCGCTGGAAAAACTAATTGATGTAGGGATAAATGTAGTTGCTGTGGTAACTGCACCAGATAAACCAGGAGGGCGCGGTATGCAGTTGCAAGCATCTGCTGTTAAACAATGCGCTTTAAAACACCAAATACCTGTTTTTCAACCAACCAACCTCAAAAGCGACCAATTTATTGAACAGCTGAGGCAAGTTGAGGCCAATTTGCAAGTGGTGATTGCGTTTAGGATGTTGCCAGAAGTGGTGTGGAACATGCCTGTATTAGGCACCATTAACTTGCACGCCTCTTTACTACCAGATTATAGGGGAGCTGCCCCCATCAACTGGGCCATTATTAATGGAGAAAAAGAAACAGGAGTAAGCACCTTCCTCCTTCAGCATGAAATTGATACCGGTGACATTATTTTCCAGCAAAAAGTGCCTATCCATGATGAGATGAATGCTGGAGCATTGCATGATGAATTGATGCACATAGGCGCCAATTTAACCTTAAAAACAGTGCTTGCTATTGCTGAAAAAAGCTACCAGCCCATCAAACAATCGTCAGGAAGCACCAAACATGCCCCTAAAATATTTACCCCTGATTGCATCATCAACTGGGAAAAAACCGGCCCTGAAATACATAACCTTATTAGGGGATTAGCCCCCTACCCTGGTGCAATTACTTACATTGGAAACACCCTGTTAAAAATTTATAAATCGCACTTTGAACCTGACCAGCATCAAAAAAAAGTTGGATTATTGGAAACCGTTACGGGAAAAACAACGTATATGAGATTTGCAACGTCAGATGGCTGGATTTATGCCGATGAAGTGCAATTGGAAGGTAAAAAAAGAATGTTAGTTGCTGATTTACTTAGAGGATGGCAGCCTGTTATTGAGCAAAAGGAGTAACTCACTTTATTAACATGCATTTGGTAAAAAATATTTATTTTTGCTTAAAAAAGGCTATATTGCAAAAGTTTTGACGTATAAAATAGAATTTTGGTGCAGAAAATAAAAACACTTATAATCATTAGCTTTTTGTTGCTTTTATCCGAGGCGGCATTCTCTCAATCAATAACACCTAACTCAGGCGATATTTTTGAGGAAACCAGTGACGTACCCATTGATGGTGCCATAGCATTGCTTACCTTAACGGGTTTAGGCATTGGCGTTAAAAAACTTTACAACAGAAAAAAGTAGGTTTACTAAAACACAAAGGCCATGGCAATAAATAAACAATTATTGCGATTTTTAGCCTTAACGGGTATTACCTATATCACTTGGCTTCTCATTTACGAATTCTTGCTCAAGCCATCAGGCTTGCTTGACCATGTTATCACAGAAAACATTACCTACTTTATTTGCACTTTTTTAGATGCATTTGGGTATCACCCCCATTACAATATTGCTCATAAAACAGGCGAAACCTTTGTGTTTATCGAGCAAAGCACTTTTCCGTTAATCAGGGTAGGCGCATCCTGCAATGGTTTAGAACTTTTGGTATTGTTTTGCATTTTTATTCTTTTTTTTCCGGGAAAAGCGCGAACAAAAGCTTGGTTTATTCCATTGGGGTTGTTCATTATTCATGCATTAAACATTTTCAGAAATACCTGTTTAACCTTAATGGAAATTCATAAATCGCCTTACTTTGATTTTTTTCACCGGTATGTATTTATTTTTATGGTTTATGGGGTGATATTTTTACTGTGGATGTGGTGGGTAAATCAACAACAAGTTAAACCCAACCATGAAAAAATTTAATTGGCTTGCCCTATGGTGGCTTGTGCTGCTTTTTATCATCAGCTTTTTTAAGGATAACTTTACCCCAGATTATAGAAACACACCTGTTGCCTTCTTTTTATCACCAGATCAGTTAAGTACCTCCCGTTTGGCAACATTATACGCTCATCCCACTTTTTGGTTTTTGGCATTGCTGTATACCGCCAGTTTTATTGTGCTTCCCACCTTGGTTATTCAGGCGGCTTTTCGTCAAAAAGGATTAAGTAGGTTTACCCTGTGGCTACATGTTGGCCTTGCAGGTTTGCTTTATTTGGCCATTTTTATCAATAACCCAAGTGTAGATGCAGTTTTTGTGTCTAAAATTAACCGGTATTTGCATTCCCCAATCATAACCTTATTTTTATGGGCTGCTTTTTCGTTAAATAAAAGCACTCCGCAAACCCATGATTAAACGGCTTTTTCAACTATTTGACGGCACCGCAAGCAACAAAAGCTTTGCGTTGTTCCGCATTACGTTTGCGTTGTTTTTACTCTTTTTTATTGCCCATATTGCTTATTACCGACCACTCATTTTTAATACCATTCCCACGTTAGCCCCTAACCCCTTCCCTGCCAAGCTATTTTTGTCCATTTGGGCAATCGCATCATTAGGGCTGCTGGTTGGCTGGCAAACCCGCATTTCAGCCATAATCAATTACTTGTTGGTGGTTATTGCTACCTTTTCATTCAGCAACAGTGGCAGTGGCTCTTTTAACGATGATTTATTGCGAATTGGGAGTTTTATACTCATTATAATGCCCGTACATAAAATATGGAGTATTGATGCCATCACCTATTCTATAAAATACGGAGTACGTCCACCTGCATTAACCTCTAAAGTGTACTATTTAGCTGCCGTTTTTATTTCATTGGGGCTTATGTACTGGGCCAGTAGCCTTACCAAACTGTATTCCCCGATGTGGAACAAAGGGCTTGGCTTATGGATTCCGGCTGTAATGCCTTACAACAAGTGGCACGGTATTGACTTTTACCTGAACTTAAAGAGGCCAATGATTGCCGCCAATTACATCACCATTGTTTGGGAGTTTTTGTTCATTTTTGCATTGTTTAGTTTAAAATGGCGCAATTACTTCATGGCTATTGGGGTGTTTTTTCATTTGGTAATAGCCAGCATTTTCCCTTTCCCTTTATTGTGTTTCGGTCCAATTCCATTTTACCTCTTATTTGTTTCTGATGGATTTTGGCAGCATTTTAAATCAACACCGCTACATATAACCATACAAGCCCAAAATAAACGTCATGTTATTTTTTCAAGGCTACTCAATGGCTTGTTAGCTCACGTTGAAGTGATTGAAACCACAAATAACAACATCGTGGTTAATAACAAGCCGTTTAGCAACAATTGGGAGGCGGCACAGTTTGCCTTAAACCAATCATCTTTAACAGGTAAGTTTTTAGCCTTTTTGTTGAAGCTGGAACCCGCAAGGCTTTTGACAACATTAGTTGTTGATCAATTTATGCAGGTACAAGCAACCCATCAACACCCGGTTTCATTGTTTTCGCAAGGAGTAAAAAAACAAGCATTATTTATCTTTTGTATCACCCTGTTTTGCGTGCAAGCCTTTTACAGCACCTACCACCTGGTTTCCAGAATAAATGGCGGAGTTACCGTAGAGGGCCTTAAAAAGTACTACCACATCAGAAAAGACATTACTGATTTTAGTTTGAAACCGTCAAACCTGTTCCGCACCTTATTTGGCTTAAATGCCCGAGGGGTGTTTTTAGACCACAGCAACATGGGCACTAAAACGGTGTTTGCCATTACTTATACCAATAAAGATGGTCGTAAAACGTGGTTGCCTTATTTTAACGAAAAAGGATATTGTTTGCCCATGAATATGAACCTGGCTTGGAGCAAATACAGCTTTAATTCTGTATGCAGCGGCACTATACCCAATCCTATGGAGCTGGAAAAAACACTCTGGTTCTGGGCCAACCGCCATCATATTAGATTGGATAGCCTGGATTTACAAGTGGTTAAACGCACCTACCAGTTTCCAGAACACTTTGAATACGACTACCATAAAAAATTAATAACCCAGCCGTGGAAGCCTGAGGGCATCGTAAAATGGCGCAAAGGCAAATTTATTTACCAGCCTTTGGATTCATTATAAATCATTGAAAATTAATTTCTAACTAAGTATTTGTAATCGCAATTATTTTCATACCTTTGACCGCTTTTTTAAGCGAAAGGAGAATTAAATACTTGACAAACAACACAAACATTCAATTCGAGACTCCAAGTGCAGATTTTGACTGGAGCATGGACAAAGCCGGATTCGGCAACTATTCTAAAGACGAAAGAGCTGGTCTTGAAAGTCTTTATGAGCAAACACTTAGCACTATTGCTGAGAAAGAAATCGTAAAAGGTACCGTAGTAGGTTTTACCGAAAAAGAAGTGGTGCTAAACATTGGCTTCAAATCTGATGGTTTGATTGCTAAAACTGAATTCCGCGACATGCCAGACCTTAAAGTTGGTGATGTGGTAGAAGTATTATTAGAAAACAAAGAAGACGCTTTGGGTCAACTTGTGTTATCTCGTAAAAAAGCCATGAGCGAACGCGCATGGGAAAACATCATGGCTAGTTTTGAGAATGATGAGATTGTAAATGGTTATGTAAAAACCCGCACCAAAGGTGGTTTAGTGGTTGAAGTACATGGCATTGATACTTTCTTACCAGGTTCTCAAATTGATACCAAGCCAATTAAGGATTATGACATTTATGTTGGTCAAACCATGCCATTTAAAGTGGTAAAAGTAAACCATGCATTTAAAAATGTGGTAATCTCTCACAAGGTATTGATTGAAGAAGATATTGAAAAACAAAAATCAGACATCCTATCTAAATTAGAAAAAGGCCAAGTGCTTGAAGGAACGGTTAAAAACATGACTTCATTTGGCGTATTTATTGATTTGGGTGGTGTTGATGGTTTATTGCATATCACTGATATTTCATGGGGACGTATTAACCACCCAGAAGAGTTGTTAAAAATGGACCAACAAATCAACGTTGTTGTGTTGGATTTTGATGACGAGAAAAAACGTATCAGCTTAGGATTAAAACAACTTTCATCTCATCCTTGGGATAGTTTAGCAGACACCCTTGTTGTTGGTGCAACTGTTAAAGGTAAAATTGTAAATATTGCTGATTACGGTGCATTCCTTGAGATTGCTCCTGGTGTAGAAGGTTTGATTCACGTAAGTGAAATGAGCTGGAGTCAGCACTTAAGAAGCCCTCAAGACTTTATGAAGTTGGGAGACGAAATAGAAGCCGTTATCCTTACTTTAGAAAAAGAAGAGCGCAAAATGTCGTTAGGCATTAAACAACTTAAAGCAGATCCTTGGGTTGCCATTAACGAAAGATACCCAATTGGCTCACGCCATAAGGGTGTTGTTCGCAACATGACCAACTATGGTTTATTTGTTGAGTTGGAAGAAGGTGTTGATGGATTGGTTCACGTAAGCGATTTAAGCTGGACCAAAAAAATCAAACATCCGGCTGAGTTTGTGAAAAAAGACCAAGAACTTGATGTATTGGTACTTGAGGTTGATCTTGAAAACCGCAGATTAAGTTTAGGACACAAACAATTGGATGAAAACCCTTGGGATACTTTTGAAACCATCTTCACGGTTGGTTCATTACACGAAGGTACCGTGTTAAAAATTGAAGATAAGAGTGCTACCATTGCTTTACCTTACGGGGTTGAGGGATACGCTCCTATTAAACAATTGCAACGCGAAGACAAAACTGTTGCTAAAGAAGACGAAACAGCAGAGTTTAGGGTTACTGAGTTTAACAAAGAAAACAAACGTATTGTGGTTTCGTTAACTGCTGTGTGGAAGCAAGATGCTGTGGAAGAGAAAAAAGCAGACGAGAAAAAACGTACTGACGATAAAGAGAAAGCGACTAAAGCCGCTAAGAAACTGAACGAAAGCAATGAGAAATCAACCTTTGCAGACGTTGAAGGACTTGCAGCGTTAAAAGCTCAATTAGAGAAAAAAGACTAATTACAGATATCTTTAACAAAAATCCCGGCCATGTGTCGGGATTTTTTTTTGCCCTTTCTATAGCAAGGATGTCTTTTTTGATAAACGGTAAAACCCTTGTATTTCTATTAAGTTAAACTTTGCAAATAATGATAAACTTATTATGACCCGATTTATATTTTATATTATCCTTATTGTTTTTGTGGGATGCAACATCAAACAAGTTACCAGTGATAAAACTCTTTTAACCGATCAAACACCCACATATCAACTGATGGTACAAGAAACCGGAACTAAAACTAATGATAAAGGAGACATCCAATGCCAGTACTACAGAAAAATTATGGAAACATCCGATTCGTTGGCTTATTACGGACTCCGTTTAACTGAGGTGATTGCATTGTTGTGTAAAACCCCAGAGAAAAATATTCTTCTAAAAAATCAGGAGTTTAAAAATCCTTTTATAAATGTTTACTATCATCAATCGGATAAAAAAAGTGGGATTAATAAACAGGCCATTCTTGTTAAACTGGAAAACCTGTTTCACTTTAAGGTAAAGGCCGATAGTGCGCTTGCTACCGTGTATAATCTAGTGGTAGCGGATTATGCGCGGTTACAACAGTGCAGATTAGCTTATTCATCATCCAATAGTATACAAGTGGCAGGTGATGGGTTAAGCATTACTTCTCAGCATATTTTTATATCCTCACTTGCAAAAACGCTTAATCAACAACTTGCCCAACACATCACCACAACCATTAGTGATACCAGCCAATATGCTTTTAAACTAAAGTTGTCACCTTTCAGCAACCTGCAAAACGAGCTTATCCAGCAATATGGCTTAAAACTGGAGGAAACCCGGCTTTTTATTCCCGTGTTTGACGTCACTCCTCAATAAAAAGTCACTGCATTTATCCGGAAGGTGCATATTTATCATATCTAATTTTCTAAATTTAGCTATAATTGAACCAATGAATTATTGGTTAGTTAAATCATAACCTTTTAAATATAGCTGGGAGCAATATGAAAAGGATAAAAAACAAATGAATATATACTTCCTTACCAGTTGTTCTTTGTATGATAAAATCCTTAAACAATTCATTATTGCATTCCTTATACTGGGGCTTCGCCCCAAATCCCACATCCTTTTTAACTCGTTAGGCTAATTTTTTATTTGGCCTTGTTGATTGCTAAAGCAATTTTCTTAGATAAAAAAAGATGCAATTCCGATAGATTTCTATGACTCAAGCAATATTTGTTACAAGATTTTTCTTAAATTTGACTTATTAAGCATAAACAAATGAGTATCTCAACACTTAAACTGGATTTAGCTAAAAAGATTATTGATACCAAAGACAAAGGCATTATCAATCATATCAAAGCAGTGTTTGATACGTATCCTAGCGAAGATTGGTTTGAGTGCTTACCGAATGATGTAAAAGCTTCGGTAGAACAAGGTATTATGGAAGCCGACCGCGGAGAAGGGACTTCACACTCAGTCGTTATGAAAAGGGCTAAAAAATGGCTAAAGAAATAATCTGGTCTCCCCAATCAGAAATTACGTTTTTTAGGGTATTGGAGTACTTGTATGAGCATTGGACAGAAAAAGAGGTAACCCATTTTATAGCTGCAACTGAAAAGGTTATTAATTATATCGCTGAACATCCATTGATGTTTAGGAAAACCAATAGGAAAAATATTCATGAGGCATTGGTAACCCCTCATAATTTGTTAATTTATAAAATATATCCAGCTAAAATTGTTTTAATTACCTTCTACGACACCAGACAAAGTCCACGTAAGAAGAAATTCTAAAAATAGGATTGATTCCGTAAAACACCATTCAGTGAATGATAAATTAACTATAATTGTATCATGAACTACTGGCTCGTAAAATCAGAACCTTTCAAGTATAGCTGGGAGCAATTTGAACAGGATAAAAACACCATGTGGGATGGGGTGCGCAATTATGCTGCCCGCAACAACCTGCGTGCCATGAAAAAGGGAGACTTGGTACTTTGGTACCATAGCAATGAAGGCAAAGAAATTGTAGGCATTGCCAAGGTAAGCAAAGAGCATTACCCCGACCCTACCGCCACCGAAGGCGATTGGAGTGTGGTGGAATTAAAGCCGTTTAAAAAGCTAAAAAAGCCCATTTCACTTGAACAGGTAAAGGCGGATAAAAGCCTTCAACAAATGGACTTGGTGCGATTGGGACGATTGAGCGTTGGAACAGTAAAACAAGTGGAGTTTGACCATATTTTGGCCTTATCCGAAACCAAATAAATGCCCGATTTATACATCATAGCAGGTCCGAACGGTGCAGGGAAAACCACTGCCAGCATGACGATTTTGCCGAAGTATCTGGAGATTGATGAATTTGTAAATGCAGATGCCATAGCAGCTGGTTTATCCCCATTTAAGCCCGAAGAGGTTGCTATACAAGCAGGAAAATTGATGTTGAATCGGGTTGCAGAATTGTTAAAAGATGGCAAAAGTTTTGCTTTAGAAACCACCCTTTCAAGCAAAAGTTATCTTCGACTTATTAAACAAGCGCAATCTGAAAATTATACGGTTGCACTCATTTATATTTGGCTTAAATCTGTTGAACAAGCTAAAGAGCGCGTAAAGTACAGGGTGCTTAATGGAGGTCATGACATCCCGAGTGCTGATATAGAAAGAAGATACATCCGGAGTTTGGAAAACTTTATCAATCATTATTGCAACATCTGCAATAACTGGTATTTATTGGATAATTCTTCCAGCGAAACCAGGCTGGTAGCCGAGGGAGGCTTAAACAGCAAAAATTTAATAATTAATCACGATATTTGGAATCAAATTAATCAATATGTCAGCTGACGAAAAACACAACTGGATAAAAGAACAACTTTTAAAAGGATTTAAAGAAGCTGTGCAAAATGCCATTGAAAAAACACGACATAGCAAGTTTCCTTTTATAGTGGTTGATAACAATGGAAAACCGGAGGTTGTAAAACTCGAGCGCGAAACAACATGAACGGAAAAATCATCCTTGAAAAAAAACAATTTAGCATTACCATTGATCGGTTATGTTTTGAGTTGATTGAAAAACATGGTGATTTTTCAAACACGGCCATTATTGGTTTGCAACCAAGGGGCATTTACCTTTCGCGCAGGATACATGAACGGGTTTCTGAAATACTCCACACCAAAAAGGTGCTTTATGGTGAATTGGATATTGCGTTTTACCGGGATGATTTTAGGCGCGGCAATGAGCAGATTGTACCCAATGTAATGAACATTAATTTTGCGGTACAAGATAAAAACATTGTGATTGTGGATGATGTGCTTTACACAGGCAGAACCATCAGAAGCGCATTGGATGCCTTAACCGATTTTGGTCGCCCCAATAAAGTGGAGCTGTTGGTGTTGGTAGACAGGCGTTACAGCCGTCATTTGCCCATACAACCAGATTACACAGGCATTGAAGTGGACACCCGATCGAATGACAAGGTTAAAGTGGAATGGAAAGAAACCACCAAACAGGATTTGGTGCATATTATTACCAATAATGCTTAACAACTGGAACAAAAAAGATTTTAACGGAAGCGGAATAAATGAGTAAAAAATTCAGTCAGCCTCACCTTTTAGGGATTAAAGATATTAACCCGGATGATATTGAACTGGTGTTTGAAACCAGCGATAATTTTAAAGCCATTATTAACCGCCCCATTAAAAAAGTACCTTCCTTGCGTGATGTTACCGTAGCAAACATCTTTTTCGAAAACTCTACCCGCACCCGTATTTCGTTTGAATTGGCGCAAAAACGGTTAAGTGCCGATGTGGTTAATTTTTCGGCTTCTTCCTCATCAGTATCAAAAGGCGAAACCTTAATTGATACCGTAAACAATATCCTGGCCATGAAGGTGGATATGGTGGTGATGCGACACCCCGCACCGGGTGCTTGCCAGTTTTTGGCCAAACACATTAAAGCACAAATTATCAATGCCGGAGATGGCACGCATGAGCATCCCACACAAGCCTTGTTAGATGCCTATTCCATCAGGGAAAAACTGGGCACTGTAAAAGGCAAAAAGGTGGTGATTGTGGGAGATATTACCCACTCCAGGGTGGCTTTATCCAATATTTATTGCTTGCAAAAACTGGGAGCAGAAGTAATGGTATGCGGCCCAACCACCTTAATACCCAAACACATTGAAACCTTGGGGGTAAAAGTGGAACATGATTTGATGAAGGCATTAAACTGGTGCGATGTAGCCAACATGCTGCGCATACAACTGGAACGGCAGGATATCAAATACTTTCCATCCTTGCGTGAGTATGCCATGCTGTATGGGTTGGACAAACAACGGTTAGATGCACTGAATAAAGAAATAGTAATTATGCATCCTGGCCCAATTAACCGTGGGGTAGAAATTACCAGCGATGTGGCCGATAGCAAACACAGCATTATTTTAGACCAGGTTGAAAATGGGGTTGCCGTGCGCATGGCGGTGATGTATTTGCTTGCCGGGCAAAAGGGGTAAATAAAATGACCGATTCCATCAAACCCTTGAAGAAAAAGAACGAGCCAGAATCATTAAACACAAATGCGCAAGGTAAAACATTACTTTCCCATGTTCTTTAAGCCTATTTTCTTGTTTCATAGCCCCACAAAGTAGTTTTCAGCAACAACATTTCCCCTTTTTAGCTAAAAAAGAGTATTTACCCTATGAAAAAAGGGTATTTCTACTCTTGATTTAGATATGGTGTTTGGATAGGTTTGTTAAAACTAGAATTTAACAAGCAATGTTGGCGAACCCATTAAACACATTAAACCCAAATGAATAAAAATATTGTGCACTTCGAAATTGGTAATGTTAGTTCGCATAAAGTACCCTATTGGTCAATATTGTGCACCTTACCAACAAACTAGGTGCGCAGATAAGTAAGTTGTGCGTCATGCTACTTGACACCCTACAAATTTCGACTGACCTAAAACAACCATATGATTAAAAAAATACAGACCATCAAAAATTTTGGAGTTTTTAAAAACTTCATATCGGTAGCTCAATTACCAGACTTTAAAGAGAAAAATATAATATATGGGTGGAACTATACAGGGAAGACAACTTTGTCAAGAATTTTCTCATCTATAAAAAACAAACAACTTCATCCAAATTTTACAGAAGCTGAATTTAAACTTCAACTCTCTGACAATTCAGAAATTAAACAAACTGACCTTGCAGCATGTACATTAAATGTTGAGGTTTTTAACTCTGAATACATAAGAGAAAATTTAAAGTGGGATACTGATGAAAACGTAAATGGAATATCTTTTGATGTTGGGGAAAATGTTGCAATACGAGAAGAAATCGAAGAAAATTTAAAACGTATTGAAAATGTAAATGGTAATGAAACTGTTCGTGGAAAAAAAGAACCATTTCAAACAATCATTAACGAATTCAATCAATTTGACGCATCTAAATTTACAGCGGAATCAAGACGAATTAAAAATGATATTTTCAGTAGTCTTATTGAATTCGATAAAAGGCATTTTGCGACAATAAAAAATTCAGTAATAAGTAATCTTACTTCTCATGTTATTACAGATGAAACTGAATTATCGAAAGTAAAAAAGACTTCACTTGCAACAAATGACAGGCAACCTATAATACCAACTGAATTTGAATCACATTTAGAAGAATTGTATAATTCTATAAAAGGGATTTTAGCAACCGAGCCAACGAAAACTGATGTAATAACAGTTTTAGATAACAATTCAGACTTGTACTATTGGACTAAAGCAGGTATTCCTTTGCATGAATCCAAATCAACATGTTCTTTTTGTGACAACGAAATTAGTCCAGCAAGAATCAAAGAATTAAACAGCTATTTTTCTAATGCTGCAGCAAAAGTCAGAGAAAGCATTTCAGAATGTCGCAAAATGATTTACAGTGAAAAAGAAAGATTAGAATCGTTAAACTTCCCATCAAGTAAAAATGATTTTTTTGATAATAACCAAGATGATTATCAAACACAATTAGATAGTTATCAAAATATCCAAAATCAATATCTTGACTATTTAAAACATCTTTTGGCGGAACTTGAAAGAAAAGAAAAAGACAATATTTTCAATTCTCTTGATACAGTTAGCTTTGACCAAACCATAAATGACCAATTAAACAAATGGATTATTGACACAAATTTGATAATCGCATCACATAATAACTTTCTTGACAACTTTGGAACAGAGCAAGAAGCCGCAAGGACAAAATTAAAAAAGCACCAAGTTGCTCAATTTCTCATTCAGGAAGATTATAAAACAAAAGAACAGAATAAAAACTTTTCGGAACGTTGCATAAAAAGATATACTTGTTATGTTCAAAAGATAGTTTCAAAAAATAAAACTTTAGAAGCACAACTTAAAAGTGTTATAGCAGGACAGCAAGAATTAAACGACTTTATTAAAAAAATTCTAAATCGAGATGACATTGCCATAGAAGTAACAACAGACGACAAATTTATTTTAAAACGTGGCGACAAGATAGCAGAGAATTTAAGTGAAGGCGAAAAAACAGCAATATCATTTTCTTACTTCTTAGTATCACTTGAAAGTTTGCACCGTGACAAGAAACTAAAAGACATAATCATTTTTATTGACGACCCAATTTCAAGTTTAGATGGGAACCATATAGCTCAAATCTATTCATTGATAAATTCATTCTTTTTCAGACAAAATGAAGACCCAGCAGAACCAAATAAATTTGTAAACTGTTTTAAACAATTATTCATTTCAACTCACAATTTTGAATTCTTTTCATTCTTAAAAGACTCAAGTAGAATCAACAAGAAAAATACAAGAGAATATTATTTTATAAAGCGATTATCAAAAGATGAATCTGAAATACAAGGCTTGCCAAAATCTTTACGAGATTACAAGTCCGAATACATTTATCTCTTTGAAATAATTTACAAATTTTTTGAAGGTGGATGCCAAGAATCAGACGACAAACTTATCTTAATGCCAAATGCTGTAAGAAGGTTCTTAGAGATATACACACTGTTAAAATTGCCTGATTCAAATGACGAAGTAGATGCAAGACTTAAAATATTAATGCCAGAGCCTCACCAGCTTAAAACACTTCATCACTTTTCTCATTTTACAACATTTGAGAAAGTGACCAAACATGACGAGTTATTAATGAATTTGCCAGAAGCAGTTCAAGAGCTTATGACATTATTAGGACAAGACACATTGCATTTTGAATCTTTAAAAAAAGCTATTGTGACAGCGTAGTGGACAAGCACGAACGCACAACATAGGGTTTTGTGCAAGTTGGGCTAGACGGAATTCGCCATCAACTTTTGTACTACTATTTAATTTCAGTTCCAGCTCGACAGAACGCTATTGAGCAAAAGAATAAAACATCAACTTAAACCTATAAATTTGGCTGACGTTTACAAGCAGACGGAATTCTATTCCCCAACCTGCACAAAGCCTTGAACGTTAGCTGCAACTGTACCCGTCAGAGAAATTTTGGATTAAAAATTAAATACACGTATATTTGACGTGAAATAAACACGTGCTATGACAACCAAGCTCACATTGACAATTGATGATTCAGTAATATCAGTGGCCAAGAAATATGCAAAGAACAAAGGCAAAAGTCTTTCAGACATTGTAGAGAATTACCTTATGACTTTAACTTCAAAGGACAACAAAGATGAAAGCATTTCTCCTAGAATTCTGAAACTAATGGGGACAATTGAGCTGCCCGAAGATTTTGATTACAAAAAGGCGTTAACAAGTGGTCTGACAAAAAAGTACAAGCTATGAAACACGTATTCCTGGACACAAATGTACTAATAGACTTCTTGGCCGACAGAAAACCGTTCTCTTTAGAGGCAGCTAAACTTTTTAATTACTCCTTCAAAAAGAAAATATCAATTTACGTTGCTGCCGTTTCATACAATAATATTTACTACATCCTGCGACAGTCTTGTTCGCACCTTGAGACAATCAAGATTCTTAATGAACTCCAAGAATGGGCTGAAGTTGTAGACGTATCAAAAGAGGTGATAAGAAAATCCTTAAAATCGGACTTTAAAGACTTTGAAGACGCCATTCAATATAACTGTGCCAAAGCCATTGGTAAAACAGATTGTATTGTGACACGTGACACAAAAGACTTTAAAATGAGTTCCCTTCCTGTGATGACACCAAGAGAAGCATTGACTATGATTGAAAGCACCAGCAGCTAACACAGGTTGTGGCGGCAATTGGCATTAGTGTTCTGTGTTTTAGCATTTCGTATCCGTAAATTCTTTATCTTAGCTCGACAAATAAACGTTTCGCAATCGGCAACAGCTCTTGGCTGCAGAACGTCAGGATGTGAAAAAACTAAGTTTTTGCTCTTAAGCACTCAAAATAGATCTCTTAAAATATTATCAGAAACGATTTGCATGCATTACAGCATAGGGATTTTTATGCTCCCAATTTTTTTTGGTGAAAAAACGTGGTTCTAATAA
>CALRXU020000021.1:0-72630 GCA_943372215.1 Chitinophaga pinensis | reverse complement strand
CACGCTACGCGTGCCGCCTCCTATTAACCGTATTATTATTTCTTACAAATGAATGCACTCTCCATAAGCCTGAGCAGCTGCTTCCATAATGGCTTCGCTCATGGTTGGATGAGGATGAACAGATTTTACAATCTCCATTCCGGTAGTTTCCAACTTGCGTGCTACAACCACTTCTGCAATCATTTCAGTAACGTTGGCACCAACCATATGAGCACCTAAAAACTCCCCATATTTGGCATCAAAAATAACCTTAACAAACCCTTCTTTTGCACCTGCTGCACTTGCTTTGCCGCTGGCAGAGAATGGAAATTTACCTACTTTCACTTCATAACCGGCTTCTTTAGCCGCTTTCTCTGTATAACCTACTGAGGCTACTTCTGGCAAACAATACGTACAACCAGGAATGTTGTTATAATTTAACGCTTCAGGGTGGTGTCCGGCAATTTTCTCCACACAGATAATACCTTCCGCACTGGCCACATGCGCCAAAGCAGGGCCTTTTACAATATCTCCAATGGCATAAACGCCTTTTACATTGGTAGCATAAAAATCATCAACCAATACTTTGCCTTTATCAGCTTTAACACCTACACTTTCAAGCCCTAAGTTTTCCAGGTTGGTTTGTACACCCACTGCAGATAATACCACATCAGCTTCCAAATCAACAATACCTGTTTTAGTCTTCACTTTTACTTTACAGCCATTACCCGAAGTATCTACTGATTCAACAGCAGCATCAGTCATAATCTCAATTCCTGATTTTTTAAATGACTTGGCTACTTCTTTAGAAACATCTTCATCTTCAATTGGAAGTATGTTCGGCATAAACTCTACAATAGTTACTTTAGTACCCATTGCGTTATAAAAATAGGCAAACTCACAACCAATGGCACCGCTACCCATTACAATCATTGATTTTGGCTGCGTAGGTAAAGCCATGGCATCACGGTAACCCAATATTTTTTTGTTGTCAATTTTAATATTTGGCAATTCGCGGCTTCGAGCACCTGTTGCTAAAATAATATGCTTGCCTTCATACACTTTTTTAGCTCCAGCAGCATCCGTTACCTCCACCTTATTGGCGGCTGCTAACTTGCCAGTACCCATAATCACATCAATCTTATTCTTCTTCATTAAAAAGGCAATGCCTTTGCTCATGCCATCAGCCACTCCCCTGCTGCGTTTTACCACAGCACCAAAATCATGCGAAGCTTCCTTTACACTAATGCCATAATCACCCGCATGTTTAATATATTCAAACACCTGAGCTGATTTTAACAAGGCCTTAGTAGGGATACAACCCCAATTTAAACAAATACCACCCAAGCTTTCACGTTCAACAATGGCTGTTTTTAAGCCCAACTGGCTTGCACGAATAGCGGCTACATATCCGCCAGGTCCGCTTCCTATAACTATTAAATCGTAATTCATTTCGCTGTATAATTTGGGTGCAAAATAAAATATTATTTCTAATTCAACCTGTTTTTATGTGTTTACCCTGCAAACAGGTTATTCTATAAGGATTTGGTTTGCCAACACCATTAACAAAATAAATCAAGTTGGCCATTACCTGTTAGATTAAACCCTTGGTGGCAGTAATTACAATTATTGAAAGTAATTATTTACTTTTGCGGCACTTTAAACATAATATAATGAGCAAAATTGCAGAAATACACACCGCTAAAGGTGTCATGAAAATTGAATTTTTTGAACAAGATGCGCCTAATACCGTAGCCAATTTTATTAAACTGGCAGAAAGTGGCTTTTACAATGGCGTAACGTTTCACCGTGTTATCCCAAATTTTGTAATACAAGGTGGCGACCCAACAGGCACTGGTGCAGGTGGACCTGGTTACAAAATAGATTGCGAACTTACTGGAAACAACCAGTACCACGACCGTGGTGTATTATCTATGGCTCATGCAGGAAGAAACACCGGAGGCTCACAATTTTTTATCTGCCATAGCCGCGACAATACCGCTCATTTGGACCGCAACCACACTTGCTTTGGTAAAGTGGTTGAAGGGGTAGAAGTGATTGACCAGATTCGTCAAGGTGATGTGATGGATAAAGTGGTGATTATTGAAGCGTAATGAACCATTAAATAACTGGTAAATGGATTACACCAGTTGATGAACTAAAAGATACCAATAGCGTTTATGTTACAATTACAATTTTTAAGGGAAAATACGGCTGAGGCCAAAACACGTTTAAATAAACGCAATCCTGCGTATGCCGTTACGGTAGATGAGGTGCTTGAGTTAGATGAAAAAACACGTGCTGCCAAACAGGTGATGGAAAGCAACCAAGCCGAGGCCAATAAACTGGCCAAACAAATTGGCGAGTTGATGAAAAGCGGCAAACGTGATGAAGCCGAAGTGTTGAAACAACAAACAGCATTGTTAAAAGAACAAGCCAAACAGTTGGAAGAAAACACCAAAACCTTAGAAGAAGAATTGTACCAAAAACTGGTAACCTTGCCCAATACACCCGCAGCCATTGTGCCCGATGGACGCACTGCTGACGATAACTTAACAGTGCTTGAATATGGCGTTTTACCTGTTTTGGGTGAAGCGGCCTTACCTCATTGGGAACTGATTACCAAATACAACCTGATAGATTTTGAATTGGGTACTAAAATTACAGGTGCTGGCTTCCCTGTTTACAGGGGTAAAGGCGCACGCATGCAACGTGGGTTGGTAAATTTCTTTCTAGATGAAGCATTAAAAGCCGGATACGAAGAAATTGTTCCTCCGTTTTTAGTGAATGCTGATAGTGGCTTTGGCACCGGGCAGTTACCTGATAAAGAAGGGCAAATGTACCATGCCCAAGTGGACGACTTATACCTGATTCCAACAGCAGAAGTTCCCATCACAAACATTTACCGTGATGTGATTTTAAAAGAAGAAGAATTGCCCATTAAAAATGTGGGTTATTCTCCTTGTTTTAGAAGAGAAGCTGGAAGCTGGGGCGCGCACGTCCGTGGCCTTAACCGCTTGCACCAATTTGAAAAAGTAGAAATTGTACAAATAGCAAAACCCGAAGACTCTTACGCCATTTTGGATGAAATGGTGAAACACGTTCAGGGTTTATTAGAGAAGTTAGAACTTCCTTACCGCATCCTTCGTTTATGTGGGGGAGATATGGGATTTTCGTCTGCTTTAACTTACGATTTTGAAACGTACAGTGCTGCGCAACAAAGATGGTTGGAGGTAAGTTCAACCTCTAATTTTGAAACCTTCCAATCAAACCGATTAAAGTGTAGGTACAAAACCAAAGATGGTAAAAACCAATTGGCGCATACCTTAAATGGCAGTGCGTTGGCCTTGCCACGCATATTGGCTACCATACTGGAAAACAACCAAACCGCAGAGGGCATTAAAGTACCTCAGGCACTTGTGCCTTATGTTGGTTTTGAATGGATCAACTAATAACACTTCTAACAAAATATGGCCATTAACAAAATACTGCGTTTAGTTCAGCTTTTGCTGATTTTAGCGGCTGTTGGCTTTTTGCCTTCAGGTTGTGATGATTGTGGCAAATCGAATGTTATTATGTTTAACGTTAATGCTTTACACCTGCACCAAGTAACTACATCTGATTCAACCGTGCTTATTAAAGCAGACACACTTGCCTATGTTTCGGTTGACTCTTGCATCTTGGCCATTGGGATTGAAAACGTGTCGTTTGCACTCAACAAACAACCCGAAAAGGCAAAATCCATTTTCCCTAATTTTTCAAATCCTGTTTTTGCTTGTGATCCGCCTTTGCCAAATAATCAATGGATCAAAAAATTCGTAATCATTGCCGAAAAAGCGGTAAGGCTTACTGCAACAGATAGTGTTAAAACAGGACAAGATATTACTCCTTATTTCTTAGCTTCTCAAGACCCTGGTTTTTTTTATTCGGACAGTGCTGAAAAGGTTGCGCGCAGTATCAATTTATACAATCCTAAAGGTTACATACTCTTTTTAAAACCTAATTTTATTCCTCAAAAAGAAACGACATTAACATTTCACGTATTCATTGACTTATCGGATGCGCCTAACCAAGTATTTAGTCAGCGCCAAATTCGCATCAAATAATCAGGATCTTCGATGAATTACCCCCGCTGCTGGTTGTGCGGTGGGCATAATGGTTAGTTCGTTAATATTTACATGTGCCGGGCGACTAACTGCAAACCAAATAGCCTCGGCAATATCTTCTGCCACCAGGTTTTCAAATCCGTCATACACTTTTGCTGCGCGTTCCGCATCGCCATGAAAACGCACCACACTAAATTCCGTTTCTACTGCGCCTGGGTGAATGGCTGTAACCTTAATGGGGAAACGGGAAAGTTCCAATCTCATGGCTTTATTTAACGCATCCACAGCATGTTTGGTGGCGCAATACACATTGCCGTTGGCATAAACTTCTTTACCAGCTATGGAGCCTATGTTTACAATATGGCCTATCTGGTGCTTTTTCATCAATGGAACCACTGCTCGGGTAACATACAATAGTCCTTTAATATTGGTATCAATCATCACGTCCCAATCTTCGGTGTCACCCTCATCAATGGTATTTAATCCGCTTGCTAACCCTGCATTGTTAACCAATACATTAATTTTTTGCCACTCCTCAGGCAACTCATTCACCATCGCATTCACCGCCACTTTATCCCGCACATCCAATTGCCGGCAATGGGTTAAAATACCGTGTTGCTTTTCCAGTTCCTGAGCCAAGTCAGTTAAACTTTGTAACCTACGGGCTGCCAATATCAGGTTATACTGCTGCGCTGCCAGAAGCGTTGCTGTTGCTTTGCCAATGCCTGCCGATGCCCCTGTAATTAATGCTATTTTTCTGCTCATCTGCTGTAAATTTATGGTGCAGAATTGAATAAATTTTAACTAAAAATCAAACATTATTTTCAGAAGGATGAAAAATCAACTTGAATTTGGTAAATTTACCTGCCAAATAACAAGGAGTTATGAACTACACAATTGAAAAAAGTGATGAGTACTCACTAATTAAAACAGATTTAACGGCATTGGATAAAAGCACTGCCCAAAAGCTGATTGAAAAAGTGAGACATGAAGTAGCCAGCAGCAGCAAATATGTGATTGTAAATATTGGTGGTGTAAAAGATTGTAATGCAGAAGCTACTAGGGAATTAATTAACTTGGGTGTTGAATTGCAGGAACATGATGGCATGTTGATTATTACCGAAGCGGAGGATCCTTTTACCCGTTTATTCTCTAAAGCTGATATAACCTTTATTCCCACAGATGTTGAAGCAGTAGATTTTGTTTTTATGGATCAACTGGAAAAACAATTTCTAAATATGAATGAAGAGCGTTCGCAAGCATGATATTTGAATTGGTTATTTTAGGCAATAGCTCGGCTACGCCTACCCTGCATCGTTTTCCCAGTGCCCAATACCTAAAAATGTTGGACCACCACATGCTGATTGATTGTGGTGAAGGAACACAAATTCAAATGCAACGGTATAAGATTAAAAAATCTAAAATCAAGCATATTTTTATCAGCCACATCCATGCTGACCACATGCTTGGTTTACCTGGCTTATTGTTTAGCATGAGTTTGATGCAACGCACCGAGCCCTTAAACATTTATGGACCCGAGACTTTATTTGAAATACTCGACTTATTTACCAAAAACACAGAAAGTGCTTTGCGTTTTGAGGTGATTAAACACATTACCAAACCAGATGTAACCGAAGTAATTTTTGAAGACAGCACCTTAAAAGTAACCTCATTTCCACTTTACCACCGCATTCCCACCACAGGCTTTTTGTTTCAAGAACAATCAAAATTGCTCAAATTAAATACAGAAGCTTGTGAAAAACACAACATTCCATTTACATTATATACAGATATTAAACGCGGTAAAGACTTTGTGAGTGCAGATGGAAGTGTGCATGTAAAAAATAAGGAGCTTACTTTTTCATCAGGCACACCAATAAGCTATGCCTATTGCAGTGATACCATGTTCCATGAAAATGTAATTGCATCGGTGAGCGGAGTTGATTTGTTGTACCATGAAGCCACTTTTATGCATGATAGACTAGCCAGGGCTGAAGAAACCAAACACTCCACGGCCAAACAAGCGGGTATGGTAGCCCAACAATCCAATGCTAAAAAGTTAATCATTGGACATTTTTCATCTCGTTATGATGTATTAGATGAATTGCTTGCTGAAACCCGTGCGGTTTTTGAAAATAGTTTTATTGCCAATGAAGGTGAGCACTTTTTGATGAATAGTTAATTCACGAAAAGTAGTTTGGTTACAAAGGTTTCCGTGGCATCCTCATTACTACTATAAATTAAGTATACGCCAGTAGCTGCTCTTTTTCCGTTAAATGTTTTTCCATTCCAAGTTGCCATGCCGCCATTGGCTTTGGTCTCATAAACCAAATGGCCGGCCATGTCTGTTATTTTCACATTGCTTTCATTTGCCAAGCCTCTAATGGCAATTTCTCCATTAAACTCTGGCTTAACTGGATTGGGATATACAAACACTTGCTTGTGTTTATCTCCCGCATCTGTGGCATCTCCTGCATAACTGATTATTCCTTTCTCCGTTGCGAAAAACACTTCGCCTGTTTCTTCAAAAATACCAATATCATACACCACATTTGAAAGCAATGGACTGTTATCCGTTGTAAAATTCCGAATGACTGTATACCCGTCTTCTGAAACCAGCCAAACCCCGTTTCGTGTGCCTATCCATTTGCGGTTAGCACCATCTACCTTTATGCTTAATATGGCGTCTGTCCCTAAAAAAATACTGTTAAAGCTGCCTGTGTTAAAAATGAGTTGACGGGCATCATAGTTGCGGTTTTTAAACACACCGGTAGGATCGCTAATAATGCATAAGCCTTTATCTGTGCCAATCCACATTTCCCCATTTTTATCAAGGGCCATACAAATCACATTTTTACTTGGCAAGGCTCCTTTACCCTTTTCAGTAGTTAGTACGGCAAATTTATCATCATTCTCACTACCCAAGTTATCACTCTCATTGTACACATAAAGCCCCCCTCCTTTTACATTGGTTATCCATTTATTGTTGCGTGGCGATGCGTTGTCACATACTATTCTTCCCACATTATTATTTCCGCCATTAAAAGAAAAGGAAAACCATTGGCCATTGACCGTTTTTAAGGATAAGGGCTTAGCCGCTCCAAAACAGGTTACCCATAAGTTTGACTGTGCATCCAATGCATTACCTGCTGC
The DNA here is from genome assembly GCA_943372215.1 of Chitinophaga pinensis. Taxonomy (GTDB): domain Bacteria; phylum Bacteroidota; class Bacteroidia; order UKL13-3; family UKL13-3; genus UBA6183. Next base: position 65,392 of record CALRXU020000021.1, on the reverse strand, counting down.
ATACACTGGTCGGAATCCCGCAAATTCATTCACAAAAAAGCCCAACTTACCATTGGTATTTGCCGTATCAAACAAATTGGTTGGTGTTAAATTAGACACTTCCAACACCCCTGTTCCATAACTATTCAAGTAGGTCTTATTCGATTTGTCGTCACACACCACATCGCTAATATCACGGCAGCGGTCAACAAAAACATTGTTTAATGACTTGGGAGTTAACCACTCAGCACCATTAAACACATAATACTTATTGTTGTTGTAAGTATTTGACCATCCTCGCTCGCCATCTATTCCATCCACAAAGCCGCCCGCTACAAACAATTGCTTTCTGCTGGCTGAGTATGAAAATTTAATGGCCGAATTCCCATAAGGCCCTTGAGGAATGATGTAACGAGTACCAGCAGGCTCAAGCAATAGCAGCCCAAATCCATTCAATAGTATACTAAAATTCAGTTGATCATCTAAAACCGCATCGGTATACCCCGGATGGTAATCTGCTTTTACCACACTAGAGTTGGCATAATGCACCAACTTTGGTGGAGCAACTACCACCAACCGGTCTTGGCTCAACCTTAAATTGCTAATGGCGGCAGTTCCATCAACAACTCCAGATACACTATCATTGGTAATGCCATCGTAAACGTATAAGCGGGAGTAGCTGCCAGAGTATAGCTTATTGTTATACACTTGCAATTGGTTGCAAGCAGTTAAGGTATCAAAACGGCTCCAAAAATTATAATCACTTAGGTTACCAACGTTTGCGTTTGCTTTAAAAAGGCCTATCGAAGACGAAATGTAAAAAAAACCGTTATACAGGGCTATATCTTTAACGTTTAACGTGGTTCCATTAGGGCCAATATTTTGGTATGAATCTACAATCTGTTTTCGGGTTAAATCAATTTTAACAACCCCAAATGTGCAAGCCAAATAAGCTATTCCATCTTCAATAAACACATCATTTACTAATTTCTCACCGATAATACTTTGGCTTAATATGTTAGAAATATTGGTTATACGCCCATATTGCAACAAATCAATATTGGTATTATTATAAACAATAACAAGTGTTTTGGTGGTTTCATCATAGGCCAATTTTTTTACTTCAACATCACTCAATCCATTAACCCTACTATAAACTTCTAATGAACCTTCATCTTTATCGAACTTAAAAAGACCACTATTCGACCCTACATAATAGGTATTGCCTGCCTGGGCCATGGTTTGGTTTGACAAATACGACAAATGAACCCGCCAGGCATTTACGGTAGGTACTTTAAACTGTGCTAAACAACTGAAACTAATGAATGTAACACTGAGGTATAAGATATAGCGCATATATTCTTTAATATTCCTGACAAACCTAACGTTTTCTACACATAAATGTTACATACGGCTATGCAATAAATTGTCATGTTCCTTAATTATTTGCATAGATTCGCACAACTTAAATTTTATGTGGCAAAAATTCGGGACTTACGTTATACGCAACAGATTTTGGTTTCTGGTAGCTTTAGGCATCATTACAGTTGTTTTTGTTTTTTTTGCAACTCGTGTGCAAATGACTTATGATTTTGCGAAGATTATTCCCGACTCAGACCCTGATTTTATTGAATACACCAAGTTTAAAGAAACCTATGGGGAAGATGGAAATATTTTAGCTGTAGGTATCCAATCGGATAAATTGTTTGAAAAAAACTTTTTTAATGAACTGGTGGCCTTAAACAAACAAGTGGAACAGATTACGGGAGTAGAAAAGGCTATTTCTGTAGCAAATATCTACATGCCCTATCGCAATGATGAAAAACACCAGCTTGAACTTAAACCCATTATAACTGGCATTGTTAAAACGCAACAAGAGATGGATTCCCTGAAAGGGGTTATTCTTTCATTGCCCTTATATAAGGGGTTATTGTATAATGATGCAGGAAATGTGGCTTTGCTTGCCATTACCTTAAATAAAAAGAAACTTGATAGCAAAGAACGCATCCCTTTGGTAAATGAAATAGAAGGCGTTTGTACCCAATTTGGCAAAAAACATGGTATTGAGGTTCATTACTCAGGCTTGCCCTATGTGCGGACCATTTATGCCAGCAAAGTGGCTGCTGAAATTAAAATATTTACCTATTTAAGCATAGCTGTTACCGCGTTGTTTATTTTCTTGTTTTTCCGCTTCTACTCTGCCGTTATTTTCTCCCTTATTGTGGTGGTTATTGGGGTATTTTGCACCTTGGGAAGCATCCACTTATTCGGCTATAAAATCACCATTTTAACCGGATTAATCCCGCCATTAATGGTGATTATTGGGATACAAAATTGCATTTATTTGCTCAATGTATATCACCAGGAATATCGGGCACATGGCAATAAAATGCTGGCCATTTTACGCCTGATTTCAAAAAACGGATTACCGCTTTTTTTAACCAATGTAACTACTGCTGTGGGTTTCTGTGTGTTTAGTTTTTCAGGCAGCGCTGTACTTGATCAGTTTTCCATTATCTCTGGCTTAAACATCATGTTCATATATATAGTATCGTTGGTGTTTATTCCTATTGTATATAGCTACCTGCCTCCTCCCAAACTAAGCCACACTAAACACCTTGATGGGGTGCGGTTAAACAACATCATGCTTTGGTGCAATAACATGGTTTATAAACACCGAAAAACAATTTACTTGGTTACATTGTTACTGTGTATAGTTGCTGTTTATGGTAGTTTAAAAGTGAGAACTTTAGGTTATGTGGTGGATGATATGCCTCAGAAAGATAAAGTATATACCGATTTAAAGTTTTTTGAGAAAGAGCTTAAAGGAGTATTGCCATACGAGATTAGGATAGACACCAAACGCAAAAATGGGGTAAGGGATATCAGCACATTGCAAAAGATGAACCGATTACAAAAAGAGTTGGCCACTTTCCCTGAATTTAGCAAAGCGGTTTCTATGGTTGATTTTTTAAAATTTGCCAACCAGGGTTACCACAATGGGGATGAACGGTTTTATATTATCCCTAGTGCATTAGATATTACAGAACTGATTGGATATATGCCCAAAAACAGCCCCGTAAGCGGAGGATTGCTTAAAAGCATGGTTGACAGCAATTACCAAATGGCACGTATCAGCATCCAAATGGCCGATGTGGGTTCTGTAGAGATGAAAGAGGTGAACAAACGGGTACAAAAAATTGTGGATGAAATTTTCCCGAAAGACAAATATACGGTAACCTTAACAGGAACCAGCCTAATCTTTTTAAAAGGCAATGATTACCTGGTAGAAAACCTGCTGCAAAGCATGGTTGCTGCACTAATCATTATATCCATTATGATGGCCTTTTTGTTTTTTAGCTGGAGAATGGTGCTCATATCATTGGTGCCTAATATTGTTCCGCTTTTAATTACCTTAGGTATCATGGGGTTTTTCGACATTCGCTTAAAACCATCCACCATTATTATATTTTCTGTGGCTTACGGTATTGTGGTTGATTTTACCATCCATTATCTGGCCAAATACCGCAACTCCCTTAAAAAGCACAATTGGGATATGAAAGAAGCCATTCCCGAAAGTTTAAGAGAAGCAGGACCCAGTATCATTTATACTGCGGTGGCTTTGTTTGCTGGCTTTATCATATTTGCAGCCAGCGATTTTGGAGGAACCATTGCCTTAGGCATACTTACTTCATTATCCTTGTTTTTTGGCATGTTGATGAATTTATTGTTGCTCCCGTCTATGTTGCTTACCCTTGAAAAATCCATTAACAACAAAAAGGAATTTGGCACCACTTTGGTGGAACTAGAACCAGAACCAACTGATAGTGACGAATAAAAGAAAAGCCCGATGTTATTCGGGCTTCTTTTGTGGACTTTAATGGTTGATTCAGGCTAATTTTCTGTAAAACTTTTATGTATAAACCGTTGTTTAAACACCTCAAGCACTTGATAATTACCCCTACAATTTACAACAAGGGTGAATTTACTTGTGTCATTTTGAGCAATCGTTGACTTTGGTTGAGAATTCGTAGCTATTGGCTGGTAAGTGTTGTTCACTTCCCTTTCTAAAAAAAATAAAACACCCCGAAAAAAGAAACAAACAGGCCATAAAATGATTTGACCAAACAAAATACCACCATTATTGTTTTGGCTTGCGGATATGATGAACGTAGAAAAATACCAAGTTTTATAAAAAAAAAGGAATGACCACAAATAGCCATTCCTTTTCTACAATTAGGAAAAAATAGTTAATCGTATTTTTGAGTTACTCCAGCTTTTGCCTGTTGCACATTTACAATCTGATGGGCATTACTTGATGCTCCAATGGTATTAATAAATGCCACAATTTTAAGATTCTCCTTTTTGTAGGTAGAAATATCAATATCCTTGAACTCTTTTAACAAATAATTACCTGTTTTCATGTCTATGGCATCACCTAACCCACCAGTAATTACTTTACGCAATACATTATCATGGATGTAAGGATTGGTGGTTGCTCCAATTTGTTTTACCGCAGTAATTTGGTCTTCTAATAAGTATACTGTTAAACGGGTATCGCTGTTTAAATTGGCGGCAAAACCACAATGCACTTTAATGGATAACTTATTGTCGGTAATGCTTGACTCAATGGCCAATCCTGCTTTGGCTGTTTTTGTCGAACCTGCATCAACCAGACGGTCAACGTTGGCTTCCCAATTGCCTCTGCTATAAACAACAAGGCCATCTTGTCCGTTTGTGGTATTTTGAGCAGGCACGCGGTTGATAGAAGCACGCGGATACCCACCAATGCCACCCAAATGGTCTTTTAATGTGGTTAACTGTGGAATTTCTAACCAATCACCTTGGTGTACACCAGCTACAGCAAACTTAGTAGGATACTTAACCGCTATTGCATCAATATATTTGGCGGCATCAGGGCAGTTTACGCACCATTCTCCGGTATAACGCTCCATCATTACCTTTTGGGTAAATGTTGTTGGAATGGTTTTAAATTCATCAACGGCTTGGGTTGGTGTTGGAGTAGCTTCTTTGTCGTCCTCCTTTTTGCAGGCTGATAGTACAACGGCAAACGCTACGAGGTAAGCAAATAGGTGTATTTTGTGTTTCATTGTTTAGTTATTTTAACTGCAATTTAATCAATCAGTTGAATAAAACAATTGCCTCGTTAAACAAGCATTTATTTATTGCGCGTAACAGGCCTACCCTTAATTCCCCGAACCAAATAGGAGACCAGCACAATGAGTAGCGTAGGCAGCCCAATCCATACTGCCTCGCTTTTAAGTACGGCAAACCCTTTACCTTCAAAAAATAGTTTAACATTAATGGGCGAAACCTTGATGGGCCTGAATGGAAAAAAATAACGGGTATTGTCGAAAGGGGCAAAAAAAGCAACACCCAAACCGCCAGTGGTCATGGCATCAAGTAAGGCATGAGAAATACAACTTAAAAATAGAAACAACCATACCCGAATGGGTTGATAGCCCGTTTTATCCTTAGCAAAAAATACCTTTTGACAAAAAACAGCCATCAATGCTGCAAATACAATAGAATGGCTAAACCCACGGTGTCCCCAAAAAGAAGCGTAAGGCACCCCAAACAAGAAGCCAATGCTATCTGCATCAGGTAAAACACTGAGCATGACTCCCAAAAAAAGCAGCTTCCAAGAGCAGCGCTGAATAATGCCTGTTTGGCTTAATGCAATTGCAGCCGCTGCATGTCCGAAAGCTGATGCCATATAGTGATAGGTAAGAATTGTTTAAGACAAATATCTACTTTTACATGAATTTCGTTGCCAAAAAGAAAGCCCTCGCGAACTGCAAAGCAGTTAGCGAGGGCTTATTCGGTTAAATATATGCTAATGTTTAGTACATGCCGTCCATGCCACCTGGCATTCCACCCGGCATGGCTGGTGCTTTGTCTTCTTTCTCTTCAACCAATGCACATTCAGTAGTTAAAATCATGGCTGCCGCGCTGGCCGCATTTTGCAAGGCCACACGGCTTACCTTAGTTGGGTCAATAACACCGGCAGCAATCAGGTTTTCATACACCTCTGTGCGGGCGTTGTAACCATAATCAGCTTTGCCTTCGCGCACTTTGTTTACCACTACGCTGCCTTCGCCACCTGCATTGGCAACGATTTGGCGCAATGGCTCTTCTAATGAGCGTTTGATGATGGCAATACCTGTATTTTCATCTTCATTTACTCCTTTAAGTTTTTCCAATGCTTCGATAGAACGGATATAAGCTACCCCTCCACCTGCAACAATGCCCTCTTCAACAGCAGCACGGGTTGCATGTAACGCATCATCCACACGGTCTTTTTTCTCTTTCATTTCAACCTCAGTAGCTGCACCAATATACAATACCGCAACACCTCCAGCCAATTTGGCTAAACGCTCTTGCAATTTCTCTTTATCATAATCGCTGGTAGTGGTTTCAATCTGTGCTTTAATCTGTCCTACACGGGCAGTAATGTCACCTTTTGCTCCGGCACCGTTAATAATGGTGGTGTTGTCTTTATCAATGGTGATTTTTTCTGCACGACCCAACATGGTAATATCGGCTGCATCCAATTTAAATCCGCGCTCTTCGCTGATTACAGTTCCGCCTGTTAAGATGGCAATATCTTCCAACATGGCTTTTCTTCTATCGCCAAAACCTGGAGCTTTAACCGCAGCAATTTTTAACGAGCCACGCAATTTATTTACCACCAAAGTAGCCAAGGCTTCACCTTCTACATCTTCAGCAATAATTAACAAGGGTTTACCTGTTTGTACCACTGCTTCCAATACTGGCAACAACTCTTTCATGTTACCTACTTTTTTATCCGTAATTAAAATGTATGGAGAGTCCAAGTCAGCTTCCATTTTCTCCGGGTTGGTAACAAAGTATGGTGATAAGTATCCACGGTCAAACTGCATACCTTCAACTGTTTTTACTTCAGTTTCAGTGCCTTTTGCCTCTTCTACAGTAATCACTCCTTCTTTGCCTACTTTAGCCATGGCATCGGCAATCAACTTACCAATTACCTCGTCATTGTTAGCAGAAATAGAGGCTACTTGCTGAATTTTGTTGTTATCGTCCCCTACTTTTTGCGATTGTGTTTTTAAGTTAGCCACTACTGCTTCTACCGCTTTATCAATACCACGTTTCAAATCCATTGGATTTGCTCCGGCAGCCACATTCTTTAAACCTGCTGTTACAATAGCCTGAGCCAATACAGTAGCTGTAGTTGTTCCATCACCTGCGATATCAGCTGTTTTGCTGGCCACCTCTTTAACCATTTGGGCACCCATATTTTCAATCGGGTCTTTCAATTCAATCTCTTTTGCCACGGTAACACCATCTTTGGTTACTACCGGAGAACCGAATTTTTTATCTATAACCACGTTACGTCCTTTTGGACCTAAAGTTACTTTCACTGCATTTGCCAATGCATCAACACCGCGCTTTAAACCATCGCGCGCTTCTACGTTATATTGAATTCTTTTTGCCATGTTATTTTTTATTAAATATTGTTACTGTTTTTAGATTTCTCAACCTGATTTGTTTATTAGATAATTAATAATCAGGTTATTGATTTGTTTTTTTTGAAATTTAAATTACCGCGAAAATATCAGCTTCACGCATAATCAAATAATCTTTTCCGTCAACAGTTACCTCTGTACCAGCATATTTGCCGTACAATACCGTATCTCCGGCTTTTACGGTCATTGGTTCATCTTTTTTCCCATCACCAACAGCCACTACAGTGCCTCTTTGTGGTTTTTCTTTTGCCGTATCAGGAATAATAATTCCACCTAACGTTTTTTCTTCTGCTGCAGCCGGCTCAACAAGAACACGATCTGCTAAAGGTTTAAGACTTACTGACATATGATTTTATCTGTTTTTGAATTTTAAAATGTGTTATGTCCATATCCACTATTATGCCACTCTTAAAATGCTGCCATTTTGAGAGTGGATATGCCTTGAAGGGTAAAATTATGTCAGCAAATCAGAAAAAACTGTCATGCAACCAAAGTTTTTACTATATTGACTATAGAAACATCAGACCTATGTTAAGCGAAGAAGAAAATATGATTAACGGATGCATTGATGGGAAAAGAAGTTCCCAGAAAATGCTCTACGATCGTTTTGCTGCTAAAATGCTTGGGGTTTGCATGCGTTATGCCAAAGATAGGGCCGAAGCTGAGGATATGGTTCAAGAAGGATTTATCAAGATATTTCAAAATATCGCCAGATTTAAACATGAGGGCAGTTTTGAAGGATGGATTAGGCGAATTATGGTATTTACTGCTATCAACTTCTTTAAACACCGCTCCCGTAAGTTTCAGGAAGACTTAGATCAGGAAAATTATGACGCACCCTTTGAAGATGAAATTATAGAAAAAATATCTGCTAAGGAAATTATTGCATTGGTACAACAATTGCCGGACGGATATAAACTGGTGTTTAACCTCTATGCGGTAGAGGGTTACACACATAAAGAAATTGGTGAAATTTTAGGTATTGCTATTGGCACCTCAAAATCTCAATACGCCAGAGCAAGAGCTATGATGCAACAATTGTTAGCCAAACATTATCAAATATTAAATGAGCCTTTTAGGGAACCACAATAACGATTTTGAAAAACAACTGAAAAAGCAGTTGAATGATACGGAATACAAGCCTTCCGAATCGTTATGGGATCGTATTGACAAGGACGTAAATAAACCTGTGTTTGAGCAAAAAGTAGGAGAAAAGCTCCAACAATACCAGGTTACCCCATCGCAGGAAACTTGGGAGCAAATTGAGGCACAGCTTCCTCCTGAACCCAATCGTTGGAAACCTGTTGGCAAAATTTGGTATGGGCTTTTCTTTTTATTGTTTAGTGCGGGTATAACTATTGGTTACTTCTTTACCAAACATCAACAAGAGCTTAAAAACACGCAAGCTGCTTTGGCTATAAACCAAGAACAAACCAATCAGAAACCAATTGCTCAACAAATCACTAAAAATGAGACCATTGCAGCTAAATCTCTGGGTAAACCAACAAAAACAATAAACACCTCAGCAGTAACTGATAAAAACCTTAACCAATATCCATCAAACTCTACCTATGAAGCAGGCGCAATGCCTGCTTCTTTAGCAGCCAGGGCCAGAAAATCTTCCTTAAAACCGTCAAACCGTATTCGAGTAACAGACATTACAACTGGCTCCCAGCTGCAAATGGTAAACCAAACTTCTTCAACACCGCTGTCTGTTGCAGCAAAGCCATCTGAACAAAGCTTGGCATTGCAACATGCATATACCGCTAAAACAGCTTTACCAATTAGTAACAAACAACCCATTGCAAATTATTCAACACCTGACTCAACCCCACAAATTGCCAACTCCAACAATTCTGTTTTACTCGCTTTACCAACAAGTGTAAGCAAAACCGATAATGCGTTAACTCCTGATTTATCAGCCACACAAGTAACACAAGCATTATCTGCTGTTAAGGGGGCGGATAGTACCAATCAACCTTCCAACACAATCATTACGCCATCCGAATCACTAGGCAAAGTGATTACTCCTCTGGATTCAGTAACCAAGATAATTCCAGTCCAACAACCTGCTTTGATTTCCATTTCAATTTTTGCAGGCTTGCACATGAATAATATGGTATTAAAAGGCCCCTCAGGAAGGGACATGAGCAGCAATATCAATTTACGTAAGCAGGCTGAGCAATCTAAAAGTGAAATTACAGCAGGCTTTTTGCTTGATTACCATCTTAATAAAAAGTGGTTTGTTTCCAGTGGTATTTTTATTACCAACTTTAAAATGTCCATGTCTTACAATACATTACCAACCAGCCAATCGGCCCAAAGGGAGCCAGGAGCCAGTTACATTCATGCCAACGACACCATTTTTAATGGCACTATGGAAAATCAGGGGATTCGTTACAGCTGGAATGAAATTCCATTGTTGGTTACTTACCGCATTAACCCAGCCAAACGTTTAAGCGTTGAAATCAAAACAGGTTTATCCTATGCCATCATCAATACCGTTGATGCCAATATTATTGGATACAATAATGTTGGGGTGTTGGTTGTGAAAGGAAAAGAGGCATTCCCACAAATAGGCAACTCTATTTTTGGCCATTTATACGCTGGTATCAATTACCGCTTAAACGAGAGCGTTTCAGTAAGTATGATGCCTTATTTCAGGTATAGCCTAAACAGCATGGTGAAGAATGAAAACTGGGTGCAACAGTACCCATACTTAACAGGGCTTAGCCTGAGCTTACGCAAACAGTTTTAAGTCTGGTTGCAGTTTGCGGCATTGTGCCTAGGTCAGCTCCTCCATCCAAAATATATTGCTTGACTGCAATATGAAATAATATTAACTTTACGTTATCCATTAAAAAGTAAGGTTATGAAATCACTTCATTTGAACTGGTTCTTCGAAAACCAACCTGATTTTGAATATAAAAAGTACTTGCTACTGGCCTATCTTCAAGATGTTCAACAACAATTTAACCAAACCAAACTATACCCGGCATTGGCTGATTTGGTGGCCCATTACCGCAACTTACAACAATTTAAAAAGAGTAAAGACGAGTTGTACGAAGTTTTCCCTAACCAAATAGAACAATTGGATTTGCAACGGTTTAAAATTTCGTTTTCCAAAGTGATCTCAAATGATGAGTTGATGAACCATTTACAGGAAATCATTGATTTTAGCTTGCCTACCATCCAAAAACATATTGATGAAGGCAAAGAGATTTATGATTTTATTGAAAAAGAAATCACCTTAAATCCTATTGGTATTCTTCCCATCTACCGTAACGAAGGTTATTTGTTGGTAAAACACCAAGAAATTAAAGTTTATGAGTACAGCGTAAAGCTATTTGTACATGATGAAATTGACTACAGGGCAATACATGCCACTTATTTAACTTCGTACCAACAAAACTTTGTAAACACCTGCGAGAATATTAAAATTGACATGGTGCGTAATAGAAAAAAACTTCCTAACCCAGCCACTTTTTTAGTTGATACCAAGTTTGATTATCCTATTGAAGACACCCTCCTTCCTATTACAAAAAGGTTGTTAATGAAATATATTACCTGAGCAATTATATCAGCCGTATGTTGCAGCAGATACCATGTGAAACTTGTGTTAGAATTTTGTTGTATTGATATATCTTGCACCAGTTGAATATGACAAACCCATCGTTAGCTTTACTCGATGAAATGAAGCCATTGTTGGCGAAAAAAAACATTGAGAATATTTTTTTTAAGAAGCATTTGCGCCAACATTCTTCTGAGCAAGTTGATGCACTTATTCATGAGCTTGCGGCAGCAATTACACCTAAAATTGATTGCCTAGCCTGCGCTAATTGTTGTAAAAATTTAGAACCAGGACTTGAAGATGATGAGCTGGAAAGGCTGGCAAAACTAGCTGGACACACAACCGAATCTTTTAAACAACAATTTGTAGCATTTGATGGCGAAACGTTGTTTTTAAAAACAAAACCTTGTTCCTTTTTAAACGGGTATGCCTGCCAAATTTATTCAGACAGGCCAGGGGCTTGCAGTGGATTTCCGCACCTTGATGCCAAAGACATGAAATACAAACGAAGTTTATGGAGCAACTACACCATCTGCCCAATTGTGTTTAATGTTGTTGAACAACTCAAAGTTAAACTGCAGTTCAATCATGGCAAATAACCCAACATTTGCTCATTTCATATCACAGCTGGGTGGCAGGCAAGACGATTCGTTCAATGATTTGTTTGCGACATTTACATTCACTAAAACGAGCTTACGCATTGTTTACATTGAGATAGAAACTTACATTAAAAAGCAGGTTTTGCCTGATTACTTTGAAAGAGAAACCAGCATCCACAAAGGCACTCGTTTGGTTTATGTATGGGAAGATGTTTGGCTTACCAAAACCCATTTGGTGCAACAACGCCTTGTTGCTTTGCTGGGGTTGAATAAAAAGTTGCATGCACGTCAAACACAGGTTATTAGGATTGACAAACAAGCGGCTTATTCGTTTTTGGAACACAACCATTTACAAGGAGCCACATCGGCCTATTATAAATATGCTTTAATGCATAACAACACCATGGTTGCCGCAGCCACTTTTAGTAAGGCCCGCACCATGTTTGATGGGCCTACTTATTACCGCAGTTTTGAGTTGGAAAGATTTGCCAACCTAACAGGTTTTACAATTGTTGGTGGATTGGGTAAACTGATTCACCATTTTATGCATCAACACCATGCAAAACATTTAATGACTTATGCCGACAATGATTGGGGCACAGGAGAAAGCTACATGAAATTGGGGTTTACCCAACAACAAACGTTGCCTGCCCATTTGTTTTATGTTGAACCAAATACGATGGAAAGGTTTTTTCCAAACCGTTTAACGGCTCAGCAATTGGTATCACCCAATCTGATTAAGGTATATAATTCAGGTAGTACCAAATTTGTATTGAATCATCATTTGGCAAACGGGTAAAATGTGTACTTTCGTTTTTCATGTTTAAAGCCAACCTGATTGTAATTTTAGGACCTACAGCTATGGGAAAAACCAAGCTGGCGGCACATGTTGCACACCAACTACAAAGTGAAATTATTAGCGCTGATAGCCGACAAGTTTACAGGGGAATGGATATTGGGACCGGCAAAGATTATGCTGACTATGTGGTGGAAAACCAACAAATACCCCATCATTTAATAGATATTGTTGAAGCGGGAGATGCTTACCATGTAAACCAATTTAAACAAGATTTTTTTACTGTGTTTAAGCAACTGAAACAAAAACAACTGTTGCCCATTTTATGCGGAGGAACGGGACTTTACATTGATGCCATATTGCGCAATTTAGCCTACACCAGCATTCCCAATAACCATGAGTTGCGCGTTTCTTTGTCAACATTTACCCATGAGCAATTGATTACTTATTTTAACCAACTACCCATTACAGAATTTACACAAAAAGCAGACTTGTCAACAGCAAAAAGAACCATAAGAGCCATTGAGATTTGTGATTACCTGTTGCAATTTGAATTTATACCTGTACAATACCCTCCTCTTTATCCGTTGCTATTCGGATTATCATCGTCTATTGAATGGCGCAGCCAACGTATTTTGGAGCGCTTACATTACCGTTTAAACCATGGGCTGATTGAAGAGGTGCAAGGCTTGTTAGATAGAGGCATCCCTCAGGAACAGCTTATTTATTATGGCTTGGAATATAAGTTTGTGACCCAGCACCTCACTGGGGTTATGAGTTACCAAGCCCTAGAAGAACTGCTGGGACGCGCCATCATTCAATATGCCAAAAGGCAAATGACTTACTTTAGGAAAATGGAAAGAGACGGACACCGCATCCATTGGATTGATGCCACCTTAAGCTCGGAAGAACAATGTAAAATCATACAAACCCATTTGCAAAATCACGCTACCTATAGCCATTATTGGATTTAACCTGATTCCCTTAGATTTGCGGCTCAATATTTACAAAGCAATGGCAGGTTGTGGTTATGTTTGTCCAGCATGTGAAGGCAAGGGATTCACCGATGATGGTGCTGATTGCACTTGGTGCTTGCCCCAAAAAAACATTGAAACAACACCAAGCCAAACTTCTTTGCCCTATCAATATTATGCGATATACAAACCTTATGGTTATTTGAGCCAATTTGTATGCGAACACAATAACAAAAAACTATTGGGCGAATTGTATGATTTTCCTGAGGGTGTAATGCCAATAGGGCGATTGGACGAACCCAGTGAAGGACTTTTGTTGTTAAGCAACCATGGTAAATTGCATGAACACTTGCTTGCCCATCATCTTGAAAAAGAATATTGGGTGCTTGTTGAAGGCCATGTAAACGATGATACCATAAAACAACTTAGCGAAGGAGTGGGCATCTCAACCCAAAGTACCATTTACCAAACCAAGCCTGCAATAGTGAGGCGCTTAAGTGAAGTAAATTTTGAAGACCGCAAACCGCGGGTTCGTTATCATCCGCGCAAACAACATACTTGGCTAAGCATCACCATTAAAGAGGGCCGTTACCGTCAGGTAAGAAAAATGACAGCCGTAGTGGGACACCCCACGCTCAGATTGGTGCGTATGCGCATCGGAAATTTAATGCTACACCAACAAGTTAAACCGGCATCTGTTTTTACGCTCGCTCAGAATGACCTACTGCATTTGGGGTTATTACCGCTTTCCTGATATAGGCCTAAATGATTATTTTATCATTATTTCTATCCTTTTCTTTATATTTGATAAGCTTTTAAAAAACCAAGCATGAAAAAACTACTACTTACGCTGATTGTTGCATTGTCTTTTATTTCATTCAAATCAATGGCTCAATGCACCCCAGACCAAAGTTTTACCACTTATGGGTTTTCTCCGGAACAATTGCCTCCTGCTTATTCAGATGCCACCTATAATCAAATATTGAGTTTTTTGGTACCCCGTGATACCAGTGTGTTATTAGGAGCCACCACTTTCCCTGTGGTAATTGACAGCATGCGTTTAGATAGTTTAACAGGACAACCTGCGGGTTTTACTTACCAATGTTTGAACCGCTGCGCTGTTCCTGGTGGCCAAAAAGGCTGCGCATTGCTTACCGGAAAAGCAGATAGCACACAAGTAGGCACGTACTCTATTTATACGGTAACAGTTGTTTATTACAAACTCAATGGTTCAGGAAGCCAATTTAACCGAACAGATAGGGTAAAGGCTTACACCTTTGTTATTTACAAAACAACCGGATTGGCAAAATTGATATCAGGAGATGTAAATCCAACCATTAATGTATTCCCTAACCCTGCCAATAATTTATTAAACATTGACTTAAGCTATTTACCGGCAAACAGCCAAGGAGAAATTACCGTAATAGATGCGTTAGGCAGAATTGTTCACCAACAAAACTACCAATATAACCTAACTGATGCCTTAGTTCTGGAAAACTATAAACAAGGCATTTACAAGGTAATGGTTACCGCAGGAAGCAACACTTATTACAGCAATTTTGTAAAGCAGTAATTTTTATACCTATTACTTCTTCTTTAAAGGATTCCAAAAAGCCAGTCTGTTCATATTATTGTTAACAGATAACATGAGTAAAAGTGCAGTATCTGAAACATAATGAGATTCCCATTCAATCAAAGCTAGTCTTTTGAATTCCTCCGATGTAAAAAAACGCTCTTGGCTAAATGAACCGTTTTCTTTATCGACTGAAACTAAGGCTAAGTTGAGCTTGGGTTGATTATAGGCCAATAGTAGTTTATTCTCATTATGAAGAACTACAAAAGAAAGCATTTTATCATCTGGACTAGCTTGGTGTTTTTCAATTTCCTTTTGCCAAACCAACTCCCCATTCTCATTCAATTTAAAAATCATAATGTTATCTCTACCACTAGAGGTAGTGGTGACTGTACGACCATCCACAAAATTTTTGCTAACCATTATTTTTGAGAATTCAGTGAGTACAAATAAATTACCATCATAAATCATATTTTTTATCTCCACATTGTATCCTTTATCAAAAGTCCTCCTATCAAAACTTTTGTACTCCTTATCTATTGTGGGGGTAATTGGAGTAAATTTTGAGTAATTTATAGACAAATCCTTATTTGACATATTCGCAGTATAAATTGTATTAAATTCGGCATCTGCTAATCCTGTTTTTAGCCTATTATCATTTCTGCATAAACCCAATAAATATATACCCTGTTCTGAAAACTTTAAGCGTAAGTTGAAGAAATAATGAGATCCGGTATCAATAACCATTTCCTTTTGAATGTCTTCATGTCTTAAATAAGCAAAGAGCTTTGTAAGCGTAAAGTTTGATCTTGTCAATATGAACAAATTCCCATGTGAATCAATTTCCTCAGAAAAGTATTGAAACAGCCCTTTTGAATGAGGAAAAACCATCGTTCTGTTCCACAACAATTCACCTTCAGCATTAAACAGACTATACTCTTTTTTCTCAATCGTATCAGTATATTCTTCATAGTGGTTATCTTTTACTAAAATATAATTCGAAAAACTGCTCAACTCATAAGGTAAATACCCATTTTTTGTGTGACGTTTAGCTGCTACCTTTTCTGATAAAACCTTCCCAAACCTATCTATTTCTTTCATGTAAAGAGTTACTTCTTTCTGTTTTTTATTGCGATGGGTTTGTAAAACGATAATTTTATTATTAATATAAAGAACTCTTTCTGTTTGGACCTTTAAATCTTTATATCTGTTTGCAATTTTTAACTTCCATTCTAGAATAAACCGATTGTTGTAACGTAACAATGTATATTTATTAGTGGAGTACTTTCCATCATCCCTGAGTATAAGACACCCTTGCTCATCCTTAATAAGTATCTTAAAAAATCCCTTACTTGATACTTTGTCACTGAGAACAACTGCTGACTCCTGTGCCATTAGGGCAAGGCCTAAACTAAAAAAGGCTAAAAAGAAAGTTAATTTCATCGATTTCATATTTAATGTTGGTTGTACTATTTATTATATCCTAACCCTTACTTGTAAACTAAAAGTACGTGGTGCGTCCATTTTTGCTGGGCGTGTAGCGTATTCCAAGTTGGTGAGGTTGCTGATGATTAAACTTAATGTGGTGGTGGTACTTAGGTTAACGCCTAAACGTGCCTGATGCACCCAATCTCCAGTTCCAATATTTCGCATAAACCTGCCCAAATCAGGGATAATCACGTACAATAAGGGGTCAATATTTTCAAAGCGGCTGTAATATTGTACTGCATAACCCACATTTATTTTATGGTAGTTTACATCAACATCAAACTTTACCAAATGGCGGTTTCTGTATGGTAAGATATTTCTTGCCGCATAAACACTGTCAATACCACCAAAGCTTTTAAAAAAATCTTTAAAATAAGTTCCCACATTTTTTGCGGAAGTATCTGAAGCCAAATTCACTGGATAACTGTAAGTATATCCGCCCAACACATTTATAATGGCATCACCGATATTCCCATTTCCCGTTAACGATAACTCCATTCCTGCAACACGCGCCTGTTGTAGGTTTAACGCTTTAAAGCCCAATATACCATTGGGATTTTCAATGGTTGAGCCAACGTATTGGTCAAATTTAAACTCAATCAAGTCAGTGTATTCCTGCCAAAAAAAGGCATAATCCAATTGAGCCGACCAATTTGAAATTCGGAAACCTTGTTTTACGCCAATTTCGGCAGTCCAGCCAAACTCTGTTTTTAAAGCAGGATTGGGGAAAACCCGAAGCGTAGCAACACCATCATCCACATATCTTTCTCCAATAGTTGGGAAACGGTAACCCTCGCCATAATTGGCCCGCAAAAATGTTTTTTTAGCCACTTGGTAATTAATCCCTGTTTTAAGCAATGGCCTTCTTCGTTCAATAACCGTATCAATTCGGTTTACCTCATGCCTTGCGCCAAAACTCATATTAAACCGTTTATACATGTAATCAATTTGAGAGAAAAAAGCATAGGAATACCCTTGGTAACGCCCTTCATACACATTACCTACTGCGGTTAAGTAAGTGCCATAAAATCCAGTGGTAGAAGTTACCCGTTTTCCATAACGTTGTTGCCAGTTGTAATCAAAACCGTATTGTTGTGCATCTGCATTGTTGGTTTGACGGGTTAAGCTCGTATCAATAAAACGTACAATATTGTATGAACGTAGTTTAAACGAATGGGTTGTTTTCTTACTGGGACTCTCATAAGTTAAATGAGGGTCAATGGTGTAAATTCGCCAAAAGTCCTGCCCAGCACTTCCACTAAAAGGCTTAAAGCCTCCACTATCCAGGTTCTCCCATAAAAAATACCTCCCCGCTTTCTCTAACAAAAACATGCTGTTGATGCCAAAGCTCAAGCCTTTTATTTTTTTGCTGCGATACCTTGTTTTAATATAACTCCTCCCCCTGTACTCGTCATTGAGTTGCAAATGGCTGCGTACCATGTGCACATTGCCGCTTAAAATCAAATCGAAATTTCCAAGCCTTTGCCTGTGGCTAAAAAATATGCCTGTATTAAAAGGCTGGGCAGTGCGTTCCCACCAAATCAATTCTTTTCTTTTGGGGTTTGCCGTAATGCCTTGGTACATGTTTATTTTGGTTTCAGGCTTTGCCCCAGGCCAACCCGTGCGCACATTAATGCTCCCGTTTAATGCGGCTGACCCATATAATACAGAAGTAGCTCCTTTCACAACTTCTATTTGTTCAGCAGCTTCTATGGGCAATAGTTTCCATCGCACATCTCCTAAATCAGCTCCCATTAAAGGCATGTCATCTAACAACACCATCACCCTACTGCCAACACTATAACTATAGCCCACTCCTCCACGTATGCTAATTTGCCCTTCTATCATGCTTACTCCAGGTACTTTATTTACCACATCACTTAAATCAGCAGCATTGGAGTAGGCAATTAAATTGGGCTTAATAATGTTCATACTCATTACCTCTTGGGCGGCTTTTCGCTCAATTTTACCTCCTGAGTACACAAACTGATCCAATTGGCTAACCTCAGGCTCTAAAGTAATGCTCATTTCTGTATTTGCTCCCCACACATCAGCGCGTTTTTCAGCCGATTTAAAACCAATAGCTGTAACCCTAACGGTATATTTTCCAGTAGGGAGTGATGCCGAAAACAGCCCTAAACTATCGGTTTTTAACTTGAGTTTGTTAATGGTAACAGAGGCCATTTCTACAGGCAGCCCTGTAACAGCGTGTGTTACTTTGCAGGTTAATAATGTTTGCTGTGCGTAATTGCTTGTGGCAAAAAGCACCAAAGCAAGTACAAGCAAGTATAATTGTTTCAATAGAGGTGTAATTTACTGGCCAAAATAACGAAAATACAGAAGCAAAACAATGGAGATGTATTAATATGCGACAAAGGTTGAAACAATGTTAACAGCAAGCGCAGTGAAAAATTAGTTTTGAAACATGTTAAAAAACCAACGTTTGCTAGAAAACCTGCATTTGCCTTTATGGATTGTAAAGGATACTTGCTGGATGTTGCAACTGAAGTGGCTGGGGGTTTTAATGGTTGGCCCTACCATTGCCATGGCCATTTACATTGCTTACACTTCACGAAAATCAGCCATACGGTTGTGGCCTAACTTATCCGTATTGTGCTGGATATGTGCCAATTCAACATGGATGTTGGGAGAGTTTTTTCACTTTAATTTTCGTGTACCCTCGTTTATGCTATTTATTGCAGGCTTAGTAACAATTGGTGTTTACTTGTTTAAGTATATGAGGCAACACCGTGCATTTATTTAAACAAATAACACCGATTAATTATAAATTATGATTAATATTTTATTTATTCAAAAAACAAATACTAATTTCGGGCGGTTTTAAATCATATATCAACTTAACCCTATTCTGGTTTTTTAAAACGAGCATTAATGGACAAAATTAAAAACAGGTTCGAAGAAATTGGCTTACCAAAAGCGGCAGAAATTAAAGAATTTTTAAAGGCCAATGCCGAAGTGCAAATGGGCACCTACAACTTAGATGCGGTAGTATCTGGCATGAAGGGCATGATTGGCTTAATTACCGAAACATCCTTATTGGATGCAGAGGAAGGCATTCGTTTCAGGGGTTACAGTATTCCTGAGCTAAAAGAGAAGCTTCCTCGTTTAGAAGGTACTAAAGAACCACTGCCTGAAGGTTTGTTTTACTTAATGTTAATTGGTGAATTGCCAACTTACGATGAAATGTATGAGGTTGGAAGCAACTGGACCAAACGTGCGGTTGTGCCTAAACACGTGTTTGCCGTAATAGATGCTTTACCTATTACTGCGCACCCAATGACCCAGTTTAGTGCAGCCATTATGGCTATGCAAACAGAGAGTGAGTTTGCTGCTGCTTACCGCAATGGTGTAAATAAAAAAGATTACTGGTTATATACTTTTGAAGATGCGATGAACCTAATTGCACGCTTACCTCGCGTAGCGGCTTATATCTATCGCAGAACGTATAAAAATGACATTCATATTGAACCAAACCCGAAATTGGATTGGGCTGCAAATTTTGCGCACATGTTGGGCTATGGTGATAGTGAAGGCTTTAAAGAATTGATGCGTTTATACATGGTTATTCATGCCGACCACGAAGGTGGAAACGTTTCAGCTCACACCACGCACTTGGTGGGTTCAGCATTAAGCGACCCTTATCTTGCGTTTTCGGCTGCAATGAATGGCTTAGCCGGACCATTGCATGGACTCGCCAACCAAGAAGTAATCCGTTGGGTGCTTGAGTTGCAAGAGAACCTTGGTGGTGGTAAACCTAGCAAAGAACAAATTGAGGCTTACATTAATAAAACCATTAGCGAAGGAAAAGTGGTTCCAGGATACGGACATGCGGTATTGCGCAAAACCGACCCAAGATTTACTGCCCAAATGGAGTTTGCCAAAGAACACATGCCAACTGATGAGTTGGTTAATATTGTTTGGGATGTGTATGATGTAGCGCCAAACATCTTAGGCACGTTCAAAAAAATAAAAAATCCTTGGCCAAATGTTGACGCACACAGTGGGGCATTATTATTGCACTACGGTTTAAAAGAATACGATTTTTATACCGTTATGTTTGGAGTATCACGTGCATTAGGGGTTCTTACCTCTTTAATTTGGGACAGGGCCTTAGGTTTTGCCTTGGAGCGTCCTAAATCGGTTACTTCTGACTGGATTAAAAATAAAATAGCAGCACAAACAGCTTCAAAATAATTTGAGGAAAACAATTATCATATTATACTTCACAGCCGGTTTGTTTTTACTTACCGGCTGTGGTTTTTATTCGCATACAGGAGCATCTGTTCCTGCTAATGCCAAAACGTTTTCTGTAAGCTACATCAACAATGTGGCCAGCATTGTAATGCCCTTGTTTAGCCAGATTTTAACAGAAAAACTCAAAACCAAGTTTATTAATGAAACCACGCTTAAACTTACCCAAAGTGAGGGCGATATTCGTTTTAGTGGCAAAATACTGAGCTACACCAATAGCCCCGTTGCTGTGCAGGGAAATCAACAGAATGCAGTAAACAGGCTTACGGTTACCATTGAAATTACCTACGAAAACACCAAAGAAGAGGGTAAAAACTTCACCCAACAGTTTACCAACTTTGTTGATTATTCAGCCACGGAAAACTTTGCGGCTGTAGAAAATGCACTTGTTATTCAGGTATGCGATATTTTGGTACAAGATGTATTTAACAAGGCCTTTATTAATTGGTAAAACATCTTTAATACAAAAACAATTTCCTTTGTCTTCTTTGCATCCTAAAAAATAGCTTAATTTGCTAGGCTTGAAAAAAACGGATTTCATAGAACTGATTCAGCAGCCGAATTTACCCTCGGCCAAACACATTACCGCACTTAAACAAGTGTCGGCTGACTTCCCTTATTTTATACATGCAAAGGTATTGTTGGCTAAAGCCTTGCATCAGGAGAACCATTATGAGTATGACAAGTTTTTAAAACAAGCGGCCCTACATGTTCCAGACCGGGAAGTGCTTTACCACTACCTGCATTATGGACAACCAGCCCTACAGGCTGTTGCAGAGGAAGTCAAAGCAGTACTTTCTCCACTTGTTATTGCAGAGGTTATTGAAGCTCTTGCTCCACAAGAAGAACAAGTTGTTTTACAAAATACCCCCTCGGTTGAATCGGTAACACCAGCAAGCCAAAACGAAGCAGATATTCCAGAGCTTCAAGCAATTGAAGTCCAAACAAAGGAGCAAGAAACTCCCTTGATTGAAGATAGAGCACCTATTGCACCAAACACGGAGTCCTTACTGGTTACCCAACCAGCAATAGAAGAAGATCCTCAACATATTGTTGAACCAGCAACACCTCTTGAAGCAGAGCTGACAATATTGGAGAATATTGAAGTCCGTATTACTTCAGCTACTTTAATAGAAGCCGAAGAAGAACAACTATCTGGTCAGAAAACACCAGCGTTGCCTCTTGAACCTGCGGCAGTTGAAACTGAAGTTGAAGTTGACGAAACAGAGCTGGTGCCTGAAACCAATGATACCCATAGTTTTATGGAATGGTTAAATTTGGCTCAAGGCAAAAAGCCTGCTGAAATAGCACCTAAAACCAACCTTGAAAAGCCAGCATTTGTTGCTGAAAAGCAACCTGTTAACGACTTACCAACGGAACCTATAAAACCCGTTGTTGAAGTTACCAGAGAAGACATTGAACGTGCTGTGGCCAAAAGCAATGTGAATGATTTTCAGAATATTTTGGATAAATTTATCAAAGAAAACCCAAGCATTAGCAGGCCCAAAGCTGAATTTTTTAATCCGGTAAACATGGCCAAACAAAGTGTGGAAGAAGATGAAGAGCTTGTAACTGAAACACTTGCCAATTTATATTACAAACAAGGCAATTATAAACGTGCCATTAGGGCTTATGAAAAATTATGCTTGATATATCCAAGCAAAATGACGTATTTTGCCAGCCTTATTCAAAAAATTAAATCAGAAATTAAAGACTAAACAACATGTATATATTTCTTTCTATCCTCATCATTATTGTGTGTGTGTTATTAACACTTGTGGTACTTATTCAAAATCCTAAAGGTGGGGGAATTGCCTCAAACTTTGCAGCACCTAACCAAATTATGGGTGCAAAACGCAGCAGCGATATGGTGGAAAAAGCCACTTGGATTCTAGCAGTGATACTGATTGTATTTTCTTTATCCTCTAATTTTATGCGCCCAACTGCATCAGGTGATGCAGAAACAGACTTACCACAAAGCCGTTTAAAAGATCAAATTGAGAATACCAGTGTGCCGGCTGCAAAACCAGCGCAAGCACAACCTGCGCAACCAGCTCCTACACAAACACAACCTGCGCAACCGACAACAGAACCTGTTCAAACTAAGTAATAACTTAGAGTATTTATAAATGAAAAGGCTGGATTCAATCATGAATCCAGCCTTTTTGATTTTAGCTGATATAAGTTTCTGTAAAATAATAACCTTACCGCAACACCTGTATGCTGCCGTTGGTGGTAATGGGTGTGCCGCAATTGTTTTGGCCTGTAAGCACATAATAATAAGCCCCAACAGGCACGGGGTTGTTGTGGTTATCTGTACCTAACCAACAAGCATTGGGGTTGGTGGTGCTATACACTTCATTGCCCCAACGGTTGTAAATGGTAAAACTTACACTGCTGAGTTTGCTCTCGTTTACCAAGGGAAAACAATCATTGTAACCATCCCCATTAGGAGTAAATACATTGGGTAAGGTGTATGCCTTTTCTACCCGTTTAACCACCACATTCACGCTATCTGTGCTGCTGCAACCAATATCATTGGTGGCAGTTACCACATAAGTAATGCTTTGGGTGGGGCTGGCTATGGGGTTGCTAATGGTGGTATCGCTTAAATAATCAGGTGGACTCCAACGATAGCTTACTGCTGCGGTAGCTTGCAATGGGGTAAAGGGGGTATCGCAACTTACCTCATTGCCAGCAGTGGCTTGCACCGTAAAGGTTTGTTGGGTTAAAATAATGGTAATAATGCTATCGCAGTTAAATTGGTTGGTAAGCGTATCAGTATAAGTGCCACTTTGGGTAAGGGTATCTTTGCCGCTTGGTGTAAGGTATGGGTTGCAGGTATTAATGGTTAATGTTGAACCATTTTGTTGGGTAGTAAAATTAATCAGCAACACGCTATCGCAACCTGCATTGGTTTGTAAAGTATCCCAATATTGGCCGCTGGTATTGTAAGTGTATTTGCCACTTGGGCTGGTATATTGTTTACACCTGTTTACATTTATGGTATCTCCTAAAAAAGTTCTGTTAAATGTTATCAGCAACACGCTATCACAACCTGCCGTTGTGGTTAACGTATCAATGTATTGGCCGCTAACGTTGTACGTGTATTTGCCGCTTGGGCTGGTGTACGGTTTACACTTGTTTATGGTTAAGGTATCGCCCAAAAAACTTCGGGTAAAGTTAATCAGCAATATGCTATCGCAACCAGTAGTTGTTTTTAGCGTATCTAAATATTGCCCGCTAATTTTGTAGGTGTATTTGCCACTTGGGCTAAGGTATGGTTTGCATTGGTTTATGGTAAGGGTATCTCTGCGGTGTAGCACTTGTACTTTAATTGTAATTATGCTATCACAACCTTTGTGGTTGGGTATGGTATCTTCATACGTGCCGTTGGTGGTGTACGTGTATTTGCCACTGGGTGAAACCAACTGGTAACACACATTGGTATCAACCACACTTTGGTTGTTTAAAATGGTGAGTTTAAACAGCAACACACTATCGCAACCCAAGCTGTTTAATGCGGTATCACGGTACAAGCCATTGCTGCTCCAAGTGTATTTGCCACTGGGTGATACCATGCTGTTGCACACCCCAGTATCTTTTATTGTAGCTGGTGGGTCAACCACCAACACAAAACCATCTTTAAAATCTCTACCTGATGCCAAGTTGGTTGTAATTAATTTTTTGTTGCAGGCCAAATAAAAGGTATCTGAACAAACACCTGTAATATACACTTGCCCCTGTTTGTTTACAAAACCATTGCCATTGTTTATTTTGGCATATTTGTCATTACTATAGGCTCCATATAAGAAATCAAGTGCATTTCTGCGGTTGCCCTTAATAAAAGTGGCTCCTGTGCATTGGTTGTCTGTATCAAAAAAAGCCACAAAATAAAACCATAACGAGCCAGGGTCGGGTAAATTATACGTGCCAAAGTTGATACCTGCTTCCTGGTTATAACCCAACAATACCAACCCATTGGTTAAGGGGTTAATGGCCAATTCAAACAACCAATCAGCGTAATCGCCATAAGAAGCCCGCCACAATACTACCCCAGCGGTGTTGAGTTTGGCCACAATAATGGTGGTAAATCCCACGGGCGTTACCTGCAAATCAGGTGCAAACACAAAGCCAACATAATGATAGGCCGTAAAACCCAATACCAACTGCTGGTTAACAGGGTTGAACAATAAGTTAAACGGAACTCGAAGATTAACGTTAACAGCCCCCCTGCCCAGCCATTTGGCCCACACCACTTGTTGGGCGGCATCGGTTTTTACCAGCACCACATTGTAACCCGCCAACAAGGGCAGGGGGCTTGGGGCTAGTAAGGTATCGGCCATGCCTAAATTTACCGTAATGAGGTGGTAAGTAAATGTGCCATCCGTAACTGAGCGGTGTACCTCTAGGCTATCGGCTGACTGCCTCCCTTTTAGCCCAAAAGGCGAAGCCTGTTGCAATAATAGCCCGTTGGCATCAAAGGTTAAGGCCACATCTTTATGGTTTACATAAATGGGCACACTGCTGCCATTGGTGTACGTAAGGGTTAGCGTATCAACATAAGGTTGGTACAAATCAAATACTTCCAACATCAACAGGTTTTGCCCATTGGCGTTTACTGCTAATGATTTGCCAAAACGGGCAAAATCCGTTGCCCGTGCATTGGCGGGGTTGGGTTTGTTTTTGGTAAGGGCGTTGGCCCACATAAACTGGCCGTTGCTGTTGAGTTTGCACAACAACACCAAGGTGGAATCCGTTTGGGCTGGGGATATGATTTGTTTAAACAGCCCCTTATCAGCCCCAATCAATTCAACGGAATCTGCCCCATAAATATTGATGCAAAACTCAAGTTGGTTTAACCCATCCACCTCCGCTCCCCCCAAAACGTAGCCTGTGCCTTGTAAACCATCATACCTGTCGGTACAAATGGCATCGCTGTAAAAACTGCGCAGCATGGCATGCCACTGGTAAACCCCTGCACTGTTGTATCTAATAAGGGCTAACCCCCGTTGGTGGCAACCCGCTAGGCTGTTTTGGCTAATGGTGATGGGTGTACCCAAACTGTCCACCGTAAAGGAGGCGTTATAGGTGGTACTAAAGGAGGTATAAGGGAAAAACTCCACCAAGGTATACCTGGCACCTGTGTTGTCAATAACTGTTCGTAAAGCATGCTGATAACCCTCACCCCCATACACCTCGCCCGAGCGTATGGTTTGCGCCTGTAAGGCCATACAGGACAAGACAATCAACACCAAAAGCAGCTTATGTAACATAACAGCGTTTAATCCTTTCAAATATACACCATATCCATTAATTTAGCACTTGCATCAACTGGTTTTTACATTTTTTCACCCACCACATTTTTTACTTTGGGTTGGTGAAACCGCAGGGCTTTGGGTTTGGTGGTGCGAAAACCAAATACGGCCATGTCTTTTAACCAATGCCTTGTGTACTCGTCTTCGCAATATTGGCTAAGTCTAAACTCTAAAGCCAGCCTAAAAACCTCACCATTTAAGCCTTTATCAATTAATTTGGTAAAGAGCATGAGCGTATCTATTAAAGCCCACTCCGCCTCAGTGATGTGTATGCGTTGCTTTTTTTTGCTGCGGTACCTCATCTCGTTGCCTTTTACGTTGCGGTAAATGCCTAGTTTTTCTCTGGTAATTAACATTATTGTAGCTTGTATTGCCGTGGTGTAACTTCAATTGTTTCTGTTAAAGTATGGCACAACCCCTTGCGTCCCGCCTGTTCAAAAAACAGCACGGGACTTTGGGGATTGCTCACCTGAACCTAACCAATACCAAACGTTGCTTCACAAAGCGTATGGCCTTATTTTTTGTATATTTTTACCGTGCGCACTTCTTTATCAGTAAAATGCACTTGTACAAAATAAATGCCCTCTTTTAGTTGGCTCACTAGCAACTGCTTGTTTTCAATGTTAGTGTCCATTACCTTCTTGCCTTGCATATCATATACCTGCACTTTGGTAATATCAACCTCCGTAGTAAAAGTAATGGCATCTTGCACCAAGGTTGGGGTAGCAGCAAAATTGGTATGCAATGGGTTATCCACCTTGTTTACGTCTGTTTTAAACAAACCTATGGGTCTGTTTGCACCGCACATAGATTGGCATGGCCCTGAACTAAGAATGATGCCTGTATAGGTATTGGAAGCACCACTTGGTGTGTTGGTGGTCACCTGAGGTGCTTGTGTGTAATCAATGGTTGTAGCGGAACAACCTGCACCGTCTGATTTAATGGTGACTTCCCCTTTTTCGTTATTGATTTCGGCCACGCAGCATTCAGCAGGTTTACAAGGCAACCACATCAACGATTGTGTCACATTCAAATCAACAGGAATAAGCGGGGCATTCGGATTGGCATCTAAATTGGGCGTAACGTATATGGTGCTGCCCGCAGGCCATATTACCTGTGCCAGTGCTTTGCAGCCTGATGGGTACAATACCACACGACCTGTTGCCGTTGATTTTGGCAACAACTTATCCAGTATTTTTTGTGTCCAATCATTCCACTCTTGGGGGCTGGCAGTTGCCAACGGGTGTTTGTCAGCGCACAAAGGACTTTTATCATCCCATCCATTTAATATGTTAGTATAATATTCATTTAAAAACCAAGACACAATGTGGATTAGGTCAACCCGAATGCGGGTGTAACCCCCACAAGTTACTTCGGTGTAAGTAACCCCCACGTAAATGGCACTGTCCACCTCAACGGTATCAATAGTTGCCATTTCATCATTCGGTCGAGTAAACAAAAATTTGCAATAAAACCCTTCCACCTTTTTTTGCACACTGGTTTCGGTGCAATTGCAATTAGGCGGGCCTGTTTGTGCGCTGGCCAAAAAAGTGGCACAGGTGGTAAAAAATAAAATGAGTAATTTTTTCATAATTGTTTTTGTTAAAATGTTGTAATTGTTATGTTATTACCAGCCGAGAAGTGCAGGCTGGTTTGCACGGTATGGTTACGGGCAACTTACCTTACACAAAACCCACAAAATAAACGGGCAGGTGTTGTTTGCTTTTGTTTTTGAGTATTGTATGGCTTATTCTAATGCGCTTACTAATTTTTGTGTCTGTTAATAAGAAATCCTCCAACATGGTTAATTTAAGGTTACTCCTTCTGCCGGATTTAAAACTTTGATGATTCTTGGTTCGGGAGCTTACGGACAATAATACCAATGGCTTATCAGCTAGCATGATTCCTTGTTGTTGATTTATGCTTTTTGCCATATTTTTACTAGGTTTGTTTGGTTTACCAAATAAGCTAAACAAAAGTGTAAATATATTTTCAATAAAACAATAAATGGTAAATAAAATTACAAATATTAAAGATAGAATAATTTATTTTATTGAATATAAGGAAATTAAGAAAGGGCATTTTTTTGAAAGTATTGGTATCACATCTGCCAATTTTAGGGGAATAGCGAAAAAAACACCTTTGAATTCAACTGCTATAGAAAAAATAATTACACTTTATCCAGAATTAAATGTTAGATGGCTAATCACTGGTGAAGGTTCCATGCTTAACGAAGGCAATAACGAATTTGCCGAATTAACTCAGGAGTTTAACACTTCACATCATTTAGAAGTTAGAATTGCAGAGCTGCAGGAACGCTTAATACAAGAAATGGACCTTAACCGCCAGTTGCAAGCCATTATTCTAAACAAATCAAACCCAGACCGTAACAAAGTAGATGACCAATTAGATAAGCTGGCTGAGTTGATGAACAAATTGCAAAATAATTATCGAGAAAAAAATATATAAATTGTAAAACTAATAACAACGTTATGTCATTTAATGGAACAGAAGGTGCACCCATTGCACTTGCCACAGCAGCACAATGGACTGCTAACTACAGAAACACAGCCCAAGCGGGTGCAATTAAAGCCCATTTTATTGGGAGGGATATTCTAGAAAAAATACTGCAACAAGATGATTGTATGGGTATTCGGATATATTATGCCATTGATGATGCAGGCACTCAGCAGCTTGTTTATGTGGGCGCAGATGCCAATGAAAAGGATCAAACCCATGGCATTATTGGAGACTACACCACACCTTGCCCTAATAGATGCGATAATTCTAGCCCACTTATTTAATGAAAATAGTCCAGTACATTAGTCACCTCTCCATTTTGCCAGTATTTATTTATATGTTGGTTAGATGGTCGGGAGCATTTGTAAGGTCTATTGTACTACTTAAGTGGTTTGTGGTATTATGCGCCATTGGCGAAGCCCACAGTTATCTTACCTTATTAATGGGTTGGGATAATCTTTTATTTTTCTCAATATTCACCTTGGCAGAAACATTCATTCTTTTTCAGATATACGTAGAATTAAACTATCGAAAGAATAAACATATCGCAATAATATGCCTATGGGGCATTTTATCATTATATATTTTGTTTTGTGTAATTACTGAACACAATCAATATCCATATTATGCTAGATTTCTGCAGTGTGCCGCAATAACACTTCTATATATTATTTTAATGATCAAGTGGTTTAAGAATGCCACATTCATAGTTTGGCAGTTTTTGCTAATATTTCCCGTTGTTGTGCATTACCTTATTGCTACATTAGTAAATTATACATTTGGAACAATAGATTTGGCCAGATTTTTTTATATTGCAATTGATACTATGAATATTACCATGAACTTTTGCTTTCTATTAACCTATCATATCTTTTTAAATAACCATGGAAGAAACCATCACCCTGCCGCTTAGCTTATTCGCTTTTGCTTTTATCTTTTTTAGCTTTGCCATTCCAGCAGTTGTAATGCTAATGGTGTTATTGATTATTAGGTTTGATAAGGAGCGAAAAAGATTAATAAACAAAGCATCTAATTCTGAGGAATTTTTGATAAATGAATGTATAAACTTAAATAAGGAATTATTAACTGTTAATTCCACAAAAACTGATTTTGCTGCTTATTACTTGGAAAAAGTAAATGCCATTGTTCACCTTGCGGAGTTGCAAGGCTTAATCACCAATACCAATAATAACGATTTGCAATCCAACCTTGAAGATATTTACATTAGGTTGCAGCTTGATAACATGAATGTTAAAGGTCACTTAAAAGAAGTAAAGAAGCGAGAGTTAATACTTAAAGCTAAGTTACAAGATTTGAAAAAAAGCGCCCAATAAAACGCTAATAGCATCATGCCAGTGGGGCAAACCTTACCAAATTTGCGTAACCATTCTTGAAAGCGGCTACTACATATTGTTCGCTTTATTTACCTAAAGAAAGAAATTTTGCTATGCTCGCTTTTTTCTTATTCCACCACAATATTTTGCTGTAAATGCAAATGAAATTAACTTAAAATATAAAACAGGTATTTACACTAAAAAAGCGACTATATTTTTGTTCGTTTTTCCTTCGATTTGGGTTCGCTCTGCCTTCGCTTTGGTTCGCTTTGGGTTTACCCGAACTTTTTATTAAAAAAGATGTACCTACTTAACAAATCAATTATGCAATGTGGTGGAGTAATTTCATCAAGCTGCCCGAAAATATCCTCTTTAAGGGAGTTGGTGTAGTTAAAATACTTGTTCATTTTAAGCTTATCTAACTGTCTAATGAAAACTCTTTTTAGGAGAAAGGTTATTGACTTTGCTCCTTAAGCACAAAAAAAGGCGTGTGGTAAACCACACGCCTTTACAGATTTTAATAACAAGATCTATGCGTTTTGGGTAGCTTTTGGTGCAGCCTCTACTATTTCTTTGCTTACACCTGCGGCATATTGTTCAAAGTTTTTAACAAACATATTTGCCAATTTATTGGCTTGCGCATCATACGCTGATTTATCAGTCCAGGTGTTACGTGGATTAAGCAGTTCTGATGGAGCATTAGGGCAACTGGTTGGCATTTGGTATCCAAATACGGGATGTTGTTCAAATGTTACATTGTTTAGTTCACCATTTAATGCAGCCGTAATCATGGCGCGGGTATAGGCCAGTTTCATGCGTGAACCTGTTCCATAAGCACCACCTGTCCATCCGGTATTGATTAACCATACATTAATATTTGGATTGGCTTTTAACTTTTCGCCCAACATTTCAGCGTATTTACCAGGGTGAAGCGGTAAAAACACACGGCCAAAACAAGCCGAGAAAGTGGCTTGCGGCTCAGTAACACCTGCTTCAGTACCAGCTACTTTAGCGGTATAACCACTAATAAAACTGTACATGGCTTGTCCTACACTTAGTTTAGATATTGGAGGCAACACCCCAAAAGCATCAGCTGTTAAAAAGAAAATGTTTTCCGGGGCTTTTCCCACTGATGGCACAGCAATATTATCAATGTGGTGCAGTGGATAAGCAGCACGGGTATTTTCAGTAACGCTAATGTTGGTATAATCTACCGTGGTAGTACCAGGGATAAAACGGGTGTTTTCCAATAAGGCACCATGTTTAATCGCTTTAAAAATCTGTGGTTCTTTTTCTTCGGTTAAATCCACACATTTGGCGTAACATCCACCTTCAAAGTTAAAAACGCTATCGTCAGCCCAGCCATGCTCGTCATCACCAATAAGTTTGCGCTCTGGGTCGGCTGATAAGGTGGTTTTTCCTGTTCCTGATAATCCAAAGAAAATGGCAGTATCTCCGTTTTTACCAATATTGGCAGAACAATGCATAGATAAAACGCCTCTTTCTTGCGGAAGGATATAATTTAACACGGTAAAAATCCCTTTTTTCATTTCACCTGTGTATCCGCTACCACCTATTAAGATGATTTTACGGCTAAAATCAACCATGGTAAAATTGTGTTGGCGTGTACCATCTTCTGCAGCTACTGCCTTAAAGCTGGGGGCGTTAATAATTAACCATTCTGGTGTAAAACCACTTAGTTCTTCTGCTGTTGGGCGTAAAAACAGGTTATTACAAAACAAATTGTGGTAAGCTGTTTCATTAAATACCCTGATGTTTAATCTGTAACGAGGATCTGCACAAGCATAAGCATCACGGGCATAGATTTTTTTTCCAGCCAAGTGGTTTAATACTTTATTCAGGAGCGTTTCAAACTTTTCGGCATCAAACTTTTGATTTACCTCTCCCCACCAAACGGTGTTTTCTGTTTTGGCATCAGCTACACAGAATTTATCTTTTGGTGAACGTCCGGTAAACTCTCCTGTGTCGGCCATTAAAGCTCCCGTATCTGTTAACACACCTTCACCATTTTTAACCGCATGTGCTACAAGCTCATCCGGGGTAAGGTTTACAAATGATTCTCCTGCTTTACTCAGGATGGTTTCAACTATTGAATTGGTTGTCATATTTAGGTTTTTCAATTGCGAAGTGGGGGCAAATTTAAGGATAATCTATAGGAGAAAAAACATAAATTTAAGTAATTGTTAATTGCATGGTAAACAATTGATAACTAACGCAAAAGGAACGGTTTGTTTTAGATTAAAAGCCAGAATGGAACAGAAATGATTTTTGTTTGCTTTTGCTAAGCAATAAACATATTCCCTATATTTTTGTAAGCCGCAATAATTAAGTGTACATCAGGTTGCACCCTCTTGATTCGCTAAAATCAACCCTTCCTAAAATTTCAAATGTCCCGTCTTTGTTTATACGTCCTATATCTTGGGTTTGTAAAAATGCGCAGGAATGGATGTTTGCCAAATCAATGATATTGAGTATGCCGGCTCTTCCGGTCGGCATTAAAGTAAAGGGGTCGTTTAAGTCTGTTACCACTACTTTCATCCAGGGTGGACACTGGTAACGGCCATTGGCTAAGGCATATGCCTGAGAAAGCAGTTCCGTCATGCCATACTCTGAATGGATATGCTCCAATTGAAATTGTTGTTTTAAGTAAGCATGTACCTCCTCGCGGGTTTGCTCCTGTCTCCTACCCTTCATGCCCCCTGTTTCCATTACAATGGTTTGTTGCAACGCTTGTGGAAATTGCGTTGCAAAATCAAGTAGGGCAAATGTTACTCCCAGTAAAAAGAACTGTTTGCCTGCCTGCAGTGGTTGATTCAACCGATTATTCAACTCATCAAAGTTGTATAAATAAAAACCTTGTTCCTTTTGTCCACTTGCTTTTATTAATCCCTCAGCCATCATCACCAAACTGCTTCCTGTTCTTTCTAAATAGCTTGGTAACAAACATAAAAACACATAGTTATCAGGTTTGCCATAAAAATGCTCAAATGCTTTTAGGTAGGTTTGGTGATAAAGGAATACATTTTTTACATAGTGCTTCGAAGGCACATTGCTTGATGTGGTGCTGCTGGTAAATACAGCTTCTTCGGTATAGTTACCCGTTTTTACCTCATGTGTTTTAAAAAACTGAACTGGCAAAAAAAACAACTCTTCAAGCAATTTAGGTATTGCGTTTGCGTTGGTATATTTTATATAGTCTTGTAAAATGATGTTATTGTTTTGCTGATAATGGTAAAGGGCTAGTACTAATTCATCAAAATTACTTAGATTTGACTGCAAATATTGATGTATGAAGCTTTTCTCGTTAAACAACATTTATATTCTTGGTGTAATGCTTTTGCTTGCTGCATGCAAAGGTGGTGAAATATATCCTATTATTCCATCAATTGAATTTGAAAACAGCTACATTGAAAAAGACAGCCTAGGCAAAACCAAGTATGTAGGGCTTATTTTTAAGTTTAGAGATGGGGATGGAGATATGGGCTTGGCTCCGGGAGATACATTTGCGCCCTATAATTTTGTTAAGGACAATGTGAATCCCAGCAAAAATATCAACCCTTATTACGAAAATCTTTATATAGAGTATTTAGAAAAGAATGGTGCAGAATACAAACATGTGGTTACCCCATTTACTACTGATACGTTACGTAAAACTTTCAGGGTAATGGTATTGACCCCAGAAGGCAAATACAAGGCCATACGTGGCACTATAGATGTTAAGTTTGAGCCATCTATATTTCCAAATAGGGCAGATACCATAAAACTAAAATTTAGGCTGTTTGATCGTGCGTTACACGAGAGCAACCTGGAAGAATCCAAAGATATTGTGATAGGAAACGAATAATGATTATTGGATGATGATTAATTAAAAATCATCATCATCATCATCATCATCAAAGGCAACATCTTTTCCATAATCAACATCCATGTCATCCATCTCTAAATCCAAGTCATCATCGTCTTCGTCATCATCATTGTATGACTTTTTTGGCGAGATGTTTTCCTCTTCAGATTTAGGATTTGATTGAACGCCCTTTTTAGAAGCCGCGCCTTTTGCTGGTGTAGTTTTTTTTGACTTGGTCATTTATTTACTATCTAAGGTTTTGGTGTAACAAATTTAACTGTTTTTGCAATTAGTCAAACACTTGTTACAAAATATTTATTGTGCTTTTTTTCGGGGCGTGAAATAATACATCCATATCTTAAAAAGCAATAGTTGGTGTAAATTATTCGAAAAAAACTTTTTGGGCTGCTATAAAGGTGTTACAATGGGCGTTAACTATATCAGCTATTTTAGGAGAATAACCACCTCCCATAGCCACAGCAACAGGCAATTGGCGTAAAGCACATTGCTCAAACACTAACAAATCTCTTTGCATACATTCCTCTTGGCTGAGTGCCAATTTACCGAACTTATCAGTTGATAATACATCAACCCCACTCAAATAAAAAACAAAATCTGGCTTAAATATGCTAAAAACTTCATCCAGATGTTCGCTTAGTAATGACAAATAGGAATTACCTGATATGCCATCAGGCAATTCCACATCCATTGAACTTTGCTCCTTAAAAAAGGGGTAATTGTTTTTGCCATGCATGCTAAATGTGAATACTTTTGGATTGGATGCAAATATTTGCGCTGTACCATTACCCTGATGCACATCCAAATCAATGATTAATATCTGCTCTGCCAAACCATGGTTTAATAAGTAATTGGCAGCTATGGCAAAGTCGTTTAACAAACAAAAGCCCTCCCCCTTGTTAGTAAATGCGTGGTGTGTTCCACCAGCTACGTTTAAGGATACCCCATATTGTTTGGCAAAAAGTGCACAATCAATAGTGCCTTGGGCAATGCATATTTCCCGTTGCACCAATGTTGGACTTAACGGAAAGCCAATTCTTCGGATGTGACTTGCGTCTAATCTACAGTTACTCAAATCATCCCAATAATGTTTTTCATGGGTTAATAACAGCACCTCTTCTTTGCAATAACCTGGTTCAAATAGGTTTTCAGCCGTAATATGTCCCTGATAAAGCAGTTGCTTTGGAATTAAATCATATTTTAACATGGGGAATCTATGTCCCTCAGGTAAAGGATGCTGATAGATGGAAGAGTAGGCTATTTTAAGCATGTTTGTGGTGCAAATTAAATAGTACTTGTAAATATCAACTCGTTTTAATTACTTTTATTTGCGCAAAAAGAGGCCCAGATGTATGAAAATACTTGTATTAAAGGAGACAAAATCAAATGAAAAACGGGTGGCTTTAACGCCAGCTGTAGCTCAACAATTTATTAAACAAGGCTACTCTTGCATGGTAGAAACCAATGCAGGATATGCTTCAAATTTTGATGATGAAGCTTATTCAAAAGCAGGTTGTGAGGTGATTACTTCTAAAGCGGATGCGCTTAAACTCGCAGATGTGGTGATTAAAGTAAATGCCCCAACAACAGATGAAATTTCACTGATGAAAAGTGGCACCATCCTGATTTCTTACATTTATCACTCATTTAACCCTGAGTTAGTTGGCGCATTAGCCAAACAAGGCATCAGTGCATTTTCAATGGATGCCATGCCTAGGATTTCGAGGGCGCAAAGCATGGATGCGTTAAGTTCGCAAAATAACCTTGCTGGTTATAAGGCGGTAATTTTGGGGGCTGATACTTTGTGTAAAATCTTCCCACTGATGATGACGGCAGGAGGCACGATTACTCCTTCGAGGGTGCTTATTTTTGGCGCAGGAGTGGCGGGTTTACAAGCTGTGGCTACCGCAAAACGACTTGGAGCAATTGTTGAAGTGACTGACGTAAGGCCTGAGACTAAAGAGCAAGTGGAATCGCTTGGTGGGAAATTTATAGAGGTGAAAAGTGAAGGGGTAAAAGTTGAAGGCGGTTATGCAAAAGAAGTATCGGCTGATTATTTGCAAAAACAAAAAGAAGCCGTGAATAAAAGTTTAGCCGCGGCTGATTTGGTAATAACAACGGCTTTAGTTGCAGGAAAAAAAGCTCCTGTATTAATTACAGAGGAACAAGTAAAGCTGATGAAACTTGGCAGTGTAATTGTAGATATGGCCGTTGAACAAGGCGGTAATTGCGAGTTGAGTGAGCCTGACAAAACCGTGGTAAAACATGGTGTTACCTTGGTTGGGCAAACCAATTTACCAAGCACACTTGCGCAAAATGCCAGCGAACTGTATGCTAAAAATATCTTTAATTTTTTAACGCACCTTTCATCCAAAGATGGCATGAAATGGGAGTTAGAAGAAGAAATTACCAAAGGCACTTTAATAACTCATCAACAACAAATTATTCACCCAAGTTTACAAACCGCAACTGCTTAATTATGGAAAATATACTTGCTTTTATTGCTGACAATAAAGAAATGTTTTACCTACTGATATTGATGATATTTGTAGGTATTGAACTCATAGGCCATGTGCCTTCTGTATTGCATACCCCTTTAATGAGTGGTGCCAATGCCATACATGGTGTGGTTATCATAGGCTCCATTATTGTAATGGGTCAAGCTGACCATGTTGCCTCTTTAATCCTTGGTTTTTTTGCCGTTGTTTTAGGCACATTAAATGTAGTGGGTGGATTTGTGGTAACGGACAGGATGTTGGAGATGTTTAAAAAGAAAAAATAGCTGCTCATTAACCCATAAATTATTCACTTACCTAAATCAGTGATTTAACAAGAAACAACTATGACAAAGTATATTTTAGAAATTATTTACCTTATTGCTTCTACAACCTTTATTTTAGGCTTAAAGATGTTGGGCAATCCAGCCAGTGCGCGCAAAGGAAATTTAATTGCAGCATTTGGGATGGTATTGGCCATTTTTGCTACCATATTTTTATATACTGATGCAAGTGGAAATCACTTGAAAAATTTACCGCTAATTTTTGGCGGATTATTGGTAGGAACTATTGTTGGTTGGATAGCAGCCAAACGGGTGCAAATGACGGCCATGCCCGAAATGGTGAGTTTATTTAATGGCATGGGTGGTGCCTGCGCCATGTTAATATCAGTAATTGAATTTCAGCACCTGACATCCGCCCCTCATCATGATTTATTGGCACCAATAGCAGTGCCTAAAGGCGAGCTTGCTACCATACTAATTGGTATGATTATCGGCTCCGTTTCTTTTGCAGGGAGTATTATTGCTTGGGGTAAGCTAAGCGGAAAGGTGAAAGATAAATCATTTAGTGCACAACAGTTTATCAATATTGGATTGATGTTGGTGATTATTGTGTTGGCTGTAATGGCGGTTGCAAATATGGATGCCAACATGTTTTATGCGGTGTTGGCTTTGTCTCTGGTGTATGGTATTTTGTTTGTGTTGCCAATTGGCGGTGCTGATATGCCTGTGGTGATTTCATTGTTAAACTCTTTTACTGGTGTAGCTGCCGCTTGTGGTGGTTTTTTATACGACAACAAGGTGATGTTGGTGGGTGGTATTTTAGTAGGAAGTGCAGGCACTCTATTAACCATTGTGATGTGCAAGGCCATGAATCGCTCGTTGCTAAATGTACTTATTGGAAACTTTGGTGGTGCAAAAGGTGATGCGGCTACTTCTTCTAGTTTTCAGGGTTCAACCAAAGAAATTACAGCCAGTGATGCTGCCATTTTAATGAAGTATGCTAAAAAAGTGGTGATTGTACCTGGTTATGGACTTGCCGTTGCACAAGCACAACATGTGGTGCATGAATTGGAAGAGTTGTTGGAGAAAGAAGGTGTTGAAGTGAAATATGCCATTCACCCAGTGGCGGGCCGCATGCCAGGTCACATGAATGTATTGCTTGCTGAAAGTAATGTAAGCTACGACAAGCTGGTGGAAATGGAAGAAATAAATCCTGAGTTTAATACCACTGATGTGGTGTTGGTGGTTGGTGCAAATGATGTGGTAAATCCTGCTGCTAAAACAGATCCTAACTCACCAATATATGGCATGCCAATACTTGAAGTGGAAAACGCAACCAATGTAATTGTAAACAAACGCTCTATGAAAGCGGGTTATGCTGGCATTGAAAACGAGTTGTTTTTTAAACCCAAAACCAGCATGTTGTTTGGCGATGCTAAAAAAGCATTGACCCAATTGGTAAGTGAGATTAAGAGCTTGGGATAATTATTTGCTTAACAAAAAAACAAGTGGAACATGTAACCGTTGTTTCCATGCGTTTTCACTGTGGTTTGCTCCTTCATATTTTCGGGTTAACCAATTTTTGTTGCCATACCCTGCTTTTCGCATTTCTTCATTGATTAGCAGTTGCCCAGACTCATACCAAGCATCAAGGGTGGCTGTTCCATAATCAAAATAAAACAAGTGGCTTTGGGCTGAGGGCAAGTGCTTTTGAGCATATTCTGCAAAGGCTTTAGGAATATCTGGTTCATTTCTTTTAACACTTCCAGGCCAATGCGTAGAAAGGCACGCTGCACCACCAAATACTTCTGGATATTTACAAACTGCGTAAAAAGAAATTAGCCCACCCATACTGGCTCCTGCCATAAAAGTATGTTCCTTGTTTCTTTTTACATGAAACGCAGAGTCAATAAATGGCTTTAATTCTTCTACTATAAATTTAAGGTACAAATCAGAAAAGGGGATTCCGCCAATATCTTTTGTGATTGAATCTTTAAGTGGTAAAGGAATTTGATTAAACACCTCTTGGGGGAAATATTCTTGCCTTCTTTTAGGAGTATTCCAAATACCCACCACCAAACAATTTTTAATTTTACCTTCAGCCAGAAGTCTTGTCATTGTTTCATCAACACCCCACTCCTGTTTATTCCAAGTTGTGGTGCTATCAAACAACATTTGTCCATCGTGCATGTACA
Organism: Chitinophaga pinensis; assembly: GCA_943372215.1. Lineage (GTDB taxonomy): Bacteria > Bacteroidota > Bacteroidia > UKL13-3 > UKL13-3 > UBA6183. Next base: position 26,582 of record CALRXU020000021.1, on the reverse strand, counting down.
ACACATCAACAGCATCATTCAGATTCGTATTTAATGGCATCCATACATCAATGTTTCTTGCATCTACATAAACAGATTTGAATTGAGGAATACGAATGAGTTTACCTGAACAAACATTTGGTATTTGCGCATAGGCTGTTTGTATAGCCAATATGGCAAATAAGAAATGGTAAAATTTACTTCCCATACCGAATGGTGTATTTAATCATGTTATTGGCTCTTTTGCTGTTTTTAAATACATCATCAAAATAATAAATGTCGTTGTGTTCTTCCCACTTAATAGCACCGCCTTTGAGGTAACTTATTTTATAATCAAAAAGTAACGCATAAACTTTGGTTTTTTTGTACGCTTGCCAAAAATAGGTTGGCCCTCCTTTGCCCAGCACATAAACCCCGTTTACCGGGAATGAATCCATATCAATTTTAATGTTGGCAATAAAACTGGGAGAGTCCTTAGCAATTATTGAATACCCCATTCTCTCAAACTCTTTTTCACAGGTTTTTTTCAGCACAGCATTAAAATCATCCTTAAAGACATATGGTACTTTATTGTCAATAATTACACGAACGCTTTGCGTGGCCTTCTGAGGCACAAAAACGACCTTCCGCTGCCAGTAACGCTGATGGCATCCCAATAACAACAAAACCGCAATGGTTAATATCATCAAAGTATTTCTATAGTTGTAAGAAGGTGTCATGAATTTTCTAAGTTATTATTTTAAATATGAGTCAAAATAACGTAAAAAAAGAGGTTATAAAAAGAGGATTTAAGAGAAATGTAATAATTGTGTAATCAGGCAACTAACTGAAAACTTACACCCCTCTAATCTGTTAAATCACTAAAACAATAATTTTGCTCATGAAAAACTTGCGTCTCCTTGGCTTACTTCTACTCATTATCACAAAAAGTATTGCCCAGAACATTAACAACTACAACTTCTCTGCTTTATCAGGCACTTATGCTGCATTAAGCACTACCACTTCCACTTTAGGCGTGCTTTCTAGCGGAACCGTAAACGAAGGCTTATATGATGTAGCCCCAATTGGGTTTGATTTTTTTTACCTTGGTAAACGTTTTAACAGCATACAGGCCAGTACAAACGGTTGGGCTTCTTTAGGACCTAATGCACAAACAAATCCAGTGGCTGCAAATAACTTTACCAGCTTTACAGTTCCAGAAAATGTATTGGCTCCTTTATGGGATGATTTGGACATGAATAGCGGAAGCTTTCGTTACCAAACCACGGGTACTGCACCAAACAGAATTTTTATAGCAGAATGGCAAAATGCTGAATGGAACTGGAACACCAATGCGCCAGTAATCTCCTTTCAAATTAAATTATTTGAAACCACTGGAGCCATTCAATTTGAATACCAACAAGCGAGTGCAAATGTTTCGGGAGGAAGCGCATCTATAGGAATAAGGGGGCTTGATGTGTCTACCAGTACAATTCTATTCAGGTCTTTAAATGGCACGGGAACAGCCCCTACAGCCAGCTCAAGTATTTCAACCAATAATTTGAATACCAAACCCGCAAGTGGGCAGATCTATCGTTTTATCAATAACTCAGTAAATGCTCCCATTAATTTTGGGGCCACTGGCATCACCATTAATTCCACTAATTTAAATTGGGGAGATAATAGCACCAATGAAACAGGCTTTGTGATCTACCGTTCAACCGACAATGTAAACTTTCAATTTCAAACCATCACTTCAAGCAATACAGGCGGCACCAGTATCTCTGGATTGAATAGTGGTACCACTTATTTTTACAGAATTTTTGCCTTAAATGAGGGCCGTTTGAGCAACGCATTAACAGGATCGGCTACCACATTGTCGGGCACACTAGGAGGTACACTAAACATCCCTGGCAACTACCCTACCATCACGGCAGCACTTAATGCGTTGAGGTCATCTGGTATAGCGAGTAATGTTGTGTTACAGTTAAACCCAACCTACAATAGTGCGTTAGAAAGTTATCCAATTAATGTTTCTGGTCTTGGAACTTCAGCAAACCGCACACTCACCATAAGGCCGGCAGCATCAGTTACCAGCCTTACCATTTCATCAACTTCGGGCAATCGGGCTTTTACCATTGAAAACACCAGTTTTGTAACCATTGATGGGCGACCTGGTGGCAGCGGAACAACAAGAGCACTTACCATAACTTGCCCCAATGGCAATAATACCATCATTTTTGGAGACGATTGCAGCAACGATACCATTCGATTCTGCCGCTTATCATTGAATGATAATAGTACTGGCTCCTTTCCCCTTTCCAGTGTGGTTAGTTTTGCCCCTACCACCAATGGCTATATAAACGGAAGCAACAACAACGGCATTATTAACAATGAAATTTTTGGTATTAACCCTCCAAATTCTCTAATCACTTTCCAAGGCAGCAATAATTTTGTGCCATTTAGCCCAATTAGCACTGGCAACACGTTTAGCAATAACTTACTTTATGACTTTATTGGCTTTAACAGCTTTAGTGGCACCAACAGTGGGGTATTGGTTACAGGAAATGCTTCCGGGTTTACCATCAATAACAATAATATTTATCAAACCTCATCTCTTTCCACGCAAAGCTTCGGCAATGTTTTTACGCTAAATGCTATAAGAATAAATACAACCACTCCAGGTAACTTTACCATTTCAGGTAATTTTATAGGAGGTAGTACTTCCCAAGGTTTAGGTTCTCCTTGGGAAGTTGGCCCGGTTAATGAATTAAATGCGGTTATTCCCATTGAAGTTACTATCCCCTCTACATCTGGCTTAACCATTAGCAACAACACCATTCGTAATTTTTTTATTGGAAGCAGTGTTGGCTTTTTTGGAGCGGCTAGTTTTTCAGGGATTAAAGTTCTCACCTTTTCAAAATCAACTAATATCAATATCACTGGCAATAATATTGGAAGAGATACAGGCAGCAGCAGCATTAACATTCTAAACGAAGGAGGTGCTACTCAACAAATTTTTGGTATTCAGGTTGATGCACCTGATACCTCATCAACTACAATTTCTGGAAATAACATTGGGAGTTTTAGCATGACAGGCACTTCAAATAACGATGGATTCCTGTTCTTTGGCATTTCCATGATAAGTTCTGGTACCGTGCAAAACAACTTTATTGGAAGTCCTACCACTTCAAATAGCATCATCATCAATTCAACTGGAGCAAACACCTTACAGTCTGTGTTTGGGATTTCTAACTCTACATTTCCAGGAGTTGCTTTTAGAAGTGATAACATTAGTATTTTAAATAATACTGTTAGTGGGTTACGTAATAATTTTGCTTCGCCAAGCGGCACTGATCGTGTGGTAGGAATTGAGGTCAATGACCCGAGAAGCCTTACCTTGCAAGGTAATACCGTTCAAAACTTAACCGCTCTTAATCCTTCAACATCCGAAAGCATATATACACTAAAAGGCATCCACATCAATAATTTGGGGGCTACCAATGCATTAAGCTACAATATAAACAGCAATGTGATGCGTAATTTGGTTAACCTAAATGCAAGCGGGCTAGGCAACACTGCTGGTTTAGTGGTTACAAATGTTTCCGATAACAGAACGAATATTGGAAGAAACTTTATTCATTCATTAAGCATGAGCACAACCAATAGTGAAGCACGCATGACAGGTATATTGCTAAATGATGGTGAGTGCCAGTTAACCAATAACAAAGTGAGGCTTGGCATAACAAGCAATGGCGCAGCTATATCAACACCCATAAAAATAAGCTGCCTTGAAAATAATGACAATGATTTGGTGCAAGTTTGGCATAATACTTTTTATGTAGGAGGAAGTTTACCAACGAGCACATCCAATACATTTTGTATAAATCGCTCTAGCAATGGAGCAATGAATGTAACCAATAATATTTTGGTAAATGCTCGGAACTTTACCACTGGCAACGTTACCAGAAATTATGGCATTGGATTAACCTCCACCTCTCTTTACACAGGCAATAACAATTGCTATTTTAAACAAGGCAATGGAACAGCTTTGGGTTTAATTGGCACCACCAATTATGATACAATTACAACATGGAGAACCGCAACTGGTGCTGAAAGCGCAAGTGGATTGATTAACCCGAATTTGGTTAACCCAACAGGAAATAGTACCGCACTAGATTTGCATGTTATTAGCCCAACCCCAATTGAGGCAAATGGCGCACCATTGCCTACTGTGCTGGTTGATTTTGATGGCCAAACCAGAGGAGCCTTTACACCAAATGATGTTGGTGCTGATGCGGGAAACTTTACCTCATTACCATTACCTGTGGTTTGGAAGGAATTTACAGCCAACCGAAAAAATGATCTCGTAGCTATCAGCTTTAGCGTATCTCAACAAATTAACAACCGCGAATTTGATATTGAACGCTCAACCGATGGCGTTGACTATACAAGCATTAAAGCAATGGCAGGTGAAGGCAACAGCAATGTGCCAAAAACTTACCGTTACACTGATAATGTTGCTGAGTTTGCAGGGGTATCGAATATTTTGTACTACCGAATTAAACAAACTGATTTTAATGGAGATTATAGTTACTCTATAATTAGAAAAGTTAACTTAGACTTATTAAATGAAGAAGAGGTTACGCCAATTAAAATTTATCCTATCCCAACAAAAGATATGATTACCATAACTGGTTTAACCACAGAACAAACAAGCACAATTGCTATATATAACTATTCGGGTGCTTTGGTTAAAGAATTGGTTGTAGAAGCAGGTGTAAAAGAAGTCTCACTTAATCTCTCTGATGTGCCTGACGGATATTATGTGCTTGCATTAAGCAACTCTAACAAACGATATAAAATTGCGAAATATTAATTATTGGTATTCTCTTCTAATAAAACTCCAGCCATAAAGGTTGGAGTTTTTTGTTTGTAGATATACACAATTGCCTGTTTAACGATTTTGGTTAAATTTACGTATGATTGTAAATTGATGCGTATTTATGGTAACTAAATCATTATTCACTTTATTGCTCACAGCATTTACATTAAATGCATTTGCACAAAAACAGCTTACCAGTTTTAATGAAGTGCTTGAACACTTAAAAGCAGGAAAACAAGTTAATGTGGTAATCCATTATGGCAAATGCCTGTTGGTAAGCGATGGGGATACGTTAAAATCACCAGCCGCTATTGGCGGCATGCCCTTGCTTCCTTATGAGTATTTCCCCGCTAAGTTATTTGGTAATCCGCTGGCATTTATTGCTTCGAGTGAAACAGTGCTTATTTCGCACCGTAAATATAAATACGTAAACAATTACGTTAAACTCAAAATTCTAGAAAATGATAAAGTAGAAATAACCGCTCGTTACTTGTTACCCAAAAATTTAAAAGTGGTAATGGATGAAACTTTTTATGGAAAAATAAACGATGGAAAAAATGATGAAGCCGTTTATTTTTTCAGTAACTATTAATACCAACCTATGATACTATCAATTGTTGTTGCCGCAGACGAAAAAAATGGTATTGGACAGCAAAACCAATTGCTTTGCCACTTACCTGCCGATTTAAAAATATTTAAACAAACCACCACGGGCCATTGTATTGTAATGGGTCGTAAAACATACGAGAGTATTGGACGACCATTGCCTAACAGAACCAATATTGTTATTTCAAGAAACCCTGATTTTACTGCCGAAGGTATTGTGGTTGTGGCTTCATTAGAGGAAGCCATAAGTTATGCGAAAAAAGCTGAGGAAACTGAACTGATGATTACTGGTGGGGCAACCATTTACAATGAAGCCATGCCCTTGGTTAACAAAATATACTTAACCAGAATTCATCATACCTTTATTGAGGCTGATACTTTTTTCACTGGTGTTGATGAAAACGCATTTATGCTCGTAAAAACTCAACCTCACGAGGCAGATGCAAACAATGAATATGGGTTTAGCTTCGAGGTTTGGGAACGCAGGGTTTAACTATTTGGCTTCAAACTCATCATCCCTCATCATGGTAAAACCAAGTCTTTTTCCTGTTGGCATACCACTGCTGTGGCTCATGCTGTTTTTTTGCTCAATGGTGATGTAATTAATAGCCTCAACTGGGGGAGCCATTAAATCAAAATTTAAGCAGAATAACATGGCCTCTTCTATCAATTTCCGCATGGCTTCTTTGCTAATGATGTTTTTTTCAAAATCGCCAAATAGAAAAGACAATGGTCTTTTGCCATCTACAAAAAAGTGTTGCTCTTTATTAATAAATATGCGGCCAATTAAATAACCCAAATCATGGTCGCGGTTATAACGGATAGAGTCGCTTAAAAAGTTATAAATCTGAATCATACCGCAAAACTCCCGCATGGGGTCTTCTTGTACATATTTGGTTTTTGAAACATGGTGGTTTTGGTCAAAATCAAACACATTCGTGTGCATCATAATCACCAATGTATCTCCACTAAACTTTAAGTGAGCCTCAAAATCGCCCTTATCACTATATTTTACCTCTACATAAGGAGCGTCATCAGCCAGTTGAGGACTTAACTCTGACTCCACTTCCCTCAATGCCATTTTAAAATCCCTAAAAATATCTTGGGTTAACCTAAAAACCTGTTGTTTGGTTGATGCCTTTTTGCACAACAATTGTTTAATTTCAGTAATTTTTGAGTCCATGTAGCACTTTTATTTTTTTAACAAACGTAATTCATGCAGGTTTAGTACGCTTTTGCAAATAACACCCTCTGGGTACTCGCTTTTCCGGTAAGCACACAAATACCATTCTCTAAAGTATTGTTTAAAGGAATACACCTTATGGTGGCCTTAGTCATTTCCTTTATTTTTAATTCTGTTTCAGTTGTGCCATCCCAATGCGCACTCACAAAACCTGTTTTATTTTCCAACGCATCAATAAACTCATCCCAGGTATTTGCGGTATGAATATGCTCATCGCGGTAATCTAATGCTTTCTGGTAGATGTTATTTTGAATCTGAGTAAGCAAATGTTCAATTTTATGGTCAATATCAATGCTGCTCATTACCTGCTTCTCCTTGGTATCTCTTCTGGCCACTTCCACGCTCTCATTTTGCACATCTCTTGGGCCAATAGCAATGCGCACAGGAACACCTTTCAACTCATATTCTGCAAATTTAAACCCAGGTGTCATGTGATCCCTATCATCAAGCTTTACAGAAATGCCTCTTTTTTTAAGCAACCCCTGAATTTCTTTGGCTTTATTCAGCACCAATTCTTTTTCTTCCGGTTTTTTACCCAAAATAGGTACAATAACCACTTGTATTGGTGCCAGGTTCGGAGGCAAAACCAATCCTTCATCATCACTATGACTCATAATTAAAGCCCCCATTAAGCGGGTTGAAACACCCCATGAAGTGGCCCATACATACTCTTGGGTATTTTCTTTGGTGGCAAATTTTACATCAAACGCTTTGGCAAAATTTTGGCCCAAAAAATGCGATGTACCCATCTGAAGCGCTTTACCGTCCTGCATTAAACCTTCTATGCAATACGTTTCCAAAGCGCCAGCAAACCTCTCATTCGCTGTTTTTACACCTTTAACCACCGGAACTGCCAAAATGTTTTCGGCAAAATCAGCATAAACCTCCAACATTTGTTTGGTTTCAGCAATGGCTTCATCGGCCGTTGCGTGGGCGGTGTGACCTTCCTGCCATAAAAACTCTGTGGTTCTTAAGAATAACCGTGTGCGCATTTCCCAACGCACCACATTGGCCCATTGGTTAATTAATATTGGTAAATCGCGGTGCGACTTAATCCAATCTCGGTAAGTATTCCATATAATGGTTTCAGAGGTTGGCCTCACTATTAGCTCTTCCTCTAATTTAGCGGTCTCGTCCACAACTATTTCCCCATTTTCAGCCGTTTTTAGCCTGTAATGAGTTACAACGGCACATTCTTTTGCAAACCCATCCACGTGACTTGCTTCTTTACTAAAGAAAGATTTTGGTATAAATAAGGGGAAATAAGCATTTTGGTGTCCAGTTTCCTTAAAACGTTTGTCTAGTTCTGCCTGCATTTTTTCCCAGATGGCATACCCATAAGGTTTTATTACCATACACCCCTTTACTGCGGAATGCTCTGCTAAATCAGCCTGTTTCACTAAATTATTGTACCATGCACTGTAGTCTTCGCTGCGTTTTACTTTTTTAATCTCCATGGAGTTACTGTTTTTGGAATAGTATTTGTCTTACAATGAGAAATAGAAAACAAAAGTATATTTTCACGGTTATAAATACACACTTATTATGAAACATCCCTCATTAAAAATGTATACAGCCATAATTGTTAGCGTATTAGCAATGTCGGCATGTGGATCATCCAAAGGACAGCTAAATGCGGTAGAGGATGATGTGTATTATTCTAAAAAACAAGCTGACAAGCAAACGGTGTATGTGCCTGAAGTTGATGTGCAGGAACTTATTAAGAAAAATCCACCTCAATACAACAAACAATATCAGGAACCTACCTATAGGAATGATGAAAGCAACAGCACTGCTAACCCCAATGCGGCCTTGCAATATCCAAGCTACAGGGCGGCTCGTGATGCGGCAGAGCAACAGCAAGTGGAGCAACAAAACAATTTTTTAACCACCACTTCATATGTTGGTCAAGAAGAAGAAGCTGAAGAAGCAGCCAGGTTGCGCATGCAATACAGTGGTGATTACAACAATTACAATACCACCAATAATTATTATAACGGTTGGAACAATAACGGTTGGAACAATAACGGCTGGAATAATAACGGTTGGAATAATGGCTGGAACAACGGTTTTGCTGGAGGCCCTGCTTTAAATATTGGCTGGAATAATTTTACTGGGTGGGGTGTGGGCCTTGGATGGAACGTAGGTTGGAATAATGGATGGGGTGGCGGATGGCCGCATTACAATCCTTATTGGGGTTGGAATGACCCATGGGGATGGAACAATCCTTGGGCCTGGGGTGGTGGATGGAACAATTGGTATGGCCCGGGATGGGGATGGAATGGCGGATGGGGATGTAATAACTGGGGCTGGAGAAACCATTGTAATAACAATTGGGGACATAATGGATTTGTAGAAAGAGGCGAAGGCCGTCATCAAAGGGCAAGACAAATGCCAGGAAGTAGCCTACCAGGAGCCACACAACGCATTGCTCCAAATGGACAACAGGCACAACAAGGAACAACTAATGGTGCACAAAACCGAGTAGCCATGCCACGCTCAAGCAACGAAGCACAGTTAATCAACCAAAATGGTCAGCCCGTTTATATCGCTCCTGAACAATACCGTACTGCAACACCAAGAAGTTACAACACTTATCAAAAAAGTGAACAACAAGCTGAAGCAACAAGGCAAGCAACACCAAGACCAACGTATGCTTATCCTCAAACCCCTCCAGCCAATAGCCAGGGATCTGGAAATAACAGGGCAAGTACTCCAGCAACTGGAAGTGATAGACAATACAGGACACCAAGATCATATCAAAACACTCCAAATCAACAAAATACAACTCCAAGTAACAATAATCAAGAACAACAACAACCTGTTTTCAGACGGCCTGCTCCATCAAGAAGTTACGAAACCCAGCAGCAACCGAGCTATTCTCCTAGCCCTTCCAGAAGCTACAGTCCGCCATCAACTGGCGGAGGAGGTGGTGGTGGTGGCGGAAGCCGAGGCGGTTCTTCAGGAGGTGGTGGCGGAAGCACTCCTAGACCACGCTCACGTTAATATCCATATTTGACTAGCATTCATTTTTAAATAAACTGGCAATGAAAAGACTTCAATTCGCCTTAATAGGCATCATATGTGTTTCGCAAGCTTATGCGCAAACTTCTTCAGATGTGTTTCGTTATTCGCAGCAATTTAATTTAGGAACTGCCCGATCACAAGGTGTTGGTGGTGCCTTTGGTGCCGTAGGAGCTGACTACTCTTCCACCTACTTAAACCCTGCAGGCTTGGGGTTGTACAGAAGAAATGACTTTCACCTTTCGGCCGCTGTAACCACAAATCGGGCCGACAGCCGATATTTGGGTACCACTGAAACAGATAACCGCACCAATTTTAATATCCCTAGTTTTGGGTTGGTGTTGACTAAAGTAAATACTGGCCTTACAGGCGATGCTAAAAAAGGCATCGTAAGCTACAACTTTGCTTTCGGACATAACAGATCTGATAATTACCAGCAAAATATATTTATGCAAGGGCGCAATACCCAAAATAGCATTTCTGATTTTTATATTGAACAATCCAATGGTATTCCCTTTAATAACATTGATGCGGTCGGCCGAGAGGCTGAGTTCTCAAGCCTTGCTTGGCGGGCTTATTTAACTGATACTGCTGATAATAACACTACCTACTACTCACCGTGGCTTTTTGGAGATAGCAATTACAGTTTATTGCAAAGTCAAAAAATTACACGTAGGGGTGCAAAAAATGAATATAATTTTAACACTGCTGTTAATATAGGAGATTTCATATACCTAGGAGCAGGCTTGGTTTTTGTGAACATCAGGAATGAATATACCCAAGAGTTTACCGAAAGCGATCCAAACAAAACGGTGGTAAACTCACTTGGCCATACATACAATTCGAGCGGGCTAACCATTACAAACAATACTACTGGGACTGGTGTATTGGGCCGATTTGGATTTATTATTAGGCCTGTTGATTATTTCAGGTTTGGACTTTCGGCTCAAACCCGCATGCGGGTTAGCATGTCTGATGATTACAGCTACCGAGTAACCAGCGACATTCAAAACTTTGGCAGGTATGATATACAGAGTCCAGCTTTAACATCTGACTATGAAATCATCACACCTGCAAGATACATGGCAAGTGCCATGATTCTTATCCCTAGCTTTGGATTTATTTCTGGTGATTTTGAAATGGTTGATTATGGCAAAGGAAGGCTTACCTCTGAAAGTACTTTTGCAGAAGCGAATCAGCTTGTACGCAGAACTTATGGGGAAGCTTATGTATTGAGGTTAGGCACTGAAATTAAACTGGATGACAATTACCGCTTGAGGGCTGGCTATAGTGCGCAATCTAACCCATATAAAACCACACCTAGTGGGGTAAGTGCTGATGATTTAACCATCCAATCTTTTTCAGGTGGATTCGGTTATACCATTGGCAGTGAATACTTGGATTTTGCTGCTGTTTACACCAGATATAATCAATTTGAATCACCCTATACCCTTGCTAATGGCAATCAGCCTTTAGGTAATGTAAAAAATGTAAACTTTAACTTTGTTGTTACTTACGGCCATAGGTTTTAATCATTTAAAAATAACCAACTAACACCAATAAATTAGCAATTGCAGCGTTACCTTTGTTGGGCAACAATGATTAAAAAGCATAAATTAGGAATTGTATTATCAGGAGGGGGAGCACGCGGTTTTGCCCATATTGGTGTGCTAAAAGCACTGAATGAGCACGGCATTTTTCCAGATGCTATATCGTCTGTTAGTGCTGGAAGCATTGTTGGTGCATTGTACGCAGATGGGCATACTCCTGATAAAATTTATGATATTTTTGCACGGTTAGATATATTTAAGCTGCTTAAGTTTTATCGCCCTGCCTTTGGCATGTTAAGGGCTGATGGCTTGGAAAAAATATTAAGCACGCATTTATCGGTATCAACCATCGAAGATCTTAAAATCCCACTTCATATATGCGCCACCAACTTTACCAAGGCCCACATCACCTACTTTCATTCAGGCAAAATCCTTCCAGCCGTAATGGCCAGTTGTGCCATTCCAATGGTGCTTAAACCTCTTCAAATTAACGATGAGTTTTATGTTGATGGGGGATTGATGAATAATTTGCCTGTTGAACCTCTTGAACAAAACTGTGAGGATATTATTGGTGTAAACGCAAATCCAGTTAGTGAGTCGCCCCGATTTGCATCGTTCAGAAATTATGCAGATAGAATTTTGCATCTTGCCATCAGGGCAAATATTCAAAACAACATCCACAAGTGTGATATCTATATAGAGCCTCCCGGGCTTATGGACTATCACATGTTTAAAGTATCATCGGCAGAACAAATTTTTGAAATTGGTTACCAACATACCATTGGCATTATTGATGGTATTAAAAACGACTTGTTTTAACGAGTAATCTTAGGAGAATTCCAACAAATGCTTACTCAAACAACATTTCATCAAGTGCCGTTCTGAATTCATTGGATGTTTTTAGATCCCCCTTTAAGTGGGCATATTTCATCCCTTCTTCAAACATCAACACTGCTTCTCTATCTCTATTGGTTTGCTGGAAAATTAATGCCAGTTGATAATGCGCAGCAACATTATCAGGCTCAATGCCCAAAACCTGTTTAAATAGCTGCTCCGCCTGACTTTTGTCATTTATACCCAAATGCTCCATAGCCAAGGCATACAACAAAAAGGTATCATTGGGCTGCTTTTCAAGCATTTCTAATAGTTTTTGCAATCGTTGATTTGACATTTCGTTAAAAACAATTTTTGGTTACTTTTGTCATTCTTTTTACCACAGTAAATATATGAAAATTTTAGTTTGCATTAGCAATGTTCCTGACACCACGACTAAGGTAACTTTTACCGATAACAACACCAAGTTTAATACCTCTGGTGTGCAGTTTATTATTAACCCTTATGATGAGTTGGCCTTAACCCGCGCACTTGAAATCACCGAGAAACAAGGGGGAACAGTTACCGCTATAAACGTGGGGCTGGTTGATGCAGAACCAAGCATCAGAAAAGCATTAGCAATAGGGGCAAATGATGCCGTGCGTATAAATGCAGAACCAACTGATGCTTATTTTGTAGCAGAGCAGATTGCTGCTTATGCTAAGCAAGAGCAGTTTGATTTGATTTTGACTGGACGTGAATCTATTGATTATAACGGAGGTTTGGTTTGTGGCTTATTGGCTGAAATGCTTGGCATTCCTTCAGTAAATGTGGTTACTGCTATTGATGTTGAAAATGGAGTGGCCATTATGGAAAGAGATATTGATGGCGGTAGAGAAAAGATAAACTGCAAACTTCCAATAGTAGCAAGTGCCCAAAAAGAGTTAACTGAACCTCGTATTCCAAATATGAGGGGCATTATGGCCGCCAGAACTAAACCATTAAAAGTGGTAGAGGCAACCAGTTCAGAAAAAACATCTGCAACTATAGGATATGAAATGCCTGCACCAAAAGGCAGTGTTAAACTTATTCCTGCTGAGCAAGCAGAACAACTTATTGACTTGTTACACAATGAGGCCAAAGTCATTTAATTCAATAAATAATTAATCACAAGTAATAATATTCATATGATTATCGTATACGCAGAAAGCATTGATGGGAACTTTAAAAAATCTACCTTAGAAGCGGTAAGTTATGCTGCTGATATAGCTAAACTTACAAATACGGGGTGTGTGGCTGTAAGTATTGGCAATGTAGATGCAAGTAAATTAAGTGAACTGGGCAACTATGGTGCTGATAAAATTGTTCAGGTAAAAAGTGATGCATTAAATCAGTTTGTTGCTGAAGCATACGCCAAAGCGCTTGCTAATGTTGCAGCAGCATCAAATGCTAGTGCAGTTGTTATTTCTAATACGTATAGTGGCAAATCTATTGCTTCGAGAGTTGCTGCAAAACTTGGAGCGGGTATCGCTAGTGGCGTAATTTCAATGCCGGATACTTCAAACGGATTTAAAGTACGCAAAACAGTTTTTAGCGGAAAAGCATTTGCAGATGTAAACTTGACCACTCCTATTAAGGTATTGGCCATTACGCCAAATACATTTAACATCACTCAACAACCTAAAGCTGGAGAAGTAAGCTCACATGATGGTGGTTTAAGCGGTGCTGATTTTATTTCAACTCCAATAGAAGTTTCGCGCGTTACAGGTAAAATCCCTTTAACTGAAGCAGAATTGGTTGTTAGTGCAGGACGTGGCATGAAAGGACCTGAAAACTGGGGCATTATTGAAGAGCTTGCTGATGTATTAGGAGCAGCAACTGCTTGTTCAAAACCAGTTAGTGATATGCACTGGCGTCCACACTCTGAACACGTTGGGCAAACTGGCATTACCATAAAACCAAACTTATACATTGCCATTGGCATTAGCGGGGCAATACAGCATTTGGCAGGTGTAAGCTCAAGTAAGGTGATTGTAGCTATTAATAAAGATGCAGAAGCTCCGTTTTTTAAAGCGGCTGATTATGGTATTGTTGGCGATGCATTTGATGTGTTACCAAGAATATTAGAGGCAGCTAAAAAACTAAAAGCAGCAAACCAATAATATCAACCAATTTTATTTCTTAAAGCCAACTGTTTCATCAACAGTTGGCTTTTTTCATGGTCATTAACTAGGTAAAATTTCTTTAGAGTAGCAAAAACCGCTTTATTATCCACCTGAAAAGCATAACATTGTATTTATAATTTCTTTTAAGTTTAGTAACATGAAAAAAATCTTTACTCTTTTTTTAGTGCTTTGGGGGTTACACTATATGGTAGAAGCGGCTAACGGTGATACTACAACCATTCGGGTGTTTAACAATTACCACATGGACCGTTATGGCAATCATGATATCAAAGTTAAACTGGCAGGAAAAGATAAAAAGTACCAACGAATTTGGCTAAAGTACACATTAGGCTGTCAAAGTAATGGGCAATGTGAGTGGGACTATACACTTAAATTGTTCACCCGCCAATACACTGGTAAGCTTGATTCTACCAGTAAGCAAGCCCCCTATTTAAAAGTGAATGGTTCTGCCAGGGATTCTGTTTCTTATCAGTCTGATACTACTTGGATAAATACATTCAATACCGTCACCAAAAAAACGGATTCTACAGTGGCTGCTATTTTAAAAATTACCTTATTTGGTGATAGCTTAAAACCCTTGGTACTCACAGATAGTATAACAGGATTTACAGCGAACTATTGGCGTTACTGGTTTGATTCTACGGGTAAAAAAACAGATTCTACATGGATTGCTGCAAACAGGTTAATCAAACAAAAAAACACGTCTTACTATGACGTATTTCAAGTGATAAACAATATTGAATTGGGGAGGTTCATTTCTCCCTATGCGAAAAGTTTTCCAAAAACATTTAAGTATGATTATATTTATGATGTAACAGATTATGTAAAGTACATCACAGATTCAACTGAATTACGCATTGAATACCAAGGCTACTCTTATGGCTTTACAGCCACCTGGGATATGATTTATGTGGAGGGAACGCCAGCCAAAGAGGTGGTGGATGTGGTTAATATTTACAACGGAGGCTTTAATTACGGACAGGCTGTAAGTATTGAACAGGCGCTCAGCGCTAAAAGTTTTACTGTACCTACAGGAACTGTTTCTACAAAAGCCCGCATTATTATTACTGGACATGGTGGAGAAAGCAACCAGAATTGTGCAGAATTCTGCGCCAAAACCATGTATTTAAAACTAAACAACAACCAAATTGCAGAACAATTGGTTTGGAAAGATGATTGCGGAGATAATGCGATTGTGGCACAACCTGGCACTTGGGTGTATGACCGCTCAAACTGGTGCCCTGGAGAAAAAATCCGCAATTACGACTATAATTTAAATGTAACTGCTGGTAGCACCAATACCATTGACTTGGACATGGAGGCTTTTACTGCAAATGGTGGAGCCAGCTACAACTTGGCACTACAGCTCATTTATTACAAAGAAAATAAATATGCTACTGATGCAGCTATTGAAGATATAATAGCACCAACCAATGCTTTTTGGCACAACCGCTCAAACCCTATTTGTGATAATGGCAAAATATTGGTTAAAAATTGGGGAGCACAGCCCATTACCAGCCTAGAAGTAACTTACCAAATGGGCTCAGCAGCACCAGTAATATGGGGATGGAGCGGGTCTTTGGCATATGAACAAGAAACAGAGGTTACCTTGCCTTATTTGTTGTGGCCAACTGACTTAAGCAATAAAACATTTCAGGTGTGGTTGAGTAAAATAAATGGTGCTGATACCGATGAAAATACATTAAACAACAAGAGGGTATCAACTTTTGATTTACCAGTTACCTTGCCCAATAAATTTATTATTGAGTGCAGAACCAATGCCGTGCCTGCTCAGAATAATTATACAATAACCAATGCTGCGGGGCAAGTGGTGTTTTCAAAAAATTATACCGTAGCTAGTACCATGCACAGAGACACCTTTGATTTGGGCTGGGGATGCTATACCTTTAAGTTTAATGATGAAGCGGGCAACGGCTTAGGATGGTGGGCAACTCCCGGTGAGGGCAATGGCTTATTAAGAATGGTTGAAGTAGGCAGTCCAATAAAAATCATTCGTACTTTCAGTTTAGATTTTGGAAATTTTACGCAACTTAATTTTAGGGTACAACATCCAGTTGGTATAGATAAACAAAACCTGATTGACGCAAGCTCTATTAAGGTTTACCCAAATCCGGCACAAGATGTAATTTATGTTGAGGGTGTAGAATATGTAACAGCAAGCATTCTTGACCTTAGTGGCAAATTGTTAAAAGATGGGCTAACTGGAAATAATATTGACGTGCATGAACTAAATACTGGTTTTTATTTGTTGCAACTCACGCACCAAAACGGCCAGCAGTTCACTAAAAAAATAGCTATTAGTAAGTAAGTATTATTTGCTGTAAACTAAACAAGGCGCGCCACTTGCAGTGGCGCGCCTTGTTTAGTTATATTCATGCTCCTTTAGCTGCAATCTATTACAGTAAACTATTCATGTTCTTTTTTAGCCAAATGGTATTGCACCAATGGTGCACGCCACTCTCTTACGCCTGTTTTAACTCTGGCCTTTAGCACATTTAACATCGAGTACAACCCAAAATAAGTCCTATTAATATAAAGGGCATGCTGCGACCCTCTTCCTTCTTTAGACTTTTTCAGTTCATCCATTTTACTCACTTCTTCCCCCAGTTTATAGATTTCATCAATGTACTCATTGTTACCAAAGTCAAATACTTCGTAATCGAATGGGGTTCTAAGCAAATTGGTCATTTTAACAAATGCATCGGTAATTACCTGTTGCACCTCCAGCGTATCTTTTCCGTTAATGATTTCCTGTTGGAGCATGATGGCTTTTATTGCTTTTTCATTTTGCATAATCTCCGGCACCAATAATGCAAAATAGTTCATATAAAAATCCTCTGGAATCTCCTTTACACAACCAAAATCAATTACACCAAGAGTACCATTCTCCCGCATTAAAAAATTACCCGGATGAGGGTCAGCGTGCACCGCTTTAAGCTGGTGAACTTGCAAATCATAAAAATCCCACATGGCCTGCCCTATTTTATCTTTAGTTTCCTGAGAAGGATTGGTAGCCAAAAACTCTTCCAAATGCATGCCTTCTAACCAATCCATAGTTAGCACTCTTTTGCGGGTGTACTCCTTGTAATAACTTGTAAAAACAAGGTTTTCAACCCATTTGCATTGGTTGCTAATTTCCACTGAACGTTGGTATTCCAATTCATAGTCAGTCTCTTCAAGCAACTTGGTTTCTACTTCTTTAATGTACTTCTCCAATTCCTTCTCATTCATATCTAAAAGCCTGAAAGCAATTGGTTTTACCATTCTTAAATCGCTCTTAATGCTTTCTGCCACACCTGGGTATTGAATTTTTACAGCCAACTTTTTCCCATTCAATACAGCCTTATGAACCTGACCTATACTTGCAGCATTACTAGCTTTTAACTCAAAAGAGTCGAATATTTCATGTGGTGTTTTTCCGAAATTTTTGATAAACGTTTGCACGATAAGCGGCCCTGACAATGGCGGTGCGCTATACTGTGCCATTTGGAATTTATTGGTGTATTGCCTTGGCAATACATTTTTTTCCATGCTTAACATTTGTGCAACCTTTAATGCACTTCCTTTTAATTCAGAAAGGGTTTTGTATACATCTGTGGCATTGTCTTCATGCAATTGGTCCTTGGTCATTGAAGGATCCATTATTTTTTTGGAATAATGTTTTACATAATTGCTTCCTATTTGTGCGCCTGTTTTAACAAAACGCATCGCCCTTTGCACTTTACTACTTGGAATACTGGTTTGTTCCATAAGATGGAGATTTATTGCACTGTTAAACTGCCTTATTTGATTGCGCTGGTTACCTGTTTTGGAATAAGAATTTTCCAAAGCTTAGCATTGTATCTAACGGGCCTGTACCCATGAGGTCTAAAGATAAATTAACACTTTTTTCGATGGCCTCATCTGTTTTTTCAAAACCCGAACTGCTATCATCAATCCAAAACTTGAGCACAAAAAGCCAGTTTAACCAAAGCGCATCTGCATATTTATCTTCCAAAAATTTTCTTGAGGCCAACTCTTTGCTTGAAATGCCTTCCATCAATAGCGGTTTAAATTTTTCGGTAAAAGCCTGATTTAAATCAGCTAAGTATTTGGGCCAATGTGGAAGACTTCTTACATCCTGATTCTTTAGGAATGTAACAAAGCTTCGATTCGGCTTTAATGTTTCAATAAAAGTATAAAATACAGCCAGCACCTTTTCTCTTGTGGTATATCCCTGCCACAGTTCATTGCTCTCACATTGGTGAAATGCTGCTAAAAACCAGGTGCGATAAATATCAGCTTCTAAAGCATTTAACGTTGAATAATCTTCATAAAATGCTGACTCTTCAATACCAGCCCCCTTTGCAAAGAGAAATACGTTGTCTGGACGCTTGTTGTTGTTTAAACAATATTGCATGTATGCGTCAATAAGTGCTGTTTTCATATAGTTAATTAACGTTGAACAAGTCTAATTGTTTTACCACCTAAAATAGACGACTTAATCATTTAAGGTGTATATTTGAAGCGTTCAACCAACATGAAAGCATTGATTACGCGCTTACTTCTTTGCGTGCTTATTTTAACATTTCCACTCATACACCAAGCTCAAACTTTTGAGGTGATGGATGGTGATACCATCAACCTAACTGATAAAACCGGGAAAAAACAAGGTTTTTGGAGATACTTTTGGGGTAATGGTGATTTGAAATATGAGGTTTACTATGAAAACAATGAAAAAGAGGGTTTAGAAATCAGGTATTATGACGCCCAAGATTGTATAGAGTTTAGCAATAATTATAAGGGGGGAATGTTAGAGGGGCCAAGCGTTACGTTTTATCCAAATTGTAGCACTCGTGTTGAAGAAATATACAGTGGCGGTAAAAAGCACGGTTATGAGCGGGTATATGACGAAAATGGTTTTTTGCAAACGGAGGCTAAATTTGACAAAGGAGAGCTTGATGGCAGCTATGCCCACTTTGATAAAAAAGGTTATGTTACTTATGAATCACCAACTAAAGAAACCACATTAAAATTTGATAAATTTCTTACTGGCGAGTATAAAATTAAAGACTCTACCATTTTTAGGGTATTTCAACGAAACAAGGATTGGAAAAAAGTACTTCTGGTGGTGGACATGACTGGTAGTATGTTCCCATACATTGGCCAATTGTTGGTATGGTTTAAGAAGAATTTTGAAGGAGAGAAAGTGAAATATTATGCCTTATTTAATGATGGTGACAATTTACCTGATAATAAAAAAGTAATAGGTAATACAGGAGGTGTGCATCCCTTTGAGGCCAAGGATTACAAAAAGTTTAAAAAGGACTTGGAAGAAGTGCGTAAATTAGGTGAAGGCGGTGATGACCCTGAAAATGACATTGAAGCCCTGCTGAAAGCAATAGCCGCATATAGGGATTACCAAGATATTGTATTGATGGCTGATGATAGCGATATCCGAGACATGAGCTTATTGAAACGATTGCGTAAGCCTGTGCATGTGGTATTGTGTGGCACCAAACGAGGCATTAACCCCCAATACATCAAGCTGGCTATACATACCAAAGGCAGTATACATACCGCTAATAATGATGTTTACATCAAAAGCTTAAAGGAGGGTGATGAAGTAACGTTGGATAATGATGTGTTTGTTTGGGAACACAACGACCTAGTTTTGGTTGGTGTTAAGGAGTAATGCTTTGCAATGCTGATTCGCTCAAATAACAACAATTGCATATTCAACATAAAACTACAAACTCATCATTTCCTTAAACTTTACGGCTTGGCGTCTGCTCACTTCAATTTTGCTTCCATCTTTTAGGTAAATTAGAAAGCCGCTGTTAAAAAACGGTTCTATTTTATCAATGTATTGCAGGTTAATAATTTGCTGGCGATTGGCCCTGAAAAACAAAGCAGGGCTTAATTTTTCGTCCAGCGCATTAAGCGTTTTATGAATGAGTGGTTGGTATTTATCAAAATGCACCTTGGCATAATTTCCAGCACTTTCAATAAGCCAAATATCAGTCAATTTCACAAACCAACAACGCTCTCCGTCTCTTATAAACACCTGATCAGTTTCGTCTAGTTTCTTATCTTCCCCTTTACTACTACCGGTATCTGATATCAGTTTTTTAACACGTGCTACTGCTTCTTTTAACCTAACTAACTCAACAGGTTTAAGTAAATAATCAAGGGCATTTACTTCAAAGGCTTTTAATGCAAATTCATTGTAAGCAGTGGTAAAAATCACATGGGGTGTTTCTATTAGTTCCTCCAACAAATCAAAGCCAGTTTTTTCAGGCATTTCAATATCTAAAAATATAAGCTGAGGTTTTAGCTTATCTACCAATTCAATGGCTTCATCAGCATTTGCCGCCTCACCTACTAATTCGATATCTGGGATTTCAGAAAGGAGTTGCTTAAGACCTTCTCTAGCCAATCTTTCATCGTCTACAATAACTACACTAATACTCATACAGGTATTTTAATTAATGCTTCTACAAATTCGTGATCTAAATTTTTTATTTCTATGGTTCCCAATTCATCAAACAATATATGGAGCCTTTCTTTTGTATTGACCAAACCTAATCCTTGTTGACCAGGGTTTGGTGCATATTGGCCACTGTTTATCAATTGTATTACTAAAAACTGATCTTTTTTGGCAGCCACTAATCTAATGACTCCTCCATGCTTTAAACTGGATATTCCATGTTTAACAGCATTCTCCGTTAATGTTTGCAACATCATTGGTGGAACCTGCACATCTAATACCTCATTATCTACCTGAGACTCGAATTGCAACCTGCTATCAAACCTGATTTTTTCTATAGCTAGGTAATCATTTACTGTTTGTAATTCCTCTCTTAAGCTAATGGTTTTTTGTTTGCCTGTATGTAATGAACTTCTTAACAATCCGCTTAATTGGTTAATGGCCGACTTGGCAAGTTGAGGGTCTGCATCAACAAGCGTACGGATACTGTTTAGGCTGTTAAACAAAAAATGAGGATTTAACTGGTTTTTTAAATTAATGTATGCATTTTCTTTGGCTGCAGCCTGCAATTGATACCTCTCCTTTTCCGCAACCAAAGAGCGCTCCCAATATTGAAACAAGTGATAGGTTAGTGCCCATAACAACACAAATTTGCTCAGGTTAAAAAAATACGCCATAAGAAAGCCCATGTTAATTTCAATCTGCTGAAAGATGGGGTAGGTATATCTATCTAATGGTATATTTATGGCTGTTAAAATACTCGCCATGATAATAACGGCAACAATACCCCTAGGTATTAGCTTATACAATGGCAGTGATAGCCATCCAGTTTTTATCAAAAAAGTACGGTAAAGATGCGTAATACCGATGCCCAGAAAGAAGTTAAATATTGCATTTAGCACCAAAGTGCTTTTAAACCCATCAATGGTAATATAACTGACAAACTCAATACCAATAAATACTGACCATCCCCCTATCTGGCAAATCCAGTAGAGCTTATCTTTAGCTATCGTCTTCAATGTAAAAAGAATTAAACGGTACGCTGAGATTTAACAATAATTGGCCCAAACAAAGCCATTTTATCATTAACCTCTACATTTCCTTTAGGAGCATTTATACTGGAAGCCCCTTTTGACTTGCCAGAGTTACACGTAAAAGTGGTTAACCCACCAAATCCTAAAAGTAAAATAAATGCTGTTTTCATAGTTTTTATCGGTGTTAGTATCTCAAAACTAAGCAATAATGTGTATTTGAGGTATAAAAATTGTTTAAAGGTAAATTAAATGGTTAAGCGGCTAATTCATTCCTTTTTTAATTTTAATGTAAGCGCGCTAAGCAAATATTTCATTTCCGACATGTAACAATCCGTTTCTTCCTTTAACAAATAAAACTATTTTTGAAATTATGAGTAATACCAAACAAAGTCAACTGTACACCTTAATTATTGTTTTTTTCTTTTGGGGATTTGTAGCTGCTAGTAATGATATTCTTATTCCAGTATTCAAAAAAGCATTTCAACTTACGCAGGGTCAAAGCCAGTTGGTATCAGTTGCATTTTATGTTGCGTATACAGTGGGTGCGCTAATTTATATGGCAATTTCGTACTTGGCCAAAACAGATATTATTAATAAAATAGGCTACAAAAATGGACTTGCTCTAGGGCTTTTAATATCAGCATTAGGCACTTTGTTATTTTATCCGGCTGCTAACAACGGCTCGTTTCCGTTGATGTTATCGGGTTTATTTATTGTGGGTTTAGGATTCTCATTGCAACAAACGGTGGCTAATCCTCTTGCAATTGCCTTGGGGCCAAAATCAACAGGTTCACAACGGCTTACTATGGCAGGTGGTATCAATAATTTTGGCACTACTGTTGGCCCGCTTATTGTAAGTTTTGCCATTTTCGGAGCAAGCACGTCAACCAATACAGATGTGAGCATTGAGAGTGTTAAAATTCCGTATTTGGTGTTGGGCGCTGCTTTTATTTTAGTTGCTGTGATGTTGAAATACTCTTCTCTTCCTGATAAAACTGATAATCAAGACGAAACCCTTACTAAAGATATTACTCAAAAAACTTCCGCATTGCAATACCCTCAATTGTTTTTGGGTATGATTGCCATATTTTTATATGTGGGCGTTGAAGTTGCCACCGCCAGTAATTTACCTGCTTACATGGAAACCAATTTAGGGTTTTCAACCAAAAACATCGCACCTTATGTTTCATTGTATTGGGCCAGTTTAATGATTGGCCGTTGGACGGGTGCCATAGAGGCTTTTTCGGTAAAAGCAAGCGTTGGTAAGCTGCTTAAATTTATTGCACCTTATCTTGCCTTTGGAGTGTTTTTATTGGTTAATGCTATTGCGCAAACCGACTTGTCTACCTTTTATATTTATGGCCTTGTGATTCTGGTATTGATTGCTGCCGATATTGCCAGCAAAGGAAATCCAGCAAATATGCTACTTATTTTTTCCCTGTTAGGGATATTGGCTTTGGTAATTGGTATGAGCACCAATGGAATGGTAAGCGTTTACGCGTTTACCAGCGTAGGTTTGTTTTGCAGCACATTGTGGCCTTGTATTTTTGCATTGGCTATTAATGGATTAGGCAAACACACCAACCAAGGAAGCAATTACTTAATTATGATGATTATGGGTGGTGGCATAGTCAGTTGGTTACAAGGCATGATTGCTGATTATACCAGTATCCATTTTAGTTACATAGTGGGTGTAGGTTGTTTTGCCTATCTGGTTTTTTATGCATGGAGGGTGAATCAAATCCTGCTGAAACAAGGTCTTAGCTTGAAAACTACCTCAGCAAATGAAAAACAACATTAACCAATTGCCTAACGTTTTATTATTAACTTATTACTAATATTCGATATTTCGATTTTATTTAGCTACCTTTGCGCCTCATTTATAGGCGTACATGCAGAATATCAGAAACATAGCAATTATTGCTCACGTTGACCATGGTAAAACCACATTGGTTGACAAAATCATTCATCAAACCCAACTTTTTCGTGAGAATCAGCAAACAGGGGATTTAATCCTTGACAACAATGATTTGGAGCGTGAAAGAGGGATTACCATCTTAGCGAAAAACATTTCAGTTAACTATAAAGGTACTAAAATCAATATTATTGATACCCCAGGCCACGCGGACTTTGGTGGTGAAGTTGAGCGTGTATTAAACATGGCAGATGGTGTGTTATTGCTAGTAGATGCTTTTGAAGGGCCAATGCCTCAAACACGTTTTGTACTGCAAAAAGCGTTAAGCTTAGGTAAAAAACCTATTGTAGTAATTAATAAGGTTGATAAGCCGAATTGTCGTCCCGATGAAATTCATGACCAAGTATTTGAGTTGTTTTTTAACTTAGATGCTACCGAGGAGCAACTTAATTTCCACACCATATACGGAAGCTCAAAACAAGGTTGGATGGGAAGAGACTGGAAAAACCCAACAACCGATTTTACTACATTGTTAGATGATATTATCTCCGAAATACCAGCTCCGGTTGTTGAAGAAGGAAACCTGCAAATGCAGATTACCTCTTTAGATTACTCTTCTTTCACAGGACGTATTGCCATTGGAAGAATTTTAAGGGGAAATATTAAGGTAAATCAACCTATTAGCCTAGTAAAACGTGATGGTTCTATTCAAAAATCAAGGGTAAAAGAATTGTACACTTTTGAAGGATTGGGCAAACTAAAGGTTGAAGAAGCAGTTGCTGGAGATATTTGCGCAATTATGGGCATTGAAGGTTTTGAAATTGGTGATACCGTAGCAGACTTTGAAAATCCAGAAGGCTTAATTCCAATTAATATTGATGAGCCTACCATGAATATGTTGTTTTGTATTAACAACTCTCCATTCTTTGGTAAGGAAGGCAAATTTGTTACTTCAAGGCATTTACGTGATCGTTTGTTTAAAGAGTTGGAAAAAAACTTGGCTTTACGCGTAGAAGAAACAGGCGCAGCAGATTCTTACTTGGTATTTGGCAGGGGTATTTTACACTTATCAGTACTTATTGAAACCATGAGGCGTGAAGGTTATGAGTTACAAGTTGGCCAACCACAAGTAATTGTAAAAGAAATTGATGGTGTAAAATGTGAGCCAATAGAGATTCTTACTGTTGACGTTCCTGAAGTTTCTTCAGGTAAAGTAATTGAGTTGGTTAGCCAACGTAAAGGAGATATGATTGTGATGGTTCCAAAAGGAGATTTGATTCACTTGGAATTTGAAATTCCTTCACGTGGAATTATTGGTTTACGCAACAATGTGTTAACAGCAACTGCTGGTGAGGCTATTATGGCGCACCGTTTTAAAGCATTTGAACCTTGGAAAGGGCCTATTCCAAGCAGGTTAGCAGGAGTAATGATTAGCGGTGAGCAGGGAACAGCCATTGCCTATTCAATTGATAAGTTACAAGATAGAGGCAGCTTTTTTGTAGAGGCTGGAGAACAGATTTACATGGGACAAGTAATTGGTGAAAACAACCGTGGAGATGATTTGGTGGTGAATATTACCAAAGAAAAGAAGTTAACCAATATGCGTGCCTCTGGTTCTGACGATAAGACCCGTATTGCTCCCAAAATTAATATGAGCCTAGAAGAGTGTATGGAATACATCCAAGGTGATGAATATGTAGAAATTACGCCACAATCACTTCGTTTACGCAAAATTTATTTGGATGAGAATGAGCGCAAACGCATGAAAAACGCGTCAGCAATGGCGTAAAATCAGTAAGTGATTACCCTTTTTCTAAAGACCTGTCTTAAGACAGGTCTTTTTTTGTGGATTTTTTATAAATAAAACCTATTTTAGCATATTATTTAAGCCACAGTTTTTCAATATGAAAAAAGCATATACTTTTCCAACTTATTTTCTGACGCTCACTCTTTGCTGCTTATCATATTGCAGTTTGTTTGCTCAGAATCCTGCTGATTA
Organism: Chitinophaga pinensis; assembly: GCA_943372215.1. Lineage (GTDB taxonomy): Bacteria > Bacteroidota > Bacteroidia > UKL13-3 > UKL13-3 > UBA6183. The sequence continues at coordinate 879 of CALRXU020000021.1, read as the reverse complement.
TCGTTTTACAAATGACCAAGCAGGTGATTTCAACCTCACTAGAGATTTTCAGCAAATAAACATCAATAATGGATTTACTTTAGGTCCTGCCGGTGATGATGCCAGTTCTGGTTTTATTCCAATTGGCTTTAGTTTTACCGTAATGGGAAGTACATTTACTCAGGTTGCTGTAACCACCAATGGGATTTTGTGTTTTAATACTGATGTTGGAGGCGCACGAACCTTTAACCAAGCAGGAAACACTATCATTTGTCCACTTGGAGCAGATATTATGATTGGCGGTGCTGCTAGTATAAAAATCAAGACCATAGGTACTGCGCCTAATAGGGTGTTTGTGGTACAATGGGAAAACATGGGCCTACGTTTTACCAGCACATCTTCTGATGGTACCATGCAATGTCGTTTATATGAGACTTCTAATAATATTGAATTTGTTTATGGGCCAATGACCGTTGCAGTTGCTTTTATTGCTGCTTTTGAAGGAGTAATTGGCTTTTCAAGAGGTACAGGCGCAAATGATATGGTGTTTATTGAATCTCCATCTGTTAGACAAAATCCAGCCGCTGTTATTTTTAATGCTTACCCAGTTGGCCCAATTCCAGATTTGAATTCACCTGTTGAAGGACAAAGAAGAAGGTATATTTTCCATGTCAATCCTCTTACCACGCCATACGTAAGCCCTTTCCCTGGCACCCCCGTAGCCAACTTCGCTTACGATGCAGGCATAGATACCGTTTGGGTAAACAGCCCACATACTTTTGTAAACACCTCCAGCATGGATAGTGTGCGTTACTGGAACATTAAACAAGTAAACGAACCTCGCAATTGCGTATCAGATATCGGTTGCTTCATCAGCTCATCGGTATTTCCAGCAAATAA
>CALRXU020000020.1:0-76788 GCA_943372215.1 Chitinophaga pinensis | reverse complement strand
GTAAACTTGGCTCAAGTAAAGAAAATGCTGATGATAGAATTGAACACCATCAAGTTCCCATCAGGCAAAGCCACGTTAGATGAGAACGCATTAGACATCCTGCACAAAACAGCCGTAATCATGCAAAACAACCCTAGCTTTAAGTTGATAGCCTTAGGTTACACCGATGCAGAAGGCACTGATGCGATGAATACAAAACTATCCAAACAACGCGCCTCTGCTGTGGTAAATTATTTGGCCAAGATAGGCGTACCTAAAAACCAATTGGAAATGCGCCCAATGGGCAAAGCCAACCCAGTTGACAAACGCAACACCAACAAAGGCAAAGCCAACAACAGAAGGGTTGAGTTTTTGGTGGAGAATTTGTAATACAATCGATCTTATTCAATCAATAACAACACAACAGGCCGCCCCTAAAAGGGCGGCCTGTTGTGTTAACTGTACTATTGGCAATAAGCGGCAGGGTTAAGTTTTATGCATGTTGTGTTTTAAATAAGTAATGAACCGCAGAAGAATGTATTTGCATAACGAAGATTTAGATTCAACCATATAAGAAATTAAGCTAAACCTTTATCGGCAAATAAACACCTCACCTTTTTTGCTTATCTAGCACCGATTCATTTGCCACCTTGATTGGATGTTTTATAGGCTTGTCTTGGACTATTCTTCCATTCATCAGGTAAATGCTATATCTATTAAGAATAGATTAAGGAAAATTAAGAAATATTAAACAAAATTAAATTGTAGTTAAAAGCCAAATCATTTAAAAAAAGCATAAAAAAAAGCATAAAATTGAATTGATAATGGTTTTAATATGTTTTGAACTACCAAATTTAATGGCGGATTAAATACATGTTTTATATCAATTCATTTGATTTCCAGGTTTTTAATGATTAGATTATGAGTAAAAAAATTACACAACAAAGAGCATGTTATTTTAACCTCTCCATTAAAATTGGAATGGTAATGACCATGTTTTGGTTTCTACAATTGCAACTTCAAGCACAAGTTGCCAGTTCTGCCAATTACACTTTTTCGACAGGCACAACGGGTAATCTTGCCCTCGATATGAACGGTAACCCCATCAATATGGCGGCTCAACCAGATTTGGCTCAAGCTGCCTCAAGTTCCAGCTTGGCTGTTACCGATTTGGGTTTCGATTTTTGGTTTATGGGTACCCGTTATTTTCAGGTAACACCGCAAGTTAGGGGAGCTGTAGGGATGGGGCCCTTACCTCTAGTTGCAGGTGCCCCAAATCTCAATGTATCAAGCAATACAACGGCTCCAATGCTGGCACCACTTTGGAATCAAAGCGCGTTTACTCCTATTGCTGGCAAAAATATACGTTCGCTTGTTACCGGCACAGCACCTAACAGGTGTTTTGTCGTAGAGTGGAACGTGATGGCTCAAAACAATTCACTTTCCAATACGGCAGACATGACTTTCCAGATGCGGATTTATGAAAATACGGGAGCAATAGAATACGTGTATGGAAATATGCAAATGCCAGCCAATACGTTTAGTGGGTCGTTTCAGGCCGCAATAGGTTTTACCAACTTGCAAAACTTAAACAATACCTTGGCGAGCGTTACAGACCTTACAACCTATACAGCTAGTACCTTGGCGGCCTCAGTAAATAACCAAGTGGTAAGTCAAAATATGGCAGGCTCAATTCCTGGTTTGTCAGCAGGCCGTTTTTTTCGTTGGGTTCCAGCTATTCCAGCAGCACCTACGTCTCTTACTTTTACCAATATTACACCTACCACTACCACACTTAATTGGACTGATAATGCAACAAATGAAATAGGTTATGCCATATACAGGTCTGATGACGGAGGCTCTAACTACAATTTCATCACCCAAGTGCCTCAGAACATAAACACCTTTACCCAATCTTTCCTTACTCCATCCACTACTTACTTTTATCGTGTAATTGCTGTAAGCGAGGGAGGTAAAAGCCCAGTGTTACAAGGCAGCCAAACCACTTCAGCAGGAACAGCCATTACCTCTACAGGTGCAGGAGGCAACTGGAGTGCCACCACCACTTGGGTGGGAGGTGTTGTGCCATCCATTACTGATAATGTAACGATAGCCGATGGAGCTACAGTAATCATAGATATTCCCAATGCGTATTGCAATAACCTTACGGTAGGTCAGGGTACCAGTGGTATTTTAAGGTACTCTGCCGTAGCTTCTGCATCACTTTTTGCAAACGGAAATGTAACGGTAGCTGCTGGAGGTATATTTGACGCAGCCAGTAGTAATATTCAAACACACACATTAACCATTGGAGGTTTCCCAGCCAACGGATCGTCAGGTAACCTTGCGGTGAATGGAACTTTTGACTTGAATTCAGCTACTTCATTTTATTCAGGAGCTGGTGTTTCGGTTACCTTTGGAGGTTTTGGAAACGGTACCATTTCTGGTACTGGAGGAATCTGCGACTTTTACCGCATTACTGTAAATAAAGGCAACCTGCCTTTGGCTTGGCAAAATCCAATCTTGGATGTAACACGAGTAATCACAATCAATGCACCCGCATCAGCGGCAAGCCGCTTAATTATTAATAGTGGTACATTCAAGCTAAGCAGTGCCTCAACCCTCACCCCTTATTTTGCAAGTCAAACCATTTGTGCTGTTCCAGGCAGGCTTTGGTTAAATCACGCAGGAGCTTCTGTTTCGCAAGTGGGTTATGGCACACTAATAGGAGCTGGTGGCCCCTCGGTAAATGGCGAATTAAGAATTGATGATGGCGTGTTTTCTTATGGAAGCGGTAGTAATACCATGAGTTTTAATACCACTATATCAGGCGCAATCACTTATGGGGGGCGATTAACTATGAATGGTGGCACACTTAATATGGCAGGTGGCGTTGCTTTTACAGGAAACGCTGCAGTTTATTTTAATATGTCAGGGGGTAATTTTAACATTAATCCACAGTCGGCAAATATGCTTTCCACTAGTGCTATTGCTCTGAGTTTTGGTAGCGGAACTAGCGTAAACTGGACTGGAGGAACGGTAACCATTGTTAACCCCCATTCGGCAGCTGGTGGAACTTCTGTTAGTTTTGCAGGTACATTCGGAACAAAAAATATTACTGGAGGAACCTTACAAATTGGAGATGGCATTTCGGGGCTGGCAAGTGGCCCATTGGGAAATACAGCAGGGTTCTTACTCTCTTTAACTTCCCCTGTTTATAATTTAGTGATTAACAACCGCACTGATCTTAGTCCTACACGCATTTGTCGGATTTCAAGTTTAGTAAACAACTTAGTATATAATGATGTAACCGTAAATGCTAATGCCTATTTGCAATTAAGCACGTCTGGTATTGGTGCTACATTAGGGATGTATGGGAATTTAATAAACAATGGAACCATTGCTGGTGTAGAGCCCAATAATACGGGTATGCTGGGTGTATTGCAATTTGTGGATACAAGCGGTACGCAAACCGTTAGTGGATCAGGATTATTTACCAATATCAATCAATTAACACTTGCCCCTGCCACTACAGGTTTTGGTGTATTATCCAATAATACAGTAGTATTTAACCAAACCAATTCTATTGTAGTAAATACTTGTTTGTTAGGCGCAGGTACATTAACACATAATGGAAAGCTTACGATAGGTAGGCCTTCCATTATACCGATTATTAGGTTGGGTGGTGTTGGGGTACTTACCCCTCCGGGTAGTTTTACTACCGTTCCAACCATTGATAATACTTCTTTCCCCTTGCATCTTTTTTATGAACAATCAAGCATTGCCTATACCATGGGGGCGTATAATGAAATTGATCCAGGTGTAAATACCGTTTACAATCTTAATATTAATAACACCAAAGGGCTTACTATCGGCAGAAATCTTACGGTAGTAAATTTCCTTGCCATGACCAATGGCAATATCAATATTGGTAACAATAACCTTACCATTGGTAACGGACCAACCAGCGTAGGTGGTATAGGTTTTCAACAAGGAAATATTATATGCGGAGCCAGCGGTATGTTAACTCGGTGGTACAATACTACGACTGCTCCTACCTCATCATCAGGCACAGCAGCTCAATTTCCAGTAGGATCATCAGTGATAGGGGAGCTGCGACATGTTTGGGTGTTTTTTAACTCCGCCACCGCTTTAAGTGCTGCGGGTACCATTAGTGTTAGGCACAGCAATGTAAATGGACTTTCTACCATGACGGGTTATACTGAAAACAGTGTAACCATGGATACCCGTACAAACAGCAGTTGGAATTTTATAACAGGTAATGGCATAACTTTGGGAACGGGTACCATTTCCCTTGCTATTAGGGGAGATGGCGCGTTAACTATACCACTAACTGGTACAGTAGGTAACTTAACCATTACTGATGGAACTGGAGCTGCTTTTGCAGGAACTTTCTCAGCAGGTACAGGCACGGCCACTACTCCTCTGGCAAACCGTACTGGTATAACCTCATTTACAGCACTTACATCTTCCCCAATTTACTTAGGTTCTCCTGCTTCAAATATTCAAGGTGTTGTGATGGCTGTAACATCAGGCAGTTGGAATACACCTGCCACGTGGAATGGAAATGCTGTTCCTACCGCATCTGATAATGTGGTGATAGGTACCAATGTGGTAGTTACCACAGCAGGTGGCGCAGCGTGTGTGGCCAATAATGTGCAGATAGCTGCAGGTGGAACCCTTAATGTGGATGGCAATACGGTTACCTTTGGCAGAAACCTAACGCTTGCGGGAGTTAGCTCCAATATTCAAACGTTTGCCAGACTAAATGTGAGCGCAGGAACACTAACCGTAACAGGAGATGCAACTGGTGGAGGTTTATTGCTCAATACTGCTTCTATTGTAAACGTGAGCGGTGGTACATTGAACGTGAGCACCGGTGCTGATTGCAGCAAGCAATTATTACTGTCCACCACTAGCAGTATCTTCAATTTTTCTGGAGGGCGAGTAAATGTTTATGGGTCAGTGTTCATACAAGGTGGCGTGATGAATCAAACCAAAGATACATTAGCTATTTATCCATTAGGCCCTATTGGCGGACCTATTACGTCTGCCGCTTCGGCCAATAATCACTCCTTCCAGATTACAGGAAATGTTGCCCCAATACCTAGTTCATTTACGGGTGGAACTTTGATGATTGTGGATCCGCCATTCTCTACAAATTTTCACAGTATCTGGTTTAACATTAATGTTGGTACCGCTTCACCTTTTGCCTTTACGGCTAACCACACCGTTGTAATAGGAGACGGGGTCAGCACGGCCACATCGCCCCAAAACAACCCATTCAGAATTGAACAATATAATGGTAGCTTAAACTCCTTTATGCCATTAAATAATCTGGTGATAAACAGCGGTAGTAGCACTTTATACAGGCAGGCTCAAACTTCAAGCGGTATCGGTCAGTATGGTACTTTTGTAAGGAATACCTTAACTGTTAACAGTGGCTCGGAATTCAGGCAGATACTTGACAATATGTTTGGTATTGGCAGGGCTCTGGTAAATAATGGAACATTTACACAAATGCCTAATGGTAGTAGTCAGGGGTTACACTTGGGCTTTAGTTTCTTTGGTACTTTGCAGCAAATGGGTGATGTAAGTATTAGCGGAACGGGTGTTTTTAGGAACGATACCTTGGCACCTACTGGAAGTTTTAGAACACTTAGGGTTACATTAGGCTCCAATGCATATAGGGCTATTATCAATGTGAACAACCTTAGTGTGGCAACCGCTAGTGTTGCTACAGGAGTGCTTACTTTGAATAGTGGTTCGCTGGATTTAGGTACCAATAATTTCACGCTGGGCAACCCCTCCGCACTGACAGTTGGAACCTTAGCTCATGTAGCAGGAAGTCAGATTCTTACTTCAGCAGGTGGTTCATTTACTCGGGTATTCCCAACTACAGGGTTACCTACCACTGCCACTGTAGGAAATATAGGACATTATCCTTTTGGAAGGCTCAATACGTTAAATAATACTGTAGAAAGAAGAGATGCATTTGTGTTTTTTTCTAATGCATCAGCACTTACTACAGGTGGAACCATTCGGATTGCCCCAGTGCATGTTACCAGTAATATATCTGTTACCTCTTTTAACGATGGATTGGTTACTGGAGTAGATACCCGAAGCAATACCAATTGGAATGTGAGCAATACGGGCCTAGTTGCTTCAGGCACCATTGCCTTAAAAATGGTGGGCGAAAATATTGGTATTCTTCCTTCCATCACTTCCACCAATACCACTTTAATGCTGGCTTCAGGCATTGCAGCAGGAACTTATGCGGCTAATAGCAATATTCTTGGTGCAACCATTCCTGACTTTAATCGCACAGGTCTTTCAGTAACCAATATCAGCAATGTAAATTATTATGCAGGTATTGCCTCAGGAAACAATATGGGAGGAAATATAGTTGCCATTGCCAATGGCGACTGGAACAATACCGCTACTTGGAACACAGGCACCATACCTACTGCTACTGATAACGTACAAATTCTTCCACCATACACGGTAATTATGAGCAGCACTGCGGTGAACAACTGTAATAACCTTACTGTTAGCGCTGGTGCTGCGTTAATAGCCAATACAAATACCCTAAATATTGCAGGTCAGATTAACAATCTGGGTACCGTAACCATTGGTGGAGCTACTGTAAACATCAATAATGCAAATACGGTGGGTGTTGGAATAATCAACCAAAGCGGCTCAACCTTTACCTTGAATGGAGGAACATTAAATGTGGGACCTTCAGGTGGTGGAGCAGCTTCATTTACATTATCATCAAATAGTACGATTAACATCAATTCAGGCACATTTAACATGAATGGCAGTATGTTAATGAATATTGGTAATTTTAATATGAGCGGTGGTGTATTAAACGTTGATGGAAATTCCAATGCCTTGGCTACCAGTGTACCTTCCGGAACCAACTTGGTTAGTTTTCAGGGAGCCGTGCAAAACATTACTGGTGGTATCATTACCGTGGTTGATCCCCCACTTACTGGAACAGGACTTGCTTGGGTTCAAACCCAAGGGACTAATTGGAGCAATGCCGTATTGCGTTTTGGAGATGGGGTTAGCACGCATAGCAACAGTGCAGCTTATGCCATAACTACCCCCGCTTCTACCCAAACTTCTGGTTTTGGGGTAGCATTTACAATTGGAACACCTTCAACCATTATTGTAAATGGAAATGGAACCAACCGCTGGGTTACACAAAATACTACTACCTCTAACTATGGAACTTTAATTATTAATCCAGGATCGGAATTCAGAACAGCACTCAATATAGGATTTTCTACTACGGTTACCCTAAATGGGAACTTAATCAACAACGGAACATTTACTACTACTCAAAACACTACTCTAAATACAGGTGGGGTTGTCAGAAATTATATTACAGGAACGGGTGTTTTTAGGGTTGATACTACAGGGACTATCCCTGCCAATATCAATAACTTAACAATAAGCAACAATAGTGGATTAGGGGTAGATATGAGTACCATAGGGAATATTACTATTGGCGGTTATGCTACGCAAAGTGGTGCACTGTCATTGAGTACCAATGGTTTTTTGCATATCGGTTCCAATATACTTACCATTGGTACATCGGCTACTAATATCGGCAGTATAGTTACTGCTACTGGTTTTGTTACACATAGCGCAGGTGGTGGGCTTCGTAGGTGGATATCTGCCACAGCAGCGCCAACTACGGTAGGTTTAGCTGCTCAATTTCCATTGGGTGTGTTGGTTAACGGAACACCACTGCGCAGGGATTTTTATCCTACTTTCAGCACCACAGGTATTACATCGGGAGGTACGCTTACCGTAAGTTTAACCAATACGGCAGGAAGCACAGCAGTTACCGCCTTTACTGATGGAACGCTTACCAATGTAGATACACGTGCCAATTCCTATTGGACGGTAACCAACAGTGGTGTGGCCACCGCGGGTATCGTGAGTGTAAGGGCAGTGGGTAATGGAGCATTGTTCCCTGTTACCTTAGCTAATACCACTTTAATGACTCAAACAGGTGTATTGGGTGGAACGTATAGTGCCGGAACCGGTACACAGGCAAGCCCTGAGGCAAATCGCAGTGGTATGAGTCTGGCAGATTTGACTGCATCACCTGGTTTGTATATAGGTATGCCTGCTGCCAATTATGCCGGAAACATTTTTTCAGTTGCTTCAGGCAATTGGTCTAACCCAGCCACTTGGAGCACAGGCACCGTTCCAACAGCTACCGATAATGTAACTATTTTTGATGCCCATCGGGTTGATGTGGATGTAAATGCACAGGCCAGAGCACTAACGTTACAAACCACCAATAGTGTGTTGAATATTCCTTCAAACACCTTAACTGTAAATGATAATGTGACCAATAACGGTGTTATTGAAGTTTCAGGAGGAACCCTTACTATAGTTGGCTCCGCTGCTGCACAAGGTATAAGTGGTGGAATTACTTCATTTATTAATCTTTCAGCAGGAACCATCAATTGCGGTATAGCACCCAACTTTAACCGTACTTTTAACAACAGTGGTACCTTGACCATAAGTGGTGGAACATTAAATATCAATGGTAATATGATTCTTGGAGGCACATTTAATCAACGTGGTGGAAGCATTGTGGTAGATGGAAATGACAACAGTACCGCTTTGGGCAGTGTGGCTTCCGCAACCAATATTTTCCAAATTAATTCTACCTCTCATAACGTAACGGGTGGCAGTATTACCATTGTTGATCCACATTTTGGACCTACCGGTTTGGCATTTAACTATAACTCGAGCAACAATGTGAATTGGACCAACCATACCCTTACTTTTGGTGATGGCACAAGTACCACCCAATCAGGCGCAACAGCAACAGTGGGCAGCAACTTGGCTAATTTGGGTTTTGGGGTGAGTACCAGCGCAGCAACAACTGTAGGACGTTTAACACTGCATAATGTAGTGGTAAACGGCAATGGTACTAATAGGCATATTGCGGTTGCTACAACAACATCAAACTCGTTAGACATAGGAAATAATCTGACCATCAATTCAGGCTCTGAGCTTCGTGCCATTGGGGCAGCAACTGCACTTACTGGTGGGTTAAATGTTGGTGGTAACATTACCAATAACGGACGCTTAGTAATCGGTTCAAACACCACGCTTGGCTTCCGTTTGAATGCATCAGTTGCTTCAGTTTATAACCAGATTATAGGAGGTACGGGTCAGTATTTGAATGATACTGTTGCAACTTGTAGCCCTTGTATTTCTAATATTGCCATTAATAATACCAATTTGCAGGGTGTTAATTTATCTGGTTTAACAGGCAGTATGATTACCATCGATCAACCTTTGGGCACCATTTCAAGTACACTCACCTTTGGTACTACTGGCAACTATTTATACCTCGGAAATAAAAATTTAACCCTTGGTGGGAGTATAACAAAACCAGGAACATTGTCGGGTGTTTTTACAGGTAACAATAACCAAATTATTACCACTGGTGCTATCACCCGTTGGTTTGGTACTGCAACCATCACTTCACCTGCGGGTGTATTCCCATTCGGTGTAATTAATTCACCTGTTAATTTCAATCGTACGTTGAGTGTAAGTACTGGAACTGCGCTTACATTTGGTGGTACCATTACGGCATCTCATGATAATTCAATAGGCACCAGTTCGATTTCTCCATCTTATGTAGATAGCGCAGTTACCGTAAATAAAAGAACCAATGCATCATGGGTGGTTACCACTGGCAATGGGCTTACTTCTTCGGGCGCTACTTTAACCATGCAGGTACAAAATTCTGGCTTTAATGCGCAGAATTTTACTAAGGTTGCCGATTTAAGGGTGACAGGTTTAAATGCAATAGCACCTGGAATAAGCGGTGCAAATAGTGGCACTGTTTCTGAACCAGTGGTGGTAAGAGCAGGTTTAGATCAAACTACTTTAGCCTCTACTTATTATGTTGGAGGAAATAGCGCAGATAATCCAATCGATAACGCTGTTATTCCAATTGCGGGAAATACCATTACAGCTAATCAAACCATTTGTTCAGGTTCAACCCCTGCCGGCTTAACGGGTACATTGCCAACAGGTGGTACAGGAACATTTACTTACACTTGGTTGTCTTCTACGAGCTCAGCCACCAGTGGTTTTACAGCAGCCAGTGGTACGAACAATACCCAAAACTATACACCAGGAACTTTAACCCAAAATACATGGTATAGAAGGTATGTGGTATCAGGATTAGCAACAGATACTTCGGCAGCGGTAGCCATTACGGTAAATGCCCCAGTAGCATCAAACACAGCCACAGGCGCACAAACCATTTGTTCAGGATCAACACCAAGTGCAATAACTGGCAGCACCCCAACAGGTGGCACAGGAACATACACTTACACTTGGTTATCTTCAACAAGCTCAGCCACCAGTGGCTTTGCAGTAGCCAGCGGAACCAACAATACCCAAAGCTATACCTCAGGAGCATTAACAGCCAATACTTGGTTTAGAAGAGTGGTAAGTTCAGGAGCTTGTAGTGCAGATACCTCAGCGGCAGTGGCTATTACAGTAAATCCAGTTATCGCTGGAAACACAATAGGAAGCAACCAAAGCATATTAAGCGGAGGAACACCAGCAGCTTTAACAGGTGCGTTGCCAACGGGCGGAAGTGGAACCTATACCTATAGTTGGCTAAGTTCAACCACCAGTGCAACGGCAGGTTTTGCAGCAGCCAGTGGAACCAACAATACCCAAAATTACACTCCAGGTGCATTGACTCAAAATACATGGTACAGAAGATTGATAACTTCAGGAGGTTGTTCAGATACTTCAACGGCTGTAGCAATCACCATTACCTCAGTCATAGCAGGTAATACCATTACTGCGAATCAAACCATTTGTTCAGGTTCAACACCAGCAGGATTAACAGGTGCATTGCCAACAGGTGGTACAGGTACTTATACCTACACATGGTTGTCTTCTACGAGCTCAGCCACCAGTGGTTTTACAGCAGCAAGTGGCACGAACAATACTCAAAACTATACACCTGGTGCATTAACCCAAAACACATGGTATAGAAGGTATGTGGTATCAGGAGTAGCAATAGATACTTCGGCAGCGGTAGCCATTACGGTAAACACCCCAGTAGCATCAAACACAGCCACAGGCGCACAAACCATTTGTTCGGGTTCAATCCCAACAGGTTTAACTGGCAGTACCCCAACGGGTGGCACAGGAACATACGCTTACACTTGGTTGGCATCAACAACAAGTGCCACAGCAGGCTTTGCAGCAGCCAGTGGAACAAACAACACCCAAAACTACACCCCAGGTGCATTAACTCAAAATACGTGGTACAGAAGAAGAGTAAGTTCTGGAGTTTGTAACGCAGATACCTCAGCAGCAGTTGCCATTACAGTAAACGTTGCAGGCACATGGACAGGAACATCAAGCAATGCATGGGGAAATATTGCCAATTGGAGTTGCCCTCAAGTACCCACCTCAACTACCAACGTAACCATAAACAGCGGAGCTGCTAATATGCCAACTGTTTCTGATTTGCAACAATGCAATAACTTAACCATTGGTACAGGAGCAGTTTTAACAATAACAGGAGCAAATGCACAGTTGAATATATTTGGTAACATTACCAATAACGGCTCAGTAGTTAACACGAGCAATGGAACAACAGCCTTTACAGGCAGCACCCAACAAACCGTGCCAGCTGGAACCTACTCCAAATTGGAAATCAATAATTCTGCAGGCGTGTTATTGGGAGGTTCAGTGGTGTTAAGCGACTCACTTATATTGGTAAATGGAATCATTAGCTTAGGAAATAACAGCTTAACCTTGGGAAACAATACACTTAGTTCAGCAGGCAGTGGCACCAGCTATGTGCGCACCAATGGCAGTGGTAATGTGGTGGTAAACAATGTGGGAAGCACGGGCAAAACGGGCAATGTGTTGATTCCAGTTGGTAACAGCTCTTATAATCCTGTTTTGCTCAACAACACAGGGAGTAACGATAACTTTACCATTTGGGTAACTGATAGCGTAACCAATGCTTATACTGGTTCAACACCAACAGGAGCTAAGCTAACAAGCAATGCAGTGAACCGTACTTGGATTATCAATGAAGGTACTGCCGGTGGTAGTAACGTAACAGTAACCCTACAATGGAATGCAGGAGATGAATTGTCAGGCTTTAATAGGTCGGCAGCTTATGTATCACGATATAATGGCACTGCATGGAATGGAACTTCTGCTAGCGGAGCTGCCGGAACAAATCCATACACATTATCACGTTCAGGCATTACCTCATTCTCTCCATTTGGTGTAGGCAGTGGCGGAGCACTACCAGTGGAGTTAATCAGTTTTGAAGCCAACAAAGTAAAAAACAATGTATTGTTAAGTTGGCAAACTGCGAGTGAATTAAATAACGCCTATTTTGAGGTAGAACGTTCATCGGACGGACAAGTTTTTGAGGCGTTGGATAACAGCAAGATAAAAGGGCAAGGTACTACCCAAATCATGCATGATTATGTATTTACAGATGCGGAAGCTTTGGCCTTTGCAAAAAACAATGGCAATATCATTTACTATCGGTTAAAACAAGTTGACTTTGATGGTGCATTTGATTACAGTGAAGTGCGTTCGGTTGATATGGGCAATAGAAAAGGCATAGCACAAGTTCAACCTAATCCTTACAATGAAGAAGCTTATGTGGTGATGGAAAGCAACGAAACAAGCAAAGCAGAAATTGTGGTAACGGATGTAAAAGGCAGTGTGGTATTAAGTCAACAATCAACCATAAGTGAAGGTTACAACCAATTGTTATTGGTTAATGCTGAAACCTTACAAGGAGGCATGTACTTTGTAACCATAAAACAAGGTAGCAATACCACGGTAATGAAGTTGGTAAAGAAATAATAATTTGTAAACAGCAAATCTCTTCAACGCAGCAGGCCGCCCTCTAAAGGGCGGCCTGCTGCGTTGTTAGACCCTATTGGCTAAAAGACATGTTGATGAATTTCAGCTATTTTATTACTCATGTAGGGGGAAAACTTTTTTGAGTTGTCTATACATGAAAGGGATTTGATGCAGAGCGAGTATATTGCAGCCGAATTTTAATTTTGGAGCAATATTCAGACATACAATTGGTAAATCTCATCCGTCAGGGCGATATAAAATCGTTTGAGCGGGTGTTTAATACTTATTGTGAAAACCTGGTGAGGTATGCTGAATCCATTTTGAAAAATACTTACGAAGCAGAAGATATTGTGCAACAATTGTTTGTTCAATGCTGGGCTAAGAGAGAAACGCTTGATGTGAATACCTCTTTAAAGAGTTATTTGTATAAATCAACGTACAACAGTTGTTTAAATAAGATTAAGCAATTGGGTGTAAGGGAAAGTTATGCAGCTTATCACCTGCAAGTTAATCAAATACAGGCAGGTGCAGCTTCTCAGCAATTGGAGGCAAAAGAGGCGGCAAGTGCCATTCAGGAGGCCATGAATGACTTGCCTGAACAATGCAGGTTAGTGTTTAAAATGAGCAGGTTCGACCAATTGAAATACCAGGAGATTGCCGATGAGTTGGGAATCTCCATTAAAACGGTAGAGAACCAAATGGGCAAGGCATTAAAACACATGAGGGTAAAGTTAAAAGATTACATCATGGTGCTTATGGTGTTTTTTATAAACTAAAGTTAAAAGCAATTGGAATTAAATAATGAACATATAGATGCATTAATTGCGAAGTACCTTGCAGGAGAGGCTTTGCCTGATGAGGCTATGGAACTTGATGATTGGAGATTATTGTCATCAGAGAACGAGGCTTATTTTGTATCATGTTATGAAGTGTTTAATCAAACTCAATACAAACCCATTAACAGCTCAAGCATGTATGCCCAGGTGTTAAAAAACATTGATATTCCTCCTCAAAAAACCAAGGTTATTCCTATACGAACATTTTTTACTCCCCTGCGTTTGGTGGCCTCTTTTTTAATTGTTTCCATAATTGGTGTTTTGGTTAGCCAGTTGTTAAAGGGTAATAAGGTGCAAGAGTTTAATATTGCTTCAACAGATGTGATTAAGACAGAGGTATTAAAAGATGGCTCGAAAGTGGTGCTGAACAGACACACCACGTTAACCCTGATGGGTGAATTTAACGCAAAAGAACGTAAGTTGAAATTATCTGGAGAGGCCTTTTTTGAAGTAACACACAATGAAGAAATACCATTTGTGATTGATGCAGGCGGAGTAATAATTAAAGACATTGGAACGGCATTTAATGTAAAAGCAGATCCCAGCAGTGACTCTGTGTTTGTGCTGGTAACAGAAGGTATTGTAGAAATGAGCAGCCCCTCGGAGCAAATTCGCCTTGAGCAAAATGAATCCGCTATTTATATCAAATCAACCCAAGCATTTGTAACCAATGCCTTGGTAGCCCCTAATGCAGCATCTTATAAAACCAAAATGTTTAGTTTTAAAAACCAAACCTTGGGCGAATTGGTGGAGACCATTAATCAAGTTTATGGGCCTGTGTTAGCTATTAGCAACAAAAAACTTGAAAACTGCAGGATTACTGTTGATTTTAACAATGAATCGCCAGAAACCATGGCTGTTGTTTTATCAGAAACACTAGGATTAATCTATACGCAACAAGGTCAACAATTTGTGCTCAGTGGCGAGGTATGCGTACAATAATTACACTTTTCTTATTAGGGTTGTTTTCAATAACCACTTTTAAAGTTACGGCCCAACGAATTCCTGTATTGGAAAGAGAAGTAAGTTTAGTCGTTCAAGACGAAACTGCAGATGAGGTATTGGCCCAGATTGCTGCTCTTACCGGAATAAAGTTTTCTTACAGCCCTTCTTTTATTCCTGTTAACAGAAAGGTCAGCTTGCGGGTGCATCGAAAGCCGATTCGCACGGTATTAAATATGATGTTTGGAGAAAGCGTGAACTATAAAGCCAAAGGCAATTTTATTATCTTAACAGCCAATGCACCGTCCGTTAAAAAGGCTATTGAAGCAGAAGTGGTGGTGAGTGGTTATGTTTATGATGACCGTGGTGAGCCTGTGGCTTTTGCCAGTGTGTTTAATAAAAGGCAACAGATGTCGGCTGTAACCAATAAATATGGGTATTACTACTTAAAGTTTCCAGCAAACAAACTACCTGCTACTATAGAAGTAAAAAAGCAATATTATAAGGACACCACCATACGCATTGTAACCCCGCAAAAACAATTGGATGTTATTTTGGAAACCATCAAAAAAGATACTGCTGTTTTCATTAAGGTGGATAGTATTCAAAGAGCTGATACAATAAAACTGGATACAATTGATGCTGCCCCAAGTGCTATAGACACTATAAAGAGCATCAGAACAATTGTGAAAGATTTGGAAAAATGGCTGTTGTCTGAATCTACCAAAGCAAATATTAGAAATATAAGCGATACTATTTTTTCTGGTGTGCAGTTTTCAGTGATTCCTGGTATAAGCACCAATAAACTACTTTCAGGAAATACCGTTAATAAAGTATCTGTTAGTTTGTTGGTGGGTTATAGCAAAGGGATTGAGATAGGTGCAGTGGCAAGTTTGGCAAATGTAGTGGCGGGCAATGCGCGTTATGGGATGGCGGCTGGTATCTTAAATCTGGTAAAAGATAGCATGGTTGGTGTGCAGGCAGCAGGTATGTTTAACCTAAATGGCGGATACACCAAAGGTGCACAATTAGCAGGTTTTGGCAATGTTAACAGAGGCAATGTAAGTGGCTTGCAGGCTGCGGGTTATTTTAATGCAGTACAAGGCAATGTTATAGGTGCTCAATTAAGTGGTTTTGTAAATGCAACCAAGGGTAATATTAGTGGCGCACAAGCAACAGGCTTTGTAAATTTGGTAAAAGGAGATGTGGAAGGGATTCAATTGGCAGGTTACGTGAACTCAATTAAGGGAAATATTTCAGGTACACAAATTAGCGGGTTTGCCAATATTGTTTATGGCAATAGCAACAGTGTTCAATTGGCCGGATTGGGAAATTTTACTTCTGGTAAATTGGTTGGCACTCAGGTTTCAGCATTATTTAACTACGCACATACTTTAAAAGGGGTACAAGTGGGCTTGATTAATTGGTCAGACAGTTGTGATGGTATTCCTATCGGTTTGCTTAGTTACAGCAACAATGGATACCATAAAATAGAGGTTTCGTTTGATGAAATGAGACAAACACAATTGTCATTTAGGTTGGGTGTACAAAAGTTTCACAACATTTTTAATGTGGGAGTAGATTTAACCAACCGAATAGATGGGTTATGGAATTTTGGTTATGGGTTTGGCTCTTACTATAATGTGAGTGAACATTGGAAATTCGGAGGAGAGCTGATGGCTCAATTATTTTTAAAAGGAAATCAAATAGGTTCATCAAGTCAGGTTAATTCTGTTTATGTTGGTTTTGAAAGACAATTTGGGAAGCGTTTTTCAATAGGTATCGGGCCTGCTTATCGGGTGTTAAACAACTACTCTTCAAATACTGAAATATCAGATGTGCTTGCACCATACTCATTCTATTCAAACAATAAAGTGAGCATGTGGGCTGGCGGCAAATTCACTATCAAATTTTTATAATGTAGGGGTAAAATTAAAGCGGGTTGTCTTATTCATATACAAAATAACATGAATATGAAAACTCAAATATTTACAGGACTATTTACCTGTTTGTTTATCACTTCAGCCATAGCTCAAGATAGCTTAAAAAAGGAAACCAAATTATACACGGGTTTTTACAACCAAGTACCTGAAAATTTCTCTTACCCGCTTTTAGGCATGGTAAATTCAGCAGCAGGCAATCAGCAAAACGTTCAAATTGGATTAGCCAACATCAACCAAAAAAACTTAACTGGTGGGCAAATGGGCTTTAGCAATTTAACTGGCGGTAATACAAAGGGAATGCAGTTGGGCTTTATGAATGCCTCAAAAGATTCTTTGGAAGGCGCACAACTTGGGTTTGTTAACCTCAACGGAAAATCATTCAATGGCATTCAAGCAGCTTTTGTAAATGTTTCAGGTGCAAATGGAAAAGGTGCGCAGGTAGGTTATGTGAACTTACTGGCTGGAAATTTAAAGGGAACGCAAGTGGGTTTTGTTAATGTGCTAAAAGATGATTTAGATGGGGCGCAAATTGGCTATGTAAATGTAAGTGGGGGTAAAACGGAAGGCATTCAGTTGGGATTTGTTAACCTAACTAAAAAAGAATCACTGGGTACGCAAATTGGTTTTGTAAATACGGCTGGAAAATCAACCAAAGGATTCCAATTGGGCTTTGTAAACGTGGCTGATTCTTTTGCAGGAGGCATGCCCTTTGGTTTCATTTCTTTTGTAAAAAAAGGTGGTTACCGTACCATCGAGTTAGGTTCGTCTGATTTGTTTAAAGTGCAATCCACTTTTAAAATTGGGGTAAAGCCTTTATACACTGCTTTTGGTTTTGGTTATAACGATGACTTTAAACATGAGTTTTCTGCTGGTCTTGGTTTAGGAAGCATTGTTACCATGTCAAAGCACTGGTACTTTAATCCTGAGGCCATGTTCTACCAATCAGTAGAGGAGGAGCAGCAACATTTTTTGGTAATGAATGGCATGTTGGGCTATGAATTTAAACACATTGCAATAGCTGTTGGCCCAACCATTTCATGGACCCGACTTGAAGACGGAGAGTTGATGAATAACCAACTGAATAAGCCGCAATTTAGTTTATACAAACGCGAGCTTGATGATAGAAACCGCATCCATGTGGGAGCCAAAGCAGGCATTAGTTTTATGTTCAACTAAAAAAGTTACAAAAAAACAAACCCCTTTGTAGGGGTTTTTTTATGAACGGTTGTCATTATTAAAACAACAAGAAAAACTATGAAAACAATGATAAGAACTTTGGTGAGAATGATGAATCGAACGGTAAGTTATTTGCTACTTGTACTCCTTGCAGGATCGGTTCATGCACAACAACTCACACAAAATATTAGGGGTACGGTGGTTGATAAAATTTCGCAAAGCCCCATGCCTGGCGCAGTGGTGGTATTGCTTGGCTCAACACCATTAAAGGGAACGGCAACTGATTTAAACGGACAGTTCTCGCTTAAGGATGTGCCAGTGGGCAGACAAAGCATTAAAGTAACTTTTATGGGTTATAAAGAAGCCATTATACCAAACATAGCAGTAAACTCGGGTAAAGAAGTTGTATTAACTATTCAACTGGAAGAACAAATTGTGCAAGCTAACGAAGCCGTGGTTAAGGCCAAGGTTGAAAAACGCAAACCACTAAATGAATTGGCTATTGTGAGTACAAGAACTTTTTCTGTAGAAGAAACACAAAAATTTGCAGCAGCATTTAACGACCCTGGACGAATGGCCACCTCATTTTCTGGTGTGGTAGCTGTGGGCGATGGCAACAATACCATTTCCATCAGAGGTAACTCACCAAACGGATTGTTATGGCGAATGGAAGGTGTAGATATTCCAAATCCAAACCACTTTTCAAGTGTGGGCACATCAGGAGGAGGCATTTCTATTTTAAGTGCACAACTATTGGGTAATTCTGATTTTATGACAGGTGCGTTCGCTGCTGAATATGGCAATGCCTTATCAGGGGTATTTGATTTAAAATTGCGAAAAGGCAATAATCAAAAAAGGGAGTTTACTTTCCAGGCCGGTATTCTTGGAATTGATGTGGCTTCGGAAGGCCCAATCAGAAAAGGATATGATGGTTCTTACCTAGTTAATTACAGGTACTCCACCTTGTCTCTGCTTGGTTTAATGGGGCTTAATGTTGTGGGGGATGCAACAACAAATTTTCAAGATTTGTCTTTTAATGTTTCGCTACCAACAAAAAAATATGGCACGTTTGGGGTATTTGGTTTTGGTGGATTGAGTTCACAAACCACCATTGCCGAAAAGGATTCTGCCAAATGGAAAGAAGACTCCTTTAAACAATACCAGTCGCGCTTTTTAGCAAACACGGGTACTTTTGGGATAAACAATACCAAGCTTTTTGGGAAAAAGATGGTGTTAAAGTCAACCATATTGTTTTCAGGAACGGAGAATGCTTATAAAGAAAATAAACTCAATGAAAACTACATCACCTATCTGCAATCGCAGGAATCTTATACGCAAAGTAAATTGGGTATTACATTAACCTTAACCAGAAAAATTGATGCGAAAAATAGCCTAAGAACAGGGTTTATTGTAAACTTCTTAAATTACGACTTACAAAGAAAAGCATTGGAAGATTCAACAAAAGTGATGGAAGTAACATTAGCTAACTCAGGTTCAACGTCTACCATACAAACTTTTGCCCAATGGAACCATAAATTAAACAATAGGCTAACTACCAATGTAGGATTACATACCCTTTTGTTAACCTTAAATAATACTTACTCTATCGAACCTCGTGCCTCAATAAAATACGACCTTTCATCCAAACAATATGTTTCGTTTGGGTATGGTTTACATGGGCAAATACAACCGCTTGGTACTTACTTTGCAAAACCCAACGGAAGTGCGGAGTTGCTAAACAAAAACCTTGGAATATCAAAGGCACATCACTATGTTATCTCACATGATGTAAGTGTTTCTCCGCATACACACATTAAAACGGAGGTTTATTACCAGCATTTATTTAATATTCCTGTCAGCACAAATAAACAAAGTATTTATTCTGTACTTAATGAGGTAGAAGGTTTTACTGACGAGCGCTTGGCCAATAATGGCTTAGGTAGGAATTATGGATTGGAACTAACAGTAGAGCGGTTTCTGCACAAAAATTTGTATTATTTGTTATCAGGTTCATTGTATGAATCAAAATACAGAGCGCCATCAGGACAATGGTTTAACACACGCTACAACACCAACTATGCCTTAACTTTTACTGCGGGTAAAGAGTGGGAATTATCGGAAAAGAGAAAACGAAAAGTGTTGGGCATTAACACCAAGCTTGTTTATGTAGGAGGGTTTAGAAATACCCCTATTGATATAGAAGCATCAAGCAGAAAGGAAGAAACAGTTTATATAAACGATAAAGCTTTTTCTCATAAAAGCAGCGACTACATGCGGATGGATATTCGGTTTAGCATCAAACGCAATTATACCAAAACAACCACTACTTTATCGCTTGATTTGCAAAATGCCACCAATCATCAGAACGTGGGTGGCCAGTACTTTGATACCAATAGCAAAACCATTAAAAATTGGTATCAGGCAGGTTTAATTCCTGTTTTAGCCTACAAAATTGAATTTTAATTAAAATGGTAGGTGAAAGGCCCAATGAATATATTTACCATTCACCTACCTTATTGTTCCTTTTATCTATTTAAAGTGCGAAAAATGGCTTAAATGAATATTTTCGCACCCGAAAAATTTTACAATGAAAAAATTAGCATTTACATTGTTTCTAGCCTTAATACTCGCCAATATAACCAATGCGCAGGTAAAGAAACACACCATTAGCGGTAACGTAAAAGATGCCAAGAATGGAGAAGAGTTAATTGGGGTATCAGTTGTTGTTGATGAATTAAAGACTGGTGTTGCCACCAATACTTATGGTTATTATTCCCTAAACTTACCAGAAGGCAAATACAGCATTACGTTTTCTTATGTGGGATTTGTTACCCAAACCAAAGTAGTTGATATCACTAAAGGCAATGTGATTTTAAACTTGGAATTAACAGAAGACAAAAGAGAATTAAAGGAGGCCGTAATTACTGACGATAAGCCAAATGCATCTAATGTGGAATCAACAAAGATGAGTGTGGTGAAAATGGACATTAAGGAAGTGAAAAAAATTCCGATTCTGTTGGGTGAAGTGGATATCATTAAGGCCATTCAACTGTTACCTGGTATACAGGCTGCCGGAGATGGTAACACATTATTTATTGTACGGGGTGGTAATGTTGATCACAACTTAGTACAGTTAGATGAGGCCGTGGTTTATAATCCTTCTCACGTGGTGGGTTTCTTTTCTGTATTTAATGGTGATGCCATCAAGGATTTTGAAGTATATAAAGGTGGCATTCCAGCTAACTTTGGTGGCCGTTTGGCATCTGTACTTGATGTGAGGATGAAAGATGGAAACGCTAAAAAGTTCAGTGCTTCTGGTGGTATTGGTATTTTATCTTCACGTTTAACCCTTGAAGGGCCAATACAAAAAGGAAAAAGCTCATTTATGGTTTCTGGTCGTAGGAGTTATTTTGATGTGTTTTTTCCTTTATCAAGCCGAACAAAAGATGTGATAGCCAATTTTGGTGACCTGAATGTTAAAACTAATTTTACATTGGGAACCAAGGATAAATTGTTTATTTCAGGGTATATTGGTGCAGATAATTTGGGAACAGGCAATCTATTTGGCTTAGGTTGGGGTAACCAAACAGCAACTATCCGATGGAACCACATTTTCAGTCCTAAATTATTCTCCAATACCAGTTTAATTTTTAGCCGCTATAATTATTACCTCGACATCAATGTTTCAAGGAACTTAAACTTCAGGCGCCTAAATGACATTACTGATTTTACGCTCAAACAGGATTTTAGCTATTTTGCTAATCCCAAGAATAGTATTAAGTATGGTTTTGTAGCCACCCATCATACGTTCTCTCCCGGAGAAATCAGGCCAATTAATAGTGAGTCAATTATTACCAAAGATTTATTGCCCAAGAAACGCGCATTGGATTATGCCCTCTACGGCAGCCATGCGGTTAAATTTACCAGCCGCTTTAGTGCTGAGTATGGTTTAAGAATATCTTTCTTTCAAAATATTGGTAGTGGCAGATCATTTGAGTATGCAGGTGGTAAACCCAACTTTTTGGACAATGGCTTTATTACAACCAGTAAAATTACTGATACTACCAATTACAAATCAGGTGAGGTATACAATACTTTTGTTGGTTTTGAACCACGTTTAAATCTTACTTATGTGTTAAACGCATCAAGTTCCATCAAAGCTTCTTATAACAGGATGTTTCAATACATGCATTTGATTCAAACCACCGGAGCAAGCGTAGGACAAGAGTTTTGGACACCCTCTGACAACTATATCAAGCCGCAAATGGCTGATCAAATTGCTGCCGGATATTTCCATAATTTTAACGAGAACTTGATTGAAGCCTCAGCTGAAGTGTATTATAAATGGATGACCAACACCGTTGAACTGAAAGACGATGCTGATATTGATTTTAATGAGGCTATTGAATCGCAAGTGATAGCAGGACAAGGCAGGGCTTATGGTATAGAGTTTTTGGTAAGAAAACAACGCGGCCGAACAACAGGTTGGGTAAGTTACACCCTTTCAAAATCTGAACGCAAGGCAGAAGGGGTAAACAACAATGAGTGGTATAATTTCAGGTTCGACAGAAGACACTACCTTACATTTGTAGTGAGCCATGAGTTTACCAAAAGGCTTACAGGCTCAGCTAATTTTATTTATGCCAGTGGCGATACCTATACGCCTGCATTGGGTTATTATGAATTTGAAGGAGATCGCATTACTGAATATGGAAACAGAAATAGCGGCAGAATTCCAGCCTACCACAGAATGGATGTGTCTTTAATATTGGGTAGGAAAGTTATTCCAGGCAAAGTGTATAAGAATGAAAGCAATTGGGTGTTTTCTATTTACAACTTATATGGAAGAAAGAATTTTTATAGCCTAGATTTTAACCAAAATGCAGACACAGGAAGAAATCAGGCGGTTAAAACCTATTTGTTCACGTTTGTTCCATCTGTAACCTATAACTTTAAATTTTAACGCATTGTTATGAAACGTTTTCGCATATTAATAGGAGCATTGTTTATTGTTGTTGCACTCACCAGTTGCGAGCAAGTGGTGGATGTAGATTTACCGGCAAATACCGTAAAGTTGGTGGTTGAAGGTCAGATAACCACTGAAAAAGACAGTTCATTTGTAAGGTTAACCAAAAGTTTAGCTTTTTTTGACAATACCAGTTCAATTCCATTTGTTACCAATGCTACCGTTGATGTAAATGGTATTCCTTTTGTACATGATACCCTTGGAGTTTATAGACCTGCTAAAAACTACGTGGGTACAATTGGACAAGTATATAACTTAAAAATTAATCACGAGGGTAAGGAGTATACCAGCTCATCATTGCTGGAACCCATGTTTCAGATTGATACCATTATCCCAGTTTTTAAAGAGCAAGAAAGTTTTCTTGAAGAAGGTTATACTGTTAAGTACTTAGGCATCGATAACAGGTCGCCAGTAAAATATACCTATGTAAGGTTTGGTTTTAACAACATTCCTGACTCTTATGGCCAGGATTCATTGTTTGATTTTAGGGTATTGTTTGACAACAGAAACAGCGTGTTAAATGCACCTTTTGAATTTGAAATCCCCTTCCTTAGGTTGGAGCCTGGAGATACCAGTTTATTGATATTTCGGTCAGTTGATGATGGCGTTTACCGTTACTTGCTGGCCTTAAACAACAGGTCAAGCGGAGGAGGCCCATTCTCTACACCACCTGCCAATTTACCAAGCAATATTAGAGGGGGAGATGTGCTGGGCATATTTGCAGCCTACGACATCAAACGATTTAGAACCAGAATTGTGAAACAGTAAATCAACTGCTATGGTCGGCCACAATTACCCATTTGCCTTTAAGTTTGCGCATTAATAAGGTAAAATGACCGCCTACATTTCCTGCTGTTCGGGTTAAGTCCCATTTGCCAACTACAAATGCCATATCGTTGGATAGTATTTTAAGGCTAATAATTTGCAACTCAAGCTTACCCATGGTGGCTTTATCTGGGTTCGATTTTTTGTAGTTTTCCAAGGTGTTTTTCCAACCACGGGTTACCCCACGTTTGCCCACAAAAGTTAAGGAATCACTGTTCCAGTAACCTTGCATGTAAGCTTCTATTTTCCCTTCGTTCCAAGCTTTTTGCTGTTTGTTCAGCACCTGCATAATTTCCGTTCTTGGGTTCACTGGTTTGGCCTTAGGTTTTGGTTTTCTGGCAAACGTGGTGGTGCTTATTGAAAGCAATGCAAGCAACAGGATTACATTTCTCATATTCATTTTCGTAAACGGTTGAGCTATTTTTTATTTTTCACAAAAGTATCCAGCCAGGTATCCATTTCCCACAACATGTGCAAGATGTTTTCTCTTGCCGCATAACTATGGCTTTCATAAGGCAATAAAACCAAGCGGGCTTTTCCTCCATTGCCTTTAATGGCTTGAAACAACCGCTCGCTTTGTAAGGTAAATGTTCCCGGATTATTATCAGCATCCCCGTGTATCAATAAAATGGGTGTTTTAATTTTATGCGCATAATTAAATGGCGACATTTTTAAGTAAACATCTTGTGCTTCCCAGTAGCTTCTTTCTTCTGCCTGAAAACCAAATGGGGTTAATGTTCTGTTATACGCGCCACTTCTTGCCAAACCAGCCGCAAACAAATTAGAATGTGCCAATAAGTTTGCGGTCATAAATGCACCATAGGAATGGCCCATTACCGCGCACCTGGTTTTGTCCACTACGCCCATGCTATCCACTGCATCAATCGCAGCCTGCGCATCAGCCACCAGTTGTTCAATGTACGTATCATTGGGTTCAGCATCACCCTTGCCAATAATGGGGAATTGGGCATCTTCTAAAATGGCGTAGCCCCTGGCTACCCAAAAAAGTGGAGAAGGCCAACCAATATTAATAAACTGGTGTGGCGATTCCTGCACCTGTTCGGCTGCTTTATCATCTTTGTATTCCGTTGGGTAAGCACTCATCAGCATGGGTAACCTGCCATCGCGGCTTTTATCGTATCCGGCAGGTAAATATAAGGTGGCTGATAATTGTACCCCATCCTTGCGTTTGTAATAAATGCGCTGCTTGCTTATGTTTTGCAAGGCCAAGTAAGGATTTTGGCTAAAAGTAATTTGTGTTGGTTGGGTTGATTTTTTGCAATCACGCAGGTATAAATTGGGGTAAATTTTTGGGCTCTCAATGCTAGTAATCACCAATGCTTTTTCTGCGTTGATTACACGGATAATATTTTCATAGGTACTTTTACCATCTGCACGCCACACACGTTTTGTTTTTTTTGTGCTGAGGTTAAACTCATCTAAAAATGGCCTGTTGCCATCAGGAGAATAGCCCTCGCCTGTTAAGTACAAAATGGTGTTCTTTTTGCCCATTTCCAATACCGCACGGTTGTATTCATTAAAAGTGGTATGGAAATCACCCGGATTGGCATACAAATCTTCGCTGGATAAATCAAAAATAACTTGGGGCGAACCACCCGCAATGGATGGGTTAATAAGGTAGGTTTTGGTATTTCTGTTTTTGCGCCAATAGTCCTTTACCACCAGTAAATTGTTGTTTCCAAAGGTTACATCACTCAACCTGTTTTTAATGCTGCATAATTTTTTGGCTTCCGTAAAAGGGTAATCAGCCGTAAACAATTCATCACGGTAAGTTACCTCTTTTGTTGGGTCTCCGCCATCCGGTGCTTCACACCAAAACAACGTAGCTGGCTTATCATTGCGCCACATGATTTCGCGTTTTCCTGCTTCCACCGCATCAAAACTAATGGGCACTTTGTCTTGTAAGGGCCGCTTGTAAAACACGCTAATAAATTTACCATCCGCATCACTTATCCTAAACTCACTGGGGAAGTAGGAGTAAGGAAGGGAGTAACTATAAGGCTCTTGCAGTTGTTCTGTTAGGATGTACTTTTGGTCGGGCGAAAATGAACAAGAGGTATAAATGGCCTCAGGCAACAATGGGGTGCGTTTTTTGGTAGCAATATCTATTTTGTCGTAAGCAAACGCTGCATAATAATTAAAAATGGTTTCATCCCTTTTGTTGCGCAACAAGTCTTGGTAGGTTCTTGCTGCCGATTTGCTGCCTGTAGCGTCTTGTGTGGCAGGACCTAAAGGCATTTCCATGCTTGTTTCCAAACGTTGTTTGTTTCCCTTGCTTTTAATACAAATAAAATCATCATTACTGCTCCAAAAGTATGGAGCTCCCAAGGTGGCATTTAACCCATCCTGAACATATTCACTGGCAACACCTGTGGCCATATCAATTAGCCAAAGACTTAATGTTGTTTTGCCCACTTGCACAAACGAGCAGTATTTTTCGTTTGGCGAAACCTGCACATATTGCGCTTTTAATGGGCTGGGCAGTCCTTTTATAGGAATAGCCACTTTGCCTGCAATTTTTTGCAAGGTAATGGAGGTGTAATAAGTTCCACGGGTTACGTTAAAATTTGCTGGATTAATGCGCAAGCCAGCCAGTTTTAATTCAGGTTCGGCCAGTTCTTCTACCGTTTTGTACAAAGGCCGTTCCAACAAAACCAAGTAAGTATTGTTTCTGCTGATAAGTGGTTGCGGTGGACGTTTTACATCAGCCAAAGCCATAATCTCTGCTGGTGGATTTTTGTAAGTGGTTTGTGCTTGAGTGGCAATAACACAGAACAACACAAGTAAGGATGTTAGTATTTTTTTCATAGTGAAAATTTTAAATAAGCAATAACTTTAATATGTTGGAAATGGAAACAAATACAAACCTATGGCAAAATACCAAATAACCATACCCAAGATACAGCCGACCAAACCATAGGTGAAAATAATTTTTCGGAAATAAGCAGGCCAGAGTTTCACCACCAGTTGATAACAAACATAAATGCCAAACAATAGGCTAACGTAGTGTATTGCGGAATTGAAAATGGTATAGTTGAAATAATTGCCAAATACCGGAACGGCTACTGCTTTATATTTAGCCACATCAATATCAGGAAAGAGCAGAACGTTGTCCATCATGATACTCATGAAAATATTCATAAATAAACCTGAAACAAACTTGTAGGTGAGTAAGGCTCCGATAAGCAGGTTAATGGGTTTAGTGGCATTTCTGCTGATTAAAAACCCACCAACGAGAACGGCCGTTTGGTAAAGGAATAAGGGAAAACCAACAACCATTCTACTCTTCGGCTCTAAACAACCCAATACCCCAATAAAACTCAGGTGGTAATCCTTGAAACCAACCAGTTCATACAATCCGGCTGTTAGGTATAGTTCGATTACTTCATAAAAAGTTTCAATCAGTAAACAACTGAAAAATGTAAGCAAAATGAGCCGCTTGTTTTCGTGAGGTAACAACATGCAAAAATGATTATTGCTATTGAAGCATATGCCACAATTGCTCCATGTAAGCCGGATCTTTTATTTTTTCTTCTGCGCCATCGGCAATTATTTTTTCCAGCAACACATCATTTTTTTTGCCTTGGTCTAATGCATATTTATAGCCACTCAAACTAAAGGTGGTCAATTCATATTGCGATTTAAACTGCTCAGGATACAACTCCGTTAAATCATGTTCAAGGTGTTTTTTATGGAGAAAATGTTTATCCCCAACCTTGTCGGCCATTTCATAATAATTTTGTACCGCCAAATCAGCAATGGCATCCGCATTGGGTTTGCGCTCTTTTTGGTATTCGTCAAAAATGGTTTTCCAATCATCGCCATATTTTTCAATCATGTCATCAAACACCACCACATCTTCAAAACTGCAATTCATGCCTTGCCCATAAAATGGTACAATGGCATGTGCGGCATCACCCATTAGGGCAATTTTATCTTCCTTCACCCAAGGGTAACACTTAACCGTTACCAAATTGCCCACCGGATTTTGTTTAAAATCTTCTAGCAAAGTAGGCATCATAGGCACGGCATCCGCAAACTCCTTATTAAAAAAGGCAAGGATTTCTTCATCTGTTTTCAGCGCATCAAAAACCTCATAAGGAAAAAACAAGGTGCAGGTAAAATCACCAGCGGGGTTGGGCAATGCAATCATCATAAATGAACCACGCGGCCAAATGTGCAAGGCGTTTTTCTCCATTAAAAATGCACCGTTTTCTCCTGCGGGTATGCTCAACTCTTTGTAACCTACATGCAAATATTGTTGCGAGTAATTAAATCGGTCGCTTATTTGTAGTTTACCCCTGGTAGCTGCAAATGCGCCATCAGTGCCAATAATCCGATCGCTTTGCACGGTTTGGTGTGAGCCATCCTCCAACTCAAAGGTGGACGTTGCGTTTTCAATATTTACATCCGTACACCTGCTGTTAAAGTATAAGTTGATATTGGGAAATTGGTCGGCCAACTCAATCAGCTTTTGGTTTAACCTGCCCCGCGAAACAGAATTGATGGCCTGGCCATCTTTACCATAAGGGTGATAAGCCAGTTCGCCTGTTTTGCTATGCATCATGCGGCCATACATGGGTATAGCATCTGCTAAAATTTCTTTGTCTAACCCTATTTTTGCCAAGGCATTCAAACCCCTTGTGCTGAGTGCCAAATTAATAGAACGCCCTTGGTAAATGCTTGCTTTGCGCATGTCGGGTCTGCGTTCAAACAAGTTCACTTCAAACCCACGTTTAGCCATGTAAATGGCTGCTAAACTTCCGGCTAATCCACCGCCAACAATTGTTATTTTTTGTGTCATTATAAGTTTCGAGTTCGTATTTTTTTACTTGTAACAGTCGTAAATCTACCCATTAATTCAAATGATTTTTGTTTCAATAAATTAATGAGTACTTCATGTAATTCATTTCTCTCGTGGAACGAGTATCTTAACAGTATAACAGATAAATGCGTCTGATTATTAATAAAAACTAAGTCTCCAAAGTCTTTATCTTCAGTTAAAATAATCGCATTTTCTTGAGCCGCAATTTTTGCAATATCATTATCCGTGGCACCTCTGTGCAACTCATAAATAGATATTACTTGAAAGTGTTGTTTCAGTTTTTCTATTAATAAGTGCTCAATATTTTCATCTGCGATGATAATCATCAAGCGACATCATTTAAAAATGCTTCATTTGCAACAACATCATATGCATATTCAATACACGCATTTATTTGTTCTGAGGTTAAATTGGGGTACATCATTTTGATATCGCCAACGCTTGCTCCTTCAGACATTTTTTTGAGTATAAGCTCAACAGTTATCCTAGTGCCTTTTATTACAGGTTTACCAAGCATTACATCTGGTTTTGCTTCTAAATAATTTTTGTAACCCATATCAATTTTTTGGTAAAGTTATAAAAAATATGCTTCCAATGCTTGCCCTATATGATATACATCTTCAAAAGAGTTGTACATGGGTACCGGGCTCATGCGGATTACATCAGGCTCACGCCAATCGGGCATAATGCCTTGTGACTCCAAGTAATCAAACAGCTTTTTGCCATTTTCTTTCACAATTATGGAAAGTTGGCAACCCCTTTCGGCTGGATTGGTTGGGGTGATGATGGTTAAATATTCCGTAAAGTCGGCTAAAATAAATGCCAAGTAACCCGTAAGCAATTCGCTTTTGGCACGTAGGTTGTTTATTCCAGCAGCAGCAAACAACTCCAAAGAGGCTTTGTGAATGGCCATAGGTAAAATTTGTGCATTGCTCAATTGCCAGCCTGCTGCGCCTTCCATGGGCTTAAATCCTTTTTTCATTTGGAAACGTTCTTTTTCGTCATGTCCCCACCAACCTGCAAAACGCACCAAATCAGGGTTATTGCCATGGCGCTCATGCACAAAAACACCACTGGTGCCGCCTGGGCCAGAGTTTAAGTATTTGTAAGTACACCACACGGCAAAATCCACGTCCCAATCATGCAACTGCAAGGGCAAATTTCCTGCGGCATGTGCGCAATCAAAACCTACTTTAGCACCAACGGCATGTGCAGCTTGGGTTATTGCGGCCATGTCAAATGCTTGCCCGGTATAATAGTTTACACCGCCCATCATTACAATGGCCAATTCATCTTTATGGGCATTAATGGTTGCTATAATATCTGCGGTTCGCAGGGTGTATTCACCCTCCCGCGGTTTTAATTCAATAATGGCATCATCAGGGTTAAACCCATGAAAGCGGGCTTGTGTTTCCATGGCATATTGGTCGCTGGGGAAAGCAGACCCTTCCATCAGAATTTTATACCTCGTTTTGGTGGGGCGATAAAAACTCACCATCATCAAATGCAAGTTTGCGGTGAGGTTATTCATAATCACCACCTCGCTGGGTTTAGCACCAACCACGGCTGCTGCATGTTCCGTTAAAAAGTGGTGGTAATACATCCATGGGTTTTTACCCGCAAAGTGTCCCTCTACACCAAGTTCTGCCCAATCTTTAAGCTCTTGGTCAATGGCGGCACGCACCTTTTTAGGTTGCAACCCAAGCGAATTGCCACACAAATACACCACAGGCTTGCCCTCTTTTTGTGGGATGTAAAACTCCTCCCTAAAATGGGCCAATGCATCTTGGTGGTCTAACTGTTGAGCAAACGCTAATGTGTTTTGGTATATCATGCCTGCAATAAATTTTGGCACAATTTAGCATTTAACAACCATTGAAGCCAACAGTGCAGCTAAAAATGATGAATATCAGTGCGAAGTTGTATTCATACATGGGAAAAAAGGCATGAATGTCTGAGTGTGAATGATTACAGTAACTCCTACCGCTACAACCATTACACCGTAATTTTCTTTGTCGCTATTCAATGATTCGTTGCATTTTGTTTTGCTTGAATTGGTTTTAAATGAGTCCGCTATTGATTGATGAAATGTTTTTTATTGGCAACTTTGTTCCAGTAAGTTGCTTGATTTGACTTTTAGTTCAGCATTTGAAGGATTCTACTTCGTAGTGATTTTAGGTGAGGTGTTTCGGCATTTGATAAAAAAATAAAAGTAATATCCTTATCCAATAGGCGATACATGACATGAGCATTTCCGGGATGTCCGCCACTGTGGTAAACTAATTTTCCGGTTGGTGTATTTTTAATAAACCAACCGAAACCATAACTGATGTTGGGATTTGTTCTGGCATAAATTACTTGTCCATTAAATGTTGCTTCGTTGATGGATTCGTTTTGGATTTCGCAAGGCAACAGTTTACACGCTTTAAGTGCCTTGTCCCAAATGGCTAAATCCCTTGCGGTTGTTACAACAGAACCATCACCATAAAAATCACCTAAATAATAAACAAAATGATGTTTTGGTTGCAGGTGTGCATATACGAACTTCCCATTTTCAAGAGCATGTCCGATGGCCAGGTTTTTATCTTGAATTCTGCGAATATCGGTAACCATGCAAGCGAATGTATGTTGCATTTTTAATGGCTTGAAAATGTTTTTGTACATAAATTCCTGGTAACTTAAACCTGAAACAACTTCTATAATAGTCGCTAAAAAGTCATAACCGATATCTGCATACTGAAATGTTGTTCCCGCTTCAAATTGTAAAGGCAGTTTGTGTTGTATTAGATAGTCTAAAACATCTTTGTTGCCGTTAGATTTTGTGGTGTCCATATTAGGTCTGATGTCGTCCCAAAAATTTGGCAAGCCTGATGTATGCGTAAGCAAATGCCTGACCGTAATGTTTTTGTATGGAAATGTTGGAATATACTTGCACACCAAACTATCATAATCCAACAAATTGTTGTTTTTCAATATCATGATACCATAAGCGGTAAATTGTTTTGAAATAGATGCCACTTGAAAAGAGTTTTTGTTTGTCAGGGGTCTTTTATTTATCGCATCAGCATAACCATAGCTTTTTTCAAAAAGTATGTTATTATTTTTGGTGATTAACACATTTCCAAAAAATGGTGAACTTAAATAGGTGCTATCAAGCACGTAACGGATGCTATCAATATTTTGAGCAGTGGAAGTTTTGGCACTAAAGGTCATTACCAAATAAAAAAAGATAAGTTGTTTTTTCATTGCTTAAAAAGGGTAATAAACAACCTGTTTTAAGTGATGTTCCAAATGCAAAACATAATCATCTATTAAAAATTGAAGGGTTACTGCATTTTCACTGCCAACGTTGCATGCTTTCAATAAATTACTTTCAGGAATTCGTTTGATTACTTCCAATAAATGTTGGTTGTAAATTACCCAAAAGTGAATAATACGTTTACTTTCTAATTGCTGGTAATGATTCAATGCATTCCATTTGATTTGGTCATAAACAATGGTTGGACTATTTTCATATTGCACCCTGATAAAACGTTGGTGATTATTTGTTGCACTGTCAATCAAGTGTCCAAGTATTTCTTTCTTACTCCATGTTGTTGGATTTATTTTCATTGAAAAGTCTTCTTCTGAAATTTCCAATAGCAGTGTTGGAATCTTATCCAGTAACACGTTTAAACGATTGATGGTATTGTTTATCATTCCACTTTACAAATAGGATTACATTTCACGTCAAAATTTACAGAATTGGCAATATAACAAATTTCGTGTGCTTTATGGTGCAGTTCAATGGCCTTTTCAATCATGCTTTCATCTGCTACTACACATATTGGATTTAAGGTAACTTCCTTAAAACTTCCACCACCACTTTCTTTTTCAATCATCATTCCGGTTGCGTTATCAATGTATGCGGTAATCACAATCCCTTCGAAGGCGCATACATACAAGTAAGAAAGCATGTGGCAAGATGAGATGGCAGCAACTAACAAATCTTCAGGATTCAATTTTGATTGATCACCAACAGCGGGATTATCTGTTGTTAAATGCAATTCAGGTTTTCCTTGAACACGAACGGTGTGGCTGCGGTCGTAGGCTCTTATGTTTTTTGTGCCATCGCCTTTGTTGCCGTGCCATTCGGTTGTTAGTTTGTAGTGGTGTATCATGGTAATCGGGTATTCAAATTAAATTTCAACGACTAATAAATTTTCTTCTTGGTGGTTTAGTTGGGCAATTAAATCGCCTTTATCATTCCAACATCCACTTTGCCCAGCTCCTTCCATACCATAGGATGAACCTACGTAATTCGCCATAAGCACTTTCATAGTATGTTCTTTTGCGCAGTTACTCAACAGTTGATACCCTGCCGAAATGCCATTTGGTGTATAAAAGAAACTGGCTAAATATAATGTAGTGTTATTGTTGCTTGCATTTGCAGGATGTTTAGGATTTGTAACATCTGCACAAATGGCAATAGATATTTTTTCATTTTCCAATGCAAAGGTCGGATTATAATTAAAGTTGGGAGAAAAATATTTGTCCTCACCATCATGCAAAAATTGTTTGGTGTAAATTAGACTTGTACCATTAGGCAAAAAGATGAACGAGCCAATGTGCAGTTGTGTATTGATTTTGATAGGCGCTCCGACTATGATGAGCATTTGATGGTATTTGGCTTTGTCAATAAATACGTTTATGCGGGAATCATATTCAGTAAATGAAAGTTGCTCTGCCAATTCTCTTTCATAACCTGTTAACGACATTTCAGGGAAAAGAATCAACTCCACATGTTGTTGAGCAGCCAATTCAATCATTCGCAAATGATTTTGAATATTTGCATCCGTGTTTTGTTCAACAGATTTTAGTTGTACCGCTGCTATTTTCATGTTGTTTCACTCCGATTAATTTTAACTGCCCTTATCTTGTTTCTATTGTTCCAGCATGATAAATGGTTCAAATCTATGTATTTAATGACCCACCCAATTCAGGCATTTTGATTGTCATGTATTTTTTTGAATGTATTTTACCCAATTTTCGAAATAAATGATTGCTGGTTCGTTTTCTCTCGGAAAGAACGTTGAAAGCTCAGCCTGCAACCAAATTTCGGCCTTTTCATAAGTGATTGTTTTGTTTTCAACTGCCGAAATGATATTGCTTTGAGTGGTGAAATACATCACCAATTCTTCCTGATTAAAGCGCACATGGTTATTAAATCTTTCTTTATGAATAAGTTCAAAATTGATGTCGTTTAATTGTTCATTTGTCCAATTGTAGGTGTCATTCCTTAAGGGTGCTGGAAATTTTTTCAAATAAATAAGATGGTACCAATCTTTAAATTCAATGTTACCTTCCATTTCACCCAAAAAGAAATTGTCGTAGAGCACCAACCATGATTTATTTTTCAATAGGCGATTGGCTTCCAATAAAAACTGGTCAATATCAAACCAATGCACACCCGAACAAACAGTAATGATGTCGAAAAAGTCGTCTTCAAAAGGTTGTTTCTCTGCTTGAGCTAACTGGTAGTTGATGTTGTCTTTTTGCAACGCAAAATCCAACATAGCTTGTGAGCTATCAGTGCCATAAACATGCGCAGCAATGTTTAACAACGCTTGCGTAGAAAGCCCTGTACCACAAGCAATGTCTAATGCCGCATTAAATTTATTTTCAAGTTTCAGAAAGTCTTTAATGTAATTCATGGTATTGCCATGAAAGTTGGGTCTTCCTTTTGCATACCTTTCTGCAGCGGTATTCGGTGAAAAATAATTCATATCTATTAGATTTTTTCTCCTTCAATAAAAGCCATTGGAACAGTTAAGGTCAATCCATTGTTTTTCTCCGAATAATCATTTAAGTTTTTTTCTAAAGCTGAAAATATTTCTTGCAATTCTTCCTTAGGAAACAAACCAATCCAAGTTGTTACCCATCCCAATTTAACAAAGTGATGATTAAGAAACGCAGTACCATCAACAAATTTCATGTCAAAGGTTTCCTCAAAATGTCGAATTACTTTAAATCCATTTTCCGTAAATAATGTTGAAACTGTTTCAATTGAGCCTCTGTGCTCTTCGTCCTTTTTTAAAAATGAAATCAAATTTTGTTTACCAATTTGTCTTAGCGTTGTATAAAACAGTTGATAAAACTCTTTCCAGTGTCCGTTAAGATTACTTGTTATTGCCAATTTGCCATTGAGTTTTAAAACACGACTACATTCTTTGAAAACAACCTCTGGTTTGTCAAAATTATTGATGCCTAAATTGGAAACGATTAAGTTAATTGAGTTTTCATCAAAGGGGATTTTCTCGGCTGATGTTTCGATAATTTCAACGTTTGAATAGCCATAGTTTTTAATTTTCTGTTTAGCCCTTTCGTTGGCATTTTTCCATGGGTCAATTCCATATAGCTTGCAGGAGTTACCCATTCGCCCTGCTAATTCCATCAACGGAAAGCCAGCACCTGAACCAATATCAATAATAGTTTGATTTGGTTTTAGCTCTAAATATTTTAATAATAGCAATCCAAATGATGCGCTCCACAAGGGTGCTTCATCAAAGGTGTTGATGAAGGTTTCGTTGTCGATGAATGTATAAGATAAATAGTCTGCCATGGTTATTGCTGATTCATAGTTCTATATGCTAAAATCCAAAAGTAGGTGAAATGAATGATTTGAATATCCGTTGCAATTCCAATGAATTTCTCACGGAGAAAAGCTTCCGTTGGAAAATTTTTTAACACCAGGTGGTCAGTGCCATCCGCTAGTTTTCTTGCTTGGAATGTGTTGCCTTGTTGGTCCGTAGTTGTAATGGGGTGATTACTGTCTTGCACAAACTTGTTATCCATAAAAACCACCAAACCACCTGGCATCACAAATTCGTTTACTTTACTTAAAAAATGATCAAGGTCTTGTAACTGAATATGACTCCAGATAAAACCACCAAAAAGGGCTTCAAATTTTTGTGATGGCACGTAAGTAAAGAGGTCGGCAATACCAAACGTTACATTGGCTTTTGGGTAGCTTTTAGACTGTGCAATTTCCAGCACGGATTTATTGATGTCTGTTGCAAAAATGGAATGGGCCGTTTCTGCAATTTTTTCTGTCCAATAGCCTGTTCCGCAGCATATTTCAAGCATGTTTTTATCCCTAAATATTTCCTGCAAAGCCTGACTTCCATTTTTCAAATCCTCTTGTCTTTCGGCTTTTAAATAGATTTTTTCATACTCCTTGGCGCGTTCGCTGTAATAAGAAACTAAATTGGTATTCATGCTTGGTGTTTTATTGTTTTATATTTTGTGAGTCTTTATCTGATATTTTTCTCATCAGCGTTTCCAATGGCCCATTTTTAAATTTCTTGCCCCATAAGTAACTAAACGCAACACTTAATGCAAAGAAGAGTAAGGCATAGAGCAACAGGAAACCTGAATCTACGGGTGCTTCGGTTGGCGAAAATCCAGTATAATTTTTATGGGTGAGTGCAGATAAAATAAGCACTCCAATAGACATGTGAAAAACATAAAGGGTAAAGGTCATTTTGCCTGTATTGGCCAACAGTGAAACCATTTTTGTGGCTGAAAATTGATTGCCTAAATACATGCAAATGGAAATGACCACCAATGCCCAACCTGTTGTAATCATAAAAAAAGGAATATTTACAGGGAAATAATCTTCCATGATATAAAACCAAGAATCAATGTAAAATTTGTGGTGTAATGGGTTATCAAAGTCATACATGATGTAAAGTCGCAACCCCTTAAAAACAATAAGTAGGCATAATCCAATGAAGAACATTTTTTTCCATGTTCGTTTGTCTTGCCAATTTAATTTTCCTAAAAACATGCCCATGGAGAAATAAGCAAACCAGGGAAAAATGGAATTCCAACCATTGTAAAATGTGTTTCTTAAAAAGCCAATGGGTGTCCAAAAATCAGCATATTGGGTAGTTTCCAAATTCCAACTGGTAAAAATGGGAATAAACAATTGCAAGAGGTGATAAACCAACATGAATAATAACGCAATCCACAAGTAATATCGTTTGGGAATAAATAGGATGAATGCGGCAATGTGCATGTACCCACCATAAAAATGCAGAATATCACCCGGCCACCAGTTGTAAAGCAATACACCTATGGCAAACAAAAACAAGGAGCGCTTGAAGAGGATTGATTTTATTGTTCGTTTTTCTTCAATACTGCCAGCATAGCGGTTGGATAATAAAATGGTACCCATCCCTGCACAAACAATAAAGATGGAAGTGGAGTTTCCGATAAATAGGCTGGTGAATTTCCCTAGAATTGTCGGGTCTCTAAAGGTTCCAAAACAAAAAATAAAATTCACCACATACATGCCAAAAATGGCATAAGCCCTTGCCAAGTCAAAACCTATTATTCTTTGATTCATATTGTTGGTTGTTGCAACTTAAAATAATCTTCTTCTAAAATGGCGTATTCGTAATTATCAATCCAATCACCCCGTATGGGCAATATTTTCCTGTGGTGAGCTTCCCTCATCAGTCCAGCTTTTTCTAAAACCCTTAAAGATGCGGTATTTTTGGTTGCACACCCAGCGGTAACCCGGTGAAGATGCAGGTCGTTGAAACAAAAATTAAGTATGCGTTTTACGGCTTCTGTTGCATATCCTTTATTCCAATAAGCTGGATTTAGTTTGTACCAAATCTCTGACATCCGATAATTGGGTTTTCCCAGGTTAATCCCAGCCAATCCAATAAAATGGGTGGTATCGTCCTGAATAAAAAAAAAATACTTTGTTTGGGGTACTTCAAGTTGTGCAGCCAATATTGGTTTTATCTGGTTTTCGGTAACTAAAATACTTTCAGGCAATCCTAAGGTGTTAAAAGTATCAACTTCAGGTATGGAATGTAACTGATGAATAAGAGGAATATCTTCCAGCGTAATTTCTCTTAACATTAAACGTCCTGTTACTAAAGTAATTGGCATAGTTATTTTTTTGTTGCTACAATGGCATACACCATGGGTATCTTATTTTCCAAATGTTTAATGCGGTATTTCTTCGACTCAAATTCCAAGGTTTCTCTAAAACAATTGTATGGTGAATAATCAAATTCATCAACCGAGTTTATTTCCAATCCGTTGTTGATTAAACCATTCAGCACTTCACCCATGCCATGATTCCACATCACGTACTCTTGTTTGATGGGGGCTTCGCGGTTGGCATAAGTTCCACTTTCGGTTTCCACAATGGCTCCTGTGTTAAAATAATGGTAGCTTATGTTTTTAAAGTCATCATCAAACATCCACACCACTGGATGAAATTCTACAAACACAAATTTGCCTCCAGGTTTTAAGTATTGCGAAACAATGCTTGCCCATTTGGCCAGGTCGGGAAGCCAGCCAATAGTTCCATAGCTGGTAAAAACAATATCAAACTGTTGGTTTAAATGGTGGGGTAAATCATATACATCGCAACAAATAAAAGTGGGAGTACAACCAGCCTTTGCAGCCAATTCATTTGCGCTTGTAATTGCTTGGTCCGATAAATCAACTCCGGTTGCCATTGCTCCTAATCGTTGCAGCGAAATGGTATCTTGCCCAAAATGACATTGCAAATGCAAAATACTTTTACCTGTTACATTTCCTAATAAATTCAATTCAATGCTGTTTAGCGAGGTGTTTCCGTTTAAGAAGCCTGCTACATCGTAAAAGTCGGAATTAAGGTGTTCTTCCGTTCTTTTGTTCCATGATTGTTTGTTAATGGCTAGATAATCTATTGCTGTTGTCATATTATTTTTTTTGTTGATATGCCATATCGTAGCGATGCATTCCTTCAGTGTAGTAATCATTGGTTATTTTTGTGACTTCAAACCCATATTTTTCAAAAAAGCCAAATGAATGTTGGGTAGTATCAATAAAAACAGGTTTTGATGGATGCAAGCGGTTTATTTGTTCCAATCGGTGTTTCAACAAAAGTTCACCAAGGCCCTTTTTATGAAAGTTGTTATGAATTAATCCCCAGGCTAAGGTTAAGATACCGTTTTGATCTTTGTCCCCAAATCCCCCGCACCCAACCACTTCGTCTCCTAAAACAACCACATAAAAGTAGGTTTTATTAGCCAAAGGTTTGCTTTGAAAAGTGTTTAAAAACGTGGTAAAATCAGTAATTTCATCTTCCGTAAAAAACAAAGGGACATTGCTTTTAAATGCGTCTAAGCAAGCCTCCATGTCTTTTGTTTCGTATTCTTTTATCTTTGCTATCATTGGCTTTAGCTTGTTTCAATTATAATTAGACGGGCAAATTAGCTATCTTCGGCCATACAAAATTGTACAAAAACGAAATGCAATTTAAGAAAATATTTCCTTCGCCTGCCTTGCAACCTTTTGTTAAACACTTTTGGCTGCTAAACGTGGATGAAAGCGATATTCCATTTTCGCAACTGTTAATCCCATTTGGGTGGTTTGAGTTGATTTTTAATTTAAAAAATGCCCCTGACATGCAAATTAAAGGGAATGATAAAGCCATAACTCAATCGGAAAGTTTGTTTGCAGGGCAATTCACCAACCCATTTGTTTTAAATTATACAAAACCCTTTTCTTCTGTGGGTATTAGTTTGCAACCATGGACTGGAAACTTATTGTTTAATGCCCCTGCACATTGTTTTACCGACTGCCTTACAGACTTTAACGACCTGGATAAGGAATTGGCATTGAGGGAGCAGTTGCTTCACGCAAAAAATGAAAATGAAATTGTTTTGCTGTTCGAAAATTACCTGCTTGCAAAGTTAAAGGCTTATCAAGTGGATGCGGTCTCGGCTGACATTGCAAAAGCCATTTTGAAAAATCCATCTGTGCATGAATATAAAGCCATTGTTTCAACAATTGGGTTTACCAGAAGGAGAATAGAGCAGCGTTTTTTAGCATCAACAGGTTTGTCAATGGGAAACTTTGTGCGTAAAATGCGTTTCCAACATGCGGTAAACATATTGCGGTACAAAACAAATTTGCCTTTAACCCATGTCGGTTTAGAAGCAGGATATTATGACCAGTCGCATTTTATTCGTGAGTTTAAAGAATTTTCAAGTGTAACACCAAAGGAGTTTGTCAGGCAAAATGCCAATACAAATAGCAATGTCAGTGAGTTAATGATGGCTTAAAGCAGCGAATGAATTATTAACGCAGGTTAATACCAGTCGTTATCATTTTCTCTTAAGCCCAATTCTTTGCGTTGAAACAACTCAAATAAATACATGTTGTTTACCTCGTCAATATCCTTATATTTTTTAAAATTGTTGTATTGAAAGAAACGATAGTTATTTTTTGTAGCAACCTCAACAGATACCGTCAGCAGTACGTTGTCATAGTCATAACCATTTTTTTCATTTTTCTCCATGTATTTAGGGATCACTTCAATGGTGGGAAGTTTTGTGATGTTCAGCTTATTCAACGTGTCCATAAATTGAGGCCATCCGCATGTTGGGGTCATTAAAGTATCCTTATGCCAATTAATCACTTCATACCTTCTTGATGGGTTAAAGAAAATTTTCATCATGGTATATTTTGCAGTAATGTTGTGCATGGAATCTACCCTTAATTCTACGAGTTCTGCAAACTGGTAAATTCCTTGTGGATAGGTGAACCACATTCTCAGCAATAAACTGTCGTACCCATTTTCAGGGGCTGATAATCCTAATTGTTTCTCTTTCTGTTTGGCAAGAATATAGTAAGTATATAATTCTCCATCTGGGTAACGTGGAATGTCTTTAACAATATTGTTTTCTGGAATGGTTGGGGCTTTTGCCGGAATATAAATAGGGTATATGGTATTGTTACAACCTGTCAATAAAATGCCAAGCCCTAAAAATACGGCCAGTATAGTTGCTGGAATGTGTTGGTGTTTTCTGTTTGTTGTCATGGTTGTTTTATCATTCGGCATGGCATCAGTCCGTTTTAAAACTGCAATTAGCCGCCCAAAATAAAGTGTTTTACACGATTTTGCCAAGGCCTAAATATAGTGAAGTTGAAGTTAGCTAAACTAACCCCGTTTAGTAAATGGTTTAATAGGCTGTCGCAGAACTGCGGTCTGTAACATAGAAGGCAACTTTGGAAACACGGATGTCATGATGACTTTTGCACACGCATCATTGGACTTGGTTGAGCAGGGGGGCTGAACCACCGCTCCCGCAAGCGGGGTGGGTATTGCCAAACTAGTGCTAGCGGTTCATTGCTTAAACTTTTTGTCCTTCCGATTTAATTTGTACAAAGTCTTCATATTTGGTAAAATACTCTAGTCCTAAAACCAATAGCATAGCGCTTATATTATATACTTTCTGCATAATAACTGCCCAAACCATATAGCCAGACCCAAACAGAAAAAAGAAACAGTAAAAAGTCAATAAGCAAATAATACAACAGAATTTAAGTAAATGAAGTTTCGACTTTAAGATAAATACTGTAATGGTAAATAAACCAAGCAATGTTAAAACGATTGATATTGTTCCCACGTCATGCAAGGGTGTCGCGATTAAGAAAATAAATAATATGTTGGTAGTGCCTATAAATTTTAAAATTTTAGCCGATT
Organism: Chitinophaga pinensis; assembly: GCA_943372215.1. GTDB lineage: Bacteria > Bacteroidota > Bacteroidia > UKL13-3 > UKL13-3 > UBA6183. Next base: position 35,741 of record CALRXU020000020.1, on the reverse strand, counting down.
TTATGAAAGGAATCTTTTTTGACATATGGATAAAAAAGATCCCATAAGCAACCGAGTGGAATGCCATTCCTATAAGTGCCCAAATCCAGCCAGGGTTTGCTGAACCATTTATCGCTTTTGGGGCAAACAAATTGCTTAAGAAATTTGTTGACCAGTCAAACCCCATAGAGTTTTTATCAAGCAATGAGCCGCCCGGATAAACTAAGGCTGCCATGACTATCAAAATCACGGAAATGACCATACAAATCAAAACCGAATATTTCAGCATCCTTTGCTTAATTGTTAAACTTTCCATTTGTCAACTTGTGATGTATCGTTTGTAGCAGGTTAGTTTGCAATACCCACTAGCGTCAGTCTTTCTAAAAGCTACGTTTAGCAACTCGAAAATAAGGTGTTTTACACGATTTTGCCAAGGCCTAAATACAGTGGAGATGAAGTTAGCTAAACTAACCCCGTTTAGTAAATGGTTTAATAGGCTGTCGCAGAACTGCGGTATATAACATAGAAAGCAACTTTGGAAAACTCATGTCATGATGACTTTTGCACAGGTATTAGAGATGCGTAATCTTGGGGTAAAATAGATAAAAATTAGAAAAAAATAATTTGAAATGATAATGTAGTTACGTTCTTTGCTTTTCGAATTAAATTTACAATTCAACAAAAAATAGCATAAATAGCCATGGAAAAATACATAATAGCCCCCACACCGAATGCACCAAGCATTAATTTTGACTTAGAAAATGGTGTGCTGGAAATAAAAGGCTGTTCAAGACCTCAAAATGCTGAACAGTTTTATACACCATTCATACAAGCACTTAATGAGTACTCACGAAACCCTCAACCAAAAACTATTGTAAATCTAACGTTTGAAGTAATTGATGTATCTTCTGCAAAACCTATTTTAGAAGTATTTACAATACTTGATAGCATAAATAAGCACAGCGAGGTTACGATTACCTGGTATTATGACGAAGAAGATGCTGAAGATATGTTGGAAACGATAGCAGGGTATCAGGATATTATTGAGGTGGAAATTCATACGGTACAGATAAAACCGTAAAATTTAATCAGGAGTAACGGGGAAAGATAAACAAACGTTGGGTGAACTAAACGCACCCTGTTTGATAGGCTGCTGCACAACTGCGGTATATAACATAAAAAGCAATTTTGGAAACACGTATGTTATGATGACTTTTGCACAGGTATTAGAGATGCGCGTGATCTTGGGGGAGAAATTTTGGAAACACGTATGTTATGATGACTTTTGCACAGGTATTAGAGATGTGCGTGATCTTGGGCTGGTAGAAAATATAAAAGGATAGAACGGTGTTGTATAAACAAATAGGTTTAGTTTGATTGTCAAACAGGTCAAGTCATTCAATATCGTGAACGGCTATTTTAGACGATTTTTACTAACCGCTTAAGCAGTCAGGTGGCAACTTATCATGATTTAATTCCGCAACGGAATCTCTTTCATGGCCATGCGGTTGCAACTTAGCAAGATGTCTTGTAAGGCTGCTCCATTAGAACGCAGTGGGTCAATGGCTTTAACCAAACCCGCACGCAAGTAATAAAGCTCTTCGCGGTTAAACTTCTTTGAGCCTTTTACCAAATCCAGTTTCATTAAAGCTTCCTGTTGGTTTTGTTTGGGGTTAAACCAACCATTTAATTCAGAGCATTGGTGGCATACCCCATTTTTATTTACCAGCGCACAACGGTTGTCAAAAATATCAACCATGGTTTTGCGGCCATCTTGTAGCAAGTACTTCACCACACCTGCTGTTTTTTCAAGAATGATGCAAATTTCTGCAAGCGAAAAATCATACACATCTTTTAGCATCAACGCAATTTGATTTTCTACTGGAAGGTTTTTGGCAATGCAAGTAAAGCAGGTGTCAATATGTTCCTTCATGTCATACTTGGCATCGGTAGCGGTTTCAAATACCTGCGCAATTTCATTCCTCAATGATTCATTTTCCAACACCAATTTTTTGGCTTGTTCACTCACATCTGGTGTCCAACGTTTTTGCCTTTGCAAATGGTTATAGGCCAAATGCGTGGCAATCTGAAAAATCCAGGTTTTTAAAGAGGATTCTCCTTTAAACGTAGCCAGTTTATCAAAAGCCTTAATGAAGGTATCGTGCGTTAAATCTTCTGCATCATTTCTATTGGCCAATAAACGGTAAAGATAAGATTTAAGCTGCTGCTGAAATGCGCCAAATAAAAGTTGAAATGCGTTGATGTCTCCGCCCAACGCATTTTTTAAAGTTTCGGTATCGTTCATGTTAACTGATTAACCAATGTATTGCTTCCTGTGTTGAGGCAAAATTCCGTGTTTCGAATGTACCATTTTCGGCTGGAATGTCTTTCATAAATGGTAAAAATTCAGGCTTGGTGATGTAGGCAAATTTCTGAACCCCCAAACGGTAATACCTTGGGTTCAATTGTGCTTCGCGCCAAACGGTAAAATCTTTTGGTAACTGAAATTGAAAATTACAAGTATCAACCAGCAACTGTTTGGTTTGGTATTGCCAAGCAAATCCGGCATAGTTGTGGCACGACTCCTGAAAGTCTTCATAGCTCATTTCTTTGTTTTTGTCCGTCCATTCAAAAAGCAAAATAGGGAGCTTTTCTTCCAGCAAAACAAAACGGTAAAGCGTGTTTTCAAATAATAATGTTTTCATGGTGTTTCATTTAAACATTGCCCCTGCAAAGCCAAATGGCCCTGCATGGGCAGTGTAAGTTTATTTCATTTTTGTTACTGGAGGAGTTAAAGAAGTGGGCCTTTTATCGGGGCTGCACATGTCGTTATCAGCGGGCCTATTGCCAAAGTATAATTTCCCTTCTTTGTCTAATGAAAGCAAATCATAATCGCCTGGACATGCTGCCACCGATTTCCAGCCGCTGCATCCTTGCTCCGATACATCTTGCTCCACATCTTTGGTCATGTTACATGGCACAAAACCAAATGCTTTTATCAAATTTTCATCACTGGTTTTTAGGGTCAGCAATTTCTTTTCTTCATAAAAAACTGCGTTGTACGTATTGGCCACTTTGTTTGATTTGTCTTGCAGTTGGTAGGTTCCAAATGTCCTGAATTGAAACACCTGCATGTTCATGTTAGGGTCAAGAGCAAGGGTAAAGAGCAGTGTCCATTTACCTTTATCAAAAGTAAATACCCGTTTGCCCCAAGCCTGTCCATACGCGTAAGGTTTGGCATCGGCATAAGTGCCTGAAAGGTTTTCCAGTTGATACTTCAGGTCTTTTTCTGTTGTGGTGAATGCCGTTAAGGCAATTGCGAACAGTGCGATAGCAATGATGGATGTAATTTTTTTCATTTTATTGAGGATTAATTGTTTGAATAAACTGCGGAAAATGTGGTTGAGGCAAACACTTTGGCAGAGGTTGGTGTGGTGTTTGTTGTATTTCTGGTATGGGTGTTTAAGATGCCATGATCAGTGGCTACCATCAACTCCGCAAAGCGGTTGGCAAAGTCTGGTGTACCACCAGTACCAATAACGCCACCAATAAAATCTGCTACGGGAAACTGGATGTAAGGGAGCTGCGCTTTGCCTATGGCTTGGCCAATTTCGCTGGCAAGTTCTGTTAAACTATAATCCCTGTCACCCAGCAAGGGCAAAACAGATTTACCCGAAAAACCCATTGTGGTTAAGTGCTGCACAATAACAGCCGCCACATCTTGGGTGGCAATCATGGGAAAAGTTTTGTCAGGGTGAATGGGCAGTCCATAAATGCCTTGGTGTTTAATTAAGTCCAAGGCATAAAATGTATTTTCCATGTAAAAGGTGGGGCGAAGATGAAGCACATTTACACCCTTTAATTCATTCAAGCGGGCTTCAAAATAGGAGAGACCTTGGATAACGCCATTGCCTTCTTGCACGTGGCATCCATTGCTGCTGAGGTTTACCACTTTTTTAATGCCTGATTGTTGAATGGCCTCAATTTGGGCATTGGCTTGTGCCTGTTGGTCAGCTAAAAAATCCGCAGCCAAATGGTTAGAAGCAATCATGGTTAACACCACATCAGCCCCTGATAAAGCTGCTGTTAGTTTAGCCACATCTGCTACCGATGTAGCCACTACATGTGCTCCTCTTTTTGCAAAAGGCGCTAGTTTTTCTGCATTTCTAGCAATTAATGTTGGTTGGTAACCTTGTTCCAACAACAGGTTTGATACCTTGCTACCTACTTTCCCGGTAGCCCCGATCACTACAATTTTTTTCGTTGTCATGTTGTATTAAATTTTGGATAATACAGTTTTGACAATTGAGCGGATGAAAACGGATGAAAAAGAGGAAACTTTTTATAATGGCAAAACCTAAACAAACAAAAACAGCGGGCGTACTTGCGATAGCAAATACCAATACCCGCTGCTTGATGGTTATGAGGTGTGGTTTAAATGATGGTTTTTCTGCTTCTGAAATGGTTAAAAGGGTCTTTGGAGTGCCTATGTTTTACCCGAATCAACTTTTGGTAACTGGTATCAAAATAAGTTTTAGTAGGTACTGAGCTGTCTTTAAAACTAATGAAGGCCCCTGAGGTATTTGGAATGTGGTAGTCTCTGCAAACTTCCATCCAATCTAACGCTCGATTAACACGGTTATATACCTTATTGTGTTCCTCCTTTGCTTTTTGTTTTGGTTTTTCGTTCCACCAGGTTTGGTATTGTATGGTGTAAAGGCGGTCTTTATAAGGAAATGCGCTGTGTATGGCCTGCGCAGGGGTAATGTTTTTATAATACCTGCCATTAATGGCACCCAGAGTAATGTAGGTGAACAAGCCAAGTTGTGCATTGCCCAAGCCAATTAAAGGGGAGGTTAGGCTTTCTAGCAGCTTACTGTATCCTTCTTTATTTAACCCTTGTTGCTCAACCAAACGCGAGGTGATTTTATGTGGAGCGGGGTCGTCCAAATCAGGAGGAAACGGAGTATCCTCTTCAGCACCCAACATTTGCTGCTGCACCTCATGGAAAGAGAACCGATCCCAACTGCTCATCAGGTTATCACCATAATTTACTTCTTTGTTGTGCGTGCCTCCTGTACCCAACAGTTTATATTTATAATCAGGCACATTGGCAAAGTTAACTTTAATAAACTCTTTTAAGCTGTCCTCAGTGCCTTCCCAATAGCCATACATGATGCAGTTATGGCTAACCTTATCTACCTCAAATGGCTCATCAGGACGAGCGTTTTTGGCTGATATTTTTAAGTTTGTGCCTACCAGCTTATCGTTAAACTCACCTGTCCTGTCAATAACCTGTTCCCAAGCTTGTAACACATCTAACGTTGGGGTAAGGTGATGCGGGTGAGCAAAATATTGTTGTAAATGGTTCATGTGTTCCAGCTTGTTCCATTGCAACTGAAACTTTACCAATACCGGAGGTAGTGGGAATGTGGTTATTCTAAATTCGGTAACAATACCATAGCTAAAACCACCACCACCTTTTAAGGCCCATAACAAACTTTTATCGTCTTCATATTCCTCTTGCTGGCTCACATCCACAATGCTTCCGTCACCTAACACCACGGTGGCACCAATTACGCTTTCGCAACAAAAACCATGTTTTCTGGTCCACGGGCCCCAGCCACCACCCAGGGTAAAACCAGCTATACCTACAGTGGCACAAGTGCCATGCGGAATCATTACTTCTGATTTTGCCAACAGCGTGGTAAGGTCTTTAAAAATAATCCCCGGTTCTATGGCCGCATAACCATTGTGAATGGTTACTTTATTCAGTTTAGACAAATCCATCAGCACCACATCTGTACCCGTGCATTCACCTTCATGGTCATGCCCGCCCGATCTTACGCGCAAAGGCAGTGACTCATCAGCGGTAAATTTCACCAACCCGCTTACCTGTTCAGTGCTTGCACATAATACAATAACAGTAGGTTTAAACTGAAAATTACGGTTAAAAATTTGCCTGCGTTGGTTATATAAATCTTGGTTGTCAGAACAATCGTACAACATCTCTGGAACTGCAATGCCATGTTCATGATAAAATTGGGTGAGTTTTTTTACTACTTCATTCATACGTTTAATTGTTTACATGATTAATAATTAGGATAAACCTTCTTTTCGTGTTTTCAAAAATATTGATTGTATTAGAAAGTAGGTTTAGTATAAATACCCTTTTTTCATGGGGTAAATACTCTTTTTTTAGATTACACTCCCATTTTAGTGATTAATGTCTCATAAAGCAGGATAGAAAAGAAGAAATCAACTAGGTTGGTTTACGGTCATCATCCATATCTAAATCAGAAATAGGAGTTTAAATGGGTGATGATTTCAACATGTTAAAAGTAAAGGGTAAATACTATTCGGTTTAGTATAAATACCCTTTTTTCGGCCAAAAGGCTTGTTGTGCCTGATGGTAAAAAAAACAAGGGCCTATTTACTCCATATTTGATTTGAGTACCATTAGTTCAGCGTAAATTTGATGTGCAAGCTGCTGCAATTGATCAGGTGAGTTTATGATGTTGATGTGTTTGACTTGCTGGGTAAGTTTCAGGTAATGCTCATAAACGGTATCGCCTTTTTTGTTGTTTGGAAAGTGCATGAGGTTAAAAATGGTGTCGCTTAAATCTAAGAAGTAACCACCTGCATTTAGCCCTAAATCGTTTAGTGCACTTACCAGCTTATAGTTCACCAGGTCGTCTTTAATCAGACGTATCAGCAGTTCTTTCTCTCTTTGGGTTGATTTATCCATAATCGTTAGGATTCGTTTAATGAAAATAAATATTCTGTAAAAGTAAATTAAATTTCGTTTAAAATAATATAATTTTCATAAAACGAAATAAATAATTCGTGTAAGGAAACGCTTGTTTAACTAATTTTCATTAGGTTTGCGTATAACGAAATGTAATTTGTGTAATGTCCAACCAAAAATATAATCGCATCAAATCCGTGCTTGTTGAAAAGGATAAATCGTCCAAATGGTTAGCCGAACAATTGGGCAGGGATAAATCAACGGTGTCACGCTGGTGTACCAACGATATGCAACCAACCATTGAAACCTTCTACCAGATTGCAAGGTTATTGGATGTTGATATCAGTGCATTGCTGGTGCCAACTAAAAAGTGAGTAAGCAGGTAATTGTTTACTTGTTGCTATGCAACAATTGTGGTGTGGAATTAGCCCATTGGGCTACAAATCTCAATTAAAAATCCATCAAGGTCTCTGATGTACGCCACAGTTTGTCCCCACGGTTTGGTTTTAGCTTCACTAACCAAAGTTGCTCCAGCCTCAATGGCTTGGGTTAGGGTTTCGTGCACTTGTTCGGTGGCAAATCCCACTTCTATACCAAAGGGTTTATGGTTGATATTACTTGGTGTAAAACCATTGTTTATGTTGGTATTGGCTAAGGTTATTGATGCAAATGCAAGGGTAGTTTCTCCGGTAACCAATTCGGCATAATCATTTTCAGGGGTAATAAATTTAATGGCAAACCCAAAGGCCTTTTCATAAAATGTAATGGATTTTGTTACGTCCTCAACATAAAGAATGGTGTAAGCGTATTTAATCATAGCGGGTTTTATTTGTAGCAAAATAATCTTTTTAGGTTATAACAAGAAGCCATAAATATTCCTGCAGAAGCCAACTATAAACCCAGGGTAATTTTCTAAGTTTATAGTTGGTTCAGGTGAGGTTTTAGTTAATCTGACTTTGAGTTTGGGATATTTGTTTTACCCTTAACCTCAATTGCAGAATGCACATCTTTAAATTTAAGCATATCAAAAAGCAATAGTTCTTTATCATTATCAAATCCACATGTAGCGTTAAACGCTTTGGGGTTTTCGTAAGTGCCAAACAACATATCCCACCAAACTATATCACCATAATTGTTGGTATGTTTATTATACTCATGATGGATGCGATGCATTTCAGGGCGTTGAAAAATATAGCCCACCCATTGCGGGGTTTTAACATTGGTGTGGTAAAAAAACTCTCCTAATGCAGTAAGCAATGTATAAATAGCACCTGCTTCTAAGTTTAGCCCCAGTAAGGTATAAACCAGTAAACTGCCTATAATGGAGTTTACAGCCATCTCTAGTGGGTGTTTGTAAAATGAGGTAATCACTTCTAAACGTTGCGCACTGTGGTGTATCTGATGGAAATGTGTCCATAAAAAATCAACCTTATGCCTCCAACGGTGCCACCAGTAAAAAATAAAGGTTGCAATAAAATAGGCAATTAGCCCTCCCCAAATGTGATTCAAATGGTTTGATAGGTGAAAAACAGCGTATGATGAAAACCATTTTTCCCAAGTGATTCCTGCTAAAATTACAATACCCAATTGCACAAAGTTGATGGCCAAAACCCTGATGGTCCAAGTGGGTACTTCTGGGAGTTTCCAGCCCGGGAAAAGACGTTCAATGATGAAGCAGCAAGCAAATACTGCAAAAATTACTGTTAACATGTTATGGTATTATTTAAGACGCCAAGAATAAATTGCACTAAGCGCCAATGTAACTGGCTGAGTCTTTTTTGCGAATGGTTACTTCATCAATCTGAAAAATACCGGGTTTTAATACACTTATTTCAAAGCGTATTCTGGGCATTGATGCAGGAACTTTGTATTCATAACTGAGTGTTTGCCAATCGGTGATTGGTTCTTTTAGGCGAATAATCAAGTCATCTGATTTTCGAATAGCAGCCACTGCATTTAGGGTAATTTTGGTTTGTGTAGTGGTTTGTTTTACCTTAAAAGTAATCACATAGGTTTCACCTGGTATTACCTCAAACTCTTTGGCCAAGCCTGGTGAGAATCGACCACCTTTATCGGAGCACGTTCTCACATCAATGGTTAAAGATTGTTTGCCCTCTGTTTTGTCTGCTTCATTGGCATAGATATCGAAATCGCCCGACCCGGTGGTGAGTTGGGTATAACATAACCAATTCACAGGCAAGCCATTTTTTACCAGTTCAAACCCTCCGTTTAGTCCGGCTTTTTTGTCCATTACAGATTGGCTCATTTGACTGGTGCATGAACCTAATACCACCAATGCAATCATAAACACTCCATGCTTCAGATTGCTCCTTGTTCTTTTTGTTGTTTTCATTTTTAAATCTGTTTATATCATATACCGGCTTTGGTATAACAGAGGCAAATGTAGATGCAACGTTTTTGCTAAATTTTGACGTGCATCAAAAAATGAAAACAGGGTGATGCTATATTTCAGCCCTTAAACGGCTGAGTGTTTCCTGGCTCATGCCCAGGTAGGAAGCCACTTTGCCCAGTGGTGCACGATTAAAAATATCAGGCCTGCTTTTAAACAGTTGTTCGTAACGAGCCTTGGCTGATTTAAACTGCATGGAGATTAAACGTTCTTCCAATCTGGAATAATACTCTTCCAACAGCAATCTTCCAGTACGTTCTGACTCAGGGAAAAGGGTGTAAAGCTGGTGCAAACTTTGGTGGCTGATGGCTTCAACAGTGCAGTTTTCTAAGCAGTTAATGTATTCGTAAGAAGGTTTTCGGGAAATGAAACTATAATAGGAAGTGGCAAAATCTAACTCTTTGGCTATCCAATTACAAACATCTTTGGTGTCTGTAATATAGTACCCACATAATAAACCTTGATTTATAAAATATAAGTAATTGCAAGTGCTACCTTCCCTAATAATTGTTTCGTTTTTTTTAAAAGTAAAGTGTTCAATTTGTTTTTTAAGCCAAACCACCGCCTCTGTTGATAAGGGCGACAGTGTCGTAATCTTGGTCATCAAATCCATACCTAATCGTATTAAAGGTGCAAATATGCAATTTATTACGATGCTAAAATTATGGAAATTGAGGAGCCTTGTATTTCTAAAAATGGAATTACTCTATATTTTCTAACAAAGCCTCCTGCTCCAGCACAAAATGCCCTGGACTAAGCTCTCCAAAGGAAACCAGCAACAAGTGGTTCGTGCGCTGCTGGTTATTGGTAAAGGGAACAAAATAAGCCTTAAGTTGGCTGGCATTTACATAATGGCCCAATACACTTCGCCCTTTTTTAAATCCTGTTTTTACCAAAGCTTGCTGCAATAAATCGTTGTTGATGTATTGCAGCAGGGTATCTGGTAAAAATGGTTTCAGGTCAGCAAGGTTAAATTGCAGTGAAACATCAGCGGCAGTTGTGTGAAAGCTCCGGGTTTTTAATTCCGTTTCATCACCACTAAATAGGGTGTGTTTGGCAAAATTATTTTTTAGCCGGAACACTTTTGGTGATTTTTAAATACCCAAGGTTAACCAATGCACCAACTGAATCGGCAAAATTGTATTGCATGCCCATACCTGGCTCTCCAAACCATGGAATAGATTTACCCACGCTTACATCAGGAATATCTTTGGTTACTATAAAGGTGTAATAAGGTGCATTTCTGCTGCTTGTTTTTAATGAGCGGCTTCCAAAAGAAGCCCCTTCATCGGCCACAAAACTTCCGCCCAAATAGCCATACCTGTCTAGTTTTTTGCCAACAGGCAAAGTGGCCAGTTCCATGCTGATAAAGCCGTTTGCTGGAGGATAACCATAGTTTAAGGTATCGCCTGGTTGGTTGATGGTATTTTCTAGTTCAGCCCATTTTTCAGCTTTCCACAGCTCCCACAGTTTGGGTAAAAAAGCAGTTTGGGTGTCGGTTACTTTAACAGTTGCCACAAACTCAGCGTAGGTATAACCGCGCACCGAGGTGGTGTCTGTCATGGGGTCAACCACTACGGAATCAGTACTTGCCGTGGCAGGCTTTTGTTTGTTGTCTGTTTGGCAACCTGTTAAAATGGAAGTGCTGGCAAATAATGCGAATACGAGCAAAGGCAGGAAAAATCTGGTTTTCATAAGTGATGGATTATTGTTCGTTTTTGATATGGATGTTTAATTAGCCTTCAAAAAAACAATTTTACGTTCGGAATTAAAAGAGGGAAAACACCCTTTTTTCATAGGGAAAACACTCTTTTTTTCTTTTATGTGTCCATTTGTTGTTTCTTTCTAATATTGTTGTGTGGAGAAATAGACAGTTTTGTTGCTTTAGTTGAAAGGCCTACGTCTTATGATATTTTCTTACCCCATTCGGCTGTTCCCTTTAGGTACTTTTTAAATTCAAAATAAGCCTTGAATGATTTCAAATTCTTATTAGCAGTTATTGAATTTTCGATGAAGTCATCAATTGTTATTTCTGACTTAATATTTGAATCATTTTCAATAATTCTGATTCTAAGTGCCTCATTTATAATTTCATTAATTTGGGAATTAAATTCAGATATTTTCACTTGATTATTATCATGATAACGTGATTTAATAAATTGAACTTCATTAATCATATCAAATAATTTTCCAATTACTTCCTTAGATATCGAATTTTCTTTTTTGACTTTAATAACTGCAAAGCAAACCTTTATAAAAAAATTGACAAATTTATTGTTTATATTCAAGTATCGAAACGCATAAAACATTTTAGACTCATATGGAGCTGAAAATTCTACAAGCGTAGGAAAACTGTGAAAGTTCTTATTAAAAAGAATATTCAAAATCATGGAAGTAGTTTTATTAATAGTGTTTAAATCTATTTTCTCTATATCGCTAATATCTAATTTAGATGGGAAGTTAGGTGGTCTCATTTTAAGTATTTCCTGTGCTAAAGGAAACCCCTCTCCCAATGGTGAAGTAACAAACTCAATGGAATCGATATAATAATTCCTATTTATGTAAGATTCAGTTAAGACAATAATATTTGATAGGGATGCTGGTGATTTATAAAAATGACGAGCATTGTTTATCTGAATAATTGCTTCGCCTCGCCACAATTGTAATATACCTTTATAATGTTTAAATTCAATATAGCTTGATTCCAGTAATCCATAAAAGTCATATCTGAATTCAAATGGCGCAAGTGTGATTGAATTTGCATTCGAAGGGGCGATTTCTTTAAAGACTAAATTGCCTTTATTAGAAATAAATGGCATTGGATATTTTGAATCTGATAAGAAGTGTTCAATTATAATACTATTTGTTAGTCTATAAAACGTAATTAGTTTTGCTAGAGATAGCAGTCTCTCTTTGGGCTCTTTTAATAATATATCTTTGACTATATTGTCTTTTAAGTAGTCAAAAAAAGCTATCCAAATTTGCTTGTCCCATTTCTCTGTTGTTTCAATATTTGTTCTAGCCAAATCTATTTTCATACCAATAGGTTTTGGAATATTTACAATGAGTTGTGGGTTAATAAAGTTTTCAGTTGAATACCTATTATCATAATGTAAGCTATTATAGTCTTTCTCGTCCAATTCGATTTCTGGAGACGTCATTTTTTGAATTAAAATGCCGTCCATAAAAACACTATAACTTCTATCTGGAATTATAGTTTTATCATTAACAGGTAGATAAGAGTAAAACGATGACCATTCTTCGTTCCATTTTATTTTTCTAGCTTTAGGGGTTTCGACTTTATAATCTATGACACTAACTTCACTTGTAGGCCAAGAATGCCCATCATTAATAACATCGATACTTTCTGATTTAGGTAATAAATAAGTTATACAGCCATCGAAATTTGTTAAGTTTAGGTCTGACTTTAAGTAAAATTTTTTCTCAATGAAATACTCCTCTGCTACTAATTTGTCTTGCGGTAGAATAGCTTTTTCAATTGGAAACTTAAAATCAATTTTATATTCAGATGAGCTAATAACTCCAATAACGTTCGGATTATTTATCAATGTTTCAGCACTCTTTTCAATAATGGTAATGGGATACTTAACAAATCCTGCTGTCCTTTTTAAATACTCGGTAACATTGAAATCAATTCTTTTTCCAGTTTCTTTGTTGTTGGGTAATTTATTCTTAAGAACAAATACTTTAAATGTTGTTCCTGTATTTAGGATTTCAGTATTTTTCTTTATCTTAAAGTAGTTCTCCTTGGAAGGGATAGATATTTTTAAGTGGTCTTGGTTTTTTGTGGCATTAGGGTCTCTAAAAGTATCAATTTCTATATAGTCTGCGGTCATGAAGCAACTTAAAACACCAATTCCAAATCTTGAAATTGGATCCATTTTTAATCCCTCTTTTTGGAAATCACTACTTCGGTAGTAACTTTTCCCAGCAACTGCTAAATAATTTCTGATAATATACTCATCCATTCCAATCCCATTATCAGTTATCTCGACTATGAAGCAATTATCATCTTCTGTGACTTGTAATTTAATTTTGGGGCTAAACGATAAATTTTTTTTTTCAAGTATTTCAGTTCGCATTTCAATCGCATCAATTGCATTCTGTAACAATTCTCTAATAAAAACATACGGATTGCTTTGATATATCTCGTCACCGAGAATGTCAAACATTCTGTTTCTATCAAATTCAAATTGAATCGCAATAGGTTCAAAACCTCTTGGAGCAATGCGCCAATCAATATGTGAGATATTTAGTTTATGGTAACTATGATTAATTCGGTTTAAAATATCTGAACATTGTCTAAATTGGTCATCCACATATCTTTTCAAATCCATAATGCCCATATAAACATTTTGGTCATCGGTACTACCTTCAACTTGAATATATCTTGCTAACTGATACTGCGGAAAGGTAACTGATTGTAAGGCCCTATGTTTTGCCCACTCTAACTTTGAAAATTGGTTTCTTGGGGCAACAAATTTCCAAAGTATGAAGGGCGTTCTGTCCTCTCCTAGATCAAGTAAATCAACCAGTCTTACATATATTGTCAAAGCTTTTACATTAACAATTTCCCTATGAATAGAAGCATCTGTCGGATAAGATATATAATCATCAATTATATCAAAATTGAGCCAATGACCTTCACAAATGCGTGAAGCAAAATCTCCAACTCCAGAGCTAATTGGGTCAAAATATTTTTTAATTCTCTTACCACTACGAAAAGCATGTGTCAGCCTCACATATTCTCGCCAGTCTTCTAGTTCAATCTTACCCAGTTCAATATTTTTAGTTTTGCAAAACTCATTTATTCTGTTTTTTTCATCATCCAACAGGTTAACAGTTGAGCTAGTCGCCTCATTGCATCCAGTTAAGATATAAGCTTTTTCTTCTTCACTCACAGCCATACCCCAATCGTGGCCATATAATGACACCGAAAGAAGAAACAACTCTGTAGCATTCATATTTTCAATGATTTCATCACCCAACATTTTGTCCGCTACATAGAACAATCTTTTGAGATGATATTGTTCGTCATGGGGTGTATACTCTGGGAATAAAAGGTTAATTCTTGATACTTCGATTGAGATTATTTTTCGTATATCGTCTAATTGACTTACATAATTGAACTCATAATCAGTTTTAGCGTTTGCTTTTGTGATAAGTTCATTTATTATTTTACAATCTGGTAATCCCTCTGGTTTATTGATTTTTTCCATTTGATGTTTTTATATAATATCCAACCCATTAAAATGCCGTGGCTAATAAATATTTATTCGTTTAGCGATTAATTTATAAATAGCCATAGTTTAGTACAATAATTGTTAATAGTTATCACTGATAGCTAAATGCCTCCGTTCAAAAATAGTCAATACTCATTATTTAAAAAAAGAGGGAAAACACCCTTTTTTCATAGGGTAAATACTCTTTTTTTATACTGATTTATGAATAAGGGGCAAATCTGCCTGAACCAGCAATTTTTTAATCAGTGCAATTTGCCCCAAATGGTAATGGGTGTGTTCAATAATGCCATGCAGGTTTCGGTAATAATTGCCATATTTTTTATCGGTGAAGTCTGCCAACAACTGGTATTCTGGCAATTGTTCAATCAGGCTGGCAAATTGTTCAGCCTCTGTAAACGTTTTGTGGAGCAGTTGTTGCCAATCTTCTTCACAGGTAATGGGTGGGTGGGCAAAGCTCAATTCATCTTTGCCATTTAGTGGCTCTCCTTGCAACACCTTCATGGCCACTTCCACAAAATAATTGATATGAAAAACCAACGTGGCTATGGTGTTGAAAGCATACATTTGCGTAATGGCTTGTTGCCAGGTTACGTCTTTCAGGGTATCTTTCAGGTTAGCAACCGTCCAGTTTCCGCCCACATGCACTTCTCTTAAATGTTTGGCTATTTGCGCACTCAGGCCCATGATTACCTCAATTGTTTAACTGCCATTATTTAATCATTGGGAAGTACTTTTCCCTGTTTTCGTAAATGGTCCAAGCGAATACGGCCACCATGATTAATGCAATGGGCAGGGCAGAGGTATCAACAAAAATATGGGCTAATAAAATACCACATAAAATGGGGAACAACACCACAACTCCAAGAGCCCTTGTTTTGGGTATGATTAATAAAATGCCTCCAAGTATTTCGGCACTGGCCAGCAAAGGCATGAGCCAAACAATTTCCATCATGGCACCATAATCTTTCATTCCCTCAGCAGGTGCATTTTCAGGTACGGGGATGTAATTAAAAAACTTGTTTAAGCCGCCATTAATAAATAATAAGCCAACCAATAGGTTTAGTACAAAGAGTATTTTGTTTTTCATAAGAGGTGAGTTGATAAAATTGGTTTAGGACTGATTGTTTAATCAGGCACTATTTCAAATTTAGATAAAAAAGACATTGGTTGTATCAGGGTATTTAAAGTTACCAGCGTTTGATGCTGATGCTCATTCCACATTTTGGGAAATCGTGAACAGCATTGCGTTTATGTGGTTTTTTACGAATGAACCAATACCTGTAATAAAGTAAATATGGAATCCATTCAATGCCCATTAGTAAAGCAACTTTGCAACACCTGGTGTTTTTAAACTAAACCAAAAAATATGGATGGGTTCTGTTTTGTCTTGCGTGCCATTTTTATTTTCATCATGCCTTGCAAAAATGTACATCAAATCATTTTTTTGATCATATTGTGAGCGCAAGGCTGAATAATCCTTTGGTATAAGCAGGGTTCTTGTGGTGGTGCTGGCATCAAAATGATAAAAGCGCCTTAAGTCCCATTTGTTAATCAGAGAGTCTTTGTTGGTGTCTTCGTCATAAACGGATAATAGGTAAAAGTTCCTGTTAATGGGTTGGTTGTTTAAGGAGTCTTGCTCAAGTGAGGGGTAATAAAGTGTTTTCACCAACACTGGATGGTTAAATAAAAAATTTCCTTTCTCTAACGTCAAATCATAATGTGCAATGTTTAGCAAATTATACCCGTACAATATGGTGATTCCTGGCATAAAGTGTTCTGCTGATTCATCTCCGTTTTCATCTTCATCGTAGGAGTAGCTTGAAGAGGCTCCATTTTCCGGCACCCCTATGGCCGATTTGGATTTGTAAACGCTAACGAGCCTATGGTTGTTTAAGCCTGTTAAAATTACTTTGTTTGGAAAGGTAGCAATTTGTTTCATGGTTACATTTCCAGTAACAGAGTTCCATAAACTATCATTACCATCAGGGTTTTCAATGGTTGCACTTACTGCAACCTGTTCCTCATTTAATTTGGATTTTTTTTTAGAGCAGGATAAAATTACGCTCAGCAATAGCATTAGAATAACACGTTTGTTGCTCATTTGGTTAGGTTTAGCAGCGCACAGGTTGTAATCATTTCAGTGTAAAGGCGCATAGGTTTTATCAAACAAATATAACCAAAAAGAGCAACCCGAAAAGGTTGCTCTTTAAAAAGATTACGGTTGTTTAACCTCTGTTTGCTGGCAATGTTGCTTGTTAAAGTGTTTGGTGTAATGCGGTCTGCCAACGGTGAATGCCAATATACCAATGGTAAGGAGGGCACTGCTCAGGAATAAAATTCCAGCTCTTTTTCTGTTCATGTGTTTGTGTATTAAGTGTGGTAAATCAATTAACAGGTTCTGCCTGTATGGTGTTGAAAGCGCTCCTTCATCTTGCTTTGATAGGTGGTGTATTCTTCATCGCTCATGCTCCTGATTTTATCGGCAAAGGCAAAAGGTGGCATTCCCATTCCAGAGAATCGCCTGGCCATCATCATGCGCCCCATGCCAAAGGGGGTAAATATAAATTTAAGCAATAGCACGATAAAAATTAACGGGCCTGTAAAGAATACCAAAGCTCCCAGCAACATGCCTCCGAAAATTGGTTTTAACATTGATTTGTTCATTGTGTTTAACATTTAATTGTGATAGTGAGTTGTTATACGGGTGAAGACGAACGATTGGATTTTTTACTTTAATTGGGTGCGAAAAATATTCTTTTCCCTATTGTTAAAGGCGGTGAGCAGCTTTACTCCATAAAAAAGCCCTGATAACAGGATGTTTCAGGGCATTGGATGATTGTGCAACTGTAATTACCTTTTACAGCGTTTTTCCCATTCCGTTTTAAACTGTTGGCGTTCTTCCTCGCTCATGTTCATCATTTTTTCTTTAAGTCGGTTATTCATAAAGGGCTTTTTATTGCCAAAGCCGAAGTTCCCGAATAAGATGCGGCTAAGCAAGAATAAGCCCAAAGCCTGCCAGTAATGCAATGGTGGAAGTCCGAAAATATCAGGAATTAACAAGTTCCACAATGCCATTACTACAGCACCAATGGCAAAAAAAATGGTGATTGGAATCAGGATAAAAAAAGGTTTCTTGTTGTTCATGTTTAAAAGTTTAGTTCTTGATACAGGGGCTTTAATTTATTCCGCAAATGTTTTACCGCATAACCCTTCCGGCTAATAATGGTCTTGATATTTTCATCTAATTCATCAGCAATTTCTTGTAAGGTTTTATCGTCAATTTCATTCATCATAAACACCTTTCTTTGGTTTTCGGGAAGTTCGTCAAGTGCTTTAAACAGTTCATCCCAAAACAACTCCTTAAACAAGGCAAGTTCAGGGTTTTGGCTGTCGTCCAGTAACAACACTTCTTTCATTAAAAAAGTACCATCTTCATCCTCTGCGTTTTCAAGTTCCAAACGTTCCGTTTTTCTTTTACGGTAGAAATCCGTGATTTTATTTTTTGAAACCGAATAAAGCCAAGCACTCATGTTTTCCAGTTCATCCATGTTTGACAGTTTGCTCAGTTGATACCATACCTCTTGCAAAATGTCTTCTGCATCCTCCACCATATTCACCTTCCCTTTAATAAAGGAACGCAATTGTTTCCCATACTTTTTTACCGTTTGGGAAACTGATTTATCATTGGAGGTGATTGCCATATTGGGTACAACAGCTAAGTTCATATTTAGCCAGACGATTACGAAGCTAAATTACTTTAAATCATTTTTATACTTTAAGTGTAAGGATTTGATTTTGTGTTTATTATTTATGTTTCATCTAAAAAATATCCCGTATAAAATGCACATTGCTAGTTATGGGTCGGGTTATTAACGGGAGTTTAACAGCATTACGCTAACCAACTCGAAGTTGCTTTCTCTTAAATTGTGTCTAAACACATCCTTTTTTGTTGTAAAAGGGTGAAAGTATGTTGCATTTATTTCATAATGTGAGAGCGGTTATTGCTGTTAGATACCGTTTTTATTTCTGTCTGTCAATTTGCCGCAGTTTCTCAATATAATCTCAAATTAATCTTTTTCGAGGTAAGTTAGTCTATGTAATAGTCGCCATAACTTAGTATTTATTTTATTTGTCATTAATTACCTGTTCGAACCAGATTGGAATGTCTTTCCGATTTAGAAGTACGAACAACGCTATCAAAGGTAGATATGGCCAATACATTGTTAATCCAAATATTCGGAAGGAGTAAACCACACTAAGGAAAGATCCTCGACCAAGAAAGCCGATTGCTAGCATGAGAAGAGTTGTTAGATGTCCTGTTGATTTACCAAAAATGAAAGATAGTATTGAGGCAATGAGTAGTCCTAAATTAATATAATGATTTGTCATTATTGCAAAGTCACCAATTACAAATACCAAAAGCGAATGGAGTGTTAAACACAGCCAAATTGAAAGGGGCAGGAGTTGTTTAAAAAGCACCAATTTTCTAATTAATTTAATAAAGACTCAAGGTAATAGTATTGATAGATTCGGTCTTAAAGGGGAAAAATCCTTTCTTTTTTATGATGTTCAATCGTATTTCATTATATTCTGGTAGAGATGCAACTTCAGGAAGATTAGAGATAATGCGTTTTAATTCTTCTGCTTTTTCCTCCATGAGTCTTTTGTTAAATTCAATTCTTTCTAATGCCATAGAGTTTAAGATTTCCAATTGAAGATAAGATTCCTTGGTAGACGGTATTCCATTGATGGTGCTTGAGTTGCTAATGTGCGCCAGTTGAATATTTTCAGCTTGAAGTTTTATCGCCATTTCTGTTTCCCAGGCATCCATTTCTTCTGGTTTTTCAGAACATGAAGAAACGAAACCAAAGTTCAGAAGTAAGATAAATATAGCCAGTCTTTTGTTCATTCTTGAGGTTGTCTATTATGATAGATTGTTGATTTGGGTTTTACGAAAAACTACATTTTACTATTCAAAATAAGATGTTTTAGGTGATATGGCAAAGTTTAAAAATTGGTAGAGTTAAAGTCAACGAAACTCACCCTTTTGGGGAGCGGTGTTTAATGGGCTGTAGCAGACTACAGGTCTGTAACCTATTAAGAAACTTGGAAATATGCCCGTTAAACTTTTGTGCATGCATATTAAGACTTGCATGAATCGGGGATATCTCTGTTATTCAATCATAATTTTTCGCTCTAAAATTGAACCTCGATATTCAATCAGTATCATATAAATTCCTTTTGGTAAAAAATTGAGATCAAGCGTGTCTGTTCCACCAGTCATTTTTTTTTCGAGAATAAGGCCTCCGTTCATATCATAAATTGAAGTAGTATACTCGCCAATTTCTTCAAATGCAATGTTTACTATGTTTTTTGTGGGGTTGGGAAAAATTCGAATTTTATCTTCAAGTAATAAACTCCCTATGTTTGAGTTGATATCTTGAATACATCGAACAGATAACCCACAATTCGCAACAGCTATTGATTGTTCCAGCGCACCGGAGTTTGATTTTAATTGATAAGTATATGCCCTGGGAAAGCTGTTGGAACCCCATGGGGTCGAAGTCCAAAAATTACCTAATGTGTTGATGTTTGTATATGCGGCAGAATTCCCTCGAAGTCCTCCGGGAAGCCCGGTAAAATCGCTTGAATTTGTTACTGAAATAGTTGTAGTTGACCAATGAATTGTTCCTGTTTCTTTCATCTTGTTACCTGCTATTGTGTCTCCCCCAAGAAAATTAGCTAAATAAGTCCTTTCATCATCACTTGGGACATGCCAACCAGCGGGACAAACATTTCGACTGTCGTTTACTACATACCAAGTGTATAAACGCCCATAGGTAGGTATGTTTAATGTATCATTGTTATAACACCATTGGTAAACGGAGGTAGAGTCGTTACTTATTGCTAAAGCGCTTGTTTCAATTAAATCACCATTATTGAAATGGGTTGTTTTCAAATTCTCCTTCATCCATTTTTGTTTTCCGAGTGTTATTGTATTATATGTATTGCCATCTATATCAGTCACAAACTGAGCACCAGTTTCTATAATAAAAAAGTGAATTCCCAAAAGCAGAAGTATCGTTTCTTTCATCGTATCAATTTTAACCTGTTTGGCATAACGTTAGTTTGTCGAAAAACTTTGTTTTGATTAGCGTAAACTGAGGCGTAGTTCTTATTTCTCTGCTGATATTTTTTCTGATTTCATCTTATACTTATCAATTAAATATAAAGAAGCAAATTCCTTTGCATTAAATCTTCTGTTAACAAATCTCCATAAAGAAAAGAAAAATAGCAAAATGGAGCTAGCCAAAATGAGACAGTCTTGGTAGTAAAAACATGCTGTGAGAATACAAACAATTGTAAAACTTCTAAAAAAGTTTGAGTCCGCTTCAAGCCGTTTTGTAATGGTTGTTAGTTCAGCATTTTCTTTTAACATCATGATGTTTATCCAATCATATAATTTAATATCCTGATGGTAACTTTCGTTTTTAAAACATTCGTTTTTGATTTTTTCTGCTTGTTCAATCAATAAAATACCTCTTGCTTCTGGCATTTTTGTAAACACTTTTCTAAGCCAACCATGTTTACTATAAAATTGAATAATCAACCAATTGTTGAGGCCTTTTTTCCATAAACCAGAGAATGCGTACAAGATATGTCCAACGATATAAGAACCTATTGCGTAATAAATCCATGAAATCGGTTCGCATGGAAGATATTTAGGAATAATTACCTTGAGTGTAACGATATACACCACGCAAAACCCTGGAAGAAGAACTGAGAAAAATTCGACTAAGCCAATAAAAAAGTCTGAAGGTTTAAAATTCATAAAAGAGGTTCATTATAAGTTAAGCAATATAATTTTTTTAATGTCGTCAATAGTTTTCGCAAAACGACTTATTGCTGAAAGAAGTTGGCGATTTGCTTGCGCTGCCTTTCAATTT
This sequence comes from Chitinophaga pinensis, assembly GCA_943372215.1. Taxonomy (GTDB): domain Bacteria; phylum Bacteroidota; class Bacteroidia; order UKL13-3; family UKL13-3; genus UBA6183. The sequence goes on along the minus strand of CALRXU020000020.1, from coordinate 14,393 downwards.
GGAGTCCTACACTGTTTACCAAACCCCAATTGGTAAACTAAGTCAGTCCACATTACACCAAACGCTGCTAGGTTTTGTTGTTGCTTTTCGGGTAAATTTATCCTTGATTGTTTGGGTCAAAGTCCACCATCCATTCAATGCCATACTTGTCTCTAAACATTCCGAAATAAGTACCCCAAGGGCTATCCGAAATGGGCATTTCAACTTGTCCGCCTGCTGAAAGTCCATAAAACAATTTGTCCGCCTCTTCTTTGCTTGCTGCACCAATTACAATTTTGCTCCTGTTTTCATTTTCGTTGGTGCGCCCAAACATTTCAGGCACATCATTGGCCATTAACATGCTATTGCCAATAGGTAAAGCAATGTGCATGATTTTATCAGCTTCATGCGCTGCCACCGGAAAATCCTCACTAGCCATATCTTTAAAGCGTATTATTTTTGTAAACGCTCCGCCAAATACGGATTGGTAAAAGTGAAATGCTTCCTCTGCATTGCCATTAAAATTAATGTGTGGGTTGATATTTGCCATTGTTTTTTTAGTTAAGCGTTCATCAATTGTTCAATATCAAATTTAGTCATTTGCATAAAAGCGGCAATTACTTGTTGAGATTTTTCAGGATTACCCATTAGCTCTCCTAGAATGGCAGGCACAATTTGCCACGACACCCCAAATTTATCGTCAAGCCAACCGCACTGGCCATATTTACCCCCATCACCAAGTTTTTCCCAATAGTGGTCTATTTCTTCCTGCGTGTCGCAAGTAATCACATATGAGTTTGCGGGCGAAAAGGTGTATTGTGGTCCTCCGTTCAGTGCCATAAATTTTGTTTCGTTGAGTTCAAAAATAACCACCATCGGATTTTCGGAAATGATTTTCGACTGTGAAAAAACAGAACAGTAATAATCTGCCGCTTGTTTGGCTTGTCCGTTAAACCACAAACAAGGAAATAGTGGATGTGACATAGTTATTGTTGTTGTTAGTTGTAGTAGTGTTTGATTGAACCGTTGAAACGCCAATTTATTGCAGATGTTTATATATTGATGTGCTGATTATATCCTTTGAGCTGTTTAATGTTTTCACAAAAGTATGATCAGCTTTTTGCTCAATGTTAAATTCCAGTGCAACTTCTTCAATTGGTTGGGTACTTAAAAGTTTTATGGAGAGTAACTTATCTTTTACTTCCAATTCAAATTTTATGGGGAATGGATATTGATTTAATATTCTTAAGTCCTTGTAACCGTAGGCCACAGTGGCATCACTTCCTAATGGGCAGAATCTCGTGTCTTCAGTATAGATATCAACAGAGTGATTATACCGTTCCATAATTTTGAGGCCTGCCATTAAACTAACATGATAGATAATACCTGATACTTGGCATAATCCACCACCTACATCTTCAACAATTTTCCCCTTCTGTATGGTTCTGCCTTTTTTAAATTGGTTGTTTGGATTGCCTATGGTATCCCAAAATGAAAAAATGCTGCTTGGTGGTATGATGTATTGGTTGATTTTTTGACTGGCTAATCCGAAGTTATATAATTTACTCTCGTAGGTTTCATTTTGGATAATCTTCTGACTTAATGAAATCGTATGTCCAAAGTGTGTTCCATTATCCAATTTCCTGGAAAGTTTGAACCAATCTCCTGTTTTAATATCCTTTATAAATCGGATAATTATTTTTAAGGTTAATTTAAATACTTTCCAATAGTTCATTTTTTAAGCAACTCAATAATTTGATAGGAGCTATATTCTTTCAGGAATGAATTCGACAATACTTGATCTAACTTTATAAAGTAAGGTCTAATTTTTTTTGGGATTCGATGAATGGGAATAAATAATATGCCAAATGTTCTATTGGCTATAAAGTTGGGGTTTAGTTCAGTGATTTCGTTATTGGTTAAACTGAAGTTGCCATGCCAGCCCTTATGTTTGTTAGAGAACAATTGCCGCCTTTTTGAGGAGGGGATGTCGAAGATGATTCTACCATTTTTGGTTAAAATTCTACTACATTCCTGTAGGATTTCCTTCACTGTTTCTTTATTTAAGTGCATAAACAAATGGAAGCAAATAATGGTGTCAACTGAATTGTCATCCAATGGTGTTTTTTCTGCATGCGACAGGAATATTTTTTTGTTGGGAAATTTAGCCTGTGAAATGTTAACCATTTCACTACTCGCATCTATTCCATAACTGGCATAATTCATAAACCGTCCGCTGCCGCAGGCAAGGTCTAAAACAGTTTCGTTGTTGGCTAATAATTGGTTTAAGATGGTTCTTTCCTGTTTGTCAATAAATTTCCCATAAGTATTATTAAATCTATTTTCGTCATAAGTTTTGGCGAGCTTGTTATAGTAGTTAATAATTTCTTCCATACTCATTTGTTAGGATTCAATATTTATTCCCGTGGTAGCTTTATAATAACTAATCTAATTTAATATTTATTTCAGATTATCGATAAAAATTACCTATTTAATTTTAGGCTATTCTTTTTGTTGAGCCACCGATAAAAATTCCTGTATTAAAATGGCGTTTTTGGGGTCGTCCATTTTTACTTTTCTGTACTCGGTAAAAATTGCTTTAAGCCGGGCATCAGGAAATAATGCGATGTACTTTTTCATCATCATATAATGGGATGCTGATTTGATTGGAAAGGACAAGTTTTTTAGTAAAAGTGCCTTAAGATTATTGTATTGTTTTTTCGGGACGTAATCCATCAAAAGAATTTCATCAATTGAAAAAGAATCAACACGAAGTATAGCTTGTGTAATTCTGTATTTCTGATCGTGATTTAACTTTCGGTAGAATTTTTTAGAAAGAAAGGTTTTTTTGATTTTACCTTGTTTGGTTTTATACTCAGTCAAATCTTGTATAACATATCTTCTTGTGCAAGCACTTTCCAAACATTTGGTATACCATTCTGTAACAAGATTGACTCGTTTCTTTTGTTTCAAAATATCCATGTACTCTAATATCCTACTTTTGAAGGTGAGTAGTTCTTCTTCATTCTTTACAACTATGGAACCATAATCACCATACATTGGATAGAAAACATCCAAAGAATCATCTTTATACAGAAAGCCAATTATCGTGTCATTATTTGGAAATTCAATAGGAGGGGGGCAAAGTGTAAATGCTTTGTATAAAACTTGAATAGCGTGATTACTTTTCCCTTTTAAAACGTGAAGGACGGTTAAATGAGCGATTGCATGATAGTTTGGAATTGAGATTTGATTATTTTTTTTATCGATTACATTATTTACAACAGCAATAACAATGTATTTACTATTCTGAATCAATTGAGGTAGACGTATCAAGTTACTTGCACCGGGCTTGGCATGCGCACAAAAAACATAGAGTGTAATGAGTGTTGTCAGTAATATTCTTAATGGTAAATTTGTCACTACAGGCTGGGTATTTGTTCTAATTTGGTAATTGTTTGAGTATGGTTCGTAAGTACTACATAGATTAATCCATCATCGTCAGTAATGGTTAATGATAAGTAGTATTTCTCTATTGAACCTATGATGTATTCTAAACTTACCCGATCGCTCACAAAAGACACCGTATTCTTATGGTGTCCAAATTGTTTCATAACAGCATCTTTGGATAGACCTTTTACAATCTTAAGATTTAAAGCTGAGGTTATTTTACTTAACATATCATCCGAAAAGTCATTAAGGTCAAGTGATATAGATTTTTCTTTGATATTATGCTGAAGTACGAGCCACTCACTAAAACCAATGGCTTCACCAAACCAAATGTCGTCCATAAACTCCCAGTTTTCAAGTGTTTCAATCCCTTCTTTATCTGCAAAGAAGTCAGAAAGTTTAAGTTTATAAAAGCTATCGTAATTGATGTCCATATTAATGTAGTACTAATATAAAAAATAAAACTGATGATTCAAGGTTCAATTAAAAGTCAACGCAAACATTCATTTATCACCTAATAAATAATTGTAGTATACATCAAACTTATATCCTATTGCATTCATGTCAAAACTAAAGTCCCTATTGTGCTATGGCCCAAATCCATACCAGCCGCAAGTGTTTCAAGCGGCATGCTTATAGGTCAGATATATCTATCAGTCAAGCAGCCACAACCTCTATTCCCCAAACCGGCATCTGACCTGTTTCATCTAACAAACAAGGTATTGGTTTTGGGTGGGGCTTAGTAAGTTATCCCCGAGTCCCGCTAAACGCAGACAATGTAAGTGGGATGGCTGGGATAACGCAGCAAACCAATACCGTAGTTTGTATGAAACAAGTCAGTAGCCTTGATTTTTTTCGTTACTTTTTGTATCAAGACAAAAAGTAACTGGGGTTTAAGGGGCAACGCCCCTTAACATTACAAGCAATGTATTGAAAGCACAACTCAGTTTAATCAGTAATATACTTTATCAAAAACAGCACTGTTCAATCCTTGGGCTTTCAGCCCAAACCCGACAACCTTTTTGGCTGTTGTTGCATCAACTTTATTTATGTTTCCTCTTAAAACTAGTCTTGATTTTCTTTAACTGGGGCTTCGCCCCAAGCCCCACATACTTTTTTTCTTAGATAAAAAAAGTATGCAAAAAAATCAAGGCTTCTGAGGTTTTTACTAAAGGCTACATATTGTTGTTGGTCTCGCAACCACAGCCGCTTCGCTTCGTGATTGCTTACTGAACCCAGCGCTCAACAACAATACTTGCCTTTTACGTAAAAACCTCAAATGCCGTTAGCAGGGATGCTGCGAGGTGCGCAATGTATCCATTTCTTTTTAAGTATACCACAGCCCAACGCCATACCAGCCGCAAGTGTTTCAAGCGGTATGGTTATAGGTCGTTCAGGCTAATCAAAAAAACTATTCCGCTATTCCTGTTCCCCCAAACGGCATCTGACCTGTTTCATCTAACAAACAAGGTATTGGTTTTGGGTTCAAATGCAAGTGCGGTGGGTGTCCACGAAAGGTGTGAAATTTGAGTGCATTGGACTTAGAGGCGTTTGGCAGGTGCGCCAAAATGCAGCTCAAATTTGGCTTTCGTGGTCTCCTTTTTGCGTACCTTTTAGCTCTAAGATAATTGTTATTTAAAGGCATCGCTGAATGCTTTGCATTTTGGAGAGGCAAAAAGGTACAAAAGAAATGTATTATAAAAGTGAAGTTTATTTACGCTGTAAAGGGTGTTAGAAAAAATAATATAATCATTTATGAAGCCCCTTAACTAAAATAATAGACAATTAACGATGCTAAGAAAACTCTTTATCAAAAACAACACCATTCAACCCTTGGGCTTTCAGCCCAAACCCACTGCATCATTAATTACTTCAAACGGCATGCCTATTTGGTTAAAAAAAAATCCCCCTTCAACTTCATCCCCTTTTCCCTTCATTTCAACCCCCAATTTCACCAGTTTAATCCCAAACCATCATCAATTTTGTAACAATTGCTTTAACATTGTTGCGTCAAGCAAAACACCACACCATGATGCATTTTTTACATGAACTTAAAAGCAGGGGAGAGCTGCTGTATTATTTAGGCTGGATATGTTTGTTGTTATCTGCCCTGTTTCTATTATTGGCACAAATAGTTCCGCAACAAGTAGCAGGAACAAACGCTTGGTACAAGCCTTTTAAGTTTGCCATGTCCACCTTTTTTTATGCTTGGGCCATGGCTTGGTATGTGCATGAGTTGCCACAATTTAACGGCAACTTATTTGCTTGGGCAGTAATTGTGCTGTTGGGTTTTGAAATAATTTACATTGCCATACAAGCTGGCAGGGGACAGCTTTCGCATTTTAATTTAAGCACCCCATTTTATGCAACCATGTATAGCTTAATGGCTTTTGCTGCAACCGCAGTAACCTTATACACGGCCTACGTGGCGGTGCTGTTTTTTCAACAACCGTTGCCTCATTTGCCTGCTTATTATGTGTGGGGCATTCGGTTGGGCTTGTTGGTGTTTGTGGTATTTTCTTTTGAAGGTTTTGTAATGGGTTCAAAACTCACCCATACCATTGGTGGCCCTGATGGCGGCCCGGGTTTACCAGTACTAAACTGGAGCACCAAATTTGGCGACCCCAGGATTGCTCATTTTATCGGCATGCATGCCTTGCAGGTTATTCCGCTGCTGGCGTTTTATGTGCTTAAAAATACCAAAGCCACCGTTGTGGTGGCCGTATTGTATTTGCTGTTGGCGGTGTTTGCGTTGATGCAAGCATTAAAAGGCAGGCCGTTTTTTGCCCTTAAAAATAAGCCCCACACCACAGTTAAACCATAAATGAGGCAAGTATTAAAACCACAGCGGTATTAATTGTTGAAAACCATACACAACGTTTGCGTTAATTCGTAATTAAATTTACAGGCATGCGTCAATACGAAGAATTACTGGCCCACGTTTACCAACACGGGGCTTATAAAACAGATAGAACAGGAACAGGCACTAAAAGCATTTTTGGGGCGCAATTGCGTTTTAATTTGGCAGAAGGTTTTCCGTTGGTTACCACCAAAAAGGTGCATTTAAAATCCATTATCCATGAGTTGTTGTGGTTTATTAAAGGCGAAACCAATACCGCTTATTTAAAACAACATGGGGTAAGCATTTGGGATGAGTGGGCTGATGCCGATGGCAACCTGGGGCCTGTTTATGGCTACCAATGGCGCAGTTGGCCAACACCAGATGGAAAACACATTGATCAACTTGCGGAGGTGATAGACATGATAAAAAAAACGCCCGATTCCCGCAGGATCATTGTAAGCGCATGGAACGTGGCTGATTTATCAAAAATGGCCTTGATGCCTTGCCATGCTTTTTTTCAGTTTTATGTGGCTGATGGAAAATTAAGTTGCCAATTGTACCAACGCAGTGCCGATATGTTTTTGGGAGTGCCATTTAACATTGCATCATACGCATTGCTCACCCACATGGTGGCGCAAGTTTGTGGGCTACAACCCGGTGATTTTGTACACACCTTTGGCGATGCCCACATTTACAGCAACCATTTTGAGCAAGTGGAGCTTCAACTAAGCAGAGAAGCGAGACCTTATCCTACCTTGCGCATGAATGCAGCCGTAAAAAATATTACCGATTTTGTATTTGAAGATTTTACCATAGAAAATTACAACCCGCATCCGGCCATTAAAGCCCCTGTTGCGGTGTAACTATTTCAGTTTTTCATTTTCTTGGTGGCGGGTAGCATCCCGTTTGGTTTTTTTGGCGAGGTTTTTTTCCAGGGCTTCAGTAAGGTTTATGCCCGTTTGGTTGGCCAAACAAATCAATACAAACAGCACATCAGCCATTTCATCCCCAAGGTCAACATCCTTATCGCTGGCTTTAAAACTTTGCTCCCCATACTTGCGGGCCATAATGCGGGCAACTTCGCCCACCTCTTCCATTAATATGGCGGTATTGGTAAGCTCATTAAAATAACGTACTCCGGTGGTGTTAATCCATGCATCAACCACACGTTGGGCTTCTTGTATAGTCATGTGTATAAAAAATGTGTCTATTAAAAGTGTACAAGTGTAGCCAAAAGTATGCACTTGATGTACAAAAGAGAGTTGCTAATAAATTAATAACTTGATAAACAGTATTTTAATGCCAATTTTTAGCCAATTTCAGGGTTTGGCACTGTTTTTATTATAGTATCTGTAATACTTTTTTCGTTGATAAAATCAAAAAAAGCCGACAGTGATATATGATTACCGCTGTCGGCTTATTTTTTTGCCTAAACTGTACACAAGTTGGTTCAGTCTTATTCCAGCAATTGCCCTATAAAGCGCAGCAAAGTACATCAAAAAACGGTTGTAACACCAACTAAGCAAGGATAATGCTAAAGTTGTATTTCTTCGCCTTGTTTATTTAAAAAACGGTATTGCCCAAAGTGCAGGGCATTTACAGGCGTAATATTAATCCAGCGTTTGTATTTAAACAGCCAGCTAAAGCGGGTTGATTTTAAAAAGCCTTTGGTAAAAAATGCGTGGATGTATGGATGCACCTCAATGGTAATGCTGCCTTTCATGTTCATGTTGTGCAACAAGTACTTCAGGCGGTTTTCAATTTCATCCACAATTACAATGCTATTGGTAATTTCACCCGTTCCATCGCAGGTTGGGCATTTTTCGGCCGTAACCACATTCATTTCTGGCCTTACCCTTTGGCGGGTAATCTGTATGAGGCCAAAAGGACTCATCGGTAAAATTTTATGTTTGGCCCTATCAGTTTGCATCTCATCTTTCAGGCGTTCATACACCTGCTTTTTGTTTGATGCCGATTTTTGGTCAATAAAATCAACCACAATAATGCCGCCCATATCTCTTAAGCGCAGTTGGCGGGCTATTTCAGCCGCAGCCTCCAAGTTTACCTTAAGCGCATTTTCATCTTGGTTGATGTCTTTTCCAGTAATGCTACCGCTGTTTACATCCACCACATGTAACGCTTCGGTGTGCTCAATAATTAAGTATGAGCCACCCATAAAGTTTACTTCTTTGCCAAAAGAGGTTTTAATTTGTTTGTCAATGCCATGGTGTTCAAAAATGGATTGTTTGCCGTTGTGCAGTTTCACAATTTTTTCAAGCTCAGGCGATTTTTTGGCAATGTAACTTTTAAGGGAATTAAAAAGCGTGTTGTCGTTAACATGAATCCCCGTGAAATCATCGTTTAACAAATCCCTCACTAGGGTTAAGGTACGCTCGCTTTCGCCCAAAATTTTCTGCCCTGGCACGGCTGTTTTTACTTGATTGCACAGGTCTTCCCAGCGTTTCATCAAGTCTTTCAGGTCGTTTTCCAGTTCTTCTACACTTTGGCCTTCGGCAACGGTGCGTACTATCACCCCAAAACTAGCGGGCTTAATGCTATGCACCAACTTTTTTAAGCGAATGCGCTCTTCGTTTTTAATAATTTTTTTGGAGATGGAAACAACCCCATCAAAAGGCATCAACACTACATAACGTCCAGCAAGTGAGAGTTGCGAAGTAAGCCTTGGGCCTTTGTTAGAAATGGGTTCTTTGGTTACCTGAACCACCACTTGTTGCATGCGTTGCAACACCTGGTTGATTTTACCTGTTTTTTCAATATCAGGTTCAGTTTGTTTAGGGTCGGGCCATACGTTGGTGTGCGGGTTACTGCGCAGTGCCTTAATGTGTTTAAGCTGCGTTTTAACCTGAGGGCCAAGGTCTAAGTAATGCAAAAAAGCATCTTTTTCATGGCCTACATCGACAAAAGCTGCATTAAGCCCGGGCATCAGTTTATTTACTGTGCCCAGATATACGTCACCTACTGCAAAATGTTGATCAGCTTTTTCGTGGTGGAGTTCAATCAACTTCCTGTCTCGCAACAATGCAATATCCACCCCACCACTCTGATGGCTGTTTATAACCAGTTCGTAATTCAAAATTCAGTTCGTATGTTTTTAAAACAGCAAACCGCTCAATGTAATTTTTGAACGGTTTAACCATAAATCTTTTACTTAAAAGATGTAACCCACAAAGAAAAAAGACTATTTTTTCTTATGTCTGTTCTTGCGAAGTCTTTTCTTGCGCTTGTGCGTTGCGATCTTATGTCTTTTTCTTTTCTTTCCGCTTGGCATAGTGTTATAGTTTATTTAGTTTGTTAATAATATTATCAATTTCTTTTTTAGCCTCTTTATCAGTTACTAAAGTCTTGCAAGTTTCGTATGTTTTTACGGCTTTTTCTTTGTTTCCGCTTTTAGCATACACCTCGCCAAGATAGAAGTAATATTCTGGATTAAAAGGCTCCAACTTCACTAATTTCTCAAAACGTTCTTTGGCCTTATCAAATTGGTTGCTTTGTATAGAAAGCATGCCCAATGTAAATATGGCCTGTATGTTGTTTGAGTCGGTTGCAACCACCTCTTTCAACATGCCTACGCCCTTCATCACATCGTTGTCTCCTTGTATAATACAAACAGCCAACGCACTTTTTGCCTGTAAGTTAGCCGGGTTCAGTTCCAGTACTTTGCTGTACGACTCTTTTGCATTTTGGATACTATAAGCCACCAAACTGCTATCCTGACTAAAATTGGCTACATTATAAAACTTAGAGCCGCTGGCAAACCAAGTTATTTCATTATTTTCTTGCTGTGCAAGCAACTTGGTATAATAAGCTGCTGCTAGCGGAACACTTAATGAATCCCAAAGGTTTGTAAGCTTTACTAGGTTTTCTTTGTTGGTTTTATCAGCAGCCAATGCAGCAATTTGCTGTTTAAGTCCATTGCTTTGTTTAGCGGTTTCTGCTGTTAAAAACGCTTCTGCATTAAACGCTTGTTTTAATGCTGAAACCCCTTTTGTGGTTTGTTGCCCAAAAGGGGTTTTGAAACCCATTACAAATAAAACAGTAGTTAATATTAATGCAACGGCAATAAGAAGAACCTGCTTATTGTTTTTGCTCATTAAGCTTTAGCTGCTAATTTAGCTGCTTTAGTTTTAACCGTGTCGCTTTTCTTTACTTTATCTACAAAAGTTTTAGCGGGTTTAAAACTAGGAATAAAATGCTCATCAATTACCATAGCGGTATTTTTGCTGATGTTACGGGCAATTTTCTTCGCTCTTTTCTTAATTACGAAGCTACCAAAACCACGGAAATAAACGTTTTTTCCTTCGGTCATTGATGTTCTTACTACTTTAAAGAAAGACTCAACGGCTTCTTGTACCTGTGCTTTCTCAATTCCTGTTTTTGTTGCGATTTCTGCAATTACTTCTGCTTTTGTCATTTTCTACGGTTTTAACTATTAATAACTTTACAGTCAAATGTTTGTGTTGTCCTGCTTTTTGTAAAGCGGGTTGCAAATGTATGAAATTCAAAACAAAATGCACTATGTTAACGTAAAAAAAAATCAATGAGTTACATTTGTTCATAAAATGAGACCTCTACACCCCCTAATTGGTTGGTACAATAAAGAAAAAAGAGATTTGCCTTGGCGCAATACCAATAACCCTTACCACATTTGGCTAAGTGAAGTTATTTTACAACAAACCCGTGTTGATCAAGGGTTGCCTTATTACCTGAAATTTGTGGATAAATATCCCACTATTAAGGAGTTGGCAAATGCCAAAGATGATGATGTGATGAAGCTTTGGCAGGGTTTGGGGTATTACAACCGCGCTGCAAATATGCTTAAAACAGCAAGAATCATTGTACAAGAGTTTGGTGGTGTTTTCCCAAATACTTATGAGGGTTTACTAGGTTTAAAGGGTATTGGCCCTTACACTGCAGCAGCCATTGCTTCGTTTGCCTATAATTTGCCTCATGCAGTGGTTGATGGTAATGTTTATCGTGTATTGGCAAGGGTATTTGGGATTGCAGAACCCATAAACAGCACCACCGGAAAAAAAATGTTTGCGGAGTTGGCTGAAGAGATGCTTCCCAAAAAACAAGCTGCTTCCCACAACCAAGCCATTATGGAGTTTGGCGCTATGGTTTGTAAGCCCAAACAGCCTTTATGTGCAACCTGTTTATTCACAGAAATATGCCATGCCTACAGAAATGGTATAATAGACCGTTTACCTGTAAAAGAGAAAAAGCGTCAGCCAGTTAAGCGGTACTTTAATTATTTGGTAATTGTAACGCCTGATAACCATACCTTTATCAGGCAAAGAAAAAATGAAGGGATATGGAATGGGTTGTTTGAGTTCCCGTTAATTGAAACGAAAGCGATTGTTGATGCGCAAGAACTTACCACACAAGAAGAATTTGAGCCATACCAATCCATTGCCAGACAAGCTCCTATTTTATTAAGTGCTGTAAAACACCAGCTAACTCACCAAACCATACAAGCTGTTTTTTGGCTGTTAAGCGCCCCTCACAATGGGGTGAATATTGGTGGTGATGTAGTGAAAGTTTCCTTAAAAAATATAAATGATTTTGCGGTGCCGAGTTTGCTGGAACGTTTTATAAATACTACCTTGCATCAGCTTGAAAACAAATAGCATACATGAGTGTAAATAAAGTAATTTTGGTTGGAAATTTGGGCAGAGACCCTGAGCAACCAAGGGTTCTTGGGCAAAACAATACCAGAAGGGTGGTAACCATTAGCGTGGCCACCAGCGAATCTTACACGGATAGTAAAACAGGTGAAAGAAAAACAGATACAGAATGGCATCGTGTAGAATTGTGGGATAACCTGGCCGATGTGGCTTACAAGTACTTAAAAAAAGGGGCCACGGTATATGTTGAAGGCAAAATCAGAACAGAAAGATGGACTGATCAGGCTGGGGTTGAAAGAACTGGTATAAAAATCAGAGCAAATAACTTAACTTTGCTGGGTTCGCGAAATATGGGTAGTACAAATGATGCAAATCAGGGTATTATGCAGCAAACAGAAAGTCAAAGCAGTCAAACCGATTTAGCTAAAGATGTTTCTGAACAAAACAATAATAGTCAGGATGATTTGCCATTTTAGCTCACGTATTTAACCTAATAAATTAAGTTTTGGAAAATAGTTTGTCATCAGAACCTCCGGTCACTTTTGTGTTAAGTATATTTAACACACATATCGCTGCCTCAGATGTGGTTACTTTATTAATATGCGCAGGCGTAGTTATTTTGTTTATCATCTGTTCGGCCATTATTTCCAGCTCAGAAAATGCGTTGTTTAGTTTAACCCCAATGCAGGTTGAGGAGATTACACAAGAAGAAAACAAGATTGCGGAATGCACACGTTACCTGCTGAATCATCCCAAACATTTATTAGCCACCATTCTTATTTCAAATACTTTTATAAACATCAGTATTGTAATGGTGCTAACTGTTGCCATTGGTTTGGTGTTTGATTTTAGCCAACATCATTTGGTGGGCTTTTTGGTAGAAGTTGTGTTGGTTACTTTTATATTGGTATTGTTTGGCGAAGTAATGCCTAAAATGTATGCTTCTCAAAACAACACCCGAGTAGCCAGATTTGTAGCCATACCCATGTTTACCTTAAGTAAACTGTTAAAACCATTTGTACTTATATTGGTAAATTCAACTTCTATTATTGATAAACGGGTTACTAAAAAAGGGCATGTGCTTTCAGTAGAAGAATTAACCCACGCCATTGATATTACCAACGAGGAAGAGACACCCAAAGAAGAGAAAGTTATTTTAAAATCTATTGTTCAGTTTGGCAATATCAGCGTAAAACAAATTATGCGTCAACGCCCTGATATTACTGCTATAAGAGCTGATACACCTTTTAAACAATTGTTAATGAAAATTAACGATTGGGGTTACTCTAGGGTTCCTGTTTATACGGATAACTTGGATAATATTGTTGGCATATTGTATATTAAGGATTTGTTGCCTCAAATGAATGAAACAGATCAGTTTGTTTGGACAACCTTATTAAGAAAGCCCTATTTTGTTCCTGAGAGTAAAAAAATTGACGATTTGTTGAAAGAATTTCAAAGCAAACGGGTGCATTTGGCACTTGTTGTTGATGAGTTTGGTGGCACACAAGGCATTGTAACCATGGAGGATATTCTGGAAGAGATTTTCGGAGAGATTAATGATGAGTTTGATGAAGATGAAATTTTTTACTCACGAATAGATGATTACACCTATGTATTTGAGGCAAAAATACCCATTAACGATATGTGTAAATTTATGGGTATTGAGGTGAGTGTTTTTGAAGATGCACGTCAGGATGCAGATACTGTTGGAGGGATGTTGTTGGAGTTGCAGGGTGAAATGCCTAAACAAGGGGATGAAATTATTTTTGAGAACTATAAATTTAGTATAGAATCAGCTGATAAGAGAAGAATAAAACGAATTAAGGTAGAAGTAATGCATGCACAAGATCATAAAGCGTAATTTAACACACCCCATTATTTGCTGTGCGGTAGTTTTTTTCTTATCTGCCTGTGCTGATGATTACACCCCAAAACCAAGGGGATTTCAACGTTTTGTTTTTCCAGAGAAACAATATAAACCTTACAAGAACGATTGTGGCTTTAGTTTTGAAGTGCCCACTTATGCAACTGTTTTACCTGATTTTACACAACAGCATGAGAAGTGTTGGGTAAACGTATATTATCAACCGTATAACGCAACACTACACCTTAGTTTTAGTAAGGTGAAAAATGCCAATGAATTGCTTAAGCTATCAGAAGATGCAAGAACTTTGGTTTACAAGCACACTGTGAAGGCAGATGAAATTTACGAAACTTACATTGAAAATGAATTTGTGCGTGGTATGGTTTACGATTTAAGTGGCAATACGGCTACCAACTTTCAGTTTTATGTTACTGACAGTGCCACTTGTTATATGCGAGGTGCACTATACTTTAATGTACGAACCAATATTGATAGCATAACCCCAGTGCTTTCTTTTTTGAAGAGGGATGTGCTGCATATGCTGGAAACCACCAGGTGGCAATGACATCATATACGCTATAAATGAGCCGCGCGCCATGTGCAAAGCACA
>CALRXU020000019.1:0-77678 GCA_943372215.1 Chitinophaga pinensis | reverse complement strand
GTATTTCTACATACAGATTGCTCCTATGGAGCTAAATGAAAATACATGACGTTGCTACAAATAGGCCGCTCCTACGGAGCTAATGAAACTAACGCAATATATTGCTACAAACAGCTAGCTCCTACGGAGCTAAATGAAAAATACATGATGTTACCACAAATAGGCCGCTCCTACGGAGCTAATGAAACTAACGCAATATATTGCTACAAACAGCTAGCTCCTACGGAGCTAATTAAAAAATACATGATGTTGCCACAAATAGGCCGCTCCTACGGAGCTAATGAAACTAACACAATATATTTCTATAAACAGATTGCTCCTACGGAGCTAAATGAAAATACATGATGTTGCTACAATAGATTGCTCCAACAGAGCTAATTAAACTAACGCAATATATTTCTACAAATAGATTGCTCCTATGGAGCTAAATGAAAATACACGATGTTGCCACAAATAGGCCGCTCCTATGGAGCTAAATAAAAAACACATGATGTTGCTACGAAAAGGCCGCTCCTACGGAGCTAATGAAACTAACGCAATGTATTTCTATAAACAGATTGCTCCTGTGGAGCTAAACAAAAATACATGATGTTGCTACAAATAGGCCGCTCCTACGGAGCTAATGAAATTAACACAATATATTTCTATAAACAGGTTGCTCCTATGGAGCTAAATAAAAATACAATATGTTGCTACAAATAGATTGCACCTACGGAGCTAAAAATTTGTTTGTAAACAGTTTTTAACAATTCCCCATCGGGGTAAACTGTTAGTAGAAAAGAATATATTATCCATTAAAATAGCTCCGTAGGAGCGACCTGATAATATGAGCAGAAAATCGGAACAAATATTAGAAGAACAACTCATTGCCCAAGCTGCCGCGCGAAACGAAGTTCAGCGTAGCTAATCTATCGCATGGCAACCCTAAAGCCTAAACACTCCTTGTAAAAACTAATTGCTTCATATTGCAATCACGGTTTTTACTCGTTAATTAAATATTCCCCTATGCTCCTGCCAATACCATGTTAGCGGGAGTTGCGGGTAGAATGTTCAATAACCTTCGAGTTCTAATTTTTTAACTCTTGCTATTATCGCTCCTCTTGTACGCCCAAAATATTTAGCCATATCTTTGGGGTTTACCCCTTCAAAAAACATGGTTGTAAGTTCGGTGTCCAGTTCTGGTGTCCAGGGTTTGTAAGCGTCTTTGTGTTTTGTTCGTACCTTTTCAATTGAATACGCCTTTTCTGGTTTACTTTCTTGCTTTTTTGTTTCCTGAATTTTCTCAGGTTGCTTTTCCTCTTCATCCACAACTTTCACCACCTGAATTTGTGTTGATTCTGGGAAATCAATTGGCACCAAAGCTTCGGGGATGTGAAGGCTATTTTTAGTCCGGGTTACTGCAACATAAAGCAAGTTGATTTCTTCGTTCAATTTTGTTGCATTTATTGCTTCTGCTTTTTTGTCTGCTTTTAGTTTCTCTAATTTCTCCTCTGAAATGAAGTCGTTCACCAGTTCAACAGCGTCATACTCCATTCCTTTGCAACGATGAACAGTTGAGAAAATCATTTCGGCCTTTTCTTTATCATCATTCTCTATATGCTTATTTTTAATGCTTTTAATAATGTCAGGGATTTTGTTCCCATATTTACCAACGATTTCAACCATCATTGCAAGCTGAACATCTTCCGTTTTTTCAATGTAATCTTCTAACTCGTCAATGTTTTTCATTGCTTTAATCAATTCATCTTTTATCAAATGCTTTTTGTTGTTATAGAGACTGAGAACATCATATAGTGATGTTCCATCGTCAGCATAAGTATAAGAATTGATATTGCCCTCAAAGTAAATGTGTTTGATTTCCTTCTTTTCGGTAACATACTCAATCGCTTTAAGCAGTAGTCCAAGATTTGTCCTTGCAAGAACCGCTTTGGTCTTTATTTTACTGCTATTTCCTTTTCCAGTTATTGGAATGATGTTGTGTTCGTTGATGTGTCTTTTGTATTTAAGCACCTCCATGGCAAGATTTGCAATGTCTTGACTAAACCGAAAACTTGTAGAAAGATGATACGTTTTAAAATCTGCCTTTTCAAGTGAATTTACTGCAAAACGCCAACCATAAATTTGTTGATTAGTATCGCCAACAATCACTTTTGTTGCCTGTTGCTTAAAGAAAACATCAAGCATGGCTGGTGAAGCATCTTGACCTTCATCAAAAAGAATATAATCGTAAGGAAGTTTTGGATTTGAAAGCTGAAACTTTTTAAGGTAAAAGTCATGGGTGATTTCAATTTCTCCCTTATCCATTTTACTCAATAAAAGTCGGGATTGGGAAACGATATAGCCGTAAAATGTTGATACGAAAATTTTAGCTTTCGGGTCAGTTACGGTATCTAAATAGTTTAAATCCTGAACCTTTTGTTTATCGCTATTACAGAAATAGGCAATAAACTTATTGATGTGGTTTGCGATTACATATTCGGTGTGTTTTTCTTCGTTGCCTTGTAAGTTTAAAAGTGCTGCAATTTCATGGGTCTTATAGCCCTGTCCTTTTAACTTATAGTTGTTTTTAAAAACGATATGTTTATATGCGAGTGAATGAGCCGTTTCAACTTTAACATTGTATAACCCTTGGTCAGTAAACTTTTTAGCGGCTTCAATCTTTACTGACCTATTGAAAGCTAAATACAAAATTTTACTTGTCGCTGGTCTTGCCTTTGCATATGCTATAACGGTGGTGGTTTTTCCAGAACCAGCAACAGCATTTATTTTGATGTCTCCAGTCGAATTGATGATATCATGTTGTTCGGGTGTCAATTTCATTTAATGGTAAAAATATTTCGTCTGTAAATTACGATTTTTTATTTTATCTATTCATTTAATGTACAGGATTTTTAGGTTAGCGCAGCAGTCATAGCCTTGCCATTAAAGGGATTCTGTCTAAAACCAAAAATGATCGTCTTAGAATCAAGGATAGCATGTTCTTCAATGGCTTATCACTCCGCCCGCTCCTGGCACAACTCAATCAATACCCCATTGGTTGATTTTGGGTGTAAAAAAGCAATGAGTTTATTATCAGCTCCATGTTTGGGTTGTTCATGAATAAACAAAAAACCTTCCGCTTTTAAACGCTCCATCTCTGCATAAATATCTGTAACATCATAGGCAATGTGGTGCATGCCTTCCCCTTTTTTCTCAATAAATTTTGCAATGGTACTTTCTGGTGAAGTGGCTTCCAACAACTCTATTTTATTAGGACCAACCTGGTAAAAAATGGTTTTTACCTGCTCACTTTCTACCACTTCAATTTTGTAAGGTACAGCGTTGTACAGTTTATTAAATAAAGGCACAGAAACGGCCGCATCTTTAATAGCAATGCCAATATGTTCTATTTTATTCATGGTAATAATTGTATTTGTTTAACCTCGTTTTGCTTTTTCCCATTTTACACTTTGGTTACCTCGCACAAATCGAAAAAAACCTGCAATCATGCAGTAGTTTGTCATTACAAAGTAGTAAGGTATAAAAAACAATTTCAGGCGAATTTGTTTGGCTTCAAATATTTTGCCCAATAAAGCCAGAAGGTAAAAACATTGCTGTGCAACCCATAACAAACTAAACCATCCTCCGATATTCAAGTGCAGTAAATATCCTGTAGGCATCATCACCAACAAAGCTAAGGGGGCAATACTCCAACGCATTACCTTGTGCGAAACATAAATAAAGGTAAGCATGGCATTGTGAAAAGGATTGAGTGCTTTGGGCAAACGCAATAAGGCTTGCCATGCGCCTGCTGCAATGCGTATTTTACGTTTGGTTTCTTCAGTAACCGATGAGCTGGCTGTTTCCTGGGCAAAAGCCTCAGGCTCGTAAACCACTTTAAAACCATTAATTGCAATACGCATACTGGCCACAAAATCGTCCAAAATGGTATCTTCTTCTAAAGGAGCAAAACACGTTTTTCTAAATGCAATCAACTCTCCTGCACCACCCGCCACCGTATGCAAATCGCTGTCTTGTTTTTTTAACCACGATTCATATTTCCAATAAACCCCTTCTCCGGCTGCTGATGCCGAGTTATGACTTAACGTTGTAACCCTTTTTTCTCCAGAAACCGCCCCTACCTTTTCATCTGCAAAATGCCTGATGATGTTTTTTATTGACAAATTATTAAGGGTGGTATTGGCATCACAAAAAACCACAAAAGGTGCGTTTGTTGAAGCAATTGCCCTGTTTTCAGCAGCCGCTTTTCCACGTCTTTCCGGATGATGAAGCACCTTAATAGTTGGGTGCTTGGCAAAAAGATGCTCACTGCCATCGGTGCTTCCATCTGTTATAAATATGATTTCTAACTTATGTTTTGGGTATTGTAAGGCCAAACAATTGGCAATTTTTTGTGGAATAAAATACCCCTCATTGTAACAAGGAATAATCAGTGCTACCAAAGGCTCAAAAGACTCATCCATGCGGTGCATACCCACTTTTGAGGCTCTTTTTAAAGCCGCTAAAATGCCCACTATTATAGCGTACCCGATGTAGGTATAAAATAGGATGGCAAAACTAATCAGAAATAGAATGGCTACGGTGCTCATTGTTATTGCAAATGTGTGGTATTATTACTGAATAATAAAATTTGGATGCAACTCGCTTAATTGCTTTATTTTGCTGGCTCTTATTATTTGTGATTTAATGACCAAACTTTCAGTAAACATTAACAAGCTGGCTACCCTCAGAAATTCAAGGGGTGGCAACAATCCTGATGTGGTAAAAATGGCCCTTTCTATTGAGCAATTTGGGGCAGAGGGCATAACGGTTCACCCTAGGCCTGATGAACGACACATAAGGTATGCAGATGTGTATGCACTTAAAAAAGTATTAACCACGGAATTTAATATCGAGGGCAACCCAAGAGAACAAAAGTTTATTGATTTGGTACTGGCCACACAGCCTACACAAGTAACCCTTGTGCCTGATGCAGAAGGACAACTTACCAGCAACCATGGCTGGGATACCCAAACCCACCAAAGCTATTTAGCTGATATTATTGCCTTGTTTAAATCGCACCACATCCGCACCAGTATTTTTGTGGATGCAAACATTGGCATGATTGAAGGGGCGGCATTAACTGGCACAGACCGCGTTGAATTGTACACGGAAAGTTATGCGCACCATTTTAACACAGACCCCGCAACGGCAATTGCACCATTTGTTGCTGCCGCAGAAAAAGCACATGCACTTGGCTTGGGGTTAAATGCCGGACACGATTTGTCTTTAGAAAACTTGGCCTTTTTTAAAAACCATATTCCCCATTTGCTTGAAGTAAGCATAGGACATGCGTTGGTATGCGATGCCTTATGGTATGGACTTGAAAATACGGTTCAATTGTACAAGAGGCAATTAACGTTAAAGCGCTAAGGATAGATACTCGCAGGAATTACTTACCCGAAAGCATTTTCACAAATTCCTCCGTATCATAATTAATACTGCCTTGTATGTTGTGTATCAACTCCCCTTTTTTATCGAATATAAACGTAGCCGGGATGCCATCAACATTAAACAATGGTGGCAAATTAGCAGCTGGGTAGTACATTGGCAATGTCAGGTTTGAAGACTTACTATAGTTTAAGGCTTTGGTAAAATCATCATCCAAGCTAAGCATTACAAACTCCACTTTTTTACCTGCTAATTTCTTGGAAAGACTTTCTATAGAAGGCATTTCCCTGCGGCAAGGACCGCACCAGGTGGCCCATAAATTTACAAATACTGTTTTTCCTTTAAAGTCCTGTAGGTTTACAATTTTACCATTGGCGTCTTTAACCTTAAAATCTGGTATGGTAACTTTGGTTTGTTCTACTTTAATTATACCTGCTTTATTATTGGCTGTTGCTGCATTTTGTAATAACAATAACCCTGCTGCAGTTATACCTATGCAACCCATAAAAAGGGCTTTTTTTGAAAAATTCATAAGACGTTTATTTATTGATGGTACTTGACAGCAACAATCATTCCCAAATTTATTAAGCTAAACGGTAACATGATGAAGCTGGCAAAACTCTAATAGCAATGATAATCATTTGCTACAATAAATAGAACACCTTTTGCGCTATTGCCAAAATTTATGCTAAAGCTATAGCATTATTGTAAAACCACCTTTGTAAACCCTACTGAATTACCCACCTCGGTTTTAATGAAATAAATCCCTGCGGCATGTTGTTTCTTGTAACTTATTAACGTGTGGTAATCACCAGCCAACAACTGCTCATTCATTAACTCCTCTGCCATTTCTCCTTTTGTATTATAGAGTGTAATGTTTACATGGTTATTCTCCTTTAAGTTAAACTTGGTGTAAAAATGGCCGGTTTGTATGGAAGGATAAACTTCTGTTTTAAGTTTATCCCCAATAGTTATCCCACCAGTAGATCCTTGTTGATTTAACACAAAAGAACTGGTATAAACAAAATCGCCATTGGCGCTATTGCTTTGATTGCCTGCAACTCCTGCCGCATAAAGTGTTATTTTACCGACATTAGTCTGAGGAGCCCTCCAGTTAAATGTCCATGTTTTACTTCCATTCCCCGTATTGGAGGCAGCGGTGTGTGTAACATAGTCAAACCCACGTAATCCTGCGCTATCAGGTGCTGATAATTGTCCAACCTCAACAAATTCAGTACCGTGCTTACGGGCAGCTAAGGCAAATCCAAAACGAGACCTTCCCGGAAATGATGTGGTAACGCTGACTTCATAAAGCTGCCCTGGCACATATTCTGTCGGATTCCCTTTTACATTGATTTGAACGCTTCCTGAAGTGTTTGAGTTGGCTGTACCTGCATGGCAGCCCGTGCAATTGCCTTCTCCTGGTGCTCCTGTCATGTTTAACCCTCCATCAACCATTGATAACAATTGTACCGTACCAAAAGTTATCACACTAAAAAATAGTATTACTGCTTTCTTTTTCATATTGTTTAATTTATAAACACAAAATTAAGTTGCAGCAGCAGAGTAACATGGCACAAAAAAACCTATTCCTGGTACTTTTCACGGATTGTCACTCGAAAATCGCCAGGTGTTTGACCAATTTGTTTCTTGAAAAACCGCCCGAAATAAGCAGGATCATCAAAACCTAGCATAAAACTGATTTCTTTAACAGAATACTCGCTATGGTACAAAAGACGTTTTGCTTCCAATGCAATACGCTGGTGAATATGTGTACTTGCTGTAAAACCTGTTGCTTTTTTCACCACATCATTTAAATAGCCTGAAGAAACGGCTAAAAGCTCAGCATATTGCCCCACTTCATTTAATTGGGCATAGTGTTCATCAATTAATGTTTTAAATTGTTTTACAAAAACTTTACCACTCACCATGGGGTTTGGCGTGTCATTATCAGCTTTTTTAGCCGCAACAAAGCGATTGGCTTTTATTAGAATGATGTTGAGGTGCATTTTAATTAACTCCAACGATAGGATACCAGGATTTCCAACCTCTTGATTCAGGTGTTGCACTTGCTGCTTAATTTGAGCCATTTCCGCTGATGTACAATTTACGATAGGATTCCCGTCATCATTATCATAAAGTGCCACTTGATTCAGTACGTTTTTATCAGATGCCGTTACAAACAACTCATCAGGAAAAGTAATAACAAAACCTGTGCATCCCACAGCACGCCTAATCAGGTGAACCTGACCCGGTGAGATAAAGTGCATGGAATGGTCTTCTATTTTATACGTATTAAAATCTATGTAGTGTTTTCCGCCTCCTTTGTAAAAAATAAAAATTTCATAATAATTGTGCCGATGAGGCAACCTGGCACTTTCGTACTCTTTCATGGTCAGCGCATTTAACTTAGCAATATCAAATGGCAATGCCTTCCCCTCAAAATGATGGATTGGGATAATGGGTTGATTTTGGGCTGTACTCATCATGCAAACATTATTAAAAATCCAAATTTAATCCAAGCTAAAAGATTAACCTACAGAACCCTTACTGCAATTGCCCACATTTAAAGCTATTACCACACCAATTGGATTGTTTAGTTAAGTTAACTCAATATAGTAGTGAGTTTGCGGGTAAGCCCATTGCTTTAAAAACCTGTGTGTATAAAATATTGTACCCTTGGAATAAATTCTTAATAAGGTCATTAAATAAGTGTATAGATTTGACACATGAACTTCAAAAAACAGGTTTGGTTATTGTGTTTGCCCTCCCTGCTTCTGTTTAGTTATTGTGGAGACAATACAGGTCAGCTTAGGGGGGTAACTCCAGCTGAAAGGAGGCAAATTGCTAAGGATACCGCTAACTACACCTACATTAAGTGGATTGAAAACAATATAAACTTTGGCACCATAAAATGCGGTGATAAAATCAAACTGATTTACCGTTTTAAAAATGTTGGGGAAAAACCACTATTTATTATCAGTGCAAGTGAAGGTTGTAAATGTGCCACCACAGAGTTTAACATGGATCCCATTCAACCTGGTAAACAAGGTGCAATTACCATACATTTTGATAGTAAAACGCAATTGGATGCCATCAGAAAATCTGTAATTATTGAAACCAATACCTTTGGAAAGCGATTTGAATATTTGGTGTTTACCGGGCGAGTTAGAGATTGTTGTGGCGGAGGAGACGATACCGATGATGCAGACGAAGACAATGACATGGTGGTACATTAACATTTGAAAGGTTGTATTGCGCTACTATTGGAGGATTAAAAGTGTGAACAAAATAAAAACGAACCTTGTGATACAATGTGGATAACTGATGAGTATATTTCTTTTAATAACTGGTTATACTGCTATTGCATCCGAAATTCATAATTAACTGAAAAGACATGTGCAACACCTTTTTTGTAAAACATTTTAACTTAGCTTTGTTTGCACTACAACAAAAAACAACGATTGGCAAAAGCCATAAAACAATTAAAAACTAAATATAATGAGCGATAACACAAATCAGAATCAGATATTATTAATTGATGATGATGAGTTGATTTTAAAAGTAATCTACAGGATTTTAACCAAAGAAGGCTATCAAGTTCAAACAGCAACCAATGGCAAGGAAGCCATGGAGATGATTGACAAACAAAAATACAACTTACTCATTACAGATTTAATGATGCCTTATTCAAATGGTTTTGAGGTGATTAGCAAATTTAAGCAACATCCGAATGCTGAAGGTGTTCCAATCATTGTAATTTCATCCGTAGGAACAGAAAATGCTGTACGAGAAGGCTTAAGCATTGGAGCGGATGATTACTTGCGCAAACCCATTATGCCCGATGAATTGCTCATTAGGGTTAGGCGGTTTTTTAAACAATAATTATATACTCAGGCATGTTGGCATTTATTACAGCTGATAGTTTATTTGGTCCATTTTTTAGAAAATACTTCTATTACTACGATAGCTATCCACTTGTTATTCAAATTGCTATTTTCTTAACAGGTGTTGCTATCTCTACTACTTTCATTGCTTATTCATCTATTTTATTTAGAAGGGGCAGAGGGTATTTGGTAGATGTAAGAACCCGTAAAATCAATACTTTTCTCGACAACCTTATCACAGATCACATTATCTTTAATGAAGACGTGATGAATGGGGTTTCTCCATTGGATGCAGAATTGGATATTACCCCATTTACCAAACCGGTATTTAAACAAAAATGGGTGAAGCAAGCGTTAATTGATCGTTTGATGTATTTTTCTAGTAGCTTTTCAGGAGATAGGAATGTGCTTTTCCGCAGGCTGTTTGTTGAATTGGAACTGGAAAAACTATCCTTTAAAAAAATAAAATCTCTTTTCAACAGTACCAAAATACTTGGTTTAGTAGAACTTACCAGCATGGGTATTGCTGTTGCTGACGTAATTATTCTTCCTTTAACCAATAGTCGCGACCGCAAACTTCGGTCAGAAGCGCGTATTGCATATATCAAGTTAAGTAAAAACGACCCATTTAAGTTTTTTGATGATGCAACAGAGCCCTTATTGTTATGGGATCAATTGGAATTGTTCAAAATCATCACCACTACTGATGGGTTAACCATTCCAAACTTTGCCCGCTGGATTACCTATTCACCTAATAAAAGTATTGTGTCATTTTGTTTAAAACTGGTAATGCACTACAACCAAAGTGAGGCTATTCCTGCTATTGTTAAGTTGCTGGATACCAAAGACCATTACTTAAGGGTTGATGCCATTAACTGTTTGGGTAAACTTAAGGCCGATAGTGTTGAAACGCTTTTGGTGTCTATTTACAATAACCAACCACTAAGGTGCCAAATTGAAATACTAAAGGCATGTGGACGATTTGCCACAGGCAACCAAATTAACTTTTTACGTACTGAGTTTATTCGGTCAACAGATTTTGACATTAAAAAGAATGCTGCCCGCTCGCTAATTAACCATGGCATGCAAACCAAAGAAGTGGTACAAAATTTAATAGATACGGCAACCCCTGACAGTGCAATTATTTTAAAACATTGCATGAATCCATTGATTAAATACTAAATGAAAACAGGGACATATATTGAATTGGTAGGTGAGTTTTATGAAGGCAGCGTATTCATTTACGGTACTACCTTACTTATTATTTACGCCATTCTTGCTATTCTTTCCTTAACAGCTGTGCGCAGGTTTAACACGTTAGATAGCCGAATAGACTATACCCTCCTACTTAACTCAAGGCTTACTCCAGGTGTATCTGTTATTGCACCTGCTTTTAACGAAGCCTTAACCATTATACAGAATGTTCACTCTTTATTAAACTTAAATTACCCAAAGTACGAAGTTATTATTGTTAATGATGGTAGTACAGACGACTCATTAGAGAAGATGATTGATGAGTTTGAATTGATTGAAGTGGACTTTGCTTATAATGAGCGTTTAAAAACCAAACAAGTTAAGAGGCTTTTCCGCTCTACCAACCCTGCATTCAGCAAGCTGGTTGTTGTAGATAAAATAAACGGAAAAGCAAAGGCAGATGCTTCTAATGCGGGTATTAACGTTTCTTCATTCGATTACTTTATTTGCACCGATGTGGATTCTATTTTGGATAGGGATACCATTTTAAAGCTGATTAAACCGGTGATGGACGATAGCAAAAAAAGGGTGATTGCCACTGGTGCCACATTGCGCATGGCCAACTCTTGTATTATTGAACAAGGTTTTATGCAGCGTGTTGTAGTTCCTAAACAGATATTGCCGCGTTTCCAAGAAATTGAATACATCCGTTCCTTTGTTATGGGCAAAATGGGATGGACAGTGATTAATTGCGTGCCCAATGTTTCTGGTGGTTTGGGATTATTTGACAAGGAAATTGCCATTCAGGCCGGTGGGTACGACCCACAATCATTTGGAGAAGATATGGAAATGGTAATTCGGATGATGACCTACTGCATTAACTACAAAATAGGTTACGCCATACGTTACATTCCTATTACTTTATGCTGGACAGAAGGCCCGGCAACTTTAAAAGTGTATGGCAGGCAACGTTCACGCTGGGCCAGGGGACTTGCACAGCTCATGTTTGCGCATCGCAAAATTCTGTTTAACCCCAGTTATGGCAGACTTGGTATGATTGTGATGCCTTATAATTTTGTATTTGAGTTATTGGCACCAATAATTGAGGCTTTAGGTATTATTTATTATATCGTAATTATATTCCTTGGTGCCATCAACTGGCCGTTTGCCATTATTCTACTCATATTTGTGTATAGCTATGCCATTATGATTAGCACATTATCTATCCTTTGGGACCAAATTACCTACCATACCTATAAAACCTGGAGAGAAATTCTTACCCTTTGTCTTACCGCATTTTTTGAAATGTTGATTTATCATCCCCTCATTGTATTTTTTTCATTGAAGGGATATTGGAACTTTTTGGCCAACCGCAAACACACTTGGGGAAATATGCAACGGCAGGGTTTTGGACAACAAGCTGCAAGAACAAGGGTAATAACAGCAACAACAACCTGAGCATTTTAACATGGGCAATAAAGACACCTTTTGGCATACCGTATCCTATTTTTATGAAAACACTGTGTTTGTTTACGGTGTTACCATGTTATTGGTATATGCTATTCTTGCTATTCTTTCTTTTATAGCAGTTCGCAGGTTTATTGGTGCGGAAAGATATGTTGATTATGATAAAATTGTTGAAGCAAAATACACCCCTGGTATTTCAGTAATTGCACCAGCATTTAACGAAAGTGTAACCATCATCACCAATGTACGTTCACTGCTTACTTTAAACTATCCTAAATTTGAAGTGATTATTATTAATGATGGGAGTACGGATGATACCCTTCAAAAAATGATTGATGAATTTGCGCTTGTTCAGGTAGATTTCGCTTACACAGAAAAAATATTCTCTCAACCTGTTAAAAGAATTTTCAAATCAACAGATCGTGCTTACGACAAACTCATTGTTGTAGATAAAGTAAATGGAAAAAGTAAAGCTGATGCATCAAATGCGGGTATTAACGTTTCTGCCTTTCCCTATTTTTTATGCACGGACGTAGACTGTATCATTGAAAAAGATACCCTCTTAAAAATGATTAAACCATTTTTAGATGAGGAAGAAAAAAAGATTAAAGAGGTAGGCACTCCCTGCCCGGAATGCGGTTATGTGCATATTAAAGAAGAATACAAACGGGTTATTGCCACAGGTGCAACGCTACGCATTGTAAACTCCTGCGATGTAGATTCTGGAGTAATTACAAGGGTACGCCCCCCCAAAGCCCTTATTCCACGTTTTCAGGAAATGGAATACATCCGTGCTTATGTGTTGGGTAAAATGGGATGGAGCTCCATTAATGCAGTACCTAACGTTTCGGGTGGTTTAGGAATGTTTGATAAAGAGATTGCTATTGAAGCAGGCGGTTATGATGGTAAATCGTTTGCAGAAGATATGGATATGGTTACCCGCATGTGTGCTTACATGCGTAACAATAAAAAGAAGTACTTGGTTAAATATATTCCAACAACTCAGTGCTGGACAGAAGGGCCACCAAATTTAAAGGTATTTAGTCGCCAGCGCACCCGCTGGGGTAGGGGGCTTTTTGAAATTATGGTGATGCACCGTAAAATATTGTTTAATCCTGCGTATGGTAGGCTAGGATTAATTGTTTTTCCATACAGTTTTTTATTCGAGTTTTTAGCGCCTATTGTTGAAGCTACAGGTATATTGTATTACATCTACATCATTTTTACCAATCAAATCAATTGGCCATTTGCCAAAATTTTGGTGGTATTTGTTTATTTCTATTCTGTAATGATTACAACCCTGGCCATCTTGTGGGATCAACTTACCTTCAGGTATTATAAAACCTGGGGTGAAGTACTTGGGCTATGTATGATGGCATTTTTAGAACCCATTATTTACCACCCAATGATTGTGTTTTTTGCTCTGAGGGGGTATTATAACTTTATTACTGGAAAAAAACACAACTGGGGCAATATGCAAAGGCAAGGCTTTGGTCAAAAACCAAAAACAGTTACTGCAACCCCTCAACCTGCTTAATTTATTCAACACATTAAAACAACTTACGCAATTGATATGATGAGATTTTATACTAAATTAATAGTTCTCATAACCGTTTTTTTATTATTGAATAACGATATCAATGCCCAACTTCCCTGGGGTGTTAAACGAATTACCGCAGATGAGTACTTTCTGATGGTTACCCAAAAAATAAAAGAAAAAGATTACAGAACAGCCATCACGTTAAGTTACGAGGGCCTGGATAAAATGCCGGATTACATGGACCTTCATTTTTCGCAAGGGCAAGCTTTTATGTTAAACGGACAATCAGATAGTGCACGCGTAAAATTTAAGTATGTAATGACTGAGGCTCCCCGTTACCGTGATGCCTACATATTGGCCACTAACCTAGAAATGCAACTTGGGTACAAAGAGGAAGCATTATGTATTATTAATGATGGACTTTATTATTTCCCTTACGAACGCGAATTCATGACCAAAAAACTAGAGGTACTTGAATTTAACAGAGATTACAGAGGTGCTGAAAAATATGCTGAACGAATCATCAATATTCACTACAATGATAGCATTGCAATCAGGTACATTATTGGTTACAAATCAGAATGTGCTTTAAGGTATATCAAAGCAGGTAATTATTATAAAGCCGCTGAATGTTATGAAGCAATGGCTGGCATGGATCCTGGAAATAAAGAAGCCATTGATGGGCTGTTTAACATTCAAATTAAAAAAGGAAATACCCAGGCTTCTTTAGATTTAATTAATGCAGAGTTGGTTAAAAACCCTAAGTCATATGAGTATTTAACCAAAAAAGCAGCGCTGCTGGCTGACAATTATCGTTATGCCGAAGCACTGCAAGTAACCTCTCAACTCATTGCTTACTTCCCAGGAGATAGCAGGGCGCAAATATTACATTATGAAACACAAATGGCTGGCGGCCGCTTTTTCATGACCCAAGACCCCTATTTGGTTTTTCAGGGAGTGCTGGAGAAAAAACCAAAAGATAAAGAAGCATTAAACTACACCATTAATTTGGCTACCTCACGTGGCCTGCATCAAGATGCGTTGGCTTGGGAAAATAGGGCTTTAAAGGAATTTCCTAACGACCGCGAAATACTAGAAAAAAAAGTAGGTACCTGCGAAACGCTGAAGCGTTATGGTGAGGCAGCAACAACCGCAGAACGTCTTGTTCGCATGGCTCCTTCAAATCAGATATACCGCCAACAGGTGGCAGAATACTATATTCTGAGTGGCCGTCAAAACATGAGAGACCAGGAGTATGATAGTGCACTGGCCAATTTTGATAAGGTATTGATTTATCAACCCAATAATTACTTAGCCATTTCTTATGCAGCTGATATTTTGGCCCAGCAGAAAAAGTATGATGAGGCACTGGATATGATTGATCAAGGATTAAACAATAACCCTGACGATGAAAACCTGATGCTTAAACGCACGGTGGTTTTACAGGATGCTGGCTTGCTGGAAGAAGCCACAAAACAAGCTGATGTACTGTATACCAATAACCCAGAAAATGACCGTTATAAAAATTTGGTGGTGGATGTAAAAACGGCTTACGGCAAAAACCTTATGGCTGTTGAAGATTATGATGGTGCCAGAGAAGTTTACAGAGAAATTCTTGCCATTCAACCAACAAATTCCGATGCCCTTAATGGCATGATTAACCTGGAAAGTGGCACACAGCACTTCGATAGCGCATTGTATTACGCCAATAGGGCCTTGGAACCCGACCCAACCAATAGGGATTTGTTGCTGAAAAAATCATCTGTTTATGAATCGCAAAAAAAATACATTGACGCTTATGCCATAACAGGTTTACTCATGAAACGGTATCCTTACAACAGTAAAATTAAGCAAGCCTATATTATACAAGTGCTGGCAAGTGGTGCCGAGTACAACAAACAAGAGAAATATGACAGCGCACTTGTTGAGTTTTACAAAGTACTTGCAGTAAACCCAAGAGACAGCAATGCGTTAAACTATGCATCAAATATTTTGCTGGAAAAAAGCTTAAACGATTCTGCATTAGCCACAACCAACAGGGCTTCAAGGTATTATCCCAATAGTGAAATATTCATCTTTAAACGTGCTGTTATATTGGAAAAAATGAAAGAATATGAGCAAGCATCGTTGGCGGCAGATAGTGTAGTAGCAATGAATCCAACCTTGCGCAATATTGATTTTGCTGATGCGTTAAAAGCAAGAGCCCTTAAAAACCAATTGGGTTTTATGTTTTTGTACACCATGTTTGATTCCGCCAGTAACCTGACAAGAGCGAATATTGCCACCATACAATACATGCGTTATACTAAATGGGGTAGCATTGGTGGTCGTTTTAACCTGGCTGGCAGAAGTCAGGGAACAGGGGTGCAAGGTGATTTTGACATTAACTACAACCACAGTTTAAAATGGACATCTTATGGTAATGCGGCCATCTCTAATGACATTGTGTTTCCTTCGCTTAAGCTAGGCTACTCTTTATATTACAACTACAAAAAAAAGTATACGCATGAGGCTGGTTTGCGCTATTTACGTTTTAATAATTTGGATATCGGGTCAGCATCACTTGTGCTTGCATCTACTAGGTATTTGGGCGACTTTTGGGCAACTTTAAGGTATTACGGCACCGTACAAACAGGAAATTCAACCCTGTACCATTCATTACAACTTAGTTTAAGACAATACCTTACTGCGGGCACGGAGTATGTTACCGCTTCTGCTGGTTTCGGTTCAACCCCAGATGAGTTTAGCCGGAATTTCCAGCTTACGGAAAATCTTGGTATTACCACTTATAACTTTGGAATGGGGTACCACAGAATTTTCAGATACAGAAACACATTCTCTATTACCGGAACTTGGTACAATCAAAAGTTAAACTCTGGTTTTTATAGAAACCAATATGATTTATTCTTTATGTTTTTACGTAAATTTTAACCGTTACTTTAAACATGAAAAATGCCATTATTTTATGTGCTATTCTGCTTACCGCCTCATGTAATTGGGCCAGCGATTTTCCTGTTATACTAAATAACACCACAGACTACCGCATTTTTATACCAGAAAAATCAACCCCCAATGAAGCCAAGGCCGCAAAAGCACTTCAGCGTTATATCTTTGAATCAACAGGAATAACCCTGCTTATTGTACCTGAAAACAATGCACAAAATAAGCCTGGCTTTTTTATTGGTAAAACTAAAAAACTGAAAAGCTTTGAAATACCCGCAATTAAGGGCGAAGGTTATTTTATGGCTTCTAACACGCAAGATGTGGTGATATGCGGAGGCACAGGAAAAGGTGTAATTTATGGCACCTACGCCTTTATTGAAAAGTACCTTGGTGGAATAAAAATGGCGGATGAACCCGGCAAAGTAATTGAGCGAAAAAACTGGGAACTTCCTGCTAATTTCACTCACAGTTACAGTCCCGAGTTTATATACAGGCAGGCCTACTACCCTCAAAGTAACGACCCTGAATACCTAGACTGGCATGGCTTACACAAATTTGAAGATCTTTGGGGCATATGGGGACATAGTTACTTTAAGCTGGTTAGCCCTAAAAAATATTTTGCTTCTCACCCCGAGTACTTTGCCCTTGAAAATGGCGTAAGAAAACCCACGCAACTTTGCGTAAGTAATGATGAGGTGGCTAAAATTGCCATTGAAGAATTGCGCATTCGCATGGCTGATAACCCTGACGCGATTTACTGGTCAATTAGTGCGGAAGATGATTTGGGCTATTGCACCTGCGATAAATGCAGTAAAATAAATACCGAAGAAGGCAATGCAACAGGCGCTCATCTTAAATTTGTAAATAAAATTGCTAAGGCTTTTCCTGATAAAATGTTTACCACATTAGCGTATACATACACCCTTAAAGCACCAGCTAAAACATTACCCTCACCCAATGTTTACATCTTACTGAGTACCATTGATGCTTACCGCACTAACCCCATTGAAACGGAACCTACGGCAGCCTCATTTAGAGCAGCTCTTTTAGGTTGGGAAAAAATAACCCACCAAATTTTCATATGGGACTATACCACACAATTTACCAATTACCTGGCGCCATTTCCTGACATATATAACCTTGGTCCAAACATCAACTATTTTAAAAAACACCATGTTAAAGGGGTATTTAGCCAAGGCTGCGGTGATACATATGGTGAAATGGCTGAACTAAAAAGTTACCTAATTGCAAAATTGCTTTGGAACCCCGATGCAGATGAAAAAAAACTGCTCTATGAATTTTGTGATAACTACTATAAAAGCGCCAGTAAATACGTACTGAACTATATTGATTTAATCCAAACCGAATCCCGAAAAACCAATAGACATATTGATATTTACGGCAATCCCATCAATGAGTTTAATAGTTACCTAACTCCTTTGTTGCTGGACCAATACTCCACCATATTTGATAAAGCGGAGGGTGCTGTTGAAGAAAATGCCAAGCTACTTGACCGAATTTATCGTTTGCGTTTGTCATTTGACTATGTGGTATTGCAACAAGCCAGGTTTTATGGATTGGAAAAGTTTGGGTACTTTGTGGAAGAAAAAGAAGGGATATCCTATGTGGTTAACCCCAAAATACTAAGTAAAGTTGAAAAGTTTGTGGCATCTGCTGAGCGTTATAAGGTAACGGAATTAAGTGAGGGTGGACTTACCCCACAGCAATACTTGGCGGAATGGAAAACCTTGTTAAACAAGGGTTGGAAACCCAATCTGGCAACCAATAGTACCATTACATTAAAAAATCCATTTGCGCTTGATTATCCCGCAAAAAAAGAACGCACTTTAACTGATGGGGTAACCGGATTAAATGATTTTAGTTACAACTGGCTTTGCTTTTACGGCACTGATTTAGACGTTACCATTGATATGGAAAGCACCAAAGAAGTGAGGCAAATTAATATGAATTTTTTGGATGACCCCAGACATTGGATTTTTCTTCCAGAAAGCCTAGAAGTATTGGTTTCTGCTGATGGAGAAAATTACAAAACAGCCAAGCCTGCTTCCGGCAATCCGCAAACACCTGCGAACATTGAAGAACATTACGAAACAACACCTACCAATTTTCAATTTAATATAACCCCTCAACCCGTTAGGTTTGTGAGGGTGGTGGCAAGAAACAGAACCCGTGTACCAGAATGGCGATTTAGGCCCAACAAAAAACCAATGCTGGCCTGCGATGAAATTTTTGTGAATTAACTGCTGCCTGCTTTAAGCAGGTTTACCACATGTTTATCAATTGGAAAAGTAACCATATCAATATGTAGTTTATTTTTAGGTTGCCCAAAAAAATGCAGCGTTTCCTTTTGGTTACCGTTGGTTATTTCAAACTTATCTAACCTAATATCACTTAACGGATTTAAACATGTTACCTGATAATAAATACTAATAAGTTGTTCATTGGCCCTAAATCCACTTTGCTGAAAAAAATCAGTGGTATAGTAATGTGATTGAACGGCTATATCAATACCTAACTCCTCTTTAAATTCTCTTTTAAGTCCATCAATGGTTCCTTCACCCAGTTCTAACCCACCGCCAGGAAATTTGGTAAATGCAAAATCCTTAACTTGTTCATTTACCAGCAACACCTCGTCTTGGTCATTTTCCAATAACCCATACACCCTGATATTAAACTTATTAATTTCCACTGGCACGTTTGTTCATAAAACCACCCACATCAACCACCAATCCTAAATGTACCATTATACTAAACGGATTTACCAATAATGGTTTGTTACTTGTACTAAAAGGATGATAAGCCAACATCGGCTGAATAATAATGGTTGTAGTTTTATCCAATTTATGCTCAATACGCCCCCCAAAATTAACTTGCAAGCTTATTGTACGCGCATCATACCCAGTTGAGTCTAAGCTAAACTTTTTCTCCCCATCAACCGTCAGGTTTTTTAACCTAGCTGTAATTTTATTATCAATAAGAAATTGTGGAGTAGCACCCATGGTTAGCTGGTAAGTTGTTTTATAGTCCTTGCTTTTATATAATCGGTAATTAAACCAAACAGGGATTTGCGCGTAGAAAAACCGGTAATCGTAGTAGATGTTTTTTTCGCTATTGCTTTTTTCTTCAATAATTCCCGAGCCAATGCCCGGGTATGTTTTTTCGCCAAACTTTACATCATTCTGTTTCCTTCTATAACCCATATCAATGTAACCCACGCCTGCCTGTATGTCCCACTTTTTTCCCATGGAATGATGTACCCATACATTTAAGCTAAAGTTGTGCCTAACCGCATTAAAGGATTTTATAGAATCAGCATATTGGGCTACTGTTTGGTTAGAACCCTTCAATTTATCATTGGAGTTAGAATGGATAAAGGCGTTGGTGATACCCATGCCACCACTAATGCTGTAATATTTGTTCTGAGCGAAGAGTAAAGATGGCGATAACAATAGTAGCCAAATAGTTGTTTTATACATACCTAAACAATTTGGCTACGAAAATAGAAGAATTAATGAATGCTATTCAACTTTTCTATTAATGTTTAATCGAACTGAAATAATATTTGATAATGGAAGTGAGCCTGAGGCTTCTCCAACATCAGCCAAAGCGTAATCAACCATAAAGTTTTTGAGCTTTATACCCACACCAATATTTGGTACAACTGATAACTTACTGCCTTGATCTATCTGCTTAATTCGTTGAAACTGGCTAACACCAACCCTAAAAAATACAAAATCTTTATAGCCTGATTCTACACCCAAACGTGGGTCTATACTGGCAAAATTACTTTTAATTAAGGTGTTCCTTTTCCCATCAAAAGTAAAGTCTGCATTTACCTCCGGTTGTACTGAAAGTTTTCTGCCAAAAAACGTAAACTTATATGCTGCACCTCCACTTAAGCGGGGCACTGTTAGCTCCAAATTGTTTGATGGCAGTGCATTGCCTGTTGAAACCAATATTTGCTTATCCTGTTCGCTAAAGGTGTACTTCCATGCATTAAAAGTAGAGGTGGCATCCCTCAGAACGGCAGCAGTGCTTAAACGCCCTTTGGTGTACTTGGCTCCCAAGTCAAAACCGAATCCCCAAGCATTTGCAAAATCACCAACTACCCTACGAATTATTTTCACATTGCCCCCAACGCGCAAACCTTTAATATCTAAAGCCCTGGCATACGAACCAATAAATGCGTAATCAACGGCCGAGAAGTTTGTTATTCTTGAATAATCAATTTGTCCGTTTTGAAATAAATTAAGGGTATTGGGAATATCATCAATACCATACCTAATAATACTAACTGCCATATGGCTTTTGTCGTTTAACTTAAATGCAGCAGCCCCATAATCATGCTTGGCAATACCGGCAAACTGCTCGTTGTGCATAAAACTGAGCTGAATATTATCCTTAATACCTACTAAAGCTGCCGGATTCCAATAACCCGCATTCACGTCATCAACCGATGCTATAACAGCACCACCCATTCCGTAAGCCCGGGCACCAACGCCCAAACTTAAAAACTCGTTACTGTATTTATAAACCTGACCATAGAGTTGATTGGTGCATAACAACCCTATCCAAATGCTTATCTTAATTACTTTACCCATGTACGCTTTGCTTTAATTGATGAAAAAGTGCTGGAACCTGCGGGCTAAGATCTTGTTCCAATGTTAATACAACCTGAAGCAATACTTCCTGATCCTGAATGGATAGCTCCCCTACCCCAGCTCTCATCATAATTCTGTTTAACGAATACACAAACTTAATATTATCTGCGTAAAAATAAATGTATTGAACCGAACTAAAATGAATAAAATGCTGCATAAAGGCGTCTATCTCGGTACCATTAAACAACGTTAAAAAAGCGGTCAAGTCCTCTTCAGAAACACTATTCAACGACTTATAGAACGCATCCAGCGCTGGTTTATTGTTTTTAACCAGCAATCTGTCTAACATAAGTTCAACAAGTATATGGGCTAAAAACCATTTACGCTGTAACGACTTACTAAAAGCTGCATTATTAATGATATAATTAGACTGTTGCAGTAAGTTAGTAAAGAAAGTCGATGTATGAAATGCCTTATCAGCTTGGTAATGCATTAAACAACCTTGGTGCAATAATTGAAAATTATGCTGCATGCCAGCCGGTGCATTCAAAAATGTTTTAACATGTTTACGTGCAAAGTCAGGCAAGATTAAACCTGTATTATAGTAGTGATTATCTTCTTTACCATCAACCCAAAAATGAGAAAAGTAATTCACAGTTAATGGCGTTTACGTACTAGACCGTTTTTTTTATACTCAACCCGTTTGCCAGCATTTGCGCCATCAAACGTGGGACACTTTTTAGCTTTACAAGCAATAAAGCTTATGCCGAGTGTTGCAATCAATATTAGTGTTAGCTTTTTCATCTGGGTATAAAACCACCCGCAATATAAATAAAAAATCCCATGCTGTTAGGCATGGGATTTTGGAAAGAATTTTTCTGCTCGAAGAAATTATTTCTTAGCAGCTTTTTTAGGAGCAGCTTTCTTAGCAGCAGCTTTTTTAGGTGCAGCGGCTTTCTTAGGAGCAGCAGCTTTTTTAGGAGCAGCTTTCTTAGCAGCAGCTTTCTTAGGAGCAGCAGCTTTTTTAGGTGCAGCCTTCTTAGGAGCAGCTTTCTTAGGAGCAGCAGCTTTTTTAGGTGCAGCAGCTTTCTTAGGAGCAGCAGCGGCTTTCTTAGGAGCAGCAGATTTAGTTGGAGCTGCTTTTTTTGTTTTTTTAGTTGCCATGTTTTAAAAATTTATTTTGATTGATTACATGAACAAAGTTATAAGAGTGTTGTTAAAATACAAATGCATGCTCACTATCAACCACTAAAATTCATCACGTCTTTTTGTTGATAACCATAACAAACAGGTTAGAAGCATTGATTTTATTGGTTATTTCAGCTGTTTATCCTATTCATTAACCACCACAAATTCTTAATCACAACATATTCACATTGCATAATTATCTCTTTAAAGAGCGTCAAAAAAACTATTTTATCATTATACTTATTCCTTGCGAATACCAGTATTTACAAAAGGTTACAAGCTTACAACTATATTACATCCATCACAACTACACCACCACATTAGTGCAAGCTACTTGGTGATGATTACAAATACCTAAACGGCTTGGTGTATATTTTTTTTAACACTCATTTTTCTTTGAATACAAATACAAAAAAAACAAGCCACTCTAAAGCACTAGTGTTTTCAGTACTTCCAACGCATCAACAAAAAAAACACCGCTTCAATTAATCAGAAATAAACACATCGGTTATTCACATCATCATTTCAAAAAAAAATAAAAAATATTTTAAAACAGGTTCAAAAAGTAACGCGAATGTTTAATATTGAATGAAAAATATACAAACTATGCGTGCAGAAATCATCACTATTGGAGATGAAATTTTAATAGGACAAATTATTGATACCAACTCAAGTTGGCTAGGACAAGAATTAAGCAAGTTGGGTATACAAGTTGTTCATCGTACTTCTGTTTCAGATCAAGCCAATGCCATAGTAGATGCGCTTAACCAAGCTAAAGAACGTGCGGATATTCTGATAATGACTGGTGGGCTTGGCCCAACTAAAGATGATATTACTAAAAGTACCCTTACCAATTATTTCAATACCAAATTGGTGCTAAATAAAGAGGTGAATGAATGGGTGACCAAAATTTTTCGCATGCGAAAATTACCTATGATTGATACCAACCTTGCACAAGCAATGGTACCTGAAAACTGTGAGGTATTGTTTAACAGAAGCGGAACAGCTCCAGGAATGTGGTTTGATGTGGATGATAAAATTTATATCAGCATGCCTGGTGTGCCTTTTGAAATGAAAGTAATTTTTGAAGAGCAATGCATACCACGCTTACAAAAAAAATATGAGCTACCAAACATCATACACCGAACTATTTTAACGGCCAATATTGGCGAAAGTTTTTTGGCAAAAGCCATTGAACAACTGGAAAACAATCTTCCTGCACATATTAAATTAGCTTACTTGCCTAATGTTGGAATGGTAAGATTACGTTTTAGTGGTCATCACCACAACCGCGAAATACTTACTAAAGAGATGGCAGATATTATTAACCAGCTTTATGAAATTGTTGGTGAGTATATTTATGGAGAAGAAAACGACTCCTTAGAAAAAGTAATTGGGTTGTTGTTAAAAAATGAAAATCAAACCTTAGCCACTGCAGAAAGTTGTACTGGTGGATATATTGCGCATTTAATTACTACGGTGCCAGGAAGCTCATCCTATTATAAAGGTAGTGTAATTAGCTACGCCAATGAAGTAAAAACAAATGAACTGGGCGTTTCAACTGAAATACTTAAAACAGTTGGTGCCGTTAGCGAAGCATGTGTAACACAAATGGCCATTGGTGTGAAACAAAAACTAAATACTGATTATGCAATTGCTACAAGTGGTATTGCTGGACCAGACGGAGGCACTCCTGAAAAACCGGTAGGCACAGTTTGGATAGCCGTTAGCGGGCCTAATGAAACCATAGCGAGGCAATTTAACATGGGCGACAACCGTGAACGCACCATACAACGCACTGCCATACAAGCATTGGACCTGCTCAGAAAAATGCTTTTAGCCAGGTAAATATACCTCATCATCACCCCACCTCTACTGCACATAACAATTGTTGTGCTTTAATAACGTACCTTTGCAACGGATAATGTAAACAACACCATATCCATTATTAAATGATATTTGAAGATTTAGAACTAATTGCTCCAATACTTAAAGCACTAAAAATAGAAGGTTACGAAACGCCAACCCCCATTCAGGCTCAAGCCATACCGCCATTATTAGCAGGTAAAGACTTATTGGGTTGCGCACAAACAGGCACAGGAAAAACAGCGGCTTTTGCCATTCCCATTTTGCAGTTATTATACAATGCCAAAATACAAGAACACAAACGCAGATTTATTTCCAGCCTGATATTAACCCCAACCAGGGAATTGGCTATACAAATTGGAGACAGCTTTGCCTCATACGGAAAATTTACCGGTTTAAAACATACTGTTATTTTTGGTGGGGTGTCGCAACATGCACAAACCAATGCTTTGCATAATGGCATTGACATTCTAATAGCCACGCCAGGCAGGTTATTGGATTTAATGCAACAAGGACATGTGGATTTAAACCACATCAAACTGTTTGTGCTTGACGAAGCTGACCGTATGCTTGATATGGGTTTTGTACACGATGTAAAACGCATCCTTACCAAATTGCCCCAGCAAAAACAATCCTTGTTTTTTTCGGCCACAATGCCTCCTGAAATTGTAAAACTATCGGCCTCTATATTAAACAACCCTGTTAAAGTTGAAGTAACTCCGGTTTCGTCAACGGCCGAAAAAGTAGAACAACGCTTATATTATGTAGATAAGGAAAATAAAAAATCGCTGTTACTGGAATTGCTTAAACAAAAAGACATGCATAGTGTGTTGGTTTTTGCCAGAACCAAACATGGGGCAGACCGAATTGCACGCGATTTAACCAAACAAGGTTTTAAAACTGCAGCCATTCATGGAGATAAATCTCAAAATGCCCGCCAAAATGCCTTGAATGATTTTAAAGCCGGAAAAATAAGGACGTTAATTGCAACTGATATTGCAGCCCGTGG
Organism: Chitinophaga pinensis; assembly: GCA_943372215.1. GTDB lineage: Bacteria > Bacteroidota > Bacteroidia > UKL13-3 > UKL13-3 > UBA6183. The sequence goes on along the minus strand of CALRXU020000019.1, from coordinate 52,532 downwards.
TATTGATATTGATAAACTAAGCCACGTAATTAATTACGAAATTCCGAACCAACCTGAAACGTATGTGCATCGTATTGGGCGAACTGGCCGTGCCAGCGCAAGTGGAATTGCCATTAGCTTTTCAGATGCTGAAGAAAGAGAATACATTAGGGACATTGAACGTTTAATTGGATTAAAAATACCAGTAATAGAAGGTCATGCCTTCCCCATGCTGAATTTTAACCCGGCACCAAAGAATCCATTAGACAGAAGACATGCCCCTAGGGGTGAACACAATAAACCTAGAAGCCAAGGGAATAATTTTGGAGGACGCAAGTTTAAAGGAGAAGGTTCTGGTGATAAGAGAAGTACGGCACCCAAAAAGAATACTGGTAAACCAAGGCCCAATAACAATTCATCAGCTGGTTTTAAAGGCAAATAGATTACATAGCAACCTCCTTCTGGTTTTGGTGGTGAGTGAAATTGCACTTGTTTTAGTCCAAGTGCCTTAGTTTTGATGAACTGATGCGAACCGCCTAAAACCTGATTTTTATTCCGAAATTTTGAGATTGGAAATTTTGTAATTCCAGAGGACTTAATTTGTTATCATGAAAATCAAGGTATTTTAAATTGGGCATTTCCTTAAGCTCAGTTGGGAATTCTTTAAACTTATTGTTGTTTAAATACAAGCTTTCCAAGTGATTCAATCGGTATATTTTTTTAGGCAGTTTATTTAACTGATCGTTTTCTAAATGCAATATTCTTAGGTGTGGCAATAAACTCAATACCTCAATATTCTCATCCAGGTTAAATCGCTTTTCTTCATTTAAAAAAAGTTCCTCCAGGTTATATAGCTCACTAAAGGATTTTGGAAGCACAATAAAATCATTGCCGCTTAAATCAAGTACTCTTAACTTTTTTAACGTGCCAATTTCACTAGGGAGTTCTTTTAAATGGTCGTTTTTTAAACTCAGGTATTCCAAGTTAATAAACTTTGACCAAACATCATTGGGTACAAATATATTTTGGTTGCTTAAATCGAGTCTGTAAACTTGGTCTGGATTTTTTAGTGCCTCTTCAATGGAACGATATTCCTTGTTAATGTTAGAGGAATCTATTTGTGCTGTTCCAATATTGCACAAAATAATTAAAAGGAAAGAAAATAATATTGATTTGATAGACATATTCATTTGAATTTAGAAGAATACAAATTTACGCTAAATTACTGACCTGTAGCCTAAATAAAACACCTCTTTTGATGCAGTAATTTTTAACGACATTGCGCACTCTTAATGGTTTGGAGAAAAAAATCTGCCCTCAATAAAAGGAGGCCAAGGGAAAACAAATTATTTAATAGAATACTGACCCAACACTTCAACAACAAGCTAAGTTTAATTGTTCAAATCAGTAAAAGGGCTGAGTTAAAACCCAACCCTTTTACCGAATGATTAGGTAGTAGGCGAAAATGGAAGTGATGATTTATGCACGATGATGCGTAATTTTCCGTCTTTACCCTTTTTAAACACCCAAGTTTTATCAACCATTACTTCTTTTCCGTCTTTACCAGTAACCCAAACATTCCCCATTGTAATGGCTATTGAACCGTAGATTTGAATACCTTCATTGTGATTTCCAGTATTGTCGTACCGGGCTTTTACCCAAGGCGTCAGAGCGAACCCTTTGTCGTTAGGATAATCTGGATCACCGCCAATAAAGTATGCCAAAGCCCCTTTTTTATCATTTCTAAAGGTTTGGTCGCCAAAGGTTAATGTTGGTTTAAAAAAAACTTTACCTTGGTCGTAGTTATAGGCCGTTGAGAGCACTTCGTTAGCATAGGCTTTATAATCGCCTCCTTCCTCTTTTAGTTTACCAATTTTTACTAAAGCATCGCACCAAGCCTGCTGTGCCGCATTCACTTCCTCATAAGTAATGATGGTTTGAGCGCCTTCTTCCACATAAACCAATCCCAAATCATCAATTACTTTTTGCACACTTTCATTGGTTTGCGATATCACTTTGTTTGCTTCTTGTTTTGCCTGTTCAGTGGCTTGGTCACAAGAGGTGGCCATACTTGCAATTACAAGTAGTCCCAAAATCATCGTTCTGTTCATTTTTTTCTGTATTAATTTGTTGCCTACTTCTTATTCCGGTGTTCGGCTTGTCCGGTTGTTTTGGGCAATTTATATAGTCTTTAAATTGCGCCAAGCTGTTTAGGTCTGCTGTGCTAAAGCCACCTGTTTTCTTATTGAGGTTAGATTAAAGCCACAACATGTTTTTTAAGGCTTACCTCCATCCACCGCCCAATGCCTTGTAAATATTTACCGTTGCATTGAATTGCCTCTTTTTTGCGGTTACCAATTCAATACGCGATTGCAACGCAGTTCGCTGAGTCATTAACACTTCAAAATAGGTGGCACGTCCTGATTTGAATAAGTCGCTTGAAATATCAATTGATGTAGTTAATGCCCTTACCTCTTCTGTTTTAAGTGCATGTATTTTTTCCAGGTTGCTGATATTGGATAACTCATTTGCAACTTCAACGTAACCGTTTAATATTGTTTTCTGGTATTTGTACATCGCTTCAACCTGATTGGCTTTGGCGTTTTTAAACTGTGCTTTTATGGCACTCCTATTGATAAGTGGAGCCGTTAAACCACCCAATAAATTATATGCCAAAGATTTTGGTGTAGTAAATAAAAACTCAGTATTAAAGGATTGAAAACCCAATGTCCCCGTGATGTTAAATGAAGGATAGAACGCTGCTTTAGCGGCTTTCACACTCCACTTTGATGCCACCAACTCAAATTCGGCCTGCCTTATATCTGGCCTGTTTTTAAGCAATTGAGATGGGAAACCTGCTTGTATTTGTTTAGGCAACTGGGTGGTAAAGGTTGCTTTTTCGCGCAAAATTTGCTGTGGAAAACGCCCCAATAAAAAGTTGATCTTGTTTTCGTTTTCTTTAATTTTTTGCAACAACTCAAACTCAAAACTTTGCGAGTTTAGCACCTGCGCTTCAAATTGCTTAATGGCCAATTCGTTAGCAATACCAGCTTGCTTTTGCACGCTAATAATGGTTAAGGCATCTTTCTGGAGTTGAATTGTTTCTTCAATAATATCCAGTTCTATATCCAATGAAAGCAATTCGTAGTAAGTATTTGCTATTTCAGCAATCAGGTTAGTAACAACCAGATTAGTACCCTCTACACTGCTTAAATACCTTGTAAATGCAGCTTTCCTTTTACTACGCAGTTTGCCCCAAACATCCACTTCCCAATTGGCTTGTAAACCCACAAAATAATCTGGTAAATGTGTTGGAATAAATTCACCCGGCCGAATTTCAGTTATCCTGTTTCCAGCATCATCCATGGTGTAATAGCCAAATTTACGTTGTAGATAGGCAAGGTTAGCGCCCACAGTTGGTAACATGGCTCCCTGAGTTAATCTTAAATCATTTCTTGCAATTTCTATCTTTTGCAAGGTCATCAACACATCCAAATTGTTTTTTAACGCAGTATCAATAAGCGCCACCAACGTTTTATCACTGAAGTAGTCCTTCCATTTTATATCCGCAGAATTGGCACTGTCTGTTGCAGCGGCATAAGCTGCTGGAAGGGCATTTTTCTCGTTGAGCGCTACTCTTTCCGGTGTTTTACAACTCGTGTAAGTAATGATGGCCAATAAAAAAACGATGCTTAAATGCTGTTTATTAAATATCATGGTTGTTTCTATTAGTGCTTAGGAGCTATTGTTTGAACAGGTGATTTTTTTTGAGAGAGGCTGGCAAAAATGAAGTAAAGTCCAGGCACAATAATTACTCCGAAAATGGTTCCAAAAAGCATACCTCCTAATGATGCGGCACCAATGGTTTTATTGCCAATAGCCCCAGCTCCACTTGCAAAAATTAAAGGAAGTAGCCCTGCAATAAATGCAAAGGAAGTCATTAATATTGGCCGTAACCGTAGGGTTGAACCTTCAATAGCCGCTTGTAAAGGGGTTAACCCTTCCCTGTTCTTTTGAACAGCAAATTCCACAATCAGTACGGCATTCTTCCCCAATAAGCCAATTAACATAACCATGGCAACTTGCGCGTAAATATTGTTTTCTAACCCTAAAACAGCCAGCAGAAAAAATGCCCCAAAAACTCCAGTGGGCAAGGAAAGAATAATGGGTAACGGCAAAATAAAACTTTCATACTGAGCCGCCAGAATAAGGTAAACAAATATCAGGCAAATCAAAAAGATAAAAACAGCTTCATTACCCGCATTGGCCTGTTCTCGCGAAGACCCGGCCCAATCAAAACCATAACCTTTGGGTAGCTTTTCCTTAGCCACCTCTTTGATGGCATCAATGGCTTGCCCACTGCTAAAGCCATTTTGTGGTTCACCATTTACCATGGCAGATGGGTACATGTTGTACCTGGTTACCTGCTCAGGTCCATATACTTTCTGAATGGTTAAAATAGATGATATGGACACCATATTGCCATCCTTGTTTTTTATATTTAACCTCAATAAGTCTTCTGGTTTGGCGCGATACTCAGGGGCTGCTTGCACCATTACTTTGTACATCTGCCCAAAACGAATAAAATTGGTGGCATAGTCACTCCCTAAAAATGTTTGTAATGTGCCCAATACATCTCTAATAACCACACCCTTTTGTGCCGCTTTAGTATTATCTATATTGATTAAATACTGAGGAAAGCTGGCATCAAATGAGGAGAACGAGTTCTTGATTTCTGCTCTTTTATTGAGTTCGGCCGCAAAATTATTCGCAACCTCTTCCATCTTCTTCAAATCACCCTTTCCAGTTTTATCCAAAATCCTCAACTCAAACCCGCTAGAGTTTCCGTAGCCTGGAACAGGAGGAGGCGTAAAAAATTCAATTTTTGCATCCTTAATATGTGCTGTTTTTTCTTTGAGCAGGGCTATGATTTCTTGGTCTGTCTTTTTTCGGTCGTTCCAGTTTTTCAAACTAATCAACTTCATGCCATAAGAAGCTCCCGTGCCATCTGTAACAAAATTATAACCCACCAAACTTGATATAGAAGCAATGTCGTCTATTTGTGAGGCAACCAATTGTATCTCGTTTAACACTTCTTCTGAACGTTCCAGCGTAGCTCCAGAAGGTGCGGTAACACTTGTATAAATAGTGCCTTGGTCTTCGTTTGGTATAAACCCCGTTGGTAAAATAGTGGCCAAACCCCAAGTGCCAACGCAAAATGCAAGTAAGGCAACAACAGTGATGGATCTTCTATTTACAATTAAACCCAATAACTTTTGGTAACGACCAGAGAGCTTATTGTAGTTTTTGTTAAAACCATTAAGAAAGGCATTTAGTAAGTTTTTCTTTTGGGCTTTACCATGCGTGTTTTTAAGCATCATTGCACATAATGCAGGGGTGAGTGTTAAAGCACTTACACCAGACAATACAATGGATATGGCCATTGTTACCGAAAACTGCCGATAAAATATACCAGTTGGTCCACTCATAAAGGCCACAGGAACAAACACGGCAGACATCACCAAAGTAATGGCAATGATGGCTCCACTGATTTCTTTCATGGCCAGCTCTGTTGCCTCTTTCGCCTCCAAGTGATGCTCCTCCATTTTTGCATGCACAGCCTCCACCACTACAATAGCATTATCTACCACAATACCAATGGCCAGTACCAGTGCAAAAAGGGTGATTAAATTGATGGAAAAACCAAACAATTGCATAAAAAAGAAAGTGCCGATTAATGATACCGGAACTGCAATGGCGGGAATTAACGTAGAACGGAAATCCCCTAAAAAAATAAACACAATAAGGGCTACCAATAAAAAGGCTTCCAACAAAGTCCTGAGCACTTCATGTATGGAGGCATCTAAAAAACTGGAAACGTCATAGCTGGTTGTATAGGTCATGCCCGCAGGAAAACTGCGTTGCAGTTCTTCCATTTTTAGCTTAATGTTTTTAATAACATCGCTTGCATTGCTACCTGGCCTTTGTTTTAATACAATGGCCGCAGAAGGGTTCCCGTTTTCTTTAGAAAGCACATCGTAGTCTAAGGAGCCAAATTCTATTTCAGCAATATCTTTTAAATGCAAAATTTGTCCATCAGCATTTCTTTTAATCACCACGTTTTCGTATTGTTCTTTGGTGTTGTACTTGCCTGAATATTTAATTACATATTGCAACGACTGCTGCTTTTTCCCAGAGCTTTCACCCACCTTACCTGGAGCCGCTTCTACGTTTTGTTCCTTCAAACTTTGCACAATATCTTCGGTGGAAACATTAAATGCGTTCATTTTTATTGGGTTTAGCCACACCCGCATGGCATACTCGCGTTGTCCCATAATATCCGCAAAACCTACCCCCTCAATGCGCTTTAACTCAGCCAAAATGTTAATGTCTGTATAGTTGTATAAAAACTTTTCATCCAGGTTTTTATCCGTGCTTAAAATATTTAAATACAATAACATGCTGTTTTGTACCTTCTCAACAATTACACCTGATTTAATTACCTCTTCAGGCATCTCATCCAATACAGAAGCAGCCCTGTTTTGTACATTTACCGCAGCAATTTCAGGGTCAGTGCCTGCTTTAAAAATAATGTTGATTACACTGGTTCCATCATTACCAGATACCGATGACATATAAGCCATACCCGGCACACCGTTTATTGCTCTTTCTAATGGAGTAACCACCGCTTTAATACATGATTCGGCATTGGCACCTGTATATTTTGTAGTAACCGTTACTTCAGGAGGGGCAATATCAGGAAACTGAGTCATTGGCAATTGTGTAATGGCCAATCCTCCAAGTATTGTAATTACCAAAGAAATTACAATAGACAATACAGGTCTTTCAATAAATTGATTAAACATGGTTATTGGGCATTATATGTTGAAATAATCTGTTTTAAGGGAACAAACTCTACTGTTATTTTGTCTCCGTCTTTCACATTTTGAATGCCTTCAAAAATGAGCCTATCATGCACTGAAAGGTTTTGTTCTATCACATACAAATGCGGTAAGCTTTGTTTAACAACAATGTTTTTGGCCCGCACCGTATTATTGGAATCAACTACAAATACATAGTACTTATCTTGTATCTCAAAAGTTGATTTTTGAGGGATGATTAACGCTTGCTCAATTTCATTAATGATTTGTACTTTCCCACTTGAGCCGTGCCTGAGCAAGATTTCTGGATTGGGAAACTTTGCCCTGAAAGCAATATTTCCTGTGCTTTTATCAAACTCTCCGTCAATGGTTTCAATAGTACCCTTATATTGGTGTGGTTTATTATCCGCCAATAAAAGGGTGATTTTATTCTTCTCTAAAGATGCTTTTTGTGACCTGATTTTTAGGTATTCCTTTTCAGAAACATTAAAATAAGCAAACACCTCCTTGTTGTTTGAGATGGTTGTTAACAGGGAACCCTCATCAATCATGCTGCCCTTTTTAAAAGGGATACGATCAATAATCCCATCAAACGGAGCCCTAATATCTGCAAAAGATAAATTTAGTTTAGCACTTTGCACCTCAGATTTTGCCTCTTCAATTTTTGCATTGGCAGCATCAACTAGAGCATCTGCTTTTTCTAATTCGGTTTTTGAAACGATGTTTTTTTCATGCAGCTTTTTTACATTCTCCAGCGCCAGTTGATCTATTTTTAGCTCAGCAATGGCCGATTTTAGTTTTGCCTGTGCTTTCAGTAATTCCAAATTAAATGCTTCCTTACTAATACTAAAAAGCAATTGCCCCGCCTTTACGGAAGCTCCTTCGTCCACATAAATACTTTCCAAGTGCCCCTTAATTTTGGTGCGCAATTCCACATTCTGAATGGAGTGAATATCCGTAACATATTCACTTACATAATTGGTGTCCATAACAAGTGGACTGGTGACGAGGAATTTACTGAGTTCCTGATTGTTTTTATTGTTTGTACCACAAGCTGCCATTACAGCAGCCATACTGAATAGCCTTACTATTTTAATCATTGATAAATAAATATTGATAAGTTGAATTGGATTGGACTAAAAGCCAACGCCAAAAGCATCCGCTAAATCGGACACGTTAAAAGCTAAAAAAAAGAAGAAAATGTTTAAGCCTTAGGCGGTGGGGTGGTAGCCTCAGGATGAAAAAGCAATGGGTGTTGTTCTTCGTAATCTATTAAGCAATCGGCAATAATGCCTTGTTGACTTTCTTTTAGCCCAGAACCAAAGGTGGGGTGACAGTCATCCATTTCTTCTTCGAAATCAACAAACTTATTTTCAGTGGATTCGTTGCTGCTATTCTGATCAGCAGGCTCATTATCGCAGGGTAACTCGGCAAAAAGTTCTTTTGCAACACAGGTTACAAAACAATCATCTGCTTCTGCTTTAATTAGCCCATTAGTCATTTGCCTGCCAATGCCAAGCACAACCATTACTATGGCCAAAAATGACCAGGTTAGTCTTAAACTTAAATGGATATGTTTATGCTTGATATTCACTTTTTCAGGGTGCAAATGTAGCAATTCAAGAGTGATAATACAAAAAACCAGCTCTTCGCCTTTACGTGTTATGCAATGAAAGAAGTAAGGTTAAGTTAACCTACCTGTTAAAAGATATGCTTGCCCAAAGGGCCAAGTCGCTTTAAAACAGGCGCATCATAATGAGAAATCATTATTTAGAGGAAACAACACTAAGCCGCTGTAACTGAAAATCGGCTTTAGCGACTAAGTGTTGGTATTAATTTTTTACAATGATGTGACGTACCAGTTCTTGTAAACTGTCTACCCTATTTTTTTGTAGCGTACCCGAGTTGGTTGGTGGTTGCCCAAACGTTGTCTTTTATTCTCTTCGTAATCGCTATAGTTTCCTTCAAACCAAACCACTTGTGAGTTTCCTTCAAAAGCTAAAATATGTGTGGCAATACGGTCAATAAACCACCTATCATGGGAAATAACCACCACGCAACCCGCGAAATTCTCAATGGCTTCTTCAAGAGAGCGCAAGGTGTTTACATCAATATCATTGGTAGGCTCATCCAGCAATAGCAAATTACCGCCATCTTTTAAGGTCATAGCCAAATGCACACGGTTACGTTCTCCACCACTGAGCACACCAACTTTTTTGCTTTGGTCGTTTCCACCAAAATTAAATTTGCTGATGTAAGCACGGGCATTGATTTGTTTGCCGCCTACCAACATGGTTTCTGTACCACCGCTGATTACTTCGAACACACTTTTTTCTGGCAATAAGTCTTTATGGCTTTGGTCAACATAAGCCACTTTAACCGTTTCACCCACTTTAAAATTTCCGCTGTTGGGTTCTTCCAAACCCATCATCATTTTAAACAAGGTTGTTTTACCTGCTCCATTCGGACCAATTACCCCAACAATACCTCCACGAGGTAAATTAAAGTTGAGGTTTTCATACAATAATTTATCACCATACGCCTTACTCACATTGGTTGCTTCAATAACTACATCACCCAAGCGCGGCCCTGCCGGTATAAACAACTCCATTTGTTGTTCTTTTTCTTTGGTTTCTTCGTTAAGCAACTTATCGTAAGCTCCAAGCCTTGCTTTTTGTTTGGCCTGACGGCCTTTAGGTCCTTGGCGTACCCATTCAAGCTCGCGCTCCAATGCTTTCGCACGTTTACCTTCTGCTTTTTCTTCTGCCTTTAAGCGGTTGGCTTTTTGCTCTAACCAACTGCTGTAATTACCTTTCCATGGAATACCTTCACCGCGGTCAAGTTCCAAAATCCAACCGGCTACATTATCCAAAAAGTACCTATCGTGGGTAACGGCAATAACAGTTCCTGGGAAGTTCTTTAAAAATTGTTCCAACCAATCTACTGATTCTGCGTCTAAGTGATTGGTAGGTTCATCCAGTAACAATATATCAGGATTGCTTAACACCAAGCGGCATAAGGCCACACGCCTACGTTCACCGCCACTTAACACACTAATGGGTGTTTCCGGGTCAGGGCAGCGTAAGGCATCCATGGCTTTTTCCAAGGTGGTGTCAATTTCCCAAGCGTTGGCAGCATCAATTTTATCTTGCAACTCAGCTGATCGGTTCATCAGCTTTTCCATTTTGTCACCATCTTCGTAATTTTCAGGTAAGCCCATGGATTCATTTACCAAATTGTATTCATCCAATAAAGCCATGGTTTCAGCCACGCCTTCTTTCACCACATCAATTACCGTTTTGCTTTCGTCAAGCGTTGGCTCTTGCTCTAAATAACCAATTTTATAGTTTTTGCTGTCAAACACCACTTCCCCTTGAAAGCTCTTATCAAGCCCGGCAATTATACGCAACAAGCTTGATTTACCTGAGCCATTTAAGCCTAACACACCTATTTTTGCACCATAAAAAAAGGAGAGGTAGATGTTTTTAAGCACTTGTTTTTGTGGTGGGTAAGTTTTACTTACACCAGCCATGGAGAATATAATTTTATGATCTGTCATAGTAACGAATTGTTAAAAAAGAACGCGAATTTAAAACTTAGCCACCACTTCATTGATATAAAGTTTAAGGATTTGCGATTTTAACCTTATTGCATAAAAAAAGCCCGAAACCATAGGTCTCAGGCTTTATAAAGGTGGCTGTATTAATTTCCCCAACCACCAATAATACCTGTTTTAACAGGATTAATGCACATAACCGGAATTTTTTGCGAGCTGTTCACCAATTGTTGGGCATATGTACCAAATACCAACTCACTAAAATCTTTGTCTTCACTTTGGGTCATCACCATTAACAAATCTGCATTTATTTGTTCAGCATATTTAATGGATTCTTCCGCAAAATTGCCTTCTAGCTTTTCAGCAATGTGGGTGGTGTAAGCTACCCCGTTTTCAGCCAGCATGTTTTCTACCTGATGTAAGCCTCCGTTAATTTTGTTGTCTAATAATTCATCGTGTGTTTTAAAGGAAAACAAATGAATGGTAGATTGGTATGACTTGCCCAAATGGATTGCCCATTTTACTTTTTGACGCGACTCTAAGGTTAAGTCAATTGGGAAAACAATGTCTTTATAAACATTTGAGGCTTGTTTAGATTTAACCACAATAACAGGTACTTTGCAATGGATAATGGTTCGTGAAGAGTTGCTGCCAATAATCTGGCTTAAACCTGATGCGCCATTTGAACCCATAATAACAGAATCACAATGCAGTTCTTCCACTACTTCGTTTACAATGTTGTATAACTTACCAGTCCTTACATGCACAGTACAATGTATGCCATGCTCCTGTTTAATGTCGTCAGCCAGCTTTTGCAAACGTGCCAACATGGCTTCTTTGGCTAGTTCTGCTTGTTGTTCATTTTTGCCAAAACTTAGTATGGCGCTCAAAAAGGCTTCTTCAAAAACATGCAATAAAGCAAGGTCGTTATTAAAATGTTTGGCTACCTGTATGGCATGGTCAAGGGCATTCATGGCAATTTCGCTAAAATCAACCGGTACCAACATGGTATTTTTTTGTGTAGTTTCCATAAGTATATACTTTTGTTTGATGTTTTAACTCCTGCAAATTTAATGCTAGAGTTCCATGCAATATATGATATTAGTTAATTATTATAAAACCGCTTATGCAAAATCAAATACCTGAAAGTGAATTGATACTGAACCCTGATGGGAGCATTTATCACCTGCATTTATTACCAGAGGATATTGCCGACACCATTATTTTTGTGGGTGATCAAGATCGCGTGCCGCATGTGTCTAAGCATTTTGATAGCATTGAAGTAAAAAAAAGCAAAAGAGAGTTTGTAACCCACACTGGATATATTGGCAACAAAAGGTTGTCAGTTATTTCCACAGGTATCGGCACAGATAATATTGATATCGTAATGAATGAACTGGATGCTTTGGTAAATGTTGATTTAAGCACCAAAACCATCAAACAAGAGCTTACCTCATTAAACATTGTGCGCATAGGCACCAGTGGGGCACTGCAAGCTGATGTAGCGGTTGATAGTGTACTAGTTTCATCGTTTGGTTTGGGCCTGGATGGATTGATGCAGTTTTATGATTATGAAGAACCAGATGAAATCGCAAACCTGCTTACGTCAATTGATGAGCAATTGGATTTACTTTTTATCACTCCTTATTTGTTTAAAGCAGGCGCCAATTTATTAGACCGCTTTACCCCACATTTTGCAACAGGCATTACAGCCACTTGTTGTGGTTTTTATGGCCCACAAGGGCGCATGTTGCGTGCTGAAAGGAGATATGACAATTTGATTGAGAAATTAAGTAGGGTGAACGCACTGGGCAAGCGCATTACCAATTTTGAAATGGAAACGGCTGGTATCTATGGTATGGCTTCTTTACTTGGACACGAAGCCCTGTCAGTAAATGCCATATTGGCCAATAGAATTAATCATACCTTTAGCCGCAACCCTGAAGCAATAGTTGATCAGACGATTAAGCAGGTACTGGAAATAACATTGGACTAGGAAACAGATTAAGCTTCTGGCTGACTTGGGGTTTCTGGCGCTTCTGGAGTTGGCTCTGGTGCTATTGACGCAACTGGTGCTTTTGCAGCAGGAACTTTAGACGCTACAGGCACAGGTACTGCGGGATTTACATTCACTGCATTAGGCCCTTTGTGGCCCATTTCCACCATGTAAGTAACCTTATCATTTTCTTTAATGGGTGCATTCAGGCTGTTAATGTGTACAAAAACACTTTCTCCATTTTGTAGGTTTTTAATAAACCCGTATCCTTTTGATTCGTTAAAGAAAGTTACCACGCCATTTTTTACCAGTTCTTCAGGCTCGTCAACGCGCCTTGAAACACCAATCTGAATATCTTCAGTAATAATTACTTTTTTCTTTTTAGGATCAGGAGGGGTAGCTGTCAGGTTGCCATTTTCATCAACATAAGCAAGCATATCTTCAAAAGATTTTCCTTTATCGGAATTGGCTTTGCGTTCTTCTTTCTTCTCAGCCTTATCTTTTCTCTTTTTTATTTTCTTACGCTCGTTTTCTTTTTTGCTAAATGTTTCCTGCGATCTACCCATTGTTTTTGTGTTTGTATTAACTGGAGCAATTTACTCCGCGTGCAAAGGTAGGTTAATATTATGGCATTTCTTTTGCAACTTTTAAATTTAAGCTTGATAATCAAATAAAAACGCCCTTATGTGCTTGCATAAGGGCGTTTTCTTTAATTGGAAAAAGTATTATTTCTTTTTCATTGTTTTGGGGTCAACGCCCTTGGCTTTTGCCATTTCTTCTAGTTTCTGCTGAAATTTATTCACCTTAACAGGTTTCTTTTTGTTTTCCTGTATTTCAGCATGTAATTTTTTATCATCAACAAAGCCCCTAATCATTAATTGTTGGCCAATGGTAAACAAATTACTTACAAAGTAATAGTAATTTAACCCTGAAGAATAGCTGTTTAATACAAATAAAAACACCACCGGCATGATATAACTCATCCATTTCATTTGGCCCGTCATGCCGCTTTGGTCGCTGTTATACACAGCAAAAGCAATAGAAGAAACCGTCATGAGTATTGCAAACAAACTCACATGGCTACCATATCCAGGAATGCTAAAGCCCAATTCCATAATACTATCATAAGTACTTAAGTCATTGGCCCATAAAAAGGCTTGTTGGCGCAGCTCAAACGCACTTGGAAAAAACTGGAACATGGCAACCAAAATGGGCATTTGCAGCAATACCGGAATACAGCCCCCAAGTGGATTCACTCCTGCCTGACGGTAGATTTTCATGTTCTCTTGCTGCACCTTGGCCATGTCATCGCCATACTTCTCCTTAATTACATCTGTTTCGGGTTTTAGCACACGCATTTTAGCTGTTGATAGGTACGAGCGATAAACCAATGGAAATAGAATTGTTTTAACAATGAGTGTCAGTAAGAAAATGATTAAACCGAAACTACCAATGTATTGGCTTAAAAAATAAAATACGTTAACGGTTAAATACTTGTTTACCCAACGGAAAATACCCCAGCCCATTGGCACAATGCGTTCCAGCTCAATATCTAGTTTGGCCAAGGTTTTGTAATGGTTGGCACCAAAATAAAACTTCATGGCAAAACTCTCGTTGGCTTTATGGCTGTATGGAATAATGCATTTGGCGTCTAAAAATTTAATGGATTTTAAAGAGGGGTCGTTTTTGGTGGTGAGTTTAACGCCTGTAAACTCTTTGTCGGCAATAAGACTTGCACTAAAATACTGTTGTTTAAACGACACCCATTTAACAGGTGTTGTAATATCCTTGGTTTCTTCCTTAGTTTCTGCAATGTAATCAGGCTCTTCGGTATTGGTTTTCCAGTAAATGGTGGTGGTACGCAACTCTGCATCTAAGCTTTTTTCCTGCTGTTTCATGTTGGCAGCCCAGGTCATGTCAATAAAATTGCTCGATGCCGCAATGGTTTTTTCAAGTCCAACCACGTTAAACTCGTACGCCAATAAATTATCATTGTCGGTAAACGCATATTTCTGTTCAATGTATTGGTTTGGCCCAACGGTTAAAACCATGCTTAAGCTTTTACCATCGGCAGCCAACTTCGGAGTAAAATATAACTCTCCCGTGTTAATTAACTTACCATCATTGGTTTTAAAGGAATAATTCAACTCCTCGTTGGTACCGTCAAATAGCAACAATTCAGTACCATCATATTTTTTGTGGTTCTTTAGTGCAACTTTTTTCAAGGTACCTCCCAAGTTGCTTACACTAAGCAACAATTCTTTGTTTTCAAAGGTGGTAAAAGTTTCTTTGCCATTTACAGCGCCTGCAAACGATCCGTATGATTGTTTTATGACATTGGTATCAGCTTGTTTTAGGCTGTCCGTTTTGGCTTTTAACCTAAGTTGTTCACTGGCAATACTAGCTTGTTGCTGGTTTACTTTAATAATAGAATCTTTTTGATGTTGAATTGCTTGAAGTTCAGCATCACTAGGTTGGTTAATCCATGCAAAAGTTACCAGAATCACAAATATCAGCCCAAGGCCAATCATCGAATTTCTATCCATGTTATTTAAGTTGTGCTTTTAAAAACAGCGTGCAAAAGTAATGATTTTTGCACAGGTAAGTTATAATTAAACAGGCGCAACCGCTTTTTTCGGTGAATGGCTGTTTGGCAAGTGGTTAAGTTATATTAAATGGTTAAAAATTACCATAAAAACTGCACAAGGATTAATCCTTTCAAACTATTCATCAACCACCTCAAACCGAAATATGGCTATATTTGCCCCAATGTTAGGACTAAAATTAGCTACTGACCCACGTTGGGCCAATGCAGCAGAAAAATCTATTGAAGAAGTTTTAATTGATCATGCTTATTGTGAGCAGAAGGCCGCCACAACAGGTATTTCATTAATTGTGCAATACCCTGAAATGGAAAAAATGGTGAAGGAATGCACGGCCATAGTTGCAGAAGAGTGGGGCCATTTTAGAAAAGTGTTAAAAGAACTGGAAAAACGTGGTTTTAAATTTGGTGCACAACGTAAGGACGTTTATGTAAATGAATTGATGAAGTTGATTACCCGCGGAGGGGATAGAAATGAGCAGGTGGCTGAACGTTTATTGTTGTTGGCCATGATTGAGGCCCGCAGTTGCGAGCGTTTCAGGGTATTATCGTTGCATGTAAACGACCCTGATTTACGCACTTTTTACCATGAGTTTATGGTAAGCGAAGCAGGCCACTACCGCACCTTTATTGATTTGGCCAAGGAATATAAAGGGGAAGAGTATGTTAAAAAACGCTGGCAGGAAATATTGGATGGAGAAGCCGAAATTATGCAACGCTTAACTCCCAAAGCGGATAGGATACATTAGTTCTTTGTTTAAAGCATTGAAATATAGACCATCAAAGCTACGATATCAAAGAAGCCTAACAAAATCCCTAACCAGGCAGTTAATGTACCTTTGTTCTTATTTTTTTGAATGTGCACAAGAGCTATAATACCAAAAACCATCGCCATAATTCCCAGCAGTAGGCCGAATACAAAAAGACCCGCAACGGCAGCTATTATGCTTAACAAGGCATAACTCTCAATCTCTGTGGATGACGTTGGGGGACTGGACTTCGTTACAAGTGTATTTTTTTGCGCAGTATCAATCTTTGGTTGAGCAAACTTAAATGACTTCACCAAGGTGATGTTCGGCTTTTTCAATTCATAGCTATTGTTGATGATTGCTACTGCTTGAGTTTGGGAAATATCCTTTTCCTTGCATACCGCAACGGAAGCAATGTTTTCAGTAGCTACTGATTTTGTGATTAGCCTATGGCTGTTACAGTATTTATTTGAGCTATACCCAGCCGGAATAGTTTCTCTAAAAGAAAATCGTTGTTGGCTGCATGCAGTAAGTAGCAATAAACATAAGCAAGCTATAACCTGGACGTGTTTTATCAAACCAATAAAATAATAAGGCCAAACTAGCTGTTGCTGTAATCAATTGCTGCTTTAACAAACTTAACAAATAATGGGTGTGGTGCAAGTACGGTACTTTTGTATTCGGGGTGAAACTGTACCCCAACAAAATATGGATGGTCTTTAATCTCTACTATTTCGGCCAGTTTGGTGTCAGGGTTAACTCCAGTAACGTACATCCCTTTTGCCTCAAAATCCTTGGTGTATTTTCCGTTAAACTCATAACGGTGACGGTGTCTTTCTGTTACCCGTGTTTTTTCGTATGCTTTATAGGCTTTACTGTCTTTGGTTATTTCACAAGTGTAAGCTCCTAAACGCATAGTGCCACCTTTTGCTGTAATCTTTTTCTGGTCAGGCATCATGTCAATCACCGCATTTTTGGTTTTGGAGTTCATTTCCGTGCTGTGCGCATCTTTTAGCCCCATTACGTTGCGCGCAAATTCAATCACACAAGTTTGCATACCCAAACAAATACCAAAAAATGGAATTTTATGCTCACGTACAAATTTTACCGCAGCAATTTTCCCATCAATGCCTCGGTCGCCAAAGCCAGGTGCAACAAGCACTCCGTCTAAATGGCCCAGTTTGTGATGCGCATTTTCATCGGTAATCAATTCGCTGTGTATGTATTCTAATCTTACTTTACATTCTCTATTTGCCCCTGCATGCACAAAGGCTTCTGCAATACTTTTGTAAGCATCTGGTAATTCAACATATTTACCCACCAACCCAATTTTCACTTCGTGTTTGGGGTTTTTATGGCGTGTTAAAAAATTCAACCAACTGTCCATATCAGGCTCATTTTTGGCTGAAAGTTTAAGCTTACTTAATACCGTTCTATCCAACTTTTCTTTAAGCATGGCCATTGGCACATCATAAATGGTAGGTAAGTCTAACGCTTCAATAACCGAAGTTGGTGTTACGTTGCAAAACAGGGCAATTTTTTTCTTGATGTCTTTATTAATGGGGTGTTCAGCACGGCAAACCAACACATCTGGTTGTACACCTGACTCGAGTAACATTTTAACGGAATGTTGTGTGGGTTTGGTTTTAAGCTCATGTGCGGTTGCCAAATAAGGCAGTAAGGTTAAATGAATAACAATACAATCTTCTGGTTTTAGCTCCCATTTTAACTGACGCACAGCCTCAATATAAGGTAATGATTCAATGTCGCCCACGGTTCCACCCAATTCGGTAATAATGATTTCGTACTTTCCGCTATCACCCAACAACTTCATGCGGTGCTTAATTTCATCCGTAATGTGCGGAATTACCTGAACCGTTTTCCCTAAATAAGCTCCTTGGCGTTCTTTGTCAATTACAGATTGGTAAATGCGGCCTGTGGTTACATTGTTGGCCTGTGAGGTAGGAACATTCAAAAACCGCTCATAATGTCCTAAATCCAAATCGGTTTCTGCTCCATCTTCAGTTACATAGCACTCCCCATGCTCATAAGGGTTTAAGGTACCTGGGTCCACATTAATATAGGGGTCAAACTTTTGAATGGTTACAGTATAGCCTCTAGCTTGAAGTAATTTAGCCAATGAAGCAGAAATAATACCTTTACCTAAAGAGGAAGTTACACCACCGGTAACGAAAATATATTTTGGATTGTGTGTCATGTTTTGCGCGAGCTTTTTTGAGGGAGAAAACCTATGGTTTCAAGAAAAATCAGCAAAAAGCTGAAAACCCGCAACCATATAGCATTTTCATCTATATGGGTTACAAAGGTAATAAAATTTTACAGGCTAAAAAGTCTAGGCTACAAATAGCCTTAAACTATTTTTCAACAGGCACGTTGGTAACTGGGAAATTTCTAAACCCAGTGTTGCGCCCATATTTAGTAACGCTCTTATAATGACGCCAACACCCTTGCCAAATCATCGGGGGTGTCAATAGCAATCGTTTCAAGAGTGGTTTCTTTTAAGGTGATTTTATAGCCGTTTTCTATCCACCTCAACTGCTCTAGATTTTCGGCTTTTTCCAAATCACTTACCGGAAGTTTGGTAATGGCACTTAATGTTTTAGAACTGTATCCGTATATGCCAATATGTTTATAATAAGTGATGATGGCATCTGGGCTTCTTCGGTATGGAATGGCGTTTCTAGAAAAATAAATGGCTTCCTGCTTGTGGTTAAAAATGGCTTTTACCACATTAGGGTTTCTTATCTCTTCTTCAGAAGTAAGTTTTTTAATAAGTGTGGCGATTTGGGTATTATCATCCTCAAAAGCAGAAGCCAACAAATCAATCTGCTCAGGAGCAATAAAAGGCTCATCGCCTTGTATGTTTATAACCACATCAACCTGGTCTGAAAACGTGGATAGCACTTCCGCACAGCGGTCTGTTCCACTTTGGTGGTTAGGTGAGGTAAGCATTACCAATCCCCCAAAACCATGCACATGTGCTACAATACGTTCATCATCAGTGGCAACTATTACTTCATTAAGCAGCTTGGCTTTAAGGCATTGCTCATAAACCCTTTGTAGCATGCTTTTTCCACCAATATCAATAAGTGGCTTGCCCGGAAAACGGGTTGATGCATAGCGGGCAGGAATAACACCGATGATTTTTTTCATAATAATAATATTAGTCTGCTATACTTTCTTTAGGAATTCTGTTTTAAGCACCATTTGTTCCTTGTTGGCCCTTCCTTCAATTTCTTTTTCATCATCAGTAAGGCGTATGTTTTTAATTACGGTGCCTCGTTTTATCACCGTTGAAGAGCCTTTTACCTTAAGGTCTTTTATAATGGTCACGGAATCTCCTTCATTAAGCAAATTGCCGTTGCTGTCTTTTACTTCCATTTGGTTGTTTTTACACCTACAAAGGTGTACTTATTTTTCATTTGACCATTTTTTTCTTATCCCCAATATAGTACCTGTTTTATTGCTTATCCTGATTTATAATTTGGGCATTGATATTTCCCTCCGCATAAATATCAACACGCATATTGGTTGGGGTGAATACAATGGTAGGAATAGTAATTTTGTTGATGTTGCCATTTAAGCGAACATAGTTGGCATAAGTATTATTGAGGCTTTCATTGGCTTTTTGTTTGGCAAATGCCAGTTCTTTGGCAATGTTAAACTTCATTTCTTTGGCCAGTTTGTTTTTAAGCCCAGAAAATTGAAGCAACCATGCTGCTGATCCTGCTAACACATTTTGGGTTCGTAAGGAATAATCAAAGTCTTTAATTAAAATACTTTGGCTGGCCTCGTCATAAAAAGGCGTGGCCTCTAAATAAATAATGCCCTTAATTTTACGTGTTTTGTTTTTTAACTTGTACCAGCCGTTTATACGAGCACCAATGTTTATTTTACCATTGTTACCAAAAGCTGTTGCTTCCAATATATTGATGAGGTAGTTTTTATCCTCAAACTTGTTTAGTGGCCCTGCAATTTGCTGTTGCAACAGTTTGTTAATGGTTTGCAGGCTAATTTGTGTGGTTAAACAAAGCTTAACCTGATCATTAAGCTGTTGCACCATTTTTATTGGAGGGAGCGTTGTATTTGGAGCAATATCTGGGTATTGCCCACTAATTATTTCTACGTTAGAAGCCACTCCAATACTGAAAGTTAAATTTGTTGGTGTAGTTTTAAAAGGGGTGTAAAAAAAGCCTAACGGTTTCATGGCAAGCCAACTGTTTGTTGCTGTATCCAGGCTAAATGGCTTGTTTAATGCCTGGGTTTGTTTTAGTATCAATGCGCGCAAGTTCACTTGTTCAGGAATTCGTCTCTCAATTAAACTATTAAGTTGTTGAACTTGGTTATCAATAATACGCCCGAAAAGCTGCGGGATGTCCACTTTTATGCCAGCAAATTCTATCACAGGTAAATCGTCCCATTGCAATTGAGTGGTACTTTTTAACAACAATTTCCAATCAGAGGCAATGCTTGGTATGGCATAAATAACAGCCGTAAGATTTAAAGAAATGGGCTGCTCATGGTTAATGGTTTTGCCAAATATCTTTTTTTGAATGCGATAAGTGGCTGAAATGCGCAGCGGAGCAACAACTTTAAATCCGCCAGTGGCAGCCTCTATCCTAATCTGATCTCTTTTGCTAACAGTTACTTTCAATTGGTCAAAGTTGTTGTCGTCAAAAGAGTTGTCAGCATACAATTCCTGCTTAAGCTGTTTGTTTACAATAACAGTAATGTCGTTAAGTGGAATATTAATGGGAATGGCTATGGTAGAAAATGGTTTTACGGGTTCTGTATATGTCGTTTTCTCCGGATCGGGTACTTTAATGTTGGTGGTGTTACAAGCTGCTAAAGCCAATAGGCCAAGCCACAGGGTAAAATGTTTAAACATATTGTATAAAGGTTAAATAATAATGCCGTTAAAATTAAACAGCCCGTGGTATAATCACAGGCTGTTATAAAATATTTATTGTTTGATAGGGCAGTTATGACACTGCTAGTACCAACTTGTTAAATCTCTCTGCTCAGATCCCAGTTTTCCATGTAATCAGCCACTCTGCGCAAAAATGAACCTCCTAGTGAACCATCTACTACACGGTGATCATAACTCAAAGAAAGGAACATGATGTGGCGAATGGCTATCACATCACCCATTTCGGTTTCCATTACCGCAGGTTTCTTTTTAATACTTCCTGTGGCCATTATGGCTACTTGAGGTTGGTTAATAATAGGTGTACCCATTACGTTACCAAATCCGCCTACATTGGTTAAGGTAAAAGTACCTCCTTGTATTTCATCTGGCGATAGTTTATTTCCACGAGCACGGTTGGCCAAATCATTCACTGTTTTGGTTAAACCAATCAGGTTCATGTTATCCGCATTTTTTATTACTGGAACAATCAGGTTGCCGCTAGGTAAAGCTGCAGCCATTCCAACGTTAATAGATTTGCGTTTAACAATATTTTGTCCATCAACCGCCACATTAATCATTGGGTAATCTTTAATGGCTTTAACCACACACTCCACAAACATGGGTGTAAAGGTTATTTTTTCACCCTCACGCTTTTCGTATACTTTTTTAGCCTTATCACGCCATTTTACCATATTGGTAACATCTGCTTCAACAAATGAAGTAACATGCGGAGATACATGTTTGCTCATAACCATGTGGTCGGCAATCAGTTTACGCATGCGGTCCATTTCTATGATTTCATCACCAGGCATTAAAGTTACTTTAGCTGGTTGGTGTGCTGGTGCACTAACAGGAGTTGGTGCGGCTGTTGTTTTAACTTCAGCAGCAACTGGAGTACTCACCGGTGCTGTAACAACTGGTGCATTGCCCTTGTTTTGCACGTAGGCTAAAATATCACGTTTTGTTACACGTCCTTCGTTTCCGGTGCCTTCAATTTGTTCCAACTCGGCCATGCTGATGTTTTCTTCCTTGGCGATATTTAATACCAAAGGGCTATAAAAACGAGCTCCACCGCTATTGGTTAATTTTGCCGTTACAGCAACCGCTGCGGCAACTGTTTTTTCAGCTTCTACAACGGCAGTTTTAACTTCAGGAGCCGGGGCTGTGGGAGCAGGAGCTGATGCCGAACTTCCTTCTAAAGCAATAAGTGCAATAGTAGCGCCAACAGGAACCACATCACCTTCTTTAAAAAGTAATTTAACAAGCTTACCTCCTTTAGGAGATGGCACTTCAGAGTCCACCTTATCAGTAGCTATTTCCAGCACCGTCTCATCGGCTGCAATGGTATCGCCTTCATTTTTAACCCAGCGAATAATGGTTGCTTCTGCAATACTCTCGCCCATTTTGGGCATTACCAGTTGAAATTCAGACATGTTATTAAGTCAATTGTTTATTAGTATAAGATGAGTTTGATTAAAACAACTCGTTTATACCAAATAAAGGTTTTGGCAAATTTAATTTTTTGCCCGACTTATGCCAATGAATATTGTGATAAGGTGGTTTTTGTTTGGGGTTGAAGTTGTCAACAAAGAGGTTACATTGTTTTAAATCAGGCTAGTGCACCATCATTTGTACAAATACGGCAATAGCTACCATCATATGTCCCACCAACCATATTTTTTGCCACATCGGCCTTAACTTGTAAGATACGTTATGGTCAAAAGAATCAAAAACGAGGGCCAATGCCAAGTAAATGGACGCATTTGAGTAATCCTCTTTAAAAACGTAAAAAAGAATACCCGCAAGCACAAAGGCCGCGTACCCCAGCCAATTCAAGTTCGTATTTAGTATCGTTTTCATACTTCAATATTAAATCAAGATAAGTGTGGGTGATGAAATGTTTGATTAAAGGTGCTTTTTTATTGTTTAACGGTATCTAATCGCATCAACCTACCTTCAATCCTTCTAAACATGGTATCTTTATATCATATCTTCCCTACTCACTTTAATCAAAGGGCTGGCCGCTTTAATTTTATTCATCAATTCCTCCAATTGAGCGGTATCGTATACTTCCAACTGGATATTGCCTTCAAACATCCCTGCATTTGAACTAATTTGTATGGCATGCATATTAATGCGCAACTGTTTACTAATAATATCAGTAATAATACTTACAATACCAACACTATCAATACCCTGCACCTTAATATGCGTGGTAAAGGCCCTCGATTTTTCAAACACTTGGCTGGTCCATTTGGCTTTAATAACTCGATACCCATAATTGCTCATTAAACTAATGGCATTGGTACAATTGGTGCGGTGTATTTTAACTCCCTCCCCAACGGTAATAAAGCCAAATATTTCATCGCCCGGAATGGGGTTACAACATTTGCTAAATGAGTAAGGCAGGTCAGTATCATCCCCAATAATTACGCCATCTTTTGATGGACTTGGGGCGCCTCCTTTACTGGCTGCTTTGGCTACTTTTTGCTGTTTTACCTCCTGTTGGTGTTCCAGTTTCTGCTGTTTTACCAAGTTTAGGATTTCAGCCACGTGTATTTTGGTACGATCAATTTTTTCATCAACAATTTGTGCATACAACTCCGTTACCGAAGGCAGCTTAAAATATTGAATTAAATCTTGCAACGCCTCACTGGTATAGGCTATTTTTTCTTGTGCAAACTTCCGTTCCAGTATTTCCTTGCCCATGGCAGAAGCACGCATTTTAATCTGCTTTTGCCAATCCCTGATTTTACTTTTGGCTTTTGCGGTTACCACAAAAGTCAACCACTCATCTTTAGGTGTTTGTTTGGTTGAGGTTAATATCTCCACTTGATCGCCATTGGCCAACACATGGTTTAAAGGCACCAGTTTATTATTTACTTTACCTCCAATACATTTCTCTCCCAATTGGGAGTGTACATCAAAAGCAAAATCCAATATGGTGGCATTTGCAGGAAGCTTACGCAAATCACCTTTGGGAGTAAACACAAAAATTTCCTCCGCAAAGAAGTTCATTTTAAAATCATCCAAAAAGTCCAATGCATTTTGGTCTGAGTTTTCCAATATCTCCCTCACACGGGCCAGCCACTCTTCCAAACCTGCCTCCTGCTTATTGTTATTGTCCTTGTACTTCCAATGGGCAGCAAAACCCTTTTCCGCTATTTCGTCCATTCTGCGGCTACGCACCTGCACCTCCACCCATTTTCCCTTTGGTCCCATCACCGTTGTGTGCAAACTCTCATAGCCATTTGCTTTAGGCGTACTCACCCAATCGCGCAAGCGGTCAGGATTAGGACGGTAGTTATTGGTAACAATAGAATATACCTTCCAGCAATCCGATTTTTCGTTTTCGTATTCCGTATCTATAATTACACGTATGGCAAACAAATCATACACCTCCTCAAAAGGGATGTCCTGCTTTTTCATTTTATTTAAAATAGAATGGATAGACTTGGGCCTGCCCTTAATTTCATATTGAAGCCCTTCTTCATTTAACTCTTCAATTAAAGGCTCAATAAACTGTTTAATGTAGCGGTTACGCTGGGTTTTAGTCTCCTGTAACTTGTTCTTAACAAAATTGTACTTATCCGGCTCCAAATATTTAGTAGCCAAATCTTCCAACTCAGTTTTTATGGCATACAACCCCAACCGATGAGCCAATGGTGCATATACGTATTGTGTTTCAGAAGCTATTTTAAGTTGCGATTTGGTACTCATGGAATCGAGTGTCCGCATGTTGTGTAACCGATCAGCCAACTTGATTAAAATTACCCGTACATCATCACTTAACGTCAACAATAACTTTTTAAAGTTTTCGGCTTGTATAGATTTGTCCTGTTGCTCAAAAACACCGGATATCTTGGTTAGTCCATCAATAATACGGGCTACTTTATCCCCAAAATGAAGTGCAATAACTTCCAATTTCACATCAGTATCTTCAACCACATCATGCAATAGGGCACAAATAATAGAAGTTGCTCCCAAACCAATTTCCTCTGCACAAATATGAGCAACAGCTAAAGGATGTAAAATATAAGGTTCACCCGATTTCCTGCGCATGGTTTTATGCGCATCAACAGCCATTTCAAAAGCTTTACGAATCTGCTTTCTATCATGCGGTTCAAGCTTTCTTTTGCATGCCTTAATCAGGTTCCGATATGCTTTAACAATTTCTTTATTCTCTTGTTCTGTATCTAAATTCGACTGCATGTGCGGTATTTTGGGTGTAATGCAAAGGTAACCTTTTGCCTTTAACTTATAAATGCTGCCCCACCAGCAAAAGTTGGCCTTGCTGGTTATTATAATTAGCACTTATTAAAAGAGTTCGTTAAAAAAATTTGTCTATATATTTTTAAACCTTACATTTGCAGTCCTTTTTAGCGCATGTGGCGTAATTGGTAGCCGTGCCAGACTTAGGATCTGGTGCCGAAAGGCGTGGGGGTTCGAGTCCCTCCATGCGCACTAATCAGGCAAGTGCTTTGGATTATTGATGCTCGTTTATCTGCAGCAATGCTGTACATTGTTTGATAAATAACCTCGTAACCCTGTTTCATTTGCTCGAAAAATTTAAAAAAGACTGACTTCAACATCAGTCTTTTTTTTAATTAATCATATACTGTTTATATTATGAATGTTACTTTCGATAAAAAAGACGCTTTAAACGGCACCATTTCCGTAAACATTTCCAATGCTGACTATGCAAAAGAAATGGACCAAAAATTAAAAGATTTTCAAAAACGTGCCAACATCCCCGGCTTTAGACCAGGAATGGCCCCAAAAGGTATGATTGAGAAAATGTATGGAACTACGGTATTGCTTGAAGCCATCAATACTACTGCAAGCCGCGGCCTGTTTGATTATATTGAAGAAAACAAACTGAATATCCTTGGTCAACCTGTGTTAACAGAAGATACTAAGGTGGATGAACTAAAAAAAGGCAACGACTACGTTTTTAAATTTGATATAGGATTGGCTCCAGAGTTTACGCTAGACATTTCTGAAAATGACGTGTTTACAAAATTAAAGGTGGCTATTGACGAAAAACAAATTGATGAGGAGGTAGAACGTTTACAAAGACGCTCAGGCAATTTAATTGAGGTGGATGTTTGTGGCGAAGACGATATTGTTTATACCACAATGACCGAATTAGACGAAAACAACACTCCTGTTGAAGGTGGTGTATATTCAGACTCTACCCCGGTATTGGTTAAATCAATTAAAAATGAGGCAATTAAAGCAACATTTTTAGGCACCACCAAAGGCGTTGATTTTGAGGTGAACATCTTTGATTTATTTGATAACGATCATTCAGAAATTTCGCATGCACTCAATATCAATAAATTAACCGTTGGTGATATTGGCCCGAACTTTAAGGTAACCGTAAAAGAAATTAAACGCAACGAAAAAGCAGAATTGAACCAAGAGTTGTTTGATAAAATGTATGGTGAAGGTGTGGTAAACTCTGTTGAAGAATTAAGATCACGCATTAAAAGCGAGCTTGAAAACTACTTTGGCGGACAAGCTGACCATTTAATTGAGCATGAAATGATGGACACTTTGGTGGCCAAACAACAAATTGAATTGCCTGATGCTTTCTTAAAGCGTTGGTTAATTGACCGCCATGCCGATAAATTTAACAAAGACAATGTGGATGAGAACTATGGCAACGAGGCCAACTACTTAAAAAACCACTTGTTTGAAGAAAAAGTATTGAGCGAAGCTGGTGTAAAAGTGGAAGAAGAAGACATTAAAGCAGCCGCCATCAATTACACCAGAAGCATGTTTGGTGCTTATGGTAGCAATGGCATTAGCGATGAAATGCTTGCAGGCATAGTGGAGCCAAGCATGAAAAAAGAAGATTACAGAAGCAAAATGATTAACTTGGCTGTATCTCAAAAAGTACGCGAAGTCATCAAAAGCAAAATTAAAATTGTGGAGAAAGAAGTAAGCAGCGAAGAGTTTTTTAGCATAGTAGCTGACCACAACAAAAATCACCACAACGAGCAATAATCACTTTACCTAATTGATAAAAAGCACGGCAGCAACCGTGCTTTTTTATTGTCTTGCCTTGTCAGTTTTGTCAGCATAAAACCAATTTACCTACTCAATATTACACCTTACCTACCCTCCCCGACAGAGTAATCTGCGCTTATGTCAGTAAATTCAATTGGCACAAGAGTTGAAACTTTGTTGCAACTTTATATATTGCAAACAAATAATAAGCACACATGATGGACCACGGAAAAGAATTTAAAAAATACGCTGTAAAGCATAAAGGCATAAGCAGCATAGCAGTAGATGCATATGTTGAGAGTTCAATAGAAGGTATGACGAGAACCGTTATTGAAGAACGCCCGATGAACTTTAGGGAAATTGACGTTTTTTCACGTTTAATGGCTGATCGCATTATCTTTTTGGGAATGCCCATTGATGATTATGTGGCCAACATTATTCAAGCGCAGTTGCTCTTCTTAGACTCTATGGACGCACGCAGAGATGTGCAGATGTATATAAACTCACCAGGAGGAAGTGTATACGCTGGATTAGGCATTTACGATACCATGCAATGGATTAACCCTGATGTAGCTACTATTTGCACCGGATTGGCAGCCAGTATGGGAGCCGTATTGCAGTGCGCAGGAGCTAAAGGCAAACGTACTGCCCTACCCCATGCCAGAATTATGATTCACCAACCACTAGGCGGTGCGCAAGGCCAGGCCAGCGACATTGAGATTACTGCCAGAGAAATACAAAAGCTAAAAAAAGAGCTGTACGATATTATTTCAGAACACAGTGGCCAACCTTTTGAAAAAGTACAACAAGATAGCGACCGCGATTACTGGATGACCGCTCAGGAAGCTAAAGATTATGGCATGTTGGATGATGTATTAAATAAAATTAAAAAAGAACATAAGTAACTCATTACCTATGCTTTTGCATATTCAAGCCAACCGAAATTTTATTCGGTTGGCTTGTTTTTTTTACCGATATTTGCAACTGAATGACAAAAAAGAAAGAAGACATCTGCTCATTTTGTGGCAGGCCCAAAAGCCAAACACAATATTTAATTTCAGGACTTGATGCGCTGATTTGCGAAAACTGTATAGATCAGGCTTACCGCATTATTAACGAAGACCAAACTGATGCTGAGAAAGCGACCAAGTTTGACTTTGCGGGTAAACTCCTTAAACCTACTGAAATTAAAAAGCACTTAGATCAATATGTAATTGGCCAAGATGAAGCCAAAAAAGTACTGAGTGTTGCGGTTTACAACCACTATAAAAGGCTTATGCATAAAAGCAAAACCAATGATGTGGAATTGGAGAAATCAAACATTTTGTTGGTAGGTGAAACGGGTACTGGAAAAACGCTACTGGCAAAAACATTGGCCAAGCTATTGCATGTGCCTTTTTGTATTGCTGATGCCACTGTACTTACTGAAGCTGGTTATGTTGGTGAAGACGTGGAAAGCGTATTAACTCGTTTGTTACAGTCTGCCAACTACGATGTTGCTGCCGCAGAGCGTGGCATTGTGTATATTGATGAATTGGATAAAATAAGCCGCAAAAGCGATAACCCAAGTATTACTCGTGATGTAAGTGGAGAAGGCGTACAACAAGCTCTGTTAAAAATATTAGAAGGTACGGTTGCCAATGTTCCACCCCAAGGTGGCCGTAAGCACCCTGACCAAAAAATGATAGCCATCAACACAGAAAATATCCTGTTTATTTGTGGTGGTGCATTTGAAGGAATTGACAGGCACATTGCCAGAAGAATGCAATCTCAAGCTATTGGCTTTAAAAATAAAGATGGCCGAAAAGCAGATGAAGAAAACATGTTGCAATACATTTCTGCCGGAGACTTACGCACCTTTGGTTTAATTCCTGAAATCATAGGACGTTTGCCTGTGTTGTGTCACCTGAATCCACTGGATAGAACAGCGTTGCACCGCATTTTAATTGAACCAAAAAACGCCTTAATTAAGCAGTACATAAAAATGTTTGAATTGGAAAACATCAAACTTACCGTTGCTGATGAAATTATAGATTTGATTGTTGATACGGCTGTAGAATTAAAATTGGGTGCCCGTGGGCTAAGAAGCATTTGTGAAGCCATTATGGTAGATTATATGTACGATGCTCCATCCAATAAAGAGAAAAGAGAATTGGTGATTTCCATGGAATCAGCAAAAGAAAAACTCGACTTCCTTAAATTTAAAAATATCAAAGCCGCTTAATCTTAAGCCGCTTTCATCCTAAAAGGCCAGTCTTAAACAGATTGGCCTTTTTTATACCTAAAATACCTAGTTTTGTTTACAGACACCTTTTACTCATGATGAAAACACCTACCGCACTTTTTTTCGCCACTTGTTTTTTTTGTGCGCATTTACTCCATGCCCAAGTAACCATAAGAATAACTGCTTTACCTGCAACAACACCTGCTAATCCAACCTTGTTTTTGGCTGGAACCATGAATAGTTGGAACCCTGGAGACAGCAATTATATTTTTACCAAAACAGGCAACAACTATGAAATTGTTTTACCCGCTGCAACAGGCTTGGCACAATACAAAATAACCAGAGGCAGTTGGGCTACAGGCGAAGGTACAGCCACTGGAGGACAATCAGCCAACCGCAGCTTTACTTATGCCCCAAA
Source organism: Chitinophaga pinensis (assembly GCA_943372215.1). Lineage (GTDB taxonomy): Bacteria > Bacteroidota > Bacteroidia > UKL13-3 > UKL13-3 > UBA6183. The sequence goes on along the minus strand of CALRXU020000019.1, from coordinate 23,182 downwards.
CTTGGTGGTGGAAATACAAATTGTTGGCTGGGAAGGCAACTCAGGGCAGCCCTCTACAGCCTTACCTAATGTTAAAATCATCAACAATGCATTTCCCATTCCACAACTGGGCAAATCAAGACGTGTATGGATTTACTTACCCGATGGCTACAACAAGGATAGCACCAAAACATACCCCGTAATTTATATGCATGATGGCCAAAATTTGTTTGATGCGTCAACCAGTTTTAGCGGAGAATGGGGCATTGATGAAACCTTACTATCAAAAGAAAAAAAAGGCGATAAAGGATGCATTGTGGTAGGTATTGATAATGGTGGTGGAAGCCGACTGGATGAGTATTCACCATATATTAACCCAACTTATGGCGGTGGCTCTGGCGATGAATATGTTGCATTTTTAACGGCTACAATTAAACCCTACATTGATGCCAATTATCGCACCAAACCTCAACGCGAGTTTACTGGCATAGCTGGCAGTTCTATGGGGGGCCTTATTTCTTTATACGCAGCTATGAAATACCCAAACATTTATAGTAAGGTGGGCATTTTTTCGCCCGCATTCTGGTTTACTGATTCACTAAGACAGTTTGTGGCAACCCAAACAAAAAGCAATAACACCAAATTTTATTTTGTTGCTGGAGCCAATGAAAGCCTAAGCTTGATTAAAGATATGGACACCATCATCAGCACCCTTAAAGCGATTGGTTTTGGAGAGGAAGAAATCAATAGAAATGTAAAAGCTGATGGTGCCCATAGTGAATGGTTTTGGAAAAGAGAATTTGGCCCAGCCTACGACTGGTTATTTAGTGATATTACAAGCGGAAATCAACCAATATTAAAGCCAACAACAGCGTTCACCATTTACCCAAATCCTGCACAACACAGCTTTAGCTTAGGCAAACAAGCGGATGAAGTAACCCTCTACAACTTGCAAGGAAAAGAAATGCAGCAATGGTCTTCGGTCTTAGCAAACCAATCGCTTCAATTAATGCAGCTTCAAGCAGGAATTTACCTGCTCGCCATTCGCATGGGTGCAACAACTGCAACCCAAAAACTGGTGGTAGAATAAGGCCACTTTTGTTTGGTCATTATCAGTGTTCATAAATTATCAATAACTAAACACACCCACTGCATCAAGTAAATGGTAAAACCACTACTTTGCAGCTATGAGTACGAAGCTAAATGATAAAAAGGTCATTTTCAGTTGGACCATGTACGATTGGGCCAATTCTGTTTTTTCGCTAGTTATAGCCACGGCCATCTTCCCTATTTATTTTAACAAAATGTGTAAAGTAGCCTCTGAGGCCCAAGGAGGGTTTTCGGACGGTGTTTATCATCTGCGGATACTTGGAATGAATGTAATTGGCACGGAACTCTATTCTTACGTGCTCTCCGCAGCTTTTCTAATTGTTGCCCTAATTAGTCCATTGTTATCAGGCATTGCTGATTTCAGGCAGAATAAAAAGTTGTTCCTTAAAATTTTCTGTTACATGGGTTCAGCATGTTGCATTGGCTTGTATTTTTTTGATGCTACCAATATTGAGTTGGGAATTGCCCTGTTTATGCTAAGCCTTGTCGGCTTTACTGGAAGTATCGTTTTCTATAATGCATTTTTACCAGAAATTGCCACTGAAGATCAATATGACAAAGTGAGTGCAAGAGGATATGCCATGGGTTATATCGGCAGTGTTATTTTGCTTCTTTTTGACTTAACATTAATTATGTTGCCGGGTGTATTTTTCCCAATAGAAACTAAAGTAACAGAACTCTTAGCAAACTCTCCAGAACTTACCCAGGAAGCAGCACTAGAAATGGCCAAAGACCACTACACTGTGGTTGCTACAAAATTATCTTTTATAACAGTTGGGCTTTGGTGGGCGGGGTTTGCCCAATTCCTTTTCTTTAGGATTCCAGAGCAGCACAACACCAAAAAGTACGAAGGCAATATCTTTTCAAAAGGATTCGAGGAGTTAAGAAAAGTATGGAGCCAAATACAACACCAACCAATAATAAAAAAATATTTGGCGGCTTTTTTCTTTACCAGCATGGGTGTGCAAACGGTGATGTATGTGGCCAGCCTTTTTGGCGAAGTAGAATTGAAATTGCCAACTGCAAACTTAATTGCTACCGTTTTAACCATTCAATTAGTTGCTATTGGAGGTGCATGGGCTTTCTCAAAACTATCAACCCGCATTGGTAATATTTATACATTATTGATAATGGTAGTTACTTGGATACTTATTTGCGTATATGCTTATTTTGTTCGCGAAGAATATCAATTTTATCTGTTGGCTTTTGTAGTAGGTATAGTCATGGGTGGAATACAATCCATGTTACGTTCAACTTTTGCAAAAATTATTCCCGACAATACCAAGGATACTGCATCCTATTTTAGTTTTTATGATGTATCTGAAAAAATTGCCGTAGTATTAGGTACCTTTAGTTATGGGTTAATCAATGGCTTAACAGGAAACTTGCGTGCTTCGGTGGTAGCATTGGCCATCTACTTCATCATTGGCTTATTCTTTTTTACCCGCATTAAAAATTTCAAATCGTTTCATCCCTAACTTATGAAAGTAGATTTATTTATCCCTTGTTTTATTGATCAGCTCAGGCCTGAAACAGCTTTTAACACCATCAAGGTGCTTGAAAAAGCCGGGTGTCATGTAAATTACAATGTGGAGCAAACTTGCTGCGGGCAAGCCGCCTTTAATGCAGGACTTTGGGACGAAGCCAAGGAAGTTGGTGTAAAGTTCTTAAATGAAGCCGATATGAATCGCTACATGATAAGTCCAGGAGCAAGTTGTGTAGGGATGATTAGAAACTCTTATGACTTCCTGTTTCAAAACTCATCGCACCATAACCGTTTCAGGCAACTGCAAAAAAAAATATTTGAACTAAGTGAGTTTTTAGTGGATGTACTTAAAGTAACAGATTTAGGCAGCATGCTAACGGCAAAAGCAACTTACCACGACTCTTGCAGCGCATTAAGAGAGTGTCACATCAAATCACAACCACGTCAATTACTTGAACGTGTGCAAGGATTACAATTGGTAGAAATGAACGACTGTGAAGTATGCTGCGGTTTTGGTGGGGCGTTTGCGGTAAAAGCTGAGCCCATCAGTATTGCCATGGCCGAACAAAAAGTAGAAAACGCTTTGGCAACTGGAGCCGAATACTTGATTTCAACGGACTACAGTTGCCTGTTGCATTTGGATAGCTACATCAAACAAAAAGGTATTCCCCTTAAAACATTACACATTGCTGACGTCTTGGCAATGGGCTTATAAACTAAACAACTAACATTATGGTATTTATTATTCTTGGTGTGATTATTTTATTGTTGGCTTTCACTGTTTTTGCGAAAACCGACATACTTAAACAATTTGCAGCAACAGCAAGAGTTGCAGGTATTGCACTTATTGCTATTGGAGTACTTAGCAGTTGTTTTAAACAAATTGATGCAGGGCAAGTTGGGGTAAAAGTGCTATTTGGAAAAGTTGAAAACGACATTCTTAGCAGTGGATTAAACTTTGTGAACCCAATAGTTGATGTTGTGAAATTGGATATTAAAACGCAAAATTATACCATGAGTGGCGTACATGATGAAGGCGCAAAATCTGGTGATGATGCGATTAAAGTGCTTACCTCTGATGGTTTGGAAGTAACCATCGACTTAACCGTGCTGTACCGTCTAATTCCAGGAGAAGCGCCAAGGTTACTTCGCGAAACCGGAGCAGATTATACCGATAAAATTGTGCGTCCGTTAACACGCACAAAAATTCGTGACAATGCCGTTTATTATGATGCCATTTCTTTATACTCTACCAAAAGAGATGAATTTCAATTGCGCATTTTCACAAGCATAGAAAATGATTTTAAAAAACGTGGATTAATTCTGGAGCAATTATTGGTGCGCAATATCACCTTGCCCCAATCTGTTAAAGCCACCATTGAATCTAAAATCAATGCTGAACAAGAGGCTCAAAAAATGCAGTTTGTGTTGCAAAAAGAAAAGCAAGAAGCTGAACGCAAACGTGTAGAAGCGCAAGGTATATCAGACTACCAACGTATTATTGCGAATGGGCTAACAGATAAACAATTGCAATATGAAACCATTAAAGCAAACTTGGAATTGGCCAAATCAGCCAATGCCAAAGTAATTGTAATGGGCAAGAATACCCCCTTGATTATTGATGGTAAATAAACAACAACTCCTCCCGATATGAATTACCCGGTTGAAACGCTTTTTAAGTTTACGCAACAAGTATTTGTGGCTTGTGGGATGAATGTGTCAGACGCGCAATTGGCAGCCGATGTATTGTTAGCCGCAGATTTAAGGGGTATTGACTCGCATGGTGTAGCCCGCTTATCAGGCTATGTGCGTTTGTTTGATGCCAAACGTGCCAACATGAACCCTAGCTGGAAAATCATACACGAAACACCTTCTACGGCAACAATTGATGCAGACCAAGGGCTGGGACTTACCGTTGCACCAAAAGCCATGAACATTGCCATTGAAAAAGCAAAAAACTGTGGCACTGGCTGGGTAGCCATACAAAACTCCAACCATTTTGGCATTGCAGCTTACCACGCTATGATGGCATTAGAACATGACATGATAGGCATAGCCATGACCAACGCAAGCCCATTGGTTGCGCCAACACATAGTAAAGAGCGCATGTTAGGCACAAATCCCATCTGTTATGCTTTTCCCGCGGGTAAACACCAACCTGTGGTGGTTGATTTGGCCACTTCTGCTGCTGCCAATGGTAAATTGGAATTGGCACAAAGAGCCAACAAACAAGTTCCCAAAGGATGGATAATGGATAAGGATGGCCATGACACCACAGACCCATTTGCCTTAAAAGATGGTGGTGTATTGTTGCCTTTAGGCAGCGGAGATACACAGGCCGGGCACAAAGGTTTTGGTTTGGCTGCAATAGTTGACATCCTTACTGCGGTGCTTAGTGGAGCCAACTACGGACCTTGGGTTCCACCATTTGTTTCCTTTCTTAGCCCATTGCCTGATTTACCAGGTAAAGGAATTGGACACTTTTTAGGAGCCATGCGCATTGATGCTTTTAGGCCAGCAGCCGATTTTAAAACACACCTTGACCTTTGGATTGAGCGTTTTAAACAAGCTGACCCCATACACCCAAACACCCCCATAATTATTCCAGGAGAGCCGGAGTTGGCACACGAAACGGAACGAAGAACCAATGGCATTCCTTTAAATAACCTGGTAGTAGATGACCTCAAACAATTGGGGCAAAAACTAGGTATTGCTTTAGATTAAATAACATGACAAAAAAAATTCTTTTAGCGTCTAAATCACCAAGAAGACAAGAGCTGATTAAAGGACTTGAGTTGCCTTACGAAGTTAAGATTTATGATGTGGATGAAACTTTTCCAGAACATTTAAAAGGGCAAGAAATAGCTGTGTACCTCGCTGAAAAAAAATCAGGGGGTTACCCGCACACCATTCCTGAACATGAAATATTGGTTACTGCGGATACCATTGTTTGGGTAAATAACCATGTATTAAACAAACCGGCTAATGAACAAGAAGCTTATGATATGCTCAAAGAAATTTGTGGCACCACACATGTGGTTTATACTGGTGTTTGTTTACGAAGCCACGAAAAACAGCTTTCCTTTTTTGATAGCAGTGAAGTATTTATTAAATCGCTTACTGATGAAGAAATATGGCACTACATCAAGCACTACAAACCCTTTGACAAAGCAGGAAGTTATGGCATACAAGATTGGTTTGGTTACGTTGCTGTAACTAAAATTAATGGCTGTTTCTATAACGTTATGGGGCTTCCTGTATCAAAACTATACGAAGTATTGAAGACATTTAACTAAACAACACCCCTTCTTTTAATGCATAATCGGATGTAATGATTCGTTTTATCCCAAACGATTGCACCACCACATCCATTAACAAAGCGGCTACCGTAATCATCTCCACCCTAAAGTCAATCATTCCTTTTAACTTCATTCGTTGTGCCAATGTTGATGTTTTCATGATTTCTACAAACACATCAAAATCTTCTCGCCTAATCTCGCATGCACTTCTGCTTAACGATAAAGGAATCACCGCCAAATCCTTTATCACCACATCCGTTAAGGTTTCAAACGACCCGGCCGCACCAACCAATACCTTAGGCTGGTGAATAGATACGGCCTCTTTAAGCGGTGATAAAACCTCTTCCAAATAATCAACAACTTCATTCACCTCCTCTTCTGCAATTGGGTTATGCCTATGAAATTTCTCCAACAAACGTGCAGCACCAACTTCAAAACTTCGTTTGTACAATACTTGTTCCTGAATTCCTATGATAAACTCTACACTTCCTCCACCAATATCCATTACCAAAACAGGTTCATTGGGCATGTTAAATGACTGTATTACCCCTTTATAAATATAACTGGCCTCTTCATCACCTGAAATAACGGTGATGCTAATTCCACATTGTAATTGGGCTTGTGCTATAAAATCACTTCCATTATTGGCATTGCGCAAAGCAGAAGTAGCAAAAGCACACACTTCCGTTACACCAAACTGATCAATGTACTTCTTAAACTCTTGTAAAGCTTGCAAGCCCCGCTTAAAAGATTCAGGCGTGATGATATTATTGTTAATACCACCTTTACCCAGTTTTACAGGAATCTGCAATTTATAATACTCCACAAGCTTAGTGCCTTTTACATCTGCTATAAACAGATGAAATGTATTTGTTCCTAAATCAATTATCGCTTTCAATACAATATGCTTTGATGCAAAATACACTTTTAGTTTGTTCTTTTAATCTGTTTTTAAGAAGAAATTTAAGCTGCAGCTTAACCCCATTTACCAATACCCAAGATATAGAATGCTAAATATGTGTTATATTTACCCAGTGAAAACCTTACTTTATGTTATGTTGGGAGGGGGCATTGGAGCGGGTTTACGATTCGGGTTAAACATGTTATTAAAACCAGAAGTCAACACCGTTTTCCCTATCCACACGTTTTTAATTAATGTAACTGGATGTCTGTTTATTGGCATTGCGCTTGCCTTTTTTCTTAAACCAACTACTCCCAACCAACTTTTGCTCACATTTGTTACCACAGGTATACTGGGAGGCTTTACTACTTTTAGTGCTTTTGCAGCTGAAAGTATACAACTGTTTGAGGCACGTAAGGGTTTTATTGCCATCACCTACATTGTTTCCAGCAACCTATTTGGCTTGGTAGCGGCATGGCTGGGATACAACCTATATAAACTAATCAGCTAAATGAAAGGTGTGGTAATTAAATCAACAGGGAGTTGGTACACGGTTAGAACAGCGCAAAAAGGATTTATTCAATGTCGTATTAAAGGGAAATTCAGGCTCGATGATATCAAACATACCAATCCAATAGCAGTTGGGGATATCGTGGAATATGAAATTGAACCAGAAAACGAAACTGGCATCATCAACAAAATTGAAGACCGTAAAAATTACATCATCAGAAAATCGAGTAACCTCTCTAAACAAACCCACATTATTGCGAGTAATATTGATCAGGCGTTGCTTGTGGCGTCCTTGGTTCAACCCCAAACATCGTTAGGTTTCATTGACCGATTTATTTTAACTGCAGAAGCTTACCATATTCCCACCATCTTGGTGTTTAATAAAGACGATTTATACCACCATGAATTGCGCGAAATGCTGGAAGACACCATGTCTATTTATAGCAACATGGGTTACACTTGCTTTAGCACCTCAGTACCTGAAGCCACAAATACGCTAAAGTTAAAGGAACTGCTTGCCAATAAAACCACACTCATTTCAGGCCACTCCGGTGTGGGTAAATCCAGTTTACTAAACCACATCTCAAGCGGATTAAACCTGAAAACAGGAAACATATCAGACTCTTCACAAAAAGGCAAACATACCACCACATTTGCCGAAATGTTTGAGCTTTCATTTGGCGGGTACATTATTGATACACCAGGAATAAAAGAATTTGGCTTGGTTGATTTTAATGAAGCTGAGATATCGCATTATTTTCTTGATATGAAGCCTTATATAAACCAGTGCCGATTTAACAACTGCAAACATTTGAATGAACCCCACTGCGCAGTGAAACAGGCGGTAGAAGAAGGCAGAATAAGAGAAGAACGTTACCACAGTTACGTGAATATATTAACCAAACAAGATTTGTACTATTAACATGAGAATTGTTGTGCAACGAGTTTTATCCGCGGCTGTTTCTGTTAATCAGCAAACAATCGGCTCTATACAACATGGGCTGTTGGTACTTGCCGGATTTGAGGTAACTGATACCCAAGAAGACTTTGAGTGGATTTGCAAAAAGCTCATCAACTTGCGCATTTTTAATGATGCTACAGGCCAAATGAACTTAAGTTGCGCTGATACAAATGGACAAATTTTGGTGGTCAGCCAATTTACCTTATTGGCAAGTACACAAAAAGGCAATCGGCCCAGCTATATAAAAGCTGCTCCCCCCGAACAAGCCAAGCAGCTGTATAACCGTTTTTTAACCACCTTAAGCAGCAACTACTCTAAGCAGATTGAAACGGGTGAGTTTGGAGCAAGTATGCAAGTAAGTTTGGTAAACGATGGCCCAGTAACCATTATTATAGATAGTAAAAATAGGGCATAAAAAAAGCCCAAACAGATGTTTGGGCTTTTATCAGGAATTAATATTCCCAAAGATCATGCTCCTTTTCGAAGAGCTCGTTTTTAATACGCTCTGCTTCAAGTAAGGCTCCTAAATTATCTTCTTTAAACTCTTTAAACTGGTTGATGTATTGATCGTAAGGGTTAGCTTCTTTTACAATATAACTAGTAAAAAGTCGCTGCTCAAACCAATCGTCATAAGTTAAACGAGCCGCATCATTCTGCCTGTTAAATACCTCCATGTTAACCAAAGTGCCTCTTATATCAAATGGATCGGCATCACTTACATCCTTATGGTATTTTAACCAAGCCCACTCAACCTCACCTGACTCCTGCCCAGCTACAGTAAATGGAACCATAGGTGCTATGGCAATAATCCGCACATACATTCTAGATTCTTTCTTATCAAAAATCCAATCCTCAACCACTTTGTATTTCTTAATATCAGCAGCAGTTTTTGTAATTTCTACTGTATCATAATAAACATTTGTCGGGTCGTCAGGATCGCCATTCTCATCGTATAACTTTTTAACAGGCTCTTTACCCGCTCCAAATAACCTAAATTCCTCAGGTGTCATAAAACCTGATAAAGAGTCGTCTCTGTAAGCAGTTAACTTACCTGACAGAATCGCATTGTAAATAATAATATTTAATGGATTCTTAGGCCAGTTCATGGGTTGATTTTGTTTTTGACGGGTATCAATCACTCGCCAAACACGTTTTGCCCACATCACATCTGCTTCACGCAAGTATGGCCAATCAATCACTTTACGTTCGGTTACTGCCTGACGGGTATAAATAAAATCATCATAAACACCCTGTGCATCAGCAAAAACTGAAACAAAAAGAAGAACTGCTACAAAAATTAACTTTTTCATATTTATTGGATATCAAAAATCAACGGAGATGGCAATTGTCTTTGTCCATCAGGTCCTTTTACCTTGATTTCGTAAATCAACACCTTATCTCCTTTAGCTACTTTAGATAATGCGGCTTGCATTGGAGGAGTTAAAGCTGCAGATTTTCCTTCGGCAGTAAATGGTGTTCCGCCTCTTTTATACAAAATCGCAAACTTATATTCGTATGGAATATATGAAATACCTTCAAAAGCAAAACCATTTAATGGTGCACGAACAGAAGATTGTGACCTTAAAACAGCTGATGCGATGGCACCACTCTTGTCAATTGTTCCTAAAGAAGGGGTTGGATCTGGCACTTTTCTTACTCGGTATTCTTGTTCACCCATGCGTTTTGTTGCGTTAGATGTTTTATCCTTTACAGAGCAAACAATTTTTATTTTACCCGCAGAACCATTTACTGTTAGAATGTAAGCACCACTTTTTGATTTAGGGTCTTTCTTTAAGGTACCGCCACTTGCCGGCTCTAAAATTGGAGTTACCTCCGCAGCTGCATAACCCGGCACAGATACTGAGATTGGATTTTCCAAACCAATGTATACCACATTCATTTTGGTTGCAGATATTACCGCAATTGGAGGCACCACAGTGTACTTCTGCTTCACCGTATAAGTCTCTGTGGTTCCATTCGGCTTTTTAGCTGTAATAATAGCAGTGTACTCCTTTTCTCCTTCACCAGATGCTGTTACTTCATATAAACCAATACCTCCATCTGTTTTAATGGTTCCTCCATTCACTTTAATGTCGGCTTCCTGTTTTGAGGAAGAAGCGGCAACAAAAATTTCTGCGGTATATTTACCACCTGCAGTAACATAAGTTCCGCTTGTAGGAATAACTTTTGCTTCTAACTTATCAAATGAGAAATCGTTAGCTGTAATTGACTTCCTTAACTCATCTAATATTTGAGCTTCTGTATTGCGCACATCACCTTGCATCTTTGTTAATAACGTAACAACAGCTGCTGCTGGGGAATGTTCAAACATTACTGATTCCCAAGTTTGTTTTGAACCTTCAACCATAAAGTCTTCAGTTTGCAAATCAGATTTTAGGCCCGCATGTTTGTCTTTAGGTAAGAGTGCAAATAAATCATCTCTTGTTTTGTTAATTTTATCCCTAACCTCTTTTCCTTTTCCTTGATTAATCATGAGGTTAGCATGATTTTCAACATCATCCGGCTTTACAATTTCCTCATCACTTACCTTTCCATCACCATTAGAATCTTCTTTTCTACCGTCTGCTCCTTTTATGATGGTTTCCTTGATGTCTTCTAAATACTTCACAGAAGCATTCGAAATATCTCTTGCTTTTTTTGCCTTATTATAAATATCAGTTGCATTTGCGTCATTAGGAAAATCATTATGATATTTCTCTATGGCACCCATAACCTGTTTGTTTTTTGTATCTATATTACCAGAAGATTTCTCCAAACTCACTTCCACCAAGTGAAAGGCTTTAAGAATCTCTGCAGATACGTTCAAGGCCAAAAGAGCCGTTAACACGAGATACATCATGTTAATCATCTTCTGCCTTGGTGATACATTACCTCCTGCCATTGTTATTTTCTCCTTTAGTTAATTATGTGAAACAATATTAATTATGCAAGCCTCAATTAGTTTGAGGTACGATTCACGTTCATTGCGGTAAGCATATTACCATAAACGTTATTCAAGGCATTTAAATTGTTTGATAATTTACCAATTTCACTTTTAAATTTATCTGCTTCTCCTTGGGTATCAGCTAAGCTGCTTGCAACTTTGGCCAAATTGCCAACAAAATCATTAATTGACTTTAGGTGGTTGTTTGACTCAGAAATTTCTAACTCATAAACCGCGTTTAAAGATGTTAAATTCTTAGTCATGCGCTCAATTTGAGTTCCATACTCTTTAGAACCTTCTGATGCGGTTACTAAACCACCGATAGCGTCAACCGCTTTGGCATATGAACTGCTGATACCATTTACCGAAGACGTTGCACTTTGAACGCTTTTGGTGTATTCATCAGTTGCAACAGCTGCTGTAGAAAGGTCTTTCAGGTCTGTAACATTTTCGCTCAAACTCTTTAAGCCATTGCCTAAACTTTGAATCAACTCAGGGCCAACTTTGGCTTCAGCTAACATTTGATCCAATTGTTGGGTAACAGTTCCTTTTGGTTTTTTCTCTTTTTCTTTTTCTGGAGCATCTATTCCAGCCAATTCAGGATATACAAGTGTCCAATCTGTTTCTTTGTGTAATGGTTCAAATGCTGATATGAAAAATATAATCGCCTCTGTTCCTAACCCTACAATAAGCATAGGATTAGCAAATGGCCAGTGCATAATCTTAAATAATGCACCAACAATAACGATTGCTGCACCAAAACCATAAACTTTGGCCATGATTTTTTTGAAGGCCATACTCTCGAAGAAACTGTTTGAACTAGACATGTTTAATTAAATTTATTTAGGTTATTGAAATTAAAAAAGTGTTTGCAATTGAGCAGGAACTATTTGTCCCTGTTTGAACGACCTATGTAGCTCATTACACAACGGAATCCAACATAAGAATTACAGCTATCCTGGTATTCATAGTTTCTTGTTCCATTTTGTATGTAGTAGCCCACATCTTTCCATGAACCGCCTCTGGTTGTTTTACGTTTCAGTGTTTCTGGATCAGACTCTTTGGCATCGTATTGGTAATCTGGATTCAAATCATGGGTAAATAGGTTGCCGGTTTCTGCATAAGCAGTGCTGGTCCATTCTGCTAAGTTACCTGCCATGTCATATAATCCAAAATCATTCGGGAAATAAGATGCTACACGAATCGGATAAACACCACCATCAGAACTATACTCGCCCCTTCCTGGTTTGAAGTTAGCCAATGCGCACCCTTTTGCATTGCGAATGTAAGGGCCTCCCCAAGGGTACATGCTTTGATCTCTACCTCCACGGGCTGCATATTCCCATTCATATTCAGTTGGTAATCTAAAACTTGTAACGGCTGGCTCCTCAATATCCGAATAAAAAGTATTTAGGTATTTGGTTCTCCAATCACAAAAAGCATTAGCTTGATTCCAATTGATACCAACTACTGGATAGTCATCATATTTAGGATGCCAGAAGTAAACTTGAGTCATTGGCTCATTATAAGAGTATGTGTAATCTCTGATAAAAACCAAAGTATCTGGGTAAATTTCTACGTCTTTACGTTTTTTATAATCGGCCCTATTTATGTTTTTCCAGTTTTGACGTTTTACCTGAGCGGCTGCACGTTGATCTATAAAGTCATAAACATACCTTAATTTTCTAACGTCAATTTGTTTAACCCTAAAGTATGTTTCAGCTTGGTTATAGAAAAATGTTTTTATCTCTTCGTTTGCTTTGATATCTTCTTCTTCTATTTTTTGATCCCAATCTAAACTACGCTCTCCTTCGTCCTCTTCGCCCTCTGCTAATGGCAAAAAGTATTTATCAGGATCAGCTTCTGCCAATTTTGCTCTGAATAAAGAATCCTGCACCCAGTATACGAACTGACGATACTCGTTGTTGGTGATTTCAGTTTCATCCATCCAAAATGCCGTGATGGTAATTTGGCGATTTGGAGCAATCTGTGCCATAGGAACATCTTGTTCGTTGGCTCCAACGTGCAATGACCCTGAAGGAACATAGATTGTTCCATAAGGTTGCGGATGAAACCACGGTTTTCTCCCAGGTACACCAGTTAGTTCCCCGCGATCATCGCTTGAACAGCCGATGAAGGTTACCAGAACCAAGGTGCATATAAACCACTTCATATTTTTCATTTTACAATGATATAGTTAGTTTGAATAAGGCAAAATTATATATTTTGGTTAATAAAACAATTAAAGTGCCTTTTTTTTTATATATAAACGGTATTATTCCTTAAATTATTGTTAATAACTATAAAAATCTTGGTGTATAGATTGGGCGTATAGTTTTAACTGGCGGAGTAGTTTTAAACCCAAAACAATGGCGGTAAGATGCCTCAATAGTACCATTGCTAAAACTGGCTATCTTACTGGTTGTAACATCATAAGACACCATTAAACTTGAATTAGAAGTGAATTTATAACCCGCTAGTACAGCAAAAGCATCAATATTACGGTAAGTTAACCCTCCCATAATTCTACCATTATAGGTAGTCATCACATTTACGTCAACTGAGGTTTTAACCGCATTCTTGATGAATAAATTTGGCTCGATGGTAAAACTCGAGTTCAAATCATAGATTGCTCCTGCCAAAATATATGTGTGTAGTTTTGAATTGTACTTGGTTGGGCCATATTCCACGGTAGATTGATTAATGTGGGTAGCAGAAAGGCCAACATATACATCTCTTACAATAGAAATTGCAGGTATTTGATAATACAACCCAAGATTTAAATCAAGTGCATTGCCATTAACCAATGCTGTTGGTATTAAAGCATCACCTTGTTGTTGTGGCTTTAGTTTTCCTCCATCCAACGACTTTTGGATAAACCCAACACCAATACCGCCTGATAATTTATGTTGATTTTGAAAAGTGTGGTGATAAGCAATTGACAATGTTGGTATTAAAGTTCCTTCAAAACCTTGCTCATCATTTTGAATATTTAAGCCAATTCCAAGTTTTCCTTGAAACAATGGTGCGTGAATATCCCCAACTATCGTTTGTGGGGTTAAACCCTTATCTTTAGAACCAAAGCCCAACCATTGTGAACGCCAAATTAAACCCGCACAAATATTCTGCCCACCGCTGCCAGCAAATGCCGGATTATAATTTAACTTAGAACGGAAAAACTGGGTAAAGTGGCCATCCTGCTGGGCAAATGTTGCTAACGCTCCACCGGCAAATAGTATACTCAAAAGTATTTTTTTCATGCGCTTAAAGTAACTTGTGTAGATATTTAGGTTAACAATAATACAATTTTAATTTAAACAATCCAAACACTTAGATACTAAAAAAGGCAATGATTTTTAGTCATTGCCTTCATTTTTGTTTGGTTAAGTATTATGCCTTTTTGTTATTGCTTTCAATAAACTTGTCCAATGCCATAATCATGCTGGGGCTCTCGGGGCTTGGTGCCATGATATTAAGCTTGAGTTTTGCATCATTAATGGCCTTAACAGTAGTTGCCCCCCAAGCAGCAATCAGTGTATTATTTTGCTTAAATTCAGGAAAATTCTCGAACAAAGAACGAATGTCTGCGGGACTGAAAAAACAAATAATGTCGTAATTTACGTTGGTCAGGTCGCTTAAATCAGAAGAAACGATACGATAGAAAAATGCTTCTTTATACTTGAATTTATTCTTCTTCATAAACTTTTCAATGTCAGGCTTACGCCAATCACTGCATGGAAAAAGATAATTTTCAGTGGGGTGATTCTTAATGACATTCAACAATTCAGTTTCAGTAGATTTTCCCGTAAACACTTTACGCTTTCTTACTTGTATGTATTTAGCCAAGTAATTGGCAATACTATCGTTTACGCAAAAGTACTTGGTTTCAGGTGGCATCTCGATTTTAAGCTCAGTGCACATTCTAAAAAAATGATCCACAGAGTTTCTGGAATTCAGGATAATAGCCGTGTATTCCTGAATATTTACTTTCTGGGATTTAAACTCTTTGTAGTTAATTGGAGAAACCGTGATGAAAGGTCTAAAATCTAACTTTAAGCCCAGGCGTTTGGCTAATTCATAATATGGCGACTTTTCAGATTCCGGCTTCGGCTGCGATATAATGATGCTTTTGATTTTAGGATTTTTCAAGCTATGTAATTGTTTAAAAATTTACCAATAATAAACCAAGGGGCAATTTCCAAGGCGCAAAGATAGAGAAATAAATAAAATGTTGGGAAACTGAAAAAACTATTGCTCAACAGGATGCTTCTAATAACACGATATAGAACACTTAAAATAAAAATTGCAACAACCGTTTGGGCCAATACCTGGGCCAAAACACTGCTATTGGCATAGGTGCTAAAAACCACAAAAGGAAAGAGTACCAATGCAATAAAATTATTTACTGAAATGGTGTTGCTAATAAAACCTACAGCAAGATTGGGCATTTTAAGCAGCACGCCTAACAAGGCATGGATGATAAATTTGACCCCATATATGATGATTAATGCAACAAGTACCATTAAGTATTGCCAAACATAGTGATTAAAAAAAAGCAAGTGCTTAAATTCCATGTAATTGGTAATGATTAAAGAGGCAATAAACAGGTAAATGGCAAAAAGTTGCAAAATAATAAAGCCAAAAAACGACCGTTGATCTTCCCAAATTTTTCGGCTTAAGCCAAGATTAAAAACAGAAAGGATAAATACCCTGAAATTATTGGCATTTGAAATACGCACAAAAGCAATGTATAGGAGTATGATGACAATAACCCAAAATTTCCATTGGTTATCATGTATCACCCGTAGTTCAATCTCTTTTACTGTGGGTAGGTTTTTGCGGGTTTTACGGTTTTGAAAATAAGTGTATTGAATTTCAATGTATGGTTTAAATATGGCAAGCAGTATGGTATCATTTCTTAATGTATCCAACAAGGTTCTTTTTGCGTTAAAGCTATAAAAGATATTTCTTGCGCTATCATTTGCTAAGCTATCAGGCATTGATAACGAATCGACCGGTGCATTTGGGTTCAAAAAACCACCTTGAGCGCTATCTTGCCCATAACTCTTGTGGCTGTGCAACACAACGCACAAAATGAATAGAACCTTACAAATACTTTTGCTCATTTAAAAATAATTAACAAAGCCAAAATGAATTTTTGCCCTGTTAAAGGATATGGGATTATTAAATTGTTTTCCTACCGCATAATATAAGGAGAACACGCCTGCGCCTGTTTCAAAATTTAAACCTGCTCCAAAACCAAATGGCCTGTCTGTAATCACAGGCCTTCTGATGGCATTTTCGTACCAGGCTCCATTCCAAAATAACAGCACATTGCTATTTTGTTGCAGCAAATAGCGCAATTCCCCGTTTATAATTCCGTAAGTGCTTGCAAATATAGCTTGTTCATCAAAACCTTTTAGGGTAGTTAATCCACCAATTCTGAACAACTCATTAAAAAAGAGCGATTCAGACTGCACATGTCCGGCTTTTACTTCCAATCGGGTAATGATTCTTTGGGTGAGTGGAATAAAAACATCCCCTTTAAGGTATAATCTATATTGCACAACGGATAGGTTAATGGTATCATAAATACTTTTAACGCTTCCATCACTTTGAGGGAATTTGATGGACTCAATGGTTGGGTTTTTTAATATTTTCTTTCTCCCCACTGCCCCATTGATTTCAATACTATATCCCTTTCTTGGGTTGAGAAAATAATCGTAGCGGGTTATATTTCCTCCCAAACCATAGGAAGCATTACTAATATCATTGGAAAGGGGAAGGGACTCTGTTAACTTAACTTGGTTGGTGTCTACTTGAAGCAAGGTGGTTTGTTGCAATCGGTAAAAGACCTTTACATGGTCATTTCCAATGATGCGATACTGTACGCTGACATCTTGTTTTACATCTAAAAACGTGCTATCAAACCTGAGTATACCCAATTCATATTCAACACCTACATTGGTTTTGAATATGTAAGGCCAAAGAAAACGGGTATTCAAATCTTGCGAACCACTCAAAAAACTTCTAAACGACAAATCGAAGGCTTTACCCGTGCCAAACAGGTTTTGTAATTTCAGGTTCGCCTCCCCCGTTATCAATAGTTTGTTGTTGTTGTTATTGCTTGCTGGGGCAAAACCAAGTACACCATCTAAACGGTTGCTTTTTCGGTTGGCTAGGTAAACAACAGGCTTTGCAATAGAAGAAACAAAATAAACCAAAGTGGGTTTGGTAAGTTGCAAATAAGGCAATTGACTTAATCGGCTGTCTGCATTTTTAAGCAATTGTTCATTGTAGGTTGCCCCTTTTTTAATGCCTAAATATTTGCCCACAAACCAACTTTTTATTTGCACATTTCCCAATACCTCAATGGTATCAAACTTTACCAAGTCTCCCAAGTTAATATTCAATTGTGCGCTTATTCCTTGGCTATCCGCTATAATACTATCTAACTTAATCTCGGCAAAAGGATAACCATTTTGTTCTAAATAAGTTAATAAGATGTTTGCACGTTGCAAATACTCTTTATGCTTAAAAGGTTTGTTGTAAAATAAATCCTTTCTCCAGCCAGAAGCGGTTAATAATTCTTCGCTTAAATTCCCTTGTTTTAATTGAACCCATTTGTAAGGCTTGCCTATATTAACACTTACCTTACAAATACTATCGTGCCAATTTATTTGATGTACCCATGCGGTAAGATAAGATTCATCGGCCAATTGCTTAAGCACTTTTTTTACCTCAACCTGGATGTTTGAAGTATCAACACCGGCCAACTTGGTGGTAAATTTTTTCTTAAACCAACTGGAATTGGCACTGTCTGTTTCAAACAAAACCTGACAAGTGCGTTGGGCATACGTTAAATTTATTTGCAGCCCTAAGATGATTAAGAGTATTTTAAAATACCTTTGTAACACTTTCAAATAAACAATTTTAATTGGTAATAACGTAACATATTGGCTGGACTGTATATTCATATCCCTTTTTGCAAACAAGCTTGCAACTATTGCAATTTTCATTTCAGCACAACGCTTTCTGGCTTAACAACCATTACTGAAGCCATTTGTAAAGAAATAACCTTAAGAAAAACAACATTAAACGAGCCTTTAACAAGCATCTATTTTGGCGGAGGCACACCCAGTTTGCTTCCCAAAGATCAGTTGGAGCAATTATTTGACGCAATCCATTCTTCTTTTACCATTTCTCCAAATGCGGAAGTTACACTGGAAGCCAATCCGGACGATATTACAAAAGAACAATTGACTTGGATAAAACAGACACCTATTAACCGTTTTAGCTTAGGTGTACAAAGCTTTTTTGATGAGGATTTAGTCTGGATGAATCGTGCTCATAAAGCAAAAGAAGCGGAGCAAGCCATACAAATGATTCAGGATGCTGGATTTGAAAAAACCACCATTGACCTGATTTATGGAGGGCCAACCTTAAGCCACGAACATTGGCAAAAAAACATGGAAAAGGCCGTTTCCTTAGGATTAAGCCACATATCTGCATATGCACTTACCGTTGAGCCGAACACGGCATTGTACCACCAAATTAATAAGGGAAATACCACCAAACCACAAGAAGATTATGCCGCTGAACAATTTGAAATGCTGGTAAACTACCTAGAAGCACAAGGGTTTGAGCAATATGAAATTAGTAACTTTGCAAAAAACAAGGCCTATGCCGTGCATAATACCGCCTATTGGTTCAATAAGCCCTATGTTGGAGTTGGCCCATCAGCGCATAGTTTTGATGGGCAAAGCAGGAGTTGGAATATTGCCAATAACCAGCAATACATCAAGGCCATTAGGCAAAACAGTTTACCTCTTGAAATAGAATACCTTACCCCGGAAAACCGAGTTAATGAGTACATTATGACAGGGTTAAGAACAATATGGGGATGCAATTGGGACTTTATTGGAGCGCAATTTGGCGAGGAAAAACAAACTGCGCTTTTTACAAAAATCCAGCCTTTTATTGAACGTGGGCAAATTGTAAACAACCAGTTGGGGTTTAGCCTGACCAAACCTGCACGAATATTGGCTGACGGCATTGCCAGCGAGTTGTTTTTTTAAACAAGGCTATTGTATTGTTGATTGCATTCTGCAATAAACTGCAACAACTCTTCCCTACCCTTCTTTTTAAGTGCTGAAGTTTGGAACATTAGCGGCAATTCTTCCCAATCTTCCAACAAGGTTGTTTTAAACTTTTGGATATTTTTGGCCGTATCTGATTGTTTGTTTTTATCTGTTTTGGTAAAAATAACGGCACAGGGTATACCCCATTCAGCAATGCTGTTTATAAAATCAATATCACTTTGCTGCGGGTCAATGCGGCTATCAACCAACACAAAAACCAGTTGCAATTGCTCCCTGTTTCTGATATAGTTTTCCATAGATTGCTCCCATTTGGTACGCAGGGTTTTGCTTCTTCGGGCATAACCGTAACCTGGTAAATCAACCAAAAACCAATTTTTATTAATAAGGTAATGGTTAATGGTGATTGTTTTACCAGGGTTAGATGAGGTTCTTGCCAACTCATTTCTATTAACCAGCATGTTGATCAGCGATGATTTACCCACATTGCTCCTACCCGTAAACACATATTCTGGTATTCTTAATTGCGGGCAGCCTTCAATATCTGCCGAACTTTTTATGAATTCTACTTGTTTAATTTCCATACTTTAATGCAACAAAGCTAACAACCTTAATGGAATACCTTATTTTTGTACCCAATTTTTTACTATTTTGATAGAAGTTAAGCCTTATAAAGACATACAAAGCAGTAAGCGTGAGCAAGTTGAACAAATGTTTGACAGCATAGCTCCCCGATATGATTTTTTAAATCGGTTTCTTTCCATGGGAATTGACCAGCTTTGGCGCAAAAAAGCCATTAACTCGTTAAGGGAAATAAATCCAAAACAAATATTGGATGTGGCCACTGGCACAGGTGACTTGGCTTTAGCTGCTCTAAAATTAAATCCAGATTTTGTAACAGGCATTGACATTAGCAATGAAATGTTGAAGGTGGGCAGACGTAAAGTGGATGCCAAACAACTTTCAGCAAAAATAAGTTTGATACAAGCCGATTCAAATGCTTTACCATTTGAAGACAATAAATTTGATGCCATAACCGTTGCTTTTGGTGTGCGTAATTTTGAATTTTTACAGCAGGGCATTAACCAAATGTACCGCGTAACCAGAAAAGGGGGCAAAATAGCCGTGCTGGAGTTTAGTAAACCTCAACAAATTCCTTTTAAACAGTTGTACAACTTTTATTTTAAGTTTATTCTTCCAACATGGGGGCGCTTAATTAGCAATAATAAAACAGCTTACACTTATTTGCCTGAATCTGTTCAACACTTTCCTGAGGGAGAAGCTTTTGCGGGTTATCTTAAAAATGCAGGTTATCAGCATATCCATATTTCACCATTAACATTTGGCATTTGTACACTTTACACCGCTATAAAATAATCACGGCATTTGCTTTATTGTTTTGGGGGATGCAAACTTGGGCACAACCCAATCTTGAGCAATATGATAATAAGCGAATTCATTTTGGCTTTAGCCTGCATACCAATATTGGCCGACTTCGTATTGACAGAAGAACGGACCGGTTTCCGTTTGATACCTTAAAAAGCGTATCAGCTACCTCATTCCCTGGAATTGGCTTAGGAGCTTTAACCAATTTACATTTGGGCAATAACTGGGATATTCGAATGATGTTTCCTGTGATTTCTTTTGTACAGCGGAATGTGGTGTATCAATTTGATAATGTAAAACGGGAGGCTGAAATAGAAAGTGCTTATTGCGATTTATCATTACTTGTCAAATTCAAATCTGATAGACGCAAAAACGTTAGGGTATATGTGATTGGTGGTTTCAGGGCCAGTTATGACTGGGCCACTACCATTAGCCAGGATCGTAGCTTAAATAAGCCGGTGGTATCGTTGGTGCCCTTTACCACTGGTTATGAAGCCGGATTTGGGCTAGATGTGTATTTCCCGTATTTTAAATTTTCCCCTGAAATTAAGTTTTGCAATACCTTTGGCAGTGCTTTATTTCATGATGGTTATATTTATACCGAGGCATTAAATGGTATAGC
The DNA here is from genome assembly GCA_943372215.1 of Chitinophaga pinensis. GTDB lineage: Bacteria > Bacteroidota > Bacteroidia > UKL13-3 > UKL13-3 > UBA6183. Next base: position 1,885 of record CALRXU020000019.1, on the reverse strand, counting down.
CCCACAACTTATTCAAATATCATTACATTTCGAGGGCTAATTGGATTACAAAACATGAACTTCAACTTTTCGTTACAGCATAAAGATGCCCAAAGCAAAGCAAGGGCTGGAACCATTGCAACCAGCAGGGGGGTAATTGAAACACCCATTTTTATGCCCGTTGGTACACAGGCTACGGTTAAAAATGTAAACCAACATCAGTTGCGCAACGATATTGATGCTAAAATTATTTTAGCGAATACCTATCATGTTTATTTAAGGCCTGGGTTGGACGTCATAAAAGGGGCAGGTGGGATACATCGTTTTATGAATTGGGACAGGCCTATGCTTACTGATAGTGGGGGCTTTCAGGTGTTTTCGTTAAATGATATCAGAAAGATAAGTGAAGACGGTGTTGAATTTAAATCGCACTTGGACGGAAGTAAGCATTTTTTCTCTCCGGAAAGGGCTATTGATATCCAACGGATTATTGGTGCTGACATCATTATGGCCTTTGACGAATGTACCCCTTATCCATGTGCATATGATTATGCTTCAAAATCAATGCACCTTACCCACCGCTGGTTAACCCGCTGTATAAATAGGTTTGACGAAACAGAAGATCTATATGGTGTTGAACAACAATTGTTCCCTATTGTTCAAGGAAGCGTGTATAAAGATTTAAGGGTACAATCCGCGGAGTTTGTTGCCAAACAAGGCAGAGCAGGGAATGCCATTGGAGGCTTAAGCGTTGGTGAACCCGCAGAAGAAATGTATGCCATGACTGAGCTGGTATGTGATATCTTACCTCTGGATAAGCCGCGTTATTTAATGGGAGTTGGAACACCTGAAAATATTTTGGAATGCATTGCTTTAGGGATTGATATGTTTGATTGCGTAATGCCAACCCGCAATGCGCGCCACGGTTATTTGTTTACTAAAAGCGGAGTGATTAATATTAAAAACCAAAAATGGCAGTTTGATTATTCTCCAATTGATGAAAGCCTCACTCCTGATTACAGCAAGGCTTATCTGCGACACCTTATCCACACCGGAGAAAATCTAGGAGCACAAATAGCCAGCCGCCAAAACCTGATGTTCTACCTTTGGCTGGTAAAAGAGGCGAGAAAGCACATTATTGCAGGAGATTTTTCTACTTGGAAAACCCAAATCCTGAAGCAAATTACCCAACGATTGTAACTGCTAATTCCTTGTTAGAAAACTGAATACCAGCATAACACAAGGATAACACTCCCTTGATTTTTATCTAAACATTTGGTAATACCAATGCTTTCTTTTTGCATGGATGATACTGACGTTGAAAAAAAGCCAATATAAGCAACTGGTTAAATTGTTGCTAACCACCGTGGCTTTGTTCTTTGTTTTCACCAAAATCAATCTTCAATCTTTTGCCCAAACCCTTGTTACTGCTAATCCTTTTATACTAATTGCTGCCTTTTTTACTTTTAACCTTTCCAAAATTATTGCCGCTGGCAGGTTATTGTTGTTTTACCAATTAGCTGGTGTTAAAATTACTCCTAAAACCAATTTGCTTTTTTATTACATGGGCATGTTTTACAACATGTTTTTACCTGGTTCTATTGGAGGTGATGCTTATAAGGTTTATCTGCTTAAACAAAACCAACAGGATTTGCCTGTAAAAAAACTCATTAGTGCTTCATTGCTTGACAGGGTTAGTGGTGTATCCTTTTTGTTTGTAATGGCAGCTATTTTTTTGTACTTAAGCTCTTTTAATCTAGTTATCCCTAATTTTAATATTTATTTCTGGGCAGCAATATTGCTTATTATCCCAATGTACTATGTTGCGGTTAAAGTGTTTTTCTCTTCATTTGCTTCCGGGTTTATAGTAACAGGCTTCTATTCATTTTTTGTACAGACAGGGCAA
>CALRXU020000018.1:0-79813 GCA_943372215.1 Chitinophaga pinensis | reverse complement strand
CTGGATGGATTATGTTACGTACCACAATGGAGGAAGCCTACTTTTTCCTTATTTTACCATGCCCTTAACTGAATTGTAACCATTATAAAAACAACCAACATGAAAACAATACACTTATTATTCACCCTTGCCCTTTTATTGGGCGCATTTACTTTACAAAGCTGTAAAGAGTGTGACGACCCACGCAACTCGGATTGCGACAACTACAACCCCTGTTTAGATGTCGCAGCCACCAGTGCTGCATTTACCATAAAGGAAGCTACGTATTTAGATATTATAGATCCTAACCTAGCCGATTTTTTATTGGACACCGATTCTTGCTATTACAGCAGCGTTTATTTTGAAGCCGTGCAGCAAGATGCCGACAGCTTTATTTGGCAGGTGGGCAGTGAGGTAGAACCCCGTTATGGCAAACAAGTCAATGTAACATTCCCTGATAATTTGCGGGGTACCACCTTTAACGTGCGGTTAATTGTGAAACGCAAACCCAATACCAGTTGTTTCCCCAATGATGACGGAATTGATACCGTAACCCGTAAGTTTTATTTCGTGCGCTTTAATGAACCCCTGAGTTGGGAAGGCATTTATTATGGGAGCGATGATGACAAACCTGATAGTATGTACACCATTGTTTTGGAGCATAGCTATGATGCAATCAATAAAAATAATATGTTGAAAGTTTTTGGCATTCCAAGAGGGTGTAGAGACACCCTAAATGAAAGGTTTGGCGGGTTTGCAGGATATAAAAATATTTCATTCAATCGTGGTGGACTTGATTGCGATGCAAAAATATTACGAGGTGTATTTAAAAATGGTAATACCTATGTAATCAGGCAGGAACATGTATCCATGCCAAATGGGGTTTTTACCAGAAAAAACAGAACATTCACCGGAATTAAAACCAATTAAAACATGAAGAAATATTTATTACTAATCTTAATATATTGTTGGGGGGTGCTGGCAGCCAAATCCCAAACAACCGGAGAAAATACCCCAGAAAATACTCCACATAACGGACAAGACCCTTGTGAACGACCCACCCCAATTGTAACCAATCCCTTTGCCCCACAAAATACGGAGTGGTTCAGCCAACGCAACCGCTTCAATTGGTTTGATTACGTAACTTTTCATAATAACTTCAAAGCGCGTATTCCATACTTTGATAACAGCAATATTTACGGTGGCGGCAATAACAGCATTCGTTATTTTACCAATCCTTTTTTTGATAAAGACGAAGACTATTTAAGCCATATTAATCTAAAAAATAACCCGCCCCTATTTTTTCAGTTAGGCTTCGAAAATGATTTTAACAACCTGCAATGGTTGGTAGATGAAATGGACATTACCAGTGTGGAGCATGGGTGGGAATTGTTGTGGAAATTTGATGGGTATGACGCAGATGGGATTACCCCGATTGCTGGGGGAATGAGTGGTGTTAACACAGCGGCTAACTTTATTTTGTACAACAGGTACACAGGCATGTTGCGCTGGTTTACCGCCCCTAAGGTAATCGGAACCTCATATAATGAATTAGAGTCCTTGATTGAATTTGCAGATGAAAACCAGATTGCTTCCCTGTTTCGCAATTACAATGGCCTAGATCAAGCTTTGGATAAACCAACTGTGGTATTGAGGGCAGCCTCTCCGGCTAAAACCAGTTTTAGTATTGAGCACTTTTCAATGGCCGATTTTAACATCAGTTATGATCCCTGCGTGTGTTATTTTGATTCAAGGTTAAGCTACAAATTAAATGGAATAACCTCCGCCAATATTGATTTATATGGGCGCTTGGAAGGCACCAGCCAAATGTTAAACGCTAGTGATGCAATTAATTCAGATAGGTTACTAAGTGTATATAAAGACAGAAAGAACTCCCAATTTCCTGAAAAAGTTAAAAACGGCCTGTTGGAATACAAAAACTATGATAAGTTGTTAAAAGATTTTGAAAAACTGGAGAACAAATCGAATATTTTTGATGACGTGTACGATGCGAATCAGGGCATAGCCAAAATTGCGGAAATCGGTTACGATTTGGCTAAAGGGGTTAAAGAATACAAAACCTTGTACTCCATTAAAACTTATAGTAAATTACTTGGCTTTGCCAGTATGCCATTTAAAACCGATAAAAAAACCAAAAGCCCGCCCATGTTGATACAGGCGCAAATGAGTTTAACTGGGCAATTAAACTCCAGCACTCCCTTAAACGGTTTTAATTTTGACATGTTTACCCCGGGCAGCTACAATACCGATATGGATTTATCAAAGCTTAATTCTATAAATAACAATGAAAGATTCTTATACCCTGTTTACAACCAAGCCATGGGTTTGTATGCCATGTTAAAAACACCCAATAAGGCCGTGGCTAGGGCAGGCAATGTGGAAGAGACGGTGAAGGCGGTGATGTATGTGCCTACCTACAATTCGGAAGGACGACCAAATGGCAGCAAACCAGTTGATTCAACTACCCGCAGTGTGCAGTTTAGTCCAAGGGAAGCTTTTAAGTTAACCCATGATTTATCCTATACCTTTAACCCCAACGCCCAAATTAATGTTGATGCCACCACCCTGGAAGCGGCTTGGATGGTTGAGTTTGAAAAAGCAGCCAATAACGACTACTGGCACCTTACTTCGCCTAACATGAGCAAAACCTACGACTATGTAAATGACCAAGGCAAATACATTACAGTGTATTCCAGCGAGTTTATGCCCATTGAATGTATTTCGCAGTTTGTGGCTTTGTTTGATTTTGCCCTCACTGATGAGGCCAAAAGAACAACCCTTATGGACAATACTCCCGGAAATGGCAACCAAGATTTTATGCTTTCAGCGGGTATGAGTACACATATTACGCGCATCTTTCAAGAACGGCCTAGATTTGTAAATACCTTCCTAAAAAAGAACATCTTGTACCGTTACAACAAGCCTGATATGAGCGGACTCAATGATGTGGTGCATTTTGAAACCCATAAATTTAATATTGAAGGAAACACCAACAACCCAAGCATCTTAGAATCGCCCGGCATAGCCATTTTATCTGCACCCAGTGAATTGGTAATTGGCACCAGACATTTTACGGCACCTGAAACCATTTTTGCTTGGGATAAAATTACCATCAATGGCAAAATCAGCAGCGATCCAGGGGTGGAGGTGATTATTCAATCTGCCGGAGAAATCATTGTAGAACCTGATGCAGAAATTCACTCGGAAGTTTTACTTTTAATTGATAAGCCAACTGTTTGTAATGCTGCGCGCATACAACCTACTGCAATTGATAAAGCCTATTGCGAAAATAAAACCCAATACAAGGCAAATACCTCCTTAACTAAAACGGGTGATGTTGCCCCAACCCAACCAACAAATAAAATTAACCAGTCTGTAATTTATCCCAACCCTGCCACTACGGGTAACTTTACCGTAGCCACCAAGTTAGAAAAAGACTCTTACATACAAGTGGCTGTTTTTGATTTAACAGGTAAGCTCCTTCATCAACAACAGTCTGCCGGAAGCCTAAGCAAAGGCGTACACCAAACCGTGTTTAACGATTTGTTGCTGGAGCAAGGCATGTATTTGGTAGAGGTTGAAACCAATGAAGGTAAAAGCATACACCGTTTGATGATAAAATAAACAACCCATTTTTTTTGCTCAAACAACCGTGTTTAAAAATGGTCGCATTACCCATGCGGCCATTTTGCTTGTTATGCCCATGCAATTCCGTTAAACCAAGAAGTACAGGTGCTTGATTGATTGGGTACATTTTCATCACCCGCTGATTTTTTCTTACTTGTCTTTCTTGGTGTTTTTGGTATATTCACTTAAAATTTACCCATGAAACCATTATCAATATTATGCCTGATTTTATGCTGCTCTTGCTTTGGGGTTTATGCGCAGGATGGTTTTGAATACTTCGATGGAGACAGCGACCAATACCCGAGAATCATCATACAAATAGATACTACGAAAAAGAATACCTGGCAAATTGGCAAACCACAAAAAAGTTATTTTAACACCGCTGCCACGCAACCCAATGCCATTATTACCGATACTGTTGGCTTTTATCCGCCTAACGACACTTCCCAATTCATTGCTCGCTTTATATCCGGTTATGGAAGGTCGGGAAGAATAAGGGCCATACAATGGAAACAAAAAATAGATTTTGATGCTGGAACAGATGGGGGTATTGTTGAGTTCTCCACAGATAGTGGCGTAACGTGGCAAAATGCCTTTAACAATCCCTATGTTTATAAATTTTATGGCTTTGATTCTGCTAACTTCGATACCCTTAATGGAGGAGAATATGCCTTTAGTGGCACAGATACAACTTGGCGTGATGTTTGGTTGTGCTTCCCTTCATCTGCTACCATGCTAGGAAAGCCCGTACTCTTACGTTTTACCATCCTTTCCGATTCAATCCATCATGACAAAGAGGGTTGGATGATAGATAATTTTCAAGACCATGCCACGGTGATTCATACTGTAGTGAATCAGGAAAAATTTGCAAGCTATTTTAAGATATATCCAAACCCTACACAGGATATTCTTTATTTGGAGGCGGAAAAAATGCCCGATTTTCATATGATTGAGCAAATGCAATTGTGCGATGCTGTTGGACAAACACTGGAAGAATGGACCAATATTCCTACCAAGTTTTTTATTGATGTGCGCAAGTATAAAGCAGGTATGTATTACCTCAGCATTACCACCAACCTTCAATCAAAAAATTACCGATTTATTATACAGCGTAATTAGGTGAATGATGAGGCTAACCAAGTGGCTTGTATTCAGTTTATTGTTGTTGATAGGTTTTGCATTTAAAGAACCGCTTCACTCCTACCCTTTTCCTGAACTTCCCTTTTTCCCAGTTATGCCACGCAGTGGCGATAACGTGGTAACTATAGAAGGTGCTGCACTTGGACGATATCTCTTTTATGACAGCATATTGAGTTTGAATAACAACATGAGTTGCGGTTCATGCCACAAGCAAGCTGCGGCTTTTTCTGATGCCCCAAACGTTTTTAGCCAAGATAACAACAATCATTTCACCACCCGAAATGCCATGCCTTTATTTAACTTGGCTTGGTATCCTTCTTTTTTCTGGGATGGCAGGGTTCGGAGTATTGAAGAACAAGTTTTTCACCCGGTAAGAGATTCAACGGAAATGAATTTGCCTTGGAAAATGGCTGCTAAGCGTATTGAAAAAAGTGTATTTTACAAAAAACAATTTTCCCATGTTTTTGGTAAACAAAAAATTGATAGTGTACTGATTGCGAAAGCCATTGGGCAGTTTCTAAGAACGTTAATCTCTTATCAATCCAAATACGACAGGGTATTGGCTAGAAAAGACAGGTTAACCGATGACGAATATAAAGGACTGGTGCTGGTAAATGACATGACCAAAGGCGATTGTTTACATTGCCATACCACTGATGCCAATGCGTTGGGTACTACAGGAGGTTTTAGTAACAATGGCCTGGATGCTGCCTCTGCTCCTGAGCAATACAAGGACAAGGGCCTTGGAGGCACAACAGGTCGCTTAAGTGATAATGGCAAATTTAAAATCCCTTCTTTACGCAATGTGGCTGTTACCGCACCTTACATGCACGATGGCCGGTTTGCTACCCTTGAACAGGTGTTGGATTTTTACAGCGAAGGCGTGAAAAAAGGTGCAAATGTAGACTCGAAAATGGGCTTTGCACACCAGGGAGGCGCAAGGCTTAATGCACTGGAAAAACACCAGATTATCTTGTTCCTAAATACACTGACTGATTCTGTTTTTATTACCAACCCTGCCTTTGCTAATCCATTTGTACCTTAACCACATTTACCTGTATTGAAATTGGTGGCTTAAATTTATCCATAAAACGAAGGGCTGTGTTAACACAAAACTCATCCAACTCCTTTTTATACTAAGTTTACATCAATTCAATATTAATTAAACATCAGGGATTAACTATTTATACACTTATTGTTAAAGATGATATAACCTCTGCATAACGTTCGGTTGTGGTGGTAAGGTGAATTTGCGCTCCAAACCAAATGTTGTTATGAAAAAACAGATTACTTTTCTCTCCTTATTTCTACTACTGCTGCTAACTGGCACATTTACAAGTGTAAATGCCCAGATTAACGCGCAGTTTTTAAGTAGGTTCTCTATCGGAACTTACAACTCAAATGGCGGTGTTGCTGAAATATCTGCCTTTGACCCCAGTACAAAAAGAATGTACGTGGTAAATGGCCCTGACACTTCATTTAGAATTGTTAACTTGGCCAATCCCGCTAATCCGGTTCTTATCTCCTCTATTTCTGTTAAACCTTATGGTATTGATGTTACTTCAATAACCACCAACAAGAAAGGGCTTGTTGCCATTGCGGTAATTGACTCAAATGGTAAAACCAACCCAAGCAGCATTGTATTTTTAGATGCCAATGGTAATTTTATTAGCAAAGTAAAAGCAGGAGCCAATACTGACCACATTATTTTTACACCAAACGGAAACAGGTTATTGTGTGCCAATGAAGGGGAGCCAAATGTAGGCTACACCATAGACCCAGAAGGCTCTATTTCTATTATTGATGTTTCAGGTGGAGCTGCTTCATTAACACAAGCCAATGTGCAAACTGCCGGTTTCACCACATTTAATGCCCCTGCAAGCATCAACCCCAATATCCGTATCACTGGAAGAATACAATCAGGTGGTTCTTTTTTACGTAACTCAACTGTTGCTGAAGATTTAGAACCAGAATATATTGCTATCTCAAACGACAACTCAACCGCATGGGTAACCTGCCAAGAAAACAATGCCTTGGCGGTTGTTAATATTAACACAGCAACCGTTACTTCTTTATTGCCTTTAGGTTTTAAAAATCACAACTTAACAGGCAATGGTTTAGATCCATCTGACCAATCAGGGGCTGGAGGTACGGCTTCTATTAGCATTGGAAATTGGCCTGTTTTTGGCATGTACCAACCTGATGGGATTTCTAGCTATACAGCAGGAGGTCAAACATTTTTAGTAACAGCTAACGAAGGAGATGCCCGCGCAGATTGGGGTGCAGCCAATCTTGAAGAAGTGAGGGTAAACAATGCTACTTATGTGTTAGATACGGTTAAGTTTGGTGGAGCCACCAATGTGGCAGCTTTAAAAGCCAATGCCGCTTTAGGTCGGTTAAATGTAAGCAACCGTTGGGGCGATTTTAACAACGATGGTAAATTTGATAGCATTTACACTTTTGGCACACGTTCATTCTCTATTTGGAATGGAACAACAGGTGCTTTGGTTTGGGATAGCAAAGACGATTTTGAACAACGCACTGCTGCTTTGTTCCCTAATAATTTTAACGCAGGACATACCACCAATGCCTTAGATGATAGAAGTGATAATAAAGGTCCTGAACCAGAAAGTGTAACCGTTGGCAAAATATTGGATAGCACCTATGCATTTATTGGCCTTGAGCGTATTGGTGGATTTTTCGTTTACAACATTACTAACCCGAATGCTCCTTATTTTGTGCAATACATCAATACCCGTAACTTTAGTGTTACACCTAGCCAAGCTAATTTGGCTACCGTAGGCGATTTAGGCCCTGAAGGCATTGTGTTTATTCCAAGAAACGAAAGCCCTAATGGCAAAGATTTAATTTTATTATCAAACGAAGTTTCAGGAACAGTTGGTATTTTTCAAATCAACTCACGCAGTGCATACCAAATGCAAGTATTACACTCGTCAGATATGGAAAGTGGATTGGCCGCAGTTACAGATGCTCCAAACTTTGCTGCTGTGGTTGATGAATTAGAAGAGCGCCATGTAAACACGTTAATTTTATCATCTGGAGATAACATTCTTCCTGGTCCATTTATGTCATCAGGCGAAGATGCTTCTTTGCAAACTCCGTTGCGCAATACTGCATCAAGCTATTATGCCGGAACGCAGGCTTTGAGAGCAGCTATTGGTCGTCCTGATATTGCCATTATGAACATTATTGGTTACAATGCCTCAGCAATGGGTAACCATGAGTTTGATTTGGGAACTTCAGAGTTGAATAGCCAAATTGGTGTGGATATCAGAAGCAGCGGTGCAGACAAACGTTGGATTGGTGCTCAGTTTCCATTTGTTACTTGTAACTTAAACTTTAGCAATGATGTGAACTTGAACTATCTTTATACGAATCAAATATTATTTGATACCGCTTTCCGCACTCCAGTTGCTATTACTGCCAACTCACAAAAAAGAGGAATTGCGCCATCAGTAATTATTGAACGTAGCGGAGAGCGCATTGGTATTGTTGGAGCCACTACGCAAGTATTGGCAGCTATTTCTTCTCCAGGTGCAACAACAGTTACTGGTGGCCCAGTGGATAATATGCCATTATTGGCAGGCATTATCCAACCCGTGGTTGACTCATTAAGAGCCTTAGGAATTAACAAAATTATTTTGCTTTCGCATTTACAACAAATTGCAAATGAAAAAGCGTTAGCACCACTTTTACGTCATGTTGATATTATTATCTCAGGGGGTAACCACGCCTTTACGGCAGATGGCAACGATAGACTAACTCCAGGACACGTGGCTACCGAAAAATATCCGATCATCACTACTAATAATAATGGTCAACCGTTGGCCATATTAAATACAACCAGCGAATGGAAATATGTTGGCCGTTTTGTGTGCGATTTTGATACAGCAGGAGTTTTGTTACCAACCTTATTAGATTCAGTAGTAAACGGAGCTTATGTTGCAGATACTGCAATGGTAACGTCACTTTGGGGTACCTACTCAGCAGCATTTGCTCCAGGAACCAAAGGTGCAAATGTAAGAACATTAGCCGCTGCTGTTGGCAGTGTTATTACTGCAAAAGATGGCACCAAATTTGGCAAATCAAACGTGTTTTTAGAAGGCAGAAGAAACCTGGTAAGAACAGAAGAAACCAACTTTGGTAACTTAACTGCTGATGCCAACTTATGGTATGCACGCCAATATGATCCGCAAGTACGTATCTCTATTAAAAATGGCGGTGGTATTCGCTCAGCCATTGGATTTGTAAATGCAGTAGGATCGAATGTTGTATTAGAACAAACTCAAGCCAACCCGAGCGCTGGTAAATTGCGTGGCGATATTTCGCAATTGGATATTGAAAACTCCTTACGCTTTAACAACGGTTTAGTTATTGGAACTGTAAATGCTGCTGGCCTAAGAAGAATTATGGAACATGGTATTTCAGCCACAGTTCCTGGTGCTACTCCAGGTCAATTCCCACAAGTAGGTGGTGTGCAGTTTAGTTATGATACCACTAGGGCAAGAGGTAACGAAATCGTTTCATTGGTGGTTACAGATTCAGCAGGAAACCGCATTGATACCATTGTAAGAAATGGTGTGTTAGTAGGTGATACAAGTAGAACATTCAAATTGGTTACGTTAAACTTCTTGTTTACCGGTGGCGATAGTTATCCTTTCCCTACCAACGCAACCAACCGTGTAAATCTTGATACCGCAGTTAAGAATTCAGGTATTGCAACATTTGCAGGAATTGGTAGCGAGCAAGATGCTTTTGCTGAATACATGGGTACTTTCCACAACACAAATCCATACAACGTTAGAGATACTTCATTACTGGGCGATAGAAGAATTCAGTTAAGAAATGTTCGTCCTGAAAATATTTTTCCTGAAACCAATCCAGCCATCACCATTGCGCAGGCAAGGGCGGTAGCTGCACCAAATTTGGTTAGGACAAGAGGTATTGTTACCCGTGCTTGGGGCAGGTTTATTTACATCCAAGATGGCAATGCAGGCTTGGGTATTCGCCAATCAGCTGGTGCCATGGTTGATTCTATTGCCGCAGGTAAATTAAAAGAAGGTGATAGCGTTGAAGTGATAGGTCCACGCAATGACTTTAGCAACTATGCACAAGTGCAATTGGCAAGTGGTGCTTATAACAATACTAACACAGTAATTGTATTGGCTTCAAACAAAACAATAATGCCAATAACTTTAACAGTAAAACAAATCAACCAAAATGGCGAACAGTTTGAAAGCAGATTGGTTAGGATAGTTGGTTTAAGAACCAATGCAACAGGAACTTTTGCAGCAAGCAGCAACAACACCGTGTGGGATGGCACCACCTTAGGGGATACCACCATATTGCGTGTAGTTGCGGCAGCCGATACTGAAATTGATGATGCTCCTGCAACTGCTGTTCCGCAAGGGGTATTTGTGTTTGAAGGTATTTTGGCCCAATTCTGCTCATCGCCAACCAGCGGTTGTACCACTGGTTACCAATTATATGGAGTGCGCAAAAAAGATATTATTACGCCTCCAAATCAGTTTAATTTAGTAAGCCCAGCAAGCAATGTACGTGTAGTTGCAGAACCTGAAAGCACCACTCCTATTCAAATCAACTGGAGCCGCTCCATCAATGCCCTTACCTACAAGTGGTTTTTAACTACCGCTACTGGAAACTTTACATCACCATTATTAACGGTAGCTTCTAACAATTCAGGTGCTGATACTGCCCTTACCTTAACTTCTGGTGGTGTTGATGCCATTTTAGCTGGATTAAACGTGGCCCAAGGCGACTCTGTAAAAACCAAATGGACGGTATTTGCTTATAAAGGGACTGACTCATTGCAAGCAGCGCAAGTGTTTAACATTACCCTTGCCCGCAAAAAAGCTGGTTTAGGTGCATTCAGCTTAAAAACGCCAGGCAACAATGTTTCACTAGAGGTGGAAGAAGGCAATCAAACTGATGTAAACATCACCTGGGGTAAATCGGCAAACAGCACTTTCTACAGGTGGTTTGTAACCACACCAACCGGAACATTTACTGCTCCGCTATTGCGCATCAACTCCAATAACAGTGGATCTGACTCATCATTAACCTTAACCAGCGGAACATTGGATAATGTATTGAACTCATTGGGTGTGAAACGTACTGAATCTGTTAACTTAAAATGGACCGTTTACGCATACTTGGATGGCGACTCATTAAAAGCCGGACAAGACTGGAATATCACCTTAACCCGTAAACGTGTGTTAAGTGTATTTAACTTAACTGCTCCTGCTAACAACGCCCGTGTTGAGGTTGCCAAAAACAACAACACCCCTATTGTGATTACTTGGTCAGCTTCTAATAAAGTAGGTGCTTACCGCTGGAAAGCAACAGTTCCAACCGGAAACTTTAACACACCTTTATTAAACCTTGCATCAGATAATGGTGGAAAAGACAACAAGTTAACCTTAACCAGTGGTGCTGTTGATGCCATTTTAAAAGCGAACGGCTTAAAAGTGCGTGATTCAATTACCTTAAAATGGACTGTATTTGCAATTGAAACAACAGACTCTGTGCAAGCGGCTGAAACGTTTAACATCACCTTGGTGCGTGGTCGTATCCTTGGAAACTTTAACTTAACTGCTCCAGCTAATAATGCAACTGTTGCGGTTGACTCTAACAACAACACGCCAATCAATATCAGTTGGTCAGCTTCTGCAAATGCAACCCAATACAAATGGTTGGCCATTGCAGCCGGTGGTAACTTTAACACGCCATTGTTAAATTTAACTGCTGATAACAATGGCTCAGCAACCACTTTAAGTTTAACATCAGGTGCTGTTGATGCGGTGCTTGCAGCACAAGGTGTAAAAGATGGAGACTCTATCACCTTAAGCTGGACGGTAAGGGCCATTGAAGCAGAAGATTCTATCTTAGCTTCACAAACCTTTAGCATTAAGTTAATTCGCACTAAAAATGTTGGGTTACGCAAGTACGACATCAGCAACAAGGTGAGCATTTACCCGAACCCTACTACCGATTTCATTAACATTGCGACAACAGATTTAACTGGTGAAGGACAAATTGTATTGACAGATTTAACCGGAAGAATATTGGTGAATAAAAAAGCCCAATTTGGCACAGCTACTCACCAAGTTACCGTAGATGGACTAAGCAAAGGTTTGTACATTATTTATGTAAACACTAACCAAGGCTCAGCCAATTATAAAATTACGGTAGAATAAGTTTCAATTTCATACAACAGAAGCCGCTTCAAAAGTACTTTTGAAGCGGCTTCTGTTATAGTTACCTATCAATAATTTGGCGTTTAGGAACTTGAATTATTTCAAAGTCTACTAGCCAAAAAAGAGCTTTTTTATACGGAACTTCATTTTATTTATTACATTTCCACTTTGATCTTTCCTGTAAAAAACTCACTTATGGATGAACAGATACAACAAGAGATAGCAGCTCAATTACGCAAGCCTACTGGCGAAGATGGCATCAAAACAGGGATATGGATGAACAGTGCAAACGTACACATAAACAAAGATTGTTTGGATGTACTACAAGCAACATCAGGCGACCGTATCCTTGAAATTGGTATGGGAAATGGCTTTTTTGTAAACAGTATATTAAGTGTTGATAGCAGTATCCATTATATGGGTTGTGATTTTGCCGAGGTAATGGTGAAGGAAGCCAAACGCCTGAATGCAGAATGGATTACCAAAGGACAGGCGAATTTTATCCTTGCCAATAACTCTGCCCTGCCTTTTACGAATCACCTCTTTAACAAGGTATTTACTGTAAACACCTTGTATTTTTGGGATGAAGAAACACCAGTATTGAATGAAATAAAACGGGTATTACAACCTGGGGGAACATTGATTATTGCTTTTCGTCCGAAACGACAAATGGAACATTATCCTTTTACCAAATATGGATTTAATTTGTTTTCGGTAGAAGATGCCTGCCGGTTGCTGGAGCGAAACGGTTGGGTAGTAAAACAGGTGTTTGAAAACACAGAGCCTAATATTGAAGTAAATGGGGAGTTGTTTACCACAGAAAATGTAGTGATTACAGCTAGCTACAACCAAACCTATTCAATAACATGAGTGATCAGTACAACTGCTGAACCCTAATTTTAACCAAATGGCCCATTGATTTTATCAATATGGCGCTCTAACCTTGCTGAATGTTATCGGCATTTACACCTTTTTTAGTATGCTTGGTTTACTCATAGCCGATTTGAGTACCATTTTACAATGCCCCATAAGCATTGTTCTTAAATACTCCATTATATCCACTCATCATTAAAACAGATTGCTTAAAAAAAGAGTATTTACCCTATGAAAAAAGGGTATTTCTACTCTTGTTTTGGATGATTCAATTGATTTAGATTTGATTAAGTTAAATAGGTTGCCCAACAAGGTAAGCTTATTTAGTGCACCTTAACCATAAAAGTGGAGACCAGCAACCACTCAAAAAACGGGCCTGCCCCAACCAGGATGATCACTTGGGGGCGAAACCGAAAAGCCACACGAGTAGGAAAACTAAACAAAACACAACAACATGTCTAACTATTTAAGAAAAAACGCGTGGGATGCCAACAACGGTGGGCAATTCACAAATGCAGATGGAAGTTACACTGATCTTTATTGGTATGCAAAAGCAGTACAAGTAATGCAATCTCGCCCTATAAGCGACCCAACTAGTTGGTGGTTTTATGCTGCCATTCATGGCGAGTTCCTGTTACCTAGCTCTGTAATTCCGCCACCACCACCGCCACCAGACTATACATACCTAAACTGGGTCAATATTACTTACATACCCCCATCTGCTCAATTAGGCACACTTCCATCCACAAGTTTGACAAATCTTTTTTGGGATCAATGCCAACACGCTACTTGGTTTTTTGCACCTTGGCACAGAGGATACTTGGTTGCACTTGAAAATATTCTTCGTGATATCATTACCGCCACGTCATTAAATGGCCCAAGCGACTGGGCATTGCCTTACTGGAACTATTTAAGTCAATCTACTCAATACCCTGAAGATAAAATTCCTCCAGCATTTACTGCGAAAAATTTGCCAGATGGCACTCCCAATCCCTTGTTTGTACCAGAAAGATATGGGCCAACTGGTGATGGTAATGTTTATGTAGAAGTAGGAAATGGTAGGTATGAAGCAAATGATGAATGTCAATGGGATACTATTTATACGGATTCATATGGTGGAGATGAAACTGGATTCAACCACAGTGGTGGTAGTGGCACCGGAAAACTTGAAGCCAATCCTCATAATGGTGTTCATGGTATGGTAGGAGGTACAAACAGCGCTGGCCAATACGGTTTGATGGGTGTACCTGAAACAGCGGCTCTTGA
This sequence comes from Chitinophaga pinensis, assembly GCA_943372215.1. Lineage (GTDB taxonomy): Bacteria > Bacteroidota > Bacteroidia > UKL13-3 > UKL13-3 > UBA6183. The sequence continues at coordinate 65,669 of CALRXU020000018.1, read as the reverse complement.
TCCTGTTTTTTACTTACACCATGCGAATATTGATCGCATGTGGGATGCTTGGAATGTAACTGGAGGAAATAACAATCCTACAGATCCCAATTGGTTAACGGGACCTTCTGCCAATGGCAACTCGCGTTTTGCCATGCCTTTGGATGCAGCTGGCACCCCTTGGTACTACACCCCAGATGATGTGGATACCACAACTGGGTTAAACTACAACGGGACCATTTATTCGTACACTTATGACGATCTTTCATTAACTTCTTATGACAACACTCCTCCTAGACAATTAACTGGTAATTTAACCAACAGATTGGCTAAATTTGGTGTAACCAATTTAGAAAACGGTATTCAAATGGCAAATAATAAAAACAATGAATTGGTTGGAGCCAGCACTGGTTCACTCACCTTGAGTGGTGTTGATACAAAAACCACGGTTAAACTTGACGCGGCTCCATGGAAAATGGTTACAAACAGCCTTTTAAAAGCTTCTCTATCCAACCTTCCTGATGAAATTTATCTGCAGTTAGAAGGGGTAAAAGGCGGGGGCGATTCAAACTTCATTTCTGTATATATAAATGATAAGCTTGTGAAGTCAGTTTCACTTTTTGGTCTTCTTGGAGCATCATTGAAAAACAGTAGCCATGGTGGATCAGGTCTTACATACAAATTCAATATCACAAACATTATAGATGATTTGCACCTAGAAGGTAATATTGATCTTGATGCATTAGATGTTCAGATTAAGACTAAAAATCCCATACCTGCCGGCCATGAAATTACCGTAGATCGTATAGGAATTTATCGTTCAAGTCAATAACGAAAAGTATTTATGAAACTTTCACGGTACAACCGCATCATCATTAATCTGGTAATACTAAGCATTAGTGCCTTTGTTTGGGTATTACTTTTAATCAACCCAGGTGATATTATGACGATAGAACATTGTCATGTATCAGCCTCTGGGCCATCCGCTGCATCACTTAACATGTTGCTGGCCATGAATCCGTTTTCATCGCAGTTAATTGGCTGGGGATTGATGGTGGTTGCCATGATGCTGCCTAAATTAATTCCGCCTATTCAAGCGATTTGCATGCAGAGTTTTAAACGTTACCGTTTTTTACTCTCTTCACTTTTCGTATTGGGTTACCTTTCTACTTGGATGTTGGCTGGTGTAGTGATGATTGGAGTGATTTTAGGACTAAACCTGCTTATGCCCATGTCTTATATTCCAGCATTGGCTGTTGGTATTGTTGCGGTGATTTGGCAATTTTCGCCTATTAAGCAACGATTTCTAAACCTTGGACACGACCATCGGCCGCTTGCGGCCTTTGGATGGGCAGCCAAAAGAGATGCACTGCTATTTGGAGTGATGCATGGCGTTTGGTGCATTGGCTCAGGATGGGCGTTAATGCTGTTTCCTATGCTTTTGCCCAAAGGGCACAACTTGGCTATGCTTATTGTAACGTTTATCATGATTAGTGAGCACATGGAGCACCCACGATTTCCAAGTTGGTACCTGAGTTTTAGGTTGAAGCTCTTGCGAATTATTATTGCTCAATCAAGAATTAAACTGAAACAAGTATCGGGGACAATTTAAACAGTTTTCACCCATCCCCTACTCTTCAAAACCCTGCTGGTCTTTTCAATCTAGCGGGGTTTTGTTATTTAATCAATTTAGCCTTAAGGGTATCCAAACCTGTCTATCGGCATAAGTAAAGCACTCACATTTTACGGTGTAGGTATTGGCATTTTCATTGCAGGTATCTGATAAAACATTAGTTTTGATTTTTTTACCTTTAATTGGGTGTGAGGTACTATTTAATGATAAACAACAGGATTCATCTCATAATTACTTATTTAATTGCTGCGGTTTGGATTGCAAATGGGCTTTTTTGTAAAGTGTTCAATTTTGTTCCCAGACACGAACAAATTGTAGCAGGCATTCTTGGTAACGCAAATTCTAGAACATGGACTGCACTCATTGGCCTTTCAGAAATGGTTATGGCAATATGGATTATTAGCAGGTATCAATCAAAATTAAATGCTTTAACACAAATAGCAGTAATTGTAACAATGAATTGCCTTGAATTTATACTTGTGCCTGACTTATTGCTTTGGGGAAAGTTAAATTCACTTTTCGCATTTTTATTGGTTAGCGTAATTTTTACAAATGAATTTTATTTCAACAAAAACAAGTAAATTACAACCATGCTATCATTTCTCAAAAATCATCCGTTTGCAGTTGAAGCGCATTTCGAAAGTTCCGTTGTTTTAACTTTTACAGTACTAAAGGAGCAACTGCAACAACTTATTCCTGAATGTTTGCAACTTGATACATTCCAAGATAAATGGGCTTTTTTAGCTGTAGCTATGGTTCAAACAAAAGACTTGCGGCCAAAAGGTTTTCCCGCATTTATGGGAAACAACTTTTTCTTGATAGGCTATCGCGTTTTTGTTCGCTATACTAATAATGCTGGGAAAAGTTTAAGGGGGTTATATATTCTAAAATCAGAAACAGATAAGAAGAAAATGGAATTGATGGGTAACCTATTTACCCATTATAACTATACTACAACTGACATTCTGCAATCGAAACAAGCAAACATCTCGGAAATTTCTTCGGCAAAGTCAATGTTTAAGGTAGCAATGGATAAGACTGCGGGAGAAGTTAATCTTCCTGAACATTCCCCATTTGCAGATTGGAAAGAAGCACGAAGATATGCAGGCCCATTGCCCTTTACCTTTACTTATAACAAAAACACCAGAGAAATCTTAACTATTGAAGGTGTAAGAGAAAACTGGACACCCAAACCTCTAAAAGTAACTAGTTATCAGTTTGATTTTTTAAACACGCTTAAGCTTGACAACCCCGTTTTGGCTAACGCCTTTTTTATTGAAAACATTCCATACTACTGGAAAAAAGGTAAAATTGAGTTATGGAAATAAACAGGCGAAAATTTCAAGGGGTATTAAATATACTGAGCTTTAATAGGCACTTTTATGTATTTGGTGTAATTGCTTTGGTATTGGTTACTACAACTTATTTGTTGTTTAATTGGCCGACTATTTTGTATTGGATGGTTATTTGTTCTTTTGTTTACGGATTAATCATGCCGTTGATTGTATCGGCCTATGTATATGATTTTTCGGGGTATTACGACTTTAATTGGCTTAAGAAATTAAACATCCAAGACTCCCCTGATAAATTTAATTTGAATATCAATGCTGGATTTGATGAAACAAGTTTTATCCTTAAAAAGTTACTTCCACTATCGGATTTAAAGGTTTTTGATTTTTACAATGCCAAACAACATACCGAACCTGCAATAGTAAGAGCTAGAAAAGTGAGTTTGGTTTATCCCAATACACAAAGAATCATGTCAAATAATATTCCTTTAAAGGATAATACTGTTGACACCATTTTTTTATTATCGTCTGTTCACGAAATTCGCTCTCAGAGCGAAAAAGTTCAATTTTTAAAAGAATGTCATCGGGTTTGCAAGCCAAACGCTAACATTGTTATGGTTGAACATTTACGGGACTTTCCTAATTTCATTGCCTTTTCTATTGGATTTACTCATTTTTTCTCCAAACCAATATGGCAAAATGCCTTTAAAGATGCCGGCTTTTCTTCATTTAAGGAGTATAAATTCACGCCATTTATGTCTATCTTCAATTGTCGTCCCTAAGTAATGGAAACTCACCTGAAAATAATTGGTATTCTTTTAACTGCTTTGGCGCTAATTCACCTAGCTTTTCCCAAGTACTTTAACTGGAATAAAGAACTTCAATCTTTGAGTCTAATCAATCGACAAATGATGACGATACATACATTTTTTGTTGCGTTAGCGGTATTTCTGATGGGTTTGCTTTGTTTAACATCAGCGAACGAACTCATTGAAACAGAACTTGGAAGAAAAATATCCCTCGGATTGGGATTATTCTGGACCACTCGGCTTTTTATTCAATTTTTCGGTTATTCACCAAACTTATGGAAGGGTAAACCATTTGAAACAGCCATGCACCTTTTATTTTCGTTACTCTGGCTGTATTTAAGTTCAATCTTTGTTATTATTTACTGGAAGTAACCTAAACAGTAAAACAATACCATTCTTTGGTTAATCCTTCTTAGAAACCAAGGGTCTGTTCAATTTTATTAGCTCATTCACAACGATAAGCATCAATATAAAACTGCTTGATTAAAATAAATTTGAATATTATATGTACACATACTATAATTGCACATATATATAGACAAATCATTCATCTTAAAACGCAAACAACATGTGGTCAAAATCTCACTTTATTGTAACAAAAGAGGTTACTAAAGAACAAATGTGGAAACTCTTCTCCGATGTAAACAACTGGCAAAACTGGGACAATGGTGTTGAATATGCTAGGTTAGAAGGCAAATTCGAAAAAGGAAATTACTTTATTTTTCAACCCAAAGGTGGTCCCAAGCTTAAACTTGGTATTGTAGAGGCTATTGAAAATGTCAGTTTTACGGACGTTACCAAATTTCCATTAGCAAAAATGTATGGAGAACATATATTTGAAGAAACGTCAGACGGTTTAAAATTGACGACTACCATGAAAATGGAAGGCATTTTGGGGTTTGTTTGGAGAAGGGTAGTGGCCCAAAAAATAGTGGACGCATTGCCGGAGGACATGCAACTACAAATTGACACTGCAAAAAAATTATGAAATCAACCGACAATACATTTAGTGTAGAAAAACCAGAAGATAGTTCTGGTTTTTTATTGTGGCAAGTAACTAACCTTTGGCAAAGAGAGATTAAGAAGGCTCTTGAACCTTTTGACTTAACCCACTCACAGTTTGTATTAATGGCTAGTATTCATTGGCTTACTTTGCATAAACAAGATGTAACACAAGTGCTACTGTCATCACACACCAAAATTGACCCCATGACCACATCAACGGTGTTGCGTACTTTGCAGCAAAAAGGTTTATTGCAAAGACAGGAACACCAAACAGATACAAGGGCAAAAACTGTTGGACTAACCACTCAAGGCAAAAAAGTGGTAAAGCAAGCCGTAAAAACCGTTGAATCATTTGATAAGACTTTTTTTGTGTCACTGGGTAACCAAACAACTTTGTTTAACAAACTACTGTTAGATTTACTTAGGCAGACAATTTAATACCAATGGCTCGTTTATTTGTTTAAGCATTTGGATACCTAAAAGCCGCAATCAGAAAGAAAGAACAACCACATGACAAACCATACAGAAGTTCATCAATCTCTTTTAAAAATTTACCCCTTTTCAGATGAGCAACTGAACCTGTTTACCTCAAACTTGGTTTATCAAACGGTGGAAAAGCATACTTTTTTACTACAACCCAAACAGGTTTGTGATGGCCTAACTTTTGTTATTCAGGGCAGTTTCCGACTTTACACCGACACTGAAAAAACCGAACTCACAATTAACTTTTTTACCGAAAACACTTGGGTTGCCGATCTTGAAAGCCTGCTGATGCAACAGCCATCACAAAATTACATTGTAGCCTGCGAACATACGGAAGTTGCGATTATGCCATTAAAACATATACACACCTTAATGGATACGTATCCTGTTTTTAGAATGCTCAATGCGCTGCTTGCCAACCTAATCATTCCTGCTAACCATATTGCAACCATCAATACCCAAAAACCGGATGAAAGGTATAAAAAGCTGTTAATGAATCACCCTGACTGGGTTAACCGTTTTCCTCAAATGCAAATTGCTTCTTATTTAGGCATGACGCCTGAAACGTTGAGCAGGGTTAGGGCTAGAATGGTTTGATTTCTTGATTCCAATCAAGTGTTTTTTGTGGCATTATGCTCAACTTTGTGCACACAAAAATAAAGTGCATGAATAAAATCCAACAATCTATTAATAAAACATTGGGCATTTCCCTCCTCATCTTCCCATCAATGCTGTTGCTATCATTTGTTTTGCATATGCATTCGTTTGCTAATTTTTTTGAATTTAGATTGAAGCCTCAGGCATATCACCCAGACGAATTATTTTATACGCTGGTTTATACCGGTGGCGCTAACTTTATTCATGCGCATGCCATAGCCTACCTTTGTGTTCCATTTATGTTGTTTACCATATTGTGTTTGGGATATTTGTTGTATCCCTACAAACCAATACATTCAATCGTTGGTGTTGTAATTGGTGTTTTTGGCACAGTATTTCTGGCGGGGTTCTTTGCTGCCTGGCTTTCCTTTTCGGCCGTTTCCAAGGTTGAGCCACAATTTTACGAAGGTGCAAAAGCAGCGCTGGCAGCGCTTACCAGCATGGCCGGTGTTTTAAAGGTGATTACACAGCTTTCTTTTTTATCGTTATTGGGTATCATTATTTTGTGTTTAAGTTTGCTTACCACCAAGTTACTTCCAAAATGGTCGCCCTTGTTTATTATAACTGGTTGTTTGCTTATAGGTATTTTCTGGAGTTTGGTAAATTGGATGTTGATTGGTTCAACAGCTATTTTTGTTGGACTCTTGCCCATCAGCAAGCTTTTGCAACAAAAAATAGTGGTTAAATCGCATTAATTAAAAACATATGCTTACAGACATTCACCCCAAATTGCCTATGCGCAATAAGGCACAAACAAAAGATTTCTACATGAACAAACTTGGGTTTAAAGATATTGGGAGCAGCGATTTTGAGGTTTACCTGATTTTGCAAAAGGACCAAATCCAACTGCACTTTTTCGAGTTTAAAGCACTTGACCCAGCGCAAAACTATGGGCAGGTGTATATCAGAACGGATGATATAGAAACATGGTATCAATACCTATTAGACCATCAAGTTGGCATACATCCAAATGGGCATTTGCAAACAAAACCATGGGGTCAAAAGGAATTTGCTTTACTTGACCCTGATAATAACCTGCTAACCTTTGGGCAAAGTGTTGAGTAAAATTTAGGATAAAGGACAAGACGTTCTTAGTATTGTTATTGAAACCAAACAAAAGGTTGTTGATGACAAGGAAGATACAGCATTCTTGAATTGACAAAGAAAGAAACTAGTGTGACAAATGTTACACGCAATATTTATGGCTAATGATTTTGCTGTTAAAAGAGTTTACTTTCAATTCTTTACCTGCTTGATTTCATTGCTTTTAAAACAGTAAGGGATTTATCCTGAATCAACTTTTGGTACTCAGGAGTTTCGGCTCCATAAATGGCCATTTTGCCTTCAGCGTTGTAATGCACTCCCCAGCCATAACGTTTGGTTAGTGGGGATGCCCTAAAACAAGGTTGGCCTTTTGCAAAAAATTGTTCCCTGGCTTGTTGGTATTCGCTTTGGCTTAAATCCTTTTTTTCGGCAAATACCTGAAACAAAATGTCGTCAGAGGTATATTGATAGGGATGATTCAACAACATTTCAAACTGAATATTTGCCGCAGTTCTGGCGTCTGATTTTGCTGGAGGATTTTCTCCATTGCCAGTTGGACAATCGTCAGCAACAACAATAAAGGTGTTGAAGTAATTGGTGCTGTGCTGTTTCATTGTATATTTTTGGGCAAAGCTAAACCATCTGCTGACAACCCTATGTCAGTAGTAAATACTTCGGCCGGATTGATGGTGAATTAAGTATTTACTTGCAATATTGTTTTAAGGCCAAATCTGCATCTTCAACATTCAAAGTCAATGCCTTATTCATGTCTTTGCAACCTTCTTCCAGTTGTTTCAAATTAAACCTTACCATAGCCCTATTAAAATAGGCCTGTCCATAATTTGGATTTAAGGTAATGGCGGTTGAAAAATCAGCAATAGCCCCTTGTGCATCATTAAGCATGCCTTTAACCATCCCTCTAAAATAAAAAGCATCCACATGTTTTGGCCTAAAGGCAATTACCTTTGTGTAATCAATCAATGCTCCTTGGTTATCACCATCAACTTGTTTGGACCATGCACGGTAGTAGTAGGCATCCACATAGTTTGAATCCAATTGAATGGCACGGTTAAACGCCAAAATTGCTTTTTTATAGTTTTCAGCCCGGTAATACTCTATGCCAACATCATACATTTTTTGGGCTGTTTGGGCGTAACCATGGGTAAACAACATTAAGCCTGCGATTAAAACCAATATTTTCATTGTTACAAAAGTAGTTGATGGGATGGGTAATTGCAATGCTTTACGCATGCGGGTTTATCCAACTGAATAAAACCCGCATGTGTAATAAGCAAATGATAACGTGCTGTTTTTTTATGGTGTTTACTCTTTTACCAATTTAAAATGTCCGACCTTATTATTTCCTTTAACCCATAATTGATAAGTGCCCCTGGTAAGCTCCGCAACATTTAGGTGAATCTGATTTACTTTATCATTTACCTGCACTTCTTTTACTACCCTGCCAACCATATCTAATATGATTATGGTAACTCCCCCTAAACCACCTTCATTATCCGCGATGGTAAACTGGGTTGAAGTGGGATTGGGATAAATACTCAATGATGGGTATTGGTTGAGTGGATTTAAGCCTACATTTCCAATGCTTACTGATAAACTGCTGGTATCTGAACATTGCTGCTGATTACTTGCTTTTAGTACCAGTTTGCCTTGCCCATTGTTTAACCATTGCACATTAATGCTGTTTGTACCTTGGCCATTTAAAATTGTTCCATTGGTTACGGTCCATTGATAGGTAAGCCCCAATTGTTGTGGAACAGCGTAAGTATAAGTACCTGTTGTGAACAACCCTGTTTTGGGGCCTGAAATAGAGTCAGCGGTTGGGCTTGCGTACACTGTAACCAACATGGAATCTTGAACCGCGCATGAGCCAGCGCTATGAAACAGCACATGCAACCACAAACTTATTGGATTTGCGGTAGTTGGTTTGGTGGTGAGTAACCTCGGATTGATGGTTAATATTTGCTGGGCATTATAAACCAATAATTGTGGTTGAGGCGGATAGCTCCAAGTAAAAGCGCCAAATACAGGAGAACCAAAAGCAGGCAATACCACATTGCTATCAGTTTCACAAACAGTTAATGGATTTGGACGAGATAGTACAATATTGCTTGATTGAACAGTTAGTTTAGCAGTAGCAGTATCCCAGTTTCCTGTTTTATCGCGGCTTAGCATTAACACTACATATTGCCCAGCCTGGCGATAAAGATGAACCGGACGGGGTCCAACAGCCGAATCTCCATCACCGAAATACCATTTTAACTTTTCTACATATGATCCATCAGGCCATTGTGTATTGGTATTGGCCGCATTTTTCTTCCAATAATCAGCAGTATCAATGTGCATGGTACTCCAAGGTGCGTCCAAAGGACCTAGTGCAATTCCATTAGCACCCCATTGTTGGTTTGGATTAAGCTGTACATCACTTAATGAGCAATCTGGTCTCCAATACCTTACTGAGTCATAAAAATGAACTGGCTCATTGACACAGAATATGGTATCAAAGTTTAAGTTTTGGTTTTTAACCTTTACCGTGTCAATTACACCACGCACCAGCAATTTATTATCAACCTCAATCTCCTGGCAACCATTCACACTTTCCATTATATGAAATAAAGGGTCAGGGGTAGCGTTTGATTGCATGCAATCATTTTCCCAAGAAGTTGAACTAAACCTATGCTTAACGGGAAGAAACATCAATGCCCTATCTCTATACGATGCGTTGTACCATTTTTTTAATGTATCAGTATAAGCTATACTATATCTTATGGCACATTCAATAACCACTACTGAATCGTTGGTGGAGTTTGGCCCAAGGATGAATAAAGTACCTAAAGGATTGGCTGTTGGACTATATAAACGGTGTGTGTAATTGTCTTTCCAAATGGTATCAACCAACACGCCTGGCAAGCCATTGGGGAAAGGAATGCTTTGCACAACAGGATTGTCAGTGCCACATTTGCCATAACTAATATGATACCTTACCCTTCTTACTCCATTTACAAATATGCCATTGTTTGCTCCGGGCTGATACCAAAAACTATCTACCGTTACCTGATTATCGCCCCAATAAATGGCACTGTATTTTATACTTTCCTGCAAGCTATCTGCATAAACAAAAGTAACTTCACTATTGGGTTTGTATAGTTTACATGCACCATTTACAACCCCATTTAAACCATAGGTTGGATCTACAAAAAACTTTGCATTTACAGGTTTAAACGAAAGGAAATTATGGTACCAAACGGTATCGCTGATGCAGATATTGGGAGCATTACCCGACCCAATAACCAAGCCCACGGTAACATTTCCATCAGGATCTGCCGGTGTTAGGTTATTGCCGCCAAATACCGTACCGGGGCCATAATGGTACCAGGTACTGGTTCCTGTTGGTGCTTGCCAAAAAAGTTTAGGGTCTCTCCAATCTGGAGCATTAGAAAATGGAGGCCGTAGTAAACCACCAGCGGTTGTTCCACCTTGCCAATCCACAAATCCATCTAACACACACGGTGTATTGTCCATCCTGTCTGCTAACGAATCATGGTTTAACAAAATAAAGGTTTGGCCACAGTTTGGATTAACACCAGGGTAGTTGCCAAGTACACCACTTACCGCACCCAAGTGAAACTGAATGCCATTGCCTCCCTCAGAATAACTGCCTGCACATTCTTTCCCGGATTTTCCAAGTCCCCTTGCATCCGGTTTGGTTAACGCCAATTGCACCGTTGTTTCATGGTTGCAGTCCAAGCTATCAAGCACTAAAAAATCGGTTGTTCCAAATGCATCTCCAGAAGCATTGTTCGCACTATCCTGTAGTATGAGTTTTACTGTTAAACATTTCTGCACTTCTCTATCAAAAATATAACGGTATAAGGTTTTATCGGCATTGGCACCTGGCAAAAGCTTGTTATACGGGTAAGTATACGTTTTGCCTGTTTTAGGAGCGGTATAACTTAAACCACCGAGCTGTTGAGCAGGGTTGGCCCAAATGGCTTTAGGGAAAATATTGTACTCTCCATTTTGCAGGGCAAAAGGGTCGGGTGTTCCCCTTGACATTAGTATTTTGTTGAATGGTTCTAAATCTGAAGGACCACCTTTTATGGTATCAATTCTTGGCCAAGCTTGAATAAGACCAGAGAAAGGATCAGTCCATGAGCCTGGTGTTAAAGAGAAAGCACCAGTAGTTGGGTTTAAGTAAACTGGTTTTCCCCAATACAACGTATCAGCGGGTGATACCCATATTTTTTTAGGTGTTGCATTCGGCATGGTGTCGGCTGGATTTTTGGTGTATTTGGTAAAATCCCACGGCATAAAATCATGCCCATCTTTGTACCAGCTATAAATTAAGTCCCAACTGGTATAACGATGCGCAGGAAGTGTATCTAACGAGTAATTGCAATCTAAACGTTTACCTGGATATTTTTTGCCATTCATGGTCCAGTAACCAGTACTGTTATTAAGCTGCTGAAAAGGAGGCTGGGCACGATATTTCCAACCACCCGACTGAGGCCAACCATTATTAGGTACTAGGTATGATGTACACCTTGGAGCTACATCATCACCAAAATCCCACAGCCTAAAAACGCGTGAAGATTTATAATAAACAGACGTATTGGGAAACTCAACCACTTGGTTAATGGCGCATTGATTTTTTTGATTGGGATCAATTAGTATTTGTTGCAATTCATTTTCAATGCTGCTTTTTGGACCTAAAATTTCAACGGTGTCCACAGCGGTAGTATCACAAGGGGGAGCAGATACATTGAGCCTTATGATGTATCTCCCAGGTTTTGTATAAGTGTATTCTGGCCACCACTGTTGGTTGTTGGTAGTGTGGTTTCCAATTGTATCACCGAATGACCAAAAAAATTCGCCAGGATTAACCAAATCAATTGGGCTTTGCCTAAAATAAAGGGTGGTTCCTGCATTGGCATAACAGGCTGAATCTTTTCGTTTGAATGTATCTTGCCTGTTTAACGTAGGGGTAATATCAAATGTGAAACCAATATTTTGAGGAACTAACGGGGCATTTTGTGCCAACTGAAAGGTATCTGAACAACTGAAAGTATCCTCAATAATAAGTGAAGGATAAAAAGTGCCTCCTTTTGTGTAAACATGCGAAATGCTATCATAATTTTTTAAATCGGTGGGCAGGTTCCATGGGCGGGTTGCGGTGAGTTGTTGCCCATCGCCAAAATCCCATGTGTATTTTTTAACCGCTGCAAATTGGACATCTATGGTCCTATTATCAAAAAGCCAAGTGGATTTAAAACAACCCCTTGCACCAAATACTTCAAAACGAGGATTGGTATTGTTTTTTATAATTACTTCTTTATTTGTTCCTGGGCCAGCTACAATCTCAGATTCGCAACCAATGCTATCAGTTACGCGCCATTTGGCAAGGAAATTATAGCTAAACGTATAACTTTTGCTAATTTTTTGCCCGAAAAAAGGCTCATCAAATTCATCGCAAATAGCATCTCCCCAGCAAATTCTTAATTCCACAATATTATTATCTGTTTTAACCGAGCGATTTTCAAATTCGACTTTATTACCTTTTAAACATTGCATACGTGAATTAATAATGGCAAAATCTGCTATGGGCAAACGATGAACAACAACGGCAAGTGTTTGGGTTACAAAAGTACCATTAGAGTATTTTACTCTAGCTGTGACGGTATATGGCCCAGGCGCTAGGTATTTGTATTGTTTACTAAAAAATGTGCCAGGGCCAGCTAGTTTTGCCTCTGGCAAACTATCTGAGTTGTAATCCAAATAAACGGAATCAACAACAACACCATTGGGCAGATTGCTGATTTCAACAGAAGTGTTGGTAAAATCTTGAAAGCAGATTGTTGCAGGAAAAGTACTTAAAGACACTTGCTGGGCATGGGCTGCAAGGCATAAAAAAAGTAATAGTACACTAAACAAAGCACTTAAAACAGGCTTTAATTGTCTTTTGCCATTTTTACTTTCTTTTATGGATGATTGTTTTAGGTTATTCATAGGTTAAAATCATTACAATTGTTATACTTAAATTTTACAATAAGATTACTCATAGGATGAGCAAAATACCAGAGAGGTTGCAAGTGAGTGAACAATTTTAGTAATTGTAGCATATTCGGTGGTAAGTGTTACTTTTTGCCGAGAAGGTGTAAAACAATGTGGCATGTAAAATATTAGCCTCCGAATTTATCTTTTCATCAATGCTTACCACTAAGCATATCAAAAAATCTATCCTTTTAAGGCAGAAGAAAATAAGGTATCGACATTTGAAGTAAAATTTCACATACTTTTATCTTTATTTTGTTCGTTAACCATCCGTTATGCTCAAATACAAACAATTAAAATCAACTCCCCTATTGGAATACATCCTTTTTGGGATTTTGATTCTTTTGTATTGCACTTACATTTTTCAATCGTTTAAATACATCTATTTAAGCATTGTCCAACATTTTGACACCGTATTTTCACTCATGGCATTGTTGCTCATTTATTGGGTGATACAGCAAAAAAAACACATTGAAAAATTGGCCATTAAACCTGTTTATGCCTCTTACTGGAATGTGGTCTCATTTACTGTTATTGGCATTAGCTATTATTTAATTGATTTATACCTTCACATCAATTTAATAACTACCGTTATTGGATTAACAGGCTTATATGTTCTTTTATCTTTTATTGTACCCTATAACGCGTGGAAAAAGGGAATTATTCCATTTATGCTATTGTTAATGTGTTTGCCCTTTGGCAGGCAATTAGACACCTACATTGGTTTTCCGTTGCGCATGCTTTCTGTTGACCTAGTAGCCATGCAAATGAAATGGATGGGGTTTCACTTAACCTCACGTGATACCATTTTAATTATAGAGAATAATGCCTCACAAGTTGATATTGACTGTAGTGGCCTTAAGGGGTTATGGGTTGGCCTCATTTTTTTTATTGCTTATTCTTGGATTAATCATCTAAAAATCAGCCTCAAGTGGTTGGGGCTTGCAGCGGTTTTACTCGGTTCTATCATTTTCTTCAATTTAATTAGAATTAGTATACTAGTTTTAATTAACTCCATTGAAGGGTATGAAAAAGGTGTTGAGTATTTTCATTATAGTATTTCCGCTTTTGGCATTGTACTTTCTTGTTTGTTGGTTCATTGCTTAGCCTTGTATTTTAAACTCAATACAGATCCAACACTTTCTTATCCAAATACTTTCTATAAACAAAAAAACATTTCGCCTTGGTATCTTGCTATCCCAAACATTGTGTTGTTGATTTTTTTAAGTATCCCGCAAACATCAGTCACCAAACCTATTCAAAAGGCATTACCCTTACTGCAATCAAATGAATATTTTACCATTGAACATATTGGTTTTAAAAAGAGGGAACAAGCTGTTTTTGAAAGAGATGGAAGTGCCGCCTTTAAGTTTAAATTTACTTTTAAAAATATTACAGGGGAAGCCATTGTTGTAAGAAGCACAGATTGGCGTGCCCAGCATAAACCTGAGCTGTGTTTCGAAGCTGCCGGAAACAAGCTGAAATCAATTCAAACCATCTTATTAAACGACTCATTTCCTGTTAAATATATTCAATTCAACAACACCCAAGAAGTGGTTTATTCTTGGTTTCAATCACCCCAAATAATTACAGAGGATTATAGTTATAGAAATTGGCTTGAACTGAGTGGAAAGGAATCCAATTGGATGCTAATAAACTTGGTGATACGTGAACAGGATTATCAGCAAACCAAAGATTTGCTCCTGTTCTTAAACAGCCAAATTAACCATTCCTTTAAACACCCGATAATATATTAATTTACTTATGAATAAGATAAAACACCTCTTAGGCAAAAACTGGATAAAATATACCATTTTTTGGTCGTGGAATCTGGTATTTGCTTTAACATTAGTTACCGTGCAGGTTCAAGAGCCATTTTTGTTTGGTATTCTTATTGACACTTGGCATGGCATGATTCCAATAAGTTTTGCACTAAGCAGCTTCATCATCTTATTACTTCCAGTGTTGAGTATTGTTATTGGATTGGCGTTACTTAAAAACAATCCGGTTAAGTTGATTCATTATTTTTATGGGGTGCAAGTACCCATCATTTTCCTTTGCATTTTGAGGATTTCCTTGTTTAGGGAGTTAAATCTAGCAACGGGTATTATCATCTACTCACTCATTGGCAGCATCATTTATTATTTTGTTGCATTAATATCCCCTAACGAAAAAACAAGCACAGTTAAAACGTTTGCTTATACCCTTTTGGCTCTGGCAGGCGTTTACACCAGTTTATTGTTGATGTTTATTGCTATCCCTACTATTGGATATCTATTTCAAGGCTTGGTTGAAGTAATGAGGGAACTGATAGAAAACCCATTGCAAGTGATCCAAATGTCATTCTTTGGCCTTTTACTTTTTGTATTCATTGTGCTCACTTCAACCCTATTTACCATTGCGCCATTTGCCCTTGTTTATTACTACTTAAAATCATTCTTTACCAATTATTCAGTTTATAAAGCAAGCAATAGGCTTGCTTCTTTTATTGTAACTGGATTTGTTTTGATTTTTTTAGCGGCAATTGTAGTTTCAAGCGCAAAACAACCGCAGCAATTGGCTTTTACACTAGCTGATAAAGACGTTTATAGTATAACCGATAAACAACTTATTCTTTCCAAAAAAGAGCAAGTAAGAAGTGGTTTAATAAATGCATACTTAGCCCCATACAGATACGTAGACACATGGGACGGAATGGATGGAATTGCTCAATATTACAAAGGTGCTTTTAACCTTGAAGTTAAACCAATTGGCATACAACATGTGTTTAATGCGTTTATGTATCCATTTTTATATCAAAACGTGAAAGAGGCTGGCTACGACATGGAAAAAGCGGATGAACTATATGAACGCATTTTTGACAAACCAATTCAAAAAGCAGAATCAGCATCCATAAAAAATGCACTTTCAGCCACCTATGACAGGGATATGGCTAAAGCAGGAATACTGAATGTTGACGAAACCAAAATATTAACCACCCATCAAGATATTACCATTAATGAAACAAACTTTTCGGCAGAGGTTACCCTGCATGAGCGGTATTTAAACCAAACTTTTGAGCAACTGGAATTATTCTATTATTTTAGGCTACCCGACAATGCAGCCATAACTGGCCTTTGGCTAAGTAACAACGACTCAGTAAGTAAAAAGTTTGCGTATAAAGTTTCGCCACGGGGTGCAGCACAGAAAATTTATAATCAAGAAGTTGAAAGAAGGGTTGACCCGTCATTGCTAGAGCAAGTTGGCCCACATCAATATCGGCTTAGAGCGTATCCAATAATGCCCAAAACCAAAGAATATAAAGTACGAAACAATTATTCCGTTGTTGCCGGAGAACCTTTTCATATTTGGTTAACCTATGTGGTGTTAAAAAATACTGATAACAGCATTCCGATGTTAAAATTACTTGAAAAAAGAAATGTTTACTGGAATAAAGAAACCACAAGAAATAACAATACCAATTTTAACTGGAATGATGATTATTGGCTTCCCAATGTATCTGGCGCAAAGCCATTTGTTGCCTTACCTACAAACACCGCTGTTAACATTGATTCAACCATTACCTTAACCGTATCTAGCGCAAATAAGCCCGTTGCTAAGCCTTTAAAACTTGCGTTATTGGTTGATGGATCTTATAGTATGGCTAACTATACCACGCAATTATTAAGCAACATCAACAACATTAAAAAAACAGCACCCAATGTGAGCTATGATATTTTTGCGAGCACCGATACCAATAAAATGAGCCAAATAAATGAAAGTGAGTTGCCAGCTATTACTTATTTTGGCGTTCAGCACCCTGCCCAATTATTAAGTAACTTTATGAGTAATCATGCTATTGAACAGTATGATGCCTTAGTTGTGTTAACAGATGAGGGTTCTTATGAACTCGATCGCTTAAGGTTATCTACCATTAAATCCAATAAGCCCATTATTCTTTGCCATATTAATGGAACGGAGGCACCCGTTTATAGCGATAACTTATTCGAGAGCATTATTGCCTCCAATGGAACAGCAGTAACTCAACTAGAAGAAGCGGTTGATTATTTATACCAAACCAGCAATAAAGCTGAAATTATAGAAAATAACATGTTATGGAAAGCAGATTTTAATACTAAATCCAATGGGGATTTTTCAATGCTCAAATCCATTGCTGCGCAAAAATATATTCAACTTTTAATGCAACAAGCAAGCGGGAGTGCTTTACATGAAAATAAAAACCTAGACCTCATCCATAAAATAGCGGTGCAAAACAGCATTGTTACCCCCTACTCATCAATGATTGTTTTGGTGGATGAAGAGCAGTGGAAACGGCTGAAAGAAGCGGAACAAAGCGAAGACCGGTTTAATAGAACCAATGAAAGTGGTAAAGAGCAACTCACCAAACCATTTGGTTTTGGCGTAATGCAGGCCACAGCCACACCAGAGCCACATGAGTGGGTATTGTTGTTATTGGTTGGGACTGTATTGATATACACCATTTACCAAAAAAGAATAAGCTGATGATACCCAGCTAAACTTATACTTATTGCATGTGCATGACGAATACAACAGCCCAATGTTGTTTAACACACCAACATAATGGCATAAACAAACAATACCGAAGCAAAAAACAATGTAAAGTGATGTAAGGCTAATATGGTGCTGCGCCTGGTACTTTTTGGACCATCTTCTATGTAAAGTTTTGGAAAGATGCTGAGCACATTCATCATCATATCAGAAAACAAGATGCTAGGGTTTAACTTTTTATTGTAGTTATACAACAAGATGCTTTTTACAAAATGAAGCACATAAACAAAGAGGAGCAGCAGTTTTATTCCCATGACTCAGCAAAAAAGGCAAATAAATCGCTAGAAGTCAACGCTATTACACATTCCTCCTATACTACCCTCCTACCTCAAACAAGGTAATGGTAGTTTAACTCGGTGAAAACAGTTCACGTTAAACATTCATTCCTCTTTTGCTCTCGTGCAATATGGTTAGCCCAACAACGTCCACATTTTCATAACGAATCATCATTCGTCATTTCCGAAAAAAGTTAATTTGCTTTGTGGGCGTATTTACCCAAGTAAATTTTACTGGCAAACAAACGGACATACTTAACGATTTGAGTTCTTTTCTGATTTTTTATTAAGACTTTACCACAGTTATGTAAAACCATTTATAAAAATACCTAAAAAGCACTTAGACCAAAACTATAATAGATAAGTTTGCTTTTAAGTGTCATGCACCAACTAAAAAATATCGCATTCACTTACAATAACATTTTATAAAGAACCTATTAAAAGTAAATGTATAATGTCAAGTAACACACTCTATTCACTTTATTCTACTGTTTGTATAAAAACTTTATCGGAATACTCAATGCTACTTACTACAGTATAGTGGGTAAGTAACTTTATTATCAAAATTTAAATAATATAAAATAAACAATATCACCAATATGAAAAAAAGAATAATGCTACTAAAAAAACACCCAAACAAATGGCTTTTTGTTTGGCTCCTCACATTAATTGGCATTTCGAATGGAAATGCGCAGAATGTTTCGAATTATGCGGTTACAACCAATACCACAAGTTCACTTGCTGTTGATTTAAACTCGAATCTTATTGACATGTCCGCTGGAACAACATCTCTTATTACTACAGGGGCAGACAATACAGCCTCATCAGTAACTGGTATTGGGTTTACGTTTACATTTGATGGCGTTGCTTACACGCAATTTAGCGCTTCTACTAATGGATTAATACGTCTTGGGGCTACAGTTGTAGGAGCAGCTACCTACGGTATTGGGCAAACTTCACAAGCCTTAATTGCTCCTTTTGCTGGGGATTTAGAAATAAAAAATAGTGGAAAAATTCATTTTAAATTAATAGGCACAGCACCGAATAGAACTTTGGTAGTAGAGTTTTTAGACATGGGCCTGGACTATACCGGTACCTACACTGATGCAGGCGATGGAAGCTTTCAAGCACGGTTATACGAATCGAGTAATATTATTGAATTTGTATATGCTAATATGTTTAGAAATACAACAATAACAAACTCAGCTACACTTACGTTCAATGTAGGCATATCATCAAGTAATACCGCAGCAACAATTGCATCTGTTAATACAAACACAAATAATGTAACTAATGCATTGTTCGCAAATGCGTATACTTTAGGGGCTATTATAACAGATTTGCACTCAACAACAAACGGCTCGCGAAAAGCTTACATATTCACACCACCTCCCCCATGCATTGGAGCACCAGTTTCTCAACCAACAGCTTTAAGCTTTTCTGGTATTACCTCTTCTCGAATAAATTTATCTTTTACAAATGCTGTTCCAACTCCTTCTATGTATCTAATAGTAAGATACCCAACAGGTGCAACGGTAACAAACCCTGTTAATGGAACAATCTATGCACCTAATCAAGCTTTGGGATTGGGAACAGTGTTGGCATTTACTAATGTACCAGCGACTAGTACAACTGGTTTAGTAGCTGGAACCACTTATGATTTCTATGTTTATTCTACTAGCCTTTGCGCTCCAGGTGGTCCTGAATACAATGTAACTAGTCCACTAACTGGTACACAAGCAACACTTCCGCCTGCAAGAATTGTATCCACAGCAACTGGCGGTTTATGGAGTGCAGCATCAACTTGGGTTGGTGGCTCGGTTCCGATTCCATTTGATACTACCCAAATAGCAAGCGGAGCAACAGTAATAGTTGATGTGCCAGTTACTACAGCGCAATTGGAGTTATCAAACAATGCCACACTTTCACTCAATAACACCTTAGTGGATAGTGGAAACTTAGTTTTAGGTGTAGGCGCTGTTTTAAATACTTTTTTGGGCACCGTAGGTCGCCAATTAACAATTAGAAAAGATATTATAAATGCCGGCACATTAAACATGGCTATACCGGGAAGCATATTATTGTTAAATGGCTCTACCCCACAAACCGTTAGTGGTTCAGGTACATTTAGTTTAATACCTACATTAACCGTAAATAATTTAAATGGCATTGCATTGAATAGCAACTTAATAGTTTCGAATGCTTTAAATTTAACCAATGGAATTGTAAGTGGCTTTGGCACATTAACTTTAGGAAATGCTTCATTCAACAATGCTTTTGCAATGACTAGTACAGGAGGAAGATTAACATGTCCTGCCGTGTCAGGATTAGCAGGAATTTTACCCGGCAATGCAACCTTTATATATAATGCACCAACTCCAGTTGCGTCTATTACAACAGGAAATGAACTAAACATTGCCGCAGGTACAAACATGAATGTTACATTCAATGCCATTGCAGGTGGCAACTATATTTTAGGTTCCAACATCAATATCAATAACCTAAACTTAAATGATACACTGGATGTAGATGTAAACACACTAACTGTAAATGGTACAGCAACCTTTATAGCCATACCATTTGTAACAGGAGCTGGAACATTTACAATGGGAGCAAATGCAACATTAGCTACCACCAACCAATTGGGAATTACGGCATCCTCATCAACAGGTTCCGTACAAACAGCGACAAGGAATTATAGTGCAACTGGTAATTATACCTTTAATGGTGCATCTGGTCAGGTAACAGGTGACGGATTACCAACAACCTTAACTGGAGGAACAGTAACCATAAGTACTACAGCAGGAACACTTTTAAGCCAATCCACTGTATTTAACAATTTAACACTTACTACTAATTTATTGTTAGGCACAAATGCTGCAACCATAAACGGCACCGGAAATTTAGGAACATTGGCAATAACAGGTGCTGGTTCATTTACAGCCGGTGCAACTTCTAGGTTATTACTCAATAGCACAGCAACAGCTGGTGTACTTCAAACAACTGGAACAAATGGTAATATTCAAAACACCGGAGGTAGAACATACTCTTTGGGTATGGATATTGTATTGGGAGGTGCAGCGGTTGCTACCGGAAATGATTTCCCTACAGCAGGTATTGATTCATTGGTACTAAACCAAACCTCAACAATAGTTTTAACTGCTGCCACCAGCGCAAATACTTTGTTTATAACCAATACTGGTCGCCTAACTACTACTTCAACTAATACTTTGACTATTCTTGGAAACCAATCAGGTAATGTGGCCAGAACAAGCACGGGATATATTGATGGCCCTTTAACCAGAACAATCGGACTTGGTGCAGTAGGAAGTTTCGTTTTTCCACTTGGTGTGGGTGCTACTGCTAATCTTGGGCTTGAAATTATTAACCCAGTGGTTAGTATAGCTGATATTACACTTACCGCAATTGCAAGAAGCTTAGCTACAGGAGGTAATGTTGGAACAGGTTTAACCTCTTTAACCAATACCCGTTATTGGAGTATAGCCCCAGTTGGAGGTGGCGGTGTATTAACCTCAGTTGGCAATGTAAGAATTTTCGAATCTACACAAGCGACTCTGGGAGGTACTTCGAAAAAAATTGGCTTTACCACACAATTAAGCAACGGTACCTATAATAGTATAGGTGGACAATTGGATTCTGCCAATGTGAATATATTAAGTTCTTTACCTATTCCTGCATTTGGGGTTGGAGCAGATAGTACCTTTTTTGTGCTTGGAAACGGAACAGCAACTGGTACATTTGCTGGAGGAACTTATACTGTTGGTCCTACTGGTAACTATTTTAGTTTAACTGCTGCCATAGCAGCTATCAATGAAAGCACTTCATTAACTGGGCCAGTAGTTCTAGAATTTCAAGGTACTTATAATCCCTCAGTTGAAACGTATCCAATTGTATTTAGGGCTACGTTACCTACCACATCAAATAGAACAATCACCATTCGCCCTTCTATTGGTGTAACAAACAACATCGCTTTTAACGGTTACATATTTACAAGCACCGCATTAATTGATTTCAATGGTGCAAAAAATATCATCATTGATGGCCGCCCAGGCGGAACGGGAACCAACCGCTTTATCTCATTTAATCAACAAACGATTGGAACCTTCCCAACGATAAGGTTTATCAATGATGCTCAAAATGACACCTTACGTTTCATCTCTGTGCTTGGACGAAATACATCGACAAGCAGCGGGCTTATTTTTATAAGTAATACAAATGGAACAGGTGGTAATAATAATTTAGCTATTAGCAATTGTACAATTAATGGATTATCAAATACCGTTAACTGTATACTTGGCACAGGTTCTACTGCTCCAGCCGATAACAAGAACATCACTATTAGCAACAATAATATATTTGACTTTTTTGTGAATGGAAGCTCACCAACTGGCTTGATTGCGGGAACGGGTTGTTCCAATTGGACGATAGATGGTAATAATTTCTACCAAACATCAATTCGCAATAGTTTGTCAGTTCCTGCAATGACCACAGCTACTAATTTCAGGGCAATTCAACTAAACAATACAGCAACAAATGCAAACTTTACTGTTACCAATAACAGAGTAGGTGGAAATATTCCGGGCATTGCCGGATCAGTATTTGTTTTGGGTGATAGCATTTCAAATCTGGGTCATCTTTTCCGTCCGTTTGATTTCAGTAATGTTGGAACTTTAATACCCACTTCTGTACAAGGAAATACCATTTCTGATATTACATTGTATACAAATGGAACAGACAACTTTACAGGAATTGGTGCATTGCAAGCTGGGGCTTACAATATTGGAAATTTAATAGGTAATACCGTAGGCTCTGCTACAGGCAATAACTCAATTAATTTGATTTTTCGTGGTACAACCAACTCTAACGCTCGAGGCATTCAATTTACTGGAACTTCAGGGGGCTTAGTACAGAATAATACAGTTGGTGGAATTACCTTAACTGTTCAAGGAGCACAATCGGCAAACATATCGTTTTTCTTTGCTGCAATAAATGCTGGTGCTACTTTCTCGCAACCGTTAACCATTAGCAATAATACGGTTGGTAGCACAACTACTGCCCATAGTATTCAGGGTACTGCTTCATCTGTAGGACCAATAGCTATTTTTGGTATTCAACCTGTTGGTGCTACTGGTGCTGCCATTACCGTAAGTAATAATACTATTGCTAACCTAACATCATTTAGCAATGCAATATCAGGAGACAATGCTGCAAGAGGAATATGGGTGTCAGGTACATCAAGCATTTCAACTACCGTCACCAACAATACAATCCGTAACTTGCGTTCAGACGCTGGAAATAGCTTTAATAATCAATTTGCTTCGGTTATTGGAATATCTAGCATAACATCTGGTGCAGGTTCACAAATCATATCAAACAATACTGTTCATTCATTAAGTTCTACATTTAATGGAGCTGTTACGAATAATGCTTTAGGTATTTTTTATAACTCAACCAATACTGGAGGTTTAAGCCGTATTGAACGAAATGTGATTCATTCTCTAGAAACGGGAAATGCTAATAACTTGGCTACTCAAGCAGGTATAAACTTAGGATCAGCATCAACAACAATTCAAGTAGTGAATAATTTCGTGCGATTGGGAGTAAATGTTAATGGAGCCACAAACAACGCCAATTCAAACTTTATTGGTATTTGGAAACAAAACACAACTAACACTGCCATACTTCATAACACGGTGTATATAGCCGGTAATCCATCCGCTACTGATACTTTATCTTTTTCTGCTGCTTTTCATAAAACCGGTTCTGCTACAATTGACTCAGTAATGAATAACATATTCATGAATGCTCGTAGCAATGCATCAGGCACTGGTGAGCATTATGCCGCAAGATTAAATAATACAACAGGCTTAAGAAGCGATGCCAACCTATACTTTGCAAATGGAACAGGGGGAACATTGTTCAGAAACGGGTTTGATAGAATCACTAACCTTCAATCTTGGAGAAGTATTCAAAAACCTTGGGAAATTGGTTCTGCAGTAGGAAATCCATTATTTAATGCTGGCATTACCAATGGCGCTGCAACCATTAACTTTACTTTAAATGCAAATAGCCCTGTTGCGACTGCGGCCATTACTTTATCAAATGTTACCGTTGATCAAGGCGGAAATGCCAGACCAGCAGCCAGAGCAATAGGCTCTTTTGATGTGGGCTTGTCTGCATTAACTGCAACCAATGATTTGTATGTGCCACGTTTTACCTATACACCTTCTGGCAATAGAGCAGCTGCTAACACAACTTTTGCTAATATCAACATTACCGATATTGGAACTGGTATTTCTACTTCTGGTGCTAATGCACCTAGATTATGGTATCGTAATGCAACAACCTCAAGCGTGTGGACAAGTGTTGCACCAACTTCATTTACCGGAACGGGATCCAATGCAACATTCTCTTACACCTTAAATTATGGCCCTATTGGAACACCAAGTGCAGGCGACAAAATATATTATTATTTCGTTGCGCAAGATTTAGCAACTACTCCTAATATTTGGTATTCACAATATGCGGCAATTAGTCCTATTCATTCAAATGTAAATACACAAACTACCCCACCAACTTCGGTAGACAGTTTTGTAATTGCTGCTCCATTTCCTACATCTATTAATATTCCAGTTGATTATCCTAATTTAACAGGAACGGCAGGATTGTTTAATGCAATCAACAATGGTTCTTTGTCAGGTAATACTACGGTAACCATTACTGCTGATGTAAATGAAACGGGTGTAAATCAATTGAACAATGCAGGAATGAGTGGGTTTAGCTTAACCATTCAACCAGATGCGTCACTCAGAACATTATGGGGAAATTCAACAACAAGCTTAATTCGTTTAAATGGCGTTTCGAATGTAGTGATTGATGGAGGTGCTTCTAAGAATTTGAGAATAATTGATTCAATCGGAGCTACAACTTCAGCTACAGTTGGTGCTACTATTGAGTTTTTAGGAGGTTGTACCAACGATTCCTTGGTGAACTGTATTATTGAAGGAAATGGCTCATCAACTAGTAGAGGAACTGTAACACTTGGCGCAGGTAATAATTCAAATATTGTGATTGCAAACAATGAAATAAGAGCTGCCAATAATGATACATTAAGAAGACCTGCAAACGGTATTTTTAGTAACAATAGCAATAATTCCAATGTTACTATTGGAGGAGTTGCAGCAAGACCTGGAGGAAATAACATTTATGACTTTACGTTTACAGCAATCAATGTTTCAAACGCTGGAAATGGTTTTACAATTGGAAGTTCTAACAATGATATTGATGGCAACAGAATTTATCAAAGGGCAATAAGTTCAACCCAATTGAGGGGAATAACAGTTTCTGCGGGAAACAATCATATTATTTCAAGAAATAGTATTGGTGGCAGTGCACCAGATAGATCAGGTTCTGCTTTGTTAACAACAACAACTATTACAACTTGTTTTACTGGAATTCTAATGAACGCTTCATTAGCAACAGGATATCAGGTATCAAATAATATTGTAAGCAATATTTTTGCAAACTCAGCCGGTAGTGATCACTCCTTTGTTGGGATAGATATTCCTTCTGGTTCAGTAAGTGGAACAATATCATCAAATACAATAGGTGGAGGCGTAAATACATATGATACCATTCGTTGTAATGGAGATTCGAAAGGAATAAGACAAGCAGGTGCTGGAACAGTAACCATATCCAATAATATTGTCTCTAATATTACCAATCAGTCAATTCAAAATGATTTCCTTACAGGAATTGAAGGATCCGCTGGTAACACAACCATCTCAAACAACTTAGTAAGGGATATTGTTCAGATAAGTACCACAAATACCTCAACTGCATTTGCATGCGTTGGAATTCAATCTACATCTACTGGTAGCAATAGTGTTACTAACAATATTGTGAATAGGATAGTTAACTTAAGTAATACTGCTTCAGCTCCAGCCGTAGGTATTTCGCATAGTTCTGGTACGAATACGATAATTGCTAGAAATAGAGTAATGAATGTTTCTGCACGAGGCACAAACAATCCATTGACAGTGGGTATTGCTAATACATCAGGAACACCACTTATCTCAAATAATCAAATTATAATTGGAGATAGTTCTTCTGCTACGGCTATTGTTCAAGGAGTAAGAGTTGAAGGAACAGCCACGACTGCAATTTTTAACAATTCAATTTTTGTAAATGCAAGAGGTAATTCCGTAAACCATTCTTATGGCTTACTGAGAACATCAACTGCAACCATTGATTTTAGAAATAATATTGTATATAATAAGAGAACGAACTTAGGTACTGGGAGAAATTATGCAATAGGATCAACTTTGGCAACTGGTGTAAGTGGTGCAAACATCAATTATAATTTACTAGTTGTAAATGATACGAATATTATAGCAGAATTACCAGCAGGAACAGCGCAAGGTTGGAATGCACTCAATAGTTTATACACTACAACTTATAACACTAACTGGGCCGAACGTACTTCCGTAGTTGCTGCTGATGCTCTATTTACCGATACCTTAGTTGGTAACTTAGGAATTGTTACTTCAAACCCTGAGGCTTGGTATGCCCATGGAAAAGGGATACGTATTATTGGCCAAACTGGTGATTTTAATAATGCCAGTGGAGTTCGTTCAGGAGCCATCAATACAGGTGCAGTTGATATTGGGTCAGTTGAGTTTACGCCAACCAGTATCCCTCCAATAGCTTTTGCTGATAAAGTACCTGCGGTAAATGACAGCACCCAATTCTTTTTTGGAAGTAGATTGATTGCCAAAGCAGTTTGGGGTGCTACGGGCAGCTTGCCTTCGGCAGTAAATGCTCGTTACTATTCAGGTGTTAATCCTTCAAACACAGGTGCTGGAACCACCTTTATGAATGCTTATTGGGATATGCAAACTAGTAGTGGAGGTGGTTTTGATTACACTTTAACCTTAATGCAAGACTCTGCTGTTTTAGGTACAGTTACAACACCTGGTAATTTAGGTATAGCGAAATATTTGGGCACGGGAACTCTTTGGAAGACCGTTAACCCTACTGTTGCTAATAATGTTACCGGATTTATGTTTGGCAATGATACCAGCTTTGCCTCTTCAAATATTTACACCGGAACAAACACTTTGGTAAATCCTTTACCTGTTAAGCTTATTTCATTTGCGGCTGAGGTATCAAATAAAGAAGATGTTTTGGTATCATGGAGTACTGCATCCGAAACCAATAATATGGGCTTTGACATAGAGCGTTCATTGGATGGAAAAACATTTGAGTTTGTACGTTTTGTAAAAGGGGCAGGTAACAGCAACCAACGATTAAGTTATACTTTATTGGATGAATCGGCTTTTGTAAAAACCAATACTGCTATTTTATATTACAGATTAAAACAACTTGATTTAAATGGAGCGTACAGTTACTCATCAATAGTAAAAGTGAGTAAATCTGCTGAAAAATCTAATTCAATTGTGGTGTATCCAAACCCTTTTAGTACAGAATATCAGGTATCATTTAACGCAACTAGTGAAGGTGCTGCCACCATAGAAACGGTGGATTTACAAGGCAAAGTCGTAGCGCATAAAACAGTAACCGTTCAAACTGGTGCTAATTCAATACCAGTTACTGAAGCAAGCAACCTAAATGCTGGTATCTACTTTGTACGTTTGGTTGTAAATGGTGAAACACAAATATTGAAATTGGTTAAGAACTAATATCACCAACATGTTTAAACAGAAAAGACCGCTTGAAAAGGCGGTCTTTTTTGTTATCAGATGATTTGGTTTGGAAAAGAAAACAGTGTCTTAGCCCCGATTAGTTATATAGATATTTTCAAAGGGTTTAGCATGGAGTCATTCAAATTAAAACCTATATTTATCTTTTGCTGGCGTGTTAGATAAAAACTTCAAAACCTTATTTGAGTTTTGAGGTGCAATAAAACCAAAGCAAGCTGTTATCTTACTCCCCAATGCCTAGTAATTTGCATTGCCTCATGAAATATTAGCTCCGCTTAACTTCGTTTCGTCCGGTAGCTTTGTGGAAGTAATAAATAATATAAGTAAATCTAACTAGATTCTATTATTCGTCAATTACTACAATAACATCAGTAACGTCAATTACTGATTTCAGCATTGATTTTAAAGTCAATAAAAAAAATAAGATTGAAGCTATTAATGAAGCCAATGAAATATAAATGATTGTTCTTTTTAATTCAAAAGATTCGATATTAGTTGCACTGAGAATTATAGGAATAAAAAGTCCTGAAATTATGGTTATAGACAAAATAGTTGTCAAATTTCTAATGATTATTGGGATTCTTTTTTCAGTAATATTTAAATATTGTAGGAGTTTATATAAATAAAGTGAAGTGAATTTACCTCCCAATTCTCCCAAAATAGTATTTAAGGATTGTTCCAAATCAATATCTGGTTCAGTCTTTTTTACCAATCTCAATATTCTCTCTTTATTAGGTTTTGATATTTTTTCAATATGAAATGCACTAGAATATTGTTTCCCTTCACCATCAGGTGATAAAAAGTACCAAAAATCTCCACAATGACTATGTGTCCACTTTTCAATAATTTTACTTTCATAAATGTAATTCAAATCATCTTCCCCATACCAAAAATTAGCATCACCTTTTCGACCCTTTGCTAATGCTTTTAAGTCTAAATAGAACTCGTGCCCATAATATTTTGAAGATAGTTCTGGATTACTGTCTCCAGTTTGTCCATGCTCTTTATGATATTCATTTAGTAACTCACGATAAACATGTTCTCTATTTTTCCTTACATCGTTAAAAGTACATTTATCTAATCCATTAAATTTAGTTTCAAAGTATTTTTTCATTGAATCTTCCCAAAAAGCATGTGTGTTTAGCAGTATATTAGCAATTCTTCTAACATTGGTTACCTTATTTGACAAATCTTCTAACTTGGGAATAAGTGCAATCTTTTCTTGTCTAATTTGAAATATCTTTGATATAATATAAGTTATTAGAATAGCAGAAAAAACACCCGTAAATTGAATCATGTTTGCTATCAAATCAGATAGTTCACTGTCTTCTTTGATTGGATTAAAGAAAAAAATGATAATTAAACATTCAGTTAGTAGCAATGTTACTACCAAAAAGATATTGTTAATCACATAAACAAATTGACCTTTATATTCACTATTTCCTTTCATCAATTAAAAACAATAACCAGTTTTGAATCATTCAAAAATCACAATCCCATTACATCTTCCTCCTATTCTACCCTCCCGCCTAAAACAGGTGGTGGGTTATTTGCAAAAAACAATTGGTTTTACACTCATTTTTTCTTTTTAATGGTGTGTTTAAATTTAAGTACTGCAAAATTCAGCTCTATAGATGTTTCACTTTCATTTGCAGTTAAATCTTCTGCTAAAATTTCGGCAATGAGTTCGCCACTTTTTTGCATGATACTTTGTTTTTGTATGTTATCCTTTACTTGTGATAATTCTTTTACGTTGCGTGAAAGGTTTTTAATTCGGGCAAAAGTTTCAATAATTGAAATGCTTGTACTTGTTGCTTTTTCACTTTTAAGAATGGTAGCAAGCATATACAATCCTTTCTCTGTAAAAGCCTTGGGTAATTGTGATGAGAATTTCAACCCCGTAAGGTGGTCAAAATTTTTGACCAGTTCTGTCTTTTCAACTTTTGTAAGTGCCAACACGTACCCATCAGGGAATTTCTCGGGATTATTTTTTACTGCCTGATTAACAACCTTAGTGGTAACACCATATAATGAGGCGACATCACTATCTATTAAAACATTATTATCTCTTAAAACAATGAGTCGTTTATTGATCTCCTCAAACTTTACTGCAAGTTCCATAAAAGCAAGATTGTAAATTCCTACATATTCCTCCTATACTGCCCTCCTACCTCAAACAAAGCACTGGTAATTTGGCCCAGTGAGCAATATTTTACAGTTTCCATCAACTCGGCAAAAATGTTTTTATTGTGTATAGATACTTGCTGTAAACGCAACAACATTTCTTGGCCTTTTTCTTCGTTGGCCTTTTTCAATTGGTTCAGCATCATAATCTGATACTCTTTTTCTTCTGTGGTTGAGCGAATCACTTCTTTAGGCAACACCGTTGGAGAACCTTTGCTTGATAAGAAGGTATTTACACCAATAATTGGAAATTCTCCCGTGTGTTTTTGCATCTCGTAATACATGCTTTCTTCCTGTATCTTGTTGCGTTGGTACATGGTTTCCATGGCACCTAAAACCCCACCACGTTCGGTGATTTTATCAAATTCACTCAACACAGCTTCTTCTACCAACTCTGTTAATTCTTCAATAATAAATGAGCCTTGTAACGGATTTTCATTTTTGGCTAAACCTAACTCGCGGTTAATAATGAGCTGTATGGCCATGGCACGCCTTACTGATTCTTCTGTAGGTGTGGTAATGGCTTCATCATACGCATTGGTGTGTAAAGAGTTGCAATTGTCGTAAATGGCATAAAGGGCTTGCAACGTAGTGCGGATGTCGTTAAAGTCAATTTCTTGCGCATGTAAAGAACGACCCGAAGTTTGGATGTGGTACTTTAACATTTGGCTGCGCTCATTGCCGCCATATTTCAACTTCATGGCCTTGGCCCATATTCTCCTACTTACGCGACCAATTACTGAATATTCAGGGTCAATTCCGTTGGAGAAGAAAAACGATAGATTTGGCGCAAAATCATCAATGTTCATGCCTCGGCTCAAATAATACTCTACAAACGTAAAGCCATTTGATAAGGTTAATGCCAATTGGGTAATTGGATTTGCCCCTGCCTCCGCAATGTGGTATCCGCTGATGGAAACGGAATAAAAATTGCGAATGGCATTGTCAATAAAATATTGTTGCACATCGCCCATTACCCGCAAAGAAAACTCTGTGGAGAAAATACATGTATTCTGTGCCTGGTCTTCTTTTAAAATATCGGCTTGCACCGTTCCACGCACTTGCTTTAGTGTATCTGCTTTAATTTTAGCATACACCTCCGCTGGCAATACCATGTCTCCTGTAACACCCAACAGCATTAAACCTAAGCCATCATTGCTTTCAGGCATGGTTTCGTTGTAAGTTGGGCGTGTTAAGCCTTTGGCTTTAAAAATGTCGTCAATTTTTTTGTTGATTTCATCGGTTAACCCATTGGCTTTAATGTACAATTCACATTGCTGGTCAATGGCTGCATTCATAAAAAATGCACAGATAATGGCAGCAGGGCCATTAATGGTCATGGAAACCGAAGTTTTAGGATCAGCCAAGTTAAAGCCTGAATATAATTTTTTAGCTGCATCCAAACTCCACACGCTTACCCCTGAGTTGCCTATTTTACCATAAATATCGGGGCGGTGGTCAGGGTCGTTGCCATATAAGGTAACCGAATCGAAAGCCGTGCTTAAACGTTTGGCAGGCATGCCTTGGGAAACATAATGGAAACGTTTATTGGTACGCTCTGGTCCTCCTTCTCCTGCAAACATCCTGGTTGGATCTTCCCCTTCCCGTTTAAATGGATAAATACCAGCTGTGTAAGGAAAATCGCCCGGGAAACTTTCCTGCAACGACCACCTCAAAATATCACCCCAGCCTTTAAACTTGGGCACAGCCACCTTTGGCACTTGCGTATGCGACAATGATTCCGTATGTGTTTTAATTTTAATCTCTTTATCCCGCACTTTAAACACGTAATACTCATTGCGGAACAAATCCTTTTTCTGCTCCCAAGTATCCAGTATCAGGCGGCAACGTGGGTCAAAATCTATCCCTACGTTATGAAAAGTTTCATCCAATGCCTTAATCAAGCGGTCTTTATCATCAATATTAGAAGCCTTTAAGGTATCCATGGCTGAACGCAGCCCGTGCAATTTGTCGGCTATCTCGCACTGCTTCACTACCCATTTGTCATAATTGCGGTTATTCTCGCTAATTTCAGACAGGTAACGGGTGCGTGACGGGGGAATGATGTAAATTTTTTCACTCATTTCCTCGCTAATGTGGTAGGTTGATTGCAGGTTGACTTGCGTTTTTTCAACCATTTTATCCATTACTGCTTTGTACAAGCTGTTCATACCGGGGTCGTTAAACTGGCTGGCAATGGTGCCATATACAGGCATGGTATCCGGGTTTTTATCAAACAACTGGTGGTTGCGTTGGTATTGTTTTTTTACATCACGCAAAGCATCTAACGCACCCTTTTTATCAAACTTGTTAATGGCAATAATGTCGGCAAAATCCAGCATATCAATTTTTTCCAACTGGGTTGCCGCACCATATTCAGGTGTCATTACATAAAGGGCCACGTCACTGTGGTCCATAATTTCCGTATCACTTTGGCCAATGCCTGAGGTTTCCAGTACAATCAAATCAAACTGGGCTGCTTTTACAATATCAATGGCCTCTTGAACATGTTTTGAAAGGGCCAGGTTGCTTTGGCGTGTTGCCAATGAGCGCATGTACACCCTTGGATTCTTAATGGCATTCATGCGGATACGATCGCCTAATAAAGCTCCTCCTGTTTTGCGTTTGCTGGGGTCAACAGAAATAATGGCGATGGTTTTATCTTTAAAATCAAGCAAAAACCTACGCACCAACTCATCCACCAATGACGATTTTCCTGCCCCACCAGTGCCAGTTATACCCAACACTGGGGTGGTTTTAGTGTGTTTGTGGTTTACAATATCTTGGTGGTGTTTGCTAAACCCTTCTGGGTCGTTTTCAGCCGCTGAAATTAATCGCGCTATTGATTTATAATCTCTATCTTTCAGGTGTTTGGCTTCTCCATTCAGGTTTTGCCCCGTTGGAAAATCGCATTTTTCCAACATGTCATTAATCATGCCTTGCAGGCCCATTGCCCGCCCATCATCAGGATGGTATATGCGTGTAATGCCGTAGGCTTGTAATTCTTCAATCTCTTCAGGCAAAATGGTTCCGCCTCCCCCACCAAAAATTTTAATATGGCCACAACCCTTTTGTTGCAGCAAGTCGTACATAAACTTAAAATATTCTACGTGTCCACCCTGGTAAGAGGTCATGGCAATGGCATTGGCATCCTCTTGTATGGCCGTATCCACCACTTCTTCGGCACTGCGGTCGTGGCCCAGGTGAATTACCTCAGCACCACTGGCTTGTATAATCCTACGCATGATATTGATGGCCGCATCATGTCCATCAAACAAGGCGGCAGCGGTAACAAT
Organism: Chitinophaga pinensis; assembly: GCA_943372215.1. Taxonomy (GTDB): domain Bacteria; phylum Bacteroidota; class Bacteroidia; order UKL13-3; family UKL13-3; genus UBA6183. Next base: position 32,634 of record CALRXU020000018.1, on the reverse strand, counting down.
ACGAATCTTATTTTTAGGCTTATAAACTGCTACAGCTTCCATAAATTCTGATATTTTAAATAATAAGTGTTTGCGAAAATAACCATTTAACCAATATGTTGGTACATGTTGCAGAGCGGTTGCCCCTAACCAATTTGCCTAATGCCTTGCCTTGAAGCAAATTATTGCCAAAAGGTTTACATTTGTCATTTTATAAAATTTGTTACATTTGCCATTCTTAAAAAAAGTTATACTTAACAAATAGTTACATCAAGATGAATTTAAAAGACATTGTTGCCATTTCTGGAGTTGGAGGATTGCATAAAATTATTGGTCGCACCAAAAACGGATTGATTTTAGAAAGCTTAAACGAAACCAAAAAACGTTTCCCAACCAGTGTGCAAGACAAAGTATCTGTGTTACAAGACATTTCAATGTACACAGAAGATGGTGATATGCCGTTGGCGGAAGTATTGGTAAAATTACATACGCATGGAAATGTGCCAACTGCTAAAGATGATGCCAAAACACAACGTAAGTTTTTGGTGGACGTGATTAAGCTGGAAAGTGAGCGCGTGTACGATTCTGACATTAAAAAACTATTGGTTTGGTATAATGCCCTAAAGGACGTGTTGGATTTCACCACTTTGTTAGCAGAGGAAGCTGGAGCTAAAACAGAAAGCACCACTGCCGAAGCTGTTTCTGAAGAACCAAAAGCAGAAACAGAGGAAAAACCTAAAAAAGCCGCTAAAACAGCCAAGCCCAAAACCACTGCTGCTAAAACTGCCGCCCCTAAGGCCCCTAAAGTAAGCAGCAAATCAACTTCAAATGCCAATACATACAGGCCAAAATCTGTATAATTAAACATAACTTCTTAAAAGCCATTGGTGAATAAGCCAATGGCTTTTTTTTGTGCTTATTGTATCGTATTTATGTATCCTAATTCCAAGCACATGATTACCATCACGCAACGCAGATTTTTGCCCAATAAACTTAAAGTAACCTCGTGGGAGGTGTTGGCTCCTTATTTTAACCAGTTGTTGGAAAGGACAATTAACAACAAAACAGATTTAGAAAACTGGTTGAAAGACCGTAGCGAATTAGAGGCTTTTGTAAGTGAAGATTTGGCTTGGCGTTATGTGCGTATGACTTGCAATACCGAAAACAAAGAACTGGAACAAGCCTATTTATTTTTTGTTACGGAAATTGAGCCGCAGATATCACCATTAACTGACCAACTGAACCGCAAATTGATTGCGTGTAGCTTTTTGGATGAATTGAACCACGACACCTATTTTATTTATTTGCGTGGTGTAAAAAAAGAAATCGAAATTTTTAGGGAAGAGAACGTTCCCATTATGGCTGAAATAGCCACCGAGAGCCAAAAGTATGGCAGTATAGTAGGCAGCATGATGGTGGAAATAGAGGGCAAAGAATTAACCCTGCAACAAGCGGCCAACTACTTAAAAAATCCTGACCGAGCAAAACGGGAAGAAGCCTTTAACAAAATAAATGAAAAACGTTTGGCGCACGCCATAGAGTTGGATGAATTGTTTAACAAGCTGATTTCACTCCGACACCAAGTGGCCATTAACGCAGGTTTTGAAAACTTCAGGGATTATATGTTTGCCGCCATGGGCCGTTTTGATTATACCCCAGCAGACTGTTTTGCTTTCCATGAAGCCATACAAAAAGAAGTAGTGCCATTGGTAAAAGCGTTTAACCAAAAACGTGAAAAAGAGCTGGGCCATCCCCTTAGACCATGGGACATGGAAGTAGATACGCAAAATCGTGAAGCCCTAGAGCCATTTACCAGCGGCAAAGATTTACTAGATAAGACGGTGAAGTGCTTTCGTAAGGTTGATGATTATTTTGCTTGGTGCATTGAAACCATGGACAATATGGAGCGTCTTGATTTGGAAAGTAGAAAAGGTAAAGCTCCCGGAGGATATAATTACCCCATGGCAGAAACCAGCGTGCCTTTTATATTTATGAATGCGGCTTCATCAACCCGCGATGTGGAAACCATGGTACATGAAGGCGGCCATGCGGTACACTCTTTTCTAAGTAAGGACCTTGCGTTGTCTGCTTTTAAAAACTGCCCGAGTGAAGTGGCCGAATTGGCCAGCATGAGCATGGAACTAATTAGCTATGATGGGCAAGATGAATTTTATAAAGAACCGGAAGATTTTAAACGCGCTAAAGAAGAGCATTTAGAAGGCATTATCAAAATATTACCATGGATTGCCACCATTGATAAATTTCAGCATTGGATTTACACCCACCCACAACATACGACTGATGAGCGCAAAGCATATTGGCTTGAATTAAGCAAGGAGTTTGGCACCGGCTTGGTTGACTGGAGCGGGTATGAACAAATACAAGCCATTACCTGGCAAAAACAATTGCATTTGTATGAAGTGCCTTTTTATTACATTGAATATGGCATGGCGCAATTGGGTGCATTGGCCGTTTGGCGCAATTATTTAACTGATAAAAAGAAAGCGGTTGAGCAATACAAGCAGGCGTTAAGTTTGGGCTACACCAAAACCATTGGAGAAATTTACCAAACAGCAGGTGTGTCGTTTGATTTCTCTGCTCCATACATTAAAGAGTTAATGGCCTTTGTTACCAAACAATTGTAGGTACTAATACGAGCAAAAAAAATTGATAATTTTTAATGATATGGGTACGCCCTGCATACTAATTTATCAATGATTGATTTACAACCGTTATTGTCTAACTCTTCAATGAGCTGCCTCAGGTTGTGCATCCTCATGGCTTAAAGAAAGCAATTTGTAGCTATAACCTCAGTACAATAAGGCAACTCTCCCATTAACGTGGAATCTGTAATATTTAAATTCAGTCAGTTTTGCGTTAAATTACTACGTCCTGTTTTGGAAAGGTGAATTTGGTGCTTTTCTTTTGCAAAAAGTTCATTTTTTGTATGAAGCTCATTCATCCTGTATTACTATTAACAATTGTCATCTTCATTTCTTGTAAAAAAGAGCCTAATGAAGTCAGCCCTACACCAGAAGTTGTTGAATCGCCATTTTATTATTATACTGACTTTAGGGTTGATCCAAAGGCTATTTATAATGATAATGATGGGAATTGTCGTGTAATTGCTAATGGGTATGTATATAAATTAAATTCTAACGGGGTGGTTATGGACGCAATTACTTTAAGTCCGGGGAGCTGGGCTAGAAATTACGCTTTTACCAAAGAAGGGCATTTTTATTCGAGTTTACGAACAACAACTCATCCGCATAAAGAGGTGTTGGCATTTTATCACACTAAATCGTCTAGCGATTTCTATCATGCCCCACAAATAGTTGATATTAAACAAACCAAATTACAAAATGCTAATGATGAGGTATGGTATTGGTTTGGGCATAATTACACCAACAATTTGAGTAATTTTAATTCAGCATTTAGAACATTACAAACCGCTACCAAGTTTGTAAAAAACGCCAATACAGGAAAAGTTGATACCTTAAGTGTATTACTGAATATTGAATATCCCTTTGGGCTGACAGACAGTTATGAAATCATCCTGCCTCACTTTAAGAGAAAAGCCATTAACTATGATGTTTATGCAACCGACAAATATGTTTTAGTAAATGAAGACTATATGAATTTCTATAGATACGACAATAAACTTAACTTCATTGATAGTTTTACTGATTGGCCAAATCCACTCCTATATGCAGTTAATAATCAATTTTTATGCGTAGATAGAGGGGACTATTATCTTTCGCCTGATGGCACTACTAAAGGAGCAAAGATTAATCAACTAGAGGGAAAAGATCGAATATTTAATATTGATGGTTCTATAATCTACGGATTAAGCAATTCTAATGACATTTTCAGCTTGGATTTAAAAAGCAATGTACGAACAACAATTATCAAAAAAAACGACAAACGATTTAACAACTTAAATTACGGCATATACAAGGTTTGGAAAAACAGAAAAGGGAAACATTTTCTATTTACAAGCAATGGTCTATTTGTGTTTTAGCTTGTTTAAAAAAATTCTCACTACAATACAAACCAAGTGCTTCACGTAATATTAATTGCATATTCTCTTTGAGAATTGATTAATGATTGAAGTTAGATTAATCCGTCATTTTCATATCTCTAAAACCACTTGTTTTTAACGGCTAAGTTAACCGCTTGAATTTTACTGTTTACGTGTAGCTTCTGGTATATTTTGGTAATGTGCGTTCTTACGGTATGCGGGCTAATAAATAATTTATCGGCCACCCCTTTATAATCTAACCCCTCAACTAGCCCTTTTAAAATATCCATTTCGCGGGCTGATAAAACAGTTTCTTCTTTTTGTTTGGTTTCAACCTTTGCGCCCATAAGCAATTGCAATGCCTTACGTGCAATACGTGGGCTCATGGGTGATCCCCCAAATTCTACTATTTGCCACAGTGCATCAACAATTTTGTCAACGTTTTCGTCTTTTAACAAATAGCCAATGGCTCCAGCTTTTATAGCTTCAAATATTTTTTCATCATCGTCAAAAACGGTAAGCATTAAAAATTTGGTGTGATGATAAATGCCCGTTGCAATATTCACCGCCTCTATGCCATTCATTACGGGCATGTCAATATCCATCAACACCACATCAATGGTTTCTTTCTGGGTTTTCATTTGGTTTAAAAAATCTTCGCCATTGGCGGCCAAAAAAGCCACATCAATGTCTTGTAAAAAACCCAGTTTCTCTTGCAACGATACCCTGTTGGGTTGTTTATCGTCAACGATGGCAATACGCATTATTTTGTTAGTTGTTTCCATCAAAAATGCTGTTAAGTTGAGTTGTTATCAATACTGCAAATGCGCTATTTTAAGATTATTGTAAGTGTTGTGCCACTTCCAATTTCAGAAGCAACAGTGAGTTCGGCTTGTGTTTCTTTGGCTCTTGCTTCCATATTTACCAGACCATAATGACCTTTTTGTTTGGCAAGTTCCCAGTTAAAACCAATGCCATCATCCACTATCTTGTAGCAGAAAAGCGTTTCTGTTGTAGATTCAAACTGGATGTAAATATTTTTACATTGGGCATGCTTTAAGCAATTGTTAAATGCTTCTTGGCAAATCCTGAATAGGTTAAGCGCAACTGCGGGAGACAAGGTGCTGTTCGGCACAATGTTTTCACTAAAATGTACCTGAACGCTTTTATCAAATTCCAACATTTTCAGCACAAACTGTTTAAAACGATCAGCAAAATCATCCACGTTTAAACTCTTCTGGCTGATGGCCCAAATGGTTTGCCTGAGTGTTAAAATGGCGTTTCTACCTGCCTCGCTCATGGCTTGTAAACGTAGTTGCTCGTCTTGCTCAGTCAGTCTATCTGGGTGCTGCAACATCCATTCTACATTGGTAATTAAATAACTCAATTGCGCACCCACATTATCATGCAAATCGCGAGAAATACGCAAACGCTCTTGTTCCAGCTTTTGTTGTACTTCTAACTCACGTGCCAATTTTCGTTGTTGCCACTTGGTGTAAATATAAAACACCCCGCCTAGCAAGGCGAAACCTAGCAATCCCATTAACCAATAAAACCAAGTGCGTTGCCAAAAAGGCGGAATAATCGTAATGGAAATGTTTCGTGGTTGTTTATTCCAATAACCATCAGCATTGGCTGCCATCACTTCAAACACATAATTGCCCGGTGGCAAATTGGCGTAACGTGCAAAATGCCTGGTGCCACTTTGTATCCAATTGTTATCATAACCGGTTAGTCGGTATTGATAAATATTGTTTTCGGGTTGGCTGAATTCCAATGCCGAAAAATCGAACGATAGCGTGTTTTCTAAATAAGATAGTGTGAGTGATTGAATTTCGTTATAAGCAGTATCACTTTTATAAGGCATATCACCCAATAGTATTTCATTAATGGCAACTTGCGGGGCATTTTTATTTTCAACAATATTATTCGGGTCTATTACATTAATTCCGTTTACACCCCCAAAGTACAGTAAGCCCTTTTCATCCTTGTAATAAGCACCAGTATTGAATTCATTGCTCTGCAGCCCATCCCTAACCGTATAATTTGTGAATTTTTTTGTTTGGTTATCATATACCGATATGCCTTTATTATGACTCATCCAAATGCGACCATTTTTATCTTCTAATATGCCATAAATAAAATCGTCAGGTAATCCCTCCGATAGTTCAAATTTCCGCAAGACTTTGCCATTTATGTGCATTAAATACAAACCAACAGAACCTCCTACCCACAGGTATTTTTTATCTTGGGTTAAGCAAATTGATTTAACAAACAAGTTCATTGATGGCTGCTTCCACTTCTTGCTTATGGGATTAAACACTGTTATAAACTTAGTTGTTCCCACCCACCAAGTTGTATCATTTAAAATAGTAAAAGTGGTGATTACAGTATCAAAGTTTTTAAACTTAAAAATTTGCATTCCTTTACCATTTTCCTTCACTTCATAAAAAGCCAAATCGCTGCTTAAATACAATTTGTTTTTGTATTGATGAAAATAAGGATAAGCGCAATACCCATTATTTTTGTAATGAAATACATCCGTTCTGTTAATCTCTGCTTTTGTAATAGGGTTGAGTTCCTTTAAATAACGGTCGTTAATCACAAACAGTCGGTTCTTCCAACATGCCGTTGCCAATACGTGTGTTATTTCTTCGTTTAATTTACCAAATTTATGTTGTTCACTAATTGCATTGCTTTTATAAGAGATTATTCCTTCGGCATACAGGCCCGTATAAATAGTATTGGCGGAGTCGGATGCAATGCTTTTTACCAGCTTAGTTTTTGATTCCAAACTATTGTAATGCTTGAATTTATTCCCATATGGGGATAAACATTTTACACCATCACCATTGGTACAAATCCATAAATTACCTGACCTATCAACCCGCAAAAACTGCACATAAAAAAAACCTATTTTTTGTCCTTTGGCAAAACTGGTAATCCGCTCCTCAAGTTCATTTGTTTTAGGGTTGTATACAAATAATCCCATATTATTCCCTATATAAATTTTACCTTGCCACCAAGCCAAACAAGTAGTCATGATAAAATTAAGATTATTGGTTATGCTATTAGATTTTGTTGGTTTTGTTTCAAATCTGTTTTGGTTGATGTGATAGAGGTAAATATTGTTTTTGTTGAAGGAGCAGATGGTTGTATCGTTGTACTTTAAAAAATAACCTGAATGGGTAGGTGGTCCATAAACAATATCTACCTTGTCGGTTTCTGTATTTAATTTAAACCAGGTAATGTTACTGTCGTTCAGATAACAAATAATATATTTATCTGTGGTAATGGATGCACGAATAGAAGATAATGGATATTTACTGGTTGATACAGCTATTCTCTTTTTTTCTTTTAGGTTGTCTTTTGAAATGGCAATTAATTCTTTGCTACCAGATATAAACCAAACTCGGCCTTTCTTATCTTCACCCAAAACGGTTGCATAAGACTCCCCATTACCATTTACAATTGCCGCTTCAAAAAATATATTATTAAAGCAGTCTTTGGTTCTATTGTAGATGCTAACACCTTTATTATGGCTAATCCATAAATTATGCTCACTGTCTTCATAAAACCTAAAGCTGGTGTTGCCTATTATGCTGCTGCTATCTTTGCTGTTCCATTTATAATGGTACATTTTATATCCATCAAACCTATTCACCCCATCGGCTGTGCCAAACCACATAAAACCTTTATAATCCTGAAAAGCATCCCACACGGAATTTTGCGCAAGTCCGTTATCTACCGTGTAAGAGGTATAGTTACGTTGCAATTGTGCAAAGCAAGCAACGTGTAGAAAAAGTAGTATATAGGTGAAAACAAGTTTCATTGGCGGGCATAAAAATACAGCATCTGCTGTATTTCGCAAGTTTTAATCCAGATAGATGTTTGTGGCTCACAAATTAAATGTAAACATTATGAAAAAATCATTACTAATTTTTGGAGCATTACTCCCGCTGCTTGGCTTTGGTCAGGACGGCTCTTTAGATCAAACCTTTGGAACCAATGGAACTGCATTGGCCGAGGGAAACTACTCTGCAAAGGGGGTAAAAATACAGGCTGATGGAAAAATTGTAACTTGTGGATCAAAGAGTGATGCCAATGGAACTGATTTTTGCGTTGCCAGGTTTAATGCAGATGGACAACTTGACAACACTTTTGATGCGGATGGAATTGCAATTATTGATTTTAGTGGCAAAACCGATGAGGCATTTGACCTTGCCATACAAACTGATGGTAAAATTTTAGTGGTTGGTTCGGCCATTCTGACCAATAATAATGATATTGCGATGATACGACTAAATGCAGATGGCAGCTTAGATAATGCTTTTGGAACAGGTGGAAAAGTAACAACAAACATCAGTGGTACTTCTAACGATGCAGCCAGCAAAGTGGCTATTCAAGCAGACGGAAAAATGGTTATTATTGGTTCAGGAGGAACAGATTTGTTTAATGCCAATGTAGTAGCCAGATACAATGCCGATGGTAGTTTAGACAATACATTTGATATTGATGGTAAATTGGTTGGCATTTCTTTTGCCCCTGTATCAATAAATACGTTAAGCGATATAAAAATACTTGCCGATGGTAAATTTATTATTAGCGGTTCTTCAAGTAACCAACCAGCTATTGGAAAACTGAATACCGATGGCAGTTTTGATATAGCTTTTAATACTACTGGTAAATTAGTAATCAATGAAACTGTTTTTGGTGGCAACATTTGTCTTATTGCCCTACAAACTGATGGAAAAATTTTGGTAAGTTATGGTTCAGGGACCACCTCTGAGTTAAAATTATTGCGCCTTGAAAGCACTGGAACTATGGATGCCAGCTTTGGAACTGCTGGTAAAGCAAGCATAAACATTGGAGCCAATAATGATTACGCCAAAGCCATCACCGCACTGGGCAATGGTAAAATTATCATTTCGGGTTCAACCTATGCCAACAGTTCAAATACTGATTTTTTTGTTGCACGTTTAACCAGTAATGGCGAATTAGACAATACATTTGGCACGAATGGATTTACGACTACCTCAGTAGCTCCAGTAGAGGGGGATAGGGCTGAGAGTATGGTCATTCAATCTGATGGTAAAATAATTGTGGCTGGTAATAAGTGCACCGGTAGTTGTAACTATGTGGTGTTAAGATATAAAAACGCAGGCTCTGCTTCAGCGCTGTATGAATATCACAACATCATCAACTACAACATTTACCCAAATCCTACTACATCGTCACTTAACTTAACTTTAGAAAGTAACATTCCTGCTAAAATAAGCATCAACACTATTTTGGGAAGTGTGGTATTTCAAGAAAATATTCAACAATCTCAATACAATGTAAACATTGAATCATTGAAAAATGGCGTTTACTTCATTACTGTAGAAACAACACAAGGTACCTCTACCCAAAAATTCATCAAACAATAAACCAATCGATATTACTGCTAGTATTACATCATAGTAGTAATATCGTGTTAGTTTCGTGTTAAGCCGCTACTTTAAGTAGCGGCTTTTTTTTTGAATCTTACCTAAAATACTGCATCTGCTGTATTGATAGCGCACTTGCATTCATTCAATTTTGAATCACACAAACTAATTTCAACAATGAAAAAATTAATCCTAACAAATGCAGCAATTATAGCGAGTTTATTTTTGCACGCACAAGTGGAAGTAACCACTAAAAGTTTTGAATTGGCCTCGCAAAACAAGCACAAAAACTGGAAAATGATTGAAGCCGGACGAGATAGCAATACACAAGAAATCTATATCAAATTTGCCCAATCCATTTGCGATGTATCAAAAAATGGCTGGACAGGAACAAGAACTTACAAAGGACTGAAATGGAATATTGACAAACTGATTTTTTCTAACACTTACGAATATGTGAGAACTGATTCAAAAAAATACGAATCATCAGAAGAAGCATTATTACATAATGAATTTGTTTTTGGTAAAACGTTTATGCCAACGCCTGCCAATATTGGAAAATCGTTTCTACAAGGTGGGGCAAATCTGCCTCGCAACATCAACAACGCGTTTATGTTTACCAATGTGGTTACAGGCACATCAGGAGTTACAGGGTTTAAAGTGAATGTATCAAGCATTGGTTGCCAGCCGTTGGCAAATGACACCAAAACACAAGGTACTTTTTGTGGAGAAATTCCTGTTGTAGAAAATCTATCTTCTGATGATGCCAAAGAAGCCAAAGGCCAAAATTGGTATCCACTGTACAATAATCCGGTACCAAACGGAGGAAACATTTTATTTTCAACAGTGGGCGTTAATCCAGACCCGAACAAAGCCCATTATGTGTTTAGAAAATACAATGAAAATGCCACTGTTGAAAAAGAGGTTACTTTCAGTTATGATTACCAGTGTTTACCAACGGTAAAAGAAATAGAAAAAGCACCTGGTGTATTTGATTACATCATCATTATGAAACCTTTTTTCTATAAAAAATCAAAACAACCAACTACCAACCCACTAAGCTTCGAATACATTAGGGTTGATGGGGAATCATTTGAAGTAAAAGAAAAGATAAACATGGAAGCCGTTTATGGAAACTGGGCTATAGAATATGTAAAAGAAATAGATGGGGCCATATACATCGTGGGTAATAGCTCTAACGAAAAAAGCACTTTCACCACATTTGATGCTTTTACTATAAAAGAATTTCCTGCCTTACAAATAGCTAAAATTAGCCATGGTAAAGTGGATTATGTAAAAGCACTTACCAAGACTGATTTAACTGGTAAAATACAAGTGGTTAACGGAGTTAAAGGTAAAGTTGAGCCTTGGCTCTATTTTAACGATGTACAAATCCATGCAAAAAACGGCAACCTATTTTTATCTGGACAAACTGTAAAATCGGTAAATAGTAAATTTGAACAAGACCGCTCAGCAATCGTAACAATGGTTTTTGATGCCAATGGGAACTTAAATACTTACTTGGCAAAACCAGAAGAAGAATATTCGCGCTTTAACCTACACTTTACAAAAGATGGAAACTCTTTTTATTGGTCGTTTTTAGATTATGCTGAATACAATAAAATGTTGAATGAAAATGGCGCGATGGAAGCCAAACACAAATTAGGGTTAATGAGCGGATTAGGCATTTGCAAATATAACATCACTACCAAAGAGCTAACTACTTTTCAATCATTTAACAATGAGGAATGGGTACTTTGGTTTGGCAACCCCATACTGTTTGAAAACAATGACGAAGTGGTTTTCCAAGGGAAAAAACTTACCAAAAAAGCCAAAGAAGAAGAAATTGTTTTTGTAACCCTTAAAAAGTAGACGTCATGTTAAAATCTGCACTAAACTTAATCATTGTAACCTCCTTTTGCTTTTGTAGCGTTATTTCATTTGCCCAAGACGATCAGTTTCATATAGCACTGTATCAATTCTCAAAGGGAAAAGCTGATTTGGCAACCAATAGCAACTATACATTTACGGCTAAAAACCCCATGCTTAAATTTGATTGGGTAACAGCAGACATGGGTTGGGTTACCGGTGATTTTTCACTGGTACCCAATATTGACTGGGGCGGAACGGTTAATTCGCCTGACAATGTGCATGGTGCCCTTGCTGATATAGATTTTGGCTTTTATGTAAACTCAGGCAAACCCATTAAAATATTGGGCTCTGAAACACGCATAGGGCTTGGCATGATTGGCGGATTTGAAACGGCCGGGTTCAGAAGTGCAGGAATCACTTTTCCCGGAGCCAGCTTTTCGGTGCTTACTCATGTAAACGATAAGCTTATCATAAATACACGTTATCATTACAGCTTTTTCTACAACAACAGCGATAACGATAAATACGGAAAGAATACCAAATTGCAATTTAATGTAAGTTATAAACTATTGAATTGGTTTGGCATTACGGTTACCCCAAATATTGAGACCTACAAACTTGCAAACAGGCCATCCGGTGCAGCTGCAAATGGCGCCAAATATCATTCGTTAGATTTAGGCATTTCGTTTTTTTGGTAGTTACAATAATTCGCCTATTACCCATAAAAAAAGCTCCGTTGGTTAACACCAACGGAGCTTTTTGTTTATGAGATTTATTATTAGTTCTTCACCAATTTTTTCACCACCACTTGGTTGTTTAAGGTTACCCTTACAAAGTAAATGCCTGCTTGCAACTCAGCAGATTCAGGTATAGAAACATTGTTTATACCGTTATTTACTTCCACTGTTTTGCTCAACAATACCTTGCCTTGCATATCAACCGTTTCAACCAATGCCTTGGTAGCTGCGTTGGTAGTGAATGCCAATTGGTAAGCCTCATTAAACGGATTTGGGAAAACCGCAACAACATCCTTCCCTTCACCTTCCTTATTCACTGCCACTACATTTGAGTAAGTAAACCTACCATTATTATCCAGTTGTTTTAAGCGGTAGTAAATTACATTGCCCACATTGGTATTCATGGCATTAACATCTGTTAAGCTGTAGTTTCTAACCGATTGGCTATTGTTGGCACCTTTTACAAAGCCAACATAGTTAAAGTTTACTTCATCCGTTGAGCTTTCCACTTCAAAACCTTTATTGTTGATTTCGCTGGCTGTGCTCCAAGTTACCAATACATCATTACCTGAGGCGCTTGCTTGTAAATTCAACAGTTTAACCGGTAATGGATTGGTTACTGAATTGGTTCCTGTAAATATACCAAATGAACTGTTGTTAGCTGAACTCATAAATCCTGTTACATTATTTACAACAGTTGGGTTAAACACATTCCAATTGTTAGCTGTACCCGTATATTGAACGATAGCCAAATTCGGCACCACGGCAGTTGTTCCGAGCACTGCAGAATCCTGCATTAAAGTAAGGCTATATGAATAACCACTACCACCTGTAGCCTGCATATCCCAATAAGCATTCATAAAGGTGGTTCCTACACCCGTGTTTGAAGGATTAACTCCTGAATAGTAACGAACATTTACTGCCGATGGCAAACTGCCCGTGTTACCCCAAACTGCTTTGGCTATCATCCTGCTTCCAAAAAAGAATTGGGTACTGTCATTTGCAGCAGGCACTTTATCTGCAAAAGCAATTGGAGGCACTGATGTAGGGATAAACTCTACTGAACCAATATCTATAGCCCCCGTGTTAATGGCTACGGAACGAACTCCACTGGCATTGTTATAATCGCCAGATAATCCGATTACACGCTCTCCTTTTCCATGCGCATACCAAGCAGCAGGTGATGTGGTAACAATACCCAAATTGCCAACCAAGGTATCAACGAACAAACTTTGTACTTGCACCGTTGCTGTAGTTGTAGCCCAATTGGTATTGTAAATTGTGGTGTATAAAGAGTTTAATGCACTCCAACCTTGAGGAGCTCCACCCAATTGTACCAGTTTTGAGGTATCCGCTACAATCATTAAATTATAGTTTAGGTTAGTACTAGTTACTGTGTTAACTGATCCCATGCCGTAAGAGAATCCCGTACCATTGGTAATCCGTTTATTGTAAACAATATTATTCATGGCATTAATAACAGAGGTGGATACCCTGTAAATACCGAAAGAATTGTTAGCACCACCACTCATTACACCATTGATGAAAATGGAATTATTGGTGATGTTGATATTACCAGTGCCAGCATCATGTATTCCATAAACCCTAGTTTCTAAAATGGTACTATCACCCATTGAAACCTGATTGTTTTGAATATTGGCATCAGCACCCGTATTGTAAATGCCTGAAACTATTGGAGAGTTTGTTCCTGTTCCGGTACCCAATGCATATACATTAAACACCCTGTTACGCGAAATAGTGGCACTAGCAGTTAGGTTATTGATACCTACTGCTGTAAAGGCGGTTGTGCCTGTATTGGTATTGCTAATGTTTGAAACGGTATTTCTAGTAACAACATGGCCCGTGCCACCACTTAGAAAGATACCCATACCCAGAAATGTATAACCTGTTCCTGTTCCATTATGCTTAATATTTCTGATGGTGTTGTTGCTGATAACATGCGTACCTGCCGACACTGTTATTCCTGATGTTCGGTCGCCCCCAGCTTTATAGTAAGTAATATTGCCGATAACATTATTATTTACCAAAACAGTTCCTGTTGATGATGCAATGTTAATAATACCATTATCATAGCCATTTCTGATGGTATCATAAGGCATCGCTCCACCACCCAATACGTTGTTTTCAATATTGACAGAACCAGCGGTTACCCAAATGATGTTTGACACACCTCCTGTAATTGTGGTAACACCCATGTTAGAAATGGTGTTGCCATTTACATTGGTGGCAGCTCCTGTTCCTAACACCAATCTTATGGCTGATAATCCGTCAGCAGTGCTCGTAGTACTTGTGCTTAAGGCCGTTCCGCTTCTATCTGTTGCAGAACCGCCAATGCTATTGCCGTTAATGGTATGTCCTACACCTCCCTGAACAAAAATAATGTTTAATACATTGGCAACTGTTCTTAACTGATAGATGGCATTGTTATTAATCACCCAGTTATTACCCATTCCAGCAGCGTTCAAATTCATGGCATTAAAACCAAAATTATAAATTTCATTATTCAATATAGCATTGTTATCATTAGTTAAACCGGCAGTTCCAGACGAACTGATTGCTGTATTTGGAATAGTGCTAGTAAGCGTTGAGCCCAATGTATCTCTGATAATGCAATTGGTAATGGCATTTGAATCGTTACCAAATCCGCCAGGTACATTTGATGTAGAAAAAGTAATTGTGCCTACGGTATTATTTACACTCTCAACATGGCAGAATGTAACAGTATCCAATTTAGCATCATTTAATAAGGTAATGGCATGGCCGGCTAAAGCCCTGTTTCTAATTCTTAAATACCTGCCACTTCCAGCAAAACGGCCATCAATTTTAACCCTGTCAGCCCCATTAAGCCTAATTAATCCAGCAGAAGTGCTTCCTACAATTAATCTTTCAGTTGTTCCATCAGGTACAATAGATACGGTGTAATTACCCACTCCTGTTTCATTAATTTGGTTCAAGCCGTTGGTTCCGTCTTCTAACAAATCACTAGTAATAGTAGCCGTTACATTTCCAGTTAACGAGCCATTATTAATGGCTTCAAATAAACCACCTGCACCAGTTAGTGTAGGATAGGTTTGTCCAACGCCCACGTTTATATTCCCACCTAACCCTGCTACAATTCTATATGAAAACAGCGAAGGTGGAGGTGAAGTGATGTTGTTTACACTTGAGCCAACAGCACCAGCAGGCAATGATGATAAATTGTTGGAAGACACTGAATCTTGTGCTACCAAGTAAAAATAAACTGAATCGCCTACCGTTAAACCACCTAGTGCTGACTGAGCAATGGTAAAGCTCCATTGGCCATTTTGGGGTGTTCCACTTACTCTTGTGCCTGAGGCAGGGTTGTAAAAACCAGCAAACGATTTTTTATAGTACAATTTTGGTTCAACCCCAAAGGTATTAGGTACACCTGTACCATCAGTAATGCTCACTGTAATTAACCTGTCGGCAGTAGAAGAGGTGTTACTTAAAACAGGAGTACTGATTACAGGTGCAAAAATATCCAATGGAATAAAGTTACCTGCATCTGCACCAATATCCGTAGGTGAAAGACCACTTCTTAACTGACCGTCAATATCATCTGTAATGGTAGCAACAAGAGCACCAACAGCCTCAACAGGAGTTGCTAAAGATGCGCTGATGTGCAAGTCACCTGTTTGCGCAGAACCCGTTGCATTGATAAACTGTGGATTAGCAGCTCCACTGCTTACATCAGATGGAACCCAGCCTGAAGCATAAGACAGCACATCTGAAGTACCATTGTTTAATGTGCCGAAAACAGATCCCGTTCCACCTCCAAAATAAATATTGTTATTGAGGGTTATTGTAGTGGTATTGATTAAAAAGGCTTGGTAATGTTTACCACCAGTTGATGCATTTGACCTGGCATTTACGAAGATGTTGTTTCTCACATCATCAACACCAGTTCCAGTTCTTTGGAAAGCAAATGAATTGATGGAATTGGTATCAACACCTGAACCTCCAATAAACACACTGTTAAAGTATATATTAATTGACCCGCTATTTTTAGTGATCCCTCTAAATACGCATGGTGTGATGATATTATTTCCAGCCGAATCCAGTCCCAAACGAATCATGTTATTTTGGATAATTCCATTTCCCGCAGCAATATCAAACCCTGTTATAAATGCAGTTGGGTTTAGTGCTGTAATAGATAAACTATGCACATTATTACGCTCTACCCTATTGATACCAGTTGCCGGAGTAGAAAAGAAAATACCAGCATTTTGAACAGCAGCAGTGGTAGAAGTTCCCCTTAGTGTTAACGTATGAATGGTATTTCCTGAGAGCACTACAGTACCAGATGTTTGCGATACTGCAATACCAACCATTGCAGAGTTAGCTCCCCCTGCAGTGGTTCGCGTTGTTGTTGAAAGATTTCTAATGAGGTTATTGGTAATCGTATAAGTTCCAGCGGCAGTTGGGATTAATACAATTCCTCGGGTTGAAGAAGAGTGGGTTCCTGTTGCTGAATAATTATTGGTAATATTAGCTATGGTATTGTTTGTGATGTTATGAACTGCGGCAGCACTTGAGTTAGCAAAAATACCACTAACCCTTTGAGTAGAAACCGAAGTTGCACCCGCTGTTACCACATTAATGCTATTGACAAGATTGGTATCCCCAATCATATTATTGGTTGCATTCACATTGGTGCCAGAGGCAAAGTTCATCCCAAAAAATTCAGGGGTAGAAGTAGCTGTGGTTCCGTATAAATCAATCCCACTCACTATATTGTTAGCAAAGTTGATGGTATTGTTTGTTCCACCACCGGTTCTTAAACAAATAACACCTCCAGTAGTGGTTGATGTTGAAACAAACGTAATTGCTCCATTGGTGGTTCTTGAACCAATCAAATTGCCTTGAATAGTTCCGCAATTTACATTCCCATTTGCAATGTTGATGCCACCAAATGCAAGGGAACCTGTGTTTGCTGTACTATCAATGATATTGGTAATAGTATTGTTTTGAATTGATGTTGGTGTACCTAAGCCAACTGAAATATCCATGGCCATAAATACGTGGGTTGTGTTACCAGTAATTACATAATTACCGGTTCCATTTGCAGCGTTACCTCCAATAAAATTATGGTTAATTACGAAACCACTTGCCGAAGTTAAGTTTGCTGTATTTGGCGTAATCCATAATACCCTATTGGTAATACCTGCTCCTGTTTGAACGCGATTGGCAGTTTGATAAAAACGATTGGCATTAATTTGCCAAGAGCCATTATTTGCACCAACATAAATTGCGGCAGAAGCAATAGCAGCATTATAAAAATTGTAAATATTGCAACTGTCAATAATGTTACCATCATTATTGGTTTGGTCAGTTGTTCCTGTTCCAATAGATGATATGGCAATAGTTGGATTGCCACCTGTGAATTCGTGAATATCGCACCAACGGATAATATTATTATCATTTCCATTTAGCCCGGTTGTTGTTCCAAAGTTAACCACACCGGCACCTGCCGTTGCGGTTACCGTTAAATTGTTTGATTGTAAATCGGTATACAAAATTCTATTGGTTGATGCCTCATTGATAAAACGAATAGCTGGGCCATTGGCATTGCTATTGGCTATGATTAAGTTGGTACCTGAAACAAATGTTCCTGTTCCACCCGGACGGCCGTCAATGGTTAAATTAGAAATGCCGTTCAAATCAAACGTGGCGATGTTACTTGCACTTTCTATGCGGCTTATTATGCCAACATCAGGCCTTATGGTTACGGTGTTGATACTAGAAGAGCCTGCATAGTTGTTAAATACAATTGGAAACACCTCACCAGATGCGGTATTGTATAGAGGATCCTTTAACCGAAACACAACCGGACCAGAAACGCCTAAAGATCTTAAATCGTTAATGGCAGCAGTGATGGTAAAATAATCCTGGCCTGCTCCCACATTGTAATTGCCCACCAAAGGGCCCAATATTTTTCTAGAGCCAGCAGGGTCACCATTTATTGGTGCATTATTATTGCCTCCTATTACCAAACTATCTACACTCACATCTATAAAGTTATTGGGTGTTGCGGTATTTTTAACATCATAAGTAACCCAAAAGTAACTTACCCCACTAGCCAACACCCTCGAGCCTGAAACATAAAAAGTTCCATTGGGGGCAGCTACCGTAGTACCAAATTGGTTGGTGGCTGCAAACACCGGGCTGGTGCCTGTAAAGTATACCCTAGCATTTTGTATATCGTTGGTATTGGTGGTACCCAAAGTATTTAACTTAATCGAAGTAAGGCTTAATGGATTAAAACTGTTTGAAGTATAAACCCTTACCGCTACAATGTGTTGGTTTGTTGAGTTTACAGGAACAGCAGCTGTGTTTTGATCTACATTGATTGAATCTAACACCATCAAAATACCTGTGAAGTCTCCTTCATCAGCTCCAATATCAGGGGCAGAACCTGCTCCTGTGTAACCAGGATTTCCTTGGCGAATCACATTGTCAGCATCTGTTGTAAAACCTGCAATATTAGCCCCACCACTTTCGCAACGTGTAGGCGTTGATAAATCCAAATGCAAATAATCAGGAGAAGCACCAACTAAACTAATAAATGTTGGGTTCTCAGTAAAAGATGTTTGCTCAAAAGTAGCTAATCTGGCTTTAAACAATGTAATGGTTGAGTCGCCATTGGTTCCATTGTGGTAAATTAAATTGGCTGCACTTGGTGTACCTGCATAAAACAAATTATTGTTAGAAGTGCTTGCATAGTTAGCAATTGTTGTAGCTGAGCTTCTTAAGGCCACTGCATTACCCGTTCCATTGGGAATGGAATTATTAATTAAAATGTTATTTCTTAAATCAAGCGCGGCTGTGGTGGCTGTGGCGTTTCCAGTAAAAAATACGGCCGATGAAAAGAAGTTGGCTCCAACTGATGATGCGTTTAACCTGATGGTATTATAATAAATTCTTAAATTGCTGGTGGCGATAGCAATTGTTGAACTAATGCCCCTGATGGCATCTGTTGTACCAGAATAGTTTGGAGCCACCAAACTGTCAATTAAATTATTGGCAATATTTGCAAAGCCTGCTGTTCCAACCGAAGTAAGCGAAATTCCGAACACTGTTCCTGTTGTGGTACCATTGCTTCGCAAACTATAAATCCTGTTCCTTGTAATTGTTGGCGAGCTGGATGTCATCAATAAACCAATTACATTTCCGCCATTACCAGTTAAAGAAGAAATGGTATTATTGGTAACCAACCTGGTACCTGTGGTTGTAAATGCATAAATACCATACACAATACCTGTTCCGGCATGCGTTAAATTAAAAATCCTGTTATTAGAAAACGTTTCTACAGTCGGTGACGAAATATCATAAATACCATATAATGCACTGGTTCCGGTGGTTTTTAAACAAGCTAAATTGGTAATAATATTGCTGTCACAAATAATGGTACCTGTACTTACTTGAATACCGTACATGGTAGAGGTTGTTCCTGTTCCTGTAATGCTCATATTTCTAATGGTGTTTCGCCTTACATTAACAGTTGTAGTTCCATTTGTTCCTCCCGCGTGATAAATACCAATAGTGGTTCCTCCTGTGGTTCCGTTGCGGGTTAAACTATCTACTAAATTGTCGTTTAAATTAATGGTAGGTGTAGCTGCTGAACAATAAATAGGATACAATACTTTAGTTCCCGTTCCTGTAGTATTTAAATACGTTCTGGTTACATTGTTGGCGTTTACATTGATTGCCAAAGTGGGCGCAGCCGTAATACCGATATTGTAGTGTGTGCCAGTAGCTGCCGCACCACCCAATGTTGTAGAATCAATAGTATTGTTGTTAATGTTTAGAGTACCTATTCCCGCTAACTGGCTTAAGATACATTGGGTAGTTCCAGTGCCTGTGTACGTAAACCCATAAATATAATTGTTGTTGCAGTTTACTGTTGATGCTGCAGTGTTTATCCAAATTGCCGTAAAAGCAGCAGTTGAGGCTACTGTTTTATTGCAGTTTAAAAATTGGTTGTTGTTGATATTAATTACATTTCCATTAGCTCCCGATTGTGCCATCTCTAAATCCAAGCACCAATCAATGGCTGTAGTTGACGAGCCACCATTGATGGTAACTTTATTAAAGTTAATATTACAGCTTGCACCGACAGATGAAGCAAACAACCAAATACCCCTGTTTGATCCAGCGTGATTAACTCCTGAACCCGTGTTATTGTTTACGGTGTTGTATGAGATATTAAAACTCCATTGGTTATTGATTAAAATAGCACCACATTGCGCAGTACCACCTGCACCTCCTCCAAAATTGATGATATTATTTCCAGTAGCTGGTGATATGCCTCCAATGTCGTTATTTAAATCGGCCAATGTGTATGGACTGGCGGCAGCAAAACCACTTAGCAATATCCCAAAACTTACATTTTGAATGGTGTTGGCATAAAATTTATTGTTTGAGCTTGCTCCTGAAACAGCCGTAACTGTTACTGCTGTTCCAACTGTTGCTGGTAAACAATTTACCACCTCAATACCTACCGAACCTGTTGCATTTGCTCTAGGCCCCGATGCAACTGCAGTAATATTGTTTCTGTTTAACGTAATTACACAGTTTTGTATGGTGTTGTTATTGGCGCCATTGGTAGCGCTGGCTTTGTAAAAACCATAACCCACCTCCATTTGGGTAGTTGGAGTAGTATTGGAAGCAGGGTCCAACAAATCAATCCCATCTATGGTTACATAATCAGATCCGGCAAAACTCCACATCACATCAATGGTTGTGGTTGAAGAGGCCAATAACGTACCAGCATAAGCAGTAATTACTGGGTTGGGTCCCACTCCCGATTTCTGAAATACAATTGGGTTTGCAGCAGTACCTGTGGCAGTTAAGGCAATCGCTGCCGTTAACGTTTCACTATAACCAGCGGTAACATTAAAGGTTGCCCCTCCTGTACCTACCCCATTGGTATTTAAATCTGTTACCGCAGCCTGTATGCTGGCATAACTTCCGGGTATGGTGTAAATACCAGACAAGGGCTGGGCCTTTATCGTATTTAATGACCCCAGACTAAGAAAAAATAACCCCAATAAAACACCCCTCAGTAAAGTGCTTGTGTTGTAAAATTTAGTGTTTCTCATATTCATTTTATTTACTCAAGTAACAGGCAATTTACTTATTATCTGTTTAATTTCAGACACAAAAGCAGGTTTATAAGCAGCACAAATCTGATGTATTATATCGGTAACCAATAAATTTATACAAACTGCAATCTGCTAGTGCCAGCTTAATAAAATATTTGAATAACTCTTAATCTTGCTTTAATCTAATTCTTCATGCAACAGGTATTGCTTTAAACTGTGGCATCCATTGAAACCAGTTTTATCTTTTTGAGGCATTCTGTTATTACTGTTATCAAACACAAAAACACGGCTGCATCATTTGCACACCACAACCTGATTATTGGTGCATTACTCATCCCTATTTTGTGCGCACTAATTCTTATCATTGTGCCACCAAAAACAATCTACCACAAATAGTATTGTATATTATATTTTAGCAACATGAAAATATTTTGTGTAGGAAGAAATTACAGCGAGCATGCCAAAGAACTGGGAAATGCAGTGCCTGAAAACCCTGTTATTTTTAGTAAGCCCGATACCGCCTTACTTAAGGATGGCGACCCTTTTTATCACCCTGATTTCAGTTCAGATATTCACCATGAGGTGGAGTTGGTGATAAAAATAAGCAAGATGGGCAAAAAAATTCAGGAGAAGTTTGCCCGCAACTACTTTACAGAAATAGGCCTGGGTATTGATTTTACCGCGCGCGATGTACAAACACGCCTTAAGGAAAAAGGCTTACCTTGGGAGTTGGCCAAAGCATTTGACGGCTCTGCTCCTATTGGCAGTTTTATGCCCATTGAGGGGGTTGACTTGCAAAACATCCATTTTAGTTTAACCAAAAACGGACAAGTGGCGCAACAAGGCCATACCGCACAAATGATTTTTAATTTTGAGCAAATTGTGAGTTTTGTGTCGCAATACTTTACACTTAAAGTGGGCGATTTAATTTATACTGGAACACCTGCCGGTGTAAGTAAAATAAACATAGGTGATAAACTGGAAGGTTTTATTGGTGATAAACAGATGCTAACCTGCGAGGTAAAATAAGCATGAATCGCTGGTGGTGTTTGCTGTTGTTGTGTTGTGCCTCAACTGGGTTAAGGGCGCAGGTAAAACCAACGGGGTATTTTCGGTATCCATTGGATAGTGTGCAACAATACATTTCCCTGTTTAATGCCTTGCGTGATAACCATTTTCACAGTGGATTAGATTTAAAAACACAAGAAAAAGAAGGCTTACCCGTATTGGCTTGCGCTGATGGTTATGTGAGTCGCATTAAAATACAAAGCATTGGGTATGGCAAGGCCATTTACCTAGATCATCCCAACGGATACACCACCGTATACGGCCATTTGCAGGCTTATTATGGCCCTATTGCCGATTGGATTTATAAACACCAATACCAGCAACAACAATTTGAGTTTGACCAAGTGTTTAGCACTCCTATTATGTGGGTTAAAAAAGGCGATACCCTTGGGTGGAGCGGAAACAGTGGCCGAAGCACCGGGCCTCATGTACATTTTGAAATAAGAAACACCAAAACAGAACATCCCGTAAACCCTTTGCTGTATGGCTTTGGGTTATTGGATACCTTGGAACCTCAATTGCACCACCTGCATTTTTTTATTCAACA
Source organism: Chitinophaga pinensis (assembly GCA_943372215.1). Lineage (GTDB taxonomy): Bacteria > Bacteroidota > Bacteroidia > UKL13-3 > UKL13-3 > UBA6183. Next base: position 9,835 of record CALRXU020000018.1, on the reverse strand, counting down.
AAACCACCAATGGGTATTGGCCAAAAGCATAGCCATTAACCCACTTAAAATAAACCGCAGCAAGGGCGTATCCCGCTTTACTTATGACGATACCCTTACCCTACCCTTTACCCAATTTGGCATCGGCTTTGAAGCGTATGATTACCTTACCGATACATCACGCAAATACATGTTGTATGGAGCTGACATCAGCACAACACAACAACTAGGGCGACACCATTTGCCATTGGCCGCCTACCGTTACCAAATGACGGAAGCCAGCTTTAACAACATGCGCATGATTAACCGTTTTATTGATTACACTACTTACAGCAATACTGGCAAACGCATTCAATTGGGATTTTTACCCCATGGCGCAGTTTACCCTTTTGCCGTAAGCCACCTTAATAAAGGAATGGTAAAGGCTGACAGCAACCACTTGCTTGAAACGCACCTGGAGCTGTTTCAATTTAACCCCGCTGACAGCAACCAAAACGCAGCCAAAGGTGTTGGCGTTTACTCACCCCACACCCTGGGCATTACTTTTTACATGCGTTATGGAGTTGACAGTGCTTACCGTGCGCCAGTGCCTGCTGATTGCCCGCATTTAATTACCCCATCAAACCTTATGGTAAAAACGGAATACGCTACGGTAACTTTTAATCCAGAGAGTTTATTTGATACCCTGCCCTTTTGTTTTAGCAGCCTACCGGCAAAAAGCAACAGTTACTCTCCTACCATATTGGTGCATCGCCCTGAAACAGCCCTTAAAGGCCCTTATGAACTAAAAAGTAGGCCCTTGGGGTTTCCGCAAAAACACCAAAGCAAATTGTGCTGGGTAAAAGGAGAAAACAGTTACCAAAAATCGGTTTGGGTTGATGGTGAACTGGTATGCAACCCCACCTCATTTGGCGCATTTCGTGTGGTGGCCGATACCGTTAAACCAATCATTACCAGCAACAGCTTTCGCAAAAACACCTTCACCTCTACCAACCTGGTGTTTTATATTACTGATAACTTAAGCGGCATTAGCAGCTACCAAGGTTATATTGACAACCAATGGGAACTATTTGAGTATGATGCCAAAAATGAGGTATTGTGTTTTTTGCAAACAGAAAAATTGCTCCCCGGAAAACATCAGGTAAAGATTGTTGTTAAAGATAATATGGGTAACACCCGCGTATTTCAAAAAACATTTATTAAAAAATAAACCTATGGCATTATTGGAAGCAGGCAAAAAAGCGCCTGCATTTAAAGGCATTAACGAGAAAGGCGAAACGGTTTCGCTGGCTGATTACAAAGGCAAAAAACTGGTGCTGTATTTTTATCCCAAAGATAGCACCCCAGGTTGCACTGCCGAGGCATGCGATTTGCGCGATAACTACAAGGTGTTGCTAAAAAAAGGCTACGAAGTATTGGGAGTAAGTCCTGATAGCGTAAAATCACATGTTAAGTTTATTGCTAAACAGGAGTTGCCTTTTAGTTTAATTGCTGATGAAGACCACAGCATTGCCGAGGCTTTTGGGGCTTGGGGCGAAAAAATGATGTATGGCCGCAAATACATGGGCATATTGCGCAGCACCTTTATTATTGATGAAAAGGGGAAAATAGAAACCGTAATTGACAAGGTGGATACCAAAGCACATAGCCAACAAATTCTAGGATAAAACCAAGCGGTGTAAACAAAATAGCGCATTTTGCACAATTATGTGCAAAACATCAACCCTCCATAGCAGCGGGTTAAGTTTTATCCGCCTATACCACAATGTGGCGTAGCTTGTTTACTTTTGCATTTTAATACACACAACAACATGAACGAGGACGCTAAAAAAACCCTGAACCGCTTTAGGCTGGTGGCCATTACAGAGGGCTGGAGCTTTATTGTATTGCTATTTATTGCTATGCCACTTAAGTATGGATTTGATTTCCCGTATGCGGTAAAATATGTGGGCTGGGCGCATGGGGTATTGTTTGTTGGTTACATGTTATTGGGCCTGCAAGCAGCCATTGCCTGTAGTTGGAAGTTTGGAAAGGTGGCTTGGGCCGTATTGGCCTCGTTTATTCCTTTTGGCACGTTTGTTTTGGATAAGCAGCTTAAAAAAGAGCTAGAAGCCTGAGGGCTTTCGGCCTTGCATGAATACAAACAACAGTCTTAACGACAAACGCAACAGTTGGTAACTGCACCAACGGCCCAGTTGCACCCACCAGCGGGTATTCTGTGTAAACAGGTCAGCATCAATACGGGTGCAGCCTTGTTTAATCAATGCTTGTACTGTTTGGGTGGTTTGGTGGGCAAAGGTGGCATCTTGTACCTCTACATTTAGCTCCAAACTGCCGTAATCGCTTAGGGCGTTTAGGTTGTAAGAGCCAATGGTAACCCACTCCTCATCGGCTATGGCCAGCTTGCCATGCAGCACTGAATTTTGCCACTCGTAAATGGTTACACCATTGCGCAGCAACCAATTGTACAGGTAAGTAATGGCTGGTTTCATTAGGGGTACATCGCTAATGCCACCCAGAACAACGGTAATGTTTACACCCCGCTGAGCAGCTGCTTTAATCAATCTGCGCATGCGGTTACCCGGCAAAAAATAACTGGCCACAATGGTAAGTGAGGTGGTGGATGTGCGTATGGCCATGCGGTAGCTGCGCGATATTTCGGCCTTGTTTCTGAGCCAATCATTTTGGCTGATGCGCAACAGATGCGGGCCTTTAACAGGGTTATGTGTTGACAAATGGGGCAATCCTTTCGTCCAACGATTGGGCAATAACTCTTCGCACACTTTACGAATATCGGCACAAACAGGGCCTTGTACTTCCACTGCAAAATCAAGCCAAGGCTCATTGCCGTTAAAGCCACTGTATTTATCGGCAATGTTAATGCCTCCAATTAATGCGGTATGTCCATCAACCCAACAAATTTTGTGGTGCATCCTGCGACCCAATCCATAGCCCTTTTTGTTTTTAAGGGGGGCAAAACGTTTGATGCGGATGCCGTGTGTGGTAAACAAGTGTAGGTTATGCGGCTGTATTTGGTTGCTGGCATAGGCATCTACCAATACAAAAACCTGTACACCTCTTGCCGATGCTTGTATTAAGGCTTGTAACAGTTGTTGCCCTGTTTTATCCATATCAACAATATAATACTGCACATGCACCAGGGTGTTGGCCTCTTGTATTAACTGTAACAGGCGACTAAAAAAGTGGTTGCCGCTTTGCAGCAGGGTAACGTAATTATTGGTGTAAATGTGCTTTTGCAATATGCCGGGTGTGCGCATGGGGTTACAAAATAAAGGTTTTACCCGCAGCCATGTGTAAATAATTATGCCCCACCAGTAAGTTGCGGAACATCCTTTTTGTAATATTGCGCTACCTAAATAAATTAAACGTTATGACAACCAGGCTTGAACACGACTTTCTCGGAGAGCGTGAGATTAACAATGCCCACTATTATGGGGTGCAAACTTTACGGGCTGTAGAAAATTTTAGCATTACAGGGTTATCTATTTCGCGGGAGCCTGAATTGATTAAGGCTTTTGCTTATGTAAAAAAAGCGGCCGCCTTGGCCAACCGAGATTGTAAAGTATTGGATGAGCGCACCACCGAAGCCATTTGTTATGGCTGTGATGCCTTGCTTACTGGTAAATATGATGAGGAGTTTGTGAGTGATATGATACAAGGTGGTGCAGGCACCAGTTGTAATATGAATGCCAATGAGGTGATTGCAAACCTTGGCCTGGAGTATTTGGGCCGCCAAAAAGGGGAATATGATTACCTACACCCCAACAACCATGTAAACTGCTCGCAAAGCACCAACGATGCTTACCCCACGGCTTTCCGTATTGCCTTGTACCATAAAATTACCCGCTACATCCATACTTTAGAGTTGCTGCGTGATGCTTTTGCCGCCAAGGGCAAGGAGTTTAGCCAAGTAATAAAAATGGGGCGCACCCAGTTGCAGGATGCCGTGCCGATGACGCTGGGCGATGAGTTTCATGGGTTTGCCACCACCATACAGGAGGACATCCAACGCATGCAGGAGGCGCAACGGCTGGTGTGTGAAGTAAACATGGGTGCAACGGCTATTGGCACACGCATTAATGCACCTGAGGGTTACCCAGAGTTGTGTGTAAAGTATTTGGCGGAGTTAAGCGGCTTGCCCATTACCCTTGCCGAAGATTTGATAGAGGCCACCAGCGATACGGGGGCTTATGTGCAAATAAGTGGCACGTTAAAACGCAGTGTGATAAAAATATCAAAAATATGCAACGATTTGCGCTTGTTAAGCAGTGGCCCTCGTGCTGGGTTTAATGAAATTAATTTGCCCAAATTGCAGCCCGGTTCATCCATAATGCCCGGTAAGGTAAACCCAGTAATGCCAGAGGTGGTAAACCAAACGGCTTATTATGTAATTGGAGCAGATGTTACCATTACCATGGCTGCTGAGGCAGGGCAATTGCAATTGAATGTGATGGAGCCTGTAATTGCCTTTAGTTTGTTTACCTCGTTTACTTACATGGGCAATGCCATTGAAGGTTTGGTGCACAAATGCATTACAGGCATTACGGCCAACGAGGAAGCATGCCGCAACATGGTGATGAACAGCATAGGCATTATTACCGCCCTAAATCCGTTGTTGGGGTATGAGGCCTGTAGCGATATTGCCAAAGAAGCCCTGGCTACGGGTAAAAGTGTGCATGATATTGCGGTGCTTGAAAAACAATTGGTAACTCAGGAAAAATGGGAGGAGATTTTTAATTTAGAGAACCTGATACACCCGAAGTTTATTAATAAATAAGGGGCTTTTCATGGCTTAAAATAGCCCTGATTATCTCTTAATTTGTAGTTGTATAACACCTAAATTACGGCCTGCCCACTGCTAAATTTTTTAGCTTTTAATATTACCCATTTCTGCTATTTTTGTTGGGGTATAATCTGTGTATCGCATTAAACCACATGTGACTCACGGTGGTTTACCTTTGGATATTGGTGAGATGAATGAGCCATTAAACTTTTTACAACTAACCCAAACAGGAGTGATAACTCCTAAGCCTGTTATCCATGATGGGGCTAAACGTATTGCTTTGTATTTTGATTACCAAGAAAATTTGATAACTGATTTGCGGGCAATAACACAATGCCGCTGGAGTAGAAGGCTTGGTGCTTGGCATGTGCCAGATACTGATGAAAATAGGTTAAGGTTTAATATCGGTTCACCGCGTTTAAGTGAAGCTACTTTAGATAAAACAATCCAATTTAAGCGTTGGCTTTGCTCAAAAAGATATTGCGACAGTACTATTAAAACTTATACGGAAGCACTGAATACCTTTTTAATATTTTTTTACACTAAACCGATTGCAGCCATTACACATGACGATGTAATTGCCTTTAATAACGATTACATTATGAAAAACCACCTTTCGGCCTCGTACCAAAACCAGGTGGTAAATGCGATTAAACTGTTTTTCAAAACGGTTGAGCTTAGAAAAATGAATATTGATCTGATTCATAGACCGAAAAAAGAAAAGACACTACCTAATGTATTAAGTAAACAAGAGGTGAAAGAAATACTTGAGGCTTCGTCCAATATTAAACACAAAGCTATGCTTAGTTTGATATATAGCTGCGGGCTAAGAAGAAGCGAATTATTAAATTTAAAGTTGCAAGATATTGACTCGAAAAGAAATTTGGTGATAATAAGGCAGGCAAAAGGCAGAAAGGATAGAATTGTACCACTATCACAAAAAATGCTTTTTCTTTTAAGAAGCTATTACAAAGCGTATTTGCCTAAAGTCTGGCTTTTTGAGGGCCAAGATAAAAATATGCCTTATGATGAACGAAGTTTAGCAAGTGTACTAAAACGTGCCTTGGAAAAAACCACTATTAATAAACCGGTAACTTTACATTGGCTAAGACACAGTTATGCAACGCATGTTTTAGAGGCTGGCACTGATTTGCGTTATATACAAGAGCTTCTAGGTCATAAGCATAGCAAAACAACAGAGATATACACGCACGTAAGCACTAAAAGCATTCAAAATATAAAAAGCCCTTTTGATGACTTGGATATTTAGAAAACAGTTAAATTTGTTCGGATGCAAAATGCATCCTTATACTCCAATTTTAACATTATAAGGATGCATTTTGCATCCTTATAAACAAGTTAGTGGTAATTATATTGACAACGCAAAACAATAATTTAAACATAAAAAGTATGCCAACAAAAGGACAAACAATTACTAACCCTACAAATGGGGATTCATATGAGTTTTTGGAAACTGCCAAAGACACTAACGGAGAACGCGTTACTATGAAAGCAGTTATTAAAGGTAAAGGACAACTTGTTCCCAAACACCTCCACGTTCTTCAAGACGAAACCTTCGAAGTTATTTCAGGACAATTAACTATTTTTTTTGAAGGACAAACAAAGAAAATTTCTGCAGGAGAAAAAATAACATTTCCTAAGAATATACCTCACAATCATTACAATGATGACAATGATGCGGTAATCTATATTCATTCAGTAACACCAGCATTAGACTTTGACTTTTTGATAGAAAACTTAGTGGGACTTGCTGCTGAAGGAAAAAGTAAAAATGGAAAATATGGTTTAGTTCAAGAGTTAGTTTCACTTAAATATCTTGACAGTAAATCATATCTTGCGGACATTCCAATTGGGGTTCAAAAAATATTAATGAATACTATTGCTCCAATTGGACGACTATTCGGTTACCGAGCCATTTACAAAAAGTATTCGGGCTTAGAAAAATAACTACCACTAACAGCACCTACAAGAAATTGGCGGTTCAGTTGTTAAATGAGGCTTTGTGCTTCGTGTCAAGTTCAGTGATGGTAGACAGTTTTCGTCTCCGAAATCGCCAACTTCTTGTAGCTGCAAACCGTTAGCTGTAAGTTTAGCGACAAACAAAACGACACGACAAAATATGAAAGAAATAATCAAATCAATACCTATAACGACACTGTTGTTGACGTATCTGTTTATGTGCGGTGTTTTGTATTTAATTGGTTTTTGGGGGACATTTAATATTGACGCATTTAACTTAATATCAGTGTACGACATTCCTAAAAGTTTTGTGTTTCCATTTATCATATCACAAGCATTATTTTTTGCTAATTTCATGATAGGTTCAATAACATCATTTGAAGACGACAGAAAAGAAAGACGTTTCTTTGTTACAATTAATGAAGACATTTCACTTTTAAAGAAATTGTTCATCGTAATGTTCACTTCAATTAGACTTTGGGTGTTGTATATTTTTACTTTCTCTTTCTTTTTTATTAGCGACCCAATGCACAATACTTTGTATTGGGTATTAGTTTCAATGACTACAGCATATTATTTATTACATCAATTTGTAAATATTCAAGAATATAAAGACCTTATCAAATCACGAACATTGCGGACTTACATTGCACACATATTAATTTTTTTTCCAATTTCGTGTTTCTCAACTGGCAAAATTTCAAGTCTTCGTATTTACGACAACAAAGAAATTAAGAGAATTAAAATGTATAATGCAACTAATGCCCCAGCTACATCTGACACGACATCTTTTAAGTTTTTAGGTTTCATAAGCGACAATTTTGTTTATAGTACATTGGACAATAAAAAGACATATATTTTAAATAAAAATTCGGTTGACGGAATAATATTGGAATGAGAAAACCTACAGCTAACAGCACCTAAGCAAGATGCGGGTTGACGTGTAAGTTGCAAGCGCATTTTTCAGCGGTGTAAACTTTTGGTTGGCGCTTGCCATTCACTTCGGAACTTTTTATATCTTTAGTGCTCGTAGACAGTGAAGTGCTCTGAAACCCGCACCTCGCTTAGCTGCGAACCGTCAGGATGTGAAAAAACTAAGTTTTTGCTCTTAAGCACTCAAAATAGATCTCTTAAAATATTATCAGAAACGATTTGCATGCATTACAGCATAGGGATTTTTATGCTCCCAATTTTTTTTGGTGAAAAAACGTGGTTCTAATAAGCACTAAAAAGGTTGGTTTTGTAAAAGCATGAATTATCTCTTTGTAATTGGGTATCCAGTTTTTTAGTCTTTCAATCAAGGGTTCAACGCCCAATATATTTATGCATCGTTTAAGGTTATAAACGGTCATGATTAACGCCATTTCTCCATTTACTTTTTCTAGTCCTTTAAGGTTGGTATAATAATATCCCCATTTTCGTTTGATAGTGCCAAATATGTGTTCGTTTATTTCTTGTCGTTTGCGGTATAATGCTTGATTTTCTTGATAACGTTTGTTGTTGGCTTCTACTATATCGGCAAACTCACTGCGGTCAATTTCTCTTCCGCCTTTTTGTTTTCCTGTGCATAGGTGTTTTACAGGGCATGTTTTACACGCTGGGGTTCGATATTTTTTAAAGTTATATGGATTAGTACTTGTTTTTTTATGCCATGTGCCTTGTGTGCGCAGTATTTGCCCTTGGGGACAGGTGTAGGTATCGTCTTCTTTGTTATAGATAAACTTGGTTACTAAGTAATCGGGGGTGGTTCCTTTTTCGTTGCTATTTACGATCTCTTGTTGTGCACAAATGGTGGTGATATGATTATCATAGCACTGTTGTAATTGTCGGCCATTGTGGTATCCTTTATCGCTGATGGCGATGAGTGTAGTTGCATTTAGGTTTGTTTTGGCTTCTGAGGTAATATCGGATAGTGCATTGCGATCATTACGATTGATGGTATGTGTGGCTACTACTAATTTATGTTTATCATCTACGGCTGTTTGCATATTGTAGCATACTTCTACTACTTGTCCTTGAACAAGCAATGCTCTAGCATCTGTATCGGTAGTGCTTACCTGGGGTTCGCCACTTTGTTTTAATTGCTGCCCTAGTTGCTCATACTTTATTTTGTGTTGCTTTAGTCGAGCAATTTTTTCGGCAACTTCACTAATTTTTACTGTGCTTTCATTGGCATCATTAAAATCTATTGCTGCTAAATATTCATTCGTCTTGTCTTCAATATACTGAAGATGACGTGCTACCTTTTTAGGATTGTAATTGCTCTTTTTGCTATTGTGCGCACGAACCTTTGTTCCATCAACTGCAACTGTATTACCTGATACAAGTGATGCATCTTTTAAAAAACCAACAAATAATTTGAATGTGTTTTTTAATGCTTCTGGATTCACTTTTCTAAAGTCGGCTATACTGTGATAGTTAGGAACAAGCTTGCCTATAAGCCATTGTAGCTCAATGTTACGCTTGCATTCCTTCTCTAGTCTGCGGCTGCTGCGTATGCCATTAATGTAGCCATAAAAGTATATTTTTAAAAATACTGTAGGGTTGAATGCAGGACGACCTTCTTTCTGTATGTGTTTAACCTTAAAATGTAGTGATGTTAAATCAAGTGCTTCAACAAAGGCTTCGATAACCCTTACCGGATTGTCTTTTTCTATTTCGTCTTCTAGGCTGCCAAAGCTAACCTGTTGCCGATTGTGTGTGGTGATGTAATCCATTTTACAGCAACAAAAAAACAACACATCAAGCGTTGTTTCTTCCACATTTTTCAATAGTTTTACCATGCCGATTGTGAATTGGTTTTTTCACACTCTGCCGTTAGCGGTAATTTTATGAAGATACGACATAAACAAATATTAACTTACATATTACTATGTTTATCCTTTAATGTTTTCGGACAAGAGGTCAGTATAGATGAAAGTAACTTAGATAGAAATCGCATTGACTCTTTGGCAGACATTATTGACAAGCGCAATCCACCCAAAAATCAATTGGACTTTACAAAATCAATTGACTCATTAATTGGTGAACAAATAGTGACAATAGAAAAGCAAACTTTTAGAACTCTTTGTA
>CALRXU020000017.1:0-84202 GCA_943372215.1 Chitinophaga pinensis | reverse complement strand
AATTGTATCGTAGCACCAGCCTGCACTTTGGTTGGGGTTACGGTGATTGAACTGGTGGCATTACCTACACTTGCAGTATAAGAGATTACGGTAGAATCAAATGTTGGGCTTAATGTACCTGAACTAAGTACAAGATTACTTAAATTGGCGTTTGGAGAACCATTTACGGTTACCGTAGCTGTGCCTGTTTGGCTGTTGCCATTCACATCAGTTACGGTTAAGATAACGTTATTGGCCCCAATATTGGCTGATGTAAAACTGGTTTGGGATAAACTTAATGCTGCAACTCCACATGCATCACTGCTTCCATTGTTCACCTGACCTGCTGATATGGTGGCTGTGCCTGCATCATTTAAGGTGATGGTACGGTTTTGGGTCACAACTACAGGGCGAACGGTGTCTAATACTGTTACTGTTGCAGTTCCTGTATTGGTATTGCCATTTAAATCGGTTGCGGTTAAAGTTACTGTTACTGGCGTGCCTACATTGGCGCAGGTATATGAAGTTTGTGATGCACTTAAGCTGGCTACTCCGCAAGCGTCAGTTGTTCCGTTGTTCAATTGTAAAGCCGGTAGTGTTGCGGTACCTGCTGCATTTAAGTAAACCGTGCGGTTTTGCGTGTTCACTATTGGTCTAACCGTATCCAATACCGTTACGGTGGCTGTACCTGTATTGGTATTGCCATTTAAATCAGTTGCGGTTAAAGTTACTGTTACTGGTGTACCCACATTGGCACAGGTATATGAAGTTTGTGATGCGCTTAAACTGGCCACACCACATGCATCACTTGTTCCATTATTCAATTGTAAAGCCGGTAGTGTTGCGGTACCTGCTGCACTTAAGTAAACCGTGCGATTTTGCGTGTTTACTACTGGCCTCACGGTATCTAATACCGTTACGGTAGCTGTGCCTGTATTGGTATTGCCATTTAAATCGGTTGCAGTTAAAGTTACCGTTACTGGGGTGCCTACATTGGCGCAGGTATATGAGGTTTGTGATGCACTTAAACTGGCCACACCACATGCATCACTTGTTCCATTATTCAATTGTAAAGCCGGTAGTGTTGCGGTACCTGCTGCACTTAAATATACCGTGCGATTTTGGGTATTTACTATCGGTCTAACGGTATCCAACACCGTTACGGTAGCTGTGCCTGTATTGGTGTTGCCATTTAAATCAGTTGCGGTTAAAGTTACTGTTACTGGAGTGCCTACATTGGCGCAAGTGTATGATGTTTGTGATGCAGTTAAGCTGGCTACTCCGCAAGCGTCAGTTGTTCCGTTATTCAATTGTAAAGCTGGTAGTGTTGCGGTACCAGCTGCACTTAAGTAAACCGTGCGGTTTTGCGTATTCACAACTGGGCGAACCGTATCTAATACCGTTACGGTGGCTGTGCCTGTACCGATATTGCCGTTAGCATCCGTTACCGTAAAGGTTACTGTTACTGGCGTACCCACATTGGTGCAAGTGAAACTAGTTTGTGATAAGCTAAAAGCGGCAATTCCACAAGCGTCAGTACTTCCATTGTTTACCTGACCTGGTGTTACAGTGCCTGTACCTGATGCATTTAAGTAAAGCGTGCGGTTTCGGGTAACCGCCACTGGGCGAACCGTATCTAATACCGTAATGGTAGCTGTACCTGTATTGGTATTGCCTGCATTATCGGTTACTGTTAAAGTTACTGTGTTGGCTCCTATAGTGGCACAACTGAAATTGGTGGTATTTATTGCTAAACTGGCTATACCAGATGCATCACTTGAACCATTGTTTACCTGAGCGGCAGTTGCCGTTCCAAATCCTGCTGCAAGTAAATATAAGGTGGAGTTTTGGGTTACTACTGTTGGTAAGGTTTTGTCTATGGTGTAGGTTTCGCCTACATAAGGCAATGTTGTGCTAATTCCAGGTGATATTCCAGTAGCATTTGCTAAATTTAAAGCAATGCTACCACTGCCTGTTCCTGTGTTTACAGTTAAGCTATAACTCGATCCCGATCCGCTCAATGTTCCTATTGAAGCACCGCTTACCCCAGTGGTGGTTAAATTAAAGTTTGATGCGGTTAAGCCAGTAATGCTCGCTCCGAAAGTGATATTATAGGTTACTGAACTTGCATTTGTAATGGCACCACTTGGCGTACCTTTTACTATTGAATTAATGGTAGTAGCGGGTGCAACCGCTGTCCCAGATAAGCTGATATCATAAGGGTTTTCATTGGGATCATTATTTGTAATGGATACAGTGCCCGTTTTTGAGCCTGCTGGGGTAACAGGTGCAAATCGAATGGTAAAGGTTGTTGTACCACCATTAGATGCAACACTGGTACCTGGTTGCGCAGTACAAGAAAAGCCAGTTCCAGTAACAGTAATGGGCGTAGTTATTGTTAAAGCGGCTGTACTTCCTGCAGCATTGGTAATGGTAAATACAGCATCGGCTGTACTGCCAATATTAACACTGCCGAAACCGTAAGACCCCCCATCTGCAATTGGAGTAGCGCCTTGAGTTAAATCCATTTCCTGCGCTTTAGCAATGAAGCCGACAGATAAAAAGAAAACAAGTAAGTAAAGATATTTCATAAAAATACGTGGTGAAAAAATTGTTGCTAATGAAGAACGCGTGAAAGTACGCGGTGATTTTGCCAAATGTAGTTCTTGAATCATGTGGTTAGTAAGAAGTGTTCAAATATTTACAAAAAAAAAATAGTAAACAATAGGGAAAACACTCTTTTTTTTAAGGGAAACACTCTTTTTGTCCTGATAACTGGTCAAGAGGTTCAATATTAACCCTAAGCTAAAACTCACTTAACAATTATATAGTATTAAAAAACGGCTCAACATGAACTCTTCTACAAATAATCACCTGCCGTTTTGTTTACTTTTGAGTGGTTGGCTGTTTATTTGAAGTAATCACATTTAGCCTTTCTATTGCCTGCGCGTAGTTTGGTGAAACGCCCAAACATTTATGGTAATATTGCATAGCAAGCTCCCGTTTACCAGACAATTCATAAATTGCACCCAAATTGTAATAAGAATCAGCTGAGACAAAGCCCAAGTTTAAAGCCTTTTGCAAACAGGTTTCCGCTTCGCTTAACTTTCCGGCTGAAGCATATAACGTTCCCAAATTATTGTAAGCCCCGCCATGCTCAGGATAAATTTTAATCACTTTTAAGTATCCTTCTTCTGCTTTTTTAAGGTAATTGGCCCTCAACTGCTCATTATTTGTTTCTTTACCAGCCATTGCTTGGTAACTTTCAGCTAAGGCAGTCAGTAATTTTACTGACGTTACTTCTTTGTTTGCATCCGCTTCTAACAAACTGATTAATGATTTCCAATCTGGTGTGCGGTTTGTATTAATCACCACATATATTAAACCTAGCAAAAGCAAAACCCATTGCACCTGCTGTTGCTTTAAGTATTTGGTTAATAAGGCTATTAATAGTATTGCAAAACCTAGTACCGCCAAAAAAGCAAACCGCTCAGCCATTAACCCCGGTGCTAAAACGGGAAAGTTCAGATAAGGTGAAATTAAAAAGATAAATATAAAAATCCCGTAGCCCAACAGGCTTCTTTCTTTAAACTCTCTCATTACCAGATAAATGAAAACACCAACAAGTCCTAATCCCAATAAGAAAGAAACATCCGTCCACCCTGCAATGGCTATTGACCCCAAACCATAATAACAAAGCAGTGGATTGGGCCATACAAATAATTGAACATAGCGTGCAAAGATGGAAAATGCTGTTGGTATCCTATTTACAAAGGCAACTTGGGTTAATGGATTTTCTACCACATCAAACGTTCGCATAAAACCATTTGACATTAAGGCATAGCCTGTCCAGTAAAAAAATTGCCCAAGCGCCAAGTACACCACAAAAAGGGGGGCCAGTTTTTTTATGGTGCCTTTATTAAAGTACCAGGCTGAAAATACCATTAAAAAAGCAAAGGGTGCAATGGTGGTTTTGGCAAAATGACCTATTAAAAAAGCCAAAAAGGAATAGAACAACGCACTTTTTTTACCTGTATTTAAATGCACCAGCAACAAACGCAAGGAAACAAAACCAAATATGGCCACCAAAATTTCCTCCCTGTTTTTTAAACTCACCACCACTTCGTTGTGCAGGGGATGAAGGGCAAAAATGAAGGTAATCCAAAATGGCATCTCAACATTGGTTGGTAGCAACATGGTAAGCACCTGATAAACCAACGCAATAAGCAATAGGTACAATAGCAGGTTTATAAAATGGCTAATAGGTGGTTTAAAGCCAAAAAACTGGTATTCTATGGCATAAGTAAAAACGGCCAATGGCCTATATTCAAATGCTTTGCCTCCTATGGAAGAATAATTGCTGGTAAAAATCTCTTTTATCCCACCAAAGCCTTTTGAAACCAACGCGTGCTCGGCTGTAGTTACGAATTGATCATCTAATGCATACCCATTTTTTACCACATTGATGTAACAAAAAAAAGTAACAACAAGCAGTACTATAATTTTATGGGTATGTGTTTTTAGTAATGGGGCTAACATACAGTTTTTTGTGGCAACTAAATTATTGCTTTAATTGGCATTTATGTGATATTTTTGAATCGAATATAATTGGAAAAGCTATTTTTTGTTTTGATTTTTTAATACCATGTGTAAACCAAACTTTTATTTTTTGCTAACGGTGTTATTTTTAGTTTTTATGGGTTGTGTCCAGCCAAAGCCTGAACATAGCTTGGATTTAAGTGCTGATGAAACAACGCGGTTGCGCAATTTGGGCGATCAGTATGGCATGACCCAATATAGCATTTGCATGCTTAGACCCGGGAAACAACGTTTAATGCGCATAGAGGAATTTAATGCCATTGAAAATGCTCATTTAAGTTACCTCAAATCATTGGCTGATTCGGGGATCATTGTTTTAACTGGATTTTACACTTCTGTAAAAAATCCAAACTCTTTGGTTATTTTTACTTCCAGCGATACCGCTTATGCCAAAGAGGTAATGCTTAAATCACCCAAAATTGCCAAACAACTGCTTATACCAGAATATGCCACGTGGTACGGGCCTGTAGCTTTAACCAAACTCCACCAAATTCACCAGAAAATTACGGCTCCTTTGCCGGAGTAGGGTTACCTTTTTTGCAATACATATAATATGTAATGCAACCTCCCGTTTTGTAAATACTGGTGATACCTGCTGCCTTTTACAAAGCCCATGTTGTTAAACAGCCATTTGCCAATACCGCTGTGTGCCAATATGCCTTCTTTTCTTTCGTTATCCAGCAGCAATGCCTGTGCCACCTGCTCTGAAATATCTTCAAACTCAACCACATTAAATTGATTTTGCTCAAATACATGAGGTAATTTTTTCAGGTGTTTGGTATATCTTAAATCAGCAAAAAGCATATAACCTCCTGGTGTTAAAATGCGATGCACTTCTTGCACAAAACGTTCAAAATTGCGGTAGCCATGTGATGATTCCAAATTAATCACTACATCTGCCGAAGAGTAAGGGTAGACCAAATCACAAGCATCGCCTTGCATAAATTGTATGGGTAAATGTTGGTAACGCTGGGCCGCTATTTCTATATTCACCCCAATCAAATCAATACCCACTACCTTTTGCGGCTGATAATATTTTTGGGCATAGTAACAACCTCCTCCAACACCACAGCCTATTTCAACCACTCTTTTTTGATTGATGTTCACTTTTTTTAAGAGATAATCATACAGTTGAAACTGCAAATACTCGGATTCATCTTCTGGTAACAATAAAACCTGTTTACCATCTTTTGCTGCAAAACCCATATTCATGGTTTTTACATGAAGTTGTGGATTCTTCTTAAAAAAGTATCCGAGTATATTATAAATAAAATAGGTGTATCCTACTTTAATCCATGTGTTTAACCCCATATAAACCTGTTAGTCCCATTTATTCCCTAGGCCCACAATAATACTTATTAAACAGTAATTTTATATTATTGCTTACCTGTTATCAATTTTACATGAATACGCCCTCTTTTTTGCGAACTCCAGAAAACCGATTTGAACACTTAAACGACTACGCTTATGAAGCGAATTATGTGTTTATTGATGGGCTGAGGATGCATTATGTGGATGAAAACAAGCACTCGAAAAAGGTGATTGTATTGGTTCATGGAGAACCAACCTGGGGTTATCTGTACCGCAAAATGATTCCATTGTTTGTTGCACAGGGTTTTCGGGTAGTTGTACCTGATTTGATAGGCTTTGGTAAATCAGACAAGCTTAAACATAAGAAAGAATATACTTACTCAGGCAGTGTAAAGTGGCTGGAGCAATTTTTATTTGAGCATTTGCAACTGCACCACATTCATTTCGTGTTGCATGATTGGGGCGGGCTAATTGGGCTGCGGATTGTAGCCAATTACGCAGAACGTTTTGCCAGTGTGATTGCTTTGAATACCGCCTTTCCGCGCATGGAGGGATTTAATCCGGCCTTTACTTTGTGGCGTTTGTTTTTTGAGTTGTTGTTACAATTTCCAATAAGCAGGCTTATTCCATTAGGAATGCGCACTAAGCCTGACAAAACGGAGATGAAAGCTTATGATGCACCTTTCCCCGATAAGAGGTATAAAACCGCACCATTGCAATACCCTAAATTGGTACCGCTGTACCCGTGGAATAAGGAGTTGCAAGAGAACAAAAGATTATGGGAAAAACTGGGTATAGTTACGCAACCTTTTTTAACCATTTATGCTGCCAACGACCCTTTTACCAAGCGGGTTGAAGAACAATTTATTGCACACATACCAGGTGCTTTAAACCAGCCCCATATAAAAATTGCAAATGCAGGGCATTACTTGCAGGAGGATAAGCCGCATTTGGTGTGTGAGCATATTATTGCGTTTATTGCAGGTTTAAATAACAGCAAACAAGCATGAGTACACCCACTATTCCCAAGTACAGTATTATTGTTCCTGTGTACAACAGCCAACATACTTTAGCTGAATTGGTGCTGCGCATTGAGCAGGTAATGGTAGCTTACCCGTCATACGAGTTGTTGTTGATTGATGATTTTAGCACAGATGGTTCATGGCAAAAACTACAGGAAATTAAACAAGGTAAAGTACACATTAGGCTGATTCGTTTAACCCGAAATTTTGGGCAGGCTGCTACTACACTTTGCGGCATTAATGAGTCGAGGGCCGATGTGATGATTACCATTGATGATGATTTGCAATACCCACCTGAAGAAATACCCCAATTGATTGCACATTTTAACCCGGAAGAAAAATACCTACTGTTTGGTGTGCCGCAACACCGCGCGGGTTCTTTTTTTGCAAAGTTAGGTTCAGCGTTGGTAAAGGCTTTTATTAACCGCTTTGTATTGCAACATAGCAAAGAAATAAAATTTTCAACCTTTAGGATTTTAACCAAAAAAAAGCATCGTAAAGAGGTGTATAATGAACGCAGCATGCGCAGTGTACAAATATTTTTTACCATGGTTTCACCCCAACTCATGGATTACATTTATGTAAAACATGAACCCAGAAAATCAGGCAAATCAAATTACAGTTTGGCAAAAAGAATAAACATTATGGCTGATCTGTTGGTAACGAGTTCAGATGTACCCCTGATGTTTTTTGTACTATTGGGCGTGTTGTTTGGATGCATCGGTTTGTTTGCGGTAGTGGGTAGCTTGTTTTTTTCTGCGATGAAGTTGCCCCGTCCATTGTCTCTAGGTATTGTTTGCTTGGGTTTTTCTATGGTGTTTGCAGGTATTGTGTTGTTGTTTACCATGCTTAAGAAGCTTTACCTCTACCACTCTGGAGCCGAGGCTTATGCCATTTGGGAAGAAAAATAAGGCAGACTAGTATACTTTTTTAGAAACCAATCCCATTTTTTTCATCTTCTCAAACCGATCAATAAATTGTTGGTTGGCATCTTTGTTTACTTTACGAATAGAGGTAAAGTAGTTGGGACGAAATGCCAGCAAATCCAGCAGATAATAGGTGGGCGATGAACGGAAGGCATGCCAGGCATTTGCCCAACGGAAACCTACCCCAATACTATCGGTAACATTTTTCACGGTATGCCACATAAATGGTGGGTTGTAAAACACATCTCCAGGTTGTAACTCCACCGAATAACCATCTAAATATTCAAAGTACGGATAGGCTTCATAATCTGGTGCAAATGATTTAAACTGTTTGCCATTTACCCTTGCAGGGGCATTGCGGAAAATCCCATTTTCAGTTGGCGGAGGGTCAATAAATGGCAGTTGGTGAAAAGGGTAAAGTATCCAGTTTTTTTGACCATAAACCTGCACAAATAAATTTGCTATATGGGAATTGTGGATGTCTGTCATGGAATTTTCGCCCCCAATAAACACCTGAAACGATTCAAAGTAAGCCCTTTTATGCCGATGCGCCTTTAACCACTTTAAATCAAAATCGTTGATGTGTTCAGGATGCCTTACCAACAAGTTATAAAACCTGAAATAAGCTTTAAAATTGCCTTGGCGTATTTGCCCGATTAAATCCCTTAATGTGGTAAACTCAACCCCATTTTCAAAATTTTCACTATCAATAATGGGTACTTCATCTTCGCCATGCAACTCTTTAAAATACTCCAAGCTCCATTTTTTAACACAATCCCAATCTTTAGCTGCTCCGTTAAACACAACTGGAATCCCATTTTTTACATAATACTCATAAAACTCCTTTACGCTTAAATCATCCCTGCGCTCAATGGGTATGATGACTCCCTTACCCTTTGCCTTAAGCGATTTTACCATGTTTAGAAACAACATGTAACGAAGTTTACCCAATAACTTTACGGTAATTCTTCGGGTAATAAAATGATCCAATACCTGAAAAAAATTATACCCTGCACGCTGAAAAAAATTAAACGGAAGTTTGGGAAGTCTTGGGTCGTTTGTCATATATTTAATTGTATTCGGGCTATACGAATATTTGCTAATTTTGGCTGCGGACAAATATATATTTTCTGCCAACAGCATGAAACCTTATTTTATACAAATATGAGTATTACCCCTTTATTTGAAATCAGTGCAGCGGAAAGTGCCATTATGGGTTACAACATTGCCAGAGGCAATCACCAATCTATTGTTGATGCTGGGCAATTGGTATCAGATTTACAACAACACCAAATAGATGTGCTGAAGTTGAGCCTCAGCAATACGCCTGCCCACTTATACCAACAATTGGATGCTTTGCAGCTTCCTTATTACGTACTTGGTATGGTGATAGAGTTTAAGGCCATTTTTAAACAGGAACCTATACCTTACGTAAATAAAGAGGTATCTTTTGAAGAATACCTAGGCATGGATGAAACCGCATTTAAACAGTTGGTAACAACCATTTTTAGTGAAGTGGCCGGCTCCTATTACACAAACCCACATTTGCCCTTAACCAATGCTGCACAATTAAATGCAACCTGTTTGGCTGAATACCTGTGCAAACAAAACAGCAGCTATGATGCAGACAAATACACCCACCTGGTTTATTTAAAAGGAGCATTAGCGGGGTTCATTACCAGCTATAAAAAAGGCACTGGCGGTGGGGTAACTTATGCGGGTGTTTTGCCACAATTTGCGCGCAAAGCATTGTTTACTGATATGATTAGCTTTATTCAAAATTATGGCAAAAGCATTGGGCAACAATGGGGCGTATTTCATGGGCAATTGCAAAACCAAAGTGCTTTAAAAATGTATTGCCGCGCAGGGCTTATGCCCGTTGGGCATGCCTTAAGTGTGCATGTAAATGCTGGGTTTGGGAAAGGGTTGATGAAGGCTTAAGAAAGATTACTGGCTCACCATTTTAGCCTGCTTTTTGGCTTGTTTTGCCTTTTCTTTCTCCATCTTTTCCTTGTGTTCCTTCCACATTTTGGCGGCATACAAAAACTCGGTATTGCTGTCTTTTTTGTGCCATCTGTAAGCCGTAAAATACGATGGCCTAAATGCCATTAAATCTAACAAATAATACAAGGGTGATGATTTAAAAGCATTGTAAGCACTGCACCACCTAAATCCAATACCAATGCTATCGGTATTGTTTCTAACGGTATGCCACATGTAGGGTGGATTGTAAAACAAATCGCCTGGCTTTAAAATTACATGGTAACCATCAATGTATTGGTACAAAGGATAGTCTTCAAAATCTGGTTTAAAGGCATTAAATGGTTGTTGATATTTGCCTCGTTTGGGCGCAATGCGGTAAGTACCGCCCGTTGTACTTGGTGGGTCAATAAGTGGTGTAAAATAGTGCGGGTATAACACCCATTCCTTTTCGCCATACACCTGCACAAACAAATTATCTGCGTGCGAATTGTGCATGCCCGTCATGGAATTTGCGCCACCAATAAATACTTGCGTAAAATCTACATAAGCCACTTTATGCCTAAATGATTTTAACAAGTTGTGGTCAAAATCTTTATACCGCTCTGGGTGGCGGGTAAGCAAGTTGTAAAACCTTAAATAGGAATTATTGCCCTGAAGTACTTCATCAATAATTTCTCTTAACTTTAATTGTTGCACGCCTTTATCTAAGTAAAAAGCATCTACCAAAGGCACATCATCATTGCCATAATTTTCTTTTAAAAACTCTGGCGACCACAACTTACAGCAATCCCAATCTTTTGCTGCTCCTTCAATTACCACAGGAATCCCATTTTTTACATAGTAGTTTTTAAACTCTTCTGCCGTAAGGCTCTTGCGTCTTTCAATAGGAATTAACTTACCCGGCCCCTTTTTTTCTAGGCTTTGTTTAATGCTTAAAAAAAGCTTGTAACGCAATTTACCAAATAATTTTACAGTTACTGGGCGCGAAATAAAATGGTCTAAAAATTGAAAAAAGTTATACGAGGCACGTTGCCCAAAAGAAAACACATTTAATGGAAGACGAGGGTCATTTGTCATAAAGCTATATCGTTACTATTTCTGGTGCTGCAAATATAAAATCAGGGCGGAAAGATAAGGTATATGCACCAATGTTTTTAAACACCACCAAACTTCCTTGCACCAAATTACCTGTGTAGTGACCCAGTACATCATCTTCCCTGCAAGTGATGCCCACCAATTCATAATCATGCTCTTCATTGGAAGAATTTTTGTTTAGTACTTGCATGATTAACTTTTTTTGGTGACCCGTTGGTTTTAAAAAAATAGTACTGGTGTTGAGCAAGGCCAAGTTTTTATCACCCACCTTTTTTATAGAAACCACTTCACTTAAAAAATAAAATGCATCTGCCACCAAAGCCATACCCGGTTCAATAACTAAAGTTATGGCCTTGTTGCTGATTCGATTAAAGGATTGAGCAATACCTGCTGCATATTGCTCCCATCCTGGACTTTGATAGCCCAACTGAACAGCTAGTTCATCTGGTAAACTCCCTGCAAACCCACCTCCAATATTGATGTACCTGATGTGGTGTGTTGTAAAATAGGCCTCATACAGCTCAACCATTGCCTGTGCGCGTTTTTCAAGCACTTCTGCCCTTTTGTTCTTGTCTGTAAAATGAGTGTGTAAAGTGATTAATTTAAGCTGTGTATGCAATTGCAGCAGAGCCGATATGGCTTGCAAGTTTTCTGGCGTTGCTGGTATGCCAAAACGCGAAGGCTCCTGTTGCGGAAAACTAAATCGAATACCTATTTCAACATTTTTTTGCTGGTGAGTGGCCTCTGCGGCTATCATTTCTAAATGATGTAAGGTATCTGCATTAATGATGATGTGTTGTTGCACGCAACCCTTTACCAAATCTGGCGTAAGGTAAGGTGTGTTTAATGTTATGGATTCAGGTCTTATTCCCTCCTGCAATGCAAGGTTAATTTCGTGCAAAGATGCACACTCGAAGTTTACACCTGATGCATGTACACTTTGCAACACCCCACTAAAATAGTTTGCTTTAACGGAGTAGCTCAACAAAAAAGATGGTACGTGCGCACTAAAGGCATGTTTGATTTGCTGGATAGTTGTCCCAAACCGATGTTGATCAAAAAAGAATTTACCCGTGCCAAAGGCATTGGCCAGATTATGCCAGTTATGCAATTCCTGAGGAGCTATTGTCACTGATTAAAAAAAAAGATTGGGGTACAATTTAGCTAAAAATACAGCACCCACAAGGCATTGTTACAAATGTCATGCATTAATTACCTAGTGTAAACCAGGTAAAGTGCTGAATTTGTTGAAACAGCAATTGCAGTTGTTCATCATCATTTGCTTTAAAAATAACGTAACCGATGTGCTTTCCACCTTGTGTAAAAGGCTCTACCCAATCTCCTTTTTGCTTTTTCCAAAATACCTCAACTATGGCATCGCCAAAAGGATGGGTATGGGTTACCGTTGATGTTAAAAGGGCTGCTTGCTCAACTCCAAGAATAAAAACGCCATGTGGAATTGCTTTTGTTGGGCCAATGCTTGATAATGGTTGATTAAACAGCACATCCAACATAAACTGCCAGGCATTAACGCCTGTGCTCAACAAGGTAATATCTGGGATGCAGTTGCCACCCATACGAGGCGAAATATCAATCAAATAAACAGTGGACTGTTTAACAATTAAATCTATATTATAGATGCCATCAGGCAAAACCAACGCATGAACCAATTCCTGCAAAAATGCTGTTATAACTTCCTTTTCAGGAACTTGATTGAACAAAAGATGTGAAACAGGTACTTTGTATTGATTTACTGTTTTAGTTGTTGGCGCATAATACACCACTTTCCCTTGCCAACAAAAAAAATCGCCCCCCACCTCTTTGCCTGCAATAAAAGCTTCCATTAAATATTCATGGGCTTCGCCTTCCCACGTGTACTCCATTACGTCAGTAATTGATTGGAGACAAGAAATATCTTTACTGCCACTTCCCCTGCGTGGTTTAACCACTATTCCCCCCTCTTCAAAAGCCCGATAAAACTGAACCAATTGATGATTATCTGAACACACTTCTACAGATGGAATATGTGTTGGCAATAGCTCCTGTAGTTTTATTTTGTATAAACTTTTATCTGTAAAAAACTGGATAAACTCAGGCGAATGGCCTGAAACAGTAGCTTTTTGCTGAATGCTTGCTTGACATAAGGTGGATGCATCAGAGGCTACACTAAAAATTTGCACTGCATTTACGGCTTCATATATCTGCCAAACAGCTTCCACATTAGTATAACTTAGTGCATGGCAAGTATGTGCAAAAGCTACCCCTGGATCATTTGGGCGATTGGTTATTACATGCGTTTCAAAACCCATTCCATTCAACCATTTCAGCAGCCCTATTTGAAATGTATCTGCGCCCAGAACCAACACCTTTAACTTCATGCTTTGCTATAAAAAAGCGAAAATAAGCATCCTACCATTAACTCATCACATCTATTAAAAAGAATTGGCTTTATAAAAAAGGCTCCTGATTCAGGAGCCTTTTTTATAGATGTGAACGATTAATTGCGACTAGGATAGTATCCTTCAACAGCAATAATATAATTCAAACATAACCAAGGTTGCATGTTGCTATGAAATTGACCTCCGCCCACAGAGCTTGTGCTTGCCATACCCATTTGACCAGAGCTGGTAGTGCCGTAAACAGGTGCTGATGCACCTAAGTTAGCTGGAAAATTATTGGCTGGATTAGCCTGCCCACCTGCGTTGGAATATTGAGGGTTAACGGTATGCACATGCGCTGGCAACTCAGATGCAATTAGTGTTACATTTTCAACACCAGCCGACTCTCCAATATCTATCAATTGCACACCACTAGTCCCTCCTCCTGGATGAACTGGCACCCTGCCGCGTAAATCTGGTAAACCAAAGGTGGTTTGTCCGTCACCTCCGTATTGTGTACCTAAAACAGAAAATAATGCCGTGTATTCTGCTATTGACATAAGCTGACCTTGGCAAAATTGCCATCCTAGTGGAGGAAAATTGCCTGCAAATAATGTAATTTGACCTATTAGTGGATCCATAATATTTTTCTTTTAATTGGTTAATAATTAATTAATTTCTTGAGGGAAAAACACCCTGAGTAGCAATAATAAAATTTAAACAAAGCCAAGGTTGCATGTTTTCATGCGGCTGGTTGCCACCCTGAGAACCTACAATGGCGGCCCCCATGTTGCCATCACCACTTGAACCATAAACAGCATTAGGTGCACCTAAATTACCCGGAAAGTTGTTAGCTGGGTTTGACTGTCCAGGAGTGCCAGCAAAGTTTGGATAAACTTGGTGGTTATGTGCTGGCATTTGGTCAATTGTTAAAGCTACGGTTTCTGTGCCACCTTTGGCGCCAAATACCCTTGGTGTTAAACCGGTGCCATTGCCTGCTCCGATAGCAACCCTACCTCTTAAATCAGGTAATCCAAAAGTAATTTGTCCGTTTCCTCCAAAAGTGGTACCCAACAAGGCAAAAAGAGCTGTGTTGCTGTTAATATTTATAATTTGTCCGTCACACGTTGCCCAACCCTTAGGAGCAAAATTTGTAGCGGTTAATGTAATTTGAGCCAATAATGGTTCCATAATTATTTTAATTTAAATTGATTTAAAATAGTATTAATTTCTGCTTGGGAATATGCCTTGCACAGCAATGATGTAGTTAATTCCCAAATAAGGCTGCATGTTTTCGTGCGGAGCACTTATTCCTGTTGGTGCAACACTTGCTGCCCCCATAGGACCATTGGCTACAGTACCAAAAACCGGATTAGCTGCCCCTAAATTACCTGGATAATTGCCTGCAGGATTTACCTGACCTGCTGTATTGGAAAATTTAGGATTAACTACGTGATTGTGTGCAGGCATTTGAGGGACAGTAAGTGGCACGTCACTCATACCTCCTTTAGCACCTAAAGCCCGAGCAGTAAGACCTGGGCCAGTACCCGCATGAATAGCAACCCTGCCGCGTAAATCAGGTAACATAAACGTGGTTTGTCCGTTACCACCGAAAGTAGTACCTAATAATGAAAAAAGTGCTGTGTTTGATGAAATAGGCAACGTTTGACCATCGCAGGTGTAATAGCCTCTTGGGGCAAAGTTCCCTGCGAATAATGTGATTTGTGCAATTAATGGATCCATAATTGTTTAATTAAATTGTTTTAAATTGTTTGAGAATTTTTGTGTTGTGGTTTTTGTGTTGTTTTCTGTTTTCGTTTATATATTGATTTAGGGTTAGTTATATTAAGCTGTTGCCTGTACTGCATTGATTTCACCAAAACGCTCTCCTACTTTTATGCCCAAGTTAAACAATTTGCCCCCCGACAAATAGCCTTCCCTGGTAGAGGTAATGTTGATTTTTAAAAACTGATTATTCTTACAAGCTACAATAAGTCCATATAAGGTATCCGCATACATAATGGTTCCTGGCACTGTGTTTTCAGGTGCACCTTGCAAGTCTGTTGGCGCTACTTCTAATAATTTGATATCCATTCCCCTCAACACCGTAGCAGCTCCTCCATACATGGGATTTGCGGCATTTACCAAACTCTCAATTTCATCTGCGGTTTGTTCCAACCAATGAATGGTTAATTCAGATGCGGTAGGCTTTTTTAAATAAGCTGCATGTTGCTCATCAACATCGTTAATTTGTGCTGTGCTTACCTCTTCTTGTGTTAAAAATTTATCCAATAAATTGGCTGCTACGGAACCCAACCTCATACAATACAAGCCATGGGTTTCTCCAGGAAACAAAGGGGTCTCTTCACGCCAAACCACAGGACCGCCATCAACTTCTGCGGTCATTTTATGAATGGTTAAACCCGCCTCAGTTTCTCTATTTTTAATTTGCCAAAATACGGGATCACCGCCTTTATATTTAGGAAACAACCCGAAGTGAAAATTATAGAAACCTTTGGGTGGCATAGATAGCAATGCATCAGGTATGCGCCATGGGAAACCAAATACCCAAACAGCATCAGGCTGTAATTGTGCCAACCAAAGCTGCTTTTGTTCCACCCAATCACGCTTATTAAAAAACGTAATCTTCTCCTCTGGCACGCCCAATTGCAACAAAGGTTGGTGCAAAAATTTACGATACCTTTCCAGCACACCAATGCCAGATAAAGTGCCTTTATTCAATAAGTATTTAATGGTTGGAAAAACCAATGTATCGCAGTTACAAATCAGGGCTATTTTCATCATACAGCTAAATAAGGATTTTCCCAAAATGAACCTGCTTGATTGGTCGCATTTTCAAACTGCTCACTATTGGTTTGTATGGTAGGCAATTCTTGCAAAAGATGACTCTTCAACTGTGCTTTATCACCTGTATAAGTATTGCTGGTAAGGTATATTTTTTGTTCCTTTCCCATATTACTTGGAGCAACCTCAAGCAACCCCATTGAAGTAGCCAATTGTTGTTTTGCCAGCACTTTTTCCAACGATTCGTCCCCCTTGTTTTTGAGGGCTTCAGCCAGTATTAACCCTGTTTCTAATCCCATTTGCGCAAATGGGGTCATTGCTTCCTGATAAGGCAAACCAGTTTCAAGCGGTACTTTACTGCTTATGGCACTATAAACGGTAATCTCCTCGCCACTGGGTTCAAAAGATTCCAGTAAAAATGGCAACCCCAATAAAGGAATTTGTTGATGGTAACCCTGATTAATGTACTCCTTTAAAAAAGCTGATGCTTCGGTGCCACAGAAAAAGCTAAACACAAAATCCGGTTTATATAAGGCAATATGCTCAAATACCTTTTCTACCTGAGCATACTTTTTGGTTTCATCCAGTGGGGCTACTGAGTATGGCAATGCGTTATCAGGTGTTGCTGCATTCATTCCATCACTCATCATTTTCATAAAGCTATACCCTGCATCATAAGTACCACTTACAAACATGCCTGTTTTGCCAAACCGTTGAACGGCCCAGTTTGCCAACGACCAAATTTGTTGCCATACATGGGATGAATTGAGAAAGGTGTAATCATTGTTGTTTTGCAAATTCGGTAGGTGCTCGCCCAAGTTATTGATAATAAATGGCCTCTTATGCTCCTTAAATTTGCTTACCAAAGTGGCTGCAACATGATTAGATACAATACCAGAAACCACATCTACTTCATGAAATGAAACAAGTTTATTAATGGCTTCTTCATTTTTTCTTTGGCTACCTGAACCAGTAAACTCCGAATACAGAGCAACCTCCCAGCCTTCTTCAGTTTGTAATGACTTTAGCCCCTCTTTAAATCCCGTTTCAAACTGCTTACTCATTGGCAAAATTGTTGACATCGGGAGTAATAAACCAATTGATATTTTTTTCTGCATATAATGCTTGTTAAAATTTGTGTTGGTGATGAGTTATCAAATGTTTGTAAAAGAAATTCTTTAAACAATAGGGAAAACACTCTTTTTTCATAGGGAAAACACTCTTTTTTTTCACTTTAGATTATAATCGGATTAAAATTGACCTTTGAATAACCTTTTTTTAACCATTATTTAAAAAAGACGGCCAGCCAATCATTCACATTGCAATCCATTACCAAATGAATACGATCTGTTTTTCCTAAATTGTTTACCGCATGTGGGTAGTTAAAATTTAAAAACCAACACTCGCCTTCTTGCATAATTACCCGTTGTTTATTTAAATAAAACTCTAACTGCGGGTTGGTGGTGATGGGAACGTGCAAACGAACCATGCCATCTTCAAAACCCAAATCAAAATCGCGGTGTTCTTTAATATTTGATCCTGCGTTTAGTCGCATCAATCGCACATCTACTTTATTACATTTAAACGTGTCAACCACCTCTTTAATATAAGTGTGTTTGGCCAAGTGAGGCGTATCCTCATAAGCTTCTTTTCCGGTTGGGTCTGGGAAAATCCGTTTGGGGTCACCATTTACTGAACGCAATGGTATTGCGCTCCAATCTCCAGAGTAATAGCCTTTGTTAAAATGCGGAATCCAGTCATCAGCTGTAAACTGATTTACTTCTTGTTGTAACTTATTAGCGTCAAAAGAGAGTGGTAGTTTAAAAAAGTCTAACATGGTTTATTGTTATATGGGTAATTGTAAATTATTGGTTGCTTAATCCCTCAGCCATTTTATCACGTGGGGAAAAGGTTTTATCTGCGGATTTTCTGCTTGGACTTCCATGTAGCAAAGGCCCATCCATTGTAATACAGGAACGCCTAATTTTTTACCTAAAGAAAATTGCTCCATAAACCAATTGGATGCACCTTTATATCCATTCGGGTGAAAAACCACTTCTGGAGGCAAATTCAAATACGTTAAGGCGGCATAACTCCAAGCAATAGCAGCCATTTCTTCACCACCTGCACTGTTTGCATCTGTGGATTCTCCCACGTTACCTTGCACAGAGTAGCGGCTCTCTTTTGTCATTACTGCAATATGCCCGGCCTCATGCAATAAGTCGCCAGGATATAGCAACTTTTCCTCATCAATCACCAAAGCGCCTTTATCAATAAATATGCCTGGTAAAAAAGTAGGTTCATTCAATTGCTCCTTACGGGTAGGAATGCCAATCTGATGCAGAAAACTGGTAATAGTTTCCAGCAATTCTGGCTGACTGGTGGTTTCCTTTTTCTCAATCAATACATTTTCCATCATCAAATAATCCAATTTACTTTCTGTAAAAAAACGAAGGGCATCCAATGGCGTTTCCACTATGGGCATGCCTCTTTTATTAAACGAAGTATTGAGCAGCAACCCATATCCGGTATGTTTTTTAAAGGCCTTAATAAGTTTATAAAACAACGGATGGTCTTGCTCAGTTACTGTTTGCGTGCGTGAGGTGTGGTTTTTATGCACCACAGCTTCCAGCAATTGTTCATACTCGGGTTTTATGGTATTTACCAGTAACATGTAAGGCGATTGCTCATCATGCTGATAATATGTTGTAATATCTTCTGCTAAAACAGATGGGGCAAATGGCCTGAAATCTTCCCTGCATTTAATTTCGGCATTGATAAAATCCCGCACACCTGGTGTAAATGGATTGGCCAAAATGCTTCGCCTGCCCAATGCTCTTGGCCCAAACTCTGCGCCTTGTTGGTACCAGCCTATTATTTTTTGCTGTGCCAACAATTCGGCCGTTTTTTCTGCCACATCATCTACAGGAGTTGCTATCAATTTATCAGTAAATTGTGTTAAGGCTTCTTCTATGTCACTGCCTTTGTAGGTATACCCAAAACAGGTATTGCCATCATGCGGTACTTTGGGTTGTTTCATCAACTGCATCCAACCATAGTAGGCACAGCCTAAAGCAAGTCCATTATCGCCTGATGCGGGTTCAATGTACAATTGCTCTAAACCCAGTTCTCTTTTTATACGCGCATTGGCCAATGCATTTAAAGCCACACCACCAGCATAACACAAGTGCGTTACTTGGTGTTTTGTTATCCTGTATTTAAGGGTATATAAAATGGCTTCTTCCACTTGCTGTTGCATCCAACAGGCAATGTTTGCATAGTACTGAAAATTATCTTTAAGTTTGGCAAAATCGGTTGCAGGTTGTGTGAGGATACTCCCCACATTTTCTGATACAAATACCCTTCCATTGTCATACTCAAATGCTGGCAGTTTAATGGCTTGTTTATCGCCATACGGTGCAAGCCCCATCAGTTTTCCGGCATCATCCATATTACCAAAACAATAGTTGCTTACTGTGGCATACAACCCTCCAATAGAATGTTTGGTTGGACTTTGCCGCAAATGTGGCATCAGGTTGTTGGGTGCGTTCATCACTGAAAAATCCTTCACCAAAGGGGTAAGTATAGCATCTTCCATGTGGTAAAAACTATCCTTTTCGCAATACATGGCTTGGGGGTATTCTTGCATTTCCTGCTCATTCAGGTTTAATGCGGCCAAATCATCGCACTGGCTAAAGGGGCTGCCGCAACCATCCAATACAAATACATGCCCTTTGTTAAATGGAGCTGTACCTACTGCACTCCAAGCATGTGCCAAATGGTGTGAGATTGAAACTACTGGAACGGGAAAATCTTCGGGGAAAACGCGTTTACCCGCATAATGGGTCAGGTTTATTTCGTCCTTTTCAAAGTTGGCACATTGTACCACTAAGCTAACCTGAGATAGGCTTATTCCTGCTGCTTTAAGACAATAGGCTATTGCATCGGTATCATTGCCTCCATCATGTTTTTTACGGGTGATGCGTTCTTTTTCAATACCTGCAATAACTTTTCCATCTGCCAACAATATGGCAGAACCATTGTGCGATAAGCCTGTACCAAGAATGTATAATGGGTTATTCAATACCCAACGTTAAAGGTTTGACCTTGCTTTTCCAACAAGGTTTTCCCATTTTTATGAAAGTACCAATATTACAAGGGATTAAAATTTACGTGTGTTAGAAAAAATAATTAGCGGTTTACCTGTAGGAATATTTAATATTCTGAACAGTCAATAGTACCATATTGGTTTGTCAACCTATTGTAATGGTATAAATGCCTGCTTGTTGAACAACTGAATAATTTCCGAAAATACTAATCCAACAAAAAAGCCAGCTCAACTTTTATTGAACTGGCTTTTACAAGAACTGACAAGGCTTTATTAGTGCTTTAAAATTCTTTTGGTAATGGTGGTAGTACCATTGTTTATTCTCATTAAATAAACACCATTGCTCAAGTCTTCTGTATTGATTGTGGCACGTGTGCCATTAACCATGGTGGCCAAACGTGTTTTACCTGTTACATCAACTATTTCAACATTGGTAATGTTATTGCTTCCGCTAACTTCAATGGCATTGGTAAATGGATTTGGGGTTAACGCTACCAGCATCTCTTCTTGCTCCACTACCACGATGTTAGAATATTCAAACTGTCCATCAAAATCAACTTGCTTTAAACGGTAGTAAGCATGGGCATTGTTTTCATCGGTAAATGTGTAGCGTTTTACCTCATTTGAATTGCCTGCTCCTTTTACAAACCCAATGGTTTCAAAATTTTTGCCATCAGCACTTTTTTCTATTTCAAAACCTTGGTTATTTACTTCGTTTGCTGTGGCCCAGGTTAGCATGGTTTGCTTGCCTTGCACTTGGGCATTAAAGTTAATAAGCTTTACTGGCAAAACACTGGCTGCCCAAGTTGTGCCTACCCTAATTCCATCAATAAACGACTCAGGTGTACCACCTGACTGACGAACCGCAAAACGGCCGATATCAACAGGATCTGTTGATGCACCCAATTGAACAGTTGCAACATCTGGTGTTGGTATGGTTCCGTTTAAAACAGGGTTCACCCATAGGTAAGCACTATCATTTGCTGCACCAGGAATAAACACCAATTGAGATGCAATTAAATAGGTAGTTCCTGGCGTATAATTGGCTGGTGACCAAACTACCACTGAACTTCCCGTTGAAGTAATTCTTAAGCCAATGTTAAAGGTATTGCCCACGCTCCCTTTTCTAAATGTTATCCTATTAACATAGTTGGTGGTGCTGGTAGAGGGCAAAAATGCAACCATATAATCTCCCGCTAAGGTATTATCCAGCAAACGAGTTGTATCAGCAACATTGAGCAGAAAAGAATAATAAATTGAACCTGAAGAAGTTGGTGTGAAGCTTGTATAAGCATCTTCAGCGGAAGCAGAGGTATCTCTGGTTAACAACCTATTACCAATGTTTGACGAAACATAACCCGGGTAAGTTAAATTCCCCGATACCACGTTTAATTGCACTGTTCCACCTATCAATGTCCATGCACCAGCGCTTACGTTTGATCCACCACCATTACCTGTAAGTTGCCCTGTGGAATAATTAAAATTTTCATCTAAGAGTTGTTGCGCGTAAGTGGCAAATGTTAAGATTGTTGTAACACCTAAAAGTAGTATTTTTTTCATATTCTATATTAAAGCCGCAAAAGTCCAAATTTATTGTTAATTAAACAACATGTATTACAAAGTAACTGAAAGCCATATGCACCAGTGCCTATAAAACACTTCACCATATTGGCAATTTTTAAGTTGCCGTTTAATGTATTAAACAAGTTTAATGAAGCCCCAATAAGTTTGTTTAACAAATTCGCCATGCTTTTAAAAGTGTCCGATAAGTATATATTTGTTTATCAATAAAATAACTTATTATGAAAAAAACCTATTTATTAACCACGCTGGCAATAGTTTGTTTGGGCTTGTTTAAAGCACACGCACAACTCAACAAGGTTGCCCTGATTTCTGTTTATGGCAATAGAAATTTGAGCGATAACCCCCTTGAAAAAGCCATGAATGAGCAATTGCTCAATGATTCTTCCTTTAACTTAATGCCCTTTGTAGAAAAATTTTGCACCATTATTAATGACGATTTGCTAAAAGAGTTTCCCTTCCCATTTGTACCTAAAGAGGAAGTAATTAATGCACCTGGCTACAAAGAACTGGAGAAATACACCCGTGAGGGTACGAAAGGAAGCACATATGACATAGCTGAAGGTAAAGTACCGATTTACAATGTAGCGAAAGGGTATATTCCCATTGCTTCTTTTGGGATTGTTGACGATGTAGCAGCGATTAAAAAAGCTTTTGAAGTATTGCCTGCTGATGTGGATGGTGTGATGATTGCTTTTCTCTCATTTGATTTGGTTGACCAGGCTGGGGCCATGGGTATAACAGTAAAAAAAGTACGTGCCTATGTAAACATTAAAATTTTTAACCGCGAAGGCAAACGTATTTTTAAACTGAAAGAGTATGAAACCTCTGACAAGGGTATGGTAGCTGTTGCTGGTTTTGTAGCTGAAACCAAAAAGATTATGCCGCATATTAAAGATGCCTCAGAACAATTGTATGAGGCCATGAAAAAGAAGTTACCAAAATCATTGGCTAAACTGGCTAAAAAAATAGCCAAAGATAAAGAGGATTAATACCAAACAGATTGATATTTAAAAAGGGGATTGTTTACCATAAACAATCCCCTTTTTGTTGTTCGGCACTACTTTACCTATGCAGCCACTTCACCTAGTTCCGCCATATAAGTACCTATGTTTTTGATTTGACGCCTAATCGCGTCCACTAAGGATTTTGCAATAGCCATTTCAGTAATATTAGTACATCCCTTTATTGCCGTAACTAATGCAATTGTTTTAGGACAATTCATTTTTTTTTGCAACTTTTTCAAGTAAAAGCTGAGTAGTTGCAAGTTGTTTGTTTAATGCATCCAACTCTGCTAGGTGATTATTTGACGTGGTGTTTTTAACGAAAAAGTTTAAAATTAAAAGGGCAGGATATTCTGCCATTCCTTATACCAAAGTTAACTGCTCACAACAACTCTATAAAGAGTAGAAACAACTTTTTTTTGAAGGGGCAAATACTCTTTTTACGCACATGATGAGGCAAGCAAAACGCAAAAAACTGAAATAACCAGCATTTTTACGTAAGTGTACAATAGCAAAACACCCAACAATTGGGTTACCTAAAAGGATGTTAGCCGATGCGGGTGATGGTAAGCACCATTTGTCCGGTGTTGTTGTGTTTGTAAAACCCTAAGGCATCGTTGGCAAAACAAACCAACTCCCCATCTTCGGGCGGTTGGTATGCTACCAGCTTGGCGCCTATTTTAAAATAGGTTGAACGTTTTTTGTTGATGCAGCCCAGCAATGCAAACCATTTAACTAGGGGCATACGAATAAAAGGGTACAACAGAAACAGACCAATTAGTTTTTTACCGTTTGCCGTAAAATTACCTAATGTTTTTCCATCTCGCCATACTTGGGTAGAAGGCAACACCTCCATTTTATAGGTGTTGCTTTTGTATAATTTCACTTTGGTTTGATACCAAGGGTCAATGGCTGGTACAATTACCGTTGTTGATTGGTTAATGGCTAACTCCAACATGGTTTTTAGCTTTGTGTGTGTTGGTAATAACTGCTTTTCTGGGTGCGAATGTCTTTATAGGCTTTCCAATCAAAACGGGTTAAAAACTCTGCGGCACTTCTGGCTCCCTTAATAAACAAGCCTACTTTGGCATCGGCACTCATGCCAAAATCCAGCCAATTGTATCCATCGGTATCAATATAGGCAATTAGGTGTTTAAAGTCAGGGTTTTTTATCAGGAATTCAAAATCGTAGGCGTATCGTGCGGTATCAAACATGGCGCCAATTACTCCGAAAAATTTGTCGTTTTTATTCAGCTCATTTTTATCGTAACCCAGTTTTACCCCAAAGGTTGGCGATACAGGCACTTTAAAATTATCATGAAAAATATCAATAGGGAAATTAGAGATAATGCCTCCATCCATAAAAGCTACTTCATTGGGCACAGATGTTTTAAGCCCAGTATATTCGTTCCATTTTTTCCATGTGTCAGCACCACTTGGTAAATTGCTTAAACGATAAGGCACAAAGAAAAAAGGTATTGACATGGAGGCCCTGACAAAATCAGCAGGATTGGCCATATCAGGGTTGGTGTAAAACAGGTCAATCATTTTGGGGAAAACAATTTTACTCTGTGTGGTAATGTCAGCGGCTACCAAGGCTATTTCAGCCCAATGGTCAGGATTGTTGTAAGGTATTTTACTGCCATCATCAGCCACCTGAAAAAGGGTTGTTCCATCTGAACATCCTTTTTGCCTGAGTTTTACTAAATCGCCATAATTGTTAATGCCCTTTTGTTTAATAAGGTTAGTAAGCCACTGGTGAAAATTTTTACCTGGATTCAATCCAAAATCATCCCTGAAATTATCCACCACTTGCGCTGCCTTAATGGCCAATTTAACTTTACCAGCATCACTCAATAAGGCATCAATAAAATCTTTGGCATCGCTATCTCCATCAACAAAATCGTATAAATTTTTATTGCACAAACATTCCAAAATCCAATCTGACTTGGCTTCGTTAATGGGTCCCGCAGAGGCCATGAGCATTGTATTGATACTTCCTGCTGAAGTACCTGCCAAACTTAAGAACCGTATGCCCATTTGCTCAAGCACATACAAATACCCCACCAATGCCACGCCTAAAACGCCTCCACCCTCCTGCACAAAATCCACATATTGGTTTCCCTTGTCATCTACAATGTCGGAGTATTGTTTGTTTTTAAGGGATTCTTTTAAATCATTAATAATGCTTAATACAGCTCCGTTTTCGGTAAATAATTTTTTATCAATCATAAGATGAATGCAATTAGTTTGGTTAGGGTTATTCTTTTTTATTTCAAACCTAACTCATTTTTTTGCCTTTTGGATAGAGTAGAAATACCCTTTTTTCATAGGGTAAATACTCTTTTTTTACACATTACAATGAGTATTTCTAGGAAAAACTTACTGTATTAAGAAAAACATCCTAAAATGATAATGCCCGTTTTACAGCATTGGTATCTGGTTACAACCGAATTGGGTAATTTAACCGAAACTAACTTCTGTTAACCAATTGCCATCCGTAATATGATGGGTTAATCCCGCTACTGGCCATAAGCCATCGGCAAAAGCTTGGGTGTTTTGTACCTGTACCAGTTGCCCAATATTGATATGGGCATTGCCTTGCACATTTAATATTCCTTGGAGTTGGTTGGGCTGGGTAGAACCCAAGTTTAGGTTATAAATGTTATCGCCATAAGTAAACACAAAGGATGCATCTCCATTGTTAATTGGTGGTTGGTAGGTGTTTGTTGCTACTGCCGTAATATGCAATGTAGCGCCCATTTGGCGTTCAGCCTGCACTCGCATTTCTTGCACTGTTCCACTAAACACATTTAATAACCCCTGGTTGTCGTAGCCCAAAGCCACGTGTACCTCGCTACCATAAGTAAACTCATGTTGTGTTTGGTTCGTATTTAAATTATGAAGTAAGATGGATATGGTGGCTACATCAGCCTTGCCCAATTGTTTCTGAACTTGAATACCCAATACGGTAATATTAGGGTTAATGGGTGTTTGCGCATTGAGGGTAATTTGGTACTGAACAAGATTTGACATGGTTTACTGTGCTTATGAGTGATGATAAAGTGCTAAAATAACAAAAACTAACCACTAACAGGTAAGTGATTAAAACAGTATAATGATGGCAAGGGTTTAAATACATCTGGGTAAATAGATTGCTTATGCTCAGGTGTTAGCTCTTTATAATTGCCTTTATTGGCTTCCTCAGACAATTGGTGCAGCAGCTTCCTACTTTCTACCAATGTTTTGCCATAAGTGACCGTTGCATACTGCGGGGTAGTTATTTCCAAATAAATTACATAACGTTTACTCCATGCTGTTAATGGTGGTGAACTGTGTGCCAAACGCATATCATGTATTAACAGGTCCCCTGCTTGCATAGGCAAGCTGATGTATGGCAATGTTTGCAGTTCGCATATGTCTAACCAACTTGTTTGGCTATCTGGAATAATGCGCAATGCGCCCTCCTCTTCAGCTGAAGGATGCAAATAAATCCCCAGCATGTAATTGTGGTCCCATCGTTCAGGGTGTATATCCCTATGCCATTTTACCAGCCCTGCGGCCTCACGTATTTTGGTAACTGCAAAATCTTGAATGATGGTATACCCCTCCGGGTAAATCTGTTGAAGCACCTGTTGGATAACGGGGTGGGCATTTAATTGCAAAAACAACGGATGTGCTTGCCTGCTGAGTTGATCTACACCAGAAACAAAGGTCTTATTGTTCACCACTTCACGGCACACATCATTATTGGCCTCATCCTGCATCACTTGCTCCAATGCCATTATAAAAGCAGCTACTTCTTGCTGGGTAAATGCGTTTGTTACTTTAACATAACCTTGTTGGGCAAGGGATTTGGTGTTAAAAAAAAGATACTGGGAATTACTCATTAGCTGTAAATATAAAATTTACTCCTTCGCTTTTGCAACTTCACAGTAATTTCCATACAACCAATCGCCATGGCGTTGGGCTATACCGAGAAATATAGTACTCGAGGTATTTGACCACGTTAGGTTAAATTGGTTTGGATTGTCATTATCAATCCCAACAGTTAAAATATGAGCACCTACCAGTCCAATAGGCTCATGCCAAGAAGTGGTATAGCGTGCGTGCAAATGTTCATACATTGGGACAGGAGGATTAGGATGGTGATGATATAGCAAGGGCGAATCCTTATCAGCCATGGCACTTTCACTAAAGTATTGGCCGTTGGTGGTTTCGTTGCAATAAAAGCCCGCCAAAGTCCCTGGTAAAATGGCCAGCCTAAAAAGTCCTTTTTGTATCATGGTTATTTAATTGTTGTGGGTTTTCCTACTTTTAACTTGTTGCCTGAGTTTATTTTTTTGCCTTGTTACGGGCGCGCCATACCAAGTATCCAATAACAAAGGGTACACATACCAGCAAAAGAAAACCACCAAAAATCATCATACTTTGAGTATCGCCAAAGTTACTGGTTGTTAATACAATATGCATAATAATTAAAATTTGTTTGTCAAATATAACGAAGCACTTTTAAAATATTGTTTAGTAGAAATACCCTTTTTTTATAGGGTAAATACTCTTTTTTTTCATAAAAAATCCTTTTTTGTGGGTTAAACATTTAATTCATGGTAAAACTGGCTTATATTTGGTTCATTTATAAAATTTAACCTATTTTATTCATTCACCTATTATGTTTACCTTATTTATACCCATTTTCCCAAATTAAATCTATGCCACAACAAATTACCTACTTTGTTAACCAATAAAGCGTCCCTGTTTAATCTTAATATCACATTTGAACCGCATTCTGCCAATAAAACTAACAACCCTATTTAACCTGAGCATCCGTAAAAGTTTATTTACCGGGGTATGTTTGTTCTTTGCCTGTTATGTTTGTGCCCAGCATTATGCATTTAAACAATTAACTTCCACTGAGGGGTTAATAGGCAGCTCTGTTTATTCCAGCGTTGAGGATACCTCTGGGTTTATGTGGTTTGCCACCAACCGCGCCATTTGCAGGTATGATGGCAAAAACTTTATCAGTTTTGGAAAAGCAGAAGGTTACACGGAAGAAGGTGCTTACTTTATTTACAAGGATAAAAGACAGGTTATTTGGGCGATTAGTTTCAACTTTAAGTTGTTTTATTTTAATGGTACAAGGTTTATCGAATTTACTGCAATACCCAATGCCTCTTGGTTGTGTGAGGACGATAGTGGTTTAATACATGTTGCCACCAGAAGTCGAAAAATCGAAACCATTAACAACCTAAAAGTTATACAACGCATCACGCCCAAAAGTGATAAGCCACTTGACTTATTAGCGTTTAATATCGTTGCGCTTAGCAAAAGCAGGTGGTTGTGTTCTGGCAATAACATGATTTATCTAACAAGTGGCCTTAAAGCGAAATTGGTTTTATCGGAGTCGTGTAATCTATATGTTAGCCCCTCAAGGCTTTATCAACTAGCCAATGGTAATGTGTTGTTATCTGTGTGTAGCAATATTTACCTTTTTGATGCTAAAAAAGAGACCTTCACCTTGTACTATGCAGGACAAAATATGACCACAGTTGGTTTTTTTGAGGACAGGGAGAATGGCGACCTTTTTATTGCCACAGGCAACGGGGTACTTAGGTTTCTGCAAGGCAAGCCATCATTAAATCCAATCCGTTTTTTAAACGATTTAAGCATTCATGCCATTGGCAAAAGCAAGGAAGGCTTCTATTGGTTTTGCACAAGACAAAAAGGAATCTTTTATGGTCATTTTTTATCTCGGCACCTCACCAAACAAGACGGGTTATTAAGTGATGTCCAATATATTCGAGCTTCAAAGGGAAACGTCTTTTATTCATCAATTGATGGGAATATAGGTGTATTAAAAGATAATGGGTTATCTGTTACCTTAAACAAGCTTGTGTCTTCTTCTTATAGCTATATTGATAAAGCCGTGAAATTACTAAACGGAGAAGTTCATTTTGTGAATTCGGGTATTGGGCCTATCAAATATGATTACCTTTCCGATACTTATGCAAAAGAAAACAAAATCTTTTTCTTGTTTGACAATCAAGATGTGTTGTTTTATGGCAGAACTGACACAGGAAGCTTTTATTTTAGTACAAAAACAAAAGCCCTCATTAACAACATAGTAATTGATATAAATAATGTGGTAAAAGCCCATTCATTAAGGCGACCAGATGCAATAATTGGGGACTCAATATTTGTTTATATTTATGCCAAGGGGTATGTTACCGCAACAGTAAAACCAGATGGATTCTATTATAGAAAATATTCTTATCCTAAAACAACCCTAAACAAAATTGTCCCTACCTGTTTGGGCAATCTTGTTTTAAGTACCAAAGCCAATGGTATTGTTATTAAAACACCCAAGGGTAACCAATACCTCAATACCTCTAATGGATTGGTAAGCAATTATTGCAACAACATTTATTATGAGAACAACCAATTGTGGGTATGCACAGAACAAGGCTTAAGCAGAATAACACTCTCCTCAACGGATCAGGTATTGTCCATTAAAAACTATACATCAGACGATTATTTGCTATCTAACAATGTAATTGACATAGGAATAGCTGACTCGTTGGTTTACGTAACCACCGATGAAGGAATTAGCATTTTTAACCCAAACAAACCTATTCAACAACCGCATAGCCCTGGAGTTTATATGGTATCTACAAGCATTAGTGGCCATCAAGTAAATCATCAACAAGCATTTGTTATCCCTTACGACCAAAACAATTTATCCATTTATTACGAGGCTATAACCATGAAAAAATCTTCGCCTGTAAGTTACCGCTATCGCTTAAAAGGAATTGACACAGGTTATACCTATACCACGGAAAGTAACGTGAATTATGCAAAACTACCCGCTGGTAAATACGAATTTATTGTTTACGCTACCTCAGGCAATGATATATGGAGCCAATACCCAGCAACCATTGAGTTTACGGTTACCGAACCCTTTTGGCAAACCACCTGGTTTAGCCTGCTACTGATATTATTGATTGCGCTGGTGGTTTTGCTCATTATTAAAAGAAGGGATGTACTTTTAAGGCTAAAACAAGAAAACAAAAAACGACTAGTTGAAAGTGAACTTAAAGCATTGCGTTTACAAATGAATCCTCATTTTATTTTTAACACCTTAAATTCTCTACAAAGATTCATTCTGCAATACAAACCGATAGAGGCCAATCAATATATTGCCAAATTCTCTAAGCTTATGCGTTGGATTATGGCTTACTCAGATAAGCAGCAGATAAGCTTGCAAGAAGAGCTGGAGTTTTTAAACTTGTACATTGAATTAGAACAATTGCGTTTTGTAAATACTTTTATCACTTACATTGAGTTAGCGGAAGGATTAGAACCACGACAAATTTTTATCCCTTCGTTGGTCATACAACCATTTGTAGAGAATGCCATTAAATATGGGCTAACGGAAAAGCTGAAGACCGAAAAAGGTGTGCTTGAACTGTTTATAAAAACCAGCAATAACCAACTTTATGTAGCTATTACAGATAATGGTGTGGGAAGGGATATTGTTAAGCAACGCCAAAAAACGGAACTAAACAAACCTGAATCTACAGGTATTAAATCAACCACGGAAAGGTTAGTGATGTTACATGCCAATAAAGTAGCCAATCCAGTAGTAATTACAGATTTGTTTGATGATAAGGGACAAGCCGCTGGAACTAAAGTAGAATTAATAATACCTCTAAAATATGCGTAAATTAAACGTAATGATTGTTGATGATGAGCAAAATTGCATAGAAACATTAAAGCTGTTGTTACAAGAGTATAATGAAGATGTAGAAGTAATAGCCACTGCGGGCAGTGTTACTGAGGCCCTTTTAACTATAAATTCGCTTCCTCAAAAGCTAGACATCTTGTTTTTAGATGTGCAAATGCCCGGAGGTGACGGATTTTCGCTTTTGCAAGAACTTACAAGCATTGATTTTAAAGTTATTTTCACCACAGCCTACAGCCATTTCGCAATAAAAGCCATTAAATTCTCAGCAATGGACTACCTGCTTAAGCCGATTGATAATGATGAGTTGAACATGGCCATTAAAAATTACCGTTTGTTAGATAAACCAACTGATTCATTGATGTTAGAAGAAGTAAAAAAGCTATTCAACCAAAATAGCAAACCAATGGATAAGGTAGCAGTTACTACATTAAGTGATGTGCAGTTTATTCCAATTGATCAAATTTATTACTTAAAAAGCGACAATAATTATACCTCATTCTTTACTACATTTACCAAAGTATTGGTTTCATCTAAAAACATTGGTTATTATGAGGATTTGCTTGAGCAACAAAACTTTTTCAGAATACATAATTCCTTTTTGGTAAACTTAAATAAGGTAAATAAATTCCATAGGGGAAAACCAGGATTCCTGGAGTTGGACAATGGAACAACGCTTGAGGTATCTGTGAGGCGTAAGGATGATTTATTGAAAAAAATAAAATTACTTTAATCAACTAAAATTACATTTTTTGGCAAAAATGCTACGAATTCACAACCAAAAACAACGAATTCTAAATGCATACATAATTATTAGACAAACAAAGTGTTATTGTTATTTTAGCAAAGATATCGGCCATCAATTGAACGTTATTGATTCACTTAAATTAGTATACTCGCTTATACCCACTAAACATAAGGGAATGTTTATTGGGGTTTATCTACTTTTTGCTTTTTGCGCCACTGCCCAACATTATGAGTTTAAACAACTAAGCTCCTCAGAAGGATTAGTTGGCAGTTCGGTTTACTCAAGCATTGAAGACACTTCTGGCTCCATATGGTTTGCCACCAACCGCACAATCTGCAGGTATGATGGAAAAAATTTTACCAATTATGGAAAAGCTGAAGGCTACACTGAAGAGGGCGCTTATCTGATTTACCGAGACAAAAAGAACACAATTTGGGTAATTAGCTTTAACTTTAAGTTGTTCTATTTTGACGGCACCAAATTTGTTAGATTTGTAACAATTCCTGATGCTTGTTGGCTTTGCGAAGATGACAATGGATTATTTCATGTGGCAACAAGAAGAAATATTATTTATTCGTTTAAAAACGGGAAAATCGTTCAAGCAAGGCGTCTTAAAAGCAATAGTTACATTTTTAATTTTATTGCCATTAACAATGTTAAATTATTGTATTCTGATGGTTCCAATGTATACCTTAGCAATGGCAAGGATATAAAGTTGATTTTAGCCACAACTTGCGATTTATTTATTGCCCCGCCAAGAATGCTTAAGCTTTTTAATGGAGATGCTTTAATATCAGATTGTGGTAATATTTATTACTTTGATACTAAAACGGAAAAGCTCACCTTATGCTTTACCCAAAAGGACATGTTAGTTGTTGGATTCTTTGAGGACCACGAAAACCACGACATCATGATTGCAACAAATCAGGGGGTGTTCAAATTCCCTCAAGGTAAAATACAATCAGCCCCAGTGCACTTTTTAAAAGATCAAACTATTCATGGAATAGCAAAAAGTGTGGAAGGCGTTTATTGGTTTTGCTCTAGTAATGGGGGCGTTTTTTATGGTAATTTCCTAGCTCGCCACCTGACTAAGCAAGATGGTTTGTTGGCTGATGTGCAATTTATACGGGCTTCAAATGGACAGGTATTTTTTTCGTCTCCCATGGGCTATATTGGTGTCTTAAAAGACAATGGGTTAACCGTTACCCTACAAACACTTATCCCTTCTTTCTATAGCAATATCATTAAAGCAGTAAAGCTACCCAGTGGTGAAGTTCATTTTATTAATAAAGGCACCAATCATGTTCAGCATGAAGCCTTACCAAATACTTATCAATATGGAAAGAGGCGCTATCTTTTATTTGACAACCAAGAAGTACTATTTTATTTAGAAAACGTGGATAGTTTACCTAGGTATAGTTACGTAAAAACTAACAAACCAGTTTCTGAAAAGGTAATATCTCCGAATTTTATCTTAAAAAACAATGCCATGTTCAGACCACCTAATGCTTTGATTGGTGATTCAGTGTTTGTTTATCTTTATGATAAGGGTTATATCACGGCAACAATAAAAAAAACAGGAGTTTACTATATAAAGTATCCTGTTCCAAATATGACACTTAGCCATGTTATAACTACTCCAAAAGGCAATTTAGTTTTT
This sequence comes from Chitinophaga pinensis, assembly GCA_943372215.1. GTDB lineage: Bacteria > Bacteroidota > Bacteroidia > UKL13-3 > UKL13-3 > UBA6183. The sequence goes on along the minus strand of CALRXU020000017.1, from coordinate 51,262 downwards.
GCCACCAAGGCCAATGGTATTGTTATGAAAACAGCCAAAGGCAATCTGCATATAAGCACCGCCAATGGATTAATAAGCAATTATTGTACAAATGTTTATTTTCAAAACAACCAATTATGGGTAAGCACAGAACAAGGATTAAGTAGAATTAAATTTACACCAACAGCTGATGAGGTATATTCCATTGAAAATTATACCTCAGACGATTTTTTAATATCCGATAACGTAAAGGATATTGGTGTAACAGACTCATTGGTATATGTAGCTACTGATAAAGGTATCAGTATTTTTAACCCCAATAAATTTGTAACTCCACATGATAACCCAAGAGTTTATATCAAATCTTCAACAATCAATGGCAGTAAAGTAAACCATTTGCAACCCTTTATCGTTCCTTACGATCAAAATAATTTAACCATTTATTACGAGGCAATAACCATGAGAAAAGCCTTACCAGTAAATTATCGCTATCGTTTAAAAGGCATAGACACCGGATTTACCTACACCAGAGAAAACAATGTTAACTATGCAAAACTGCCTGCTGGAAAATATGAGTTTATTGTATATACCTCTACCGTGAAAAAAGTGTGGAGCAAATATCCTGCTACAATCCATTTTACCGTTACTGAAGCATTTTGGCAAACTAACTGGTTTATTGCGCTATTGATTGGTTTGGTTGTACTGATCATCTTTATGGCCATTCAAAGAAGATACACCTTGCTAAAAACAACGCAAGAAAATGAAAAACGCATGATTGAGAGTGAGCTTAAGGCACTGCGCTTGCAAATGAACCCGCATTTTATTTTTAACACCTTAAATTCTTTGCAAAAATTTATTCTTCAGTACAAGCCCATAGAAGCTAATAAATACATTGCCAAATTTTCGCGTTTGATGCGATGGATTTTAGCATACTCTGATAAACAACAAATTACTTTGCAAGAAGAATTGGAGTTTTTGAATTTGTATATTGAACTGGAACAGTTGCGTTTTGTAAACACTTTTTCATGTAAAATCAGTTTGGATGAAACCATTAATAAGCAATCGATATTGATGCCTTCATTAATTATACAACCATTTATTGAGAACGCCATTAAATATGGGTTAACAGAAAAAAACAAAACTGAAAAGGGCATGTTACAGGTATTGTTTAAAATAGCAGACAACCTGCTCTATGTTACCATTATAGATAATGGAGTGGGCAGGGATATTATTAAACAACGACAAAAACTTGAAATAAACAAACCCGAATCTACCGGCATTAAATCAACCACAGAACGGTTGGTGATATTACATGCCAATAAAGTAGCCAATCCAGTTGTAATTACCGATTTGTTTGATGATACAGGACATGCAGCTGGAACTAAAGTAGAACTATTAATACCTTTAAAATATGCGTAAATTACATGTAATGATTGTTGATGATGAGCCTAATTGTGTAGAGACATTAAAAATATTGTTGGAAGAGCACAATGAAGGCGTGGAGGTAATTTCCACGGCAGAAAACGTAAAAGAGGCACTTACAGCCATACAATCACTAACTAAAAAGTTAGATATTTTATTTCTGGATGTGCAAATGCCCGGGGGAAACGGTTTTTCTCTTTTACAACAACTCACCACCATTGATTTTAAAATTATTTTCACCACTGCATATAGCCAGTATGCAATAAAAGCCATTAAGTTTTCAGCAATTGACTATTTACTTAAGCCAATAGACAATGAAGAATTGAAACTTGCTATCAGCAATTATAGGTTACTTGATAGCCCTACCGATATATTAATGTTAGACGAGGTGAAACGGTTATTAAGCCAACAGAATAAGCCTATTGAAAAAGTAGCAGTAACTACCCAGAGTGATGTGCAGTTTATACCAATTGAACAAATTTATTACCTAAAAAGCGACAACAATTACACCTCCTTTTTTACCGCTTTAACACCCGTAATAATCTCCTCTAAAAACATTGGTTACTATGAAGATTTGCTTGAGCAACACCACTTTTTCAGAATACACAATTCCTTTCTAGTGAACTTAAACAAAGTAAGTAAATTTCAAAGAGGGAAATCAGGTTATCTGGAGTTGGAGAATGGCACAATACTTGAGGTTTCAGTAAGACGAAAAGAAGAGTTACTGAAGAAACTGAAGTTATCTTAATTATTAAAATTACACATTCCATTCCAAACAGCCCAAATTCACATTCATTGCCTACGTATTCTAAAAGCAGGTTTCTTTTCGATTACATTAGTTAGATATTTGATTAACCTTTAATATATAACTATTATGAAAGCAACCAAACTTAAACAATTTATGAGTAGCCTATTGTTGTTACTCTTAATTATGCCACAAGCACTGCGTGCAGGCTCACCAAACAAACCCGAAAACTCCTCCCAGCAACTTAACGCAAGTAAGTTGTTTATCCAAAACACGGGACAGGTAACATTTACAAATGGGAAAATGGCAAATGAAGTGCTATTTAAGGCCACTTGCAGTGGCGTTGACATTTACTTTGCCAAAGACCGTGTTATGTACGTGTTTTCTAAAATCAACACATCAAAAGATGCATCCCGAGCCATTGCAATAAGTGATGAAAAGACGATACCCGCAACAGAAGGTATTGCATACCATAGGGTAGATATGCTTTTTGGAGGTACCAATAACGAGGCAGTGGTAACACCATCAGACGTTACGCCAACTTTAATTAATTATCAAGGAATGGCTAATGGTAAAGACCTTGCTCAAATTCAATCATTTAAAAAGATTACCTACCAAAATGTATATCCAAACATTGATGCGGTTTTTTACTTTAGCGAAACTGGCCTAAAGTATGATTTTGTGGTACGCAATGGTGGCAATGCCAATGCTATTCAGCTAACCTATGAAGGCGCTGAAAGCTTGAAGCAAATTGCTGAGAATCGCTTCGCAATAAATACGAAACTAGGTTCATTTGAAGAGTCAATTCCAGAATCTTACTTATTAGATAAAACCACTGGAAACAAGGAGCAAGTAACTGTTAGCTACGCTTTGGATGGCAATACGCTATCATTTAACACCAACAACCTTCCTGTTACTTCAAACACTGATTTGGTAATTGACCCCATTTTGGAGTACAGAAATTTTACAGGGTCAGGAGCATTAAATGAAGAATCGTTTGCATTGGACATTGAACGTTTAAACTCAACTGATGAGTATTACATGGTAGGTTATACCAAAGCCACAAACCTACCTACCACTTCGGGTTACGTCATAGATGCTTCGGCCAATGGTGCCTATGATGGATTTGTTGCGGGATACCTACCAACGGGCGCACTAACTTGGCTTACCTATTTTGGTGGCACAGGAAACGATTTTATTTCAGGAGTTAAAGCTACAGATGATCCCAACAGGCATTTGATTTTAACAGGATCAAGCAACAGTACCAATATTGCTATTAATAACCTTACTCCGAATTTAACAAAAACAAACAGCACTTATGATGTATTTTACCTGAGGTTACAACCCACTATCGGGGTTGTTAATGCGGCTTCCTTCTTCCAAAATCCTCTTGGTGATGAATTTGCTTATACCATTGAAACAGATTTTTGGAGCAGAGTATTCGTTGGCGGACGCACCACCAACAATATTACATACACATTAACCCCTACAACCACCACTTTACAAGCTGGTTTTGTTGCTTGCTTTAATATCACAGGAGGGTTAATTGCCAGCCGTAAATTTGCATCTGGTGTTAGTGGTTCTATTACTGCTGTAACAGATATTCATTATGACAAATCTGTTAATCAACTTATTGCTACTGGCTTTACCAATGGAACGCAATTAGGTTTTGAACCTGCTATACCTGCAGGCGCATTGCAACCAAATACCAATGCCAATAATGATGTTTTTGTGGTTCGGTTAAGCATGAGTTTAAATGTGCCATTTTTACTTACCAATGTTACTACTGGAGGAACTGGCACTTTTATAGGCGGTAATGGAGATGATACCTGGCCTCGCATTTCATCATATAATAACCCAACAGCACAAACTTACGATAGAAATTATTACCTCACATTTACCACCTCTAGCAATGATATGGATGCCTTGGGATATACCAACAGTAACTCCTTCAAACAGTCTTTTGCCATAGGTAACAACTCCTATGATGTTTTTGTTGCTGTAATAGACAGGGATATGAATAATGCTGGTACAACTTATAAATATGGAAGTTATGTTGGCGGTTCAGTTCTACTTGGGTTTGAAAAGGCCTGCGATATTGCAGTAGATAAATTGAGCAATTTTTATCTGTATGGTATTAGTAATGAAAGTAACTTTACCCCAAATGCACCCGTTAGTGTATATGGCTCAAATATTGTTCCTACATTTACATCTTTAGGTGCTCCAGTTTATTTTCTTGCCAAATTTGTTCCAGACTTATCAAAAATATTCCGCAATGAGTATGTTATTTTCCCGGGCTGGGCAAATACATCAGGCTCTTCACCTGCTGGTTCTAATTACCAACCAGGAAGCAACGTTACCTACAACGAGATTAGCAGAATTAGGCTAAGCACTTGTACTGATGTGGTATTTACATCTGGTTCAACCATTACCAATATTGTACCTGGGGTAAACTTTAATTATACCCATGCCTATACCTCTAAAATAAAAAGCGATTTTACCCTACAATTAAACATAAGTGGTTCAGTTGCGTACACTGGAGTTCCTATACTACTAAGCATTCCGTATAGCCCAATTATAGTTGCATTACATATGCCGGGCTTGCAATGGTATTTAAATGGCAGCCCAATTCCAGGAGCCAATGGGCCAACTTATTTAGCCAACCAAATTGGTATGTATCATGTGGCGTATACAGATGCCTGCACCCAGCAGCCTGTTGGCTCAAACGTTGTAGAACTAACTATTGACTACTGTGGCAAATTTGACAAAGTAAATGTTCTTCCTGATAACTTTATTGTGAGCAGCGATATGAATTTTACCGATGAAATTATAAAATTTAATAATATTACTATTGCCTCAGGAGTAACGTTAACGTTTGATAATTGCATTGTGTTATCCGAAGGAAACCCATGCAGCAGAATTGAAGTTTCTCCAACCGCTAGACTGATTGGTGTGAAAACTACCTTTGCCGCATGCGAAAGGTGGCAAGGAATTACTTCAATAGGTTCGGGGGCTACCATTAACTTAAACGCTTGCAAGGTTGAAAATGCTGATGTAGGTATTGCCCTTGCAAATAATGACAATGGCATTTTTGTTACGGGTACTACCTTTTATAACAATTATACCCATGTAACCATAATTAGAGATTTGGGAACCTCACAAAAAGAATTTAGCCAAAACACCTTTAAGGAACTTTACGGGGAAACCGTTTGCCGGCAAGATTGGGGTGAGAGACTAAACACCCAAGTTTATTTAGAACAGGCGCAAGGTGTAAGCTTCTTCGGTAATACTTTTGGCTCATACACCTCAACCACACCTTATATTGGCATCAGGGGAATTTTAACATGGAATTTGCAAGTTGTGGGCAATAACTTCAATACCTTGTATGAAAGTGGAATTGATTTAGAACGTAGCCAGACTCCTATACTTACTGAAAACAGCTTTACTGGCGAATTTGGGTATGGTATAAAAACTTACCTTTCTATCAATGAAATCATCCGAAGTAATACGTTAATCGGAACAGGCGCCTTTATCCCTAACAAAATTGGTATTAGCATGCGAAATGGCAATACTTCCACCTGCGAAAGCAACAGAATAAACGATTTTGAGACAGGTATTGAACACTATGAATCTACGCTTACAGGATTTTCAACGATTAGATTAAACCGATTGACAAGTACTTATAATGGCGTAGTAACCAGTTACGATGTTAACCCACTTAATGCTCCAATAGGTTCAAATATGATTACTCACCAAAAGAACTTAGAGATTAAATGCAACATTTTTATTGCCAACTACAATGCCATTATTGGTTCAGGAGAGATGATAGACCAAGGAGATGCGAGCATTGATGCAGGAAACACATTCCTAGGTAGCACCTACTATGATGTCCTTTGGGAAAATCCAACAACTTGGGTTAATTATTATGCAACTTCAGGTTTTACCCCTAATACATCTGCTGGTATGCCTGGAGCAACATTAAATGGCATTCTATTACCTTCTGGTATAAGTCAGTTTAACAGCCTATTGTCAGCCAATGATGCGCCTTGCCGAATGTATAGCAAAAAACAAACGGGTTTATTGGATAACAATAAAACCAATACTGAAAGTATTGCTGTTTATCCAAACCCAATTGGCAGCACCTTTACGATTGAACTGACCAAGTACAATGCCACAAACAGTATAGAGATAGTTGATATACTAGGCCGCATTGTTCACAGCAACAGCAACCCGCAAAGTGCCACTATACAAGTAAATAGCGATAGTTGGAATGCTGGTGTCTATTTCGTGAGAATATTGAATAACAATGAGCTTGTTGATGTGAAAAAAATCATCAAAGGAAACTAATTTGTTTTAATCCTTTCTTCCTAACCAAAGAGGCCGCTTTTTCAAAGCGGCCTCTTTGGTTTTTATAACTTCCCCCCTATGTTTGCATGATTTATTTTGTTCTTTTTAATGCCTAATATTATCAAAAACGCTCATACCACTTGCACATCATAAACTTACAACTGTCCTATATATGATTTAACCAGTTCTTTTCGTTTGTAACCAAATAGGATAGCCACTTAGCCAAAAATATTTAGTAGAAATACCCTTTTTTCATAGGGTAAATACTCTTTTTACGTTTTGGGGTTGATTGTGGGCTACCTGATTTGTACTTTGCCATTAATTACTATGCAACTTGAATACACCATTACACAAGAACAGCAACAACACCTGCTTTTGTTTAGAAAACACCTGTTAAATAGTCTTGAGACAAAAGGCTTTTCCTGGGAGTATAGCATTTCTATACTCTATGATTTAGGCATTGGGATGGAAGAAACCATGCAGTTTGTTTATTTAAACAGACCCAATGAGGATGAATTTATGCATTGGATTATTCAACATGTTAAACTTCATGAGACTTTTTATGACCATGACGACAACGAAGATGTGTTGAGTGAGGAAGAGTTGGACTTTTGGGATGAAAATGGTTACATAGTATTAAGAGGAGCAGTGAGTAAAGCTGATTGTAAACAAGCGAGTGATGCCATTTGGAATTTTTTAGGGGCATCGCTTGATGATCAGGAGAGCTGGTACAAACCCCATCCGGCTAAAAAAGGAATGATGGTGGTTTTTACCCAACATGAAGCCTTGCAGAAAATACGAAACTCAGCTAGAATACGCAAGGCGTACGAACAATTATATGGCACAACCGAAATCTATAAAACCATTGATAAAGTAAGCTTTAATGCCCCTGATAATCATGTTACCCAATTTAAAGGAAGTCCATTACATTGGGATGTGAGCTTATCTCTTCCTATTGCCTACAAATTGCAGGGATTACTTTACCTGAATGATGTTACCAGCGAATCTGGCGCATTTCAATGTGTACCAGGATTTCATTTGGAAATAGATTGTTGGCTAAACAATTTGCCTGCTGGAACAGACCCGCATGACTATGCGCGTAACACATTGCATCCTATTTCTGTTCCTGGAAACACTGGCGATTTTATCATCTGGAATCAAGCATTACCGCATAGTGCTACCCCAAATAAAGGCAAAGAGCCAAGATTGGTGCAATACCTCACTTATCTCCCCAAAATTAAACGCAACTCCTCTTACTAAAATTACTGGTTGCTGACTTTTGTCAGCATGTAAAGTCATTGTTTATTTGCTGCTTTTCTTCTTGGCAAGCGCAGCTAAATACTCTCCTAACTTAATATCAAACGAGAAAGTAAACAGTTGAAACTGATTGCTAGGAAGAAACACTTCCCTAAATGGCGCATCAACGCCCAATGGATAATTGACACAAATATGGGCATCTAATCCATTATATAAACTTACCCCCAAACCGAACCCCAATAAGTAGCTGCTAAATTGTGTGCTGGTTTTGGTGTTAACAATATTATACAATAACCCAGATCCAAATAACAAGGCATGGATATCGCTGACAATTGGCACTCGTGATCGAACCTCTCCATCTTTAATTTTCTTCTTGACACAAAATATAATTGGAGCTTCTTCTCCAGGTTCATAAGAGCGGATGTTTTTAAAATTTATAAGTTTTAGCTTTAAGCCTATTTTTTCAGCAGCAAAACCCAACGTATTTAAGGTATCCAATGCAATATTTTTAAATCCACTGCCCAGCGAAAAACTTTGATTTAAACCCAATGAGAAATAGAAATCAAGCCTGTGGTTTTCCTGATTGGCATATCTGTTATAAATCGCCAAAATAATGCTCTCTACATCAACATAAATTTCATTTTTCTGGGTATTTATGGTGGTGTACTTCTCAATATTGTTCACAAAACAATTTATCGCTTTAACCTGAGAAGGGTTGCCATATATAGCACCAGCATTTTGAATAATATTAAGAATGGCCTCGTATGAACTTGCCTTGTCCAAATCATTTAAATTGGTGAGCAAACTCACAAAATCACTAAAAGCATTTACTTTCTGATACGCCAGTGCAGAATTTTGCTTCATCAATTGGCTATTGAGGTAATTTATATTGGTATACAACAGATACCGATAAACAGTATCCAAGTAATTTACATAGCTTTTATCTACACCATTTAATACAAATGAAAGTTTGGTAATTGTTGGGTAAGCCTTTCTGGAAAAATACAATAAATCATCATTCTTATACCCTGAAGCAATGAATTGGCTCGAATCCTTTTTTAACGATGTTATATCAAACGAAATTTGTTTTATTCTGGTAAACAACTCGTTGGTTTCAAGGATTAATGAATCTAAACTAAAACTGCCTTTTACAGTGGTGTTAAACTTAGAAAGATTGGCTTGTAAACCCAATATCTCGTTACAGGCCTTGTCAAATGAAGTATCGTTATGATAAGGTGCATACAATTTAAGCATTTGGGAAATAGACAATTCCTTTTGTGCGATATCGTGGATGAGGGTATAAGTTTTAAATAGCAAATGTACCTCACCCAAAACCCTGGCGTAGAGTTTTTTGAGTGCTGCTGTTAGTGCAGTATTTGGATTGGCATTGGTATAATTAATATACTTGTTGCCTAATTGGTATTGCCTGTAATTAACACTGCTTTCGGAGGTGTAAAACCCAAGTCCAGCAACTTGTTCTGTATTTAATAACACATCAAAAAAAAGGTCAATCAAAAGGACATTTAAGGCGTACTGGCTTTTGGAATCATCGGGTTTAAGTTTATCCAACATGTAAATATTTGAGTTAGAACCAGGCATCATTTTATTGTACTGGCTGTAAACCACAGTTAACATTTCAGGATATTCAGAAAGTATTTGTTTGTAAATTACTGAATCATTTACCATGGCTACAAGACCATCAATGGATGAACTATCAATGGCCTTTCTATTGATTTGTTCAGTTTTGCTTATATGTTTAGCTCTGCTTAGTTCAAGGTATTCATTCAATATCGTTTTTGGGGCAATGCTTGCTAGGTTTTTTCCATCCCAGGCAACTTGTTTCGTAGTTGAATCAATAACACTGAGGTATAGCAACCACTTTTGTTTTTCACTTAAGGAAACTATAGTGGTATCGGCTGCCAAAAAAACATCTGCCAAATCTTTGTTTTTTAACAACCTTCTTGATGCTTGTAGGTAAAATTCTGCAAATCCATATGATAAAGCCAGGTTTGCAGAACTCTCTATAAGCTTGCGGGATGCTGCAGTTTTATTGGTAGTATTAAATAAAATATCAAACGATTGGTTGGCAAATGAGCTGAAAGCATAGCTGCCCTTATTAACTTCATTCAGAATGGTTCGTCTAGCAAACTCCTTTTTTACTTCTTGCTGCTTATCTACAATAATTTGCGTGAGCAATTCTACATCTACTTCCGACTTTTTTGCAACAATACCACTTAAACCTGCGTACAACGAAGCAATTTGTGCAAACATCAACAGATGGGAACACAAGCCAATGATTAATAACCCTACTTTTTTCATACAATTAACAAGGAAGGATAAAAGAACATCCTTTATTTATTTAAAATTGAGTACCCTTATAAAATTACATAGCCGGCATACATTTAAGTTGCCGACTATGCCCGTGGTGGTTATTTTTTCTTTACCAAAACTGAAACCCCTTATTTGGTGTTTTACAGCTTATACAAACCTAAACAAGTAAATTGGTCCAAACAAAGAGTAGAAATACCCTTTTTTCATAGGGTAAATACTCTTTTTTTCCACAAAAAAATTTATTACTTGTTTATTGCTTACAAAAAACAGATAAAGATATTATCTGAAACCGTGTTGAAATTAGGTACCACAATTTGGCTTCAATACCACCTATTACTTGTTGATTTCTAAAGCGGTGCGGATGCCCGCCTCAATTGCGCCCTCTATCCATGCAATCTTAAACGAGGTTGCATCGCCAGCAAAATGAATATTTCCTTCAGGCATTTGTACATAGCCCTCCAGCTCTTCAAATTGGCCTGGAGACAGCATGGCTGCTTCGCCTGTAGAATAAATATCATTAGCCCATGATTGTGATGTGCCAACAACAAAATACTTGCGGATGTGCTCTCCAAAAATCTTGGCCACATCGTTTAAGGTATACTCTACACGGAGTTCATCCGTAAGTGCATCCCATCCACTGGCCTCATTTGCCCATGTGTAGCTAGAAATAACAATTCCCCCGTTTTTACCATTAAAATCTGTACTTGGGAAGTAAATAAAACGTGAGGCCAAATCAGTAATTACCTGACCACCATATATTTGATACTCGGTTTCCCAGAAGCGTTCGCTAAACTGTAGAAATACTTTTGTGGCTCCATTGTAATTGAGTTCCCTAATGGTTTTTCTTTTTTGCTGTGAAAAAGGTGGATTTACTTGAAGGGTTCTCATAGCTGGAAACGGTATGGTTAGGATTACTTCATCAGCTGTAGCGACTTTGTTGGTTAATGGCTCGGCAGGGACACCATAACCAACAAGGCCATTGGCTGCTTGTGGCTTACTTCCTTCAAAATAGAGTTTTGTCTTTGCGCCTTTCTTTCCGCGGTCAATGCTTTTAAGCATGTGGTTAAAATATACCTTTACCCCAAGGTTTTTGGTAATGTACTCGTAAAAACGGACAGGCAATAAATCCATGCCACCTGTAATGCCATAATACACATCACTTGGGTTGTGATCCATGCTTTCAACAATTTGTTGTATCAACCCCAAGTTTGAGCGAGACTCCAGATTCAACATCACTTCTATCATTTCTATAGCCCCTTCTGAAAAATTGGTTTCGGCTTTGAGGTAACCTCTTACTGAATATTGGTCATATTTTTCAATAACCTTGGCCCAATTCTCAACAGTATCTTTTTTAAGCATATCGGTTATTGGGGTAATGGCTTCAGCCCAAAGTACATCAGCCGTTTTTCCCCGCTCCTTGCCAACCGTTTTAAATTTTAATGCATCCGGATTCTTTTCATACTCATTGCGGGTAATCTTTACTCCATTTACATAAATTAGCTCGTTGCCTTTTACATCATGGTTAACAAATACGTGGGTTTTTAATTTGAATTTTTCTAGGTATTTAAAAACCAATTGGTAAGAAGTAACCAGTCTCATAGCCCCTGCCTCTCCAGACTGCCCATCTAAAAAAGGTTCTCGTATCGTTTTAATACGCCCGCCAACACGCATGCTGCCTTCATAAATGGTTACCCTATGACCTGCCGCAGCCAGTAATGATGCAGCCACCATGCCCGACATGCCCGCACCAACTATCACCACGTCTTTGGCTTTTTTGGCTTTAGGAATCCCCTTTTCTATAATATGCATCAGTGTCTTGGTTCGCTCAGTAAAAATCATTTTTTTGCCAACCATGTTAAACTCCGGTAATAGCTCCGGCAGCATTTCTTTCCAAAGTGTGTTCATTGTTTTTTAGTATTAATGTTTAGTGATATTGCATTATAAGCATCAGCATTCACTGCTGATTTTATGTTTACAATAAGAAATTGTTAAGATTAAAAAACAATGGGGAAAACACTCTTTTTTCATAGGGTAAATACTCTTTTTATACACATTTATAACCTAAAAGGATTTACCAAGATTTGGTGTATACACAAACCGCAGAGATGGTATGAGCAAATCATTATTGTCGTTCAGCTTGCGTATTTGGCCATTATTTACAATAAAATCAAGACCAACCTTAATATTGTTTTGGTCGCCACTAAATGATAAATTGGCATTTATCCCTAAGCTCATGAAGGTAAAAAACGACTCTTCCTTTTTTAGTAAAAAATACTGCTGATAAATTGCTGAATTTTGAATAATATGAATGTAGTTCAAGGTTGCATAACAGCTGAAATGCTCCGTAAAAAACCATTCGCCACCACCTTTAACATGTATTAAACCGATGCTTTTTGCTGTAGATTTTGAACTGTTTATTGAATCGGTTGAGGTTGATGTCAGACTTTTAAGCAGGTAATTAAAACTCCCCAACAACTCAACCCTGTTTTCTGCTGTTTTATTGATATCTGAAATTAAAAATGACCTTTGGTAGTTCATCCTAAACCCAAATTTGCTGGCCTCCGGTTGTAATATATTGTACACAGCACTTCGCTTAAAATCTACATCGGTGGCCGAATCCTTTGCTCCCTGCTCACTAGACAAAAAAAGGTTTGCACCATATACTTTTCCCTTTCCCTCCTTTTTTACAATACGCTGGGCAAATACATTAATGGTGGGTATGATATTCATTTCAGAAAGACCCGATAATAAAGCAGGCACGGTATTTACTTCGTTTAATTCGTTTCTTTGTTTAGTGTCCTTTTCAACTGCATTGTACAATACCAACCTGTTGTCGTTGATTTTTTTTGTTTGGGTATCAAAAAACTGCTCTATTTTATACAGCCGTTGATTAATCACTGATAAAGAGTTCTTAGCTAAGGTGTATGCTTTTCTGAAATCAGAATTCTTTTTCAAATCTGCAATGTTATTTCCAATTTGATATTGTATAGATTTTAACGCATCAATGCTATCTTTATATTGTAATAACAAAACCGAATCAACCCACCTTACATGCGTAAATGTGTACTCAAATAAATCCTCTGAATGATACAATTGCCTAACCTGTGCCTTAAATGCACTGTCTTTAAAACGGTTATCTTTAATCATTCCATCTCTGATTGATTCTACTTTAGCAATTAACCCTTTTAAGCTCTCCTCTAGCTCAGTTTTTTTATTTATTAAAAGCTCCCTCAACTCCCTTTTTAAAGAGTCGTTTTCAGTATTGCATTGATTATCTAAATTTAAAAGATTGGCGCTTTCATTATCAAAGTATTTTAATCCTAAGGTTTCAATAGGAAGCCATGCATCTTTAAAATTGTTTTCCTCTGCTTTTAATCTTGCCTCCAATTTTTTGTAGGGATAAGAACTTTGTGCAGTTGCTAAAATAGCCGACACAATTAGTGTTAATGTAAGTAGAATTGTTTTCATCGTTTTAAATTTTATCATTCAAAACTGAGGAATAATAACAACCCTTACCTCCGTATTATTTGGTATTTCAAAGAATGGGATACAAAAAAAGCCACAGTTGAATCAACTGCGGCTTTTGCAAACAATGCCAATATGAATTAATAGTTCACGCCAAACATAAAGTTAAATTCTATCCGTACCTTTCATTTTGATGTTTTGCTACGAAGTGCAACCCAAAATTTATTGGTTTCTTAAAAGAAGAAATCAATCGCTCCGAAGGCCACTGGTTAGAAGTGTGCCCAATTCAAAATCACCTCCCGACTTACCCATGGCAAATCAGAACCCTTCGATTCATTAGGTAAATCTTCAAGCAATACGTCATAAGTCCGTTTTTTAATTTCAATATTCAGGGTTTGTTTATCTATTGATAATTTGCCATACCGTTGTATAAAATTTTCCCTAATTACTTTTACCGTTGCATTTTTCAGCCTTGAGCAGCGAACACCAATCTCTTGAAGCATGGAATCAGCCAGCGACCGTTCCTTATGATTTAATCTGGGCAAACTCAATTCATCATTTATAGACTCCATATTACAAAGCATGTATGGCACAACCAGTTCTTCTGGTATGGTATGATTTTCAGTACCATAAATAAGGTAATGCAATACGGCAATAGCCCGTATGCGGGCATCTTCATTTTTAAACTTATTTTCATTTAAAAACCCGCAGGCGTTAAACAAATTAACCAAATAAGGAGACAATAATACCAATCCGCATCCCTCTATTAAGATTGTATCGTTTTTACGCATTGGTTCCACTAAACTACCCATTTCTAATAATTATGAATGTAATTGGCTAAGAAGGGGCTTTTACCGAAGCTGTTACTAAAAGCCAGTAATAAATTACACTTTAAAACCAGCCCCTGCTTAACCAAAATACAAACCTCTGTGTTAGATTTGAGTTGAACAATAGGGAAACTACTCTTTTTTCATAGGGTAAATACTCTTTTTTTGCACCAAAAATGTATGATTTGTCATTATTACAGGTCTATTTTATCCGCGGTTCACATGAGCTAACTTGAATTAATGACCACAAATTGAAGCCAAAGCCCTTTAAGTCAGTTAATTACAAAAGAGGTTTTATTATAATTAACCAAAAATAGCCAACCAGCAGCTTTATACCTGCATTTTTCGTTGCACAACACCATTCTTGTACTATATTTCTTGTTTAATATTGGCCATCACTTTAATTAGGTTTTGGGTAACCAATATCATTTTAGCCCTCCGTTTTCTGTTAATAGAACACAACCTTGCAATCCAAAACATAAAAAAACAAGGTAAAACCGCCAGAAAATAAACTATACCCACAGCCAAATTCATCAGCCCGATTACCTTTTCAACAGATGAATCCTCATCTTTTACGAAATCCACAATCTCTTTTAACTCATTTACTTCACTTCCAAACCACATGCTTAAGCCTAAACCAATAATTAGGAATAAAAATGACAAGCCATATGAGGCTATTTCAAAAAACAAGAATAGCAATTGGGTAATGTATTTGCCGAACCAATTTACCTCAATCAGTTTTATGGTCTCTTGCAAGATGTGCTGATTCAAATGTTTATCAGCCACTGGCTGGTATGACTCTTCAAATGATTTAAAGCCTTGTAAAATGTTATAGATTTTCATATGGTATTATTTTCAGGTAAGAATTTTGAATTGCACTCTGTATTGTTTCCACTATTACTATAATTCTGCTTTAAGGATAATAATAGTCTTTCTGATATTTCGTCTTGTTCTAACAGAATATGATAACCAATAAGCATTGTTGGCTTACCATGGACTGGATTGAGAAATATTCTGTAATTGTTTCTACAATATTTATATCTAAAAGAAAGGGCTTTTAAACCGCTTGCTAAACCATGATCTTTAAACTGATGATATATATGACGAGAACAAGAAATTTTAAAAATGCATTTTCTACGGTATTGCATTGGAACAATAAACCAGTACGCCCTTATAACCAATAAAAAAATATGCTTCATTTCGTTCTTTCAAATACTACAACCTGTGTAACAGTGTTGTAACCAGGCTTTGCACCAATTCCAAAGCACCCATCATCTGGCGTTACAAATGAAGAAACACTCTCCAAACGGACATATGTCCAGCCTAAGTTAATCTGCTCATTAATTAAGGTTTCAAGTTGCTTAGAGACATCTGTTATCTGTCTGTTCTTTTGGTTGATTACCCCTACAAAAGGTACTACCTTATAGGGGCTATTTATTTGTTCCATAACTATTAAAATTTACTATTTGATTTGCTATCTAAATTGACTCAGTTAGTCGTTTATCAATTACGTCTTACATTCTTCCTTTTTGTTTTTTCTTTTGTCGAAGCACTGCTTTGGGCTTGCTCACTTTAGTAGGTGGCTTGCATCTTAAACAAGCTTCGAATCCCATCCGTAAGGCTTCTTCCAGAGTACATGTATAATCACTTTTTCTTAAGTATTGGCAGCCCTCCATATGGTATTTTTTACCTGTTTTGGTATAGTGTACCGTTTGAGCGTTTACCGAAACGGCAAGCAGCAGCCAGGTTAATAAAACAAAGTAGTGGTACTTTCTGCGAGTCATGGTGGTATTATTTTTCCAAATCAGTTAATGTAAAAGTGCTGGCTTCATTTATTTTTAAACAGTTTCCTTCATATGTATTGAAGTATTGGTTTATTCTTTCATCCTGTAGAATCTTTTCCAATGGTACTTTTTCCCACTTCATTTCTTTAAAATCAATTCCTTCTTCTGCCCGGTAAAACAATTCGCGCCCAGCTAATGGATCACCAGCCGTTGACACACCGGTAAAAACACCTTGAATAAGCTGTGGATTTATACTGTTCCCAACTTTTAATACAATAAATAATTTCTTACTCTCATCAGAATCTAACTCGCAAAAAATATTGCCTGAACGGTGATGCAATACCCCTTTAAACAAGTGATGTTCGCCCTGAAGTTCTATGCGTGGTTCCCTATTTTTTGATTGGTAAATTTTTACTGGAGCTTTAAGTAAATAGGCTCCTTTATTGGCCCTGACAATGCTCCACCAATTTCCTAAAACAGCTTTTATAAACTTGTCTAATGGTTTATCCACTACATTAATAAATCCTTGATAATCTTCATATCCAATGGCCTTAGCAATTTTATCTAAGTTGTCTCTTGAAGTCCTATCTGCCTTGTTATGCAGTTGATCCTTTTTACTTACCCTGGTATAAACATCATGTAAATACCGATGGTCAATTGAACAAGTTGTCTTCAATTCCCTTTCTAAAAAATCACTCATTGCTTTATATCCAGCCATATCAAGCGATTGTCCCACTTTATGAGCCAGTTTTTCAATCAATAGTTTTACCAGTCGCGATTCTGTTGCCATGGTTTATTATCATTATTAACCAAAACTACTTGCACTGTATCTAAACCCTCAATCTATTTTCTGAACACCCTTAAAAACTTTCTAAACAGGGAATAACTCCGTTTTTTCGGTAAAAACTATGTGCAAGTAATCTGTTTCTCGTACCATTAAAAATAGTGCTTCACAACATCTTTGTACCGTTGATCAACAACAATTGCAATTGTTCTTATATAAGCAAAAAGGGAGTTACGGGAAAGGGTATGGCAGAAAATTACAGGTAATCGCCTGCATGTAAACATGAAAAAAAAGCTGTTCAATCCACTCCAGTTTCAACCTTACTTCAAGTTGAGTTTGCTATTGCACAGGTTCACTGTGAAGAGGTAAAACCTGCTGCAATAGCTCACTGAACAAAATACCTCTTCAATTTTTTTTCAGGCAATCACCTAACCGGGTACAAGTACCTGCGGGCAGCGCCTTGTCTTTTTTCAAATTTTAATTTTTAACAACATGACCAATTTATTTTGTGGTGCTATTTGCATCGCCATATTTTCGGCAACGCTTACCAGTTGCGATAAAAACGAAAATCCTACTCCTCAGGCAACGGAAGTTTCCAAGCAAAAACCACCTTTTAAACAAGAAGTGGAAGACCGCCCCAAAACGGTAAAAGGGAAAATAAAAACAGTACATAGCAATGCCGTTGCCAATGCTACCATTTTAATGTACTTAAACGGGGATACGTTGGTTGGAACGGCCACTTCTGATGCATCTGGGAATTATGAATTCACCAACATCACAGGCGGTAACTACCAACTGAAGTACTCAGCTTCTGGTTACCAAGATTTATCTGATTGGGAAGCGATTCCTTTTGATGACCAATCAGAACTTGTTTTGGCTGACATTGTAATGCTTAAAGAATAATCCCTCCTTATCATTTTCTGCTAAAAGCCCAACCATTGGTTGGGCTTTTTTTATGGTTACAACGTAAATTTAATTTGGGTTTTAGTACCTTCTTTGGTGTTTGTGATTACTTCAGCTTTTAACTGTTTGCTTAATAATTTTATTAACTTCACACCAAATGAATCTGTTTGGGCCATTGGTTCAGTTCCTGATCCATTATCACTCACAATAATGGTAATCTCCTTATGTTTTCTCAACAAACTAATCATTAATTTCGGCTCAGGTGTATGGTGATAAGCATGTTTAAAGGTATTTGTTAATAATTCGTTTAAGAGTAAGCCCGCAGGAATTGCCTTATCGGCATCTAACGTAATTTCATCCAACTGATACTCTATTTTAAACAGGTCAGAATTAAAACCATAACTAATCTTAAGCTCCTCGGCCAGCTCCTGTATTAGTATATTTAGCACCACTTGTGTAAACGCTTTACCTTTATATAATTTTTTATGTACAAAAGACATTGCCTTTACCCTGCCCTCTGTTTCTTTAATCAATTGTTTTGAACGTGTATCAGCAAGCTGTTCATAATGGAGGCTTAGTATGCTGGATAATACCTGAAGGTTATTTTTAACCCGGTGATTCAACTCCCGCATCAGGAGTTCAATTTTATCCTTATCGCGTTTCTTTTGTAAATAAGCAAAAACAACAAGTCCGATAAACAATAACAATGCACCTATTCCTGCATACATGAGTCTCTTTTCTTGCTCATTTTTTCGGAGACGCTCGTCAAAGTCTCTTTTCGACTCTTCTGTTTGGTACTGTATTTTCAATTCTTCAATCTGCTTGTTTAACTTTTCGTCCCTCAACTCATTCAATATGTCTATGTACAATTGGTCAAACAACACCGCCTTATCAAGTTGATTCATTTGATGGTATAGCTTTCGACTGATGTCATAATTTCTTAACAAATCCTTACGCAGGGTATCTTTTAATGAGATGTTTCTAGCAATTTGCAACAACTCCTCCGACTTTGATAAGGAGCCTAACTTTATATTAACCTCGGCCAAACTATTGGCGGCTTCCGGTAATCCCTTTACGTCCCCAATAAGCTTTCGTATTTGATAGGCCTTATCACAATAATACATTGCTTTTCGGGCATCATTTTTAAGGTAATAAACTTCTCCAAGTCCCAACATGGTATTTGCCATATACTCATTATTGCCTAGTTGCATTTTTAGGTGTAACGCACTGTCTAAATAAATAATGGCCGAGTCATAATCGTCTTTAAGCCTGTAATAATCACCCATGTTATTTAACAACATGGCAAAATCCATGAGGTATTCCCTTTGTTGTATGCTGTCTGTTGTTACTTGAACCAATTTCTTAACCAACTCTATAGCCCTTCTGTAATGATGTGCTGCTTCGTTATAATTTTCTCTTTTATATTCGAGATTACCAATGCTGATGTAGGTATTCACTAGCCCGTCAGGCATGTTTGATTTTTTAAAATATTTGGCGGCAACAATCAGTTGCATATATGCCCTGCTGTACAATCCTTTTCTGATGTTAATAAGCGAGAGGTTGCGGTTTGCAAAAGCTTGGTTCAAATCATCATTATTTTTTTGAGCGGTAACAATTGCATAGTTATAATATTCTTCTGCCTTGCTCCAATCATTGATGTTTTCATATGAAACGCCCAGATTCACCAAAAAGGTTGCTTCATAAAAAATTTCATCTTTTTGTGTTGCCAATTCCAGGCCCTCTTTAAATACAACAATAGCCTGTTGGTATTTATTTTTTGACAACAACTCGTCCCCTTTATTGCGCAATAATTCCAGTTTGTTTTGTGCATATCCCGTAACAACGGAAAACACAAAAACTAGAAAAAAAGCCTGTTTAGACATAAATATGGGGTGTTTAGAAAATAAACTTAGAACTTTTCTATGGTCTTACTAAATTGATGCGGTAAATTAAACCAATATATGTCAAATGTTAAAATTCTTATTGTAGAAAATGAAAGTATCATATCTGCAGACATTGCATCAAAATTAACCCATGCTGGATTTACCATAACCCATGAAGCAGCAAATGCTGTTGATGCATTAACCTCTTTCAACAACGTAAAACCTGATTTGGTATTGATGGATATTGCCCTTGATGGCGATACTGACGGCATAGAAACTGCCCGACAAATGAAAAAAATTCATCCCATTCCAATTGTTTTTTTAACTGATATTGATAATCAAACTACCTTAAAACGTGCAGCAAGCGCAGGCCCTGCGGCTTACCTGGTTAAGCCTTTCAATGAGCGTCAAGTTATCGCAAGCATTCATCAAGCCCTTTTTAATTCGGATAAAAAGCTTCAGGCAAAACTAAGCAACATGGAAACCAAGGTTGAAACAGAGTATTTGGTGAATGATTCTTTGTTTATTAGAATTGACTCCGGGCATTTTAAAAAAATTCCTATTGCCGAAATATTGTTTCTAGAGGCAGATGGCTCATACACCCATATCTATTCCGTTAAAGAGGGAAAACATACCTACAGTAAAAGCATGAATCATGTTTTTGATAAATTAGCCCTGGACTCATTTATCCGGATTAGCCGCTTTCATGTAATTAACCTAAACCTGATAAGCGAGATTAAAGGCAACCAACTTGTTTTAGGAAAACATGAACTTTTGGTAGGAGAAAAATTTAGGGAAGAGGTGTTACGTGGTTTACGATTACTCAAATAAATGGCGTTTCGGAAACTTTTTACCCCGTTTTAGAAAGAATATTTCCTGTTTATTGCTAAAACAGAGACTTTGCCTCTTGCTAATTTTAACACGAGGCCATGAAAAAGTCTTATACCTATGATGTGTTTATTTCACACGCCTTTACCGACAAAGGAGCGCTTAGCGATGAATTAAATAGACGACTGAGGGAAGCTGGACTAAAGGTTTGGTATTCTGGCACTGATATGCGTGTTGGGCAACGACTGAAAAAAAGCATTATAGAAGAAGCCATTCTCAAGTCGAAATTTGGTGTGGTAATTATTAGTGATAACCTGTTTAAGGCCGAGTGGGCCAGAAGAGAAGTTAACTTCATGGATGCCCAAGAACCAAGAAGGGGTTACAACATGATTCTTCCAGTATGGCACAAGGTGAACAGCGAGGACATTCAACCTGAATTTCCGCACTTGGTAGATTGTTTTGCTGTGAATACTGCAATTGGCCTGGAAGCCGTTACCCAAAAGCTGGTAGAAGAAATTAGGAAAGAACTTCCTCCTCCGGTTCATACGCCTCCTACTAACACCAATGGAGATGTAACTGGAGTCAATAACAAATATAAAAAATTATTGGCTACAGCCGCTTTTACCCTAGCAGCATTAATGTCCATAGCCTACTTTGTTTACTTTAAACCAACAGGCCCTAACGAAGCCCATGTATGTAAAATTATTAAAGATAAAATCTTAACGTTTGACTCCCAGATTGTAGCAGAATATACCAAGAACCAAAACCAATACAAAGCTTTGTATGTGGAATTTGATAGCATCAAATCTGTTTACAGCAACTTTACCAATAGCCTTCCTTGCAAAACAAATGACTATAAGTTAATTACTTTTAATGGTGAGCTAAAAGGGCGTAAAAAGCTGGAGATTGCTGGCTTTAATACCAAAGCTTTTTATTCTTCATTCGGAATTAGTGAACTGGCTGCTTATCTCGCCAAAAGAGGACAACAACAAATCGCGTTTATGCTCATTAATAAAGATGCAGTGGATTTCCACATTACTGATATTTCTTTAATTAATGACTTTCAGGCCACCGTTGCTATAAAATACATCAATCCGCTTAGGTATGTAAATATTGAAATGATTGGTAAAAAGCAGCAGCAATCATGCCTTAAGCAAGTAGTTACCTGTTACGGATTTACCAAAGAAGATAAATACTTGTTTGAGAAAAAAGGCAACACTTGGAATTTTTCAGCAAATATTAAATAATGAAACAATATTACCTGATACAAAACGGCAAATCAACTGGTCCATTAACTTTTAGTGACCTGCAAAACGAACCAATTACTGATGATACTTTGGTATGGAGCAATGGCATGCCGGAATGGTTGCCTGCTAAAGATGTAACTGAATTAACTCCATTCTTGATTTCACGTCCCCCACAAATTAATCACATGAATACAACCCCAAAAAGCCCTTATTCGCTCGTTCTCATCATTGTATTGTTAGCGTCAATTGCTTTATTGCTTACCTATCAATTTTTAATACCCAATATCAATGAGTCGCAATCGGCCAAAAAAGAGCAACAAGCCCTAGCATATGCTAAAGCTTACGCAAGAGAAAACATCAATAGCCTTGTTCTAATTGAGTCTCCCAATTATACCGCTAAACTATTGGGAGGTATCTCAGGACTTAAAATAGCGGTCTCCAACAAATCAAAATTTATTATTGATGAAGTACTTGTTGAAGTAAAATACATCAAATCTGGTGGAGGCGTATTTAAAACTGAAAACCTCAGGTTTAACGCATTGAAGCCGAATAACACATTAAGTCAATATGCCCCAGATAGTAAACGTGGAATTAAAATAGAAACCAATATTTTAAGCATAAAATCTAATGAACTTGACATGTATTAAACACACGCCTATTGCCATGCTTCATCCCTTACATTTTTTTAGCCGTGCTAAAATAATGATGCCCTTATTGACATGGCTTATAGTGAGTTGTTGCTCACAAAAAGACCAAAAGGAAATGGTTATTTATATCACCAATGAAGGCAACAGGTATCATGAGAGCGACTGCCGTTACCTGGGAAAAAGTGCTTTGGCCATTTCGTTAAAAGAAGCCCTTAAAAAAGGATATGAGCCATGCTCTGAATGTATAACCACCAACAAACCTACTAAATCTATTAAAAAAATGCCTATTCAGCAGCAAGCCACCAAATGGCGTTGCAGTGCTATTACCAAAGCGGGTAAACAATGTAAAAGGTACACCAAAAACCCACAAAAAAAATGCTTTCAACATGATAATTAAATCACAAAAAACAATTATTGGCGTGGGCATGGTTGCCTCGCTTTTTTTAACAGCTTGCAGCAAAAATGATGAAGATACATCTCCCACTTCAGCTACAGTAACCGCTGTTAAAATAGCTACCTTCCCCTTAAGCGACCAAGGCGCACAATGGGATGTAGGATCAGACGCAGATGTTTATTTTACCATTGAAAGCAATAATAATGTGCTGTTTACTTTTAACAAGAGCAATTGTATTGATAATGTGACGGCATCCGACCTCCCTTTGTACTTTAATCTATCAGTACCTTATCAACTTAGTGTATTAAACCAAGTTTATTACATTGGTATTTATGATTATGATAACCTTAGTACGGATGATTTGATTGCAAGACTGCCATTTAATCCAGATGAATTTAAGGAAGACAGGCCTGCGACAAAAAAAGTAATGGCCAACGATGCTTTAGTTGAAGTTTCCTTTAACTGGGAATGATAAGCCTCCCTTACCTTTTACCCCATTGGTGCATACCGCCAGTTGGACAATTGACATTTTTGGGTAACTCCTTAGAACAAACAGCTACATGGCACTTGCCACATTGGTAGGCATCTGTTCCTGATAAGCCTAAATTTGTCCAAGTGTGAATGCCTCCTTTTGCACAGGTCGCATTTTTTGGCGTGCTTATAGCTTGCAATAATGTGGTGCATTTTTTACACAAATAATTATTCATCTGTTCCTCTATTTATAGGGTAATGGCTAGTGGGATATTTTTTAATTAAAATAAATGAATGGCATACTGTTATAATAACATCATTTTCATCTTACGTGAACACCTTTATTCCGCAACCTTTATTTTTGCCCAATACTGAATAATGCTGGTGCGTTTTATGGCAAAAGGTTTTTCCAGTAAAATCACTTTAGTTCCTCTGGGAATAACACCACTATTTCCCTTATTAAAAAAGTAGTCCTCATCGTTAGTGGGCTGCTCTGCTCTTAACACCATGTTGTTGCTTACTTGATAAGCATCTCCCTCCTTTAAACTTTCAAAATAATTGATTTCTTGTATTTCAGAATCGTCTATATTTTTTAGAATTCTTCTGGTGGCTTTATTGCCTTTTTTGTTGCCAATCCAAATGAAGCCTTCCTTATCAGATAAATAGGTATGCTTATCATTTTCATCGGCTATGGCTTTGAAACTTAACTCTGCTATGGCATCAGAACTTGTTGCCAAATTTTCCATTGCTTCTTCACTCGTGTTTACTGCATAACTCAATTTTTTGCTTGACGAATCAGACTTTACCAATCCCAATACACCTTCAAGCTTGCTGATTCTATCATCAAACTGTGATGCTACCTCCACATTTTTTTCTTGCCTTTTTTCAAACTCAATACCATCTGCACCAATTTTACTAATCGCAGAAAAATCAATCCCTACCAACAATTCTGTAAGCCACATGAATATTACTGCAGATATGGCAATAGCTGGATATTTAATCAATGCGTTCCAGTCAATGCCTCCTTTACTTCCTTCTTTATTTTCTGTCATATACAAGGTTAATCTTTATTGCAAATTTCTGGTGCAAAAGCCAATACAAATTTATACTGATCGTATACAGAGAGTTCACCTCTGGTTTTATGATGTGCCTTGCAAAGTGGGTAAACATACCAATCTTCGGTTTCATCACCCACCTTTTGCACCAGTGCACCTGCCAAATTGGTATTGGTACAACTCACCGCTTGGCAATAAACCACCTTTTGTCCACTGTATTTTTCCCAATGTTTAAGCAAGCTCTCACAGCCACAATTTTTTTGTTCAATGCCATTGATATTTTTAATTCGAATCATGGTGATGTTTATTCCCTTATTGCATAAGCAATATTCCTATGGTCAAACATACCACATACTTACACAGTTAATCAAGAGTAGAAATACCCTTTTTTTATAGGGTAACTACTCTTTTTTCTTCAATCACCTCATCTTAGTGTTAAGCAAATGTTAACCCACCACTCCAAAACCACCTTCCATTTGCATCTTTATACCAAATGCCATTGTTGTTAATCAACTCGCCTGCCTGAGTGCGTTCTACAATATTTACTGGTGTACCCGCTGGTAGCACCTCTGTAACGCCAGAGCGGGTATTTGGTTCAGATCGGGCATTTAATTTTAACAATACCTTTGCCTGTTGCACATAAGGTTCTGTAGGAACTGTTACGGTTACTCCTCCTTTAAACAAAGCCACATCAGAGGCTACATCGCGTAAAAATTGCTCATAACTTCTTCTACTAGCGGCTAGCCCTGTTATGGGATCTGTTTTTCTTGCTGGGTCCAAAAAATAATGACCCACGATATCTTTGGTTGGGTCTAAATCAAATGTGATGCACAGTTTGGCCATAAGCCAAACATACTTATCGTAGGCCTTATCAGCATCAATGTTTGGACCATAACAGTACTCTACCCCAATTGCCGCATCATTTGCATTTACCCCATAGAGCTGATTATCCTTAGGCACGTTATACAGCACATGCCATGCTTTTTCAGGATCAGCAGTAAGGGCAGGAACACATTCCAATATTTGTTTATCATCAACAAACAAGTGAGCAGAAGCACTTTGGGTTTGGGCAGAGCTGGTATAATAGTTTACATTTTGAGCCGCTGTGCTTCCCGGATTTCCAGTATCATGCGCTACCAAAAAACGCACCTTGTTTATTTTAAGTCCACTTCTGCGTTTAGAAGGTTTGGGTAAATATTGAGGCGTTATTGTATATTTTGTATTAATGTCCATAACGAGTTGTTTATTTAGTGATTACTAACCAATAGGTTCTTCTTCGGTATTGGCAGCGGTAGCATCTACAGGACTAGCCGTGGATGAACCAGGTTGGCGGTTTTCGGTGGCCTTTACTGCTGCATATAAGCCCGAACTAACTCCTAATAAAACCAGGTTATTATCAGAAAAAACAGGCAACACATCATTAATACTAAGAGCCATATTATTGATATTGGCAAAAAAGTTCACCACAAACCATATCCCAAAAACCAGATTAAAAGCTACGGTTTGAAACCGATGAATGCTTACCCCATTCTTATCAGAAAGGATATCCAGAAAAAAATTATCCCCTTTTTCGTTTTGGCTTAATGAAGTGAGATTGGCATTATTTTGATCACTCAAATCGATGAGTGTTGCACCCACAGTTGTTGCACTACTTATACCCAATAGGTATAGGGTTGAAGTGGTAAAATCAGGTATCATCCATCCACGGGTGATAATAATAGTAATTACCGCTGATAAAACGATACTTGTCCACCAAGCGAGTTGCACACGCGAAAAACTGTAAGGCCTTGGAAGCACATTACTGGTATCACGCAACATGTAATACTTTTTATCGCATAGCAATATTAAAAAAGCCAGCAACACATAGGTTGCCCAAAACACAAAATAATTCATAGGTAGTTGGTTTTAATTTAAATCAAATCTAAACCAATACCCCATTTAGAACAATAGGGAAAATACCCTTTTTTAATAGGGAAACTACTCTTTTTGTTCACAAGCCAATAAACATACAACCAATACGCAACCTTGTTATCATAGCAAGCTTTCCTCATTCATTCATCTTGGTAACAATATTTTGCCTATCAAGTATTTAGAAATAAATATTACTTTCAGCATGATTGCAACTAACCATTAGATTATATTACTACTGAATGTCCACTTGGTTTATACCAATCGCTCTTATTAAAGATTAAATACAGATTAATAAAACAAGCTTCCTTTGGGGAAAACACTCTTTTTATGTAGGGAAAACACTCTTTTTGTTCACAAACACCAACATTCTAAAAAAAAAATGACACATTCGTTGTCTAAACTATAACAACTTTTACTTATGTCATTTAACGGAACAGAAGGCGCTCCAATAGCGCTAACCACAGCGGCTCAATGGACCGCCAATTACAGATCAGCTCCTACCTCAGGACCAATCAAAGCTCATTTTTTCGGTAGAGACATCTTGGAAAAGATTCTTCAGCAAGAGGGCTGCATGGGTATACGCATGTATTATGCTACCGATGATGCAGGTGTACAACAACTTATTTTGGTGGGTGCAGATGCCAATGAAAAGGATCAGGTAAATGGAACGATTGCTGATTTTGGTAAACCATGCCCGGCAAATTGTGATGCAGCAAGTCCATTATTCTAATACAAAAAACATTGTCTCTTAACTTCTCTAGCGCACTTTCTGATGTTTCAGTATATTCTGTGCTGATTCCAACAATACCTGCATTGTACTATTTCAAAAAACATGAAAAGTCAATGCAGGTTCTTGCTATCTTTATTTGCGTATCCTCTTGTTTCGATTTATACTCATTGATTACTGCTAAATATGGTATTAATAATCTAGCTGCGCTGCATGTTTACACAATTATTGAATACTCTTTTATAGCATATTTTTTTAGCACACTTAAGCTGTTAAAAAAAATACAGGGTATTATATTAATAAGCATTGTGCTTTTCTCGTTTGGCTCATTATATCACTCTTTCTTTATCGCTGATATCTCACATTTCAATAATATCAGCCGAACCACAGAATGCATTCTTCTTTTCATGATTGGAGCCTACTACTCAATAGAATTCTACATACAAGAGCCTGATGACTATCCATCATTAATTCGCTATCCGTACTTTTGGGTATCTACTGGTGTCATACTATACTTTGGAGGTAATATTGTTAATTTTGCAATGTATCAACTACTAACCGCTTCTCCTTCAGAGGGTAAAAGCCTTGACTATTGGGACATCCATTCTTTATTTAATATTACTACAAACATTTTTTATTTCATTGCCTTTATATGGAGCCCACGTCAACCCAAATAAGCATTGTTTTTATAGTTGGAACCAGCTTTATGGTGCTGGTATTTTTCTACATTTTCGGCTTTCTATTAATTTATGAACGTAAACGCCAACGGCACAAATCAACCATTAAAGACCTTGAAATAACCAACCAGAAAAAATTGCTTACGGCAGTAATCAATGCCCAAGAAAATGAGAAAGAATATTTTGCTGAAGAGTTACATGACAGTATTGGCCAATTGCTCTCAACCATTAACTTAAACCTAAACACCCTTAAACACCATTTTTCTTCTATTGAGCATTTGCATCCTGATGCGAAACATAACCTGGACCTCACCCACGAAATTACCCGCACCGCCATTCAAGAGGTGCGCAACATCTCCCAAAAATTGATGCCTGTTATTTTAAATGATTTTGGCTTGCGTGCGGCTTTATTAGATATGGTGCATAAAATAAATGAAGCTGGCAACTTATATGTTGAACTGCAAGATCAATTGGGAGAAGAACGCTTGTCAGCAGAAATAGAAAAAGCCCTGTTTAGAATTAGCCAGGAGCTGCTGAACAACACCATGAAACATGCAAAAGCAAAACGTGTAACCATTCATATTACAGAAGGCCCAGATTTGATTTTATATAATTATACTGATGATGGTATCGGTTTTGTAAAAACTGAAGTAAGAGGGGGTAGTGTCGGTTTAAAGAGCATTGAAAGCCGTGTGAATAGCGTTAAGGGTCAGTTAATTATAGAAAGTGAAAAAAAAATGGGGATAAAAGTACATATTTCGCTACCTAAACTATAAATTAGCGGCTCATTCCTATGAACAAGCAACTTATTCACATCGCACTGGCAGATGACCACGCCATTTTTAGAAATGGCCTCGTATCATCTTTCCAACCATTTGCACACATCAATGTGTTATATACTGCGGCAAGTGGTGAAGAGTTATTAGAGGGGTTGAAAACCTTTAAACCAGATGTTATTTTAGTGGATATTAAGATGAATGGCATGGATGGCGTAGATACCACGCGCTTAATCAAGAACCAATATCCGCACATCAAAGTTTTAGGATTGTCTATGTATGAAAACCACAACTACATTACCAACATGTTTAAAGCAGGTACCAGCGGTTTTCTATTTAAAGACTCATCACCAGAACAAATTGTTGATGCCATTGAATTTGTGATTGACAACGATTATTATTTCAATGATCAGGTATCTAAAAAATTGCTAAAAACACTATTGGAAATAGACCACCCCAGCACCAATGTAAACAGTGTACATGTAACTCTTACCCAAATGGAGATTGAATTGCTTAAGCTAATAGGATTAGAAAGAACAAACACCGAAATGGCTGCCGCTTTAAACCTTGGGGTTAAAACAGTTGAGAATTACCGGGCAAAGTTGCTTACCAAAACAGGCGTTAAAAATACTGTTGGATTGGTATTGTTTGGCATTAAACGTGGTTACATAGTGGTGTAAGTTTCTTTACCATTTTCGCTCGTTTTTATTTACAATATTGTTTCAGGGTTAACCATTTTTCGTTGGATGAGTACCCTCACTTTATTTATTGGCAAGGTTCTTGTAAAGGTTTTTCAAACCATCATCAGTTATGAAAAATCTAATCATCAGCGTTGGCCTACTGGCCCTATTCAGCAACATGGCATGCACCCCAAAAGCAATTCTCGACCAAAGCACCCGTACCAACCTAAGCAACCAATCTATCACAGCTGAAAAGCTACAGTTTTACCTGAACAAGGACATAGAATTGAGGCGTGTGATTACTTCAAATGACACCAAATTAAATGGCGGAAAAATAACCTTTGCTAATGGCAAGCGTGTTGAGGTTATTTCTATAAAAGCCTTTACCCCTGGAATCTGCTTAAAGAGCAGCAACAATAGCATTGATGTGGCTTTCGAAACCAAAAGCGACCATTGCTTAACGTTTAAACCCATGCAAAGTGAAAGTGACAAGGCCTACTATTCTTTAAGTGGTTTTGAACAAAAAGATGGGCAGTTATTGATTAACTATGGCGCCAATACCTACGTCATTGACCAACAATACGCAGACGCTAAAATTTTGATTAAGCGAAAAATTGCACATAAAACGCGCACCAAAGTAACCAAAATAAAAGGCCGCAAATTATAGCCTTTACGCCTCGTTGTTTCACCGCTTGCACTATACGTGCCTAACATAACTGGCTACTGCATAAAATGCTTTAACTTATTGCAGTAAAATTTGGACAAGTATTTTGCAAGCCAATATTTACTTAAAGAATTGTTAAAAGTTTAGCTACACCAAATCAACAGCTGCTGATTTGGTGTGGCTTTTTATCTGTAACGTTTGCTGAGCTGATACCTGATTTTCGCAAAGGATTAAAATAAACCCGAATTTCTTTTATTATTGTATGACAACACATTTTTGTAATCATTACAATGAACTTAAAGGACATTCCATTTGCGGGTATGATTAGGCTAAGTGAAGCAGAAGGTGAATATACATTTGCCCTAGATGATGATATCGCTTACACCAACCATTTGGGAACGGTTGCCGCTGCTGCCCAATTTTCATTGGCAGAGTTTACTTCTGGACAATGGTTGCTAGATACCTTTCCTGATTTGGCACAACAAGCCATTCCCATGTTGCGTAAATCATCGGTTAAATTTAAAACACCTGGCAAAGGGCGTGTTCGTGCTAAGGTACAAGTAAGTGAAACCACTGCATTGGAAGTGCGCAAACAACTTACTGAAAAAAAACGGGCCTTGTGCGAGATTGAAGTGGTGGTGGTAAATGAGGCGGAACAAATTATTATGACTGGAATTTTTGAATGGTTTATTACACTTAATTAACAATATACGATGAATAATTTCACCACAGCTTCAGACCAATACAGACCAACTTTTAAGCAGAATTCCCTTGTTAAAATTTACCTTTTGGTATTTACTGCAGTATGGCTTTACACACTCCTGTTTACCACAGATACCGCCAACTGGATTACAGAAAATGTGCTTACTATTATTTTCCTCGCAGGTTTAAGTATATCCTATTCCAAATTTAAGTTTAGCCAATTGAGTTATACTTTTATTGTTGTGTACATCCTGTTGCACATTTATGGTGCCATGTACACCTATGCCGAAAACCCTTTTGGGTATTGGTTAAAAGACATCTTTGGCATGGCACGCAACCATTACGACCGCATTGTACATTTTAGTTTTGGTTTTATGTTGGCCTACCCCATGCGAGATTATTTTAAAAACTGGTTTGGATGGCCAACCTGGGTTTGCTGGGTGCTTCCCATTGAAATTACCATGAGTTTTAGTGGCTTATATGAAATTATTGAATGGCTGGTGGCTGATGTGTTTTTCCCTGCAGAAGGTGTTGCCTATTTAGGCACACAAGGCGACATGTGGGATGCCCAAAAAGACATGGGCCTCGCCTTTAGCGGAGCCATATTGATGATGTTGCTGATGGGTTTGCTGAAACGGTTGTTTAAACCAAAAGTATAATTAATTAGTTAAACGGATATCCCTTTTAAACCCTTATTGTATGAAAAAGTCAACTCTTTGTGCAATTGGAATTTTAACCTTGTTAAACACCTACTCCCAAACACCCCAACCTACACGTTTAAATTTGGGTGTTGCCTTTGGTTTAGTGAACCCTCTTGGCATAAGCGATGCCATTTATGTTGATTATGGCATTGGTTCACGTTTTATGGTGGAGGCCGAAAAGGGGATAAGTAAAAAAGGGGCTTTACAAACAGGATTGCAATTGAACATCACATCCATTGCCATGGATGCAATGATCAATCCCGGTAATAAACTCGTTACTGCACCTCCTAACTTAAAATACGCCCGCATTAACCAAACCAGCTTACAAATTCCGTTACGTTACCGTTATTACAAACAAGAGAGTAAAGATGGCCGCTTTTACCAATTTGGAGCCACATTGGGCCATGTCATCATTAACACGTATCGTTATCGCGCAAACGGGAATGAAAAAGAGCAAGACATCACTGGTGTAAACCCCACTCAATTGGCTGTGCATATGGGCTTGGGTGTACGCACCAAACATAAACGTGTATTTTATATGGATTGGTCGGTAAATGTTACCCGCTATTTTAAACAGCACGATGCCTCTAACATTTATCCTTTGCAGTTGTGTTTCGGGGTATTGTTATAAACCGTTTCAATAATCTCTTCAACAAAAAAGGCAACCTTGCTGGTTGCCTTTTTACATTTATTTTTTCACATACGTTTCAGCCAATTTAACGGCCTCATACAAGTTAATAACTCCTCCTGTATCACACAGTTCTTTCATTTTCACTTTCTTTTTTGTGCCAGGCACATACACTTTTCTTTTAACAGGAATGGCACTCTTTTTTATAATTTCTTTAATTTGGGCGGCCGTTAATGTTGGGAAGTAACTTCTTAACACGGCTGCTACTCCCGCTGTTACCGGTGCCGCCATACTGGTACCATCATAGGTGGCATATTTGCTCTCTGGTATGCATGAGTAAATGTCTACTCCAGGTGCAAACACATCTACATTTTGTTTGCCATAATTGCTAAACACGGCTGGAATTTGTTTCTTTTTCTGCCAACTAGATGCGCCAACTTCTAACCAATTTGAACCATTGTAAGCATCCATGGTTTTATTTGGAAAATTGCCTTCCACATCAGTATTTTTATTATCGTTTCCTGCGGCATGCACCAGCAGCACATCTTTACTCAACGCGTACCTCACGGCTTCGTCAACTATGCCTTTGTAGGGCGAAAATGACTTGCCAAAACTCATGTTAATAATAGAGGCTCCATTGTCAGCAGCATATTTAATGGCATTGGCCACATCTTTATCTCTTTCATCCCCATCTGGTACTACACGCAATACCATAATTTTTACCTGATCAGCTACCCCATTCATACCAATATTGTTGTTTCTGATAGCGGCAATAATACCTGCTACGTGTGTACCATGCTCTCCGTTTGGTGCACTTACTTTGTTGTTTCCATAATAACGCTCATTTACATTTTCGTAGTTATCCCCAACAATACTTCTGGAATCAAACTCGGTGTTGTAATGAAAATCAACAAACTTACCAATCTGCTCTTTCCCCTCGTTAATTTGATTGGTTACTTCACTAATTTTCAATTTTGCTCCTTTTTTCCCTTTCATGGCCCTTATTAATGATTCAAGTGCCATGCCTTCGTTTGAGTTAGCTGGTTTGTATGCTTTTAAATCCTCAACAGTCACCTCGTCCTTACGCATGTTTGTTGCAAGGCTACTTAACCCTTTACTTAATGAAGTATAAATGCCATTGTACATGGTATATTGGTTAAAATTTTCCATGTAGGCTTTTTTCACTGTTTTATAAAATTCAAAATCCTCCTTTTGTTTACCTTCAAGACCCATGGTATCCGCATTTTTGTACTTGGCACTCAATTGACGGTATAAACGCGTTACTTCCAGGTTATCTTCGGCCACATTTTTTTCTGCGCCACCAATAAAATTCCAGCCGTTAATGTCATCAGTATAGCCATTGCGGTCATCATCAATACCATTGCCGGCAATCTCATTGGGGTTTACCCAAATCACTTGTTTTAAATCTTCATGGTTTACCTCAGTTCCTCCATCAATTACGGCCACAATAATGGTTTTACCTTGTTTGCCTTTTAGCAATTCATTGTAGGTTCTATCGGTACTTACCCCATTGTACTTATCTTGTTTAGGATCCAGGTGAAACCAGTTTTGTGGTGCCTGTTTTTGGGCTGAAACGGCCATTGCAAAACAAGCAACAGCTGCGAGCATCATTATTTTTTTCATATAAACTAATTGTTAGGCAATATATTATAGCTCGCGCAATTTATAAGTTGGTATTAAATAAACGGTAAAAAAGTGCTAGAGAATGGTTAAAATGAGCTCTGGTGGCCTGCCAATAATGGCTTTCTTGTCCTTAATTACAATAGGGCGTTGTATTAATATGGGGTATTGAACCATTAATGCAATGTATTGCTCATTTGTTAAAGTTTGATTCAGATAAGGCTGAAAAACAGCTTCCTTTGTACGAATAAGCTGTAGTGGTTGAATCTTTAGCAGGTCCAACAGTTCTGCAATAGTTTCTTTTGTAGGGGGATGGTTGATATAATTAACAATATTAATTTCAGCATCTAACCCTTGAAGCAAGTTTAGCGCACCACAGCTGTTGCTGCAATCCTGATTATGGTAAATGGTAATGCTCATTGAACAAAATTATGGAAACAAAACAAACAACCCCTATAAACAAGCGAAGCCCCCGGTTTCCCGGGGGCTCACCCTAGCCTATGAAACAAATTGCACCTCTACTCAAAGATGCAATACTTTTGATCTAATTGAGATATGCATATAGAACGAAATCTTGTTGCATTTGTTTTATTTTATTGTACTGATTATTTGGTAAAATAATTTTTACAATTAATGATGTGCATTTTTCATGCCAAGTCTTGCTTTTAAACGCTCTGACAAATACAACATCACTGGCACTAATATCAATGTAAGGAATGTAGCAAATCCCAAGCCAAAAATCATGGTCCATGATAAAGGTCCCCAAAATGCTACACTATCTCCACCAAAGAAAATATGTGGGTTTCCTTCCTGAAATAATTTTTGG
Source organism: Chitinophaga pinensis (assembly GCA_943372215.1). GTDB lineage: Bacteria > Bacteroidota > Bacteroidia > UKL13-3 > UKL13-3 > UBA6183. The sequence continues at coordinate 16,960 of CALRXU020000017.1, read as the reverse complement.
AAATCAATATTTAAACCTACCGCTAAAGGAATCAAGCCCAGCATAGTGGCCGTGGCCGTTAACAATACAGGGGTCATCCTGGTGCGCCCTGCTTCAATAATTGCTTCACGTAAAGGCATGCCTTGCTTCAGCAATATCTCCGTAAACTCTACCAATAAAATACCATTCCGTACCACAATACCTGCCAAGGCAATAATACCTACACCTGTCATAATGATAGAGATTTCCATATTAAAGATGGAGAATCCAAGAAGTACCCCAATTAAACTCAATAAAATTTCGCTAAGAATAATGATGGGTTTTGATACTGAGTTAAACTGAGTAACCAAAATAAGGAAGATGAGTCCCAAGGAGGTAAGTAATGCTCCTCCAAGAAACGCGCCCGTTTCCGCCTGTTCCTCTTGTTCGCCACCCATTTTGATATTTACACCTTGAGGCAGTTTATAACGCTTTAAAGCATTGTCTATTTTTGCTACAATATCGTTGGCATTGTAGCCATTTAGCACATTAGAAGAAAGGGTAATGATGGGTTTTTCGTTTAAGCGCTTAATACCGCCATACGTATTTCCATAATGAACTGTTGCAACTGAAGACAATGGTATCTGACGAACCGCCCCACCCATGTTCATGTCGCGGAAAGTAATTTTAAGGTTCATCAATGCATCAACACTGTTGCGTTGTTCTTTTCTGTACCTGATTTGTATCGGGTATTCATCGTTGGCATCTTTAAACTTACTTACTTCTTTACCAAATATGGCTGCACGTAATTCTCCACCAATTTGGGCGGTGCTTATCCCTTCGCGGTTAGCTCGTTCCCTGTTTACTTCCACCACAATTTCGGGCTTATTGCTTTGCACATCCGATTTTAACTCTTCAACACCAGGAATGGATAAGGAATCTAAATAACGCTTCACATCGGCAGACACAACGGTTAATTGGTTGATATCATCTCCTTTTATTTCAACCGCAATTGGTTTACCCGTTGGCGGACCATTGCTTTCTTGATCCACAATAATCTCAGCTCCTGGAATACCTTTAGTGGCATCACGTATTAAATCCAAATACCTGGCCGTTGATTCACCATTTCTTTTGGCAAATTCAACAAAAGCTACGGTTACTTTTCCCAAGTGAGGTGTGGGGCTAAAGTTGTATTCAAACTGTGAAGGGTCGTTTGCACCAACAGCTACATTAGAAATGATGGATTCTACAATTGGGTTGCTATCCCCTACTACTTTGTAAACCCTGTCTTCCACAATTTTTGTGATGGAATCAGTGTATGCAGCAGAGGTACCTGTTGGCAATGTGATATAAGTATAAACAAAGTTAGGGTCAGACTTAGGAAAGAACACCACCTTAGGAGAAACTATAATTGTTAACGCAATTGTAAATACAAACAACACAACAGTACCTATCAATAACAAGATTGGTCTATTTTTCTGTAAAGCCCATTCCATAACGCCTTTATAGAAGTTTTGCACTTTAGGCCAACGTACTTCCTGGAAATTTTTAATCCATTTCCACAACACAAAACGATTTAAGCTGTATAACCCAAATAAGGTTACCACAAAGTTTCCTGTACCAAAGTTACCTGTTAGGTATGATAACAAGGCAATAACTGCAAATACAATGGCCGTAATTCTATACCCTCTTTTATTGGTACGCACCTTGTCTTCTTCTTCGTGTGTTTTCATAAAATCAACCGCAAACACCGGGTTAATAATATAAGCCACAACAAGTGATGCACTTAAGGTTACAATAAGCGTAATGGGAAGGTAAAACATAAACTTACCAATTACCCCTTGCCAAAATGCCAATGGAATAAACGGAGCCAATGTGGTAGCTGTTCCAGAAAGAACAGGTAAAAACACCTCACCAGCTGCTAATTTTGCAGCCCTTTTTATTGGCACCTTGCCGTTGGCGAAAATACGATGTGTGTTTTCAACCACCACAATGGCATCATCCACCACTATACCCAATGCCAATAAGAAAGCAAACAATACAATAAAATTTAGTTTAAAACCAATGGTTGGGAAAAGTAAAAACGCAATGGCACAAGATAAAGGAACTGACATGGCCACAAAAATGGCATTGGTGGCTCCCATAAAAAACATAAGGATAACAGTAACCAAGATAAAACCAATAATGATGGTATTGATCAGATCATGCAAAGTGGTTCTTGTCTCTTCAGATTGATCTCCGGTAATGGTTACTTTCAATCCAGGAGGAAACACCTCTTTCTCATAACGTTCAGATATCAATTTGATTTTATCCGCTGCATTAATCAGGTTCTCACCACTCTTTTTAATTACGTTTAAACTAATTACATTTTTATGTTGTAAACGGGCATAACTTTCTTTTTCTTCAAAACCATCTTTAATTTCTGCAATATCCTTTAAAAACACTGCGGCACCTGTTTGTCCATTAATTACAATGTCACTGATTTTTACTGCATCTTTATATTCTCCTTTTACACTGATAGAACGCTTTAATCCATCCATATCAATTGCTCCACCACTAACAGTCATGTTTTCATACTTAATGGCATTTTCAATGTCATTAAAAGTAATCTTAGCCACCTCTGCTTTATACATATCAATGTTTACCTGAATTTCACGCTCCAACGCCCCAGCCATATCTGCTCTGGTAATTTCTCTTAAACCTTCTATCTCATCCTGTAAATCATCTGCATACTTCTTCATTTTATCAAGTGGCAAATCACCACTTACATGCACCTGCATAATCGGAAACTGAGAAGCATCAATATCAGTCACTTGAGGGTCGTCCGGTAAATTGTTTGGTAAGTTATTTTTGGCTTTATCTACCGCATCTTTCACCCTTTGCAGGGATAAGTCAACGTTTTGGTCGGTATTAAACTCTACATTAATTACCGAAAAATCCTGTACTGAATTGCTCTTGATTTTTTTAACCCCGGTAATGGTATTCAACTGCTTCTCCAATTGTTTGGTTACCAGTTTTTCCATATCGTTTGGTGAAGTACCCGGATAGATTGTGGTAATTAAGATACTCGGGAATTTCACTTCTGGAAACTGCTCTTTGGGTAAGCTGTTGTAGGAAAACAAACCCGCCAACGTAATAATAATCGTAAGTATATAAATACTCGTTTTATTATCAATACTCCAACTGGATGGTTTAAACTCTTTTTCTAAATCTTGCATAACAAGTTGTATTAAACTTTAATATTTTAGTAGATACTGTAAATTATAATTTCAATGCTTGGCCATCAGTTAAATCCTGAAATCCGGTGGTAATTAATTGGTCGCCCACATTTAATCCGCTTAACACTTCAGCTTTACCATTGTACATTTTACCTACAGTTACGGTTAACTTTTTAGCCACTAGTTCACTTCCTACTTTAACTGCAACAAACACCACATTAACTCCATCAATTTCCTGAATCGAATTAATAGGCACTACTATGGCATCTTTCTTTTCGTAATCAAAAATTTTAACTTCAGCTACCATATTTGGGTGCAAATCGTTATCTCCGGTTAAGTTCATTTCTACATTAAAAGTACGCGTCATCGCATTGATTGAACGAGATGCATAGGTAACTTTGGCACTCACACTTTTGTCAATATCAGGAAAACGGATTTGTGCAATGTTTCCAGTTTTTACTTGACTGGCATATGATTCTGATAAATCAGCTTTTACTTTTAAACGATCAGGATTTACTACAGTAAACGTAGGAACACCAGGAGCCACATTTTGACCAACTTTAATGATTACTTCATCAATTGTTCCAGCATAATCAGCCTTGATGTAATACATATCAAGAGCTTCTTTACTTGCCGCAATTTGTTTTTCTAAACTTTCTTTTTGGTTTTTAGCTTGTAAAAACTCTACCTCACTACCAACTTTTTGGTCCCATAGCGCCTTACGTTTCTCATACAAGGTGTTCACCAATTCGTATGATTTTTTTAAGGCATCAAGCTGTGCCAACAAAACACTACCATCTAGGTTGGCCAATATTTGTCCAGGACCAACACGGTCACCTGCTTTTACCAATATTTTGGTAACTACACTAGGTACTTTGGCACTGTAAGTAATGTTTTCATCTCCGTCAACGCGGCCTTGTATATCAATGGCGTGCACAAACTCCTGTGTAGTTACAGGTGATAATGCAATGGTTTTGGCACGATTGTTTTCTGTTGTTGCCGAATCACCGCCTTTCGCGATTTCTTCCTGCAAAGTGGCTATTTCACTCGCCAATTCAGCTTGTTCAGCCTTAAGTTTTTCAAGTTGTTCCTTTTTAGCTGCTATGTCGTTGCCACCTCCACAAGCGGCTAAAAATAGTATAGTAGCTGAAACGATTAGTGTGAATGTATTTTTCATATGTTTGGTTGTTATTATTATTTATTTAATGTTACCTGTTGCTTTACGTAGGTCTAATTGTGCAACAAAATAATCGTACAGGGTATTTAAGTAATTGGTACGCGCTGTTTCTAAATCGTTTTGAGAGGTGGTAAGCTCTAAACTAGACCCCACACCGTTTTTATATTTAATTTGTGTTCTGTCGTAGATTTCCTGAGCCAATTGCATATTTTTCTTCTGTATTTCCAGTTGTTCAGCGGCACGTTGGTAGGTTGTTTTGGCATTAAACACCTCCTGATCTATTAAACTCTCCAGATTTTTTTTGTCGTTTTCAGCCTTTGAGATGTTGATTTTAGCTTGCTGTATCTGGGATGATTTTTTAAATCCATCAAAAATAGGTACGCTTAAATTAAGCCCCCAAAATGTTCCTGGAAACCATGTTTTCGATAACTCTCCAAAAGTTTGACCAAAGGTATTTTCCTGATGGGTAATGTAACCTGTTAAGCTAGGTGCATAGCCAAATTGGTACCTTTTTTTATCCAAGTTGTTTAGCCTGATTTGTTGTTCTACCAATTGGTATTCTAATCTTTTGGTGTAATCAACATTTGCTTCAACCAATACTGCTTTAGACGTTTCGTACATTTTCAGCAAATCGTCAGTAAGTTCAATCTCGTCATTGGGTTTTAAACCCATTTGCACTTTTAACACCATGGCAGCCAACTTATGCTGGTCTTTTAGTTTATCGCGTTGCAAACTCAACGAGCTGTACTGGAGGCTAATTCTATCAAACTCTGTTTTCTCCAATAATCCACCCTGATACAATTTTTCAATATCGCCTTTGGTTTTTTCCAAAGTGCTTAGGTTTACATTTAATAAATCAATATTAGTTTTAAGCAATAATACGGTATAATATGCTTTGCTTACCCCAACTTCTGTTTCAATCTCCGTGCGTTTTAAGTTAATTCTGGAAAGATTTACAAACTCCTTTGAAGCCTTAACCCCCATTAAAAATCCCCCATCAAATAACAGCTGGGTAGCCATTACGTTGCCAGATGCAGAGAACTCATTACCAAACTTAATTACAGTTACCTGTCCGCCAAAGTTTATGACGTTAGAAGGAACTACCAAGTTATTGGTAAAACTACCCCCTGCTGTAACATTGGGAATACCTAGGGACAATATTTCCCTCACTTTTTGTTGGGCTGAAACAACCTCCAAGGCATTATTTTTTAGGGTGTAATTGTACTTTTTGGCATAACTCACGGCATCCTGCAACGAGAATTTTTGCACCCCTTTGTTTTCTGTTTCGGGTTGCTGGGCCAATACATTCAAGCTCCAAAAAGCCAGCAACAACAGGTTTAAGTATTTCGTATATTTCATATGTTAAATTGGTTTACTTGTTTAATTCTTTAAGTTTTGCTTCCAGTAATTCCTGACCTTTGGGGGTGCAGATGCTTCTTAAATGGTATTTTACAATTTCGAGATGCACGTTTCTGATGTCCATTTCCTGGGTATCATATTTGTCGGGGTCGGTAATAAAGCCAATTAAATGGATGTATAAACGAGCAATCATGGAAGGATCTAATTCTTTTCTATATAACCCCTCTTTTACGCCAGATTCAAAGTTTTCTTCCATCGATTTTTTGATGTGCCCTCTTCTATCTGCTTCCAATTTATCCCAGGCCGGTTTAAAATACTTTTTTAAATCAAACATGCTGCTTGGATTAATGTGCACCAACATGGCGCGCACGTACTCCGTAATTTTTAGCATCACCGTAATAGCATCAACCTTTTTATCAAACATGATGCCTTCCGTTACTTGCTTCATTTCCTCCAAATGGTGGTCAATGCATTGGTTCACCAAATCATTTTTATCAGCAAAAAACTGGTAAACGGTTTTTTTGGAAACCCCTAACTCCCGAGCAACATCATCCATGGTAATGCTTTTAAAGCCATAACGCATGAATAAAGCTTCTGATTCGGTTAGTATTTTATCTTTGATTTCGCTCATTTTTTTTCTTTCGGGGGCAAAGGTAAGGGAAATAAATCATCTGGAAACTTTTTTTAGCATAAAAGTTTCCAATGGGTTAAAAGTTTCGGTGAGTAACCTAAAAGGGTCGGTAAAAATTATTTAGAATTATCCTGATAGCAGGAAGAAATATGAAATTATTCTTGAAAGATGAATAAAATAATTTCCAAATTGCACGTTACTTGCCTTATAACACCCATATTTGCAGCAATAGATTAATTCAGCATATGTATCAAGGTGAACCTTATTTGGTGGGTGTAACAGGAGGCAGCGCAAGCGGCAAAACCAGTTTTTTAAGGGAGTTGCGTTCCTTATTTTCTCCTGAGCAAGTTTGTATCTTATCGCAAGACAATTACTACAAGCCCGCTGTTGAACAGCCTAAGGACGAAAATGGACACATCAATTATGATTTGCCTGATTGTTTGGACCTAGATGCTTTCCAATCAGATATTATGTTGCTTAAAAGCGGGCAAGATGTAAAACGCAGGGAATACCGCTTTCAGCACGAGGACCAAATGGGGGAATGGCTACATTACCAATCAGCTCCCATTATTATTGTGGAAGGGCTTTTTATTTTTTACCGCACCGATATTGGCTCGCATTTTAACCTGAAAATTTTTGTAGAAGCACAGGAACATTTACAACTGGAAAGGCGGTTAAAAAGAGATACCCAAGAGCGCAACATCCCCGCTGATTATGTGCATTACCAATGGACAAACCACGTAATGCCTGCTTTTAGAAATTATTTAGAGCCTTATAAAACGGATGCGGATATTGTGATTAATAACAATGCCCACTTTAAAAACAGCTTAAAAGTGGTGGAAGACCATTTTAGGTGGAAGTTGAGGGGATAAACTTTTAACAAACAGCCAAAACATTGCTGTGTATTGCCCCTCCTGCCAAATTTAAAACTTAACTTTTTGGTTACCTCATATTGGCTTATACTTGCAGGTAATTACCAATTTTTATCACATGCTGCGCAACCGTATTGTATACCTGTTTTTTGTTTTAACCGCTTTAGGTTCATGCAAAAAAGAATTTGAAGGAGACAAAACTACGAACACCACCCCAGAAACTTTTTTGGCCATTGACAGCATTTACCGCACGGGTGAAAACCGCTATACTACTACGGTTGAGGCGCATTGGTGGGGTACTGTGCAAGGTGGTTTTATAAAAGGGTATGAGGTAAGCATTGATAACATGCAAACCTGGGAATACACCACCAAACAACAAAATGTATTTTTGTTAACGTTGCCTTTTGGGGCAGATACAGGTGACATCCGCATTTATGTAAGGGCCATTAACAATGAGGGCATCAAAGATCCTACTCCTGCAAGCGTTGCCTACCCGGTTAAAAACACGCCTCCTACCATTACATTTGATTATTCTCAAGGCAGAAAAACCACCAGTTACCCAGCATTTAGATTTAGCTGGAAAGCGGCTGATGCTGACGGAGAAAAAGACATCTCCAATATTGAGGTGTGTTTTAATGATACCACCAAAATTTTGGTTCTTCCTCCAAATGTATTTGCCGCATCATTTGTTGGTGAAAGAGTTAACGGCAGTTTTACAGGCAATTACACCCTTTATAACAACACACAAACTACTGGTTTTAACCAAAAACTCACTGGTATTACATTGAATGCCCTCAACTATATTTATGTTCGCTCAGTTGACAGAACTGGCTCAAAATCTGTTTGGGCCAAAGACAGCTTGTTTATTAAACAACCTCAGACAAGCGGTATTGTGTTTATTAACGATTACAATAGCAACCGCAATCAGATTACCAATTTTTACACTGCTCGTTTAAATAATTTAGGGGTTGGTTATAATCAATTTGACACCATCAGGTCATTATTAGATGAACTCCCAAGTGATGCCTTTACAATGACCAAAGCATTTGGCTTCTTTAACCGCATGGTATGGGTTACCGAGGACCCGACCCGCAGTTTAGGAGCAGCTCAAACCAATGCAACTTCTTTTTTCAATAATGGTGGTAAGTTATTTATGGTGTTAGAAATCCCTGCTGATGTACCAGAAGATGCTGCCATATTTAACTTTACACCCATTCGCAGTTTGGTAGCAAATCCTGGGAGGGCTTTCAGGATGTCAAATGGAGACCGCATGATTGGATATACCTCTGGCTGGCCTGAATTAAAAGCCACTACTATCATTACGTTACCACGTCCATTTAATCCTTATGCAAATTCAACTGGGCTATTTACTTACGATAGCCTTACCCGCGCTGAACTGCGCTCGTTTGGCCCTGGTGGAGCACCGGCATGGACAGGCCCTAGCACCGTTATGGCAAAAAGAATTAACACCCAGCGAGGAAAAGCAGATTTTGTTACCCTTACTGTTCCTTTGCATTTAATGAATGGCAATAACAATGTGGATTCATTTTTTAAGCAAGTGGTGATTACGGAATTAGGCTTTTAACCAATTTTTCAGTTCTTATCTATTGAAAAACATCATCTTATTTGCATCAGGAAGTGGTACCAATGTGGAAAATATTTGTACCCATTTTGCCAACCATGACAGTATAAAAGTTGCTGCATTGTTTTGTAATAACCAGCAAGCAGGTGTATTGGAACGCATCAAACGTTTTAATATCCCGGTGCATGTGTTTAATCGCGCTGAATTCAAAGATGAAGCCTATTTTTCGGCCTTATTGCAACAATATAAACCAGATTTGCTGGTACTCGCAGGCTTTTTATGGTTAATGCCAGAATACCTGATTAAGCAGTACCCCAATAAAATCATCAATATTCACCCGGCACTATTGCCCAAATTTGGGGGTAAAGGCATGTACGGACATCATATACACGAGGCCGTATTGGCAAAAAAAGAAACTGAACATGGCATCACTATCCATTTTGTAAACGAGCACTATGATAAGGGTTTGCCTATATTTCAGGCCAAGTTTACTATTGAACCTCATTTCACCTTAACTGATCTTCAAAAAAACATTGCCGCACTTGAAATGACCTATTTCCCTGAAGCCATTAAAAGGGTGCTGGGCTAATCATGCTTGTTTCTTGAATATTTGCTGATTTCTAATTTTCATTTTCTTACTTTTGCGGCTCTTAACAGTTTTAGCAAATCGCATGCAAGCACCACGCAAAATCACTAACGCCTTAATTTCAGTATTTTACAAAGACAACCTGGACATATTGGCCAAAACACTGCACCAATTAGGTGTAAACATTTACTCTACAGGAGGCACACAGGAATTTATAGAAAAACTGGGTATTCCGGTGTTTCGTGTAGAAGATTTAACGGGTTATCCCAGCATTTTAGGTGGGCGAGTAAAAACCTTACATCCAAAGGTGTTTGGGGGTATCCTAGCCCGCAGAGACCATGAGCAGGATGGAAAAGAAGTGGTTGAATACGAAATCCCCTTTTTTGATTTGGTGGTAGTTGATTTATACCCTTTTGAAGAAACAGTTAAAACCACTACCGAAGAACATGCTATCATCGAAAAAATAGACATTGGGGGCGTATCGTTAATTCGTGCAGCAGCCAAAAATTTTAATGATGTACTGATTGTTTGTGATAAAACCGATTTTACTGGTATTGCCTCTTTACTAACTGCACAACAAGGAAACACCAGCGTGGAACAACGCAGGCAATTTGCTACAAAAGCTTTCCATACCACCTCTCATTATGATGGGCTGATTTTCACCTATTTTGACAAGGAAGCACCCACTGCATTTAAAGCCAGTGTTACCCCGGCCAAAACCTTGCGTTATGGAGAAAACCCTCACCAGAAAGGCACTTATTATGGTGATTTAGAGGCCTTGTTTACTCAGGTGCATGGCAAAGAGTTGTCTTACAATAACTTGTTGGATGTGGATGCTGCACTGCAACTTATTAATGATTTTAATGAGCCAACGGTAGCCATTATTAAACACAACAATCCTTGTGGAGTGGCTTCTCGCGACACAATAGCTCAAGCTTACTTGGATGCTCTTGCTGGAGACCCTACTTCAGCCTTTGGCGGAATTATTGTGGCCAATAGGCCAATTGATGAAACCACTGCCGTTGAAATTGACAAGTTATTTATGGAGGTGCTTATTGCTCCTGCTTTTGAAGGCAGAGCACTGGAGATATTGCAAAGCAAAAAGAACCGCATTTTGTTGCTTCAGAAAGGAACTATTTCAACGAATAAACAATACAGAAGCATTTTAAACGGAGTGGTTGAACAGGATAAAGATACGGTATTACTTAAGCTAGAGGAGCTAAAACAAGTTACCAGCAAATCAGCCACAACGGAACAGCTAACAGACATGTTATTTGCGGATATTATTGTGAAGCACACAAAGAGCAATACCATTGTTTTGGCAAAAAACAAACAATTAATTGGAATTGGTTGTGGCCAAACCTCTAGGATTGATGCATTAAAAGGAGCGTTAACCAAAGCTGCCGAATTTGGTTTTGACTTATCGGGCTCGGTAATGGCCAGTGATGCTTTTTTCCCTTTCCCAGATTGTGTAGAAATAGCAGGGAATGCAGGTATTGATGCGGTTATTCAACCCGGAGGATCCATTAAAGATGAATTAAGTATTGCCTATTGTGATGAACACCAAATAGCCATGTACTTTACTGGAGTCCGACATTTTAAACATTAAAAGTGTCGCTTTTTTAATTCGATTTGTGCCTAATTTACAAGTTTGATAACTTGTAGATAATATACCATCATTATTGCTGAATATATTTTTATATTGCAAACTATTAATTTACACTTTATTTACTAAGGATTTTATATGGGAGTTTTCAGCTTCTTAACGCAGGATTTAGCCATTGATTTAGGTACAGCAAACACGCTGATTATACACAAAGATCAGGTTGTAGTGGACGAACCCTCAATTATTGCGATTAATCGAAGAACCGGAAGTGTGATTGCCGTTGGCAGTCAGGCACAACAAATGCATGGAAAGGCCCATGAAGATATTAAAACCATACGCCCGTTAAAGGATGGTGTAATTGCTGACTTTAATGCTGCTGAGCACATGATACGTGGCATGATTGCCATGATACCTCAAGGAAGCAAGCTGATTAAACCACAGCAACGCATGGTTATTTGTATCCCATCTGGCATTACTGAGGTTGAAAAACGTGCGGTTAGAGATAGTGCAGAACGTGCTGGAGCTAAAGAGGTTTATTTGATACATGAGCCAATGGCTGCTGCTATAGGTATTGGCATTGACGTGTTTGAACCCATGGGAAATATGATTATTGACATTGGGGGAGGAACAACGGAGATTGCTGTAATTGCACTGGCAGGTATTGTTTGCGACCAATCTATACGTGTGGCGGGTGATGAGTTTACGGAAGATATTCTTGACTACATGCGCAGGCAACACAACCTATTGGTTGGAGAACGAACGGCAGAACGTATTAAGATTGAAGTTGGGGCTGCTTTAACTGAATTGGAAAACCCACCACCTGATTTTGCCGTAAATGGAAGGGATTTAATGACAGGAATACCAAAGCAAATTACCGTAAGTTATGGTGAAATTGCAGCAGCTTTGGATAAATCCATCTCTAAAATTGAAGAAGCTATTTTGCGGGCATTGGAGCTTACACCACCTGAACTTTCCGCAGATATATACTCTACAGGATTATACTTGACAGGTGGAGGAGCATTGCTCAGGGGGTTAGATAAACGAATTGCAGCCAAAACAAAGTTGCCCGTTCATGTAGCCGAAGACCCTCTCAGGGCAGTAGTTCGTGGTACCGGAATGGCACTTAAAAACTTGAAAAACTTTAAGTTTTTAATGACCTAGTCCCTCACAAAATACTCTATTGTTTAACCTCGTCCAGTTTCGAATGTGAATATTCGGATTTAATAGCAGATGCGTAACTTAATTTTTTTTCTATACAAATACCACGCTTTCTTTCTATTCTTTGTATTGGAGGTTATTGCCTTTATTATTATCTATCGGTTTAATACCTACCAAAAAGCCAGTTTTTTAAACTATACCAATGGTGTGGCTAATAATTTTTATACGGGCATTAGCAATACCAAAGATTACTTTTACCTGAGAAGTGTCAACGACAGCTTACAAATGGAAAATGCACGGTTGCGTAACCAATTGCTTACCTCCTATTACCAGAATAATGTGAGCCTCACCAATATCAACGACACGGTTTATAAACAACAATATACTTATTTGGCTGCGAGGGTGGTGAATAATTCCGTTACCAAACGAAACAATTACATTACTTTAAATCGCGGTAGTTTGCACGGGATAGAGCCTGAAATGGGCGTTATTAGCGAAAATGGAGTAGTTGGCATTGTAATGACGGTAAGCGAACATTATTGTACCGTGTTGTCTGTGCTAAACAGCAACTGTAAGTTAAGTGCTAAAATCAAGAAGAATGGCGCATTTGGCTCGTTGGTTTGGGATGGTGTTGACCCCAGACAAGCTAAATTACTTGATGTAAACAAACATGTACCCGTTGCTGTAGGCGACTTGGTTATCACCAGCAACTTCTCTCCCATTTTCCCAGAAGGGTTGCCTATAGGCAAAATCAAAATGCACTCCTTGGATGCCGGAGACAATTTTCACAACATGAAAGTTGAGCTGTTTACGGATTTCAGCACGGTATCAACAGTATACATCATTAAAAACCTGTTTAAGGGAGAACAAGAACTTATTGAAGAAACCCTACAAACCAACCAGCTTCGATGATCATAGATTTTTTTACTTATTTGCTTAAGTTTATACTGGTGGTATTGTTGCAAATACTTGTGGTAAATTCTGTAGAGTTGAGTGCTTATGTAAACCCCTACATTTACATCAGCTTTATACTATTGTTACCTGTAACCATTAAACCATGGATTAGTTTGGTGATTGCATTTTTGTGTGGTGCGGTGATAGATACATTTAGCAGTACACCAGGCTTGCATATTGCAGCAACAGTATTACTGGCTTTTGTTCGGGTGCATTACTTAAGGCTTTCAACCACCAAAGAAGATACAGAAGCGCGCATCAGGCCAAGCATGAGTAAAAAGGGTGTTGTGTGGTTTGTGGTTTATTGTTTTGCAATGACTTTTGTGCACCATACGTTTTTATTCTTCTTAGAAATTTATGGATTTAGTGAGTTCCTAAGTACTTTATCCCGCATTGTATTGAGTTCATTGGTTACCTCTCTACTTATCATTATTGGCCAGCTTCTTTTTTATAATATTAAATCAGTAAATGAATAGTACCAATAAACAAACGGTTCTACTGATCATTTTCTTCAGTGTGGCGCTGGTGTATGTAATCAGGTTAGCCCTAATGCAACTATATGACGACAGTTACCTGAGGTCAGCACAAGAAAACGTATTGCAGGAACAAACGATTTACCCGGCAAGGGGATTGGTGTATGACAGAAATGATACCCTATTGGTTTATAATGATGCGATTTATGATCTGATTGTAACCCCTGATCAGGTAAAAGGATTGGATACGGCTGAATTTTGCAAAGTATTGAGCATGACTAAAGAGGAGTTTATCGCTCGCTTCGAGAAAATTAAGCATGGGGTTGGTTACGCGCCTTATCGCCCAGCGGTATTTGAAAAACAATTAACCATACCAACCTACGCAGCTTTTCAGGAGAAACTTTTTAATTTCAGGGGGTTTCAGGTAGAAGTAAGAACGGACCGTAAATATGAGCATAATAATGCCGCTCATATTATGGGTTATATTGGTGAGGTAACAGACAGAGACATCGAAAATAGCAGTGGTTATTACCGCATGGGCGATTTTAAGGGAATAAGTGGCGTTGAGCGAAGCTACGAAGAAGTATTGCGTGGCCGCAAAGGAATACGGTATGTATTGGTAGACAGTAAAAATCGTACACAAGGACGTTACAAAGACGGCCTCTTTGATACTCCTTCTGTTGCAGGGCAAAACATCACATTGAGCATTGACCAGCAATTGCAAGCCTTGGGTGAACAATTACTCACTAACAAAATTGGAAGTGTGGTGGCTATTGAACCGGCCACAGGCGAAATCCTGGCATTGGTAAGTATGCCAACTTATGACCCCAATCTATTTGTAGGCAGAGAGCGGGGAAATAATTACATGAAATTACTAAAGGACCCATCCAAACCTTTATTTAATCGCCCTTTAGCGGCCCCCTATCCGCCTGGTTCTATTTTTAAAGTATTGATGAGTTTGGTTGGCCAGCAAGAAGGTGTGCTCAACCCTAATACCACCTACGGTTGTTATGGCGGTTACCACATGGGAGGATTAACTGTTGGTTGCCACCCTCACCCTTCACCATTGCCTCTGCGCAACGCTGTTGCGGTTTCTTGTAATGCCTATTTTTGCAGTGTTTATCGCTCAGTTATTGATAACCTGATGTATCCGAACTCAGAGGCTGCCTATAAAAAATGGTATGAACACATTGGAAGTTTTGGCATAGGCCATAAACTTGGCGTGGATTTATATGGAGAAGGATCTGGATTTTTACCCCCATCTACCTATTATGATAAGGTATATGGCCGCTTCCGTTGGAAATCTTCTACCACCATCTCATTGGCTATCGGGCAAGGTGAACTTGGAATAACACCATTACAAATGGCAAATGCAACAGCTATTGTGGCCAATAGGGGTTATTACATTGCACCGCATGTGGTTAAACGCATCAATGGCAAGCCAAACCCCAACCCAGCTTATCACAAAAAAATCTGGGCCAGCGTTGACACCCCATTCTATACTGTGGTTATTGATGGAATGCAGGATGTAATTGAAGCAGGTACAGGGCGTGTGGCGAAAATCCCTGGTATTGAAATTTGCGGAAAAACAGGAACTGCTCAAAACCCTCATGGTAAAGATCACTCTGTGTTTTTTGCGTTTGCACCTAAAACCAACCCTAAAATTGCCATTGCCGTATTTGTAGAAAATGCAGGATTTGGTGCTACTTGGGCAGCACCTATTGCGAGTTTAATGATTGAACAATATTTAACGGGCAAACACGACACCAGAAAGTACCTGGTAGAGCGCATGCTTAAAGGAAACCTAATTCATAAAAATGATACAACAACAGCCCAAACCATCAAACATTGATTGGCTTTTACTCGTACTGTATTTTGTATTTGTAATAGGCGGTCTTTTTTGCATTTATGCCTCAGTATATAAAGAGGAACACCCCATGATTTACGATGGTTCCATGAATTATGGTAAACAATTGGTTTGGATTGGGCTTTCTGTTTTTTTAGGGATTCTTATTTTGTTTGTTGATGATAAATTCTTTTATGCCTTTGCCTACCCTATTTACGGCATCTCTCTCTTTTTGTTAATTGCAGTACTCGTATTTGGAACAACGGTAAAGGGCTCCAGCAGCTGGATTGAAATTGGAGGATTTAGGATGCAGCCCGCAGAGTTTGCCAAATTTGGCGCGGCATTGGCATTGGCCAGATACCTTAGCGGCTATAATATTAAGTTTAAAGAAAGACGTACCCAAATTATCGCCTTTACCATTAGCTTCTTGCCTTTGTTAATTATTTTGTTTCAAAACGAAACGGGCAGTGCATTGGTATTTGGTGCTTTCATTTTTGTACTTTATCGCGAAGGCTTGCCAGGATATTTCCTATTCATTGGTTTTATGGGTATTGTGTTTAGCGTATTGGCATTGCTTATTCCATCAATTTATCTGGTTATTGTTATTGGCATTATGGCTGGCTTGTTTACCTTAGTCATCAGGCGTACAAGACAAAGTTTGCTTATTTTAGCAGGTGTTACTTTGCTGGTAATGGGCTATGTGAGTGTTGTAGGATATGCTTTTGAAAACGTACTGCAGCCCCACCAAAAATCACGTATTAATGTATTGCTTGGCAAAGAAGTGGATTTAAAAGGTGCGGGGTACAACGTAATGCAAAGTAAAATTGCCATAGGCAGCGGAGGTTTTTTTGGAAAAGGTTTTTTAGAAGGCACCCAAAACAAGTTTCGGTTTGTACCAGAGCAAAGCACTGATTTTATTTTTTGTACCATTGGCGAAGAGTATGGCTTTTTAGGCTCACTTGTTTTTATTGTCCTGTACATGTTATTGTTATGGCGCATTATTTATTTGGCCGATAGACAACGCTATAAGTTTAACCGCATTTACGGCTATAGTGTGGCATCTATTTTATTCTTCCACTTCCTTATTAATATAGGAATGACATTAGGGCTTATGCCTGTTATTGGTATTCCATTACCTTTTATTAGCTATGGAGGATCTTCACTATTAAGTTTCACCATCCTGCTCTTTATCTTTATCAGACTTGATTCAAATAAAGTAAATGAGTTAAGGGGGGCATTTGATTAACCCTTTTTAGTTGCATTTTTCCTACCACACCGTAACCTTCACAAACGCATGTTGGTTGTTGTGGTTTACCTGTACCAAATATAATCCAGGGTTAAGGGTTGTTTTGATATTAAAGCTATTGCCATTGGGGTTGGTAATGTCTTGTGTAAGTACCTTTTTACCTGCCGCATCAAACACCACCACATTCAAATTGCTGTTAAATGGTTGATTGGCTGTTATGGTAAAGTTGCCATTGCTGGGATTAGGAAACACGCCCAATGCATGGCCATTGTGTTGCTCCAATAAGCCCGTGTT
>CALRXU020000016.1:0-103234 GCA_943372215.1 Chitinophaga pinensis | reverse complement strand
AGCAGCACATATGGAAATCAGGTAAAGAAGTTCACCACTACCGGATGGACAACCATTTTCTGTACCAACCCAACCACTTGTACCAGTCCTGAAACAGCCGTTACCTTAACAGCCCCAGGAGGCAAGTTGCGCATGCAAACCAACAAACGTTATGCACAAGCTTATTACACCTTTACCACTGTACCGGGCAGGGTGTATAAAGTAAAATACCGCTTAAGTGGTGTTACCTTTGGTTTAACCAATACCAGCGTATTTGCACCCATTAACCGTACTGAACTGTACACCAGTGCCAACCTGCAAAGCAGCGCAATAAATGGTGTAGATAGAGAAATGATATTTACAGCCACCGAAGCCAGTGTGCGGTTTTACATTACCAGAGGATGGGCACCAGGGCAAACCACCCCAGCAGAAGAAGCTTACTTGGATTACTTGAACATTGCAGAAGTACCAAGCCAAGTAAACACCATCAGTTGCACCAGCATAAACGAAAACATGGTAATGTTGGCCAATAGCGGAGTAGTGATGACCAATTTTACCGCAGTTGCCAATATGCTGAATGCTTACTACAACCGCACTTACACTTATGCAGAATACCAAGCAATATTGAACCATTGCACAGACTTACCAGCAAGCTATGTTTTGGCCAAAGAAGGAGCAGAGGCGGCCAGTGTGAAAGCAAGCTATGCAAGGGGTTTTAATGGCATGTTAAGGGATGATGAAACCTATGGAGAAGGAAATGCGTATGATTTTGGAGCAAGGATTCTGGATGTGAGATTAGGTAGGTGGTTGAGTTTGGATCCGTTACAAGGAAGTTATCCAGACTTATCTGCATACAATGCCATGGCTAACAATCCAATCCATTTTATCGATCATGATGGAAGGATTATTATAGTGGCGGATAAGAAACAACAAGCTATAGTGCTTGGATATATGAAAGATCAAGGATTAGACGGGCTGTATTCGTTTAGGAAAAATGGGACGCTAAAACTTGAAAAAAAGATATTTAATAAAGTTAAAGGGAGTCTTACTCCAGAACAACTTGATGTTGCAACTGGTATAAATAAAGTGTTAAAAGCCCCAGAAGTTATCGAGGTTCTCATTTTCCCAAATCAGAATGTTAACTTTAAAAGAAATCCATTAATAAATGTAGTTGAATATAACCCAATAACAGGCAAGGGGGAGACTGTCAAGAAAGAGGCATTTTCAGCTGGGTCAGGTTTAAATGTCCCTGTTTTAACTGGCCCTGGAATAACACTTGAAGCTGATCCACAGGATGATAGGGCATTTGTTTTAATTAATCAATCTGCTGCATCAACGGAAAGTTTTGATGCCGATGGAGGAGGAAAAACAACACCAAATGAAAGTGCTGTTTTTATTCACGAGTTGCTTGATCACGGTTTGGACTATGTAAATAACCATCATTTATCCGATAGCAAGAAATCTCCACAAGAAAAGGTTAAGTATCATAACAAAGGACTTAACAATGCAGTTCCAAACTCACCCAAAAGAAACGGTTCAGACCATGATTAATAAAATTCTTCTTTCTACATTAGTATTGTTATCGTTGCCCTTATTGGCTTTTAAGCAGCAACAAGTTAATGGTCTAAAAATAGTAAATTTTCACTATGCTAATTCAAAAGTGTATTTATCTATTATGAATAATTCCAAGGATAGCATTGCTTTTCCAAACATTTATTTGAGGATGAGTAAACATAATAAAAGGTATGAATTAAGAACGGAGTTTTATAAAGTGTCGAATGATACCTTATATATAAGTTTAAGTAGTAAGCCAACCTTATCATCGGTCAAAACTAGTCATCGTATTGAAGGCATGTATATAGAAGGTGTGTACAATGACTACAAAATAGAGGCGGAAGGGTTAAGAGATATTAGATTTAACATTGATTTAAAGTATAAAAAGATTAAAATAAAGAATTTAGTATTCCAATATGATAGTACAATAGTCCGGTAGTGTACCATTCATCACTTTTGAAAGTGGTAAAAAATAATGGTCTGAAAATCAATGCAGTTTAAAGCTGTTTAAAATAAAAAAGAGAGGTTAATTAGCCTCTCTTTTTTATTTGCGATAGCTTAGAGCCTATAAAATAAGGGTTTTAAAAACCTACGTGTACCATTTATCACCTAAAAACCATGAAGTGCCAATACTGTAAAGGGAATTGCATTAAAAAAGGTTGTTATAAAAGACGCCAATTGTACCAATGTAAAAACTGCAAGAAATATGGGCAATTTTAATTTTGAAATATCAGTTACAAAAACTAAATTTACAAAGTAAATTTATACATGGTGTAAAAGCCTATACGCTTTGTTTTTATTGGGGTTTGGTTGCGATGTGTATAAAATTTGTAAACTATTAAAGGTAATTCCATTGCAGGGAGCATCGTTTAAATATTGCTATAGCTACACCACGTTTGGCGCGCCCCTGCCGGGCAGAACTTACCAACAAGGCAGGTTTGATGCAAAGGTTGTAAACATGCCTCAGGGTACTATTAACGCCACTACAGGGTGGACAAGAATCTTCTGTACAGGCCCAACAAGCTGCACGGTTAATACTTCACTGGTTACCCTAAGTACCGTAAACGGCAAATTGCGCATGCAAACCCAAAGGAAATATGCACAAGCTTATTACACCTTTACCACCGTACCAGGCAGGGTGTATAAAGTAAAATACCGCTTAAGCGGGGTTACCTTTGGTTTAACCAACACCAGCATATTTGCACCTGCTCAACCTAAAGAATTATACACCAGTGCCAACATGTCCATAAGCATGGTAAATAATGTTGACCGTGAAATGATATTTACAGCCACTGAAAGCAGTGTGCGGTTTTACATTACAAGAGGATGGGCACCAAATGGAACCACAGCAAGCGTTGAAGAAGTAAATTTGGATTACCTGAACATTACCGAAGTACCAAGCCAAGTAAACACCATCAGTTGCACCAGCATAAACGAAAACATGGTGATGTTGGCCAATAGCGGAGTAAATACCGCAGATATGACCACGGTAGCCAATATCCTGAATCTTTACTACAACCGCACTTACACCGCAGCAGAGTACCAAGCTATACTAAGCCATTGCACAAGTTTACCAGCAAGCTATGTACTAGCCGCAGCAGGAGCAGAGGCGGCCAGTGTGAAGGCAAGCTACGCTTATGGATTTAATGGTAAAATGTTAGACGAAGAAGGAATGGGCGGAGGAGGAAGTACCTACGATTATGGCTTTAGGATTTACAATGCACAACTAGGTAAGTTTTTGAGTGTTGACCCGTTGACAGCTTCTTATGCATGGTATACCCCTTATCAGTTTGCAGGAAACAAACCCATTGCAGCAATTGATTTAGATGGACTAGAAGAATTGATTGTGGTTAGATTTTTTGATGCTGACGGAAAATATACAGGAGAATTAGTGTGCAGAATACCTAATAAAGACGATAGAATTGTAAAAGAAGATGGTACAGCTTTGTATGTGGAAAGACCTGAGGCTGATAGGCAACGTGTGGATGCAGCAATGCAAAGAGGATCTGTACAAAATGAATTCTTTACCAAAGATGAAAGTGGAGAAATGCGTTTTGAGAAGGGTATATGCACCCCATTTGTAAATGCAGAAGAAAAAAAGATAAATGATGTTTTAATAGCTCAACCAGAGAAAAAGGTTTATATACATTCTCCACTCAAAATTACAATTTATTTTGAACAAGCGAAGTCTGAATTTGTCGATAAAATTCCTCAAGGAGAACCCGGTAGGATAGTTGAATATGATAATAATGGATATATAAACAATTTTTCTAAGTATTTTGAACATAATCCAGATTATAAGCCAGTTATAGTTGGTACTGCAAATTCAGATAATCAAACCGGAAATTATGATAATGATGCGTTATCCTTACAAAGGGCTCAGACTGCGGCAGATAAGCTTAAAAAGAATGGTGTTGAAACTTCCCCAACAGATATTAAAGGAAACGGTGTTACCGATGCAGGTGCCACCCCTACCGAGAAAAAGCAACTTAATAGAAGTGCAACAGTTACAGCAACCCCCCAAAGACAACAACAATGAAAGTTCTAATGAATAAATTTAAAGGTGTTGTTTTGATAATATTCTTATCCGGTTCGGTTTCGTTGCTTGCACAAACAGATACGCTAGGAATAAAAACAGTCCAAGGTGTTTACTATTATAGTGGAGATACAACTGATTCTTTCAAGATAATGTTACATGGGGATGTATTGTTCAGGCATGATTATAAAGTGATGAAAAAAATGCATCAAATAGACAAAAGTCTCTTAGATAAAAAGGAGAATGGACATTTTGTAGAGCGATATGATAATGGAAAGCTTAAATCATTGACAACTTATGTTTACGGCATAGAGGCCGGAACTTGGGTATATTACGATGAGGAGGGCATGTTAAGAGGGTATTATAAATTTGATTTTAGAAAAGAAGATATTTTTTTGGATAGCCTAATTCAAGTAAAAACTCCAGTTTATTACGTTCAGGATAAAGACACACTCAAAGCTGATACAATTGTTAGGAGTTATTACAAGTTACCTTCAATTATGTTAACGTATTATACTAATGGAAAGCTTGAGTCTGAAAGATATTATAAAGATAATAATCCAGATGGAATATGGAGGGTGTATCAGATTGATGGTAATTTGTTTAGCGAAGAGGAATACAAAAACGGTAATCTTATAAGAAAAATCCCTGTTCCTATTCCTCGGTTTATGCGTAAGCCAGGCCAATGAGGGTGGTAGGTCGTGTCGGTAGTGTACCATTCATCCCTCGCTGCCGCGCCCCGAGTACTCGGGGAATCGCGTGGTAAAAAGTAAAAGTAAAAAAGGTAAAAAAGCAATAAAACCAAACCGTCAAGTGGAAAGGCTTGGCGGTTTTTAGGTGGTGGTGTACTTTAAAATTGTTGGAAAATAAAACTGTGTTTAAGTTGTTTAAATAAGAAGTAAAGTATAAATTTGGTAAACAAAGTGTAAACGACAAGAAGTGATATTTACAGCCACTGAAGGTAGTGTACCATTCATCACTTTTGAAAGTGGTAAAAAATAATGGTCTGAAAATCAATGCGGTTTAAGGCTGTTTAAAATAAAAAAGAGAGGTTATTTAGCCTCTCTTTTTTATTTGCCATAGCTTAGGGCTTATAAAATAAGGGTTTTAAAAACCTACGTGTACCATTTATCACCTAAAAACCATGAAGTGCCAATACTGTAAAGGGAATTGCATTAAAAAAGGTTGTTATAAAAGACGCCAATTGTACCAATGTAAAAGCTGCAAGAAATATCAAAGAACAACTTATGTAAAACCCAAAATACAAGAGACAAAAAAGAACCAAATCAAATTATATCACAATGAAGGATTGGGAATAAGTTCCATAAGCAGGTTATTAACCCTATCAAAAAGTAGTGTACAACGTAAACTAACAGAACTAGCCAAACAACAATCAAAACCAGCAATACACGAAACCCAACAAGTTTATGAAGTAGATGAATTAAGAACCTACATCGGTAATAAAAAGCAAGAATGTTGGATAATTTATGCACTCAACAAAAACACCAAACAAGTGATAGATTTTGTTGTTGGAAGAAGAACCAAAGCAAACATCAAAAAAATAATCGATGCACTAAATGTGTTAAAACCTAAGAAAATATTTACAGATAAATTAGCAACATATACTACCTTAATCAGCAATAACATGCATGTGGCATCAGCCTATAAAATCAACCATATTGAAAGGAGAAATTTGGAATTAAGAAAAGACATTAAATGTTTAAACAGAAAAACAATATGTTATTCCAAAAGTCAAGAAATGCTAACCACAAAACTGAAATTATATTTTAATTCATGATAAAAAAGCACACATTTAATTTTGAAATATCAACCAGACACGGTAAATTTACAGAGTAAATTTATACAAGTAGTAAAAACCTACACGCTTTATTTTTATTGGGGTTTACTTGTAATGTGTATAAAATTTGTAAACTACTAAGGGCAATTCCATTGTTAGGAACATCGTTTAAATATTGCTATAACTACACCCGCTTTGGCGCGCCCCTGCCGGGCAGAACTTACCAGCAAGGTAAGTTTGATGCAAAGGTAGTAAACCTATCAACCGGTAACATAACAACCACCACCGGGTGGACAACCATTTTCTGTACCAACCCAACCACTTGCACCAGCCCTGAAACAGCAGTTACCTTAACAGCCACAGGAGGCAAGTTGCGCATGCAAACCAACAAACGCTATGCACAAGCCTATTACACCTTTACCACCGTACCGGGCAGGGTGTATAAAGTAAAATACCGCTTAAGTGGAGTTACCTTTGGTTTAACCAACACCAGCGTATTTGCACCAATTAACCGTACTGAACTATACACCAGTGCCAACCTGCAAAGCAGCGCAATAAATGGTGCAGATAGAGAAATGATATTTACAGCCACAGAAGCCAGTGTGCGGTTTTACATTACCAGAGGATGGGCACCAAATGCAACCACAGCAAGCGTTGAGGAAGTAAGTTTGGATTACCTGAACATTGCAGAAGTACCAAGCCAAGTAAACACCATCAGTTGCACCAGCATAAACGAAAACATGGTAATGTTGGCCAATAGCGGAGTAAACACTGCTGACATGAATGCAGTTACCCCTTACCTGAATGCTTACTACAACCGCACTTACACCGCAGCAGAGTACCAAGCTATATTGAGCCATTGCACAGGTTTACCAGCAAGCTATGTGTTGGCCAAAGAAGGAGCAGAGGCAGCAAATGTGAAAGCTTCATATGCGAGAGGCTTTAACGGTATGGAAAAAGATGATGACACCTACGGAGAAGGAAATGCGTATGACTTTGGGGCAAGGATTTATGATAGCAGATTGGGTAGGTGGTTGAGTTTGGATCCAATGCAACATGTTTATCCATCGTTATCTCCTTACTCCGCCATGGGTAATAGTCCATTAGTTGTAGTAGATACTGACGGCAGAATATTACGGGATAGCAAGGGTAACATTCTATATACAAAAAATGGAGACCCAACGGAAAGTAAAACGGTAGTTCAAGATAATAAGACTAAGGATATCACGATAACAGTTACAACAACACAGAATATTATCATTTATGCTAACGATGGAACGGAAATAAATGCAATTATGCACACGGTCGAAACAACAATTATTCATGAAGACGGAGCCCGAGAATTTTCAGTTGACCGTACAACAAATGATTCATATGATTGTCATGGGTTGACATTTGGTAATGGTTTAATTTGGATAGATTCAAAAGAGGTGGAAAAGCTAATGAAGGGTGATGGATATAAAGAAGCTGTTGGCCCATCTGAAAATGTCAATTGTATAACGCCAGATAATATTATATTGTATAAAGCTGTTAAGGATTTTGAGGATAAACAGGGGAATAAGTATAAAAAAGGAGATGTTACTCACAGTGCAGTTGTTAAGGAAGGTAAGATTTGCTCCAAAAATGGAAATACTGCCGAAGAAAGTACGACTAATAATGAATTAGAACGTTTGTATAATTCTAAAGGAACTATCTATAAAAAGCAAGAAGATAAAGTTATAGATGGTATTAAAAGTACTAGAGGAGACAATGGTGCAGGAACGAACGAGATAACTCCAAAGGAAAGAGCGAAACTTCCAACACCATCTAATTAATAAGTAAGATGAAATTTATAAAATCAAATAAGATGATTAGTTTTATTCTGTTTGTTAGTCTTACCACAAGTCTTTTAGGGCAATCAAATCAAAAGTGTGAGTCCGACTGGAGAAAAGTATTTGATTCATACCTGTTTTATCATGATACTGTAGATTATTATTATGGGTTTAATATGTTTTTTTCATATAAAAATGAGTTGTGTGTAATGGATACGTTAGGATTTATTAATTTTTTGATTACAAACTATGTCATGTTAAACGATTCCAATATTGTTTCTTCTCCTCTTGCTTTTAATACAAATTACAAACCTAAATATTATAATGATACAACGATTGGAAAGCCTAATTTATCGAGCCATATTGACACTAGAGGTTTTTCTCCTACCGTTTATATTTCAAGGTCCATTATTGCCATGTATTATGTAAACGCACTATTTGAGAGTTCTTTCAAATTTAGACAACGGATTCAACTCAATTATAAAGGTCAAAAGATTGGGGTGCAAGAGGCAGACAAATGGGAATTCCCCATGAAGAGATCGTTAAATATTATGTATGAGGTAGATAAAATGCAGGAGTTGAATAAGGCGGTGAGAATCTTTTTGCGATGGCACAGAAAATTACAAAAGCATGGCTTGAAGCGCTTAAAAGAAAAAGAAATTAGTCCTTTTCTTCATACTAATTTTAAATGGGATTAGTGGAAGCGGTAGTGTACCATTTATCCCTTTTGAAAGCGGTAAAAAATAAAATGATGTAAAAAGTTAATTTGGCGTTAAATGTTCAGTTGGAGTAGCACATATGCAAACCAGGTAAAGAAGTTTACCATACCGGGCAGGGTGTACCGAGTTAAATACAAACTTAGCCAGGTAGCCACACCAGCCGAAAGAATAGAACTGGTAGAAGTGAACATCTTCTCTCCAATAAACAAGGTAAATGTAGCTGCCAACTACCCCATATTTAGTTTTGGTACAGATAGAGAAATCATATTCACCGCAACTGAAAGCATCACCTACTTTTTAATGTCAAAAGGTTCAATAGGTACAAACCAAAGCGTGTATTTAGATTATGTTACCATTACCGAAATACCAAGTCAGGTGAATATTATCAGTTGCGTAGAAATACAAGAAGCCTTGGCACGTATGACTTACTCAGGCCAAAGTACCACTGACCAAACACTAGTTAAAAATTATTTAAACAAAACGTTTAACCGCAATCATACCTACTCTGAGTATGCCACCGTAATAGCCCAATGCAGCAGTAGTACACAGCCTGTAAACTATGTACTAGCCAAAGCAGGAGCAGAGGCAGCAAGTGTGAAAGCGGGCTATGCGTATGGTTTTGGAGGCCAAATGAAAGATGATGAAATGTACGGGGACGGTAACAGTTATGACTTTGGGGCAAGAATTCACGACCCTCGATTAGGTAGATTTTTATCCCTTGACCCACTTTCTAAAAAATTCCCGAGCGAAAGCAATTATTCTTATTCAGGAAATAATCCAATCCTTTTTGTGGATACAGAGGGTAAGAAGAAAACTGTTTATCTTACAATAATTAATAAGGATGGCAAATCGATACAATTAACGCTAGTAGATAAACATTATGTCGCAATTAAGACTCAAGACAATGGAGATTATGGATATTCAGTAACTTCAAATGATGTTACACAGCATATAACTATTGATTTGAGTAATCGATCAATAGTAGAAGGTCAAGAGCAATTTACTATGAGACAAAATGGTCCTATTGCTGCTTTTGCAGATAAAGCCGTTAGTCTTGCTGCTGAACTCGAAGAAATTACTACTGGAAATGGTGGAACACAAAAATCAGGATTTAGACTTGTTTCAGTCAATGGTGAAAATGTCGGAGCAGACCCAACTAAAATGAAAGCAGAAAATATCAGAGGTTTGCAAACTCTTAATTTTGATGATATTGCAGATATAATGACTGCTGCTGGAGCAAAAGGAAAATCTCTCGTTTCTGCTTCAGGCAAGGAAGTTCTAGGCGATTTAAACAATAATATTAAAGAAATAAAATCAGCCGTAGATAATGAAGATCCAAACAGTGCTTATCAAAGGAATAAAACTGCAAAGGAAGCGAAAAATGCGGATGATAATAAAATTGACTCGTGTGAAGGTTGTCATACAGTAGGTACTAGAAAACAAATGAAGTCTGAACCTTGGCATACGAAGCTCACTGAAATAAAAAAATAATGGCTAAATTTTATCTTATAATTTTGATTTTTATTCTTTGTTCTTGCGAACAATCTCAAGAGAATATAGTCAGGGAATACTATTACGATGGCTCACTAAGATTTGAGTATCAAATAAATAGGGATTCCATTATTGATGGATTTTTTAAAGAATATGATTCAGAGGGAAGTATAAGAAGTTTGCTCAATTATAAAAATGGACAACTAGATAGTATTGCTACATTCTATTATGAGAACGGTAGAGTTGAGAAAATATTAAACTATGTCTATGATAGCTTAGTTGGTAGCCAAAAACGCTTTTACCCCAATGATATAATTAAACAATACTCTGTGATTGATGGTTTTGGAGAATGTTTCTTTGTTTTAAAATATGATTCAAATGGCAATGAAATTAAGCGAGAAGGAGGAATTATTAGCCCAAATATATATTGCAATATTTGCAAAAATGGATTTGTAAAGGCTGGACAAGTAGCTATAATAAATTTAACGTGTTCAACTCCACCAAATACAATCACAGAAGTATATTATGGCGAAATATCGAATCCTTTGAATAGTAAAAAATATGAAAGGTTGTCAATCCGTGAAAATAATATAGTACCTCAAGAAATATCATTTAGTAAAAAAGGGATTTATAAGTTTTACTTTCTTGGAATACTTAAAAATTTAAAAGGAGATATGATATTAAAGGATTCAATTTATCAAGACATAGAAGTAAAATAAAACCGGTAGTGTACCATTTATCACTTTTAAAAGCGGTAAAAAATAAAAAGGGAACAATGATGTAAAAAGGCTAATTTGGTGTTACATGTTTAGTTGGAGCAGCACATATGCAAATCAGGTAAAGAATTTAACCAGCACGGGTTGGAAAAGCCAAAGATGGGAAAGCGGTGTACCTACCTCAAGTAACACCACGGTAACCTTTACCGAAGAAGCTGGCAAACTCAAGTTTACAGGTACGCTCATGTGGTGTCAGGCTTATCATCCGTTTACCACCATACCGGGCAGGGTGTACAGGGTAAAATACAAACTTAGCCAGGTAGCCACACCAGCCGAAAGAATAGAACTGGTAGAAGTGAACATCTTCTCTCCGGTAGTGTACCATTTATCACTTTTGAAATCGGTAAAAAAATAATGCACTGAAAATCAAAGCTATTTAAGGCTGTTTAAAATAAAAAAGAGAGGTTAATTAGCCTCTCTTTTTTATTTGCCATTGCTTAGGGCTTATAAAATAAGGGTTTTAAAAACCTACGTGTACCATTTTTCACCTAAAAACCATGAAGTGCCAATACTGTAAAGGGAATTGCATTAAAAAAGGTTGTTATAAAAGACGCCAATTGTACCAATGTAAAAACTGTAAGAAATATGGGCAATTTTAATTTTGAAATATCAGTTACAAAAACTAAGTTTATTTTGTTAATTTATACAAGCAGTAAAACTTGTAAGGCCTAATCTTACCGATAATTTAACAATAAAGTGTAAATTAAATATGTAGTGTAAGTTATGGCTTAGCGGTCATTTAGTAATATTCTAAATATTAGGGAGGTTGTAGGTGTTAAGAAGAAAAAAAAGGGATTATGAAGGCATTTTTTTTGATTGTTATTGTTACATGTTTTATCGGCAGTAATTTAGTTTACTCTCAATCAGTAACTCTAAGTAAAGATACCATATTGGTTAATGTTAAGTTATTAGCTATTGATAGTTTTACAAATGTTACACGTACTCCGAATATGGAGAACTCGTATTTTCTCTTACTTGATTTAAATAAAAGAGATATGCACTTGTTGTCACTTGATACATTATCTGGATATTGTAAGAATAGAATTGTTGCAGAGTATTATGCGTTTAATGTTGATAATCTCAACGAGGGTCAATCTTATAACGTAAAATTGACAATTAATAAAACTAATAAAGTATTGAACGAACAAGAAGAAATTATTACCCGCTCCTATTGTTCTGATTTGTACCTGAAATTTCGATTTGACATACAATATTGGATAATTGATATTGCTCTGTTTTCGCAAACCCCTCGCTACCGCTCGAATGTTTCGAGTGGTAAGAAGTAAAAGTGGTAAAGCAAAAAAGAAATAAACCCAAACCATCAAGCGGCAAAGCTTATGGGGCTTCCCGATATGGCCTCGCTAACTCACGTTGTTCGTAGCGTGTCTCTATCGGGACCATGCTTCTCGCCCCTTAAATAATTGCATAAAAAAAGTCCTCCCGATAGCTATCGGGAGGACTTTTTAAGTTAGGGTGGAATATGGGGCTCGAACCCACGACCTCCTGAACCACAATCAGGCGCTCTAACCAGCTGAGCTAAAACCACCGTTTAGGGATGCGAAGGTAAAAATATTTTTTATTAATGCCAATTGATTTTCGTTTTACGAAGAAAAAAGTAGGGATTCTACTTTGTTCCAGTCTAAAACATTCCAAAAAGCACTCACATAATCAGCGCGTTTGTTCTGGTATTTCAGGTAATAGGCATGTTCCCAAACATCTAATGCAATAATGGGTGTGCCTTTAACCAATGCAATGTCCATCAGCGGATTATCTTGGTTGGGTGTAGCAACCACTTGCAATTTATCATTGGCCTTAATTAACCATGCCCAGCCCGAGCCAAACTGACTCATAGCCGCTTTTTCAAATTGTTTTTTAAACTCGTCCATGCTGCCAAAATCTTTGTTAATGGCCTCGATTACTTTGGCTGATGGGCTAGTTTTGGTTTTTAACAGTTGCCAAAAAAAGCTATGGTTCCAATGTCCACCGCCTTGATTACGTATTGCAGCGCGCAGTGGCTCTGGTACCTGGTTGATGTGTGCAATTAGGTGGTCTATTTTATGGCCTTTAAGAGAAGCATCTTTGGCAATGGCTTCGTTGAGTTTTGTAACATATGCCTGATGGTGTTTGGTATAATGAATCTCCATGGTTTTGGCATCAATGTAAGGCTCAAGTGCATCGTAAGCATAACCCAGCTTTGGAAGGGTGTATAAAAACTCGTTAGGTTGCTGATTAACCTTGTTTACAGCAGCTTCTAATAATGAGTTGTTGATAAGAGCACCAGCGGTAAGTACGGCACTGGTTTTAAGAAAGTTTTTCCGGGTGGCTTTCATGTTGTTTGTAATAAGATTCGAAGCTACACTTAACAACCGAAATACAAAAGTAAAATGTTTAACAGGTGCTTAAACCAAACAGTGTGCATAGAGGGTGCAATAATAATTTTGGTATCGTTCCCGTTAAAGTGGTTATTTGAAACATAATAGGCGATAAGTAGTGGCTTTTATTTGGAATAAATTAAACAAATTCAATAGTTTACAAATTTACCAGTTTCTCAGGTTCGGAACTTTTTTCCTCATCTCGATACTGCTGGCTAAAATTGCCGTTCTTTATCAGCATGAGTATGGCTTGCGTTTAATCAGCCAATACGAGAACCTGATGCTGGTAAGCTCAAGTTTAACTTTTTTTTGGGTGGCCTCCATTTGCAACACCCTCATTCCTTATTACAATGACTCTGATGATGAAACCAAAAAGAAGGTGTTGTTTAATACCTTTTTTTTGTTGCTGGTGTTTTCTGCTGCAGCGGCAATAGTTGTGGCATTTATGGGCTATGTGGAAGGTAAAAATGCCAATTTGTTTCAAATGTTTGCATTGGTGGTGTTGTTAAACACGCCCACCTACATTACTGATTATATTTTTTACCTAAATGGAAAGTACAAATCCCTCATTTTATGGGGATTGGTTACCTTTTTGGCACAGATGGTATTGCTTTGTTTACCCCTTTATTTTAAACAATCGCTTAACCTGGCTATTAATTTATTGTTGGTGTTGGCATTAATTAAGTTCAATTACACCATTATTTTATTGATGAAGTACGCCACCATAACGGTGCAAACAAGCATTACAGCTGACTTTATGAAGAAGGTAATGCCCATTATGTTTTCTATTCTTTTGGCGGGGAGTATGGAATACATCAATAGCTACATTATTGAGTTTAATTTTACAGAAGAAGAGTTTGCCATGTTTAGGTATGGGGCAAGGGAACTGCCCATTTTTTTAATTTTGGCCAATACGTTAAGCAGTGTTTACAGTGGAGAAATAGCCAAATTTAATCAGGAAGGTAACTTGGAAGCAGGGCTTGCTAAACTCAAAAAATCATCTCAAAAGTTAATGCGGTGGTTGTTTCCTTCCACCATTTTGCTCATGTTTTTAAGTCCATATTTATTTAAGTATGCCTACAACGACCAATTGTTAGATGGGTATAAAATATTTAATATTTACCTGTTGCTAATCATTAGTCGTATGATTTACCCCCAAACGGTGATTATGGGCATTTTAAAGAATAAGATTTTTTACCTGATTTCTTCCAATTACCTGGTGATTAATTGCCTGCTTTCCTTTTGGTTTATTTACCTGTTTGGGATGAAGGGCATTGCCTATGCAACAGTAATTTCCTATTTGATTGAAAAGATTATGTTGGCCATTTATTGCAAAATGCAAGGCATTGATTTTAGGAAATTCACCCCATGGTTGGAGCACCTGGTCTATTCTATTGTAACAGTTATCGCCTATTACATCACCACCATCATTACCTACCCCGTATCATAGGGTGCTGTTTTGCATAGAGTTGTTTAATTCAATTGGTAGGTTTTTCGTTTCCCGCTTTATTCGTTTATCTTCGCGCCCATGTGGCACAACAACGTACTTGAAACCATCGGAAATACTCCATTGGTAAAAATCAATAAAATAACCAAAGACTTACCATGCACCGTTTTAGCTAAAATTGAGACTACCAACCCTGGTAACTCCATTAAAGACCGCATGGCGCTAAAAATGATTGAAGATGCAGAGAAAGATGGCAGGTTAAAACCAGGTTATACCATTATTGAAGGCACCAGCGGCAACACAGGAATGGGATTGGCCATTGCAGCAGTAATTAAAGGCTACCGCTGTGTATTTACCACTACCGATAAACAAAGTAAAGAAAAGGTGGATGCACTGAAAGCATTTGGAGCTGATGTGATTGTTTGTCCTACGGATGTTGATCCGGAAGATCCACGTTCTTATTATTCAGTTTCCTCACGTTTGGTAAAAGAAATACCCAACTCATGGAAACCCAATCAATATGATAATTTAAGCAATACCCAAGCGCATTACGAGCAAACCGGGCCCGAAATTTGGAAACAAACCGAAGGTAAAATTACGCACCTGGTAGTAGGCGTGGGTACAGGGGGAACCATTTGCGGAACAGGTAAATATTTAAAAGAACAAAATCCAAACATTAAGGTGTTGGGCATTGATACTTATGGCTCGGTGTTTAAAAAGTATAAAGAAACAGGCATTTTTGATAAGGACGAAATCTATCCATACATCACAGAAGGGATAGGGGAAGATTTTTTACCAGCGAATGTTAACTTTGATACCATCGATCATTTTGAAAAAGTAACAGATAGGGAAGCGGCTATTATGACCAGGCGCATACCAAGGGAAGAGGGCATTTTTGTAGGGAACTCTGCGGGAAGTGCCTTGGCTGGTTTGGTGCAAATGCGCCATATGTTTAAACCCACTGATGTGGTGGTGGTAATTTTTCATGACCACGGCACGCGTTACTTAGGGAAAATGTTTAATGATGATTGGATGCGAGATAGGGGCTTTTTGGTGAACGACCAGCCTAAAGCCATTGATTTGATTGAAGGACATAAGCACCTGAAGCTGGTAACAGCTAATATTACCGATAATATTGGTGAGGTGGTGAGCAGAATGCGCAAGTATGATATTTCGCAAATTCCAGTGGTGGATGTAACAGGTGCTTTTGTAGGCTCCCTAAATGATGCCCACTTGTACAGCAAGTTAATAGAACATCCAGAATTGAAAGCTCAGGAATTAAGCGCGGTGATTCAGCCTCCTTTCCCATTTGTGCATCCAGATGCAAGCATTGAGGAAGTGTCAAAGTTAATTACCAAAGATAACAATGCCGTGTTAATGAAAACCTTGTTGGGCGATATTCACATCATTACCAAACAAGATGTGATTGATGCATTAGCGTAAGGAAATCATGAACAATGAACAGCCTACTTTCCCTATTGCTTTAAGCCTTAGGATTGATTGGAGTGAATTGGACCTATTTAAACACGTAAATAATGTGACGTACTTTAAGTATGTGCAAGCCAGTAGGGTTAATTATTGGGAACATGCAGGACTTGCCGACTTACACCCGCAATTGGGCATTGCCCCTATGTTGTTAAGCACCCAATGCCGTTTTATCAAACCGCTTTTTTATCCTGGAAATGTAATCATTAAAGCCAGTGTTACTTATATTAAAAACAGCAGTTTTGGTTTAAAGCACCAATTGTTTAATGATAAGCAGGAGCTTGTAGCCGAGGCTGAAGATGTGGTGGTGTTGGTTGACGAAAAAACAGGGAACAAAGTAACCATGCCTGACGATGTTAGGGCAAAGGTGAATTTACTAGAAGGGATTTCGTAAGCTATTGGTTGGTGTAAGCCAACATAGCTGATAATACCGCATACTCGGCTTTGGTAAGTTTGCTGATGTATTCCTTACCAACCACTTTGTCTTCTGGGTCTTTAAAAAACAAAATCAATGGAATAAACAATTCACGTATTTCCAACTCATCAGGCAACCTTTTAGCCACTTCCACAATGCTGTTGATGTTTTCTTCAATCAAATCCTGATTGGCAATCAACTCTTCGTAAATACGGTGTTCATCCTGAAATTCATCCTCATCAACCAATAAAAATTCATATAGAAAGTCTTCAACATGTAGGGATGCATGGGTATCAATAGCCTCGCTGATGTACAACAACATGTTCAGCAATTCTGTTCCCCTATCCAATGTTTTATCTTCTATATCCTGCCATTCTTTGGTGTCAAAATAATCTTCGTCATCATTGTTTATTTCCAAATGATGCGCCATCATTAAATCAAAAGCATATTCCCTAATATGGTCATGGGTAGGATGTTTATCAAAATGGGTATCAAAGTTTTTAACCTTAAACAAAAAATCCTCGTTGCTTTCAAATACGGTAACAATTGCAGATGCCAATGCTGCATTTGGAGCAAAATTATTAATTAAAGACTCTACCGCTTTTATTGCGTTACTCATGGTATTAAAATTTATGTAGTTTATTTTTATTGATGGTTGCGATTATTTTTCCTGTGAGTTGTTGATGCAGTACAGGGGAGTTTCGGCTTTTGGAGTAATTGTTTTTTTCATTAAACACCCAGGTTGTTGTTGGGTTAAAACAGCACAACTCCGCTTGTTGTCCTATTGCAATGCTAACCTCTGGTTGGTTTAATAACTTTCGTGGGTTTGTGGTAAGT
Source organism: Chitinophaga pinensis (assembly GCA_943372215.1). Taxonomy (GTDB): domain Bacteria; phylum Bacteroidota; class Bacteroidia; order UKL13-3; family UKL13-3; genus UBA6183. Next base: position 86,014 of record CALRXU020000016.1, on the reverse strand, counting down.
GCTTGTACAATTTGCGCAAGATTTATGTTTTTTGGAGCATGTGCTGCCAATAAACTCAATGCCGTTTGAAGCATAATCATGCCAGGTGCAGCATATTCAAATTCCACTTGTTTGTGTTCAATATCTTCAGGCTGGTGGTCAGTAACAATGGCATCTATGGTGCCATCTGCTAAACCTTCCCATAGGGCTTTTTGATCTTCTTTGGCACGTAATGGCGGATTGAGCTTAAAGTTGCTATCAAAATCCATCACTGCTTCATCCGTGTAAATTAAATGGGCCACAGCCACATCACAAGTAACCTTCAGGTGTTGTTTTTTGGCTTTGCGTATTAACTCCACACTGCCTTTGCTGCTAATGTGCGAGAAGTGAACAGGCGCATTGGCGTATTTTGCCAATTCAATGTCCCGGGTTATCATCAGTTCTTCAGCCATTGCAGGAATACCTTTTAATCCAAGGTTTACACTCACGTGGCCTTCATGCATGCGTCCTCCATTGCTTAAGTTGTTGTCGTTGGCATGCGATAATACCAATCCCTTAAACAATTTGGCATACAATAAAGTACGCATCATTACCCCACTGTCCATAATGCTTTTGTTACCATCCGTAAAGGCTACAGCACCAGCATGATGCAAATCATACAATTCATTCATTTCGCTGCCATCCGTATTTTTGGTAATGGCTGCATAAGGTAAAATATAAACGGGCAGTGTTGCCGAACGATTATGGATAAACTCAACGGCAGCTTTGCTTTGAATAACAGGTTGTGTATCAGGTAAGGCTGTAATTCGGGTAAATCCACCTGCTATGGCGGCTTCGGCAGCACTCTCTAAATTTTCTTTGTATTCAAAACCAGGCTCTCTTAATGAGGTGCGCATATCAACCAAACCAGGGCAAATAATTGCGCCTTCAGCGTTGTAAGTTTTTACGGTAGCGGGGAGGGATTGTTTTTTACCAGCAGGTTTAATCTCTTCAATTAAGCCATTTGCAATAAAAATATCACATTTTTTGCCGTGCCAGGCTGATTGCAAATCGCAGATGAGCGCATTTATAATGAGGAGCTTCATTAAAAGGCAAATATAGCTTTTTTGTTTATTTAATGCAGTGTTTTATCACGTTAACATTTCTTTGTCAAAACTTGGGTAACGTGGTCAGATTTCATAAAACTCAATTGGCAGGTTATCAGGGTCTGCAATAAAGAAAAATCGCTTACCTGTAAACTCATCTGTACGGATAGGCTCCATGGGTATTTGGTGTTCCCAAAGTTTATTTCTTTGGTATTCTAGCGAAGTTACTGCAAATGCCAGATGACGTAAGCCTGCTGCTTCAGGTTGGCTAACCCTTTGTGGAGGATTGGGAAATGAGAACAATTCCAATACATATTCACCATTTAAAGCCAGATCAAGTTTATACGATTGTCTTTCGCTTCTAAAGGTTTCGTGAACAATGGTAAGACCAAGTATTTCGGTATAAAAATGTTTGGAACGCTCGTAATTGCTGCAAATAACGGCAATATGGTGAATTCTCGTTATCACGCTATTTGATTCTAAGCAATAAGATTTCAGCCAGCATAAACAACAGGGCACCAAGTATAAACCAACGCCACAAGTTTTTGCCACTTAATTCGGCTGTAATTTGAGCACCCAAAACCTCCGTACTGTTATTATTAATGGTAGCGTGGGCCAACTGTTTGGTGGTGTTCTCTATCTCTTTATCCGTTAAGAATTCCAATACACTTTCATTTCGGTTATTGTTAAAGGCAACACTATTAATTCTGCGTGAAGTCTTTTTCTCCAATACATCATACCAACCAGCACTCGTTATGGCATCAGCCTCAAATACAAATGCTCCGTTTCTTTGGTAATATTCAGTAACAAACTCTTGCTCGCCATTGGTAATCTTTAGCAGTTTGTCAATGGGTTCGCTAAATGTTCCTAAGAAAACCTGTTTGCTTTGGTTGATGGTATAGTACAGTGGTGCATTGCGTTGTTTTCCCATACTCATATTGAGCATGAGTGGCACAAAAAGGCTATGCAAGGGCAGATTACTGTATTCTTCTAAAAGAGGTACTGACAACAAGGTAATGCTGCCCTTCTCTACATCTGCTTGCCAAAGCAACTCATCATCATTGTTTAATGTAATCACAGCCTTGCCTTTGGTATTGCTTTGTTTAACCAATGGGAAGTATTTTTTTATAACGGGCAAATCAGCATTTACTTTAATGGATTTAAATACCCCATTAAACAAGCTGTGTTTGGTATTGATGTTGGTGATGTTGCGGGGTTGGGTAATCAAATTGCCAAAAGTAGGAAGTCCATTTAATTGACAATAAGCGTTGATGTCGGCTGGCTTATCTCGGTTGGGTATAATACACAATTGTCCGCCTTGTTGTATAAACTTATCCAACTGGGTTTGTAACCCGCTGCTTAAAGTAGTCGGTTCATTTAATAGAATCAGTTGAAAAGAACCCAACTTTTGGTAATTGATGTTGCCAAACGAATTTTGCGTAAGCCGATAATGCTCATCGTTGTCAAATACCGCTTCAATAAATGGATTGGGAACATCCGTAATTAACAATACCTGATTAGCCGCAGCAGGTTTGAGGGTAAAAAACAAGCGGTCGTCATAGGTAATGGGGTAATCCGTTACTGAAACTTCTCCCTTAATCCATGAAGTGTCAGTTAAGTTGATATCAATAGATTTGGTAACGGTTTCGCCCGCTGCAAAATTCAAATTGATTAAGCCTTTTTGAACCTGATTCAGTTTAACATTCAGCACCACACCTTCTGCTGATTCATCATTGTGGTTGGTGGCTGTTACATAAAAAGTAACATTTTTATCTTTGGCAATAACAGGTGAAGTGGTGTAAACCGAATCAATACTAATGTTTTGCAGAGAAGAGGGGGTAACTGGAATAAAACGAAAACGAACAGCCGTGTCTTTTGGCAAATCAACCAAGTTAAACTGCGATTGTTGAAAATCAGAGATATAGTAGGCCGATTTGTTTATTGCGTTTTCCATGTCAAAGGCAGTTTGCTGCCTTGCCACAATTGTATTTATTGGAGATGATGCGGGCGAAGGAGTTATGGCATCTATGCGCTGTAAGGCATCTGATTTAGACACAAAACGCTGCTCGCTTCCGCTTAAATTATTGGTTAGGATTTGAAAACTGGCATTATTTGGATGAGCATTAACAATGGAGCGGGCTTTGGCTTTTGCCGTTTCAAAAAGCGGGCCTTCGCTGCCATTAGCATTCATGCTAAAACTGTTGTCAACAAACAAGCTAATATATTGCAAACCGGATTGTTTTCGTTGCTCACCAATGGGAATAAAGGGTTGAGCAAAGGCCAGTACCAAACAAGAAATTACCAATATTCGGCATAATAGAATGAGCCAATCCTTAAGCTTTTGTTTAGATTTATTTTGCTCTGTAAGTTGTTTTAGGAAGCGAATATCACTGAATACCAATTTTTTATAACGCCTAAAATGAAATAAGTGTATAATTATTGGAATGCTGACGGCTGTGAGAGCCCATAAGAATAACGGATAAACGAACTGCATGGGGCGTAAATATATAGAATTTTATTCAGACAATAATGAAGGGCATTATTACCTGTTTGTGTTGGTTGGTTTTAGGCGCATTTGTTTAGCCCTGATATAGTTTTGGTAAAACGAGCTTTCTTCAACATTAGTATAATTGCATTGGTTACTGATGGTTGATTTTTCAGCACATTTACAACCAATAATTTTGCCCGATTCTTTAAACAAGGAACAGTTGTTGCAAGCAGCACTGGTGCAGGTAATGTAACCATCTTGTTGTTTAATAAAGAAAGTGCGGGTATTGATATCATAAACAAGTTTTATTCCCGTAGTTTTATTAAACTGCTTGTAAGTGCCGTTTGCAATCAGGTAGTGAAACTTCCCAAACGAATGGATGCTGAGTTCGTTAATGATTGTCCCATCATGCAAGGTGTTTTGAATGGCTTTTTTTAATACATTAGTATCAGCCGTAATTATAAAGCCGTTGTCTGTGGCTTTGCCGATTTCTATTTGTTGTGCATGAAGGGTGTTGTATAACAAAGCAAGCACAATAACCAGCATGCGTAAAATACCTTTGCCCATGGTTACCAAATAATTTTATAATCTTTATCTACCTCACCGCTATCAGTGGAATGGTTATCCCCTGATTTTTTTCTAAACCAAAAACGTTGTTGACAAGCTTGGGATAAAAAAAGTAATAACAGCACAACAACTAAGGCATAAGTGGTTTTAGCTTTATGTTTGGTCATGCTTAGTGACTAATTAAGGCCGCTACAAAATAGGCGGTGCCTGCCGCCAAAGCACCAATGGCAGTAATACGAAAGGCTCCAGCCAAAGGCGGTTGGCCAATTACCTTACTTTTAAAATAACCGAAGATGAATAGACAAACAACGGTTACCAAACAACTAAACAATAAGCCTTGCGAGGCACTTGATGCGAAAAAGTACGAAGTTAAGGGAACTATACCACCAACCACGTAGGCCAATCCAATGGAAAGTGCGCTTTTACGAGCCTGATGGATGTCTGGTTTTTCAAGGCCCAACTCAAACCGCATCATAAAGTTTACCCACTTTTCTTTGTCTTTGGTTAATTCATCTACCAAAAGCGTTGTTGAAGATTTGCTTAAGCCGTACTCTTCAAACACATCTCTAACTTCCTGTTTTTCTTTTTCAGGAAACAGCTCCACTTCTTCATATTCTCTTTTTAGCTCAGAATCGTAATGCTCTACTTCTGTTTTACCAGCCAAATAACCACCCAATCCCATGGCAATACTTCCTGCTGCAATTTCAGCCAGCCCGGCAGTAATAATAATATCTACATCTTGTATGGCACCTGTTAAACCAGCCGCAAGTGCAAATGGCACAGTTAGTCCATCACTCATGCCAATCACAACGTCCTTAACCAATTGGCTTCCTGTAAAATGTTCTTCTTGATGGTGATGGTGCATAACTGTAAAGCTTGTAATGGGTGTTATTTTTTTCTAAGTTCAATATATACATAAACGGGCAAATGGTCGCTAAACCCACCCATATATTTATCACCAACAAATGTGCGTAAAGGGGCGCCTTTGTATTTGCCTTCTGTCTCTAGCATCCAATTTTCTTTAAACGCATCAGCCGAACTTTTTTGGTAACAAAATGTTCCATTACAATTGGTAATGCTGCTACTTAAAATAATTTGATCCAAGGTGCTGAATTGGCCTTTGTAGTAATGTGAACCCAAATTGTTTTGTTTCATTTCGTACATGGCATTGAATAAGTTACCGTTGTTCAGGTCGTATTCGTTTGCCTTTGCCCTTAACACGCTATCCAAGCTTTTGTTAGTGGGTTCATCATTAAAATCGCCCATAATTACAATATTTTCTAGTGCATTTTTAGCCAATAAGCTGTCGCAAATATTTCTTAATGTGCTTGCTGCTGCAATTCTTCTCGGTTCACTGGTAGCCTCTCCACCTAAACGTGAGGGGAAGTGGTTTACCAAAACCACCAATTGGGCTTTGTTTTTGGTTTCCAATTTCACCAATAAAATATCTCTTGTTTTTGCATCAGGGTTATCTGGCAATACCACCCGAATAGATTGTTTGGCAACAACTTTAAATAAGGCAGACTTAAACAATAATCCATTATCAATGCTGCGCTCATCAGGTCCTTCAATATGCACAAATTGGTACTTACTTTTTTTAAGGTTTTTTGATTGGGTTAAATCTTGAAGCACTGCACTATTTTCAATCTCACAAACGCCTAATATATCAGGAGCATTAGCTGCATTCATGGCTGCAATTACCCTTGACATGTGTTCTATTTTTTCATTGTATCGGGTGGTGTTCCATCCTTTTTTAGCACCAGGTAAAAACTCATTATCGTTTTTTAAGGGGTCATCAATGGTGTCAAATAAGTTTTCTTGGTTATAAAAAGCAATGCAAAGTTTTTGTTGTGCCGTTGCTTTACTGCATACGCCCAAGACAGTTAATAAAATAAGTAAGTTTTTTTTCATGTATCGTTTTAATATCACAGGCGCAAACATAAGTACTGGAGCGCAAAATGAATGTTAATTTAAGCCACGTGGAAAAAAATAACGGCTTACCGAATGGTAAGCCGTTATTTCAAAATAAGTGGAAAGATTTGGATTATTTTACTTCTTCAAAATCCACATCTTGAACATTTTCTGCTTTGGCATCTGCGGTAGCATTAGCTCCTTCGGCATTAGCTCCTTCGGCATTAGCTCCCTCAGCACCTTGAGTGGCCTTGTACATATCTTCGCTGGCAGCAGCCCATGCAGCATTTAAAGCTTCCATGTGGGTGTCAATTCCCGCCAAGTCTTTGGCTTCATGTGCTTTTTTCAATTCAGCAACCGCATTTTCAATGGCTTCTTTTTTCTCTGCTGGAATTTTTTCACCATATTCTTTCAACTGTTTTTCTGTTTGGAAAATTAAGCTGTCAGCCATGTTTACTTTTTCGGCTTCTTCTTTTGCTTTTCTATCGGTTTCGGCATTAGCTTCTGCTTCGCGCTTCATTTTTTCAATCTCTTCTTTGCTTAAACCGCTATTGCTTTCAATACGAATTTTTTGCTCTTTGCTAGTTCCTTTATCTTTTGCGCTTACCTGAATAATACCGTTGGCGTCAATGTCAAAAGTAACCTCAATTTGTGGTACACCTCTTTGTGCTGGTGGAATTCCGTCAAGGTTAAACATACCAATGGTACGATTGTCTTTAGCCATTGGGCGTTCACCTTGCAATACGTGTAATTGTACACTTGGTTGGTTGTCGCTGGCAGTACTAAATGTTTCGCTGCGTTTAGTTGGTATAGTGGTATTGGCTTCAATCAATCGGGTAAATACACCGCCCATGGTTTCAATACCTAAGCTTAGAGGTGTAACATCTAACAACAATACGTCTTTTACTTCGCCTGTTAATACACCACCTTGGATAGCAGCACCTAAAGCCACTACTTCGTCAGGGTTTACGCCTTTTGAAGGAGCTTTACCAAAAAATGCTTCTACGGCAGCTTGTATAGCTGGGATGCGGGTTGAACCACCTACCAGAATGATTTCATCAATTTCACTGGCACTGATGCCTGCATTTTGTAACGCTGTTTTACAAGGCTCAATGGTTCTTTTAATTAAGCTATCAGCCAATTGCTCAAATTTGGCGCGGGTTAATGTTTTAACCAAATGTTTTGGTCCGCTTGCAGTGGCTGTAATATAAGGCAAGTTAACTTCTGTTTGGGTAGAGCTTGATAATTCAATTTTAGCTTTTTCAGCCGACTCTTTTAAACGTTGCAAGGCCATGGCATCACTGCGCAAGTCTAAACCTTCTTCTGCCTTAAATTCGTCAGCCAACCAGTCAATAATGATTTGGTCAAAGTCATCACCACCTAAGTGAGTGTCACCGTCAGTTGCTTTTACTTCAAAAGTTCCAGTGCCGTCTACATCATACATTTCCAGTACAGAAACGTCATGTGTTCCTCCACCGCAATCAAAAACAACAACTTTTAGGTCCTTTTTTCCGGTTTTGTCTAAGCCATATGCCAAAGCAGCAGCAGTTGGCTCATTAATAATCCTTCTTACATTTAATCCTGCAATTTCACCAGCTTCTTTGGTGGCTTGTCTTTGAGAATCGTTAAAGTATGCAGGCACGGTAATTACCGCTTCTTTTACTTCAGTTCCCAAATAATCTTCTGCAGTTTTCTTCATTTTCTGCAAAATCATGGCAGAAATTTCCTGAGGGGTATACATACGCCCATCAATATTTACTCTAGGGGTATTGTTATCACCTTTTTCTACAGAATAAGGCACACGTGATGTTTCTCTTTTAGATTCATCAAAGTTGCTACCCATAAAACGTTTAATGGAATAAATGGTGTTTTTAGGGTTGGTTACAGCCTGACGTTTAGCTGGATCTCCGATTTTACGTTCACCATCTTTTAAAAACGCAACAATGGATGGAGTTGTTCTGCGTCCTTCACTGTTGGCAATAACTACAGGCTCGTTACCTTCCATTACGGCAACACAAGAGTTGGTAGTTCCTAAGTCTATACCGATTACTTTGCTCATATTAAAATTATTTGAATCTAGCTGTACAATTGTAATGCCATGCCAGTTTTGGCAGTTTTGAAGCAAAAAAATGTCAGTTTATATGCCTTATTTTAGCTGCCACGCTATAAAAATGTCAGCTATCGGATGCTTATGGATTAAGTAAGCTGTTGTTTAAAAGGTCAATTGTACCATTTGACATTACTTGTTGTTTTACCGTTATGGTGCGTGAAGCAAAAATGCCAATGGCATCTGTAATGTTAGAATACTGACCCACTTTGGGGATAATACTTCCACTAGGTTTGTTGGTTTGCAGCATGTCTGCGTAATCGCTATTGGCAGCAACAACCACAATTTCAATAGAAACAAACTTTCTTATTATAGATGCATTTGGTGTAAAACTGTTCTTAATAAAATCACGGTAGTTTTCTTTACCAACTGATGATGAGGATACTCTGCCTTGAGTGCTATTGGCAGCAGCCGCTTGTTCCAGAAAATAATCAAGTGACTTAATGGTAGTTTGCGTTGGATTGCTCGTGGGAGCTTCACTATAATTTAGGCGCAACAATACATCATAAATGGCGGTATTATTTCCAACATTCTCTACGTAAATACCAAACTTTGGATTGGTAACGTTGGTTATATCAATGGTAATCGGGTTATAAGTCGGCCCTCTATTTATAATGGCACTATCTACCATGTTGCTCACTGCGCGGTAGGTTTTTCCTGTTTCAGTATTGGTAATTAATAATGTGTAGGTAGCTGATTTATTGATAAATATTTTATTAAGTGCGGCAGACCAATAACTAGAGTCGGTGTTGCTAAAAAAGCCAGGTAGCTTTTGTGGAGCTGATTTAAGAAACGAAACCGTATCTTTTCTGCTGTTGTTGATTAAACGAACCGAAATGTTTTTAAGATAAAGAGAGTCAGCAATTTGGGCAACCTCATTGGTAGTTTGATTTAGCCCGTTTTGGTAGGTTTTTTGTATTCTAAATACCTGAGTGTCTTGGTTTAAATCTAAAACGGCAAATATAACAGGCGTTTCTTTCCAAGGGGCATTAATATCCACTTCGTTATCACAGGCTGATAAAAACACTGTTCCAGCAAATAGCGCAATAATTAAGTTCTTCATTTTTTGCGAATATATATAATAATTCTAGTTATGGTGAAGTACAACATCTATTAGTGCGTAATTATGACTAAAAGGTTGTTTCTGGTTTTGTTTTTGTAGTGATTATATACCTACATTTGATAGCTAAATAATTGGTATGAGCACTTATAAAGAAGTAAAAAAGATTACAACCCACGTGTTGCAGGAAATGAAATTGAGGGGAGAGAAAATATCCATGCTTACGGCATACGATTACAGTATGGCCCGCATTTATGATGATGCAAAAATTGATATACTCTTGGTTGGCGACTCTGCAAGTAATGTAATGCATGGCTACGAAACCACTTTGCCAATAACCTTAGATCATATGATTGCTCATGCCGCTTCGGTAATCAGGGCCATTAAAAGATGCCTGGTGGTAGTGGATTTGCCATTCGGTTCTTATCAAGGCAACTCTAAAGAGGCACTAAATTCAGCTATTCGTATCATGAAAGAAGCTGAAGCACATGCTGTTAAGCTAGAGGGTGGGGAAGAAGTGGTGGACAGTGTAAAAAGGATATTAACTGCTGGTATACCTGTAATGGGACACTTGGGCTTAACTCCACAAAGTATTTATAAGTTTGGTACTTACGAGGTTAGGGCTAAAGAGGAAGAAGAGGCAAACAAGCTGATTGCCGATGCCAAATTGTTGGAAGAAGCAGGCTGTTTTGCTATTGTGTTGGAAAAGATACCCAGCAAATTGGCCAAAGAGGTGGCGCAAAGCATTAAAATACCCATTATTGGTATTGGTGCCGGGCCCGATGTAGATGGACAAGTGCTGGTAAGCCATGACATGTTAGGAATCAACAAAGAGTTTTCTCCTAAATTTTTGCGCAGGTACTTAAACCTGTATGACGAGATTAAACAGGCCGTGGAGCATTATGTACAGGATGTAAAAAGTGTTAACTTTCCCAACGATAAAGAACAGTATTAATTTATAAGGTATCACATGTTAGGTCATTATTTTCATAAGTACGTTCCGCCACCGCAAGGCAATAAATTTGAAGAGTTGTTAAAACTGTTTCTTCAATTGATGCAGTATACCAATGGCGATGTTGCTGAAACCCTTGATTGGATGAATCAGTTGGATAAAAAACACCAATTTACGGATGGCAGCTATGGCATGGGTGATTTTATTGAAGACCTCAAAAATAAGGGCTACATAAAAGATGATACAGACCCAGGTAGTTTTTTACCTACCGGAAAAACCAACCAGAGCATCCGTAAAAATGCCTTAGAAGAAATATTTGGTAAGCTAAAAAAAACACCCAAAGGTAACCACAAATCAACCCAAACGGGCACAGGTGATGAGGTTACGGCTGATACCCGGCAATTTACTTTTGGCGACCAGTTGGATCAGATTGATGTAACCACAAGCATACAAAATGCACAGATTAACCATGGTATTGAACAGTTTTTATTGGCAGAGGGCGACCTTGAAGTGAGGGAAAAGGAAAACAAAAGCCAGATTAGTACCGTGTTGATGATTGATATTAGCCACAGCATGATTCTTTATGGCGAAGACCGCATTACACCAGCAAAAAAGGTAGCTATGGCTCTGGCTGAATTGATTAAAACGCGTTACCCGAAAGATACTCTAGATATTATTGTTTTTGGCAATGATGCCTGGCCCATTGAAATTAAAGATTTGCCATATCTTCAGGTAGGGCCGTTCCATACCAATACCTATGCTGGTATTGAGCTGGCTATGGATATTTTAAGAAGAAGAAAAAATCCAAACAAACAGATTTTTATGATTACTGATGGCAAGCCCACTTGTTTAAAAGAAGGCAATAGGTATTATAAAAACAGTTTTGGCTTAGATCGTAAAATCATCAATAAAACATTAAATCAAGCCGCGCAGTGCAGAAGGTTAGGCATTGGTATTACCACGTTTATGATAGCCAGCGACCCTTATTTACAAGAGTTTGTGCAAGAATTTACCAAAACCAATAATGGAAAAGCATTTTATAGCAGCTTAAATGGTTTGGGTGATTTTGTTTTTGAAGATTACGAACGCAACAGACGCAAAAAAGTAAGATAATTACATATGCCTTATACCAAACAAACAACTCCTTTTGTTGTGCCAACCACAGATGGCAAACTTATTGAAGAGCATTATGGCTTAGCAACCACTGGTGATAAAAATTTTAGTATTGCACACATGGTAGCTCCTCCAGGTTGGGGCGAACCTTATCAAACCCCCTTGTTTGATGAAGTAACCATCGTATTCAGCGGAAAAAAGATGTTTGAAGTAGATGGGGAACAGGTGGTTTTAGCGGCTGGGCAAAGCATACTCATTCGCAAGGGAACACGAGTGAGGTATTCTAACCCTTTTGATGAGCCTTGCGAATACTGGAGTTGTTGTGTGCCTGCATTTAGCATGGATACGGTAAACAGAGAGGAATAGGAGAGTCCTTTTAGTTTATAAAAACGTTATCAAAGCCTATTATGTTCAAATTGATGTTGCCTTAACGTAAGAATGATTGCAACATATTAACTTGCCACTATGTTTAAAAAGTCGTTGTTTATTTTATTCTTATTAGGAGTGGTGGTACCCTGTTTTAGCTGGGGCTTTTTTGCCCACAAATTGGTAAACAGGTTGGCTGTATTTACTTTGCCTGAACAATTGCTTTATTTTTATAAAACCAATGTTGAGTACTTAACGGAACATGCGGTAGACCCTGATAAAAGAAGGTACAGCGACCCCGAGGAAGCTTGCAGGCATTATGTTGATTTGGATTATTATGAACATGTTGCCCCTGTAGATACCGTGCCTAAGTATTGGAAAGATGCCGTTGCCAAATACACCGAAGATACGTTAAAGGCTTATGGTATTGTGCCTTGGCACATTGGCTTAATGAAGTATAAACTTACTGAAGCTTTTAAAGAGAAAGATACAGAACGCATTCTTAAATTATCTGCTGAAATTGGTCATTACATTGCCGATGCACACGTACCATTGCATGCCACTATGAATTACAATGGACAAATGACTAACCAAAAGGGAATACATGGTTTTTGGGAGAGCCGTTTACCAGAATTGTACAGCAATGAGTATGATTTTTTTGTAGGTAAAGCTACTTACATTAATAATGTGGTGTTAGCTGCATGGGCTGCCAGCGAAGGGAGTTTTGCAGCCAAAGACAGTGTGCTGGATTTTGAGCGAGCTTTAAATAGCCGTTTTGGAAGCGATCGGAAATATGCTTTTGAAATGCGTGGGCAAACACAAGTTAAGGTGTATTCAGTGGAGTATAGTCAGGCCTATAATGCCATGTTGGGTAATCAGGTGGAAAGGCGCATGAGGGCCAGTGTTTTGGCTGTTGGCAGCATTTGGTACACAGCTTGGGTTGATGCGGGCCAACCCGATTTAAGCAAGATGAACGAGTCGGCACCAAAGCTAAATGAGGAAGAACGCAAGCGGCTGATTGCTGAAGAACAAAAACTCCTGCAAGAGAAAAGAATGATTGGCAGGGAAGAGTAATCCTGATTTAATAAAAAAGACCCATTACAATTTGCAACGGGTCTTTTAATAGGGTTATCGAAAACCGCAGTTCTTATTCTGCTTTATCTTTGTTTTCCATCATTTTAAACACGTCATAACTAAAACCGGTATTGCTAAAACCACCATCATGGAAAAGGTTTTGCATGGTTACTTTACGCGTAAAATCGCTGAACATGGCGATGCAATAATCTGCACAATCATCAGCACTTGCATTACCAAGTGGAGAAAGCGCTTCTGCATAGTCAAAAAAGTCGCCAAAGCCTTTAACACCGCTACCAGCAGTAGTTTTTGTAGGGCTTTGTGATATGGTATTTACACGCACTTTTTTCTCTTTACCAAAGCGGTAACCAAAGCCCCTGGCATAACTTTCTAACAACGATTTGGCATCACCCATTTCATGGTAATCAGGAAATACGCGTTGGGCTCCAATATAGGTTAGTGCTACAATTGACCCCCACTCGTTTATTGCATCTTTCTTCCAGATGGTTTGCATCAAGCGGTGGAAACTAATCGAAGAAATATCCAATGTATCGTGCATAAATTTATAATCTACGTCAGCGTAATCCTTGCCTTTGCGAATATTTAAGCTCATTCCAACAGAATGCAATACAAAGTCAATTTTCCCACCAAGTATTTCCATTGATTTATCAATCAATTGCTCCATGTCTTCGTTTTTGCTCACATCGCAAGAAATAACCTGGGCATTACCACAGGCAGCTGCCAAATTGTTAATTTCGCCCATGCGCATAGCAATAGGAGCATTGGTTAGTACAAATTCAGCGCCTTCTGCATACGCTTTTAAAGCCACTTGCCAAGCAATAGACTTATCGTTTAAAGCACCGAAAATGATGCCTTTTTTGCCTTTTAAAATTCCGTTACTCATTGTATTTGTTTTAATAATAACTGTTTATAATTGGGTATTTTTAGTGCATAAAATGCCCATAATTTCAAGTTTAGTATGATACAATTTTATGTTTTTTCCCATTACATTTGGCAAAATGATTTTAAGTAAGCGTAACTCCCTGTTTTTAATTCACTTATTGTTTGCGGTTTCCGTATTTTCAACACCACCAAGGTTATACAGCAAGTATGATTATTTGCATGGTAAACTAAATGGCAACCGCACTTGGTTTGATGTTACTATGTATGATATTACGCTAAAAGTGGATCCAACCAAAAAGCACATTGCTGGTGTGAATAACATTTATTACCAGGTGTTAAAAGGTGCAAAATTGATGCAACTTGATTTGCAAGGTTATATTAAAGTAGATAGCATTAAACAAAACAATAAGCTGCTGACATTTACCAGAGATAGCAGTGTGATTTTGGTAAAAATGCCTGCTCAAAAGAAAAAAAGCATCAATCAGGTTACTGTCTATTTTAGCGGTAATCCAATTTTGGCAAAAAAGGCACCTTGGGACGGAGGTTTTGTGTTTACCAAGGATAGCAGTGGCAATGATTGGGTTGGTTTGGCCTGTCAGGGAATGGGAGCCAGCGCATGGTTACCTTGTAAGGATCACTTGTCGGATGAGGCGGATAGTATGAACATGCATTTGCAGGTTCCTGAAAAACTAACTGGCGTAAGCAATGGTCGGTTAGTTGGGGAACAGTTGTTAAATAATGGGTATAAACAGTTTGATTGGGAAGTAAGGTATCCAATTAATAATTATAATATCACCGTAAATGTGGCCAATTATGTTTCGTTTAATGATGAATATGTGGCTAAGATTTACCAAGTTCCAAACCCGCTGAAATTAAGTTATTACGTATTGCCCTACAATTTGGCCAAGGCCAAGGAACATTTTAAACAAGTGAAAGTAATGATGGGGTGTTATGAAAGAATTTTAGGCACTTATCCGTTTTGGAACGATGGGTATAAATTGGTGGAAACACCTTATTGGGGCATGGAACATCAAAGTGCTGTGAGTTATGGCAATGATTACAACAATAACCGATGGGACTTTGACTTTATCATTATCCATGAAAGTGCCCATGAGTGGTTTGGCAATAGCCTTACAGCAAATGACCCTGCTGATTTATGGATACATGAAAGTTTTACCACCTATACCGAATCGTTGTACATTGAGTGCACAGACAGTAAAGAGTCGGCTTTGAAGTATTTAAAAATGCAGCAACGTAATATTGAGAATAAAAAAAGTTTAATTGGAGATAAGGATGTTTATTTTCATGGCTTTACTGATAATGACATTTATTACAAAGGAAGTTGGATGTTGGCTACCCTTAGGCAGGTTGTGCATAATGACACCCTATGGTTTAATACCATCAGAGAATATTGCTTAACCTACAGGTTTATGCCACTAACAACCGATGATGTGGTACAGTTTTTTAGTAAGCGCACAGGAAAAAATCTAAAACCGATTTTTGACCAATACCTTACGTTTGTGCAGTTGCCTGTTTTTGAATACCAGCTAAAAGAGGGGCAAAATGGCATGTTGGAGTTGCGTTACAGGTGGAGCGGGGTGGTAAAGGGGTTCGAAATGCCAGTACCTGTATCATTAACAAAAAACGGGTTTGAACAACTTACTGCTGGTGAAAATTGGCGGGTGGTTGATTTAAACTATTTTGATAAAGCCAGTTTTAAGGTAAACACTGATTTTTACTTGATTCAAGTAAAAGAGTTGAAAGAGCAATAGCAAAAAAAAATCCCGCACATGGCGGGATTTTTTTTTGAAATAAGTTAGTATTAGAATTTAATACCAAGACGTACCGCAGTAGTAGCAATACCAAAACCACTTTGGCTACCGCCTAATGCAACAGTTTTTGTTTCTGCAGCAGGTGGCACAGTTTCAGTAGTTGTTCTGTCTTTTGTGCTGGTAATTCCCCAGCCCCAAGTAAACTCACCACCCACATAAATTGATTCTGTAAAGTAGTAATCACCTCCAAAAACCAAGTTAACACCAATACGGCTTCCGGCTCTTGCACCGTTTGAGTTTCCTCCTTCTATTTTGCCTTTTTGATCTTTAACATAATTGTTACCATCAGTGTTTGACCACTCTTCACTTGCTCCATTAAAAGTCAAGTCAAGTTCAGCACCTACATAAGGAGATAGTTTTGAAGTTCCAGTAAAGTGTTTTTCAACTCCTGGACGGAAAGTAAAGGTTGAGCTTTTAATTTTTTGTTCTCCTGAAGCACCTCCGCCATCTGGTTTTTCAGCAAAGTTTTCTGTAGTGCTGCTGCTGGCAAATAAAAATTGAAGCCTTCCAGCTAATCCATCATTGAGGAAATAACGCGCACGCACATTCGGAGTGAAAATGCTAATAGGGGCAGAGCCTACTTGGAAATTTAATTGTGTTTCCAAAGTAACGTCTCCAGTTGCAGGCTTTTGAGCATAAGCAGCTGCACCAGCAGCAACCATTGCAATTGATAATAGAAATTTTTTCATAAGGTTGATATTTGTGTTTTATTAACAACACAAATTTATAAGTAAAAATTTCGCAATTTTTTAGCTGCACAACAACAGGAAAGTGTGGATTACTTAAAAAGAGGGGCGTAAATGCAATTGTAAAGGTTGTTTTGGCCAGTATTTATAATGGTTTTCAAAAGTGTTTACTTTTCTTAACAAATCAAGATGTTATTCGCATTCTAGTTGGGGAGGGGTGGTTTTAAACGGGTATTTTTGGAGGTTATTTCCAGCCATTTTCACCGATTAGGGGCACAAACTTGAACTCTTCAAGCACTATTTTTTCAAAGCTTTTTTCACTTTTTCTAACAATAGTAATCATGTGTTGTTGTTTTTCATTTCCAACGGGAATTACCATTAACCCACCGATAGATAACTGCGCGGCCAATTGTTTGGGTACAACAGGTGCGCCAGCAGTAACAATAATTTTATTAAAAGGAGCATGTTCGGCCCATCCTTTGGTGCCATCTCCACACAATAGGCTGGCTTTTAGGTTAAACAAATGGAGCATGGTTGCAGCTTTTTCTGAAAGTTTTTCGTGCCGCTCAATGCTAAATACATTTGCACCAAGTTCGGCCAATATGCAGGTTTGATAACCACTTCCGGTTCCAATTTCTAACACTTTATCTCCTTGTTCTATATGTAACAGTTGGGTTTGGTAGGCAACTGTATATGGCTGAGAGATGGTTTGCCTATCCCCAATAGGAAATGCTTTATCGTCATAGGCATGGCTTTCAAAGGTTTTATCAAAGAAAAAATGCCTTGGAATCTTATCCATTGCTATCAATATTCGGTTATCGGTAATGCCTTTTTGTGCCAGCAGCTGCATAAGCTTCTTGCGGGCTCCTTTGTTTTTATAGCTATCTTCTCGGTTAGTCATCTGCGCAAATTTGGGTGATAAAAACTAGAAAACGAACCCCTGTTTTAAACAAGTTGCGCTCAGTGTATATTTTACTACGATAAAAAAAGGGGATATTGTTAATAAACGGAATAAGTACATTTAACATTACAAATCTACCCCTCCTATATTCGTATCGTATCAAACCAATAAGGTAACATGATTAAAGTTGGGATTATAGGCGCAAATGAACTTGGTAAGCGACACGCTGCCCAGTTTCAACAAATACCCCAGTTTGAGTTGGTCGGAATTTTTGATCACTCACCAGCTATAGCTAAGGCGTTTGCCCAGGAAAATAACCTGACCTGCTATCCTGATTTGGGAGTTTTATTGGATCAAGTAGATGCCATTGATATCCTTTCACCTGTGGGCACTCATTTTAGATATGCATCCCAGGCTATTCGCAAATCGAAGCATGTGTTGTTAAATGGATTATTAAGTGAAGATATTAGGGAGGCTAAACAATTAAGCGAGTTAGCTATTGAAGCCAACGTAAATGTTAGGATTTTGCACGAGGATAAGTTTCACCCAGATTTGAAAACGTTTAAGCGCATGGTTAAACGGCCTAATTATGTGGAACTTAAACGCTACCAAAACAAGGTATTAAGTGTGAGTAATGACTCTATGATTTTTGGAATGATATTGAGTGACATTGATTTGCTGACACATATTATTGGTGCCAATGTGAAAAAAGTTACCGCCAATGGGGCTGCTTTATTTAACTCATACACTGATTTTGTGAATGTGAGGATTGATTTTGAAAATGGCTGTGTAGCCAATTTAATCTGTGGCAATTTTAGCAATGGTGATGGCAGTTATATCAAAGCCTATCAAAAAGGAGAGTGCGTGGCCATGGGGTTAAACGATTTTGAGATTACTCGTCTTTATAAAGATGATAATAATGAAATGGTGCAACAGGAGATTATCCCCAAAAATAACCGCAAGCAAGATGTGGTGAAGCTAGAGTTAGAATATTTTGCCCAGAGCGTATTAAGCAGGCAACGGATGACCCAAGATACCCATCAATCCTATCAAAACTTACGAATTGCTTATCAAGTTATTGAAAAAATGTATCCAAGCACATTGTTTGACTATAATGGATAGGTCATTTAATCGTTGTTGTTTAATAAAAATGAATACTTTTGTTAAAATTGTTGAATGAAAAGGTATCTTCTGTTTTATAGTCTATGCGCAATAGCCCTTACCTGCTCTCAATGTAAGGTGTTTGATAACGAAGTAGTTGTACCAGGTTATGTTTATATTCCATCGGTTAAATTTGAAACCCCAGGAGACAATAGCAAGGGGGACTCCACCAGCAAGATTACTGATGTTTGGATATACAACAATGGTTCTTTGGAGGGTACAATTGGCTTACCTGCCTTAATTCCAATTAACAAAAATGGAAGAACCGAAATTGGCATAGATGCCGGAGTACTAAGAAGCGGACAAAACAACGAGCGAATTCCATACGCGTTGGCTACGAGAGAATATTTTCAAGTTGATTTAGCTCCCAATAAGGTAGATACGTTAAGGCCTGTATTTAAGTATTCAGGTGCTTGCGATTTTAAAATGGTAGAGGATTTTGACAAAATTGGTTTTCGGTTTGATTACACCTTAAAGTTAGCAGGAGATACCGTATTACCAATAACAGGTGATAGTGCATTAAACCCAAAGAAAAAATCAGGTTTGGTCAGGATAGGTACTCAAACGGATGTTTTTAGCATTACAACAAGTGAGTTTTATCCCTTAACAGGTTTTGGCACACCAGTTTTTTTAGAAATGGATTACAATACGGATGCCATTTTATACATTGGTTTAATTATAAGGGATGGAAGAACTGGGGATGTTACTACAACTCCGGTATACAATGCTTTCGCAACCAATGGATGGAACAAAGTTTATATAGATCTGGCACAAGAGGTTTCAGCAAGACCTCAAGGTTCTACATTTAAAATATACATTAATGTAAAAAAGGGAGTAGGCACTCCCTCTCCTAAAATTATCTTAGATAATATTAAGCTCATTCAAGGATAATGAAGTTTAGAAAACACACGTTGGTTTTTATGCTGGTTGATTTTCTATCGGCAATGTTGGCGTGGTTTGGTTTTTTTGCTTACCGAAAAATATTTATTGAGTCAGATAAGTTTGGTTATCACATACCGTTGGAGGCTGATAACAATTTATATTTAGGTCTGTTGGCCGTTCCATTGTATTGGACTTTTTTGTACTTATTGGCTGGAACTTATGCTGATGTTTGGAGAAAATCGAGGATAAAAGAAATCTCAAGAACCTTCTCTATTGGGGTAATTGGCGTGATGGTTTTGTTTTTTAGTTTACTACTGGATGATGAAGTACGGTCGTATGAGGTATATTATAAAACCATCATTACGCTTTTTTCTTTACATGTTTTGCTTACAGCAGCTGGCCGTGTAATCTTAGCTACCTATATTAAGAAACTGATTAATGCAGAGCAGATAGGATTTAACACTATTGTTGTGGGCAATAATTTGCCAGCGGTTGCATTGGTTAAAGAAATCAAACAAGAGCAGGATAAACAGGGATACTTATTTACGGGTTTTGTGCATGTTACTGACGAGACAGAGCTTGTTCTTCATGAAGGGTTGAATCATTTAGGTGATTTTTCCAAGCTTCCGGCACTGATTAGACAATACAAAACCGAGGAGGTGATTATTGCATTAGATACTACCAAACATAAGGCCATTACAGCGGTTACCAATTTACTGGAAGACGAGGATGTGATTTTAAAAATTGTGCCTGATTTGTTTGATGTGGTAAGTGGGAGTGTTAAAATGCAAAACGTGCTGGGTACTGCGCTCATTGAAATTAATCACCAAATTATGCCGATGTGGCAACAGGTGTTTAAGCGCTTGCTTGATGTGGTTGTTTCTGCTTTTGTGTTGATGTTATTGTCTCCCATTTACATTACCTTGATGATTGCAGTGAGGCTAACCTCTGCGGGGCCTGTTTTTTTTAAGCAAGAAAGAATAGGGTTACATGGTAAACCATTTCATATTATTAAATATAGAACCATGGTGGTGAATGCAGAATCTGCCGGACCTGCCTTGTCGTCTAAGAATGACAAGCGTATTACCAATTTGGGTAAAACCTTGCGCAAATATAGGTTGGATGAAATACCTCAGTTTTACAATGTGCTCATTGGTGACATGAGTTTGGTTGGTCCTCGCCCGGAGCGACAATTTTTCATAGATCAGATTATGAAAGAGGCACCCCATTACAAACATTTGCAAAGGGTAAGGCCTGGCATTACTTCATGGGGCATGGTAAAGTATGGTTACGCTGAAAACATTGACCAAATGATTGAGCGACTAAAGTTTGATATTATTTATATTGAAAATAGAAGCTTGGCAATGGATTTTCGTATTATGATTTATACGGTTAAAACCATTATTCAAGGGCGCGGTAAGTAGTAGCCATGCACCTCAACTAATTTGTCCCCAACGCATATTTCTATTTGTTTCCTTAAAAAAGTGTTGCAATATTTCGTGTTGTGGTAATTTTAATTCAGGGTCATTATCCAAAATTACAATGGCCTTTTCCCTCGCTTGAGTTAATACCATTTGGTCTTTGGCTAAATCTGCAATTTTCAAGTCAAGCACTCCACTTTGTGCAGTGCCTTCAAGTTGTCCAGGCCCTCTTAAGCGCAAATCAACCTCTGATATTTCAAAGCCATTGTTGGTTTCGCACATGGTTTTTAAACGAAGCTTGCTATCAGAGCTTAGCTTGTAACCCGTCATTAACACTGCGTAACTTTGTTCAGCACCTCGGCCAACGCGTCCCCTGAGTTGGTGCAATTGGGCTAGTCCAAATCGCTCAGCACTTTCAATAATCATTACACTGGCATTGGGCACATTTACTCCTACTTCAATTACAGTAGTGGCCACCATAATGTGGGCTTGTCCTTTTGCAAAACGCTCCATCTCTTTGTCCTTGTCGGCTGGTTTCATTTTTCCATGTACCATTGCAATTTGGTAAGTTGGCATCGGAAAGTGTTTGCTCAGTTCTTCAAACCCGTTTTGCAGGTTCATGTAATCCAGTTTTTCACTTTCTTCTATTAATGGGTATACTACGTAAACTTGCCTGCCTTTATTAATTTCATTGCGCATAAACCCAATTACGGCTAAGCGGTTCGATTCATATTTATGCAAGGTTTTAATGGGTTTGCGTCCGGCAGGTAATTCGTCAATTACGCTGGTATCTAAATCTCCATACAACGTCATGGCCAAGGTTCGTGGGATTGGTGTGGCTGTCATCACCAGCACATGAGGAGGATGTGTGTTTTTTTTCCAGAGTTTTGCTCGTTGTTCCACACCAAAACGATGTTGTTCATCTACAATAGCTAACCCGAGGTTTTTAAATTGCACAATACTTTCAATTAATGCGTGTGTGCCAATTAAAATGTGTATTTCGCCTGATAAAATACCTTCAAGTATGAGTCTTCGTTTTTTAGCAGGCGTTGATCCTGTGAGCAACTCCACGCGCACTGGCATATCTTTTAGTAGGGTACTTACTGTAATAAAATGTTGCTGGGCAAGAATCTCGGTTGGGGCCATCATGCAACCTTGGTAGTTGTTGTCTAAAGCCATTAGCATGCTCATTAAAGCAACCACTGTTTTTCCGCTGCCCACATCACCCTGCACCAAGCGATTCATTTGTTTGCCACTTTTTACATCAACCCTTATTTCTTTAAGCACCCGTTTTTGTGCGTTGGTTAATTCAAAAGGCAGGTGTTTGGAGTAAAATGTGTTAAAATAATCGCCAATTACATCCAGCTTTATGCCATTATAAATTTGGGTACGTTTAATTTTATAACGCAACAACCGCAGTTGGATAAAAAACAATTCTTCAAATTTTAACCGTTGCTGGGCTTTAGCCAATAGGCTGGCATGTTCAGGAAAGTGAATGTTGATTAAGGCTTGTTTTCTGGTTAAAAAATCCAATTCTTTTGCCAAGTAGGTGGGGATATTTTCGGCCACCTCAAATCTTGGATCAGTTAACAAGGCGTTGGTCATTTTCATCAGTACCTTGCTGTCCATGTTTTTGGCTCGCATACGCTCAGTAACGTTATAAAACGGCATAATATGCAAGTACTTTTTATTGGCCACATCGTCCGGGCTATCAATAGTAGGGTGTGCTATATTATACGTGCCATTAAACTCGGTGGGTTTGCCAAATACCATGTATTCTTTACCCTCCACTAAACTTTCCTTCACCCATTTTATGCCTTTAAACCAAATCAACTCCATATGTCCGCTTGAGTCAATTAAATCAGCCACCAAACGTTGTGTTTTTTGCTGGCCCAACAACCTGATATTTCGGATTTTGCCCTTTAATTGGATGTAGGGCATATCGGTATGAATATCTTTGATGAGATGGGTATGGGTTCGGTCGATGTGACGATAGGGGAAATGAAACAGCAAATCGGCAAAGGTAAAAATGCCCAATTCTTTCTTCAGCAATTCAGCCCTTGCAGTACCTACGCCTTTAAGAAATTCAATTGGTGTGTTTAAAAAATGCACCCTGCAAAATAAACTATTCATAAAACGCACACAAGCACTTTATCCGCATGTGAAATGTGCATTATTAGTGTTGAACAAGTCTTAATTTAGCAGCATGAAACTGAAAATACTTTTCCTTCCCATATTACTGCTGGCTTTGTCTGCATTAGCGCAAACCACCAATCTATTCCCTGTTCAAATTAAAGGCAAATGGGGGTACACCAATAAGGAGGGCAATTTGTCCATTGCAGCTAGTTATGATTATGCTGAAAGTTTTCACGAAGGTAGGGCAGTAGTGGCGTTGGGAAATCAACCCTGTGTAATTGATGCAAGTAATAAGCGCATTATTGATACAGGTATTTATACCAATATTCAACGCTACAGTGAGGGGCTTGCCAAAGTTACCGATGTAAGAGGCAAGCAACATTTTGCTGATGTCAATGGAAAAATCATGTTTACACTTGATGATGAAATTTATGATGCACGGCCCTTTAAAATGGGTTTAAGTTGTGTGAGCAAAAGCGTTGACTTGCATGAAACCAAATTTGCGCGTGATATTGTAACCTCTGGCTATAAGTTTGGTTACATTAACCGCAAGGGTGAGGTGGTAATACCTTGCACATTGGATGATGCGGATGATTTTGAATATGGATTGGCCAGGTACAGGGATTTTAAACGTTTTGGTATTATTGATACCTTAGGAAATATTGTTGTTAAACCCATATATAGCAACATAGGCCGGTTTTTTGAAGGCAAAGCAGTTGTTGATAAGGTGAGCAGTTATGGCTTTATCAACCAGTCAGGGGTGGAAGTGATTGTGCCTGCTTACCAATATTGCTATGATTTTAGTGAGGGCATGGCTGGGTTTAGGATGAACAATAAATATGGTTTCCTAAATGAAGAAGGTAAAGTTCAGATAGAAGCACAATATGAAGCAATCAGGCCGTTTTCGCAAGGATTGGCGGCCGTAAAATTAAATGGCAAATGGGGCTTTATTAATAAATCAGGTACATTGGTATTGAGGCATGTATTTGATGATGCCAGTTTGTTTGTGGATGACCGCTGTCCAGTATTGGTAAAACGTAAATGGGGTTTTATTGATATGCGCGGTACGTTGGTTATTCCTGCCGAATTTGATGCGGTAGGCACGTTTAACAATGGCCTAGCAGAAGTAATGATAGGAAGTGTAGGCGTTTTTGTAAATAAAATGGGTATGGTGTTGCCTGTGTTAAAGTAAGTTTAAAAAGAGGAGACTTTTATGTAAGCCTCCTCTTAATGAATCGTTTAGTTTTTAATAAACTTAAATGAAATCAGGGTGTTTTTACTTTGTATTTTTATAAAGTATATACCCGCATTTAGCGTCTCTGTATTGAAGCTACTAATGCTATTGCTAAATAATTCTTTAACAACTCTGGTTCCTGTAATATCCAATATTTCTATTTGAGTTTCTTCTTCTAACGGCCTATTAAAATATAAATTTTCGTTTGTAGGGTTTGGAAATACAATTAAGTCGTTCCAAATATTCGAATTGTAATTTACGATTTCAGTTTTGCTCAAGGTAACGTTACCATTAAAGTCAACCTGTTTTAGCCTGTAATAGAGTGTTTTGTTTTCTTTTAGGTTTATAGGGTCGTTATAGGTGTATTGGTTCAGTTTATTGCTATTACCTGCGCCAGTCAACATGCCTATTTTAGTAAAGTCTTTACCATTATTACTTCTTTCTATTTCAAAATATTGGTTGTTGGTTTCTTGTGCTGTAGCCCAGTACAATTGAACGTTGTTTTCATCATTTGCTTTAGCGGTAAAACTAATTAACTCAACAGGTAAGGAAGCGGTATTGCTTGCTAATATAAACTCCCCAAAACTAGTTACGGTTACCTTTAATTCATGGGTTACATTATCATAGGTAACAGGGCCAATATTCTGGAAATCGTAAATGCTTTTTGCATTATCAGGAAGGCTACGTTTGTATATTTTTATGGTAGATTCTTGACCAATGCTTATACCTCCTCTTCCAGGTATTTCATCCAAATCAATGCGTATTTCAGCACTGGTAAAAGCTGGTGCATTGAAATTACTTGACCATGGTTTGTTTACAATCCAACGATAAGCGCTTTGGTTTGTTTCTAAAATATTACTTGTGTAAAAAGCTTGATTGCCATTCCCAAAATAGTCAACGGTAATTATGCCACTATCTCCAGTCATGGTATTTCCGCTAAAGCTGATGTCCATAGCTGTTGCTGCAGTGAAGTCAAATACGCCATTTCCATTAATCATTTTATTCACGGATTTTGTATTGGGTGAAGAAAAAGGAATACTTGCTAAATTGGTTAAGAGAGGAACTCCAGCAATGTGTTTACCAGTTGGAGTAGCGCTTCCATCAACAAAAAATATCTTTTGCAAAGTATTGGAAGCATCCATTCTAAAGCCTGTTCCTGCTGGTATAGAACTGGTGCCTAAGCTGTAGTTGGTTACTATAGATGCATTGCCTGTATCAATGGCCGCCACACCATACCTTGGTTCATTTCCAAAACTTTTCATTTCAGCGCCTATTACAAAAAGTTTGTTTTGAAACAAATAGAGCCCTCTGATAGATGCACCTATTGTACCATAGTTTTGATCTCCATTCGGACTATTGGATACATTGTTTGTGTTAAAGGTGTTGTCAAGTATCCAATTGGTGCCATTGTAGGTGAATTTGGCCAAACCTCTTCTTGGTGTATTAGCACCTGTACTTGGGGCATTTTCAATTTTATCAAAAGAGCCTCCCATCCATAAACTATTTCCTTTGGTAACAAAGGAAAATATGCCAGAGCTCGTAAAAGGCGCAAATGAAGTAGCAGCCCCTGTGGTTGCATCTAATTCTGCAAACGCAGAGCGGGTGTTGCCGTTGTATGTGGTTGAACCATTTCCGTGCCCAATATATACTCTTGTATTGGTTTCATTTACGTGTATGGCTCTTAGGTTTGTTGTTGCCATTAAAGGATTAAAACTGGTTTTAACTGTTCCGTTTCCATTAATTGCCCCTAAGTTTGCTGTTGCAAAGCCTGTAAGTCCGGTAAATTGCCCATAACAATAAATAGAATTATCATTAGCTATAGCCATATTATCAACTGCCCCATTTTCAGCATTGGGGTAGCTTACTGATAAACCTGTGGTAGTGCTTATTTTAGCTAAATTGGTATCGGCATTGGTGCCTACAAAGTTAAAAAGGCCGCCCACTATCACATGGTTTCCATCGTTGGTTACTTTAATACAATTGGCAAAACCTGCACTTGCTCCATCAAAGGTTAAACTAGGATTCCATGGTAACAATGCATTGGTGTTTACGTTGTAAGCAGCAATTCCGTTTCTTGGTTGTCCATTTATTTGTGTAAAGTAGCCCGTAACGTAAGCG
This sequence comes from Chitinophaga pinensis, assembly GCA_943372215.1. Taxonomy (GTDB): domain Bacteria; phylum Bacteroidota; class Bacteroidia; order UKL13-3; family UKL13-3; genus UBA6183. The sequence goes on along the minus strand of CALRXU020000016.1, from coordinate 60,038 downwards.
GTGGTTCCATAAACGGCTATACTGGTTATAGAACTATTGGCCAGCGGTAAGTTAGCACATGTTGTACCTGTTTGTGTAATGCTGGTTACCGATGCCGCTGGGCTAGGATTGCTTGCATACTGGTTGGCATTGTTTTTACCCCAAATGCGAAATGAGTATATATTGTTACACGCTAAATTATTAATGGTTGTTGATGTACCTGTAAGGTTATCAATTACAATACCATCGGTGGTGTCAATAGGGGGGTATTCACCTAGTTTATATACCAATTTATATTTGGTGGAGTTGCCTCCACTCCAATTGAGTTGAATGTTATTGTTAGTTGGAGTTGCATTTAGCACATTAGGACCAACTAATGATACATCGCCATTTTGGTATCTGATTACACCATTTCTACCTGCCATGGCTACATATAAATCGCCCGTTTTTGCCCAATACATTAACTCGGGGAAAGCAACAACTGTAGCATTTAAGCCATTAGGAGTTTGATTAGAAAAAGTGCTTGGAGTACTTGCGGTTAAGCTTGGTCGCCCAATTACTATATTGGGTTTTTGGTTATTTTGTGTAGGGAATGTATTCCAAATAACAATTCTACTATTGCCCGCTTCTGATAGAGCAACTCTGTTGTTGTTTGGACTTACAGCAATACCTCTTAAAAAGCCAAAAGTAGAGTCTGTGGTACTGCTAAAACTAAATTGGTTATTGGTACTGTTTGATTGGCCTAAAACCAAATCGGCACTTGCACCATCAGTAGTTGGAATAGTATTGTAAATTAGTACACGGTGTTCTAAACGAGAGGCAATTAGCAATTTTCCGTTATTGGCTACAGCCAATGCTTTTGGGTAATACAATGTAGCCGAAGTGGATGCGTTGGTATTGGGAGAAGCATTGCTTGTTTTATTAGCCTGGCCTATTACCACATCAGCAGCTTGTCCATTTACCAATGAATTGATGTTGTTCCAGATAAGTACCCTGTTGTTATTGCCATCCGCTACTAAAAGTTTGTCGTTGTACACAAATATGGCTTCAGGGCTGTTTAACCCATTGGCACTTACGGCTAGCCCTCTATTTGGATTTTTGCTTGTAAAATTAGCTTGCCCCAATACAATATCAGCAGTAGTACCGTTACTAATTGGAATGGTATTCCATATTAAAACCCTATTGTTATCTCTATCTGCTACAATCATTTTAGTGCCATATACAAAAACAGCAGAAGGGTAGTTGAGTGAACCCGCATTTGGAGTAACTGGGGCCGTATTGGTTGTAAAATCAGGTTGACCAATGACTATATTGGCACTTGAACCATCCGATGTGGCGGTTGTTTTATAGATGAGTAGCCTGTTGTTAAATTGATCTGTAACATACTTAATACCCTCTGTTGGATAAACACTAGAAGTATCAACAAATACACTAGTTGGGTTGTTTAAACTAGCTGCACTTAATCCACCAGCATTGGCTAGCCCTTCCGCTTCAAATGATGGTTGACCATAAATAAAGTTACCAGATTGTTCATTTACAAATGTGCCAGAAGCATAGGTTGAATTGAATGTGGAAACAATATTTGAACCATTGGCGCTAAATGAATTACCAGTTTTGGTATACACCTTAAACGAGTAATATCTGCCAGAAGGTAATCCTGTTACCGTATAATTGGTATTGTTATTACCAACAATATCAGCCCAAGCACCATCAGTTGGGGAAGTAATGCTGGAGCCATTTTTATATACAATTCTATACCCTTGTCCTTTAGTGGCAGCAGTCCACGAAAGAGCAACACTTGAAGCTGTAAATGTTCCAAAATTTAAAGCACTCGGGTCTGTAATGCTTTCTACCCTAATATTGGGTTGAATAGAATAAGGATTGCCATTTGTAACATTACTATTTCCACTCCAGTACTGGCTGCGTGGAGATGAAGTATATCTATTCAGGGTTTGTTTATCGTCATTAGAAACAAATCCTTTTTCGTTAGCGATGATGAGTTCCAAGTTGTTGGCAGCATAATCAAATGGTGTATTTAAATCAAACATAAACCAACCATTTGAAGCATTGTATGCTGGTGCTCCCAAATAAACTTGGGTAGCACCACTTATTTCGCTCCCAGCAGTGGTGGCAGATGCAAAAGAAGTATTGGAAGTTTCTTTCATATAAATTCTAAAATTACCGCCACCGCTGTTACTTTCTGTGCCTATAAAAAATCCTATCCGGGTAATACGGCCAAATGCAATTTCGCTACTTGTATAAATGGTGGCAAACTTATCGTATGCATTACCTTGATTTAAGGGCTTACCGTCTTTTATATCCCAAGCATTATTACTCGGGACAAAAGCTGTTCCGCTAGGAAATGCTGGATTTAAAGCAATTGTTTTTGATGTGAAATTCCAATTGTCTCCACTAGTTCCAGAGCCATTTCCACTTAAGCCTACTCCATACAAAGTAACATTAGCAGAGCTGGTAGCCGTAGATACAAATTTGAATTCCCAATTAGCATTACCGCTACTATATGCTTTTGGTGTACTATGTAAAATTTCTTTATCCGCACTATTATAGCTCACACCACTTGATATAGGCACCAGAAAGCCAAGTAAATCATTACTTACAGATACATTAAATCCGCCTTGAGTTCCAGGGCCACCAGCACCAACAGTAAAGGTGAGGTTGGTAGAAGAGTCCATAGGAATAGCAGAAGGGCCAGAAAGCGTGGTTATTAAATTGGGTGTTACGGATCCGCCATGACAAGTGCAACCTTGGGTGGATGGGGTCTTTTGTGTTCTACTTGATTGTCCACCACTACTTGTAACTTTAGTTACTGAGGTATAACCTATTTCAGCCAATATGGCTAAAATAAAAGTTAAAACGAGCATTTGAGGTAATTTGTGTTTCATTATTTAGTTGTTTAATGAAACAAAAATGAGCCTATGTATTTTCTGTTTAATCACCAATGAGTAAGTGGCAGAAACCAATGAATAAGTGGTTTTTTAGTGCCAGAGTAATCAGCCTGCATTACCAGTTAATCATTCAAAGTAGCCACTTACTCATTGGCACTGGAAAGCTAAGGGAGTAAAGACACCTTTGTATAAGAAACAAACAAACAAACAAATGCTATTTTGTATCATTGATCATAATCTTAAACAAGCGGCAGAACTTAAACATCTGCTTCAAGTATTACACCCCGAAGAGTGCACAGTAATTACGCTGACAAATTTAAATGAAGCCCTACAAACATTAAAATTAGTGAGGCCTCACTATGTATTTATCGAAATTGAATTTCCAAATGAAAGTGGATTTGGAATAATGGATTTAATACCTAATAAGTCATTTAAACTTGTTTATACCTGCAACAAGAATGATTATGCAGTAGAAGCGTTTAAACACGATGCACACAATTACCTGCTAAAACCCTATTCATTGGAGTTGGTAGATGAAATTTTAAATCTCACCCGTTACACCAACAATTCCTCCTTATAATCAATTGGTATATATTTGTGTTATGAGGTATTTTCTTCTGTTACAGCTTTTGTTCACTTTTAAAATGAATGTGTATCCACAACATCATTTTGATTTTGAATATTTAAACATCAAGAATGGGTTATCGCAAAATTCACCTAAATGTATGTTGCAGGATAAACAAGGGTTTGTATGGATAGGAACAGAAGATGGCTTAAATAGGTATGACGGAATAACCTTTAAAGTATTTCGCCATGAGGTACAAAATACACATAGCATTCCAAGTAATTTTGTTAAATATATTTTTGAAGATGAAACAGCTTGTTTATGGCTGGTACACAATAGGTCGCTTAGTTTTTATAATCCATTAAATCAAACTTTTAAAGAGTTTAAAATACCTGATTTTCCCAATGCAACCATTAAGAGTGCTTGTTATGTGGCGGCAAGTAATGAAATATGGATTGGTACTTTAGAAGAAACCTTGGTGTTTAATTTAAAAACCAAAAAGTTTGGAGCAATTGGGCTAAAAAATGCTAGGGTTATTCTTCCAATCAGCAAAAACGAATTGATTGCAGCGGTCTCAAACAAAGTATTCCGCATTAATCTAAGCCAAAAAACAGCAAACGAATTGTTTTCAGCCAGTTTTGTTATTGATAATATGCTTTATTTAAAGGAGAAAAATCAAATCCTTGGCTTATCAGAACAAAACGAATTGTTTCTATACCACCTGGCCAAACGGGAAATTACGTATAAACAAATTTTTAACGAGAAAAATTTAAATGGTGTAGCCATCAAAAAGAATATTGTTTTTTCCGATAGCAAAAACCAACTCTACATTGGAACCAATAAAGGGTTGGTTTTTTATCCTGATATGGATAGTGAGCCAGTGCATTTGCGCAATGATATAGGTAATGATAAATCTCTTAGTAAGAATGATGTAATTAGTATACTGGAAGATAAATCAGGGATTATTTGGATTGGTACTTATGGGGGAGGTATTAATAAACTCAATTTTAGCAAAAATACGTTTAATACCTTCAGCAATAACCCTAATGATAAAAATACGGTAAGCAGTAATTACATTCTGTCATTTGCTCAAGACAATGCCAATAACATTTGGGTAGGGACAGATGGAGCCGGAATTAATAAATGGAATAGGGGAACCAATAGGTTTACACGTTTCTCCACTAGCCGTGAAAAGTTGAATGATGAAGCCGTTTTGAATATATTAGCATTACAAAATAAATTACTCCTATCCACTTCATCAGGACTTAAAGTCTTTGATACGAAAACAAAAGCTATCCGAATGGTTGATTTTGAAAGCACCGTTAAAACCAGTGCCATTAAATGTGTTTACAAATGTGCAAATGGGGATGTATTAGCTGGTGGAACCGATGGCTTATTTTTAGTTGATACCAGTAAATATAGTCTTAGTAGAGTACCAATATTAGGTGAAAAGTATAAGAATGTACGCGCCATATACCAAACGCCTGATGCCACCATTTGGATTGCCACTGTTAATGGACTGGTTAAATGGCAAAACAATGGCATTAAACATTATTTCAATACTATTGTAAATGGAGAAACAGAGTTTAACATATCATCAATTGCCCATGTGGATAGTATGTTGTGGCTTGGGATTTTAGGCAACGGCATAATTGGTTTTAACTACATAAATGAGCGCAGCTATTTTTATAACACCCAAAATGGCCTATCCAATAATTTAGTATATGGCATTGTGCCTGATAATGCCAATAATTTATGGATAAGCACCAACTTAGGGTTGTCAAAATTTTCCATATTTACAAAAACATTCACCAATTACAGTGTACTGGATGGCTTGCAAAGCAATGAATTTAATGGTGGCGCCTTTTTTAAAACCAAAGAAGGACAGTTGCTTTTTGGTGGGGTAGAAGGATTTAATTATTTTGATCCTAAGCTAATCACCAATAATAAGGTGGTACCTAAGGTTTGTTTTACAGATATAAAGTTGTTTGATAAAGCACTAAATGTAGATTCCATACTTCAAAGGGGAGAACTAGTGTTGGCTTACGCTCAAAATTATTTGTCATTTAATTTTGCAGCTTTAGAGTTTACTGCCCCGCAAAAAAATCAGTATGCCTTTCTGTTAGATGGGTATGATTATAATTGGATTTATAGCAATACCTTTAACATGGCAAGGTATAACAATTTAGCCCCAGGTAATTATGTACTTAAAGTAAAAGCCAGTAATAACGATGGGGTATGGAGTACTCAAGTGTTAAGTTTACCCATTTCTATTGTTCCCCCATTTTGGAGCACTTGGTTATTTCGGAGTGCAGTAATTTGTTTCCTTATTTTAGGCATTTGGTTAGCCATATATCAACGAATTAGGGCTATTAAAAGAAAGGAAGAAGAAAAAACAAGAATAAACAAGAGCTTAAGTGAGTTGGAGTTGAGGGCATTAAGAGCTCAAATGAACCCTCATTTTATTTTCAATGCCCTGAATTCAATTCAAGATTTTATTATTAACAACAATGTAAAAGAAGCATCTAAATCATTGAGTAAATTTGCCAAACTGATCAGGCAAATTTTAGATAACTCTGAAAACAATACCATTACGCTGGCCAAAAAAATTGATTTTCTAAAACTTTACATTGAAATAGAATCTCTGCGCTTTGATCATCAATTCAACTATAAAATAACAGTGGATTCGCAGGTAAATATTTACCAAATGGAGATTCCTACTATGCTCATACAGCCGTTTGTAGAAAATGCCATTTGGCATGGATTAATGCATCGGGTAGGGGAGCGTAATTTGGAGATAAAGTTTTACCTGAGTCAGAAACATGCCATCTGTTGCGAGATTATAGACAATGGAATTGGGCGCGAACAATCGAAACGTATAAAAGACAAGCAAATTAAATTACACAAATCAAAAGGAATTGGTTTAACCAAGGAGCGGTTAAAAATTTTAAATGAATTGAATGCAATTAAAACAGAGCTTGATATTATTGATTTGTATGACGCAGCGGGCAACAGCGCAGGAACTAAAGTAATATTAACAATACCTTATAAAATGCAATATGATTAAAGCCATCATTATAGAAGACGAGCTAAGGGGAAGAAATGCGCTTGCTAAAATGCTCGATGCATTTGATGATAAATTGGTGTTGTTGGGTATGGCTGAAAATGCAGACATGGGTAAACAGTTAATAGCAGATTTAAAGCCTGATTTGGTTTTTTTAGATATTGAAATGCCCTATAAAAATGGCTTTGACTTGCTGGCGGAAACACAAGGCAAAAAATTTGAAGTTATTTTTACCACTGCCTATAATCAGTATGCCATTAAGGCGTTTAAGTTTAGTGCCATTGATTATCTTTTAAAGCCTATAGATTTGGATGAGTTAGAAAGGGCTATTGATAAGGCCATTGAAAGAATGAATAGCCAAAAAAAGAGCGATAACAATGCAGGAATAGATGTTTTACTCCAAAATATAAAAAACCTAAGCAGTAATAGTAACAAAATAGCTTTGCCAACCTTGGACGGGCTGGTATTTGTGCCCATCAAAGATATTATCAGGTGCGAGTCAGATGCCAATTACACCCAGTTTTTTATTTTAAATGAAAAACCGCTTGTTATTTCTAAAACATTAAAAGAGTTTGAAGACATGCTTGAAACGCATGACTTTGTTCGGGTTCACCACTCACACCTAATTAATATGCTTCATATAAAAAGATACATTAAAGGCGAAGGAGGCATTATTGTTATGGTTGACAATAGTGAAGTTGAGGTATCAAGACGAAAAAAAGAGTTATTCTTAGAAAAGTTAAAAGTTATTATGGAGCGATAGGCACGAATAACTTTTAACTTGGTAATGGATGATGACTCATTAGTTCTTAGAACAAAGTATTTTACGAACAAGGCACCTCTCTTAATTTTAAGCTCCCTTCAGGGTTAAGCCTTCAATGCTTTAAAATCAATTGGGTTTGCTACTTTCTCTTTTAGAATGCTGTGTTTTACCACATCCATCATATCGCTCACGTATTTAAACTTCAACCCTTTTAAATAATGTTTAGCAATATCTTCCACATCTTTTTGGTTTGATTGTGGTAGCAATAATTCGGTAATGCCAGCGCGTTTAGCGGCTAGTATTTTTTCTTTCACACCTCCAATAGGCAATACCTTGCCCCTTAGGGTAATTTCGCCTGTCATGGCCAATTGGGCTTTTACCTTGCGTTGTGTAAACAAGCTGGTTAATGAGGTAAAGATGGTAACCCCAGCCGAAGGTCCATCTTTAGGAACAGCTCCTGCTGGAACATGCACATGCACATCAAACTGGTCAAATAATTTTGGAGCAATGTTTAGCTCATGGGCATGGGCTTTTAAATAAGTTAAGGCAGTAATGGCTGATTCTTTCATTACATCCCCCAATTTACCTGTTAACGTAAGTTTACCTGTTCCAGGAGTAAGGCTGCTTTCAATAAACAATATCTCGCCACCAACTGATGTCCAGGCCAAGCCCGTTACTACACCAGCATGGCTATTGTCAGCATACGTTTCTTTATCAATTTTTTCAACGCCCAATATTTTGCTTACATCATCACTTTTTATGGTGATTTTCTTGGCATTGTTCATCACCTTTTCTTTGGCAGTATACCTAGCTAACTGGGCTATTTGTTTATCTAATCCACGCACGCCACTTTCACGGGTATATTGGTCAATAATTTTTTCAATGGCTTTATCATCCACATCCAAATCCTTGGCGGTTAATCCGTGATTTTCAAGTTGTTTTGGTATCAGGTATTTATTGGCTATTTGTACCTTTTCCTCCAAGGTATATCCATTAATTTCAATAATCTCCATTCGGTCTAATAATGCAGGCTGAATGGTATCTAATGAATTGGCGGTAGCAATAAACATCACATTGCTTAAGTCATACTCTATTTCAACAAAATTATCGTGGAAGGTATTATTTTGCTCTGGGTCAAGCACCTCAAGCAATGCACTAGATGGATCCCCTCTGAAATCGCGTGAAATTTTATCAACCTCATCCAACACAAAAACAGGGTTATTGCTTTTTACTTTTTTCAGGTTCTGAATAATTCGTCCGGGCATGGCGCCAATGTAAGTTCTGCGGTGTCCACGAATTTCACTCTCATCATGCAATCCGCCTAGTGCAATACGTGCATACTTTCTATCTAAGGCTTTTGCAATGCTTTTGCCAAGGCTGGTTTTACCAACTCCCGGAGGGCCATACAAACATAAAATGGGGCTTTTCATGTTGCCCTTTAATTTTAGTACGGCCAGGTATTCTAATATTCTTTCTTTTACTTTTTCTAAACCAAAATGGTCCTGGTCTAATATTTTACGAGCGTTTTTTAAATCAAAGTTGTCTTTGGTGTAATCGCTCCAAGGCAAATCCAATAACAGTTGCAAATAATTGTGTTGCACTCCGTAATCTGGAGCCATTGGATTCATCCTGCGTAAACGTTCTACTTCTTTTTTAAACGCCTCATATATTTCGGTTTCCCATTTTTTTTCTGCCCCTAGTTTTAAGAAACCATCTATATCTCTTTCTGGCGAATCACCCCCTAGTTCTTCTTGTAAAACTTTAATCTGCTGTTGTAAAAAATAATCCCGTTGTTGTTTGTCTAAATCACCTTTTACCTTGGTTTGGATTTGGTTTTTTAGTTTCAACATTTGCAACTCTTTGCTCATGTGTTCTAACACCTTATTGCCTCTGGCTGTTAAATCGTCCAGTTCCAATAACTGCTGTTTGGCAGGTAAATCAACATTTAGGTTAGACGAAATAAAGTTGAGCAAAAAGCTGGGACTTTCAATATTTTTGAGGGCAATACTTGCCTCTGTTGGAATGTGAGGAGAAACATTGATGATTTGGTTGGCAAGGTCTTTTACGGAAGAAATGAGCGCGTGCATGTTATCATCCACCACTATTTTTTTCTCGTTAAAGGAAGCAATTTTAGCCACAAAATAAGGCTCAGTTTGCACGCTGTCCAATAAACGGAAGCGTTTTTTGCCTTGCAAAATGGCTGTGGTGCTGCCATCTGGCATCCTCAGCATTTTAATAATTTGGGCAACAGTACCCACCTTATTCAAATCGTTAAATTCCGGGTCTTCAATATCTGCATCTGTCTGAGCAACAACACCAACTGTTTTATTTCCTTTGTAGGCGTCTTTAATCAGGTTAATGGATTTGTCTCTGCCAACCGTAATGGGGATAACCACACCAGGAAACAAAACCGTATTGCGTAGCGGCAATATTGGCAGCGTTTCGGGCAAAATTTCCTTATTCATTTCATCTTCTTCCTCTTGCGAGAGCAAGGAAATAAATTCTGGATTATCGCTATCATCACTTATAGCTCCTGAAAACATGATGTTTATATCGTTATGCAACTCCATATGGGCGTTTTTTTAAGTAAAAATTCAAATTAAGACAAATTTCATGTTCAATCACTATGCCAACCATGTTTATCAATAAAATCTGACTAATTTTGCCGCTAAGTTATAACATCATGAAAAATTACATATTGCTCCTTATTACTGGATTTATTTCAATGGGGGTATTTGCCCAACAAGCACCACAAACAGGAAAAGTATCTCGTTCAGAAGTTCCTCAAGCTGTGGTAGAGGCTTATCTTAGCCAAAACTCTATGGGTAAAAATGATACCCTATGGGAGAAAGACTATATCACCATTTACAAAGTAAAGTACTTGGATGAGAACCGTGTTTATGAATCGCAATACAGCAGTGATGGCAAATGGATAAAAACATACACCATTATAGCTGTGGATGAATTGCCAGTTTTGGTGATGAATCAGGTTCGCACCAGTTACCCTGAGTTTACGGTAAACAAAGCCATGATAGAGTTAAGCAGCAATGGTAAATTGTATGCGGTGGAGTTGCAAAGGGGTAAACGCGTGGTTACGGAGTACTTTTTAATGAACGGGAAGGCGTTTAAATAGCCTCAACTTGCTGCCAACCTTTGTAGGGTAAAAAATGGCTGTTTAGTTTCATTGATTTTTAATGAGATTGGTCTGCAATGCAGAAGCACCACTTGTTCTGCTTGGAGTAACTGTCTACTATTTCTTTACCCTTACAAGGCATAATCACAGCCTGAATATAGTACAAAATATATCCTAAGTATTGTCTTATTACAGGCTAATTATAGCCTAATTAATGTTTCGTTTATTTCATTGCTCAGTTTGGGTGATACTTTTACTTCATCCGCAAATGTTTTCCATTTACTCACAGTATTGCTTATCTCACCAATCGTTTCAGCAGCCTTTTTATGCTTTATTGATTTCCCGATTATCAACAAGTCATCTTTTGTAATATTGCTTCTTTTACCATTAATGCTTAGTGCATGCTGGCTTACCCATTGGTGTTTTGGTTGATAGGCATGACAGATGTCGTAGGCTGGTGCTAACTCCCATTTTCCATCCATTTTTAAACGGAAAGCAAAGTTCTTGGTATGATCGTCACAATTTCGAGCTACTACATTAAATACCATTCTTCGGAACAACTGCTCTGCATCGGAATATGACAATTTCAATTCTCTCATTGTTTGAAAAAGCTGTTCATAACTGAAACTTGTAATTTGATTATAATCAAAATGCTTCATCGCACAGAATGTTTGTATATGATGTTTAGTAAAACTTCCTTCACGGTCAAAACGTTTGGTCATAAAATGTGCCCGGCCATTTTCTTCCATTAATCTGGATGGCATCATGTCAATTCCACAGGCAATGGCCATTTTGTAATAAGCCATTTCAACCCTGCCATATCCTTTGCTGGCACCCAATTGTACATCACTTACACCGTCAAGTTTAATTAACCAGTGTTCAAAACCTTTGGGAGCATTGGTTTGACCTGATTTTACTACCCCTGTTTTTTCATTGTACGCTATTACAGCTTTGGGCCTTGCACCACCTGCCGATGTACCAATACGCAAAATTTCCATGATTGCTTTTTCTTCATTTGCTTTCATGTTGATTACAAATGCTTCTTTTTTGGATAACATCTTTTGGGCAATATCCACCAAACTATCTATTTCTAAGGAGAATGTCCGTTTGCTTTCATTTAAGGTAGTTGGTTCAAACTCTAGTGCTCCCATACCTCTTGTGCCTATAAAACAAAGCATCTCAACTGGGTTCATGCTGTCCAACGGCCTACCTTGTTGTGCCAACCATAAATTAATTAGTTCGTTTCCATATCTATCTGGCAATGCATCAGCCAATAGCCCGGGCAATCCTTTAAAGGTATCTAAGGTTGGGTCAGTTTTTTTTCGTAATGCGGGGAAATTAAAACTTCTTCTGCCATCATTAATGGGCATTTGCAAAGGAGCTAAGTCCCAACCTTTGGTTTTGAACTTGGAATCATACTCAAACGTAGCAATGCCAGTAGTCTCATCCCAAGCAACTGCACCTATTAGTTCGTCCCATATTTTTACAAACGCTGTATTCATAATTACCAATTTGATTCTTCTACATTGTTCGTATTGTTATTCCTAGCCCTTTTTCGTTTGTCCTTTTCCGCTTTGGCTAATGCAAGCGGACTTATGCTTTGTTTCATTTCAAAAGCCTCCATTACCTGAAGTTGATCCAATACTCGAAGTACTTGAATGAGTGTTGCCAGCGTAACGGTTTCTCCCCTTTCGAGCAGGCTGAGCGTTGAACGACTTATGCCAGCAGCTTTTGCTAGCAAGTCTTGTGTTTTGTTCTGCTCTAGCCTGTGGTGTTTTATAAAAATACCCACTTGTTTGGCTAAAGCATCATCGCTCATGGATAACCAATTTTTGTATGATGTATCAGTCATAATGTACATTAATTGATGCTAATGAATGATTTTTCATGCAAATATAATGGTTTTATCAAAATAAATAATAAAATTGTATGGTATATCATTCACTAACGCCATAAAATAGCATTAGTGAATGATGTATCATGCATTAAAAAGAGGAAAGACTCAACAATGAGTCGTTTTTAGACGATACAACGAAAGCTTAAAAAAATAGTGAAGATGAAACCAACGATCTTCACCCTATTCAACATCCGATTCTCTAAATTTAATTCTTTTATTGTTTAACAAATTTCTGTGCTTGATGCGGGTTATTTTTTAATTGGATAAAATAAAGCCCGTTTGCAAAATCAGAAACGTCAATTTTTATGGATTCACTGACTTCTATTTCTTTTACTAGAACTCCCATCGCATTAAAAATTTGAAGTTGCTCCGTTTTTATAAGCCCGCTAAATTCAATACTAAGTGTTTCGTTTGCCGGGTTAGGATGAATGCGTTCAAATATGGATAGGTTATTTTCTTTTAACCCAACATTACAGGAAATAAATTTATAATGTATGGAGTCGGAGTAGCCAAATATATTGGCACAGGTTGGGTGTATTATTTGAACTTTAAAGATGCCTGAATTGGTTACCACCAAAGTATCGCTGTTTGCAAAAGGAATTGGTACACCATTTTTATACCATTGTGTTACATGGTCTTCCCCAAAGGCGGTTATTAACTTGAGTGTATCGCCTTGGCATACGCTGTCTCCAGCAAGTACATTGCCAACGGTATAAAAACCAATAATCGCCCCAAACATCCATCCAGCTTCTCTAACAAATGATTGTTTTGAAAGTTCTGAGCAGCCTGCATTAGTAGTTAATACAGATGGATAAGGAAAATCTATTAAATGATTGCTATTTGAAACAACCAGATATTGATTAGTGGCACCAGGAATAGGAATACTATTGTTGTACCATTGATAAGCATTTCCTGCTTGTGTCCATAATGTATCGCTACTGTTTGGGCAAAGCATAAGGTTGTCTGGTAAAATACTTGGGGTGTGGTTACAAAAACTGATGGTTGTATCCATCACATTGGTATGTAACCCTTGTAAATCGCAATTAGATGTTGTTAGTGTTACGGTATATGTACCGTTAGACAGATAAGCATGTGTAGGTGAGTTTAGGGTTGATGTTGTTCCATCTCCCAAATTCCATAAGTAGTTATCTGCATGTACAGAGGTATTGTTAAATATGATTTCATTTGCTCCAGAACCCATGCTATAACTAAATGCTGAAATGGGTAGTTTTTTATAGTCCCATAAACTTAAGCTATCAAACACCGTTATTTTTACTGCGTTTCTAATTATAGCAGCATCAGTAGGATTTAAACCATAATTAAAGGTAATTAAGGTAGGATTTTTTTTGAAGATGGTGGCATAAAAACAACAAGCAGCAGCGTAGGATCCTTCGGCAGAAGGGTGGCTTTCATCAGACTGATACAGATTAATCGTTGGATGGTTATACCTAAGATACTTCCACACCACTGAAACAGGTGATATTTCAGTCCGAAACCAGTCCGCTAAATTCATATAATCTCTTTTTATAGTGGTGTCCATACTTTCATACGTACACATGGCAGGTATCTTAGGACAATTCGCAGCATCCCCATTTTTTCTTCCCCAAGTCATATAAAGCATGGGTACAGCGCAAGGATTATATTGTTTTATCAGGGTATTTAAATTTCTCATTCCGTCATAAAAATTGCTTTCACCAGTAATTGGTTCTTGACTTTGCCCTTGTAACACAACGTGATCCCAGCCTCCGGCCATAATTTTGCTTTGACTAATGTTGTTTGTTGCGTGTTGTAACAGTTTGTATCCTCCGGGAGTATGGCTATCAAAAATCAAGGTATCACCAGTTGATAAGGCAGCATTGGCAATGATTTGGGGTAAATTATTTACTTCTGTATAACTGTTCCCTATAAACAATACTTTTTTAGTGCTTTGGGCGAGTACCGTTTCTGTTTGACATAAAAAAAATGAAAGAAGCAGGAAGTAAAAAAAAGCGTGTTTCATATTATTTGTTGTTAGTTAAGTTGTTTCTAAGCATCAGACAGTTTACATCAAACAAATGTTGCCTAGGCCTTATCTTTTGCTCATTTGTGATAAAGAGACAATCTATGTCTACATGCACTTTAGCGATATAACAAAGGCATAAAAACCAGGCTTGGTTCTCAGTGCGCATAAAGGTGAATTAGAAATTCTTGCTGCTGTTCTATTTTCATGTGGGGAGTATCTTCTATTAATCAATAGGTACACCGTTAAGCTTCTTTTGTCATAAAGTGGTCATTCGTTAAAAAGTTAAAACTTTCAAATTTTTTTAGGTGTTTACCTCATACATTTAAACTAACATATGAAAAAAACAATTTTAAAACTATCAGCGCTATTGTTAATAGCATCTATCACCATCACCTCTTGCAAAGAAGATGATGACAAAAAAAACGATGATCCCACTCCAACAGCCAAAAATATTGTCGAGCTTGCCCAAGGTGACACCACTTTGAGTATCTTGGTTACGGCCTTATCAAAAGCTGGTTTGGTATCCACTTTACAAGGTGCTGGTACATTCACTGTATTTGCTCCCACTAATGAGGCTTTTAGAGTGGAAAAAATCACCTCTGAATCAATCAATGCAATAACAAATCCTGCAGCTATTGCGGAATTAAAGAACCTGCTTTTATACCATGTGTTGGGTTCAAAAGTGCTATCTACACAATTGACAAATACGTATGTTCCTACTCTTTATACCGTAGGGGGAAATGGGGTATCTTTGCAAGTAAATGTAGCTCCTGTTAAATTCAATAATAGTGCTTCTGTAGTTACTGCTGATATCAATGCCTCTAATGGTGTTATTCATAAAATAGGCAAACTTTTAGATATACCTACCGTTGCAGATATTGCTGTAAACAACAGCGACTTTACCACCTTAGTAGCTGCATTAACAAAAGCAGAATTGGTTGATGTAGTGGATACAACCAATAATATAACGGTGTTTGCTCCAATCAACAAGGCATTCTCTGACATCAGCTTTGATTTGGCAGCTACTTCTAAATCAGCTTTGGGCCCAATATTAACAGCGCATGTTTTAGGAACTGCCGTTCGTTCTTCTGCAATAACTAACGGTTTAAATCCAACTACTTTAAATCCAGCAGTTAAGTTAACTTTTAACACAACTTCAGGTGTGAAGTTCAGTGGAGGAAAAACTACTGATATTGGTGTAACCACTGCTGATATTCAAGCAGAAAACGGTGTAGTACACGTAATTAATAAAGTGATTCTACCTTAATAAGTTTTGTATTGATAAAAAAGCCATTTCAGAAAGTAATGATGCTGAAATGGTTTTTTTATGTAACCAATTGCCTTGGGTAGTAAATACCAGGTTTATTTCTGTTATCAGGAGTATGGATTTGCACTAAAATATTTAAGCAATATGGCCAAGGCATAAAAATGGGGGAGATGAAGCCAACAAAACTCACCTCGTTCAGTAAGTGTGTTTAAGAAGTTGTTGCCTACCTGCAGCTTGTAACAGAGAAACTTAAGAAATACGTGGGTTAATATAACTTTTGCACAAGCATAATAAGATTTGTCTCGCTTGCGAGATGCGAGTGAACCTGGGGCGAAAATTGAGTAACCATTTAAACAAATTGCTTGGCTTAAATCGCTCCTAAAGCCATCGTTTTTTTATGAAAAACATAGTGAAAGCAGTGGTGCATTTATTTTACAACGCGAGAACAGTTACGTGTGTTACGGGTAGTGGCTATGCCGCTTTGGGTGATAGCTTACGTTTTTTGCTTTTAAGTTTCTTAATGAACTCGCTAAGACCTTTTTCTTCTGCCTTTGTCAAAGGTCTGCTTTGAATAAAGTCAACATTAAGGTGATTGTTTTTGGTCTTCATAATATTATGATTTAAAATATTTGTCTACAAGTTTGAGAGCAGCAACAGTATCTATAACCATAAGCAGGTTTCCATAGTGTTTTGCATTCAAGGATTTAATATAATGGTCAACTAAATTTGTTTTTGAATGAAATGACACAAATCCATCACTTCCCCTTTGAAATGATAGTTTGCAGGCAAAAGCAACAAGATTTCCAGCTACACCTTCATAAACTTTACGTTCCCCTTTATTAAATGGCGCATTTTCAATCAAGTTAAGAAAAACAAGGTCTGTTTTTAGTGTCAAGCTTGTTACTCCTTGTACTATGCTAGGGCTGTTTACAATGGTCAGTTTGTAGACCTCTTTGTCTGGCATTTGCTGCTCATCTTTCCAGTTGAACAGCCAGCCATTCTTCTTTTGAACCTGTTTTAAGTCTTCTCTGGTTAGAAGAGAGACTTCAGTCTGAAAACTGTCTCCAGACGTTACATTTACAATAGAGTTGGTGAGCCGATCTACCATAAAGTCGTTATGATATTTTGTCGGTTTTTGCACGCTGAAATTTACATATAATTGGTGAAATTTCCAACAGGAGCGGTATGCCGCCATTACCCATAACAGTTTCAGGTATGACTACGATGCTGGATTCAGGAGTACCACTTGTCCCGCTTGCGGGATGCTCGGGAGCAAGGGGAGAATTTCGTTCTGCATAGGAAAAAGCACACTCTTTGCCAAGTTTTGGTTTGTGTTACTTGGTAATGAGTGAGCTGTTGTACGTAGGATTTCCTTCTTTAATTCAAATTCATTCCGTTAATAAATGTCTCCACAAAATCAACTATCCTTTTTAAAATTCTGTCGCCTAATTTTTTGCGTTGCAGTAAACTTGGTTTTTCGCCTTCAATTAGTTCCAAAACTTCATCACGGAGTGGCTCTCTTTCGGCAAAAAGATAATCTTCGATTAGTTTCTCGGTTTTCTCGGCTGATAAATTTTCATCTTGAACGATTTTAGAAAATTCCTTTTGTTGTTCTTCGTTCCAAAATTGCTCAAATGCAGAAGAAATGTTATCGGGGTCGTTGATGACTGGAAGATTTTCCAAAATGAATTTTTCTATAAGTTCTCGTTTGCTTCTAAGCGTTGCTTCTGTACTCAATAAATTGAAAATTTCCTTTTCTGCTTTGGTGGTATCTTTCTGTTTTTGAGATTTTAGTTTGATTAAAAGCTGAATGATATAGGCAACATTTATTTCGTCTCGATGTATTAACTCCAATTCAAAGTCCACATCTTCCAAAATGGAAACGGTCTCTTTTTGGTGGTTGCTTTTTACTTTGTCATAAAGGTCAAGGTATTTGCTTTTGAAGTCTTCAAAAAGTTGCTCTTCCATTTTTAAATCTTCCCATTTGAAGTCTGAAAAGGCCGTGAGGATATTTTTAATCCTCATCAAGTCCCGAAATGCTTTAATGAAATTCAATTCATCATCTTCGGTTTCAAGGTCGTTTACTGCGTCTGTTGTTGGTGTAACCTCTAATAACTTTTCAAAGGCTTCATCAAAATTGGCAACATAATCTTCATAAGGTTTCATTATGATTACCTCAATAGCTTCTTTGTTGCTGAATAGCGTTATAGCTTCATCTGTTCGGCTTTTTAGATTTCTGAAAACGACAATGTTTCCCTGCGATTTTTGCTCATTTAATATTCTGTTGGTTCGGCTAAATGCTTGAATCAATCCATGATATTTTAGGTTTTTGTCCACATAAAGGGTATTCACTTTTTTCGCATCAAAACCTGTTAGGAACATATTCACCACCAATAAAACATCTATTCGATTGTTTATATTTTCGGGTTGACGTTCGCGATCTTTTAGTTTTTTTGAAATGTCGTTGTAGTAGTTGTAAAAATCCTCACTGGTTTTAGTGGAGTATTTTACATCATACAATTGATTGTAATCTTCAATAAACTCGTCCAATTTTTCACGGCTATCAGCTTGCAAGCCATATAATGCTTTTGGTTCTTCAACTACAGAGACTTCTTCGGGAATAAATCCGTTGGCATCTGCATCATCTTCGTTTGATGCATAACTGAAAATGGTTGCAATATTTAAATTATGCTCACCAGCTAATTTCTTACGCTTGAAAATATCGTAATAGCGAATCAATGACTTTACGCTATCTACACAAAACATTGCGGAAAAATCTTTACTTTGTGTTTTTCGGTTGTGGTTGTTTATGATATAATCGGAAATTTTTTCTAATCGCTTTTCATCTTCCATCAACTCTTGCGTGTCAATGTCTTCAACTTCAATATCAATTTCAGTTGCTGTATCTTTTTGTTTGTATCGGCCGACATATTCAATTGAAAATTTCAATACGTTTTCGTCCTTTATAGCATCAGTAATCACATATTTGTGTAAACAATCTTCAAATAGATCCTTGGTTGTTCTCTTGCCTAATTCGTTTTTATTGGCATTATCCGCAAAAATGGGTGTACCTGTAAACCCAAACATCTGGGCATTGTTAAAATATTCTTTTATACGATTGTGCGTATCTCCAAACTGGCTGCGGTGGCACTCATCAAAAATGAAAATGATTCGCTTGTCTTTCAAGTTTGTCATTTTCTTCTCATACTTCAATTTGCTAATGGCTGTATTGAGTTTTTGAATAGTGGTAACAATCAATTTCGTGTTTTTTGCTTCGCCTTTTTTGTCTTTGTAAGTGCCAATAAACTGTTTTACCAAATTGCCGGTGTTATCTGTTCCATCAATACACCCATCACTAAAATTATTGAACTCTTTGGTGGTTTGATAGTCTAAATCCTTTCTGTCTACCACAAAAACAACCTTGTGAACTTCTGGGAAATTCATCAAAACTTGACTGGCTTTAAAACTGGTTAAGGTTTTACCCGAACCTGTAGTATGCCATATATAGCCGTTTTTATTAGAGTTCTTTACTCGGTCAATCAATGCTTCTACAGCATAAAATTGATATGGACGAAGCACCATTGGGATTTTGTACGCTTCGTTCAAAACAATGTACTTACAAATCATTTTACTGATGTGGCAAGGCTCTAAAAAAGCATCTGTAAATCCGTTGAGTATGTTAGTTAGTCGCTTGTTCTCAATATCTGTCCAATAAAAAGTTTGCTTAAAACTTTGGTTGCGGTTGTTAGCGTAATACTTCGTATTTACTCCGTTACTAATAATGAAAATCTGAATGTATTGATACAAAGCAGAATTTGCACCGAATGAATGGCGTTGATAGCGGTTTATTTGGTTAAATGCTTCTTTTAGTTCAAGCCCTCTTCGTTTGAGTTCTATTTGAACTAAAGGTAAACCGTTGATTAGAATGGTAACATCATAACGGTTTTTGTATTTTCCTTCTTGGCTTACTTGGTTAGTTACTTGATACTGGTTTTGACACCAATGTTCTACATTCAAAAATTCAAAATACAGGCTATCTCCGTTATCTCTTATGATATGCTGTTTTTGACGAAGTGTCTTTGATTTTTCAAAAACAGAACCTTTATTTAATAAGTTAAGTACCTTATCAAACTCTGTATCTGAAAGTGAAATTTGGTTGTGTTTTTCTAATTGACTTTTCAGATTTGATAACAAGGCAGCCTCATTTCTGAGCAATATATATTGGTAGCCCAATTTTTGCAATTGAGCTACCAATTTCTCTTCTAAAATCTTTTCGGATTGTTTTGACATCGTTTTGTGCATTTTAATAAGCAAATATAACGAATTTAAAATCTGACCAATATGGTCTATTTAATCAATCATTGTAGCCCCCGAAGCATTTGATTGATGGCTTTCTTCTTTTGTTCCATATTAGGATGAACGTATAGATTTAAGGTTGTACTGATATTGGAATGGCCCAACAATACGCTGACTGTTTTGTAATCACATTTACTTTCAATGCATCTTGTTGCAAAGCTATGTCGAAGTCCGTGAAATTTTAAGTTAGGAATACCTAGTTCTTTGAGGAGATTCTTGTAATATGATCTGTAAGTTCTTGGCTCAGTTGGTTTTGCTTCGTTGGTCAACACAAAAAACGACTGGTTTACAATTTTTTTTATGGGCTTCAGCATTCGCAATAACTCTTTACTCATAGGTATTTCACGGATGGAGTTTTTGGTTTTGGGTGTGTCTAGTATAAGTTCTGTTTTTCTGATACCATTATCAATAGTGTATATTCGCTGTATGGTTCTTCTAACGTGGATGATTCCATTGTCTGTATCAATGTCCTCCCAAGTGATGGCACATATTTCGCCAATACGCATTCCGGAGTTTAAACAAATATATACCCCTAAATTACGAAATGTGAAATGCTCTTGAATATAGTTCATAATCTTTTTTTGATGCGTTCTACTCAATACCTCTACATTTTGTCTTTCTCGCTCTGTTGGATATTGAATGTCAAATGGTAGATAAGAAATCCATCTTTGTTTCGCACCAAATTTGAGTACCATTTTCAAAACAATCATAATGTCTTTAATGGTTTTATGGCTTAGCCCTTGTTCTAATTTACGAAGTACAAAAGTTTGTACTTCGGCTTCTTCAATGTTATGTTTTTCACCAAATACAGGTAATAAATGGTTTTCAATCAAAAGTACATAAGCTGAAAAACTTGATTTTTTTACGTACTGTTTTTTGTCTGCTTTCCATGCGGTAACGATTTCTGAAATTGTTTTTTGAGTATTCATTTTAATTTTAATTTTATGAAACTCAAAGGAAAGCAATTGTGGTTCTGAAAACCTTAAGGAAATTATTTGAAGAATGTTCCAAATTTGAGATTTCCAGAGTTTATTGAGCTATACAAAACACACTCTTTTAAAGATATTTTTCTTTTTTCAATTGGAAAAAACATTAAACAAAAGGAAGCATCACCCGAATTTGAAACACCCTGCGTTAGATATGGGGAGCTATATCATCTATATAATGAGGTAATTACCGAAGTAGTTAATAAAACAAATCTTGATAAATCAGAGCTAATGTTTAGCAATGGAGATGAGATCTTACTACCATCGGCAGGTGAAGACCCTTTAGATATAGGTTCGGCTTCAGCTTTGACAGTTAAAAATGTTGCAATTGGTAGAACGATAAATATACTTCGCCCATTGAAAGATAATGTCTATTCTCAGAGATATGTGTCTTATTATATCAATCAAAAATTGAGAGAAAAAATTTCCACTTTAGCCAAAGGGGTTAGTATAAGTAATGTCTACAATTCGGATTTAAAAACATTAGAAATAATACTTCCTACTCTTTCCGAACAAGAAAAAATTGCCTCATTTCTGTCTTTGATAAATGATAGGATCCAAACCCAAAACAAAATAATTAAGGAGTTTAATGCACTAAAAGCAAGCGTTGGAAAGAGAATATTTTCACAACAGTTTAGATTTAAAGATGATTGCGGGAATGAGTTTCCTGAATGGGAAGAAATATGTTTGGAGAATGTTTGTGAAATAAAAAAAGGAGAACAGTTGAATAAGGAAGAATTAGACGAAATAGGTCTATACCCTTGTTTAAATGGTGGAATTTCTCCTTCTGGATTTTCGGAAAAATACAATACGGATGAAAATACAATTACAATTAGTGAGGGAGGAAACTCTTGTGGATTTGTAAATTTTATGACAACAAAATTCTGGCTTGGGGGACATTGTTATAAAATTTTACTTTCGAGAAACATAAGCCTTATATATTTCTATCAGTTATTAAAATTTAATGAACAATACATTATGAATCTACGAGTTGGCTCTGGTCTACCAAATATACAAATGAAAAGTCTAAAAAGATTTACAATTAAAATTAGTTCATCAGATTACGAACAAACAAAAATAGCCAATTTTCTTTTATCTATAGACTCGAAAATTGATATAGAAAGTCGACTTTTGAGGAAATTAGAAGAACAGAAAAAGTTCTTGCTACAGCAAATGTTTGTCTAAATGCTATATAAAAATTTGTTGCAAAAGGTATTTCTTCTGCTTTTCAAGCTGTTCTAAAATCGCTTTTTCGGTTTGTATTTTCTGTTTGATTGAGCTGAGAAAGTCTATAATGAAGGTTTGTTCATCTAAACTAGGTATTGATATCGTCATTTTTGTTAATGATTCATAACTTAGGGTGTTTCTCACGCTTCCTTCAAAGGATTTATTCATTTGTTTTAAAAATTGTTGAGATGAGAACCAATTTAAAAGATAATAGTCTCTAATAAAGCTATTGTTAGCCCGAAACGATATATATAATGGGCTAATTACTGAAGTTTCATTATCGGATTTATACGCTAAAGAACCAACATCAATTCTTGATGGATTATAAGCAAAATGACCTTTGTTAATTACATAATAGTTTGATGTGTCTTTACTGGCAACTTGTCTATCTTCAAACATTTCATCTTGATTAATAAACCCAAATTCATTGCTAACACTTTGAACAAGTGAATGTTTTTGTCCTTTATTTTTATTTGAGTTTTTAATTAGAACCAGGTCCAACTTCTTTAATTCCCATTCAGAGTAATCCTTTCCTATCTTATTCTTAAATCTTTTTTGTTGATTGAATAACTTATTTGTAAAACCTCGCATTAAGGTTTCTAATTGTTCAATTATTTTGTTTTGGGTTTGGATTCTTTGGTCATGTAAAGCAAGGAAAGCAGAAATTTTATTCTGCTCTTTTTTTTCTGGTAAATTTAATGATAAAGAAGCTAATTGACTTGTATATAAATGGACTACAGAAATTCCTTGTGCCAAATTTGCAATCGCTAATTTCTTTTTACTATTCAAATAATACGCTAGAAATAACCCATTATATGTTGATTTGATAATATTTAAATCACCACCTAATGCAACCCCTGATTTTAGAACACAAGATGCAGTTGCAATATCAATAGTTGTTTCTCCAGATGCAGGAATAATTACATCGTTTGCTTCACTTAAAACCAAATTAGAAGTATTTGCATTGGTTCGTGATTTTATTTCATTTATTGCTTCTCCGTAATGTGTGTAAAGTTCACCATATCTTATACATTCAGTAATTCCATTAAGATCAATGTCACTTTTTGAAATCCCTTTTCCCTTAGAAAAAGTAGCTACTTCTCCTAATTTCTTGGTTTCCCACTCCCCTTCAAATCCCGGAAATCTCAAATTTGGAACCTTACCTACTTTTGATTTTTTATTTGTCATCTTGATAATTGAATTTTCGTTAGTAATCACATTAAGGATTGGAGGAATTAAAAAGCTAGTCCCAATTCTTTAAAATAGACATCAATCTCTTTATCAAGTTCGGCTCTTTTGGCTTCTAATGTTTTGATTTCTCGCATTACAGCTTGAATATCAATTTCTTCTTCGGCTTCAAAAGTATCCACATAGCGTGGTATGTTCAGGTTGTAATCATTCTCAGCTATTTCTTGTAATGAAGCCAAATAACTGTACTTTTCGATGACTGTTCGGTTTCTGTATGTGTCAATAATTTTATCAATATGCTCATCGCGCAATATATTTTGCGTTTTAATTTTTTCAAAGTCGTTACTAGCATCAATAAACAAAATATCATCAGGATTTTCACGACATTTTTTGAATACCAAAATGCAAGTTGGAATGCTCGTTCCGTAAAAAATATTAGCAGGTAAACCAATCACCGCATCCAGATAATTCTTGTTTTCAATTAGAAACTTACGAATATGATGTTCAGCTGCGCCTCTAAATAAAACTCCGTGTGGTAGTACCACAGCCATAATGCCATTGTCTGCAAGATGGTAAATCATGTGTTGTACAAAAGCAAAGTCG
The DNA here is from genome assembly GCA_943372215.1 of Chitinophaga pinensis. GTDB lineage: Bacteria > Bacteroidota > Bacteroidia > UKL13-3 > UKL13-3 > UBA6183. The sequence continues at coordinate 36,102 of CALRXU020000016.1, read as the reverse complement.
GCTTTACTTGCTGGAGCTAATTTTCCGTATTGACTAAAGCGATCATCGCTTGTGAAAATTGGGTTTGCACTCCAATTTGCGGAAAAGGGAGGATTGGCAACAATAGCTTCAAAAGGCAAATCGTCTATATGCTGAGGATGTTCAAGCGTGTCTTCTTGTTTTATGTCAAAGTCGCGATAATGTACACCGTGCAAAATCATATTCATTCGAGCAAGGTTATAGGTGGTGCGGTTCATTTCTTGTCCGTAAAACATGGCTACATCTTTAACTTCTCTTGCCACACGTAAAAGCAGAGAGCCGGAGCCACACGTTGGGTCATACACTGATTTCAGTTTGTGTTTTCCTGTGGTAACAAGCTTTGCTAAAATTTTAGAAACTTCTTGAGGTGTGTAAAACTCTCCTGCTTTTTTTCCAGCGCCACTTGCAAACTGCCCAATCAAATATTCGTAAGCATCGCCTAGTACATCTAACTCTGTGCGTTCTAATTTGAAGTCAATTTTATCAAGATGTGACAGTACTTTAGCAATAATAGCATTTCTTGCATCAGGGGTTCTTCCCAATTTCGTGCTATTCAAATCCATGTCCTCAAAGAGGTTGTCAAAATCCTCTTCGCTGTCAGTACCCATCGTACTTAACTGAATATTTGTTAGTATTTTCTGTAAATCCTCTAAAATGAAGTTTGTTTTACTCTCATCAAATTGGTCAACTTCTTGATTGTCTCCCATTCCTCTTTTTGCCACTTCGGAAAATAATTCTTCAGGTTTTAAGAAGTACCCCAATTTTTCTAAAGCTTCTTCTTTGATAGCTTCTAAAAAGTCTTTGGCTTGTGGTGTTTTTGGGGTAATTTCACGAAACTTGATTTTGTCTTGTTTCAAAATGTCGTTGGCGAAAATTTCCATTTTCTCGCTCAGGTACTTATAGAAAATAAATCCCAAAATATAGTCTCGAAATTCATCAGCATTCATTTTACCTCTTAAAGTGTTGGCAATATTCCAAAGCTGTTGTTCTAAAATTCGTTTTTGGTCTTCACTCATTTGAAAATCATTTAATTTATCAATTTGTTAATTGCTTTTTTGTTGGTGTGTTGGCTAATAAACGGCCCTTTTGCTATTGCTGAGAGGACTGTTTAATACATGAGCATTCATATTTCCAAACATACCCCTAAACAATGCCAAAACCAATAGGAAAAACACCCTTTTTTCATGGGGTAAATACTCTTTTTTCAAAAATGGAGGGCTTTTTACTGGGTGTAACCCTTTAACTTAAAACGTTGGCCTTTTTCTAGGGCTTTCAGCCCAAACCAGCTTTTATTTCTTCTACAGGGGCTTTGCCCCTAGCCCCACATACTTTTTTTCTTAGATAAAAAAAGTATGCAAAAAAATCAAGGCTTCTGAGGTTTTTACTAAAGACTACGTATTGTTGCTGGTCACGCAATCACAGCCGCTTCGCTTCGTGATTGCTTGCTAAACCCAGCACTCAGCAACATTACTTGCCTTTTACGTAAAAACCTCAAATGCCGTTAGCAGGGATGATACGATGCGTGCAGTGCATCCAATCTCTTTTCAAGAATACTGCGGAACGCCCATATCATCCGCAAGTATTTCACACGGCATGCTTATAGGTCGTTTAGTTTCAGCTAAAAACAGATCTATTCAAAACGGCATTGATGGGCGTTGTGTAACAAACAAGGTGTAGTTATCTCAATAGAAAAATAACAAGCAGGCAGTTAAACACCGCAAATTAGGGAACAATAAAAATAGGAGAGAACTCAGCTAATCACACACTTCAACAAGGTTTACTTCAACCCAGTCTTGTGTTTCACCACGCTATCCAGCAGCAGTTGTTTAAAGTCTTTTAGGGGAATCATGTTTGGGCCATCGCTTAGGGCGTGGTCAGGGTCTTCGTGTACTTCAAAAAAGAAACCATCAACCCCAACAGCAGCAGCGGCACTGGCCAAGTACACCGCATATTCTCTGTTTCCGCCACTTTTGCCATCTAATCCACCGGGTTTTTGGGTACTGTGGGTTACGTCCATACAAACAGGGTAACCCAATGTTTTCATATCAATCAGGTTGCGGAAGTCAACCACCAGGTTGTTGTAACCAAACATGGTGCCGCGTTCTGTTAAAATGATTTGGTCGTTGCCGGTGCTCTCTACTTTTTTAACGGCATATTGCATTTCAAGCCCTGAAAGAAACTGGGCTTTTTTAATGTTTACAATGCGGCCTGTTTGCCCACAAGCCAATAACAAATCTGTTTGCCTGCATAAAAACGCTGGAATTTGCAACACATCAATTACTTGAGCCAATTCTTCGGCTTGGTGGCTTTCGTGTATATCAGTGGTAACAGAAAGCCCAAAGGTGTCTTTTACCTTTTGTAAAATGCGCAACCCTTCTTTAATGCCATGTCCACGGAAACTGCCCACCGAGGTGCGGTTGGCCTTGTCAAAAGATGCTTTAAACACATAGGTAAGGTTTAACTCTTCTGCAATGGCAGCTATTTTTTCAGCCAATTTCATCACCATGAGTTCATTCTCAATAATGCATGGGCCTGAAATTAAAAAGGTATTGGTTTTTATTTTGTTGTATAAAGGCATGTCGGTATAAAATTCAAAGTGCAAATTTAGCAAGAAACGATAATTAATTTTCAGGAAATATTTTGGCCCAAAGACTTAAGCTGATGTAGCGGCCATTTTTGTATTCACAATCCGTTTTTGTGCCTTCGTGATCAAAGCCCAATCGTTTCATCAAATGCAAGCTGGCCGTGTTCTCCAGTTCTATTTCTGCGTAAATGCGGTGCAGCTTTAATTCAGTTTGTGTAAAATGTATAACAGCAGCAAGGGCTTCTGTGGTATATCCTTGGTTCCAAAATGCTGGCAGTATCCAATACCCAAGCTCTCCGTTATGGTGTGTTGCTTGTATGTTGTAAAGCCCCACAACGCCAATAAAATCATGGGTTAAGGCGTGTTCCATTACCCAAAAGTAGCCTGTGTTATTTTCATGGCCCTGTTCATACCAATCCATTTGGGCGGCCGTGTCTTCGTAAGTGGTATAACTCACCCCATAATAGGCAATAACCTCTGGGTGCGACAGCCCTTCAAATACTTTTTGTTGGTCTGCACGGGTTACTGCCCTTAACCTGAGCCTTTTTGTGTGGAGCAAAGGCGCCATTAATTGTTGAGGCTGTAAATTTGTACAATGCCTTCTAGTTTTCCAGTTTTATCAGTAACCAGCAAAGAGGTAATCTTGTGGTTGTTCATCAATTCTTCTGCTTCGGCCATCATCATGGTTTTTAGTACAGTACGTGGTTTAGCCGTCATGATGTGTTGGGCAGAAAGGGTAAATAATTTTGCGGTATGCTTATCCATGGCCCTGCGCAAATCGCCATCTGTAATTACACCAACCACCTTGTTTTTATCCGCCACCACAGCAAGGCCCAAACGGCCACTGCTCATGGTATTAATCACCTGCTGAATGGAATCAGTAAGCTTAACTACTGGCAGCTTGCTTTTAAACATGCAGCTTTCTACTGTGGTCAGTAATTTTCGGCCCAAACTTCCCCCCGGGTGGAATTTGGCAAAATCTTCGGGTTTAAAGTCCCTTGCTTTCATTAATGCAACAGCCAATGCATCGCCCATAGCCATAGTAGCCGTGGTTGATGATGTTGGTGCCAGTTCCAACGGGCAAGCCTCTTTGTACACTTTAACGTTTAAATGAAAATCGGCATGTAATGCAAGGGTTGATTTTGGATTGCCACTCATGGCAATGACTTTGATATGGGCAGCTTTAATATAAGGAATCAATTTTAATAGCTCTTCTGTTTCACCACTATATGAAATGGCCACCAACACATCTTCTTTTTTTAGCATCCCTAAATCACCATGGAAAGCTTCTACGGGATGCATAAACATGCTTGGTGTGCCTGTACTAGCCAGTGTAGCGGCAATTTTCGCACCCACTAAGCCTGATTTACCAACACCCGATATGACCAAGCGGCCTTTGCTTTTTAGTACCGTTTCAACCGCATGGTTAAAATCATTATCCAGTTGTTTGCTTAAATCTGCGAGTGCTTTTGATTCTATGGCAAATACTTCTTTGGCGTATTGGAGGTAATTTTTTGAAGAACTCATGGGTGCAAACATAATAAAAAAGCCCTTATCTATTTCTGATAAGGGCTTTTGGGTATTGTTGGGTATTTGTATTTCAGGTCAATTCATTTTCACCACCTTAAACTCGGTTCTTCTGTTTTGTTTACGGCCTTTTTCTGTTTTGTTATCTGCAATGGGTTGTGTATCGCCATAACCTTTGTAAGTTAACCGTGTAGCATCTATGCCATTGTTAATGAGATACTGCTGTACACTTTTTGCACGGGAGGTACTTAACTCCAGGTTTTTTTGTTTAATACCTGTGTTATCTGTATGTCCACCCAACTCAATGGCTAAGCCCGGATTGTTTTTAAGGAAGGCTACCAGTTTGTTCAATTCAATTTTCGATTCTTCTTTCAAATCAAAACGGTCTACTTCAAAAAATACATTGTTTAATACCACTTTCTCTCCGGCAATCAATGCGTTTAATGGAATGTTTAACTCCAGAGGCTCAGTGGCTGTTTGGTCTTTTAGCGCAAAATTTTCAGAATAAAACAGGTAACCATCGGCACTCACATTCATGGCGTAATTTTTATTGCCTTGCAAACAAACCAAAAAAGCTCCGGTTACTTTATTGCTTACAGATTCAATCACTGTTTTTCCGGTTGACAAATCAATCAATTCAATCTTTGCTTTGAGTTTTGTTTTGGTTTTGGCGTCATACACTATACCTTTTACATAACCTGTTTTTATTGGGCGTGCCTCATTGTACAATTGAAATTTGTAAAGGTCAAGTCCTCCAAACCCACCTTCCCGTTCAGAGGCAATGTAGGCGTCAATGCCATTGGCTCCAATGGCTAAACAACGCTCATCCATATAAGTATTAATGGGATACCCCATGTTGGTTGGTTTTTCCCATTTGCCCTGTGGTGTTTTGCGGGTAAAAAAAATATCAACATTGCCCATGCCGGGTAAAAAATCACTGGTAAAATAAAGGGTGATGTCATCTTTGGCAATAAAGGGTGTTTCTTCATTGCCAACGGTGTTAATCTCGGGCCCCAAGTTAATGGGTGGGCTCCAGCGGCCTTTGTTGTAAGTACTTTGCCAAATATCCATGCCTCCATATCCACCGGGGCGGGCACTGGAAAAATACAATGTTTTGCCATCAAAAGAAAGTGTGGGTTGGCTTTCCCATGCACGGGTATTGATGGGAAAACCGAGGTTGCGGGGTTCTTTCCATTCCATGCCATCTAACGCACTAAAATACAAATCGCAACTGCCTTCACCTCCTTGCCAGTTGCAGCCCGTAAAAAAAACATATTGCCCATCACTGCTAATAGAAATGGTGCCTTCATTCAACTCGCTGTTAATGGGTGACCCCATGTTTCTTGATGGCAACCATGCATTGGTTTCATCTTTTTTACTGATGTAAAAGTCTTCGGTACGGTTGCTTTTAAGGCGTGTATAAATTAGGGTTTGTTCATCTGCACTTACGCCTGGGAAATACTCATCTAAAGGAGAGTTAATTCCTGGGCCCATGTTAATTGGGTCGTAAGGCACAGGGTGCTCCACCGCATTCGCTCCAAATTCAGCAGTAGCGGTTGCCACACGTATTTTATTTTCGTCTATTTGGTTGCCGCCTTTTTCCTGGTAAAGTTTTAAGTTGTTGAGGGCTTTTTTGTATGCGCCACTTTTGAGTTGAGTTTTGGCTATTTTATAGTATGGGAGTTGAAAATCGGCATTTAATAAGATGATTTTTTCGTAAATAGCAATGGCTTCTTCAATTTGTTCATTGCCCTCTTTGATGTCTGCTAGTAGCATGTAAGCATCAATAAAATTGGGGTCTTTGGCAAGGGCCTGGTTTAGCAAATCAAGGGCTTTTTTACTTTCGAAGGTGGTATGGGCTTGCAAAGCTTCACCAAATAACTTACTCGCTTTTTGGTTTTTTGTGCCGGTGAAGGGTTGGGTTTGCGCTATGGTAAAGGTTGCCCAACAAAAAAGGAGTGTTATTAAACTGAGTTTCATCATTGCTATATATTTTTTGGCGCGTGAAAGATTGTTTATTAAGGAATGTTCATGTATTTATGAACCTGTAAACTAATTTTCCATTTAGGGTGTTGTTTTACGTATTCAATAATTAATGGCAACATTTGTGCCGATTTATCCCACTCAGGTTGCAAGTATAATTTGCAAGATGTATTCGCTAGGGAAACATGTTGCTCGGCCCATTTAAAATCAGACGGGTTAAATACCACAATTTTTAGTTCATTGGCAAGTGCCACAACTTCGGGTAAGGGGGCTTTAAACTTTTTTGGGGATACACAAATCCAGTCCCATTTGCCGCTAAGGGGAGAGGATGCTGAGGTTTCAATGTTGGTGCGAATGCCTTTTTCCTGAAGAGCTTGGGTAAGCATATCCAAGTTGTGTAAGAGGGGTTCCCCTCCTGTAATTACGGCTAAAGGAGCTTTTGCAGCTACAACCCAGCCAACCATTTCATCAACTGAAAATGTAGGGTGTTTCAGGGCATCCCAGCTGTCTTTTACATCACACCAAACACAGCCTACATCACAGCCGCCTAACCGTATAAAATAAGCGGCATGTCCTTGGTAGGCACCTTCTCCTTGTATGGTATAAAAGTGCTCCATTACAGGGAGCATCACCGTATTGTTTGTATCCATATGTGGTGTGGTCATGTTAGGCCTGTTGTCCACTTTGCTCATTAAACTTAATTGCACTTAGGGTATTTAACAGTAGTGCAACCCTTGTCATTGGACCAACCCCGCCTGGAACAGGGGTAATATAACTCGCTTTTGCTGCACATGATTCGTATGCCACATCGCCCACCAGCTTATAGCCATTTTTAGCCGATGAATCAGCAACACGGGTGATGCCCACATCAATAACCACTGCTCCCTCTTTAATCATGTCGGCCTTAACGTATTCAGGAATACCTACGGCTGCAATTACAATATCCGCTTGTTTGATGTGCGATTCAATGTTTACTGTTCGGCTGTGGCAAATGGTTACCGTGCAGTTTTGTTGCAGCATCAATGCACTCATGGGCTTTCCCACAATATCACTTCTGCCTATAATTACGCAGTGTTTTCCTGATGTTGGTATTTGGTAATGCTCCAATAATTTAATTACACCAAATGGAGTGGCTGGCAAAAAACAAGGCATGCCTTTAAACATCAGGCCTACATTCATTGGATGAAAACCATCTACGTCTTTTCTATAATCAATGGTTTGTGTTACCTTTTGCTCGTTAATGTGTTTGGGCAAAGGCAACTGCACTATTAGTCCATCAATATTGCTATTGCGGTTAATTTTTTCAACTTCAGCCAGCAACTCTTCCTCAGTAATACTTGCGTCAAACCTAAGCACGGTGCTATCAAAGCCCACTTCCTTACAATCTTTTTCTTTAGCACCCACGTAAGTCATACTTGCACCGTCTGAGCCAACCAGTATTGCGGCCAGATGAGGTGTTTTTTTTCCTTGAGCCTTTAAGGCTGCGACTTCTACTTTAATGTTGTCGCGTATTGCTTTTGAAACTTCGTTACCGTTTAATATGTTCGCCATGTTTATACTCCAAATTGTTGCAAGTGATGATCGAGGTGTTTGTATTGTCCTTTGCCATGCTCCTCAGGTGTAAGTTTTCCGAAAAATGGGCTAGGGTGTGTGGTGCATTTTGAAGGGCCACCGTTTGAAAATTCCTGAATTAAATCAACCAGCCTTTTTTTTGATGAATCAAATGCTAACTCATCCACCACCTGATAGCTTGGAGAAGTGGGGGAGTTTTTGCTCCAGGGCTTATCGTTGCTATACATGCTGCGGAAAAAGGAGCCAATGAGTATGCCAATAATGGTACGTTTAGGTTTGGTTTTTCCTGTTGAAAAATCAAGTGTTCTGGCACAATGTTCCATCATCTGGGCGACATTCATTTTCCCCCAAAGAGCCGAATTAGAGGCAGTAAGTTTATCTATGCGTGATAATACCTCTTCCAACACGGTCGCATCGTAAAGTGATTTCATAATTGTTGCACGAAAGTACAGCTTTAGTTTAAGCCAACAAAACGGAGTTTCTGCTGTGTTGGGGTGCGGGTAAAAGTGCAGCGAGAAGTAAGGATGCGGCTATTTTTGGGTTGGGGTGTATCGCCCAACTGTTAAGGCAATTAAGTGGTTACCCATTTGTTCAAGACCCATAAAACCAGTTTTGGCTGGTGGTGAAAACACAAACCCGAATGGCGTATCCGTAGTTTTATCGGCATAAATCAAAATGGTGCCATGTCCAATTCCGCTCGTTTTTTTTCTAGAGTCGAAAAAATGTACGTTTTGTCCCGAGCAATCAAATAAAGGAACTGCATAAATGCGGCAAGTGTTCAACAAACTGTCAAGCGTTGAAGTTGGCATCATGGGATAATACACCTTAAGAGCTTCCATGTTGCTTAATGGAATGGGTGATTTTTCAATCACCATAAAGTGGCCGTTGTCTTGTCCATTATCGTAACCAAAAGATAAAATGTCTCCTGGCAAAGCCTGGGTAAAGCCACCCTTTCTTTTTCCAGTATACGTATTGTTGATTTTTTTGGTTCGGTTAAACGAGTCAATTTTTGAAACAGAAACGTTGCCGCATACGTATTGCCAGCCACTGTTGTTATTGTTATCCAGCAACGGAAAAGCTACTGCATACTCGTAAGCTGAGGCTTCATAACCAGAAGCCGCAAAAGGCGCTGATTTCAGGTTTCGGATGTAGGTGCGAAGATTGGTGTAAGCGTTTTGTCCATTTGCGTTTGCATCGGTTAAAGAAAGCAAGCGTGTGCCATAACCAACGCAATCAACATAAGAGCAAAAAGATTGGTTGGTTGGGTTATACAACAAGTTTTGAATTTGTGTTGGCCAGGTTTCTTTTTCTGCAGGGCTAATGGCATAAGTTGCATAGGATGACGCAGGAACGTAGTAGGGGAATTTGCCACCCGGGTTATTGTATTGTTGGGTTACCTCCAGTTTTTGTTTATTATAATAAATAACGCCACTGGCAGTATCAGCACGGTAACCATTGGCTGAAACAGGGTAGCCCTGAACCAGCAAAAACGGAAAACCAACTTGTTGTGCCGCATTGATTACATTTGGATAGCTTGTACTATTGTAATTGATTGGCGAGTTTAATTGGCCGAAACATAAATTATTGATTAGGCCAAGGGTTGCCGCAAGTAGCAAAGCATTTTTTCTATTCATACTTTTACAAAGGCATTGGCTCTGCAACCCCACTTGGAATACTTGGAATGCCAGCTTGTTTAATAAAATCTGTGGTAAGCAATTGTTGCATAGAAGCACTCAAATGTTCTCCCAGCGTTTTTAATCCTTCTTTAGGGTCAGTTAGTTTTGCGGTTAAATCAAGGTAAAAACTATCCAGTTTACGGGAGCTAATTTGACTATTGATGATGTTATCCGTTAGGTTTTTCATGTTTTTCATGTCCATCAAATCATAATAGGTGGTAACATGCTGGTAACCCAGTTGAAGCAAATAAAGCAATACACCCTCAAACTGGTTCAGCAAAATGTCTAAGGTATTAAACAGGTGGTTCAGGTATTCGTTATTGCCAAATATTTTTTCCAGTTCATGTCTCATCCAATCAATGGCATCATCAACCGTGGCACTATTATCAAAGTGCTGAATGATACTGTTGCAGATAGAAATTAACGTGTTGGCGATTAGGCCAGTGATACCCAAATTGGCCAGTATTTTTTTGAGTTCCATATCCATTAAAAACTGAATAACCGTAGATGCCGGAAGCGGTTGGGTAAGTATGATATTTACTTGGCCAGGCAAAGGAGGCGTTTGGGGCAACAGTTGCGTGTAAAGTCCTCCTTGCGGATAAGGTTCAGTGCCTTTAAGGCTTCGGCCAAGGGCCAATGCTACCAAGCCTTGTAACAATACATTGGGTGTATAATATGGATAATACAAAAACGGAGCTGATTCTAACATGTCATGCTGCCAACCATGCGGAACAGGATCTAGCTTATTCCAAAAACGAAGGGTACGATTTCCCAATAAACTGCTATAATAGTTGGAGAATGCCAAGTTACCCGGAGAAGCACCAGCACTGGGTTGAGCACAAACTACTACTGTGTTAGTAGGATTCCATTGGGCTTGGGTATTTAATAGTTTTAATGCCAATGAAGGAGAGAGGGCTCCCCCAAGACTATGTCCTGTAACAATAAGTTGTTGGGTGGTGGGGCTTGATTGAAAGGTGCTTTGAAGAAAACTCATTAATGAAACGCCATGCGACTCCATGCTTAGCAAGTGATTTAAACCTGTGCTGGTTCCGCTCGAAACACGCGGAGCTTCTGGGTCATCCTCATTAAAACCATCCCAAACCACCATGGTTTGTACATCAAAATCTTCCGTCAACCAGCCATATGTTGAAATTGGATTGGTGGCCGCTGTGGCTATCACATAAGTTCCTTCATCGTTTTTAGCAACATACAAGGCGTTAGATGCCACTTGCCTGTCAGCATCTTTCCCATAAGAGCCAACAACTGGTCCCCAAACCACTTGCCAGTTTCCTATATACTTTTGCATACGCGCATCCGAGAGTAATGCGTTAATTATTTTAGTAAGATCGGCCTGAAGCTCATCAACAGGTGCTTTTTTATTTCCTGCAAAATTGGAGAACATGTTTAGTGCAAAAACTTGTTGCTGGCTATTATAGATTGGCGTTGTCATAATCAGAAATGAATAAAAGTTAGTAGTTCTTTAGTTATAAAAACAGTTAAAGTTAATACGTTGGTAAAATACCAGAGGCAAATTTCGTTGCGATTATTGGTAAATTCAAGGGTGAAAACCCCCTTTTTTCATAGGGTAAATACTCTTTTTTTAGTGAATCAATAGGATGCGTTTTTGGAGTGATAATTCCATTTTTTAACAGTATTAAAAATAAATGGTTGATTATAAGTGCTTTAAATAATAGAAGATAAAAAGGTCTTTTATTATTTAATTACTTACTTACCTTTGAATAGCAAAAATTACCAAACATGTTTTCACAAACTTGTAAATATGCCATAAGAGCCATGTTTCTCATTGCACAAAAAACAGCAGACGGGAAGTACATTGGGATAAAAGAAATTACCGAAGGGCTTGATGCACCGCAACACTTTATTGCAAAGGTATTGCAAGAACTTTCAAAAAAGGGGTTCTTGTCATCAGCAAAAGGCCCCAATGGAGGTTTCTTAGTAAATGAGCAACAAAAAAAAATAAGCCTGTTAGAGGTTGTGTATGCAATAGATGGAGATAAAATTATCACATCATGTTGTTTAGGATTAAAGGACTGTTCGGAGAAAAATCCCTGTCCGGTGCATGAAGAATATAAAGGAATCAGAAAAAAAATAAGTCACATGTTAAGCAATACCCTTGTATCAGACTACAATGATGAGTTGGGGTTACGCAAGTTGTTTTTAAAAGTAAGCTAGCGAACGTTTAACAAATAAACAAACAAGGTCAATAAAATTGACTGCTGCAAAAAAATAGGTTGCAGCAGCGTGAAATTGTATTGCCCAAAACTGAACAATATGGAAGCAGTAAAAAATAACATCAAATCCAAGTGTTTTCATTGCGGAGACCAATGCAATGAGGAGCTTAGCTTTGATGACCACCTGTTTTGTTGTGTAGGATGTAAGAGTGTTTACCAGTTGCTATCCAGCAACCAAATGTGCAATTACTACGATTTGGAATCAAATCCTGGCACCACCTTAAAACATCCTGTATTGTCTGCTCAATTTGCATATTTAGATGACGAACAGATCATTCATAAATTACTGTTATTTAATGATGGGAAGTTGGCTAAAGTTTCCTTTTTTATTCCAGCTATGCATTGCAGCTCTTGCATTTGGTTATTGGAGCATTTATACAAACTTAATCCGCACATAGCACAAACAAGGGTAAACTTTTTAAAGAAAGAACTTCATGTTGATTTTGACCCAACCAAGACGAGTTTACGTGAAGTGGTTGAATTGCTCAGTAAAATTGGATACGAGCCTTCCATCAGTTTGCATGATTTGAGCAAAACCATCAAACAAAACCAGCATAAAAGATTAACCTACCAAATTGGTGTAGCTGGGTTCTGCTTTGGCAACATCATGTTGCTTAGTTTTCCTGAGTATTTTGGATTGGATCGGTTCACCCAAGGTGCTTTTTCCAAGTTGTTTGGATACGTAAACCTGATGTTGTCGCTACCTGTGTTTTTATTTAGTGCACAAGATTATTTTCGATCAGCATGGAGTAGCATCAAAAAGAAATTCATCAGTATTGATGTTCCTTTAGCACTAGGCATTTTAGTAATGTTTGGTAGAAGCGTTTATGAAGTGCTAAGTGGCAACGGCATTGGCTGGTTTGATACCCATGCAGGATTGGTGTTTTTTCTACTCATAGGCAAGTGGTTTCAACAAAAAACATTTGACACCTTATTGTTTGAAAGGGATTACACCTCCTATTTCCCCATTGCCGTAAATGTAAACAGAAACGGCATTGAACAAACCATACCAGTAACTTCATTGGTTATTGGTGATAGAATGATTATCAGAAACAACGAACTAATTCCGGCTGATGCCATATTGTTTAAGGGGCATGCGCGCATTGATTTTAGTTTCGTAACCGGAGAGTCAAACCCTTTGGCAAAAGGCTTGGGAGAGATTGTTTATGCAGGAGGACGCCAATGTGGAGCAACCATTGAGCTGGAAGTTTGCAAGGCTGTTTCGCAAAGTTACCTCACTCAACTTTGGAACAATGATGTGTTTGCAAAAAATCACCAAAGCAACCTGCAAAGCTTTCAGCAAGTGGTGAGCAAGTACTTTACCATTGTACTTTTGGTGATTGCTTTTGGTAGCGGATTGTTTTGGTTGTTTGATGATGCCAATGTTGCCTTAAATGCATTCACTGCGGTGTTGATTATTGCATGCCCATGTGCCCTTGCGTTATCAAGTCCGTTTGCATTGGGAACGGCAATGCGCGTACTAGGCAGAAACAAGTTTTATTTAAAATCAACAGAAGTGGTTGAGCACATGTCGCACATGAATACCATTGTGTTCGATAAAACAGGCACCCTTACTCAACCCCATTCTTCCATCATCAATTATCAGGGTAAACCGCTTACATTATGTCAGCAACAAATGGTATCTGCAGCAGTTGCACAATCCATACACCCCCTGAGCCAAAAAATCAAACAGCATCTACAAGTAGCTAAGGTGCCCACTGTTTCATTCTTCGAAGAAGTTGCAGGAAAGGGAATCAAAGCCTTGGTAAACCAGCATGAAGTGATGTTGGGAGCATCTACTTTTGTAAATGCCGATTTGGCCCAACAACCCATTTCAGCAACCCGTGTGTATGTGCAGATTGATGGTAGTGTAAAGGGATACTATGAAATTAGCCAAACCTACCGCGAGGGCCTCGAGCCATTGCTTGCAGCCATGCAGCCAAATTACGACACGTATTTATTATCAGGCGATAATGATAAAGAGCGAGACCACTTGATGCCTTATTTTAAAAAGGCCAACCACTTGCTATTTAACCAAACACCAGCCGATAAACTGGCATTTATAGCCAAATTACAACAACAACACCAACAAGTGGTGATGATTGGTGATGGCTTAAATGATGCGGGTGCATTAAAAGCAGCCAATGTGGGCATCTCCATTACTGAAAATACCTCGCATTTTACACCCGCTAGTGATGTGATTATGGATGCAGAGCAGTTCCACAAACTGGCCGACTTTTTTAAGTTTTCTAAAAATACCATGCAAGTTATTCATGTAAGTTTTGTCATTTCCTTATTGTACAACTTAGTTGGATTGACCTTTGCTGTGCAAGGCAACTTGTCGCCATTGGTTGCAGCCATTCTAATGCCACTAAGTTCTATTACTGTAATCGTATTCACCACGTTATCCACTTCCTGGATGGCAAAAAGAAGGGGGTTAATATGAGCATTATTTACATCCTAATTGGTTGCAGCTTTCTACTGGCTATTGGTTTTTTAATCGCATTTATCTGGTCAGTAAAATCAGGCCAAATGGACGATGATTATACACCCTCCGTAAGAATGCTGTTTGATGATAAACCAATAAAAGAAGAAACAACAACAGACCCAATTAAATAAATCACATCATTATACAAATAAACTATACTCAATTATGCAACTAGAAAAATTTAATTATGACAACAAAATTGTAAGAGATTTTGCAATTGCCACCATTATTTTTGGAGTGGTCGGCATGTTGGTTGGACTTTTGGTAGCCATTCAGCTTTACCAGCCAGCAGCCAATTTCGGAAACCAATACACAAGCTATGGGCGTGTAAGGCCTTTACATACCAATGCCATCATTTTTGCTTTTGTGGGTAATGCCATTTTTATGGGTGTTTATTATTCACTGCAACGGTTGTGTAAAGCTCGTATGTTTAGTGATTTACTTAGCAGAATACATTTCTGGGGCTGGCAATTGATTATTATATTGGCAGCAGTTTCATTGCCGTTGGGTTTTACCACCTCAAAGGAATATGCCGAGTTGGAGTGGCCCATTGATATTTTGATTGCCTTGGTTTGGGTAACATTTGGTATCAATATGATTGGTACCATTATTAAACGTAGGGAAAAACAAATGTACGTAGCCATTTGGTTTTACATTGCTACGTTTGTTACTGTAGCCGTTTTGCACATTGTTAATTCGCTTGAACTGCCCATTAGCTTAACCAAAAGTTACTCTATTTATGCTGGGGTACAAGATGCCTTGGTGCAATGGTGGTATGGACATAATGCGGTGGCTTTCTTTTTAACCACTCCTTTTTTGGGTATGATGTATTACTTCTTGCCCAAAGCAGCAGGTCGTCCGGTTTATTCTTATAAATTATCCATCCTGCACTTCTGGTCATTAATTTTCTTATACATTTGGGCTGGTCCGCATCACTTGTTGTATTCTTCCTTACCTGATTGGGCGCAGTCATTAGGGGTAGTTTTTTCCATCATGCTCATTGCTCCAAGTTGGGGTGGTATGGTTAATGGTTTGCTTACTTTAAGAGGCGCCTGGGATAAAGTGCGGGACGAACCTGTGCTGAAAATGTTTGCAGTGGGCATTACCGCATATGGTATGGCTACTTTTGAAGGACCTTTGTTATCCTTAAAAAATGTAAATGCCATAGCCCACTTTACTGATTGGATTGTAGCGCATGTGCATGTGGGGGCTTTGGGCTGGAATGGCTTACTTACTTTTGCCATATTATATTGGATTATACCAAGAATCTACAACACCCAAATTTATTCAAAGAAGTTAATTAATGTGCATTTCTGGTTAGCCACTTTGGGCATCTTGTTTTATGCCATACCTATGTATTGGAGTGGTTTTACGCAAGGCTTAATGTGGAAACAATTCACCCCAGAAGGCACATTGCTTTACCCAGAGTTTTTAAAGATTACCATTAAAATATTGCCATTGCATGTATTGCGTTCAGTTGGTGGTACTTTATACCTATCAGGTTTTTTCGTATTGATTTATAATATTGTTAAAACCATAAAACAAGGTTCACTTGTTGCCAATGAACCTGCTGAAGCATTTGCTATTGAAAAATCAGGATTGTTTAAAAAAGGAGAGTTTTGGCATGCTGCTTTGGAGAAAAAGCCTTTAACATTTACCGTACTTGCCATCTTGATGATTGTAGTTGGAGGTGCCGTTGAAATGATACCTACCTTTACCATAAAAACAAACATTCCATCCATTGCAAGTGTAAAACCATATACTCCGCTTGAATTGCAAGGGCGTGATATCTATATCAGAGAAGGTTGTAATGCATGCCACACCCAATGGGTAAGGCCTTTCAGGAGCGAAACAGAACGCTACATGGGCGAATACTCTAAGGCAGGCGAATACGTTTATGACCACCCATTTTTATGGGGCTCAAAAAGAACAGGTCCTGACTTAATGCGTGAAGGAGGAAAGTATCCTGATAGTTGGCATTATTACCACATGATGGATCCCCAAACCATGTCGCCAGGCAGTATTATGCCCAAGTATAATTGGCTGGCTGATCAAGACATTGATTTGGCAACTACACCAAAAAAGTTAAAGGCTATGAAAACACTTGGCGTGCCTTATACAGAGTATGAAATTGACAACGGCAACCAAATGTTAATGAAACAAGCCCAAGTAATCTCTGACAACTTGAAAAAAGAAGGTGTGGCATTGGATAGCAACAAAGAGATGATTGCCATTATAGCTTACATGCAACGCATGGGTACAGATATAAAAAAGAACAAAACAGCTACCAACTAATAAATTAATTCAATTATTATGAAACAGTTTTTAGCCAATGTACAAGGAGTTGATGGTTACCTCATCTTCTCAATGGTGGTATTTATGTTATTTTTTGTTGGACTGATATGGTGGGTATTTACAGCAGATAAAAACCACATCAAACAAATGAAAAACATTCCATTCGATAATCACAATACTTATGAATAAAATGAAATTAACTACCGTTTTTATGTTTGTGGCATCAGTAGGTATGGCACAAACAACCGAAGCTGCAACAGCTCCTTCATCCATCAATGTAAGCCACGTGATTCTGGGCATTTTAGGGGTGTTGGTATTTGCCTTAATTATGCTGGTTATTACCCTGCAAAAAGTGGTGTATATGCTCAGTGTAGAGGCCAAGGGAGGCCATTATCCAGTGGAATTGGAAACCGCTACTTTATGGGAAAAATTGCTTAGCCTTAAACCGCTATCTGCTGAAAAGGACATGGAGCTAGACCACGATTTTGATGGCATTAAGGAGCTAAACAACCCGATTCCTTTTTGGTTCAACTTGTTGTTTTATGGCACCATAGCCGCTGGATTTATTTACATGTTGGTGTTTCACGTGTTTGAAACAGGTACCCTGCAAGCCAAGGAGTATGAAAATGAACTGGCACAAGCCGAAATTGACAAAAGGGAATATGTAAAAATGGCTGGTAATCTGGTGGACGAAAACAACGTGGTATTGCTAACTGATGCTTCCCGTTTAAAAGACGGCTTAAGTATTTACACCGCAAAATGTGTGGTGTGCCATGGCGAAGAAGGTCAGGGTAAAGTTGGGCCTAACTTAACGGATAAATATTGGATACATGGGGGAGATATTCGCTCCGTGTTTAGCACCATCAAATATGGAGTACCAGCCAAAGGAATGGTGGCCTGGCAAAACTCTTTAAACGGAGGTCAAATGCAGGAACTTGCCAGTTATATTCTCTCCCTGCAAGGCACCAATCCAGCTAATCCAAAAGATCCACAAGGTGTTTTGGTTGAAGCAGAGCCAACAAAGGCCATAGATAGTAGCTTGGTTAAATAATGCATTTATGTTAAACAACAATATTCCAATACTAGAAGATACCTACAGAGATAGCATTTCCTTAATTGATAAAGCAGGAAGTCGCAATTGGGTTTATCCTAAAAAGCCCAAAGGGCCTTTATACAAAGGCAGAACTTGGTTTAGTATTGGGCTGATGATGTTGTTGTTTGGTGGACCTTTTATAACACTCAATGGTCATCCGCTGCTGTTGTTAAACATATTGGAACGCAAGTTTATCATTTTTGGCATTCCGTTTTGGCCTCAGGATTTGCCTTTATTTGCGTTGTTGATGATGACTTTTGTGATGTTTGTAATTGTTTTTACCGTAGTATTTGGCAGGGTGTTTTGCGGTTGGGCATGTCCACAAACCATTTTTATGGAAATGCTTTTTCGCAAAATCGAATACTGGATTGAAGGGGATTTTAAAGCCCAGCAAAAACTAGATAAACAGGAGTGGGATACAGAAAAAATCTTAAAAAAGGGAAGTAAACATGTATTGTTTTATGTACTGGCAGTATTTATTGCGAATACGTTTTTAAGTTACCTGATAGGATTTGAAGAAGTAAAAAAACTCATGATTGATGGCCCTTCCCAACACTTGGGGAAGTTTATTTCACTGCTGGTTTTTTCTACAGTTTTTTATCTGGTGTTTGCCAAAATAAGGGAAATAGTGTGCATTGTAATTTGTCCATATGGCAGGTTACAAGGGTTGATGCTGGATAAAAATTCTATTGTGGTTGCTTATGATTTAATTCGTGGTGAACCACGTGGATTCCGAAAAAAAGGGGTGGAGCAAAACCTGGGTGATTGCGTGGATTGTAAAAGATGCGTGCAGGTTTGTCCAACAGGTATTGATATCAGAAACGGTACACAACTGGAGTGTATTAATTGCACCGCCTGTATTGATGAATGCAATGATGTGATGCTTAAAATTGGCCAACCTAAAGGGTTAATCCGTTATGCTTCGCAAGAAGAGATTACTTCAGGAAAGGTTAAACGGATAACACCAAGGAGCGTGGCCTATATGTCTATTCTTGCTATTTTGGTAAGTACGTTAACCGTTTTACTTATGCTGCGTAAAGATGTGGAATCATCTGTTTTACGCACACCAGGTCTGATGTATCAAGAACAAGGCAAAGGCGTGATAAGCAACATGTATAATTTTGAGGTGGTGAATAAAACTTTTCACAATCAGCTGGTGGAGCTAAAAATTACCCGTCCGGCAGGAGCGCAATTAAAAATGGTTGATTGGGAATCAGCTACTTTAAAATTGCATGAAGATGATTTGATGAAAGGCTCTTTCTTCATCTTGATTCCTCAACAACAAATTCACACCAACAATATTGAAGCCGAGGTGGCTATATACAGCAATGGCAAACTCATGAAACGCATTGTTACCAATTTTGTAGCGCCTGTAAGGCAGTAAATCGATGATAAAAATTAAAGTATAGGTTATGAAAAAACTAAACTGGGGACACAAATTGACTTTTTTTATGCTGGCTTTTATGCTGTTTATTATCGTGATGGTATATCAGATTAGCGTACAAAAAGTTGACCTTGTTGATGAAAATTATTATGAGCGTGGCATGCTTTACCAAAGCGATATTAACAAATATGCTGCTTCCAAAGAGGTACCGCATGAGTTAAGTTATAACAATACCTCAAAGCTGTTGCTTTTTAAAGTAAATGACAAACAAACATTTGCAGGTACATTAACTTTATACCGCCCCAATGATGCTTCTTTGGATGTTACGGTACCTTTTCAATTGGATAGCTTGGGTTGTTACACTTATCAAACAAGCAACCTCAAAAAAGGCGTATGGAAAGCCACTTTTGAGTGGACGTTTCGTGGCAAGTTGATGGCTACAGAAAAACAAATATTGGTGCTATGATACTTATTGCAGCATTTATTACCGGATTATTAGGTAGTTTTCATTGTGCTGGCATGTGCGGCCCAATTGCATTGGCTACACCAACCATAGGTGTATCTGTGTGGCAAAAAGTATGGGGCAAGTTGTTGTATAACTTGGGCAGGATTACCACCTATGCCATTATTGGGGGGATATTGGGTGCTTTTGGCTGGGGGCTCAAGTTAGCTGGTTGGCAACAAAGCATCAGCATTGCTGCAGGGTTGATGATGATTGGTGCCGTTGTACTTTCGTCAAGCAAAATCAAACAAATGTTACCCACCTCCTTTTTCTTTTTTAAAGGAGATTTAATGGCTAAACTGTTTAAAAATGCCACCTACACATCATTGTACGCAATTGGGTTGCTGAATGGATTATTGCCCTGTGGTTTTGTTTATTTGGGATTGTTGGGTGCAGTAGCCACACAGCAGGCCGTTGATGGAGCATTGTACATGATGTTATTTGGACTTGGTACATTACCCATGATGTTTAGCATTTCCATGGCGGGGCAGTTTCTTTCAGCAGGAATACGTCACAAAATAAACAGGCTTACACCCATTGCAGCGGTTATGATTGGATGTCTTTTTGTGTTGCGGGGAATGGGTTTAGGCGTGCCTTATGTAAGCCCTAAAATTTCGCACGACCAAACACAAGTGAAGGATTGTTGCAAGCCCAAAACCAGCATGGAAAAAAGAACATTACATTAATTGTTGGTTCTATACAAGGTGTAAGTAGCCCTGAAATCTAAAAAGTTAGCCACCTGCGCATGGGCCAATAAATTAAAGCCTAAAGCGAGCCTTGAGTTGGTGTAATACACCAATCCCCACCTGTGGTAAAATTTGGTGAAATAAGGTGAGGGGCTGTGCAAATAGTACCCCAGTTGTTGGCTGAAAATAAACTTACCCAGTAAGAATTCATGCCCTACCAATAAGCCTGCCCGGTTATGGCTGCTGTTTAATCCATTGCGTTTCAACTTTTCTTGGAGGGCATGGTCAATAAAAAATTCTCCGCCAAACGAAAAGGCATGCAGTGTTGAAACACTTCGACTAAAATAGGTTTGTAACCCATAAATGAGGTAGCGTTTTTTTTCTCCTGGAGCAGCCGTTTTGGTGCTGTGAAAAAAGCTTAAGCTAAGTTTATTTTGTTTGGTATACAGTAATTGTTTTTTGGTGTAGGAGGGAAGCGTGTTTGCCTGCAAATTATAAGTAAGCCGCAGGTTGGCACTTGGCCAGTTAATCCCTTTATTCGGGTCTTTTAAGCCTCCATTAGATACATGCAAGTAATGACCAATTAAACCCAATTGAAAGTGCTCAGATAATTGGTATTGCAAACCTGAACCCAACCCAACATAAAAACTTACTGGTAAGCTGTAGCTCATGTTGTTGGGATTTGTGTTTTTGTGGTATGGATTGCTTAAAAAGGATAATCCAGTGCTTGATGTCATTAAAAATTTAAGCCGATTGCTTAACCTAAATTGCGGTTCCAATACAAAAAAAACGGCTGCAGCCTCACCCAATATTCGGTTGTCGTAATTAAAATAATTTATACCAAACCCTTTATTGAGGTAACAGTTGCATTGTTGCCAACTGGCTTCATCCCTACGTTGTTTGGTGTATAAAAACTCTAAACCAACAGGGTTAGC
The DNA here is from genome assembly GCA_943372215.1 of Chitinophaga pinensis. Lineage (GTDB taxonomy): Bacteria > Bacteroidota > Bacteroidia > UKL13-3 > UKL13-3 > UBA6183. The sequence continues at coordinate 15,107 of CALRXU020000016.1, read as the reverse complement.
TCCTGAAGTGTTTTGTACATCTTTACTATGCGCAAAAATACTTGCATAGTGCAGACTTGCCGTTAATCCGGTTATCGGTTTGGTTAACACGGAGTCCTGAGCCATCAAGCTTATTGATAGTAAACAAAACAACCCTGTTAATTGCTTCATACCTGTTTAATGATGTAGAAGGTGAAACAGCTTGAATAACTGGTTTACTAATCCAGTTTCAATACGGCCATAAATGCGCTCTGCGGAATTTCCACGCTGCCCACTTGCCTCATGCGTTTTTTACCCTCTTTTTGTTTCTCTAATAACTTACGTTTACGGCTGATGTCACCACCATAACATTTAGCTGTTACATCTTTACGCAACGCTTTGATGGTTTCGCGGGCAATTACTTTTGCCCCAATACTGGCCTGTACTGGAATTTCAAACTGATGGCGGGGAATAAGTTCACGCAATTTTTCGCAGATTTTTTTGCCCCACTCGTAAGCACGGTCTCTGTGAATAATAGCTGAAAGCGCATCCACGTTGTCCTTATTTAATAAAATATCCAGTTTAACCAAATCACTCACCACATAACCAATGGGGTGGTAATCAAAAGAGGCATACCCTTTTGAAATGGTTTTTAATTTATCGAAGAAGTCAAACACCACTTCCGCCAAAGGCATATCAAACTTCATCTCAACACGAATAGGAGTGAGGTATACTTGCCCTTTTAAAATACCGCGTTTACCTAAACATAAGCCCATAATGGGTCCAACATAATCAGACGCAGTAATAATGGTTGCAGAAATAAAAGGCTCTTCTACATGTTCAATATAATTGGCATCTGGCAAATCGCTTGGGTTGTTCACCACAATCATTTCACCTTTGTTGGTGTAGCAATGGTAACTCACATTGGGTACCGTGGTAATTACCGTCATGCCAAACTCACGCTCCAAGCGCTCTTGTATAATTTCCATGTGCAACATGCCCAAAAAGCCGCAACGGAATCCAAAGCCTAGGGCTGCTGAGCTTTCCGGTTCAAAGGTTAATGAAGCATCGTTCAGCTGCAACTTGTACATGCTCTCCCGTAATTCTTCAAAATCATCCGTATCAACTGGATAAATGCCCGCAAATACCATCGGTTTCACATCTTCAAACCCTTTTACTCCCTCTTCACAAGGCCTGTCAAGATGGGTGAGGGTGTCACCAACCTTTACTTCACGGGCTTCTTTAATACCAGAAATAATGTACCCCACATCACCTGCCTTTACTTCATTTCTTGGTTCCATGGAAAGGCGCAATACACCCACTTCATCGGCAAAATACTCTTTACCTGTTGCCAAAAACTTTACTTTATCTCCCTTTTTAATAACCCCGTCATATATCCTGAAATAAGCAATAATACCGCGGAATGAGTTAAAAACTGAATCGAATATCAAGGCCTTTAAAGGTTTGCTTTCATCTCCTTTAGGGGCAGGAATGCGGTCAACTATGGCATGCAAAATTTCATGCACTCCTTGACCTGTTTTACCACTGGCACGTAAAATATCCTCGTATTTACAGCCAATTAAATCTATAATTTGATCACTAACTTCTTCCGGCATGCTGTGTGGAAGGTCAATTTTATTCAATACGGGAATAATCTCTAAACCTTGCTCAATGGCCAAATACAAGTTACTGATGGTTTGTGCCTGAATACCCTGGCTTGAATCTACAATTAACAACGCCCCATCGCAGGCTGCAATGCTTCGTGATACTTCGTAGCTAAAATCTACGTGTCCGGGCGTATCAATTAGGTTTAATACATATTTTTTGCCATTTCGCTCATAATCCATTTGAATGGCATGGCTCTTTATGGTAATGCCTCTTTCCTTCTCCAAATCCATGTCATCAAGCACCTGTGCTTCCATGTCACGCTTACTTACGGTTTGGGTATATTCTAATAAACGATCTGCTAATGTGCTCTTTCCGTGGTCTATATGTGCTATGATGCAAAAATTCCTAATATTTTCCATTCCCGCAAAAATAGGGATTTACCCGCTTATTTTGCAGGATTTCTAATTTACCACAGAATTGTTTTTAAGTGTTTTAAAAGCAGGGTATTACTATTTAAAAAACGTTCTGGCCCATGCATCGCAAATAATGGCAGTGGCTACCCCGGCATTTAAACTTTCGGCCTCACCAAATTTGGGTATGGTGATAGGTTGGTGTTTAAATTGAAGCAAATTTTCAGTGATGCCTTTACCTTCGTTGCCAATTAACAGGATACCATTTTGGCTAAAAGTGGTATGGTGCAGGTTTTGCCCATCCATTATTGCCGCATACAAAGGTAATGTGTTGTCTTTCAGTATTTCCTGTAAATCATGGTAGTGTACCATTACCCGAAGAAACGACCCCATGGTGGCTTGTATGGTTTTTGGATTGTATACATCCACACAGTCTAAGCTGCAAATCACCTGTTTAATGCCATACCAATCAGCAATACGAATAATGGTACCAAGGTTTCCCGGGTCTTGAATACCATCTAACATAATGGTAAACTGTTGGTTTAAACTACTGGTATTAAAAGGATGTTGTGGAATGTGCACAACAGCTAGTGCTTCTTGCGGCTGCTGTTGCAAACTGGCTTTTTGCAGCTCATCTTCACTTACCATTGTTATTTCGATGCCGTTTTTAATATCTTGCGCATATTCATCAAGAAATGGGGCAGTGGCTACAAGGGATTGAATATGGAACGAAGATTGCAATAACTCAGCAACTTGCTTTTTACCTTCAACCACAAAAAGTTGCTGGGCCTTGCGGTTTTTTTTAATAAGGAGAGATTGAATAAGCTTAATGCGCGCTTTTGATAACATAAAAAGAATTTTTATTCCAGTGCTGCTCGCTGGATTGCTTCAAGCATGCAATATAACTAAAGAACTTAGAAGCTCACAACAGCACCTTTATGTTGGCAGTGAAGTAAAAGTGAAAGGGGAAACACGCAATGACGTGATTAGGCCAATTGGCGATTACATTAAACAAAAACCCAACAAGAAGTTTTTAGGGATAACCAAATTAAAAATGCGCATGTTTTATGCGGGTTCAAGGGAAAATAGTGGTAGGATAACTTCTTATCTGCGCAATCATTATGGTGAACCGCCCGTAATGTTAGATACTGCTTTTATTGATGCCTCCATAAAAAGCATGAAAGGGTACTTAAAAAGTGTTGGATTTTATTACCCGGAAATTACCTACGAAGTTCACAGCAGGCGCAATAGGGCCAAGGTTACCTATTTTGTACAAACCAATGGGGTTTACCACATTCAAAGCTACCAAATTAATTGTGCTGATAAAAAAATATACGACTTAATTAAATCAAAAGAGGATGAATCGCTGATAAACCTGGGTTCAAGACTAAAACAAGAGGCCCTTTTAAGCGAACAAAAACGCATTGTTGATTTGCTGCGTAATAATGGCTATTACACATTTACCAGCGAGTTTGTAAGTTTTGATATGGATACGGCAAACAATAATTTTAATGTGAACTTGTCGGTAAAAGTATTAAATAAAGGATTTTATGAAACCCACCAGCAGCATTACATCGGCAAAATTTTTATAAATATTGAACCCAATTACGATATTTCGTCATTTAAAAACCAAGACACCTTGCAGTCTGGCAATGTTTATTACATCCTTAATAAATATAAATTAAACAAAGAGGTATTGGAGCGCAGTCTATTGTTAAACGAGGAAAAGTTTTTTAGCCAGCAGTTGCTTACAACCACTTACAAACGTTTGGGCGATTTAAACGTGTTTAGGTTTATTAATATTACCAGTAAAAGTTTTGTGATGAACGATACCTCATGGGTAGAGTACTACGTGAGGCTGGCTCCTACCATTAAGTATGATTATGTGCTGGAGCCACAAGCGATAGTAAGTGATCAGAACAATACCTTTACCAACCAAAGCAATTATGGTAACTATGGATTAGCGGGTATACTCCAGTTAAACAACCGCAATGTGTTTAAGAATGCAGAATTGTTTAACCTAACCCTCAGGTCATCATTTGAAGCGCAAGGAAAAGCCAGCGGAAAATCGTGGTTTAATGCCACAGAGCAAAGCTTAACCGCAAGTATATCACTTCCGCGCCTGGTGTTTTTACGCCAGCTTGATAAGAATACCAATATTTTTGGTACCAAAACAATTTTTACCACTTCTGCTATTTATGAGTTAAACAGCAATTTTGAAAGGCGCGTATTTACCATAGGAGGAATTTATCAACTCAGTAAAAAGTACACCACCTATTCCATTACACCAATTGAAATTAGTTATACCAAAAATACCATCAACTCAACCGATCTTTTTGACCAAATAAACAAGGATATTTACTTGTTTACCATGTTTAGCAATAGCCTTATTTTAGGCAGCAAGTTTGGGTTTACGTATACCAATAAACAAAGGGCAAAAGGGCTGCATCACATTTTTTTAAGGTGGGATGTGCTTGAGGTGAGCGGCAACGCGGCAACTTTGGTAAACAACCTCATCAAGGCGCCAAGAAATGAGAATGGGTATTATGAAATTTTTGATGTCAATTATTCGCAATTTGCCAAAACAGCCATAGATTTTCGTTTTAATACCAAATATGATAGAAACAATGCAACAGTGTACCGCTTGTTTACAGGCATAGGAATACCCTATGGCAATGCCCCAAGGTTTTTGCCTTTAGAAAGGCGGTTTTGGGTTGGTGGGGCAAATAGTTTACGTGCATGGTTTCCAAGGTCGTTGGGGCCAGCAAGCTATTACCAAAGCGGACAGATTGACCATAGCGGGGATATTAAAATAGAAGCGAATGCTGAATACCGGTTTAATTTATACGACAGGTGGTTTGAGGGAGCTGTTTTTGTAGATGCCGGAAATGTATGGATGAGTAAAAAGGACCCGCAGCGCGAAAACGCAAATTTTGAATTCAATCGGTTTTATAAAGAGCTTGGTATAGGAGCTGGGTTAGGCTTCAGGCTCAATTTTGATATTATTCTTATTCGCTTTGATTTGGCCATTCCGTTGCACGACCCAAGCTATAACCAAGGAAGCCGCTGGGTAATTAGGAATTTTGAACAAACCTGGCTTACCAATAACCTGAATTTTAATTTTGGTATTGGTTATCCGTTTTAATGGCGCTTTAGCCGTTGGAAGAGCCGTTAAATTTGAGGATAATTTAATACAACTGTTAAAGAAAGTACGATTAAATAAAGTAATCTTGTGGTTTTATGATTCAGTATTTTAAAACAATTAACAACCAACTCACCGCAGTAAATGAAGTTGAAAAAGACTGCTGGGTAAATGTGGTGTGTCCAACGCCTGAAGAAATTGAGTTCCTGACACAGAAGTTGTTAATTGCGCCTGAGTTAATTACTGACCCACTGGATGCGGATGAAAGCCCACGTGTGGAGCAGCATAAGAATTGCTTGCTTATTGTTTGCCGCATCCCTTTTGAGCTGGGCTGGGACGCAGATTATCCTTACTATACCTTGCCTTTGGGTATTATATTTAAACGTGATTTAATTGTAACGGTTTCTAATAAAGCAACAGAAGTAACTTCGGCTTTTGTGGAACAACGTATTAAAAACTTAAATACGGCCATGCGTGAGCGTATGGTGCTGCAATTGTTTTTAAAATCATCCACCTTGTTTTTGCGTTACCTCAAAAATATCAACAATAAGGCTGACGAGATTCAGTTGACGTTGCATAAATCAACCCGTAACCGTGAATTGTTACAGTTGTTAAATTTTGAAAAGAGCCTGGTTTATTTTACCACTTCATTAAAAAGCAATGAGTTAATGATGGCACGCTTGCAGCAGTTGAGTATGATGGGCCGCTTACGCGAAAATGAAAGGGAATTGGTGGAGGATGTGATTATAGAAACCAAACAAGCCATTGAAATGTCTAAGATTTATAGCAATATTTTGGGCAGCATGATGGGGGCGCATTCATCTATTATTTCTAATAACCTCAACATTACTATTCGTTTTTTAACTTCCGTTACTATTATTCTGTCCTTGCCTATTTTGGTGGCCAGTTTGTATGGCATGAATGTGATTTTGCCTTTTCAAAACGATGCCAATGCGTTTTGGATTGTGATGCTTATTGCCATTGCGTTATCTGGTTTAGGGGTGCTTTATTTTAGGAAGAAGAACTTGTTTTAGTTACTCTTATTGGGAAAATCATTGTTTTGCCTTGTGCTTCTTTTTTTTACATTTGTGTAAATGCTAATCAATGGGAAAGATGAAAGGGCTATTTATACTACTATTTCTATTTGTTGCCAATTGTTGCATCGCCCAGCATGATACTATGAGTACCATAGTGTTTGAAAATCCATACCCAAGTGGAGAAGTTTTTTTTGGGAATGTTTCCGCTTACCAAGGCAAGTATTACTTAATGGAAAGGGAGCATCGGGAGTGTTTGGTGTACAATAAGCAGGGTAAATTGGAGAGACGTTTAGTGTTTAAAGACATAAAAAATGAAGACACCATCCGAACGGAGTTTTATATTCCTTATCAGGAAGGGTATTTGGTAGAGTCTTTAAGCAGCAGTTTTATCTATTTGTATGATACTGCGCTAGTGTGCAAAAAAGTAGTTAAACATTACGGCTTTAAATGGAATAAAAAGCGGTATTTTGTTCGTAAACAATCCAATTTGTATGATGTAAAAGCCGTTTATGATTCAATAAAAAAAGTATTCTATGTCCCTGTATTTGCGAGAAAAAAATACAAATCCCAGCCGCTAAAACTGTATGATGATGAAGTGGGCCTAATTGGAGTTTTTAATGCAGACTTTAAACTGATTAATGTGTTAGGAGGTTATGATGACATTTACAAAAGCAACACCTTGCCTGTAAATTATTCTACAGCACAAGTGGGTAACCAACTGTTTGTTAAAATGGGGTGTGGCGGCAATGTGCAAGTGATTAACCTTAATAACCAAACCCGCCAATCTGTAACGTTGTTAGATACCATTACTTTTAAGGAAGACAGCCAATTTGAACCTTACAACCCCGCTTTTGAACCCATGAACTTTATGGAGCAAAAAAAGGTGGAGCTTACCATTTTTAACGATTTATGGATTACCCCTTCAGGTGATATCATTGTAACCAAATCAGAAGCCAAGGAAGATACCACTACCTTTCGTACTGTGATAAAGCCTAAAAGAGGTTGTGCCATCTACAGGCAATTGGATAACCAAGAGCGGCTGGTGTTAAAGAAGCCAGGCTTTGTTACGGTGTATTCTGCCAATGGCACAAAAAAGTTTGAACAACCAACCAAACATAGCAACTTAAAAATTGTAGCTGTTGAAGGAGATAAAATTTATGTGCAGCCTAGGCGATTGGTTCCTCCAACTATTTATATCATCAACACCACTCAACAATAAATTAAGTAACAATATTGTTATTGGGCTTAATGGTTGTTGGAATGTTTTCGTAGTTAAACATTTCTTTCAAATCAATTTCTATTGTGCGTGAAATGGACGTGATGGGCACATCATTGGCGCTGCCTTCAAAAGGGCTTTCGGTGCTTTCGCCAATTTTTTCTAAGGTGGTAAAAATCCAGCCTGCCAATGCACTAAACGGAATAGATAACCAAATGAGGTTGCCTCCCAGTTTTTCAAACTCCTGCAACATGCCTAAGGGAATTAGCACAATAAAAATTTTAATAAACCACAGGTTCAACGTGGCAAACTGCCTGGGGTAAGGAAAGTTTTTAATGCGTTCGCAAATGCCTTGCTGGGTATAAAATTCCACCAACATTTTGGAGAGTTCCATGTGACGAAAATCTTCAATCAACCCTTTATGTAGCAGTTGTTGCAGGTGGTCTGATTGCAAGGAAATGATTTGTGCCGCGCGGTTGCTTTTGCCAATTACCGTTTCATATTCTTCAGCAGAAAGTAAAGGTTTAAGTGCATCTTCAATCTTGGTTTTATGTTCTTCTACTTCAAACCATTTGTCTTTATACTCTGCATTGTGTTTTTTATAAATGGCTTCCCAAGCCCTTGGTTCGCGCAATTGGTAACGCAAAGCGGTAAGCCAAGCCACGTGCCTGTTTATCAGTTGTTTTTGTTCAGCCAGCAATTCAGTTGGGGTTATGGCTTGGTGCGCGTGTTTGTTGCTGATGTAGTTTTTTACCATAATGCCCCATGAGCGGCTTGAGTTTACAATAGAACCCCAGGCTTTACGTGCATCCCACATCCTATCGTAAGAGGCGTTGTTTTTAAAACCAACCACAAAGGCCACGGCTGTACCTAACAATGCAACAGGAAGCCAAGGAATGGCCAGCCACTGCCAACCTAACAAAATATAACAACTGGTGGGTATGGCTGAAATAAAACAGAGCGCAATTATATCTCTGCGTGTCCAGTGTAGCACTTCAAAAAACGAATAATTTTTACCGGTATGCATAAAAAAAACTAAAAAGTGAAAGTAAGAATTAAAGCGACAAATTAAGAATATTACCATAATTTGTACACCTGAAATAAAATAGATACACGCACTTTTATGAAAGTAACAAGTTTAAAAGGGAATAGATGGGTTGTAGGCTTATGTATGCTGGCCTTTTTGGGGGTTGGTCCAATGGAGGTGATTCATGCCCAAACGGGGATATCAAAAATTGCGTTTGGCTCTTGCGGACACCAAAACAGGAGTCTCTCTATTTTTAACACCATCGTATCCCATAAACCGGATTTGTTTGTGTTTTTGGGTGATAACGTGTATGGCGACACCAAAAACATGGATACCTTAAAAGCCATTTATGCAAAATTGGGCAATAAACCGTCATACCAAAACCTGAAAAAAAATGTGCCCATTATTGCCACATGGGACGATCATGATTATGGACAAAATGATGCGGGCAGGCATTACCCCATGAAGGAACAATCTAAAAAAGTGTTTTTGGATTTTTTTGATGAACCCGCCAAAAGCCCCAGACGCACACATGCGGGTATTTATAATGCGTATACTTACACCAATGCAGGAAAAACAGTGCAGGTGTTGTTGTTGGATGTGCGCACATTCAGGGACAACCTTAAACCGTATGGTGGAGAGAAGAAGGGGGATGAAGACTTTTTTTACAGGCTGCAATATGCGCCTTACACCAGCAGCGATTCCACCTTGTTGGGAGAAGAACAATGGCAATGGTTGGAGCAAGAGTTGCGCAAGCCTGCTGATGTACGCATCATTGCCTCAGGTTCACAGTTTGGCATTACGTACAATGGTTATGAGTCGTGGGCAAATTTCCCGCATGAGCAGCAACGTTTGTTAAACTTGATAAAAAGCACCCGTGCAAATGGGGTGTTGGTTATTTCGGGCGATGTGCATTATGGCGAAATATCCCGTTTAACCACCGAAGGGCAATATCCCATTTACGATGTAACCTCCAGCGGATTGTCTTCCTCATGGGAGTTTGCCACCCCAAATAAAAATAGGGTAGAAGGGCCCATTATGGAAAACCACTTTGGGTTAATTACCATCAATTGGCAATTGGCCGACCCTACCATTACCATGGAAATATGGGACAAATACGATAACCAACGGGTGGAATACACCATTAAACTAAGTGAAATTAGTTGGTAGGGGGAATTGTTGGGATATGTGGGATTTTACACACGAATTAATAAATGCGCGTGAGCTAGGGGTGAAATTAGTTGGTAGGGGAAAGGTTGGGATATGTTGAAGCTATGGGGTTTTAGTTTGGTTTTTAAAGGAATAGCGAGTCTTTTCTCTATAGCCACCAGCCAAAAGAAATATGTTTCCGCTTACCTCCGATAAATTCTCAATTAGCAAGTTGTGATCCACAGTTGATGCAATTCTGATTCTGTAAACATTTATTGAACTATAAATTATTGGAATATAAAATCGTTTCTTTCTTAGATAGATCTCATAGTCCCCTCTTTTTCTAAATCTACCTTCAAGTGTCTCTTTTTTTGTGGTTAAGCCGTCATAAAACATAACCAATAGTTTATCTCCTTCTGTAAATGTTAAACAAACTGAGTCGACTTTTTCGTAGGGAATTCTAAGCAGTGTTAGTATAGTGCTATGCTGGTTTTTACGATTAGAGGTGAAGGATTGATTCGTAAAAGTTCCAGAAAATGTCTTGTCAATTCGCTTACGGGTTGATAGGTTTGTTTTTATATTACCTGCACAGGAACTCAACAAATAAATGAAAACTAGAAGGTGTATTGACTTTTTCAAAAGGTAATGTTTTTAATTTTGTTTGCTTTTCTTGATGAAGGTTTCTTTCAATTTGATTGGAAGAAATTGTCAGGTCCAACAGCAAGGTTGATATCGGATGGTAAAGTGGGAGTGAACAAGATTACGGGCTGATTATTGAAATCAGGGTCGAATAAAAAATTGGCTAAAAATTCCACGTCTTGTTCCCTAAATTTATCTGAGTTTCCTTCCCATTGCCAAAAACGCTTAGCGTTAACATCTACATAAAAACTTCCTAAATAGTACTTTTCAAAATCCTGACCGTAATTTATAATAAACCGGTCTGATTTAAATTTCTCCTGTATATTCAGTTCTTGGATTTTAGTTTTATAACTATCATTTTTTAGTTGGTTGTAAAAATATAGTTTATTGATTTTTCCTGGTTTGATATCCGGTTGTTCTTTCGAATGCAGAGATAATGGACTTACCAAGATTTGATATTCTTCACCCGCGATACAAATGTTAAACATAAATGTACTAAGCATATGTTGTTATTTATCTTTCACTATTTAAAATTAATCATTTATTTGCATTAAACTGTACTTTTTGGGGAGATTACAGTTGCCACTTGTATGTGGCAAAGGTTAAAACAATTAAAACCAAATAATTGATGAAAAGCTTTTTTTTAATATGTTTATTCTTTTGGACAATTACTGGATATGGTCAAGATTCCATTGAGGTTAGATTTGTAACAACTGAGCGCAATGTGAAATTTAAGATTACTAGGTTTGGTAGTTTTTATAACAATATACTTGTTGATACTTTTATTATATCTAAAAAGGCCAAGACTTATAAAACATATTTGCCCAAAGATTCAATTATTTTTAATGATAAGTTACGAGTGTATCTTTGGGTGAAAAGAAAATATTGGATTGGTTGGCAAAGGTTTTGGATTGCTGATGAATCTGAATATAACCCCGCCAATAGAGTTCTATCTATTTATAAATCTTTTGAACATAAAAGACGATTTAGATATATTCATGCATGGAAATCTGTGTATATACTTGATTAAAGTTTTGTTCATGGTTATTCCGCAAGCTTCACAAGCTTTATAGCAAATGTGTAATCTTTCATTTAGGCTACTTTTTAATGGGTTTTCGCAGACCTGTGGTCTGGGATGTAGCAAAATGTTTGTATACATGTAATCTTAGTTTTCGTAAGCGCATCGCACGAATTTTGCCGCTTTCAGGAGAGCGTTTGGGTTTTATTGAGTCCTCGCTAGAGATTAGCTGCGCTGAACTTCGTTTCGAGAGGGGAATTTGGGTTACTTTTCTGTCAAATCGTATATTTTACTAATAAATTCTATATTTCTATTTTGAAGATCAATATACCGTTTTTGAAAAGATGAATCTATTCTATTGTACTCCGCATCTTGTCCTAATTTAATAAGTGGATTATAAATTGAATTTATGAACTCAGCTTTTATCGACTCTCCATAATAATGTTTTAATAGAGATTGATAAGAATATATTTTAAGGTTCCATTCTTCTTTTGACTGTTGGTATTGAGAGAGAGCGTCATTAAGAGTTGATTCTTTGTCTCGAGTTTCCTTGTAAAGCCTATATGAAAGGAATAATCTTTTTCCTATGTCTTTTGAAATTTGATCATTTAATTCCATTTTTTTTTGAATGTTAGCCCTCTTATCTTCACGTTTTGCATCGAATGAACTGGTAAGAAATGCTGTTGTTGCCGATATAATCGCGCCAAGCAAAATTAAGATTATCTCTCTTTTTAAAGATGTGGTTTCTGCCATAGTCTTGTTTTATAATTGTACCTTACTGTTGTATATTATCGAAGGTAAGAATTTCAAAGCACAAAAATGCTAACCAAACTCGACTTGTCCCGCTTGCGGGATGTGGGTAGATAGGGTGTTTGGGTTTTGTTGAGTCCACGCTAGAGATTAGCAACGCTGAACTTCGTTTCGCGCGGGAGCTTTGGCAGTGTCATTGTCGATATAAATAATACTTTTTGTTCAATATCCGGAGTCCATTAAGCGAGTACATTTTGTACTTTAGATAAATATACTTGTCTTTCAAAGGAGCTAGGCTGGTTGGATTTTCACGCAATTGAATGTCGACTTCAGTATCTAACGGAATAGTCTTTTTTACTCCATTTGCATAAACATTGAGCACACCATTATCAGAGTTCCGAAAGAGCGGGAACTTATAATACTTCCTTTCATAGTATTTTAAGGAGTCTAAATGTAGAAGCAGACTATCGTTGAGCTTTAGGTCTATTAAGTAAGATAACCCCGTTTGTGTATAATTCTGTATCGAAAAATAAAGGGTATCAATTGCACTGTTCTGTTTGTGTGTCCAAACGTTTTCGCTAATGAAGAAGTTATCAAGAATATCCTTTTTCGATAGGTGCGATTGAAAGTTTATTGTGTCGCCATGGAAATTGTAAGTTCCCGAATCAATGGTTTTTCCAAGACAATATGTTGTCTCGTAGTAATAATGAAAGTCTTTGGTAAACTTTATGGATGCTCCCCCCACTTTGCCAGCGTATACACCCTCAATTGGAGATTGTCCAGCAGACAAGATGGTTTGGAGAATAAGTATGATTGTGAAGAATAGCTTCATTATTGCTTAGTACTATCGTTTTGATGCTTGGCACAGTGTCGATTACAAAGGTTAAACGTGACACCAAGATAAGGAAAATATGGGACGTAGCAAAATGTTTGTATACGTGTAATTATAACTTCCCAACGCGCATTACAGGGATTTTTCTTCCTACGGGATGCGCTTGAAGTAGTATTATTAATTCCATGTGAGGGATTAGCTACGCTGAACTTCGTTGCGTGCGGGAGTTTTGGTGAAAAAATCTACGCTCTAATCGAATGTATAATGTGTTTGTTTTTGAAAAAAAAGAGTTGTGCAACAGCTTCGTGTGTTATAGGGCGTTTTTCTTTCGGTCATTTGCTATTTTCCTTTTATGGTTTTAACTTTTCTAATTGTCGTGCCGTTCCATTGATAATATGTCGTTACAAGGTTTGTGGTTCTCTCTGCCATTGTACCGTCATCGTTAAACTTTGATTCGCCCTTTTCTTCGTCCCAAAGCATTTCAATGGATTTGTCTTGAACTACAATTAATTCTTCAATTGGAACTCCTAAATTGGTCGGATAAGAATAAATTTCAGCTTTGGCAGTTGTTTCATCAATACTAAGAACACCATTTTTTGCAAGTACTATCTTCTTCCCATTGGTTAGCCGCACTGGAATATAAACAATGCTTATGTCCGAAAAACCACCGTCCCCCGAACCGCTTGTTAAAATTAAACGGGATAGTTGTTTTCCATTGTCAACAATAAAGTGGTCTGTCACAACTCCAATTTCTGAATAGCAATGATAACTAAGGTAAAATAATGCTTCTGAATTTTTTAACGTAGAGTTATGTATTACTTTGATTTCATAATCCTTTCCTAATATACTGTCCTTATATTCATCAATCTTAACTTGCTTAACATTTAACTTAATCACTTTTAATTTACTGCTCTTACAACTGGTGTTGTCATTTGTTCCGTAATTACTTATTCCAAATAAATAAGTGCAGCTTTTAAGTCCCCAAAAAATTGAATGAAGATATAAGTCTGTCTTTTTTACATATCCACTTTTCCCACTCTGTGTACACACAAGAAAAAAATCAGCATATTCAGTAAGTATGTTGACAGGAGAATTAAATTTTAAAGTGTCAATGATTTTAGCGTTTGATTTTGTGGTATTATATAAGAATGTAGATTCCCCAAAAGTACCAGGAGAAAAGTTGGTCCAACTGTCCCCATAACGATAAGATGTCGGTACACATTCAATTTTTGAAGGGTTTATCTCAATTGTTTGAATTGTTTGGGGTGCTTGATGTGTCTGCTTAGTTTGAACTGTCAAAGAATCAGAATTTTTGATTTCCTCTTTTTCAGTTTTATTTTCATTTCTGTTGTTGCAACTAAAAAGTCCCAACACCAATGTCAATATGTAAATTGTCTGCTTCATGATGTCGTCTTTTAAAATGCCCTATAACGTTCCCACGCTTGGCGCAGTGGGGGATTTTGGAAGACTAAATTGTCTGCCAGCACGAATTTACAACAGAAGCACAAAGTTCCAATGAACGATGTTAGCCCCCATTGCGCCAAGCGTGTGTTATAGGGCGTTTATTTTGTCGGTCTAGGAAATGAGCTAATGACTTGTCGAATATCTTGTCTTAACACATATAAAATGTCCTCCTTTGTAACTAGCTTTTTATTATCCTCAGGATTATCAGTCTGCTGATACCAATAACATTCAGATTTTAGAATAACCAAGTCTTTAGGAAGAGTTTTGATTTTAACAAAGTTAGATTTTCCGTCCATGCCTGCAATTTTTTCCGAATAGTCATTACCCGTCTTGGCCTTATAGTCACTTATAATAGTTCGAATTTTCTTGTCTGGGTGCATTCGGTGTGATGATTCAAATAGAAATCCAACTCTCGATTTCTCTGAGAAACATAAAGCTAAAACATATTCTACTGAGTCAAGCCGCACTATCTGAAAATCATTAAGCCATTCATAACCTGCTTTCGCAAGTTCTTCATGGGCGACTTGAGCAACTTCTGTTTCCACCAACCACATTGTCCTCAGTGTAGAACCCTGCAAGTTTTCTCCACGTGAATATTTATCAAAATAATTGCTTGAGTCAATCTTTGTCTGTGCAAAGAGTGAGTTTAATGTCAAAGTAATAATTAGTGTTAAGATATGTTTCATTGCTGTCTTTCTAAATGCCCTATAACGTTTTGCAGATTTGCGATGGGCGTGCGTTTGAACTCAAATGTAGCTTAGGGAAACGAAATTTACAACCACTAAAATCCCGTCAAATAAAGACGAATTGCACGCCTATTGCAAATGTGCTGTTAGCGGTAGTTTTTCTTTCATCAA
>CALRXU020000015.1:0-128487 GCA_943372215.1 Chitinophaga pinensis | reverse complement strand
GTTTTTACTTCAATATTGGTAACCTTGTGGTTGTAATAGATACTGCCTCCCATTTGTTGTACCAACAAGGCAAGTTTATTACAAACTTCCGTGTAATCAATAATTCCGGTATAAGGCACGTGTATGGCTTTTACCCCATTGAGGTGTGGTTCGTAATCAGCAATTTGCTCTTTTGCTACGTAGCTGATTTTGTTTAATCCGTTTTCATGCCCCCTTGCGTAAAGTTTATCCAATTCGGGAATTTCTTTTTCATCAACAGCAACAATTAACTTGCCACATAAATCATAGGCAATATCATGTTCGTTGCAAAAATCTATCATCATGTGATAGCCTTTGATGCAATTTTCAGCTTTTAGACTCCCCGGCTTATAGTAAATACCGCTATGTATTACCCCACTGTTATGCCCTGTTTGGTGCGCTGCCACACTCGGTTCCTTTTCTAAAATGGCCAATCTGGCCCCTGGGCTTTGTTTAAGAATATGGTAAGCACTGGATAAACCGACAATGCCACCTCCTATTACTACGTAATCATATTTCATGCTACTGCAAATATGCTAAAGAATAGAGAGAAATAGTAGTGATGCTTAAAATTGCTTCTTCTTCAGATAAATGATTATCTATAATGCAAATAACGCAGTGGTAATGGTAACTCCTATTTTCATACATTCATTTTTGCGGCAAATAACACCATTTATTACCAGAGCTTATCTATTATTACTTATTTTTTTGTTATCAATATCCGCATCTGAATGGCAATTTAGCAACTGGTATAATAAAGGCTTGTAATTCAATGGTTGTTATACTTTATTTGCCATTATTGCAATGGCATCTCACATGTTCAAATCGGCTCCAGTTAAATATGTATACCTCACCGCGGGTTTGGTTTTCTTAACCACATGTTGGTTTAGTATTGGTTTTAAACATGGCGATGAACATTTTCAGATTATTGAATTTGCTGGACATATTTTAGGATGGAATACTGATCAGGATATGGCTTGGGAGTTTCACCACCGCATGCGCCCTACCATGCAACCTTTTTTAACAGCCATTACCATACAAACACTCGACAGTTTGGGAATAACCGACCCTTTTACGCAAGCCTTTCTGTTGCGTTTGTTGGGTTCTTGTTTGTTGTTTTTTGCCTTATTCTATTTTCTCAGAAAAGAACGTCAGGCACATCATGCCTCTTCCATTTTTTTTCTATACTTTTTCTGTTTAACTCCTTACATCGCTGCCAGATATTCTTCAGAAGGTTTATCCGCTTCTATGCTGTTGATGTTGGTTGCGCAACTCCGCAATACGCGCAATACCTTTGATTATTTTATAGCAGGTATTTTTGCAGGACTCGCTTTTATATTCAGGTTTCAACTGGCTTTTGCAATTGTTGGCACAGCTATTTGGTATGTATTTGCTAAACCATTTAAATGGAAAGAAGTGCTTGGTTATATCTTGGGATTTCTTATCCCATTTGGCATATCAATACCCACTGATCGCTTTTTTTATGGGGAATGGGTATTGGCTCCATATGAGTACTTTTTTCAAAACATTGTACTTGATAAAGCAGCCAATTATGGGGTTTCACCTTGGTACTATTACTTCATTGAATTTGTGAATAGCGGACTGTGGCTGCCAGGTTTACTTGCTCTTTTGTTTTGTGTGTGGTACATGGTTAAAAAACCTAAAGATGTGATTACCTGGGTGATTCTTTTGTTTATGGTTGGACACATGATGGTGGGTCATAAAGAGATGCGCTTTTTATACCCCATTGCTTGTTTACTACCTTTTGTACTATTGGATCGTATCAATAATATTCCGCGTTTACCTTATCAAAAAACAGCTACTTGGATTTTTGCCGTAGCCAATTTGATACTGATTGTTCCAAGGATTTTTTTACCCGCTGATCAGGAAGTGAGTGCACTTCGGTTTTTGGAGAAGCAATATGCGCCAACTGCATTTACCATATATTATGATGGCGGGAACAATCCTTATGATGATTATGGACTGCCAAACCATTTTTATGGACGTAAAAAGCCTATAGCCATTGCACAAGAAGACATCAACAAACAACCTATTCAGCTGCCTGCCGTGTGGTTGAGTTTTAACTCTACCATGGAGGGACAAAAAGTCGGTCCATATCAGTTAAAAAGAATTCACCAATCCTATCCTCTGTTTGTAACCGATTATTTTAATATTAATAATTGGGCAAAAAGAACCAGTATACTTACGGTTTATGAGTTGGAGTAGTAATAGAGTAATGTTAACAGCAAGCTGAAACAGTATTCTAAATTTCGAGACAGCCAATGTTTTTTAGGGGCTTCGCCCCGCTCCCCAAATACTTTTCTCCCCTGATGAAAAAAGTATGCAATTCCGATGGTTATCGTGACAAGGCTACTGCCGTTAGTAGGGATTAGTGAAGTGTTAGCAAATGAGGGCCTTTAAACGCATATGTTAATCATATCTGTGCAGCTCATTCTAAGCTTCCTTAAAAATATATGGTATAAGTAATTTGTTATTAATAATTACAAAACCGTCTTTTTCAAGAGTTGATTTAGCTATTACCATAGTGAATAATATGCTTTTAGTTTAAAAAACAATAGTTACAGCAAGCATTTATTCAACATGTTTTCGTACTTGAATAACCACGTACTTGCTTGTTGGGGTATTGCTTTTTTCTGCCACTGAACCGATGGGTACCAATACATTGGTTTCTGGAAAATAGGTTGCGGTGCATTGTTGCGGAATATTGTAGGTAATTGCGATAAACTTGCGGGCCACACGTTCAACGTTATCATGGTAATTGTATAAATCCACCACATCTCCTTGCTGAATGCCCAGTTTATGCATATCGTTTTGGTTCATTAAAATTACCCTACGTTCATTGTAAATACCTCGGTAGCGGTCGTCAAGGCCATAAATGGTGGTATTAAACTGGTCGTGGGTTCTTATGGTCATCATCATTAATTCTTGTTCAGCCAATTGGTTGGTAGGAACAGGAGCCACATTAAATGTAGCTTTTCCTGTAAACGTGTTGAACTTACCCTCCCTTGCTCCATTGGGCAGGTAAAAACCTCCAGGCTTGCGCACCCGCTCATTGTAATTGGCAAATCCGTTTATGGTACGTTCAATGTCATTGCGAATGTTATCATAGTGTAACTCATATTTGCCCCAGTTTATTTGACTTTTACCTCCTAAAGTGGCTTGAGCGAGCCTGCACACAATGACGCTTTCACTGAGCAAGTGGTTGCTAACAGGTGTTAAGTTGCCTTTGCTCATTTGCACAACACCCATGGAGTTTTCGCAACTGATAAACTGTTCTTGGCCAGCGGTATTTACATCTTTATCACTGCGGCCAAAAGTTGGTAAAATCAGGGCTTCTTCGCCTGCAATTAAATGACTGCGGTTAAGTTTGGTGCTGATGTGTACCGTTAGTTTGCAATTTTGCAAAGCCTGTGCTGTGTATATGGTATCTGGTGTGGCTGATAAAAAATTACCCCCCATGGCAATAAACACCTTACCTTTTTGTTGGTACATGGCTTTAATGGCATCTACCACATCAAGCCCATGTGCGTATGGAGCGTTAATGTTAAATACTTCATTGAGTTTATCAATAAAGGCTTTAGATGGTTTTTCGTAAATGCCCATGGTGCGGTCGCCTTGTACATTGCTGTGGCCACGAACAGGACATGTACCTGCTCCCGGTTTACCTATACTGCCTTTTAACAGGAGCAGGTTTACGACTTCTTTAATGGTATCAACAGCATTTTTATGTTGGGTGAGGCCCATGGCCCAACAAGCTATTATTTTTTTGTTATGTTTAAATAACTCGGCTGTTTTCTGAATATCGTCAATTGAAATTCCACATGCTTCACTTAATTGTTCTAGTGAATAGGCATCAAAAGTGAGCAATAACTCCTCATACCCAACGGTATGGTTTGCGATAAAATCTTTATCGAAGATATTACCGGGTTGTTGTTGTTCTGCTTCCCAGAGTATTTTTTCAATGGCTTTAATCAAGGCCAAATCGCCATTGATTTTTACTTGTAAAAAAATATCGGTGAGTTCTGCTTTGATGCCGAGTACTCCATTAATTTTTTGCGGATTGTTAAAGCCTACTAAGCCTGTTTCGCGCAAGGGGTTTACGGAAATTATTTTACAGCCATTGGCTTTTGCTTTTTGTAAGGCACTGAGCATACGCGGGTGATTGGTACCTGGGTTTTGTCCCAGTATAATAATCACTTCGGCTTCGTAAAAATCTTCAAGGGTTACAGAGCCTTTGCCAATACCCACCGATTCATTTAAGGCTACCCCGCTGCTCTCATGGCACATGTTGCTGCAATCAGGCAGGTTGTTGGTGCCAAACTCTCTTACAAAAAGTTGGTATAAAAATGCGGCTTCGTTGCTGGTTCTGCCTGATGTGTAAAAAATGGCATCATCAGGCGTAGGTAAGCTATTCAAGTGCTTTGCCATTAGCTTAAAAGCATTTTGCCAACTGATGGGTTGGTAATGTGTAGCTCCTTTGGGCAAATACATGGGTTCAGCCACACGCCCTTTTTTCCCTATTTCGTAATCGTTTAAACGGGATAGTTCTTCTACACTATTTTTAGCAAAAAAATCAGCCCAAAGCGCTTTGGTGGTTGCTTCTTCTGCTATGGCTTTTGCACCATTTTCGCAATACTCTGCAATGGGTGAGCGTTCATCGTCAGGGTCAGGCCAGGCACAGCCCGGACAATCAAATCCATCTTTTTGGTTGAGTTTAGCCAAGGCTTTTAAACCACGTACAGGACCCATTTCGCTAAACACGTGTTTAACTGATGACACCACCGCAGGAATACCAGCAGCTACTTCTTTGGGTTTGGTTAATTTAATCTCTAAAAAGGTTTCCGGATTTTCCGGATTGGGCTTGTTTGTATCGTTGCTCATCACCTAAGGCTCAGGTATTGGTTATTCGAATATAGTAAAATTAAACAAATCCGTTTAAATAGTCCCTCGAGCTTTTATGGCCAATAAGGTGGCTAAAAAAATGGTGCAGCTCCTATCCAATATTTCAAGTACTTCTTCAAAGTCTTTTATCTCTCCATAGTATGGGTCTGGCACTTCGCCTCCTTGTTGTTTAGGGTCGTAATCCCGCATTAACACCACTTTTGCGCCTCCTGTTTTTGGCGCAAGACGCAATATATCGGCCTCATTCTGTTTATCCATGGCCACAATAAAATCAAAGCGATTAAAATCATCAGCTACAAATGCCCTGGCCCGATGGGTTAAGTTTATGCCATGCGCTTTGGCCACTTGTATGCTTCTTTTATCGGCAAGGCTGCCAATATGGTAAGAGGCTGTTCCTGCTGAATCGGCCTGAAATTGCTGATCAAGTTCAAGTGCTTGCACTTGTTTTAAAAACACCCCTTCTGCCAGGGGCGATCGGCAAATGTTTCCTAAACAAACAAATAGTACTCGTACCATGCTGGCAAATTATATTTTTTTTATGAATGTATGTTTACTGACCAGCGGTTCTTGAATATGCTAAAAATGTTGCACAATTAAAAAGTACAGTGGCATGCCAATGGTAATGTTTACTGGGAAGGTTACTGCAAGTGCCATAGGCAAATAAAGTCCGGGATTGGCTTGGGGTACTGTTATTTTCATGGCTGCCGGAACAGCAATGTATGAAGCACTTGCTGCTAAAACAGCGAAGATAAACCTGTTGGTAATGTCGGCAGTAACAAATGAGCTGAGTACCGCAAAAATACAACCATTAAGCAATGGAATGAATAACGCAAAAGCAAATGGAAACACCCCAAATGAGAAAAACGATTTGAGTTTACGCCCACTTGTAATGCCCATATCCAGCAAGAAAATAGCCAAAAACCCTTTAAACAAATCGTTGGTAAATGGCTTGATTCCTTCGGCTTGTTTGGCATTGGCTAAAAAGCCTATGGCTAAACTACCTAATATTAATAACACACTGCCATTGGTTAGTGAATGTTTAATTACTGAAGGTATCTTAATATTTGTGGTTGCATCTTCTTTATTGAATATAGAAATCAATACCAAACCAATAATAATGGCAGGTGATTCCATTAAGGCCATGATGGCCACCATGTGCCCATGCAGGCTTAATTGCTGAGATTCTAAATAAGAAACAGCAGTTACAAAAGTTACCGCGCTCACAGAACCATAAGCCGCAGCTATTGCGCCTGCATCATACACACTTAACTTTCTTTTTAAAATGAAGAATGTGTAAGCAGGAATGAGCGAAGAGATGCCAATACCAAACAACATGGACCAGCCTATTTCAGTGGTAAATGCCTCGTGGGATAGTTCTTGTCCACCTTTAAAGCCAATAGAAAACAACAAATAAAGTGAAATAAACTTGGATGAATTGGGCGGGATTTCTAAATCGCTTTTTAGGTAAACTGCAATAATGCCCAGCACAAAAAACAACAGGGCTGGATTGGTTAGGTTTTCTATGAGTAAGTTAAAGTTCATGTTGTTAGATTGTTTGTTGAGGTGTATTAATCGATAAATTCTAATTTACCAGTGCGTAAGGTATAAAAAGCACCCACTATTTTTATCTCTCCATTTTTTTCCATCGTGTTCAGTATTTCGCTTTTGCTCCTAATTTGGGCAATGGTATTGCGGATGTTGTTTTGTGCTACGAATTTAACATAGGCTTCATTTGTTGACGATTTTTCGCCTTCAAAATTTTGGCTCATGGCTACAGCAGGTTTAATGTTTGCTAACATGGAAGTAATGTTCCCCAAGTGTACATCATCTATGGCACCTTTAACAGCTCCACAGTGCTGATGCCCCATCACTAAAATTAGTTTTGCACCGGCTACCTTGCAAGCAAATTCCATGCTTCCTAGTAAGTCGGTATTTACAAAATTGCCTGCAACCCTACCAACAAACACATCACCTATGCCTTGGTCAAATACATCTTCTACGGGTACTCGGCTATCTAAACAACTCAACACCATAGCTTTGGGAAATTGACCTCCTGTGGCTGCTTTTCTGATTTCTTCTGAATGCTCGCGTTGGGTTACGTTGCCATTATTAAAACGTTCGTTGCCCTCTTTAAACTCTTGTAAAACTTGTTCAGGGGTTAATGAATCTTGTTCGGCTTTTGTCATCACATGCCTACCTCTAAAAGGAGGTGCAACTGATGTTTGGCCTTTATTGGCCTGTTCATTTGTACCTGAATTGCAAGCCCCGATTACTTGAAGGGTGAGTGCCAGGGCAGTAATTTTAAGAATGCTTTTTTTCATGTGCCATTTTTTAACACTGCAAAAGTGTAGACTCTTAATCATAAGTTTTTATTTATGTTCAATATATTATGCATAAAATTATTTTATAAATAAATCAATTATGGTTTCAACTAAAACCACCATCGTCTTTAAAGCCTATTAATTAGTCATAAAAATAACTTGTATCAAGAAAATCTCCCATAAAGCAGCTCTTCATTAAGATACAGACCGTACTCCAGACGTTTATTTGGTATGCAAATTTATTTTTTATTGGTATGTTCTTTAAAAACGACTAAACTGCTAATTTTACAGGATGAATAGGAGAATAGTCCTGATTTCCATATTGCTTACATTACTCGTGTCTACTTGTGTTTTTTCATGTAAGGAAGATGAGGAACCGCAAACGATTGTTCCAACAGAAACCCCTGCCGAGCCTGCTAAGATGAAGGGGACTGCAGACTTGTTGTACACAGATTATGTTCCTTTGCAAGACAAGCCCATCAGGGTATTTTACCACATCCCTGCTAATTCAACCAGCTTAACTCCTATTTTATTTGTGTTTCATGGAACTGACCGTAATGCCACTTACAGCAGGGATGTGATGATTGCCAATGCCAATAAACTGGGCTTTATAATTATTGCACCAGAATTTAGCGACCAATATTATCCAACTGCCGATAGCTATAATTTAGGTAATGTGTTTGTGGATGGGGATAATCCTTCTTCAACCACATTGAATGCAGAAAGTAGTTGGACGTATTCTGTAGTTGAACCTATTTTTAATTTTATGAAAACCAAAATAGGCAGCTCATTACCCACATTTGATGTTTTTGGACATTCAGCCGGAGGGCAGTTTGTGCATCGGTTGTTGCTTTTTAAACCGCTTGCCAAAATAAATAGATTAGTAACTGCTTCTTCAGGTTGGTATACCATGTTTGATAATACCATTGACTTCCCTTATGGCACAAAAAAGAGTCCAGTTGAGTTGAGTAGTTACAATAACCTTTTTAATAAAAAAGTTTTTGTCATAGTTGGAGACCAAGACATTGACCCCAATTCGAGCGACCTTAGGCATAATGAAATTGTAGATAAACAAGGATTGAACAGGCTGGAACGGGCGCAATATTTTTACACCCAATCAAGGGCTGGAGCCACCAAAAATGGCAGTCCATTTAACTGGAAGTATTACTCCTTAAAAAATGTAGGGCATGATTTTGTTGGAACATCATCCGCAGCAGCTTCCTTTCTTTACCAATAAATTAAACAACTAAACAAATACAAAAACCAAATAAATTATGAAAAGAATACTTTTACATTCAATCGTTATCTTGTTATCGTGCCATGTGTTTGGACAAACCACGATTGAAAACTTTGCTTATGGCACCATTACAGGAACTGCTGCTGATACGCTAACAAATCCATCATTTGGAGGTTCTGTTTGGAGAAGACACAGTGGTAGCGGTGGACCAATTACTTATAGAGGTACTTCATTAAATTATACTGGGTACGCTTCTTCTGGTACCGGTGGTTCTGCTGGATTTTCATTTGCTTCAACAAGCAGGGAAGATGCGAATAGATCAACTATAATCTACAACTCTGGAAGTGTTTACACTTCTTTCTTGCTCAGAATTACAGCTAGCGGTGGCACCACTGGTGATTATTTCTTTGGTATTATGGATACTGCTGCTATTACCTCATTTAGGGGTAGGCTTTATATTAGAGATGGTTCAGTAGCAAATACCTATAAAATAGGCTTAAACAAGGGCTCCTCTGCTGCTCCAGTCTATTCTACCCTTGATTATCCAATAGATTCAACCGTGCTTGTTGTGTTAAAATATAAATTTGATGCAACAGTAAATGATACCATTTTTACTTATGTATTTACTTCGGGAATTCCAAGTACTGAGCCAAGTACTCCTACTTTAACCTCAACCGATATTGCAACTGCTGATTTAGCTTTGTTTAACGCTGTATTTATTAGGCAAGGTACTGTTGGCACTATGGCAGGTATTGTTGATGGCATTCGTGTTTCTAATACTTGGGCACAAGGGCCATTGCCTGTAAAGTTAACCGCATTTGATGCAACGATTAAAGCCAAATCTACCATACTTACTTGGAGTACCTCTTCAGAGATGAACAACAGTGGGTTTGAAATTGAAAGAAGTACTGATGGGGTTGATTTTGAAAATATCGGCTTTGTGAAGGGTGCGGGCAATTCAAATACCACGCGTGATTATAGCTTTAATCATGACAATGCAGAAGACGCATTTTACCGCCTTAAGCAAATTGACTTTGACGGAAAAACCACCTACTCTCCTGTTATTTCGGTGCAAAATACCAAAGCGGAGGCTGATTTAAATCCGAATCCATTTAACGAGTTTATTAAAGTTACCACCAATAGCACCATTAGCCGTGCTGAAATTGTTGACATGATGGGCAAGGTGGTTTTAAGTGAAAACGTGAACAGTAACAATGTTCAATTAGATGCCAAAAACTTGTTGAATGGGGTTTACTTTATCAGAATTTACCAAGGTGATGCGGTGATTACCAAAAGGATTATTAAAGCTAATTAAGAGTAACAAACACATTTTAAAAGAAGAAACGACTGGCCTAAAAAGCTGGTCGTTTTTTTATGCATTTACGGCTTTATTAAATTGATCCAAATCAAACTCTTTTTCATTTTTGGCAATTACAATAGTCGCTATGGCATTACCAATCAGGTTGGTAATCGACCTTCCTTCACTCATAAACTTATCTACACCCCATAAAAAGCCAAGCCCTTCAAGTGGAATAGAATCCATTGAAGCTAATGTAGATGCAAGTACCACAAAACCACTTCCAGTAACTCCAGCAGCTCCTTTAGATGTAATCATCAGAATGCCCAACATCAATACAATTTCGCCAAAACTTAAAGGCACATTATAGATTTGCGCAAGAAAAATAGTTGCCATAGACAGGTAGATGGAAGTACCATCTAAATTAAAGGAGTAACCAACAGGTATTACCAAACCAACGATGGGTTTGCTGCAACCCGCTTTCTCTAATTTTTGCATAATGCTTGGCAAAGCTGTTTCTGATGAAGAAGTACCCAATACCACTAAAATTTCCTCTTTAATGTATTTGAGAAATTTGATATTACTCAAACCATAATATTTCATGATAGCTCCGAGCACTAAAAAAATAAAGATGCCCATGGTAATATAAACACTCATGAGTAATTTCCCCAAAGGAAGCAAGGTGTGTAAGCCAAATTTGGCGACCGTAAAAGCCATTGCACCGAAAGCCGCTAAGGGAGCTAAATACATCACATATTTTAGTAGTAAAAACACTTTTTTGGAGGTGTATGTAAAAACTTTAACGATGGGTTCTTTTCTGGTATATAAATTCAATAAGATACCTACCAATATGGCCACCAATAATATTTGGATGGTGAGGTTTGATTGGATAAACTGAAGCCAACTAAATGGTGCTTTGCCCTGTTGGGTGAATTTAGAAACATCACCAATTGGAACTTTAGTCCGGTCAATGCTTCCCGGCTTTAGGATTAAAGCCACTGCTATACCAATAGCCAAGGAAAAGGTGGATATGATTTCAAAATAGATTAAGGCTTTTAATCCTATTCTTCCCACCTTTTTTAAATCGCCCATGTAGCTTATGCCTAACACAATGGTAAAGAAAATGATGGGCGGGATGAATAGTTTAATGATTTGAATAAACGTGCTTCCAATAAATTCCAACTTTAACCCAAAATCAGGTTGGAAATGGCCTACCATAATTCCATATACGATTGCAATAAGCACATAAAATGTAAGGTGACGAAACATTCCCTTGAGTAATTTGGCCATAGTGTTGGGTAGCTGCTTATTGACGGATTGAGGTATGATTTAAGAATTAAAAAATAAGTTGAACGTAAAATGTACCTAATAATGAAGATGTAGAACCCACATTTAAGCGCGTTATTAATGCACTAATTTTGAGGTTATTTTCATGCACATATTTCGTTAATCCATAGGTAACTTCATGCTGGTCTTTAATAATTGAATTGGCATTGGATGTAAACTCCCTACTAATTGTAGCATAACGAAAGTCTACACCATACTGTTTATAAAATACGTAACCAGCCTGAGCATTAAATCCGGTGCCTAAAGCCAACAACTCACTGATTTCTGTAGTTTTTACCCGATTTAAACCTGGCACATCATAAAAAGTACCTTCTCTAACTTTAGCTGTTGCTATAACATACTCAACTAGGAAAGAAAATCCTTTGAACTTAAACAACACATCGTAATACAATTTTCTGTAATCGGGTAATTTGTTTTTCCCTGACCCGTCATATAACAAAAAGTCACCGTGACCTTCTCCGTTAAAATGACTAGCACCGCTGTTATAACTGCCTGCTGCTCCCAAAACCAATTTAGGCGTTGGTTCATGTTTAACATCTGCAATTAGCTGATCGTTTCCTGCTGTAAAATTGCCAAATGGATAAATATCAATTCTACCACCATATTTAACGCCACCCAAGTCGTAATCCGTGCTGCCCGTTCCAAAAGAGTTTCTGCCATCGCCAGAGGTTATTGAAGCTTTTGGTGCTATCAACACCTTTCCTAAATTAAAGTTTGATTCAATAAAAAGTCCAAACTCCCGGCCTGTCGAACTAAACTGGGTACTCAATAAACTCCTGTCAATAAATTGAAATTGGGTTTCCATAATGGCCATTTCACGGTTATTTGAAAACGCCAGTTGTTGCCCTACCGTAAAACCCAAATACTTACTGGGTTTGTAGCAAACCCAACCATCTAATAAAGGATTTGCCAAACTAAAGTCGGTTTGAAACAAAAAGGTTATTTTTTCTTTAGTGGCTTTACCACTTACATTAAAAAAGCTACGTTTTGAATTTAAGTAATACTTGGCATCGGCTGTGCTATCTTTTCTAAATCCAATTTGGGGTTGAATCATGCCACCAATTTTAACTTGGTAATCGCCATTGTTAAATTTAAACTGCAGCCCTTGCCCCATTTCAAAAACAGGATCAACTGTTGAATTTGTTACTTGGGCTTGCAGGTTTATGTTACTGCATAAAATCAACCCCAAAACAACGGCTTTTATGTTAGTATAATTTTTCATTTTTCAAGTATCTATAAATGGGTAAAACAGCATTTTTATGGGTTGGCAAAATGCCAAAAGTTACAAAACTATTGGGAGCTTCGGGTTCTAACACTTCAATGGCCAGGTTTGCATTTTCCTGGTTCATATCAACTACATAAGTGCCTTTTAAAAGGGTAGTTGATTGGGTGCTTACCTCCGCTTTTACTTTTTGTTGAAACACACCTTCTTCTTTCTCAGCAGCACGTTCATATTCTTTAACGGTATAACCTTCTACCTCAATGGTGGTGTTTGCGTTTAACACTTCGGTTGTTATTCCAAGGGTGTGAAGTTTTTCTATGAGCGCAGTTTGGCCAGCATCAATTAAATAAGCTGTTGGCCGAGTTCTAGTTAATATAGCCATAGAATTTGAGGCGTTGTGTATTTCTATATCAATAGTTATTTCTTTTGCGGTTTCCAAATCAATAACTGTTAAGGGCTGGGTTGATACTTCCTTGCGACTTGTTACTACAGCCAGTGCATTGCAAGCAGTGGCTGACTTTAACACGTCTTTTACTTCATCTACATTTTGGTAGGCTGAGGTTAAGTAAGAAACACCAACCATAAACGTGGTAAATATTCTGCGTTTAAAAGAGGTTCTGCCCAAGCCCACTCCCCGCACTTCAATTAAACTTGATATGGTATTGGCCAATGCATATGATGTTGAGCTTGACCTGGCATTGTTGGAACCTTGATTAAAATGAATATCACCCATTACCTTTTCGGAGGTGAGGTATTCGCGATGGGTTAAGCCCACTTTGTCCAAAGCCAATTCGGCATTTTTAACAAACTTTTGGTTGGTGTATTTCCTCAATTTTTCAGGAACATTTAAATTTCCTGAACTCATAAACATCACATCATGCCTTGCTGTAATGCCGTAAGTGCTAAATTGTGTGAACTCTTTTCTGTAAGGCCTGAACTCATGAAAGTCAACCGCTACATCTGCGTTATAGTCACTAAATGCTTGTTTCAACACAACACTTTCTTTAATGATTAATTTTGTTTGGTCGCGGTTTAAATCAAGACCGTTTGCTACGTACCTGTTTTCATTTTCATAGCCGTCAATATTTGCCATGGGAACAATGGCTATTTCTAACCTGTTTAATAAGTAGCTGTAATTGGAATCCGATAATAGCTTATCCAACAAATACAACATGCCCTCTGTGCTGGCCATTTCATCACCATGTAAGCCCCCTTGAAACCATACCTTTAACTTTTTTTCTCCGCTATTTTTAGCCAATGTTACCAGTGGAATAGCCTTTCCCTTTTGGCTTTCACCAATATAGCGGATGCTCATGATGGAAGGGTGTTTTTGTTGTAGGGTGTTTAAAAAAGCAATCAGCTCTTCGTAATTGGTAAACCCTTTGCTCTTTTTAAATGCAGGCGTATTGATGTCAATATCCATTTCAGGAAAAAACGTTGCCGTTATCTCCTTTGACTGCGGATTAAAGTCTTGGATAAAACCCAATGATAACAATGCAATGAATATGACTCCTACTTTTCTCATCATTAAAAAGTGAATGTGGTGATGATGTTGGTGATCCACTCGTTATTGGTTATCGGTTTGCCAACCACATCCAAGCTGCCAGCACCCAATTCTACATACGTAACTGACGCTTGTATTTTAAACCCATAACCTCTTGATAAATATTTGGATAACCCTAATGTGTAATATTTAGGCCTATTGTAAAAGGTGGGGTTGTTTAAAAAAGAATTTGTATTGGCATCCAAGTAGGTATATCGTGCATCTACAGAAAATCTGTTTTTAAAAATATATCCGCCTTGAATATTATATCCTTTACCCAACATCATTCTTCCTTGTATATAATCTTCTACATTTTGTACCCCATTTACCAGAAAAGCATTTGTGGTACTTCCATCATTTCTTACCCGGGTTGTGATATTGGATGGCACACTTGCCTTGCTATAAACAAACTCTCCAAGCAAGCTAAAGCCCTTGTATTTAAATAAAAAATCCACTCCTAATTTAGTATAATTTGGTAAGGCATCGTTGCCTGCACTGTCTCGATACATAATCGTTCCGCTTGATTCCCCTCGCCTGCTGCTTACGCCAACATTGTTGCTGTAAGTAAAACCAATCAGTAGTTTTGGTGTCAACTCCCTCACCATGTCCACCTGCCTGAATTGGCCAAAATTGGTAAACTTTCCAAAGGTTAAAATATCCAACCTTCCTCCATATTTAAACCCTCCCACATCCCGCTTAAACGTATTGGGTCCATCGCCATTGGTAAGCGACAAAGCTGGTTTGACGATAAAATCGCGGGTGGCCCTAAATTCACCCGAAACAAAAACACCAAATTCCCTGGCCACTGCAAATGCAGAAGTAAGCCTGCTTCTTTCCGGCAATTGTAAACTGTTGGAGGTCATCAGCAGTTCTAAATTTTCAGTAGGTGAAGCACTTTGTCCAAACTTAATCTGCAAAAATGAAGTAGGGTTATAGGCCAACCAGGCATCAAAAAGTGCCAAATTGCCTTCATCACCAATTTCAGGTGTTCCACTAAAATCAGTTTGAAGCCTGTATTCCAATTTGTATTTTGGCAGGTTACCCGCAAACCTAAACCTTAATCTTCGCATCCTAAATCGCAAGTATGCATCTGTAGGTGTGTCGGATACATACTGCTTGATTTCTAAAGAAGGCTGCATGTACCCAGTTATGGTATAGGTTGAATTATTTTTATCCGTGAATTTAAACCCTTCTCCAAATGTGTATTTGTTTAACATAGGACTTTGGGCAAACACTAGAGGTGTCAAAAACATAAACAGGAGGAATAAAAACAAAAGTTTTTTCATAGCTAGTTTATTCAAAGTGGCCTTTTGCGATAACTTGGGTATTTTCCATCATCTGTCTTCCTTTTGCAAATACATCAGTTAAATTAAAATCAGGGTCCAACGCACAAAAATCTGCATCGCAACCCACTTTAATCACTCCCTTGTTTTTTAAGCCGAGGTTGGTTGCAGGGTTTGCTGTAATCAGTTTTATGGCATCTTCAATTTTTACTTCCGAATGATTAATGAGTGCTTTTACTTGTAAGTAGTTTTGGTTGATGGGGGCCCGCCTGAATCCAATCAAATTTCCTTGTTCGTCCAGTTTATCAAGCCCCGCATTTCCATCACTACTAAAGGTCATTTTATCGATAGAAACCCCTTTTTCCAAGGCATACAAAACGGCTTTGTAAGGGTCGGTATATTTTGAAGCTCCTGTGGTTAAATCAATCATCCCGCCCAATTTGGCAAAATCAATGGCCTGTTCAAAAAGTTCCTTTGTTCGCCCCACATGTGTAGGGGAAATATTGGCAATGGGAAATTCATGCTCTTCAACCAACTTAAACAACACATCCATTTTTGATTTGAGGTTGCCCAAATGCAGGTGCAGAATACCTTTTTTATTTGCAAGCATCCCTCCTACTTTTACTTGGCGTAAAATGCGTAGTAACTCCAAATCAGTAGGGTAAGACGACCTTATATCTGTGATGGCAATTTTACAACCCAAAACCGGTTCAATAAAAATCATATCCTCCTGAACTGATTCTGTGAGGTAAACAGGATCAAGCCCATAATAACCCGTAAACATATAGGCTGATAAGCCTTCGCTTTCTAATGATTTTGTTTTCGCAAATAAACTTTTAATGCTCCTTGCCGAACCATCCGTACCCAATAGCCCTACAACCGTTGTTGTACCGCAGACAATTAACTCAGACAAGGTAATTTCGGGTGTCATTGAACCAAAGCCATGCTTGCCTCCGGCACCAATAATGTGGATGTGTTGGTCAATAAAACCTGGGGTTACTATTTTTCCCGTTGCATCCCAAACCTTAAACATGTTATCGGGATTGGGGATATGCTCTTCAATGGCCAGAATTTTTCCAGCACCGATAAGTATATCTTTTTTCCCTAAAGGCAACGGGGAATAAACAGTTGCATTTTTAATTAGAAGCATAAGCCAAAATGATAAATTAATAAGGTGAGTAATACGGCAGCTATGGGAATCAAATTCCGTTTCACCACTTCCATCACAGGTACACCTGCCACTTGAGCTGTGGCAATAAGCACGCCTGCTATTGGGCTGATGGACCGTCCCATGGAAGCGGATAGATTCATTGGTAATAAAATGGAGGTGCTTGAAACGCCAAATTGTTTTGCCACGTTAGGAATTAGTGGGCCAAAAGCGAAAAATGCTGCATTGCCACTTCCCATTAGTATTGCAGCAAAAAATATCATTAACGTCATCAAAATACCAATGCCTTTGGCCCCTAATCCAACACCTTGCGAAATGGATATAAGCCCATCCATGAACCCAAGTGCAATTAGTCCATTGGCGAAAATTTCAGCAACAATAATCAGGGTTACCACTGATTTAAAGATATCACCCATGCCATCTAAAAATACTTTAAAGGATGCGAAAACCGATTTTACATTTCTAGTTCTAATCCATTCAAACAACATCCCAACAAACAAACTCAACAGCATGGCTGTGGTGGTTTCAATGGTTAGTTTTATTGGAAATATGGTAAACACGCCAGAAAAAGTGAGCAATAAAATTAAAGGCAACACGGGCAACAAGGCATAGATGGAAGGGGCTACTACCGTTGACGGTGGCTTTACCTTCACTTCAACAGGTTTCAATTTATCCTTTTTATCAAAGTATTTATTTACAAAAAAGTAGGATACCATCAATACCAGGTTTAGCACAATGGCAATGGGTATTTGTTGGTTGATAAAATAAGGCACTGTTTCAAGCTGGCCAATTTGAACGGCTGATGCTGTAATTACAGAAGCTGGGCCAATACAAAAAGAGGTGCATCCAGTAATAATGGCAACGGCTGCTAACCTGCTTACTCCTAAATTTACTAAAATAGGAAATACTGAGGCCATTAACAGCAACCCAAAACCTGCTGCTGATGGCACACAAATAAAGATGAGTTGCCCTATTGGAATAACAGCTACAGATGCAAGGTTTGGGTAGTTTTTTAAGAAAGCTAGGGGCCTTAAAGCAACTTTAACCAAGGCTTCCGATGCCCCAATTTTATCCATATAGGCCACAAATCCGCCAATGGTCATAATCATTAAACCCACATTGGCATTTGTTTTTGAAAATGATGATTTGATGTATTCAAAAATATCCAACACCACAATACCACTGCTTGTTTCAGATGATGGAAGCCCTTTATTAATGAGACTCGCCACCAACAACATTGCTATTCCAGCAATTAGTAATACCGCTTGAGGAAAAAAATCCTTGAGCAATAGTTTCACCACAATGGCTATAAACACAATTGAAATCAGCAGTCCTAGGTAGAGCATAGGCTTTTAAATATCAGTTAAAATGGACTACCATTTGTTTTTGTACCAGGTGAAAACTTAAGGGTAGATGGAACTTGGGTATGTTGAATGAAGTCTCCAATTAAATCAGGATTTCGTGAGTAGGACTCATTTGGATTATCAGACAATGGTGTGATGTCGTAGCTTAAAATCACATTATCGGCTGTATCTTTTATCGTTAATACATCACCTGCGTTATTCAAGTTCAAATCTCCTGAAGTTGATTTTTGTACCGTTGCACCACCAAAAGTACCTGTTGGATTTCCACCACCAAAAATAACCAGTGCCTTTTGGGGCTGAATAATTGTTCCGGGCGGAATTAAATGGTTCGGGGAATTAGAGGCTAAACCTCC
Source organism: Chitinophaga pinensis (assembly GCA_943372215.1). Taxonomy (GTDB): domain Bacteria; phylum Bacteroidota; class Bacteroidia; order UKL13-3; family UKL13-3; genus UBA6183. The sequence continues at coordinate 110,411 of CALRXU020000015.1, read as the reverse complement.
TGCATCAAATATTTTAAACCCACTCAAATCAACTGGTTTTGATGAATTGTTGATTAACTCAATAAACTCATCCTGTGCTTGGGCATATACTCCATCTTTGTTGGCATCTCCTTCCAATGCAGTGTTGGATGGGTCGTACAAAATTTCATTCAGTATTAAGTTAGCAGTTGCTGGTGCATCATCATCTTCTATACTAAGCCCAATCACCTGAACCCCATCTTCCCCTCCGCCCAATACCGTATCAATGGCTATGGCAATGTCTTCAGCCCCTTCTTTTATGGTATCCTGAATGGCCAATATGGTGGTGGCATTAGAAAGACTACCCGCAGGAATAATCAAGGTAATGTTTGAACTGTAATCTGTATTTAGTGTTGCTTTCCCAGCATAAGATAACTTCACTTCAATGTTATTGCTTGAAACTTTTGATAATGTTGCCGTTAACTCAGCAGCTCCTCCTGCTTCCGCAATGGTATTGGTATTTATGGATAAGCTCACCAAGCCCCCCAAATCAGGAACAACAATGGGTTTAACATCTTCGGTTTTGCATCCTCCCATGGTAAAAAGAAAACAAATCACTATCAAATAAATGACTTTTGTATTCATGTGTTTATTCATTTCTGGCGTTATTTTTTGATGATTTTATACCTTACCCACTGCTCATTTATTTTAACATCCAACACGTAAACCCCAGCTTCCAACGCAGTAAAATCTTTTTGATTGGATTGAAAAGCACCTGTTTCTATTAACTTTCCATAAATCGAATAAAGGTTATAAACGCTTACCTCGTGGTCCGACTGAATATAAAGTGTGTTTTCAACAGGGTTGGGATATAGCTTGATGACTGTTTTTTGTATGTTACTTAAACCATTGGTTTGGCCGCTGATGGTGATGCTTTTTGTGCCTTCTACTCCACTGGTATCTTTAGCCGTGGCCTTTACGATAACTGTTCCATTTGCCAATGCGGTTAACAAACCACCTGCCGTGATACTTGCAATGTCTTCATCATTAACTGACCAAGTAACTTCTTTGGTATCTGCATTATTTGGTAGCACAACAGCCAACATTTGCAATGAGCCCGCATTTTGTGTAATGATGGAAACATTACCTTGCCCGTTTACCACAATAGAGGTTACTTTTATCAGTTGCCCCGTAATGGTAATACTTTTGGTGCCTTCAACACCACTGGCATCTTTTGCAGTAGCCTTTACAATAACCACTCCATTTGAAACTGCCGTGAGTATGCCTGTGCTGCTTATGGTTGCTATGGTTGTATCATTGGTTGACCAACTCACCTCTTTATTCAACGCATCAACTGGCAGTACGGTTTCAAGCATTTTAAGAGTCCCTCCTTTGGTGTTAATAACAGAAACATTGCCTTCTGAGTTCACCTCAATGGAGCTTACTTTGGTTTTTTGTCCGCTAATGGTGATGCTTTGGGTTCCCTCTATGCCGCTTCCATCTTTGGCAGTTGCTTTTACAATGACGGTACCATCTGAAATTCCTGTTAATACGCCATCGTTGTTGATAATGGCTATGTTTTCATCATTTACTGACCAGTTTACTTGTTTATTGTAGGCGTTAGCAGGTAAAACCGTGGTAAGCATTTTAAGCGTTCCTCCATTTTGGGTAATGGAAGAAACATTTCCTTCTCCATTTACCACAATTGAAGTTACTTTTATAGCACTACAAATCGGGAATACACAATCTGAATCAAATATGGTGGTGGTGCTATCTGTGCAATTTATGCGTCCATAAATCCAAGTACCCACATTGTTTTTAAAAGCCCATGAGCCTGTATATTCCCAAGGCTGTCCAGTACCATTTTGGTTTGCATCGCCAAATGTTTCAGTTACTTCTCCCACATTAAAAAGCTCTACCGCATCATTACCGTTTTGATTAATCACCCCATTAGTATCAAGCAATACCACATTAAAGTTAGACCAACAAGTGTTCATGTAAGCAGCTAATCCGGCAGAATCCCGAGCCACTAAAATTTGGCTGCCTTTGCTTACTGAAATATTAGGGAAACGGTATTCCTGGCCATTGGTACCACCACCATTGTTGGCAATACCCAAACCATATATGCTTAAATTGGAAATGTTTGAATCAGCTACCAAATAAATGGACTTCCCTGATGAGCCTTTTGCCGGGGTGATAAAATCAGTAACTCCTTTAAGCGATAAATCACTGGCGCAGCGTGTGCATGATTCAAAACATGCGGTTTTTAATATACTGTCTGTTTTAATAATGGCATTGCGGTAGATACTTCCGCCAGATAACCTGGTGCAAGAACTTACTGTTGTAAATTGTTCTTGCTTTGCGGTGCTTGCAGATTTTACCCTAAACAAATAGTCAATCGTATCTTCAAAAATGGGTACACTTACCTCCCATAATCCGTCCTTGTTTACATCAAGCATGGGATTGCAATTGTTACACCATTGATTAAAATTGCCTGAAACAAACACACTATCAAAACTACCCGTGTATTTATTTAAATCTACCTTAAAAGTAATTTGCTTGGATAATAACGTTACGAAACTACTCCCATCTACTTTTCTTCCCGGTGTAAACTTTGAGGTGTTGATGATAGTATGTTGCACAAATCCTCCAGTAAGATCTGGGTTTCGGGTATATGATTCATCAGGATTATTCGACAAGGCATCCGAATCAAAGGTTAAAATGGTTTTACCGGTATTGTCTCTAATGGCAATTTTTTCTCCTTGATTGGCAAGGCTTAATCCTGAAACACCCGTGTCGGCTAATACGGTTGCTCCTCCAAACAACCCAACAGGTGTACTTCCGCCAAAAACAACCAATGCCCTTCCGGGCTGAATAACTGTTCCGTTCGGTATCACATAAACCATAGAGCCCACCACCGTGTCATCCCAAATTTGGTAGCCGCTTAGATTTAAACTACTGGTGCCAATATTTACAAATTCTATAAATTCATCTTGTGTCTGGCTGTAAACACCATCTCCATTCGCATCGCCTTGTAATCCGATGTTTGATGGGTCGTACAATACTTCATTAATAATTAATTGTGCATGCACGTTTGCACCAAGTAAACAGGCTAAAAGAAACAGGAACAAATTTTTTTTCATAGGATATTAATTCTTTGAGTGATCGATTTCTTTGATATTTCATTCAAAGTAATGGGGGTAATCGTTATATTTGGCATACCAATTATTTAAATATTAAAATACCAATCATGCCCATCCTTTTAAAAAAAATTGTTGATGAATACCATAAAAGCAGCTCCAAATCAACCATAACAAAGGCCGATAAATTGTATGTTCATCTTTACAAGCTCTTGTCAAAGATGATTATTAAAACGGAAGTTCCACAAAACGCGGTGCTTCCACCCACAAGAAAATTGGCTGAAGCTTTAGGCGTTTCAAGAAGTACTGTTTTACGGGCTTATGATATTCTGATACTGGATGGGCTTATTGTTGCACTCCCAAATTCAGGCTATCAAGTTAAACCGAAAGAGGAAAAACAAGCTGTTGCTGGTATAGAAAATGAAACCAACGACAAACAACTTTCTGAAATTGGAAAATCTTTTTTAAAGCTGAGTAATTTTAATGTTTCCAATAGCCGCGAGAATCTGGCATTTAGTCCAGGGTTACCTCCCTTGGATATTTTCCCCGTTTCCCACTGGAAAAACCTTACCAACATGTACTGGAAGGAAATTAAGTTTTCTAATTTGGCCTACTCTCCTTCTTCGGGCATGGAAAAACTAAAATTGAACATTGCAAACTATTTAACCCTTACACGCAATATCAACTGTGACCCAAGTCAGGTGTTTATTGTTTCCGGCTCATTGCAATCCTTGTATTTATTGGGTACCATGTTGCTAAATCCAGGTGAAACCATGTGTTTGGAAAACCCAACTTTCCCCAATGTACATGCCGTATTTAAAGGCTTAATGGCCAATATTGTTGGGATACCACTGGATAAAAAAGGCATTCGGGTTGATTTGATGAAAAAGACTAAAAGCAAACCTAAGTTAATTCATGTAACACCTTCTTGTCACTACCCATCCGGCTTAAAAATGCCCATAGACAGGCGACTAGAGCTATTGGCTTTTGCAGCTGAAAAAAATGCCTTTATTATAGAGAATGACTATGAGCATGAACTCAACAACTGGGACAATCCGTTGCCCTCTTTGTTTAGTTTGGACAAGAAACAAAAAACCATTTATCTGGGTACGTTCAACCGCATTCTGCATCCTTCCTTAAGAATAGGTTACATGATAGTGCCACATCAGTTAAAACTACCATTGGAGCTTATGCTGAAACATTCACACCGTTTTGTGGCCCCCTCCATCCAGTTTGTGTTGAATCAATTCATTGAAAAAAAGGTATTGCACAATCACCTGCATAATGTGATTGCTGTTGCTAAAGAACGTAAATTGTTTTTCACTCAAACGTTTAACGAAATTTTTGCAGGTTCAGGATTTACCATTAGCCCCAATGAGGTGCTCAGCCTGCAGTCCCTTATCAAATTTGATAATGGTTATTTAGACAAAGATTTGGTTGCTTTATTGAATCAGCATAATTTGAGTGCACATTCTTATAATAAGTGTTTTATCACAAAATCAACGGAACAAGGCCTGATATTAGGGCACAGTTCGATTCAAAAACACATTACCAAAAACAAACTGATACGCATGTATGCCACTATTCAGCAGCATCTGCTTTAGAGCTTAATCAACCCACTTTTTATTAAGTATTAATAGTTTCGCATTATTACTTCTTTGTTGTGCATTTGTTTAGTAAGTTTCTAAACTGGGAATAATTGAAAATAGCGATACCATTTTAAAGTTGCGATTGAATTTAAGTCAGCCTTTTTTTATTGCAACTGAACATGGATGTGGTCGTCATGCCTTACAGCTTGGCAGCCGTGAAAACGAATCTTTTCAGAAGTCAGTTTTAAACGCAACTTTAAATGGGGCTCAATAAACACCTTACCGATAGCTGATTTCGAGGCAAATAAACTGACCAACACCCTCGTTCTATCGTTGTCTAATTTAAACACCTTTTTATTCTTTTGAGGAACTACTTTTGTTAAAAATCCATACTGCCAGTATCCTTTTTCTGCACAAAAATTTGCTGTGCTTTGCTCGTTAGGCAATGGATCCTCGCAAATTCCATATCCAATAAATGAAGGACATGCATTGGTTGATTTACCAGTAATTGAACTTAGGTAGCAAAATGATAAATCAAGCTTTTTACCATCATTATGGCTAAGATGCGGAATAAGGGGAAAGTTTTTTACAAAGGGAAAGTTTGCATCTAAATAGTTTACTGTAGTGCCGAGAAAACTGTCATTCATTTGCTTGGCTACTTCAAAAGCAACCTGCCTAAGTTCAGGTGTAACGTAATTGCGATTGAGCAAACAGGTAAGTACTGTTAATGGCTTTAGATGGTTGGTACGTGTGAATGGAAGTGGTACCCGCCCCAATGGTTTGGCAATGATTGGTACTATTAAAAAAGTGGCTACTCCGTAAAGAATAATAAAAGAAGTAACCTTATAAAAAAAGGCAAGAAAAACCCTTGTTGTCCATTTACCAATGAATTGATAGGTTAGTCTGGAAAGTAAATAAACCACACCTCCTATTTGCGTTAAAATCGTTAGTGCGCAGAAGATGATCATTATTGCAGTTAATTTTAATGGATGCATATTCAACTAGGAGGGCATTTCTAAAAAGCATTTATTTACCTTACTTCACATTTCGGATTCGTTTAGTCACAATACAAGCGATTAATACCAATTCAACTGCCCCTAATATTATGAATACAATCTTCACCGGATTTTACTTTAAGTTTTTGGCTAATATTTACACATGATGTTTTATTTTAAGTGGATAAACCCTTAGTAATAAGTTGTAATCACTTAAAACATTACTCAATTGCGTTTTTCAAATTTAATATTTTTTGCTTTATTATTTCAGCGGTATTTCGTGCAAGCGGATTGTTGTTTTAACTCATACCGTGTTGCCCTTTAACAATAAACAAAATCAAGCACAAGCTCGTAAAAAAGATTAGCCCTGCTTTCTTTGGCAAATAAAGCCAAAGAAAACAAGGCTGACTGTACAAAACTGTTGTTAACGATTCGCTGTTTTTTTCTTAGATAGCTTTGAAACTTTGTTATAGTCAAGGCACAAGTTGATGAAATATTCAAAGTCTATTCTTGCTTTGTATCCTTCTGGATTGATGTAACAGTACCCTTTATATTCTTTTCCTTTCATCAGCATGGTTTCATAACCAGTTCGTTCCGAAAGCTCTTCTTGTAACTTTGGGTCAAAACGCAGCATTAAATTTTCACCACTTACACAAATACACGTTTTACCGTTTACCATAAAATTCAAAACCGCAAACATCTCTTTCTCATCAACCTCTATTTGAGGAACTTGAGCAAGAAACTCCCTGACTCTGTTTACAAGGTCTATATTGTAAGCCATCGTTGAATACTATTTTCGGGAATGTAGTCCGATGGTATTGCCTTCTGAGTCGATAAAAATGGATACAAAACCAAACTCACCAATCTGCATTTTAGGTTGTACAATTTTTCCGCCTGCTTGCTCAACCCTGCCCTCTTCTGCCGTGCAATCTTCTGTTTCAAAGTACACCACGGTGTTGTTTCCGTTAGCGGCCATGTCTGCTTTTTCTACCAATGCACCCGAAATATTTGGGCTTTCAGGACTAAATGGAAAAAGTGATTGCTTGCCCCATTCAATCGGTAAATCGGTAAGTTGTAGATTGAATACTGTTTCATAAAATTTTTTTGCTCTGTTTAGGTTTGATACATGAATATCGAACCAACCAACTGGATTTACATTTGCCATTGTTTAATTATGATTTATTGTTTTGCAATATTGCATCACAAAAGTATCACAGCTAAAAAAGGTAAAATTGTAAAAATGGGACAACGCTAACCGTTGCTATCAAAAATCAACGACATCTTTAAATCGTCTCCATAAAACTCCTTCGGTGTTAATCCGGTAAACTCCTTAAAATCTTTAATAAAATGGGCTTGGTCAAAATACTCGTTTTCATGAGCCAAATCGGTAAGGCTGGTAACTTCTTTAGCAACCAATTTTTTTAGGGCCGTTTGTATCCTTACTGTTTTAGAAAGTTGCTTGGGACTTAAACCAATTGCTGACGAAAATTTCCGCGTTAATTGCCTGCGGTTAATATTGTTTTGCAGTGAATGATCATTTACAGAAAACTGTCCATTGGCCTGTAAAATGGTTTCAACCGTTGATTTTACCACATGGTCAATGGTATGTTTCTCTGTCAACCGCTTTAATAAAAAGGTTTCTATAACATGTATTCTTTCAGCAGTGGAATTTGCATTCAATACCTGTTCTCCAATTATTGTTCCTTCTGATCCAAATAATTTATCCAACGGAACAGCGGTGTTTTCCATTTCTTTTATGGGTATGGTTGAGAAAGGCAAAAAGCCATTTGGGTGAAACCGTACCACAAAAGAACCAGTAACCCCCAAAGGTTCTACCACATAAGGCTGTGTCAATTGTCCAATTAAGAAGCATTTTGGTAGGATGATACTCTCTCCGTTGTGCTGGTGATGTTTGTATGTATCCCCATAATGAAAAATCAATTTCATGGTTCCATCAGGTACAATGGTATTTCTCTTGGGTGTACCTTCCCTAGCACTTTCTAACGTCCAGTAGCACTTAACAAAGTCAGCCAATTCATTGCTTGGTTCAAAAATCTCTGGTTTCATTCAACTGTATTTTTGCTGAAAGTCATTTACAATCCCTATTCAATTAATTAACTCCGCAGTAAACTTATCGTTTAACAGTGGTTAATCCAATTAACACTGAGGAAGTTGGTATTAAACAAAATCAGCTCAATCACACTTCAAACATAGCCTAAACCGTTGGCTTAATCAACTAGAGGAATGTGCAATTGTTAGTATAATGGTCTAGTACCCTCAACAGGTTTGATAGCCTTCCTATACAAGGCACAAGCACAGCCGTTGCTGCTTTGGAAGAGAATGTTTGCGAAAAAGGTATGTTAATCTGCTTACCAATCAAACTGACTTCCCGTACGTTAGGTAACATGTAGAACAAAATCAAGCAGTTAAACACAACCGCTATTCAACTTGTTTATCCGTTAGTGCGGAAGCGAAAGAAAACTTGTTACGCTAAAATAAAGAACCTTTTGTAAAATTATTGTTTAATGTTCATCATCATCATCGCAGTAAAAATAATCACATCCTGAACAAAATGAATGAACCACGACATTGAAATGCCTTTTGTTTCTATTGTTGCTTTACATAAAATATAACCCAATACACCCGACATCACAACTCCCGTTACACCACTAGGATTTCCAAAATAATGAGGGAGTCCAAATAACACCGCTGAAACTATTAATATCACCAACTTAGCGTACTGTTTATCAAGACCAGCAATAATTCCATAGCGAAAAATTATCTCTTCAGTAAATGAGTTGGTAAGGGAAAAAAGTAAAACCAAGGGAACAAACCACCATTGAAAGTTGTTTAAACTGTTGGTGTATTTAACCCCTAAAAACATAAAAACTCCGGTGGCCATGCTAATAAATAACAGCAATTGTAATCCGTTTTTAAGCCAGGTTGTTTTTCCATTTACCCCAAGCCATCTTTCCTTTGCAGCAATGGTAGAGAGTTTACCTAGGCCAAGAAGTTGTTTACTTTCCGGATTAATCAGTAAAAATAAAGCCATCGTAACAAGGCCAACCATCAAAGCATACAATTGGTACTTTGCTAAGCCATTAATAAAAGTGTTGTGGTGAAGTTGCAACTCGATTTTATCAATTACAGCCCCACTGCTTACCAAAAGTGTGGCAGCTATTATAACAATTGCACAGGTAACAAAGATTCGCATATCAGTTGTTTTTTTTGCAAAGTTCTGATGTGCAGGTGCTTTTTTAGTTACCATTGGGTAACTAATGGGTTGATGCCATTTCTTTTCGTATTCTGCTTAAACTTTGAGGAGTTATTCCAAGGTAAGAGGCAATGTATTTTTGTGGGGTTCGCTGAATGATATTGGGCTGTTTGGTCTGTAACTCTTGATATCTTTCCGTTGCGGTCTTTGTAATGAGATCTATCTGTTGAATTTGCTTGTGAACAAATAGTGCTTCGGACGCAAAACGACAGATTTTGTTTCCATAATCAGTATTTACGGTTAGTTTGTCAAAATCCGGTTTTGAAATTCTAAACAATTCAGTGGGTTCAAATGTAATCACTTCAAGTGCTGTCGGTTGTTGAATGAGGAACGACATGTAATCACCAAAAAACTCTTGGTCGTAACATAGGTCAATACAAACAAAGTTATTATTGTTCCATAATAAAACCCCACCGCTTCCTTTAAGAATAAAACTCAAGTATTTCTCTGTTTTTCCTGTATCTTTTATGATTTGGCCTTTTGTGGTTGTTACAACCTCTCCCAAATCAGTGAATGATTTCCATGCTTCTATAGGAGCATCGAAATAAGGATCAAAAGCTTGTTTTATTCTTTCTGCTATCGTCATTTATGTTAATTCCTGTATTGTCGGCTTACATAGCTTATCAGGGCTTCTTGTAACATTTCCGCGCCTGTATTAAGTCGCGAATGTAACGGTAAATTTGTTAAGCCAAAAGACAGAAAACCACGTAACCGTAAAATTACTTTTACAGCCATCTCAATATACATATTCGAGGGAGCGTACCACTCCTATTATATGCCGTTTCCTTCCAGTTACGTTACTTTTTTATTCCTCTTGAATCTGGCTATTTCACCATCAGTTAGTTTTTGACAAATCTATATCTATAGTAGCTATCACCTAAAGAATAGGTCAACACATAAACCCCTTGTGTTAATGTTGCTAAATCATCCATGTAAACCACATCTTCATTCACCGCATAAGTGTTTGCCATCACAACTTTACCATCTGCCGCATGAACCTGAATGGGTAAACTGTTTTCGGTGGTGTTTTCAAGATGAATGGTGAGGTGGTTATTAACTGGATTTGGGTAAACCAATTGATTTTTGGAATGATTTATAGAGTTAACACTGGTGATATTCTCTTGATAAACCCTTATATAATCCATTTCTAAAGCACTTTGTGTAAACGATGGGCTAATGTTGGATTGAATGGCAACATTTATAATAAAATATTGCTCGGCATCAAATGGCCAAGTATCAGCATTTTTTTGTGAGGGATTATAAGTATAATGGATATTAGAATCAACACTAAACTCCATTTTGGTGGGTGACCATTCTAACGTATAAACATGAAATGCCGAAGATGCAGTTGGTATGGTTTGTCCACCTACATTTACTGTATTTCCATAACTTGAAGGGGTATGAATGGCACTTGTTACATAATTTTGATTGTTTCCCCAATGCTCCATCATATCTATCTCACCACAAGCCGGCCATGCCACATTACCAAAACCTAAATTATCCCAATATGCGCCATTTTCATCTATGTTTTTACCCAGCATCCAAACAGCTGGCCAAGTTCCAACCCCAGTCGGAAGTTTCGCCCTAAATTCCACCCTGCCGTATTTAAAGGCAAACTTAGCATTTAGTCTGGCAGAAGTGTATTGCTTGGTATAACCTTGGTCAGAAAAAGATTCTTTTTTTGCAATCACTTTTAGGATACCGTTTTCAACCACGGAGTTATCTCTCCTATTGGTATAGTGTTGAATTTCGCCATTATACCAACTCCCTGCTGCGGGCAATGTGGTTTGATGAAACCAATTGTTTGAATTGATTGGACCATCGGTATCAAACTCATCTGCCCAAACCAGTTTTGTATAAATTGAACCTGGGTTAGCAGCCCTCTTGTACTCGAAATCATCCAAATAAGCAATCACGTTATCAGTATTGTTCTCACCATTCACCTGAATAAGCACGCGGTTAAAATCTTTTCTTTGCATGGGTGGTAATGAGCCCGTATTTAAATTGATGTATTGATCTTTTGCAAAATCGAAAGTGATGGTTTGCCATTGGTTTAGCAGTAAAGGCTTAATAATTTCTGATTGGGTGGACCAAGGTTCTGTAATTTTACCATCTTGTAATTTTAGTGAAACATGGTTGGGTTGATTACCAGAGATTCCAGTGGATGGAATATATATTTTAAACGAAAAAATGCTTCCTTTTGATAGGTCAAGATTCTTGGTTAAATCAAATCGCACGTTCGCAAACAAACCTCCGTTATCCTTGTATTCCAAAACCTGATTTGAGCTATTGACACTGTCTTGAAAAGGATTTGGCAAATTTGTTTTAATGAAACAATTATCCCCTTGCCACGTAATAATATTTCCGTTTCCCTCAAAATCATCTATTAAAGTTTGGGAATTTGCCCCAAAAGGAGCAACCCATAAAAAAGCATAGAGTATAAGTTTATGACGCATAGGAAATGTGATATTGATGATTTGATTGATAACAAATGTAGCCAAAAAGAGGTTTAAAGCTAGCTATTTAAAACGGCAAGCAACCTTTAACTTGTATGAGTATGTAATGGATATCATAAAAAGGCCGTTACTACAATCTGTTGTTTTTGGAACCTAAATAGGCCTCATATTCAGCGGGAATAAAATATTTCGTGTAACCCGGATTGGTAAATACTTTTATGGCTCGTTCGGGGGAACAGTTAGTTTTAACCGCAGCGTGCGCGGAGCAAACGTAGAGTACGCAGCGTTGTGTTCGTTGTGTCTTCTTTGTGTTCGTTGTGGTTGAACCTTATGAACCGCAAAGCCCCTACCCTGGTCCATCCTGCAATGCGTGTGTAAAAGTTATCATGGCATATTTATTCCTAAAGCTGGGACATTTACCTCAGGTCTGCAACAGGTTTTAAAAACACCTCCACGGCAACAGGTTTTGTGCTAATATTCCATAGAACACTAGCATATAAGTCTATTTTTTATGCTAACATGCGAACTTAAGTCTCTGAATATAAACTTGCAATCATATAATTTGTTTGCTACCTTGTATCTATGTATTTAAAACAAAATCGTATGAAAAGGGCTTTATTCACTCTATTGTTACTAACTCTAAGCACTAACGTAATTTATGCAGCCCCAACCAAAGGGCCAATTATTAACCATGATCCTATCAATTTTGCTGGAAAGAAAGCCATAACACAACTTCCTCAAAAGAGTGTTTCATATTCGTGGGACAGTACAGCTAAATCATGGAAATTTAGAGATTCAACAATTATGCAATATCATGTTACTGGCAAGCTGGTGAATGAGGTTGTTTATAGTAAGTTTCAAAAGACAAAGACAACGTATGTTATTGATGCGGCTGCTAATATCACTGGTGTTTACAAATTTAGATGGGATAGCATAAGCAACATATGGGATTCAACAGAAAAGCAAATTCTTACTTACACTGCTGATAGCTTGATATCATCCAGCAAATCTTATTTTTGGAGTTTATCGACAGATAGCTTGTATTTGCTTGAAGATTATCAATACAGTTACACCAAAGGGCCCAACAATGTTATTACTGAACTGCTTGTAAAACTTTATCAAGAAAACATAAAAACATACCGTAACCTTTATTTGTATAAATACACCTATAATAACAAAGGTGAAATTGCCATTATTGAGCAATTCGATTGGAATACCTTTTCGAGTACTTTTAAAAAGGAACAAATCAGCAAGGATATAACCTGGTATAAGTTTAACTCAACTTACAACAACTCGCTTTTAGCATTCTCAAACACCCAACAGTGGAAGGATACTGCTTATGTTGACTCATACAGAATCACCGTTCAATATGACTTAAAGGACAATATGATAGAGCAAAAGGAAGAGTATTTTAATCTGAATAAAGATTATAAGTGGACAGTGCCATTTTGGTATATTTTTGAGCATACCTATAGCACATCTGGTGTGCTTCTGGAGACTATTGAAAAAAAACGCAACGCTAATAATAACCAAGTTGTTGTTATTGGTCGTACCGTTTATTCAGATTTTGTAACCTTTAGTGGCATAACAGAAAACACCGCTAATACAATAAAAGTACCTGTATATCCCAATCCTGTTGCAACTGGAGAAAAATTATCTATTCAATCTTCAACGGCAGTGGGTATTGTTATTTACAGCGCGGAAGGAAAATTGATGCAAACTTCACTGATAGAAAATGGCACCGTTCAATTAAATACAAATTTTACCAGTAAGAGCTTGTATTATTATCAACTCATTGGTAAGGATAATGAAGTTGTAACCAAAGGGAAATTATTAATAGAATAAAACCACTTGCATTCCAATCCTGAAAAATACCTGTGTTTTGTTCACAGGTCTGCGACAGCTTTTTAAAAGCACCTCCGAGGCAACAGCTTTAGCTAGGCAACGGGTGATAAGAAGTTTTGTATTGTTTAATTTGTCTGATGATAATAGGCAGAGAAATCAATAACAGCAGCCCTAAATAGTCATATATCATGTTATATTGACCAGCTCGGAATAAATAGGGTTTGATGTCTAAAAAAGAATGAATAAAAGATACTAAAACAATACTCCCTGAAATATAATATATATCTGCCAAAAGCAGACTTCCCAAAAATATTAGTATAAGGTTAAAAATAGCCCAATCAATATCTCCACTGCTCAGGTATCTTGGTAAATGCGCAACTAGAAAGACTATAGAATTTAAGAATATTGGTAATCTGATTTTTTTGATGTGAATAATCATTTGTTGAAGAAGAATGACTCTAAAAATGTACTCTTCTACAAAACCTATTAGACACAATGTCAAAATTTTTACGCTTAAATTATTCCAGCCATAATTTGATTTTAGTATACTTATATTAGTAAGAGGGTTTAAAACAGAGTCTGCCAATACTGCACTGAGACCAAAAACAAGAACGATTAATAAGTAACGAAGTTCTTTTCGATTGTTAAAAGTTATTGTAAACTTTAAATAATACTTTGGTAAAATGACTACAAAAATGGCTAAATAAAGTAAATATAAAATGGTTAAACTTCCAAAGTAAATGGTGTTGTATACGCCCTTTGATGTTGTACTAATAATAGCAAAAAAAAGAATAAGGAAGTATATTATCAGTCTTGAAACAGAAACATTCGTTGCCTGTTGAATAAAATATTTATAACTACGATTTAGTCTCATATTTATTACTGCTAATATCCGTCCATCTATAAACTACATTTTATTACCCAAAAATAGGCCATTTTAGGCGATTTAATAAAGGCTTAAAAAATAATTAAAAGGCAAGCCAAGCCATAACAACAGTAGTACATTTTACGGTTAACCGCCAACCGTTGGCTAAATTTGTTTAAGCCTGCAAGTCACAGACCGTAGGTCTGCAACAGCTTTTTAAACACACCTCCGAGGTAACAGGTATATTCAATAAATACGTTGTCCATCAAAGTATTTACCAAATTTATCTACTGCATCAATAGAATCTATATTAAGCAGTTTAAAAGTCTTGGGATCTGCATTTGGAACAATGTTAAACCCAAAGAAAACATGTTTGTCATCTACAAAATAGCAGTTACCACAATTCCAACAACCGCGCTCAGGATTCAGTACCCTTATTGTCTTTGGATCTGCGCCTTCAATTATCTCAAAATCAATTGGTGGGCCGCCATAAAAAACATAATTCTTATCTAGCCCTCCAGCAACATTATCAAAAGGAGAAAATGTCAATGGGTCTGCGCCCTTAACAGTAACTGCATATTCTCCATCAGAATTTCCCCACCACATATGTACCTTACCTTTATTCTGAAAAAAGCCTTCTTTAAGCTTCTTATATGATTTAAGGTCAAGAAAGCTCGTCATATCCTTAAAGTACTCTAAATATAAAATGGTATCGCTATTTGTAGGATCAAAGCAATCTGTTCGTATAAAAGTTCTTAAAGAAGCGTCTTGATAGATATTATCAATAACATGATGAAAATGAAGCGTATCATCAACCGGGTCTCTATAAATGCGGCTGTCTTTTTCATCAGGAATGAACTGCTCAACTGAATTTCCTGTTAACCAAGCACGTGAACTCTTTTCTGCCTCTTTTGGCTTACCAGGTCTGCAAGCCCACAATATGGTAAGAAATAGGAGACTAAAAATCAAATTTTTGTTTCTCATTTTAATTGCCACTATTTATTTAAGTATTGCCCTCTAGGTCAAATCCTTCATGCCTGCGGCAGCTTTTTAAACATACCTCCGAGGCAACGTTTTTTACTACTACCACGCGAGGAACTAGCTACGCTGAACTTCGTTTTGAGCGGTAGCTTTGGGGTTGTTTTTTCTTTCGTGTTATGGTTTGTATAAATATTCCTCACAACCTGCCTCTTTAATTAATCTTATCCACTTTTTTTCTTTAGTCCAATACTTGTCTCCTGGTTGAACGTAACCAAGTATTGAAAGGTCAAACCAATCATTTTCTTCAAATTTCATTTTAGAAGTAACAAGCGTCTTATTCAAATGATCAAGTGTTCGCATTAGTAATTCTATTTTATTCAAATCAAATCCATTTAAATTACATTGATTTTTTGTTGAACTTTCCACAAATAAATTTATTAATGTAGCCGTGACTTCAAAAGTGTCTTTCTTTTTATATTCTATTTTATTTAATTTTTTTTGTCGGAATTTTGCTACTGACTCATTCATAAAGTTAGCAAAGTAAGAAAGCACTGAATATAATTCCTCAAATAAAAGTTTAAGGTCTTCTATGTCTGCTTTATTAATTGTCAGCCCCTTTGCCATACTAGAAGTAAAATCTAACAAATCATCTATTTCAGTTTTCGTGTCATAGTTGTATGATTGATGCAATGTCGCTATATGAATAAATGGAGGTTCATAAATTACGTTATCTTTAAATTTGTAAAGCATTTTTATAGCATCTCTTGACAACTCTTCGTGATTTATTAAATTATAAGATTTTGATAATTCATAAATGTTTACATAATTTGGACTGATAGGTTCTTCCTTTACCTTTTCATAAAGTTCGTTTTCCTGTCCTAAGTGATACCAAATATTTGTGTCGGCTATTATTCTCATAGTCTTTTGTGCAAGTTACGGTACACGATCATACAATCACGCCTAACGTTTCGCAGCTACCCGAAGGTGGCAATTTCGGAGCACTTCACTGTCAACCAAGCAGAAACTTTGATAGAAGCACAATGCGTGATTTAACCACTGAACCGCCACTTTTGGGTAGGTGCTGTTATGCCCAGTGCTTCTTTTTTTCGCGCTATGCAAACATTGCCATTTGTCCATTGTTTACAGGTGTCATTTCGCTTATAAAACTGTACCACAAATCAAGTGTCAAATTCAATTTGTACTTCTCGTTTAGCTTTTCAAGTTCTGTTTGCAGGTCGGCTTTGTTAATTTGCTTCGCTAATTCTAAAAGGTCAATTCTCATTAAAACGTCTTTTGTAAATGTCCGTTTAGCGTCAGGGAAAGTTACTGATTTTAAAAATTGAACTGTCGTGTCAGCGTTTAAAAGAATTAAAGCATAAACCGCAAATTCTATTTTGTCAAAGCCTATTAAATAACAAGTGTCGTCAAGCATTACAGGCTTGTTGTCTTGTGGAAGAATAAGCGTAAAATGAAATGTCTTGTAAAGTCCTGATATGGCAACTTTGAAAGGTTTGAAAGAATAGTCCCCAATACCAAATATTGAAAACAATGGTTTGTTGTTGTAGATACTTGATTTTCTTGCATCGAAATTTGCTTGATGCTGTGTCAGGTATTGATACGTTTTAGGATATTCAGTTTTAATATACTTTGTTTCTTGTCCAACTTTCTTTTGCGTAACAATCGTAAACTTTCGTGTTTGATTGATTACTGTGTTTTTTAGGTCAGAACTTTTGAGAATCCCGTAAATTAAACCATCTTCTAATTTTACTTCTTCGTTTAGTCCATTTACATAGTGTCCGTTCACTTTGTCTAATTCCATTACGGTTGAACAATCGTGTTTTAAACCTTGCCGCCAAACAAAAGGACATTCTCCGTCAATTTCTTTCGTGTGAATGTAAGTGTCAATGTTTGAAACAAATTTGTCGTTCAACCATCCGAACTTGAGTTGAGATTTTTGATTGTTGTAAAAATCAAATTCTGTGCAATCAAATGTCGGTAGTGAATTTAGTTTGCAATAGAATAAAGCTGCTTCTACTGAAACATTAAACTCCTTTTTGCTATCAATACAGTGTTTTTCAATAGCTGAAATATTGTAACGATTTTTGTTTTGGTCAAAGACTATGTTTTTGATAACAGAATTTTTTACCAATAACAATAAATTTCCTTTCATATTTTGAAAGGTCTCAATCATAGTCAGTGTAATAAATTCAGCAATGTCAAAATTGCCCTTCCCCGTCATTGCATCTAAACCGTTATGATTTTTGAAATTTGTTTTTTTAGGAAGGTTAGTTGACTTTAAACTACCCAATTTTGAATTAGTTACCCATGGTGGATTACCGATAACTAAAATATCATTTGTTGAATGTTTCTTAGCTATTGCTTTAAAATCGAAGTCAAAAACATTGCAATGAACTATTGAAATTTCTGGTTTGTTTGAATTTGGATTAGAAAGATAAAAATCAACAATGTTGAATTTAGTTTCCCAGACGTAAGGTTTATAAATTTCAACACCGAAAACATTTTTAATTTCCTTGAAGTTTTGTAGAGAGGCAATAATAAAATTTCCTTTTCCACAAGTCGGCTCAATTACAACTTCAGGGGAAATGTTTTTGGAAGCTAAGTGTAATGTTACTTTATTCGCTAAATCAGAATTAGTTTGAAAGTCGCCATATTCCGCTCTATCAGGTTCTTCAAGAACATTATTAGTAATTGAAAGAACTTCTTTAAGCATTTCCAATTCTTCATTATTATCAAAAAAATGTATGATGCCGAAGGCGTCATACATTTTTTGATTTGCCTTTTCAAAAGATGTAATCTTTTTCAGAGTGTCATTTAAAAAATCTGAAACTTGATGAGTAATATTTGCTTCAAATACTTTCATCATTGAGGTTTGTTATAGCTTACAATTTTGGTTATTCCCGTTACTTCATCTGTAAGAGTTACAATTCGTTGATATTGTAATCTCCATTGCAAAGCATTTGAAATAGTCAAGTAACCCTGTTCAGGTGGAGTTTTTAAGATTTGTTCCGCTAATTTTGATAATGTTATTTCATCTGCTGGAATATTTTTGTCTTGCAAGTAAGCAATGATGTCGGCTTCATTAGCTTTATCCTTAACCATTTCTCTTAAACGGTAAGTTGTTGTATAGTCAGCCGTTCTCTCTTTTGCAACAAATGAACAACTTACAAAATTCAAAGTTGCTGTTTTACTTTTCGGGTCGTCAGCTTTGTCGTAAACGAAAACAAGTAAGTTATAACCAAGTCCGAAAACCTTTTGTTTAGCGTCTTTGAAAGGGCAAGATGATTGGGGCTGTTTTATCGAAGTTACTTTGATGTCAGTTAAAATGTCATCAGAAGGCAGGTCAACACCACTTGCAGAGGAACCAATTGTAACTTCGTATTTGTCGTTTAGGTGCTTTTGAAATTTCTGTTCAATAAGTGTCCCAACCGCTTTGCCATCAGTTACTCCAAACAGTTCTTTGTGCTGAAATTTAGATTGTTCAACACAGAAGATTTGAGCTTCTTTTATTAAGTTTTCTATCGTTAATTTTTGCTTCATTCTCGTCTTAAAATATATGTCGCTAAGTTAATGTTTTTAAGGTCTAAATCTGTTATGTTTGGTCGTCAAGTTTTACACAAAAGTTTTATGTCAAGCTATAGTTCGTCTGTTGCACGGTCGTCATAGCATTGGGCATAACTTACTTATCTGTGCAACTGTTCTTCCTGTTTATTGCACAATATTTCTATTCATTTGGTTTTAATTGATGTAATATGCTGTTGACTTGGTTATAGTTGCTAGTTTTATTCTTACCTCAAACCTACTCCAAACCCCACCAACCAAACAAGAGTAGAAACACCCTTTTTTCATAGGGAAAATACTCTTTTTTTCTCCCCTCGCTCACTTCGAGAACCTCAGTGAGCGCGGACACTCGAAGTGAGCTAGGTAAAAACCTACCTATTAAACGCCAACCGTTGGCCAAACTTGCTCTCGTTAAAACGGCCGTTGTTGTACACCAAATGGCCACTTACCACGGTGTGGGTTACTTTGTTGTTAAAGGTGGTGCCTTCAAACGGGCTCCAGCCGCATTTGTACAAGATATTGCTTTTATCTACAGTGTAATGTTGTTTTAAATCCACCAACACCAAATCCGCATAATACCCTTCGCGTATAAATCCCCTGCGGTCAATCTCAAACAACTCGGCCACGTGGTGGCTCATTTTTTGCACAATATGCTCCAGCGTTATTTTACCCTGCTGGTGAAACTCCAACA
Source organism: Chitinophaga pinensis (assembly GCA_943372215.1). Classification (GTDB taxonomy): domain Bacteria; phylum Bacteroidota; class Bacteroidia; order UKL13-3; family UKL13-3; genus UBA6183. The sequence goes on along the minus strand of CALRXU020000015.1, from coordinate 91,038 downwards.
TGGCATTGAGGGCATGTTGCACCAACGGACCACCCGAGGGGGCTTTTAAGTAAGTTTCATTTTTTTCAGCCCAAGTATGCGGGGCATGGTCGGTGGCAATCACATCAATGGTATTGTTTAATACCGCATTAAATATGGCTTCGCGGTCAGCAGCCGTTTTTACCGCAGGGTTCCATTTAATTAAATTGCCTTTGGTTTTATAGTCGGCATCGCTAAACCACAGGTGGTGTATGCAGGCTTCGGCCGTAATTCTTTTTTCACTTAATGGAATGGTGTTGGTAAACAAGGCCAACTCCTTTGCGGTGCTAATGTGCAAAATGTGTAAACGGGTTTGGTGCTTTTTGGCCAAATCAACCGCAAAGGCTGAAGACTTATAGCAAGCCTCTTCACTGCGTATTAAAGCATGGTAAGTAGCATCCATATCCTCCCCGTATTGTGCCTTAAACTTGGCCATGTTTTGTTTAATCATGGGGTCGTCTTCACAATGTGTGGCTATTAGCGTTTTTACCTGCGAAAAAATATTTTCCAGTGCCTGTGGGTCATCCACCAGCATATCCCCTGTTGATGAACCCATAAAGATTTTAACCCCACACACGTTGCGCTCATCTACCTTTAACAACTCCTGCAAATTGGTGTTGGTGGTTCCCATAAAAAAGGAATAATTGGCCAATGAGCATTGGGCAGCACGGGCATATTTTTGCTCCAGCAACTCAACGGTTACGGCACTTGGCACAGTATTGGGCATTTCCATGTAACTGGTAATGCCGCCAGCCACAGCGGCTTTGGCTTCGGTGTAAATCTCGCCTTTGTGGGTTAAACCTGGCTCCCTAAAATGCACTTGGTCATCAATAACACCAGGCAACAGGTACAACCCTTCTGCATCAATGGTGGTATCGGCTTGCATGGCAATGCCGTTGGTATCTATTTTTTCAATAAACTGGTCTTTAATCAATACATCGGCATAATAAATTTTACCTTCATTTACCAGTTTGGCGTTTTTAATTAGCAAGCTGCTCATGTGTGTTTACTTAAAGTGTTGAATGTTTTTAATGAGTTCCTCAACCATTGCGGGTGTTACATCTAAATGAAACACAAACCGCAACTCGCGGGCTGAAACTTTATTGGCTAAAATATGATGTTGTTTAAGGTGTTGTTGCAAGCGGTTGGCTGTTTGCTCATCCGCAAGCTCCACAATAATAATATTGGTTTTAACGGGCAACATGCCTGTAACGGCAGGGTGTGCGGCCAATATGGCTGCCACTTGTTGGGCATGTTGGTGATCTTGTTTTAATAAAGGCACATGAAACTCCAGGGCGTAAAGTCCCGCGGCAGCCAAATAGCCCGCCTGGCGCATGCCTCCGCCCATCATTTTACGCAGGCGTTTGGCTTGTTTAATAAAAGGGGCGCTGCCCAATAACACGGAGCCTACGGGTGCGCCTAAACTTTTGCTAAAACACACGGATATGCTGTGAAAAGTGTGGCCTAAAAAAGCGGCATCATAATCGGCTTCCGCAAGGGCATTAAACACGCGCGCACCATCCAAATGCAAGGCAAGCTGGTGTTGGGTGCATAAGATGTGTATGGCGGTAAGTTCTTCGCGGGTGTAATAACTGCCGCCTCCCCTGTTGCTGGTGTTTTCTAAACACACCAAACTGGTGTGCGGAAAATGCACATCATCAGCATTAATAACAGCGGCTATTTGTGTGGCGTTTATTTTACCCAAATGGTTGGGCAATACCCGTGGCTGAACCCCAGAGTTGGCGGCTATGCCTCCTCCTTCGTATTTTACAATGTGTGCATTGTCTGCACAAATCAATTCATCGGCTGGTTGGGTATGTGCTTTAATGGCAATCTGGTTGGTCATGGTGCCACTTGGGCAAAACAACCCGGCTTCCATGCCAAATAAAGCAGCAGTGGTTTGTTCCAGTTTAATTACGGTTTCATCTTCCCCATACACATCATCGCCCACTTGTGCGCTAAACATGGCTTGTAACATGTTGGGTGTAGGTTTGGTTACGGTATCGCTTCTTAAATCAATCATGCTGCGTTATTATGGGAAAGCAATTTATCACATTGGCGGCAAAAAAACTGGATTATCTGATGCGTAAACGTCTGCCCGCTTTTAATTTTGTTCGGGTAGATATTTTATTGAGGCGGGTAATTTGTTTTACACTCACCCCATTTTTATAAGCAATTTTACCCAAGGTATCACCCTTTCTAACCACATAATACCGCGATTTGATTTTGGCCTGTTGCACTTTGTACAAGTGGCTAAAGCAGGTTTTATCAATTTGCAGGGAATCGCTCATTAATGAGCCTGATGGAAAGTTGATGATTTTATTGGGGTCAATTTTTTCTCCTTTAAAGCGCACTTCAAAATGCAAGTGCGGCCCGGTGCTTCGTCCTGTTGAACCCGCCAAGCCAATAATCTCGCCACTGCGCACAGGTTTACCCGTGTAGGCCAGCAATTGGTCAAAATGTGCATATAAGGTTTCCAGTCCGTTGTAATGCCTAATCAGCACCACATAACCATAATCGGCACTGCGTTTGGCTACCCGTACCACCCCATCAAAAATGGCGTAAACGGGGTCGCCCACTTCCATGCGCACATCTACCCCAAAATGAAACTTGGCTTTTCGGCCCCAACTTCTAAACCCAAAATTGGAGGTGAGGTCGCCAATAGCTGGTGGGTGAAAAGAGCAATCCATGCTGTCTTTTAGTTTTAACAGCACCGTATCATTCATATCCTTTAACGAAACCTTATATGGATTAATCACCACGGTATCCCAATCAAACGGATAATGCCCTTCGGCTGGTATCATGGTTTGGTCGAACCTGAAATTGGGGTCGCGCAACAAATCCCAGTAACTCACATCTGAATAACCTGTAAACTGCGGGTCAAACTCGCCTTCCGCTTCCCCTTCTGAGTCAGCTTCATCACCTTCAATAATTTCTACCTCATTGGTGTCTACCAATAAATCTTCTGTTCCCAATTCTTCTTCCATCAACGTATCTACAGGAACAACCACTTTTATTTTGGGCGTATCAATAGGTACGGCTGTTTTTATGGCTGGTGCTGTTGGGTCGCCTTCTACCACTTCAATGGCTGGTGCAGTTGGGTCACCTTCCACTTGTTTCGTCTCGTTGGTAAAACTTTTCAGTTCCTCGGTTTTCACCACTTTTTTTGCCGTATCAGCTGGGGGTGTTGTTTTGGGTTGAACCGCAGCCGTATTTATTTTTATGGGAACAATGGGTGCAGGTGATGCGGGTTTTAACTGCTGAGGCACATAGGTTTTATTCATGTGGTTTACCAGGCTGTCGTACCTTGCTTTAAGCACCTCAGCCGAGTCAACAGCATGTTGTTGGGCATGTGCATAAGGTGCAATAAAAAAGATGCTTAAACAGCAAAACCAAATAATAAAAGAATACGTTTTAACCATGAACGCTTATGCAGATAAGATTGACAAAGCGTGCAATTTATCTTTTTGCAATTGATTTGTTAATGCTGCCAGGTTCTCAAACTTCATTTCATCACGCAGTTTATCAACAAAAGCAATTTGTAGCGTGGCTTCATAAATATCTTCATTAAAATCAAACAAATGAACCTCAATGGCATGGGCCTTTCCATCAACCGTTGGTCGGTAGCCAGCATTAAGCATTCCCCGCAGTTCCCTATTGTTGATAAAAACTTTTACGGCATATACCCCATCGGCCGGAATTTGTTTGTTGGCATCATCCACCAAAATATTTGCGGTGGGAAATCCTATGGTTCGGCCCAGTTGTTTGCCTTGAACCACTTTGCCTGTAATGGAATACAAACGACCCAAATATTTGGCGGCATGTTTCACGTCCCCGTGGTCAATGGCTTTGCGTATTTGTGTGGAGCTTACGGATATTTCTTCAATGTCCTGTTCGGGAATTTCTTCCACCTCAAAACCATACAAACTGCTGTATTCTTTCAGGTGTTCAAATGTGCCTTCCCTGTTTTTGCCAAAACGATGGTTGTAACCTATTACCAATACTTTTGTACCCAGCTTATTCACCAACAGGTCGCGTATAAATTGCAGGGAAGTAAGCCTTGAAAATTCCTTGTTAAAAGGAATGATTACCAAGTGGTTTATGCCTTGTTGTTCAAGTGTAGCTATTTTTTCATCAAGGGTTTGCAATAACTTTAAACCGTGGTCGTCAGGAAACAATACCATACGCGGATGCGGATCAAAAGTCATCACTACGGTTTCTCCGTTTTTTTCTTTAGCCAATTGTTTCAGTCGGTTTAATATCACCTGATGGGCAATGTGCACCCCATCAAACGTTCCTTGTGTAACAATGGCATTGGGTATATGAGGCAATTCTTCTAAGCTTCTGTAAATTTTCATGCTGATGATGGCAAAAATAACAAATAACTGCACTTGTTAAATAAAACCTGCTATTCTTTTACCGTTGTGTAATGATGCATTACCGACACGTGTGAACACCAACCGATAACAGCCAGATTTGCCAAGCAACAATACCGTTATTTAGGAAGTCGGTTTTTAATTAACCAGCCAACAATATCGTCAATTACATATTCGGGCACATTGGATGGGGTATTGTATTCCGCTGGTTTGGATGGCCCCTCACCTTCCAAAAACAAGTGGTTTAATGCCGGGTAGGATTTATAAGCTACCGTTGTTTTGTTGTTGAGGGTGCTTTTCCACAAATTAAAATCTTTCATTTTTACCTGATAATCCCGTTCACCTTGCAACACCAACAACGGCACGTTTATTTTTAATGCCAATTTTGGTGGTTGATACCCTTTAAGGTACAACCAATAATTTGTGGTAAATGGTGCTAAAACAGAATCATTGGGAGTGGCCTTGTTGATGTTTTCAGCCAATGAATTGCTTGCCATTCGGGTTAAAAGGGCAATTTGTCTTTCAGCCTTACTGTCTAAAGAGTCTGGTTTTAAATAGGCCATTTGCTCCATGGCCAGTTCAGGTATTTGCCTAAGTGTGCCTGCCATGGAAATATACCCTGCAAGGTGTTTAAATTGTTGGTTAAACAGGGGAATTAAATAACCACCTTCGCTATGACCTAGAATATATATTTGCTCAGGGTCAATCTCTTTGCGCTTTTTAAGTAAGGATAAGATTTTTTTGACATCAGCAAGATATTCATTGCGCACATCGTAAGGTTGCTTGCCACTTTTATCGTCAGCCAGCATTTGTTGCAGGTGCAAAAAGGTGCGCTTATCGTACCTAAAAACGGCAATGCCTTTGGCAGCAAGCCCCCAGGCCAGGTCTTTGTATATTTTATTTGGCCCTATGCTGCAATCTTTGTCAATAGCACCAGAGCCATGCACTATAATTACCACAGGTACTTTCCCATTTGCTTTTGGAATACTCAGCACACCTTCTGTAGCATAGTTGCTGGAATTAACGGGTATTTTTATTTCATAAAACTGCTCAGTTTTTACGTAAGCCGCAATGTTGTGCTTCTCTGCCAATGGCACCAAAAATATGCCTGAAATTTCCAGCGCATTATTTAGCGTAAGCTGAAACCCAATTTTTCTTTTTTGAAACTTGAGAGCGGTTACCGTTTTATAATACCCTTTTATACTAGATACTTTTGTCTCCAATGCTTGCTCAAAATCACCATGGCTTGCAACCAAATCATCCCAAATGCTCCCCAATGTTTCTTGATCCATTTTTCTGCGCATGGTGGAGTCTAACCGTGCAGCAAGCTGCGTGTAATGATTTGCCGCAAACAGTTGAATATACTGCCGTGCTGCCTTTTCAGCGGAATCAACACCTTGCGCTTTTATACTGGTGCTAGCCAATAGTAAAAACAGCACAGCCCATTTTTTGATGTGGAATTTCATCTGGTGCTTTTGTTCAAATGATTGCATAAAAAAACCAGACTTTCATCTGGTTTTTAAAACTCTTTTATTATCCCCCCAAAGAGGTTTTTAACTCATGTACTTGGCTATCCCACAATTGGGTGGCATTCTTCTCATCTGATTCATCTACAAAATCGGTAACCACCAAAGCCACATCATCCGTTAACTCATCTTGTATAATTTCAAACTCAAAGTACTCTTCCTCCTTGGCTGTTTTCCATTTAAACTTAATGCTCTTATTGGTAATCTTCTTTAGCAATTCGGCTATTTGTTCATCACCGTCCCATTTAAATTTATAGTTGTTGTTATAAATGTCAACATCATCTGCAAACCAGGTTGAAAGACCTGATGGAGAACTGATGCTATTGTATAAAATAGCAGGAGATGATTTGATGGGATATTCAAGCCGAATTTTTTTCCTTTTAGTCATTAGACATCAAATTTATTTAGGTTAAATATTGTTTAAGTAAACTTAAACTGCGGAGGCAAATATACTTTTTTCTACTACTTATCAAATTTATTGTGCTTTTTTTTAAGTAAGTGGTTCAGGGATTGCGCTAAACGTAACCCTTAGGCCGCTACTTATGGCCTAAATAGTTATTTTATTGTCTCTTTTTTGGTTTTATTAATGGTAATAGGGCCAATTTTTTGTTTGCTTTTGGTTACCTTGGTTTTGCCATTTTTACCATTATCTATGGTATCAACCTCTTCGGTTTCCGTTGTTTCAATGGTTAACTCTTCTGTATAATTGGTAATACACCGCAACCCTGATTTAGTTACTTTGTAATAAATCACCTCACGGTCATCATCACAATCATCGTCATCATTATCATTTTTCAAATGCCATGAAACATCATCGCTTATTTTCACCACAGTGCCAATTGGCAACCTCAACTCTAGATCAACCTCCTGGTGTTTATATGGAGTGGTTTCATCCCCTAAACTCACCCAATTATCAAAACGCAACAAACTATCTGTAAGCACTTGGTTAATGCTGCATTGTTTAGCCAACTCATTGGCATCAGCATTGTTTCTGCCCTGCGAACTTTTGGTGATGCGGAGCACGGCAAACTGGTCGTCTGATGCTTTAATGGTAAGATCTGGTTTATCAATCATCAGTTGTTTGTTATCAAGCATCCATCCAAAGCTATTGTGGTTGGTAATGGTAAATTTGCTGGTATGTATAACAGGACCATCTTGCACATTATATACTGCAATTTCAAAGGTATCTTTTACGGCAAATGGCTTGTAAACCTGCACCACATTGCTTTGCCCTTTTACCTCAGAAAGATACTTGGTTAACGCCACCCCACCAAAAGTTAAGCCTGCAAAAAGTAGAATTACTGAACCCACAATGCCATACACGATATTAAACTTGGTAAGCAAACGAATGCCCAATATGCCAAAACCCAATACGGCTGATGTTACCAATGCAGCTATACCCCATTGTGCATAAAACAACACGTCAGGATTAATTAAAAACTGGCTCACCAATTGTTTCACATCAGGATTGGCCTCTAAACCAATAAACAAAAAGATAAGTCCGACAACACCCGGCAATACAAAAATGAGCAGAATAAAAATGCCTATCAACACTGCGATGGCTTTGGCCAAAGATGTCATACCATTACCCAAGCTATTGGCGGTACGTTTTAGCGTGGTTCCCGCATTGCGCACTTCTCGTTCAATGTTTTGCACGTCAATTAAATCACCCTTCATTTGTAACTTTTCGCTGGCTGTTTTGGCTTCAGGTATGATAATCCAAAGAACGATGTACAATAGCAATCCACTGCCAAAAGCAAAAAACGAAATGGCAAATGCGCCACGCAACCAAATCTCATCAATACCTAAATACACAGCTATGCCAGAGCAAACCCCACCTATTGTTTTGTTATCGGGGTTACGGAACAATTTGCGCGGAGGTTGTCCTGAAAAATGCGGCAATTCGTTGGCATTGGCCTCAGGCATAATTACCCAAAGGATAACGTATAATAACAATCCGCTACCAAAGGCAAAAAATGATATTAAAAAACCGGCACGGGCAATAATGGGATCAACATTAAAAAAATTACCCAATCCACCACAAACACCACTTAGTATTTTATTGCGTGGGTCGCGTTTCAGTTTTTTAGGTTCGGTTGAAATGGTTGCTTTAGCTTGCTCACCCTTGGTTTCACCTTCCTCTTCATTCATTTCCCATGGGTTGCCCATAATGGCAATTACATTTTGTACATCAATGGCTTGAATAACCGGATAAACATCCGATAGTTTAAGCTGCAACAATTCCGCAATGCGTGTTTCAATATCGGAGGTAATTTCTGCCCCGCCATCTGTTCCGTTAAAATGCTTGTGCAATGCATCAATGTATTGCTTGAGCTGTTCGTAGGCAACCTCATCAATACTAATGATAATGCCGTTTAGGTTTATACTGACTACTTTGTTCATAAGAGTTTATTTTAGCTAGGTGATTTATTTTTTATGAATGATTTGGTTGATGGAATTGACCAACTCTTCCCAGGTTTGGTCAAGCTCTGTTAAAAATTGTTGGCCCTCTTGCGTTAACTGAAAGTACTTGCGTGGAGGCCCCGATTTGGATTCAACCCATTGGTAACTGAGCAACCCATCATTTTTAAGTCTGGTTAATAAGGGATACAACGTACCTTCAACCACAATTAGCCGGGCTTGTTTCAGTTCTTCTAAAATATCAGAAGCATACACTTCACCCCGTTTAATAATAGCTAGGATACAATATTCCAGTATCCCCTTTTTCATTTGCGCTTTTGAATTTTCTGCATTCATGTATTTAAGCATTAAGGTGATTGCATACCAATTGGGAAGCCTTGGCCACTCCCATATTTACGGTGTTGTTTTTATGCACTTTCACATTGCAACCCAGGCCAAACAACAAGAGGGTACAAATGATTAATCTTGATTTCATATTTCAGTACTAATTTCAATACAAATCTATGCACTAAATGGTACTATGCAATACAAAGTACTAAATAAATAACTATACCACTGATTACCAATACAATTATTTTTAATCCCTCGTTACAAATACCCATTTTTAGGATGCATTTTTGCAACAATGTATCTCGCTACACTAAAAAAGCTGGTTTACGCCAACCGCTATTTTTTTATTCCTTATGGGGTATTATTGGTGTTGGCGCTTATTATTCAGTTTACCAGTACCCAATTTGAGGTGAGTTTGTTCGTAAACAGCCTGCACAACAGCTTTTTAGATACTTTTTTCTTCATCAACACACAAATTGGTGATGGGCTCTTTGCTGCAGCAATAGCCTTGGTATTGCTTATTTTTAAAAGGGTATACTTTTGGAGCAGCGTGCTTTGTTTTTATGTTCCAGCTTTAATTACCCAGTTTTTAAAACGGGTGGTATTTAGCCATCATCTTCGCCCATCAGTGCTTATGAAAGATTTTACCCAACTTCATTATGTACCTGGGGTTGATATGCACGGATTGCACAGTTTCCCTTCGGGGCACACCACCAGTGCCTTTGCGGTATTTTTGTTTTTGGCGTTTATTAGCAGCAACAAAAAATGGGGCGCAGGCTTTTTAGCCATCTCCATATTGGTGGGCTTATCGCGCATTTATTTGTTACAACATTTTTTCGAGGATGTTTTAATGGGTTCTTGCATAGGGGTTGTTTGTTGCACCTTTATTTATGCTATTTTTGAAACCTATCGTGAAAAATCCAATTAACTTTTTTTTCGTTGCCATTTGGGCACTGCTGCTGTTTATTCCATTTTTAGGAGCTGTGCATCTTTTTGATTGGGACGAAGTAAACTTTGCGGAATCAGCCCGTGAAATGTTGCTTACCAAGGAGTACTTTAGGGTGCAAATCAACTTTAGTCCTTTTTGGGAAAAACCACCGTTATTCTTTTGGCTTCAAGCCCTATGTTACCAATTATTTGGCATTAATGAGTTTGCCGCACGTTTCCCCAATGCCATTTGCGGCCTGTTTGTGCTTACCACTTGTTATTATATTGCCCAAAAACACTTTTCGGCAAAAACAGGGTTGTTATGGGTATTGTTTATTACAGCCTCATTTACCCCCCACCTGTATTATAAAAGTGGCATTATTGACCCTTGGTTTAATTACTTTATTTTTCTTTCTATTTACCAACTTTACTTGGCAGCCAATACCACCCAAAACCGTTACACCCACTTTGCTTTAATGGCATTATTTAATGGATTGGCCATTCTAACCAAAGGCCCTGTTGCTCTATTGGTACTGGGCTTGTGTGGGTTTGTGCTTTGGGCATTAAAACGGTTTAAGCCATACTTTAATTTGTGGCAATTGTTGATGGCCCTCATGATTATAACAGGCATCACCTCCATTTGGTTTATGAATGAATTGATTAAAAATGGCCCAACCGTTTTGTTTGATTTTATTGCTTACCAAGTGGATTTGTTTGTAAACCCGGTGGCAGGACATGGACAGCCCTGGTACTACCACCCCATTGTGATCTTTTTTGGTTGTTTCCCCGCCTCTATTTTTGCCCTTAAAGCCTTTACCAGCAACCATAAATCTGCTAACCCTGAGCAAGTGTTGTTTAAACAACTCATGAGCATTATGTTTTGGGTGGTGTTGATTTTGTTTTCTATGGTTAAAACCAAAATTGTACACTACTCGTCATTATGTTACCTGCCGCTTACTTTTTTAGCCGCTAATTATTGCCACCAATTGCTGGAACAACGTCAACGCATCCCACCATTTAAAGCCATTTTGGTATTGGTAATTGGGTTAATCCTTTCACTGGCGTTTATATTGTTGCCATCTATTGAGTCCTTTAAATCTGCTATTATTCCTCTAATTAAAGACCCATTTGCAGTAGCCAGTTTAAATGTACAAGCCAATTGGAATGGAGCGGAATGGGTTATTGGCAGCTTGTTTGGCATCATGGTGCTTATCTTTTTTATCCAACAACATCGTGGAAATACCGTGGCATCATTGCATAGTTTATTAATTGCTTACAGCATATTGTTGCCTGTTTACATTTGGCAGGTTGCACCTAAAATTGAGCAATACAGCCAAGGCCCGGCCATTGAGTTTTATAAAACGCTACAAAGCAAAGATGCTTATGTGGAAACGTATGGTTTTAAAAGTTATGCGCAATATTTTTATCCGCAGCAACAACAGCACAATAATCCCAACCACACCAATAAAGACTGGTTGTTTGCTGGTGAAGTTGACAAAGACGTATATATTGTTGCCAAAGTAACGGCAGAAGAAGAATGTAAAGCGTTGCCTTTTGTGGAGTTGGGCCGAAAAGGTGGTTTTATATTTTACAAAAGAGTGCCATTGCCAACTGTTTTAATGCCAGACTCAACAGCTACTATTGCCCAATAAATAAGGTATTGTTTACATGATTGCCACATTATTAAGCAAAGAACACAGCAAACGCAACACCTTGGCTATTGTTGATTATATTGGCGATGACCCAACCCGATTAAAAGAGTTGATTGCTATTTTTAAAACCAGTGATTTGAGGCTGATACAGCGGGCGGCCTGGCCTTTAAGTTATATTGCAGAAAAGCATCCAAAGTTGATTACTCCTCATTTGGGCGAACTACTCAAACTGCTCAACCAGCCATTGCATGTTGCTTTCAGGCGTAATGTTTTTCGGTTTTTAAGGTTGATGCCTGAAATACCCAAAAAACACCATGCCACCATTATTGAAGCCAGCTTGCTCATCATTCCTGATAACCGCGAGCCAGGTGCTGTGAGGGCATTTGCAATGTATACCATGGCAAAATTAGCACTGATTTACCCTGAATTAAACAATGAGTTCAGTTTGGTTCTACAGCCGTTAGTGCAACATCCTTTGCCATCGGTAGGAAATACTGCGGCTAAAATATTGCGGCAAATGGCTTCAACCTAAAATTTGTACCATCGGTATTTGTTTGTAAATAGCTGTTTTTATGGATTAAAGGGGTTACATTTGCAGTAAATACTATTTATCCTTCTTTATGATTAAGAAAATTTTAATTGGGGTTGTTATCACATTAATCCTTGGTTTTGGGGTATTAACTTATGTTAAATCAACCACTAAAAAACACAGCCCTGCTGCCACTGCTTTATACCAAAGTAATGGTTATGATATTACCGTAAACTATTGCAGACCTTACAAAAAAGGACGGGTGATATTTGGCACAATGGGTATAGGAGCCTTACAGGAGTTTGGTAAATATTGGCGTGTTGGCGCAAATGAAGCCACCACTTTTGAAACCAAAACACCTTTATTGGTAGGAGACAAAACCTTACCTGCCGGAAAATATGCCTTGTATGCTATACCAGGCTCTGGCCTTTGGACCGTGGCCTTTAACACCGAAAACGACAGATGGGGTGCTACACCGCCCGATGAAAAAAATGATGTGATTAGGGTAAGCGCCAATAGCAGCGAGAGAGAGAATTTACAAGAGCAGTTTTTGCTTTCTTTTGAACCTGCTGACTCCGCTGTGAACATGATTTTTTATTGGGATAATACCAAGGTTTTTGTACCCTTACGCAAGCCATAGATATTCACGCTTATTTTATATATTATTTCACAACCACAATCTTTTAAAGGCTGTTTTATTTCAATTCACGTGAAAACAAGCATTACCACATTAGGATTATTCGTTGCAACCCTTGCTTTACCTCGTATTGCTGCTGCTCAAGGCACTTATGATATTAGAAACCTGGGGGAACAAGTTAATTCACCATTTGCAGAACTGAATCCGATTATTTCGGCTGACGGAAAAAAATTGTACTTTATCCGTTCAGGTTACTCAGAAGATAATACCGTAAAGGAAGGACAGGACATTTGGATGAGTGAACGCAATGCAGATGGTACATGGGCAAAAGCCGTACGCATGGGCAATGCCTTAAACAAGCAACAATTTAACACCGTATTTCAGGTTTCAGCCGCGGGAGACAATATGCTCATAGGAGGTTCCTATAAAGATGGCGTTTATTGGGGACCAGGCTTCTCTTTTATTCACCAAAAAAATGGAGAATGGGGTGAGCCTGTAGAATTGGATATTAAAAAATTGGACGACTTGTTAAACGGATTTTCTTCATCAGTTTTTATGATGCCTGATAACAAAACGTTGTTGTTAAGTTTTAGCGAAGAAGAAGGCAGCAAATCAAACGATTTGTATGTATCTAAACTGCTTAAAAATGGCAAATGGAGTGAGCCTAAATTATGCACAAACCTAAACACCACCTATGATGAATCAACCCCTTTTATGGCGGCTGACGGTGTTACCTTGTATTTTAGCAGCAACAGGCCAGGCGGTTATGGACAAAACGATATTTACCTAACCAGGCGTTTGGATGATACCTGGCAAAATTGGAGCAGCCCCATTAACCTTGGCCCGCAAATTAATACGGAACAATGGGACGGCTATTACACCATCCCTGCCAGTGGTAATGTAGCCTACATGGTTTCTTATAAAAACACCCTGGGTAAAGCGGATATTGTGGAGATTACCTTAAGTAAACAAAGCAAACCACAACCTGTAATGTTGGTGAGTGGCAAAGTAATTGATGCCAAAACCAAACGCATAGTAGAATCGCAAATTGTTTATGAAGAATTGCCCACCGGAAACGAGGCTGGTAAAACTTCTTTTTGGAGCAAAAACGGGGACTATAAAATAGTGCTTCAATACGGTAAAAATTATGGCATTTCAGCCCGTGCATCTGGTTATATCCCTGTTGCTATAAACGTTGATTTAACCAAGTCAGGTGAGTATTTGGAATTGGAACGAGACCTTGTTTTGGTTCCAATTGAAACGGGTCAGATTATCCGTTTGAACAACATTTTTTTTGATGAATACAGTGATGTATTAAAGGAAATTTCGTTACCTGAATTAAACCGCCTGGTAAAATTACTTAAGGAGAATCCAAATATGGAAATTGAAATTTCAGGACATACAGATGCTGTGGGTACTGATGCTGAAAACCAATTGTTAAGTGATAAAAGGGCTGCCTCCGTTAAAAACTACTTGGTTCAAAAGGGTATAAAGGCCACACGTTTGTTTAGTATCGGGTATGGCGAAACACAACCTGTTGCAGATAACAATAACGATACTGACCGCCAATTGAACCGCAGGGTTGAGTTTAAAATCTTGAAAAAGTAATTACACCAAATTGGGCAGCACCTCGTTTATAAAATAAGGTACGCCAGTAGTAGCAGGCATTGCAATGCTTATTACATCCTTTCGTTGCAATCTCATTTCTTTTGATGCTGGGTCTATCACCACCACTTTGGCTTTGGGCGGGGCATAGTTTACCAAACCGGCAGCAGGGTAAACCAATAAACTTGTTCCCACCACCACAAACAAATCAGCTTGTTCAGCCATAGCAATAGCGGTTTCCATCATGGGTACTGCTTCGCCAAACCAAACAATATGTGGCCTTAACTGAGAACCCAACTCGCAGGTCTGTCCCATTTTTAATTCCCAGCCCTCAATATCATACACCAAATTAGGGTTAGCAGTGCTGCGTGCCTTGGTAATTTCACCATGCAAATGCAACACTCGTTTGCTTCCTGCGCGTTCATGTAAATCATCTATATTTTGCGTAACAATATACACCTCATGCAGTTGTTGCAATTCAGCCAAAGCAATATGTGCAGCATTAGGTTCAGCCTCAAGTACTGCTTTCCGCCTTTGATTGTAAAATTTTTGCACCATTTTGTCATTTTTTTGCCATGCTTCAGGTGTTGCCACTTCTTCAATTTTATGGCCTTCCCATAGGCCATCAGTGCCTCTAAAGGTTTGCAACCCACTTTCTGCACTAATTCCAGCTCCGGTTAAGAGTAAAACATTCATATTTAAGCCGCTGTTTATAAGGGCAAAATATATAAATTTGTTTTATAGGCTTTGAAAAATTTAACTGCATTTTGTAGGCTACTCATTTTATGGTGTTTTGCGCACTCATTTGCGTTGGGGCAAGACGTTGCTTTTATCCAAAACAAAGGACAATGGAATGCAGAGGTATTGTTTAGAGCGGATATTCCCGGTGGTGATTTGTTTATCACCAAAAAAGGGTTGGTTTATAATTTTATTGATGAAGAAGCACTGCACCATCAACAACACCAACAGGTAGATCAGGCAGTGAACGCCCATGCTATTTTTTTAAATTTTGTGGATGCCAATCCATATCCACAAGCAAATGGCTATCAACCTAATTCAACCTTGTACAATTATTACTTGGGAAACGATAAAACCAAATGGGCATCTGGAGCATTGGCTTACAAAAAGGTGATTTTAAAAGGTATTTATCCGCATGTTGATTTTGAAATAACCGGAGTAAATGGCGGGGTAAAAACAGCGTTTATTGTGCATAAGGCCGAAAGCAGGCATGCGATTAAAATCAGCTATACTGGTGCAGACAGCTTGTTTATTGAAGATTTTAACCTAGTAATTAAACACAGTTTAGGTTCCGTTAAAGAACTACCGCCTATTTCTTATATCACCAATGCTGTAATTACTGATGAATTGGCAACCCAGTACCAACTGGTAAATGGTTTACTCCAATACCAACTAAACTTGCCAAAAGGTTTGGGACAAGAGGATAGTTTAATTATTGACCCATCTGTTGTGTTTAGCACTTTTAGTGGATCGGTTGCCGATAACTTTGGCTTTACTGCCACATTTGATGGCACTGGCAATTCGTATGCTGGTGGAACCGTTTATTCAGCAGGCTTCCCTACCAAAGCAGGAGCTTACCAACTTAACTATGCTGGAGGTGTTACCACAAATGAGGAGACTGGTCGTGATGTGGGCATACTCAAATTTTCGCCTGACGGATCTCAACTGCTTTATGCCACTTATATAGGCGGTAGTAACAATGAGCAGCCTCATAGCATGAGTTGCGATAATTCAGGAAACTTGTACATTATGGGTACCACCAAATCGGCCAATTTTCCAACCAATGGAGGTTATGACAACTCGCACAATGGTCAATATGATTTATTTGTAACTTGCTTAAATCCTTCAGGGTCATCAATGTTATATGGTACGTTCATAGGCGGGGCGAGCGATGATGGGTTCAATGGCATTAGTTCCGATGCGAGTACTTATAACAGCAACGCACCCAATACCTTTAATTACGGAGATACTTACCGAGGAGACATTAGACTTGACAGCAAAAACTTTGTGTACATTGCAACCACAACCCGAAGCACTCCATTGCAAGGCCTACCGTTAGTAAATGCAACCCAAAACACCTTTGGTGGAGGGTTACAAGATGGTTGGGTACTGGTTTTACCCCCACAATTAAATCAGATTGCTTTCAGCAGTTATATTGGTGGATCGGGCTCCGATGCCGCGTTTTCTATACGAGTAAACGGTAATGATTTTTATGTTGCTGGCGGCACAACAAGCAACGATCTGCCCAATAGTGCTGCTAATCCACTTAAATACAAAGGTGGGGTTGATGGATACGTAGCCAAGTACAATCAGTTGAATCTTTATGCCCACCAAACCACAGCTTATTTAGGCACCAACAGCTACGATCAGGCATTTTTTGTGAGTACTGACCAACGCAATCAAGTTTATGTAGCAGGGCAAACTACTGGAAGTTTTGCCAAAGTAGGCGCTGTTTACCATGAAAATAATGGGAAACTGTTTATTACAGTTTTAGATGCAAATCTAAAAACCATTGTTTTGCAAAACGCTTACGGGCCAGGCATATTATCCCCTTCGGCCTTTATGGTGGATAAATGCGAACGGGTTTATTTAAGTGGCTGGGGCGGTGAAACCAATAATGCTTTCAATCAATCTAACTCTAACATTCGGGGGTTTGTAACCACTAAGGATGCTTTTCAGCGCACCACAGACGGTAGCGACTTTTACATGGTTATTTTCAATCGCAATTTAAGCAGCATTGGTTATGCCTCTTACTTTGGCGGCCCACAAAGCCAAGAACATGTTGATGGAGGCACTAGCCACTTTGATGAAAATGGAGTGGTGTACCAATCAGTTTGCGCAGGTTGCGGTGGGTTATCTGATTTCCCCACCACAGTGGGTGCATACAGTCGCGTTAACAATGGGAAAAGACCCAATGGAAGCCCAACAGGATGCAACAATGCCTTGTTTAAATTTAATGCCAGGCCAACCCCCAAACCACCTATTATGCGTGATACCACCATTAACATTATTGCAACTGATAGTGTACTGTTTAGGTTTGATATTACTGATGAAAACGGAGATTCAATTGTGGTTTATAAGTTGGAAGGAAACCTGCTCACCTTAAGTCCAAATACTCCACTCATAATACCGATTATCAACCAACCAGGATTAATTAGGAACGAATTCAGGTGGATTTCTCGTTGCGAAAATGGACCTGATACCCTACGACTAAAGCTAAAGCTGAAGGATGTGGCTTGTGAAAATATCCAAAATAGTGAAGGCAATATCACCATCATTGTGGGCAAAACACCCTCTCCCACCATTGACTTGAATTGTTTAAAACGAATTGGGAACAACCAATTGGATTTAAGCTGGACGCCTGTTGTACAAAAATATTTAAAGCACATTAGTGTGTTTAGAAGCATCAATAACGGGACATTTGATTCTTTAGCCATTATTAAAAAACCCATTACAGCTAACAATTTTACCGATTTGGTAAACAATGCTGCTACCATCAATTATTGTTACCGCCTTTCAACCATTAATAATTGCGGGGTAAGAAGTAATTTCTCGCGAGCGTCTTGTTCCTTAGAAGAGGATAATTTTTCTCCTGGTGCTTATGCGTTTGCTAAGGACAGTATTTTATATGTGGAAGCCAACAAATTGTTATCTGCCTCAATCAATATGTCTGATAACGAGTTTAATGATTCCATGTATGTAAACTACAGCGGTAATTTATTGGCTGAACAAACCGCTACTTTCAACTATAAAAATGGGGCTGGCAGCGCAAATATTTCGTTTACTTATACACCAGGTTGCCAAAATGTAGGAGATACCTTTTTCATTGATTTTG
Organism: Chitinophaga pinensis; assembly: GCA_943372215.1. Classification (GTDB taxonomy): domain Bacteria; phylum Bacteroidota; class Bacteroidia; order UKL13-3; family UKL13-3; genus UBA6183. The sequence goes on along the minus strand of CALRXU020000015.1, from coordinate 73,164 downwards.
GGGTAAGGGACAACCGTTGTCCAAGTCCAATTAAAGATAAAGGACAGTGGCTGGTTGTGGTAACCCCTGCCCCACCGGCATTCAGCACGCATCTGCAATGTTTACGCTATCTTGGTAACAATAAAATTGGCATTCGTTGGCTGGATAATCCAGACACCAACCTTACCCGTTACCAATTAATTAAAAGAAACAACAATAACACGTATTCTACCATAGGCCGTTATACCCCATCTTTTAGAGAGTTGGTTGAACAACCCGCAGATGATCCCTTTAATCAGGAACATTGTTACGCTTTAGTTGCGTATAATACTTGTGATATACCAACTGATACCGGAGATTTTAATTGTACACCATGGCCAGACAGCCTTTATCCTGAAGGTTTTCGCCCACACTATGTTTCAGTGGTTAAAAACAAAGCCATAGAAATTACCTGGACCCACAACAACGCTTTATTTAATGAGTTGTACCGAATGGATGGGATGCTCAACAACAAAGTTTTAATTGGTAAGTTTACCAGTGAAACTGATACCTTATTTGTTGATGAAGCAAAGGAGGTAAATGTGCAAAAGAGCCGTTATTGTTATGTGTTGGAAACCACCAATGATTGTGGATTGAAACCGGTTACGTCACCCCATGCTTGCAGCATCTTACTGGAGGGCAAGGCCACACCGTTTGTAAATAACCTAGACTGGAGCGAGTACAATTATTTTAATAATGGCGTACAAGAGTATTCTTTTTCTAGCAGAGATCTTACCCAAGAAAATTTTGTGTTTAGAATAGCACAACATGGTAAAAACACCCATTTCGTAGACGAAAGCCTGAATAAAGAAACTGGCATTTTTTATTACCAAGTTGCTGCCTTAGAAAGAAATAGCATTTACAGAAGCAATTCAAATATGGTGGAATTGCGCCAGAAACCTTTGTTGCATGTGCCAAATGCATTTACAGCCAATGGTGATGGGTTAAATGACGACTGGGGTATTGTACCAGTATTTGTAAAAGAATACCATTTGCGTGTATACGACCGTTGGGGTCGGTTAGTTTTTGAAACCAAAGACAAACATAAAAGAATGACAGCAAACGATTTAGACGGCACCTCTTTACCTTGTGATGTGTATGCTTATGTGGTTAACTACATCGGTTTTAGCGATGAGTCGTTTACCAAAACCGGAAATGTTACGATTTTAAAATAAGGCTTATTGCCAATTGCTGATAAAGTTTATTTTTGCATTTTGTAAAAACTGATTGACAAACTATGGCTGTTTATAAATTTAAAGTTTCTTTCGAAGATTATGAGGATACGTTTAGGGTAATTGAGATTAAATCAACCCAAACATTTTTTGAATTCCACAAGGCCATTTTAGAAGCCATAGCATTTGATAATAAACAAATGGCTTCATTTTATATGAGTAACGACAGTTGGAAAAAGGAACAGGAAATTACGTTAGAAGACATGACGGATGACAACGATGAAAAAGCCATCCCAATTCCAACCATGAAAGACTCTCGCCTGAGCATGTTTATTAACGACCCACACCAAAAAATCATTTATGTATATGATTATTTAGAAATGTGGACTTTACAAATAGAACTTATCGGCATTGAAATAAAAGAGAAAGCCGGGATTAAATATCCTGTTTGCTCAAAAAGCGTAGGATTAGCTCCTAAGCAATATGATAAGGTGCAGCGTTTTGGCTTGGTTGATGACAACGAGTTTGATGAAATCACCAAAAACTACTTGGACAAATCAGAAGAATTGCCTGGAGAAATAAGTGATGATGAGGCTGATGAATTTGGTCTTTTTGATGATGGGGAAGCCAGTGAAGATGGTGTGGCTGAAGACGACCATTTATAATCTAAGAACGATATGAAAAAGCTGGTGTTGATGCGCCATGCAAAATCAGCCCAAGCAGAATTGGGACAATCTGATTTTGAGCGTCCGTTAAATGACCGCGGTAAAAATGATGGTGAAACAATGGGCAAAAGGTTACAAGATCGCTCGTTATCGCCTGATTTAATTATCTGTAGTGCTGCCAAACGTACCCATAAAACAGCTAAACTTATTGCTGAAAAATTGCATTATGAGGTGCATAACATCATTAGTGAAACTGAATTGTATGAGGCCAGCATAGCTGATGTTGTGCAAATAATTAGAAACTTAAGTGATGAATACAAAACAGTAGTATTGGTGGGCCATAACCCAACCATTACAGGACTTGTAGGCTACCTAAGCACCACTCAAATTGAACACATGCCAACTTCAGCACAGGTAGGCATTGAGTTTCCTTTTAAGACCTGGAAACAGGTTTTACCACAAAGTGGAGAACTACTTTGGTTTGATTATCCTAAAAATCTTTTTGATTAGGCAATTTATCTCTTAAATTGCTCCATACTTATCCCTAACATTATGTTTCCAACAATTTCTGATTTACTGCAATATTTAACTGGTTTTCACATTCCTTTACCTGTGCAAACCTTCGGTTTTTTTATGGCCATCTCCTTTGCGGCTGCTTACCTTACTACTTCGGCTGAATTAAAGCGAAAAACGGCCATGGGACTTATCAATCCGGTTCAACGCACCATCACCAAATTTAAATCTATTACTCCTGCAGCTTATGTTACCAATGCGGTGCTTAATGCCATTATCGGTTTTAAGTTGGTTGAAGCCGTGCTTGACTACAACAGCTTGGTGGATAACCCACAATTGTTTATTCTTTCAACCAAAGGCAGTTGGATTGGCTTTGTTGGAGGAGCAGTTTTGGGCCTTGTTAATACTTACCGCGATGCCCTCAAGTTAAAGGGGACAACACCCGAAACCAGTGTTGAAGAGGTACCTGCGCATGAATTGATGTGGAATATCACGGCCATTGCTGGTTTAACAGGGTTACTTGGTGCCAAAATTTTTCACAACCTAGAGTATATTGATGATTTAATGAATGATCCCATCAATGCCTTGCTTTCTTTTAGTGGTTTAACTTTTTATGGTGGTTTAATTGTGGCTTCTTTTGCGGTATTGTATTATACCAACAAAAAGAAAATACCAACTTTACACATGATAGATGCTGCTGCACCCGGACTAATGCTGGCCTACGGTATTGGACGTATTGGTTGCCACTTAAGTGGTGATGGAGATTGGGGCATTGTAAATACTGCACCAAAACCAGCCATGATAAGTTTTTTACCTGATTGGATGTGGAGTTACAAATACCCACATAATGTGCTTGGAGAGGGAGTTCCTATTCCTGGTTGTGTAGGACAGCATTGTTCAGCATTGCCTTTACCCGTTTACCCTACTCCTTTCTACGAAGTAATTATGGCATTGGCTTTATTTGCCTTTTTATGGTACATGCGTAAAAAAATTACCGTTCCGGGTGTGTTGTTTTGCGTGTATTTAGTGGTAAATGGCATTGAGCGGTTTACTATTGAAAAAATAAGGGTAAACAGTACTTATCAAATTTTGGGAAAAGCCATTACACAAGCAGAATTGATTTCTTCGGTTATGGTTATTGCAGGTATAGCGTATATTGCTATATTAGTTTCACGCAATAAGAATGACCAATTTAAGACTACTTCTTAGTTATTTCTTTTTACTCTGGCAATTGGTTGCTAAGGGACAAAACTTGTTGCCCAATGCCAGTTACGAGGAAATTAACATTTGTTGTGAACGGGAAGCTCCATGCAGCCCTGAAGGTTGGTTTGCGCAACGCATCTATCCTTACCAACGCAACTTTATTTCCATGGAGCCCGTTTATAAAATTGCCTTTTCAGGCAATACGAGCATTGAAGTGGAGGTGGGATCTGATTACGTGCCCGATAAATATGCCTTTAGGTGCGCTGTGGCACCGTTGTTAAAGCCTTTAATCGCTGGAAAAGAATATGTGGTAAGCTTGAATGTTTTGCCCAAACTTTATGCATTAAAAGAATTACACGCGGTATTTTCTGATACCATTTTTCCGAATTTGTTTCAAGCAGAACCTGATATTACGTTTAAACATAAAAAAGATAAATTTATTATAGATGGGCGCAATTGGGTTGAACTGCAAGGGATTTATAAGGCAAAGGGAGGCGAGCGTTTTATTCATCTTGGCATGATTAAGCCTATTGTTGAAATGCCTTATAAAAAACTAACTGACAGTAAAGGAATGGGCAGGTATTACATTGATGATGTAAGCTTGGTACCTCTTGAAGTTGATACTCAACCGTTCAATTTAGACTCTGCACGACAATTTATTTACAATGAAAACAGGCGACATGAATATGATAAACCTTGTGCTGGCTCCAATATATTATTCATGTCGTTACTCAAATACCGACTTGATTCCATCACCACCTTGCCCGGCATTATTAAACGCAAAACCCATGTATTGTTTGATTCGAAACTAGAAGAGCGCAATGTGCTCTTTCGTTTACAATACTTGTATCAGGATAGTATGTTGGCCCCTTCATCCTACCCCATTGTCAAGCCAATACTGGGCGCTCTGCAAAAAAACATCCAGCTTACAGTAACACTTAAAGGTTATGTTGATACACCAGATGGTAAAACCAATCACCTTATTGTTTCTTTGAGGCATGCTAAAGCCGTTGCTGATTATTTGGTTCAACAAGGAATTGCTGCTACTAGGATACGTATTGAGGGTTTAGGAGCAGCGGATGCGATTGGAAATCCTGATACACCAGAAGGCAGGGCATTAAACAATAGGGTTGAATACGTTTTTACTGAGCAATAAGATTCATCCTAATCATTCTGGCACGATTATTATATTTGTATTTGTATGAAAAAATGGTTGGTTTTTGTTTTAGTATTGATGCGCGTAGCCTTTGCAGGTGCTCAACAATTAAATCAGGATACGTTATTGGAACGTAACCTCCCTGTATTTATTACCGAGGCCAAACGCGACCCTGATTATGAAAAGCGGTACCAAAAACTGGTAAGGGATGTAAAAAAAGTATTGCCTTATGCAAAACTTGCTGGCTTTAGGTTTCAATTAATGGAACAAAACCTACAACTACTACCCACCGAAAAAGCACGCAAAGCCTACCTAAAAAGAACAGAAGAAGCCATTAAAGACCAGTTTATGGATGATTTGGTAAACCTTACTTTAAGTCAGGGTAAATTGCTGATTAAGTTAATACACAGGGAAACAGGAAAAGACACTTATGCTTTGCTTAAAACTTACCGCGGCAATTTTACAGCCATGTATTGGCAAGGATTGGCCAAAGCATTTACAGCAGATTTAAAAAATGAATACAATCCGGTTGAGGATTGGCAAATAGAAAACATTATTAAAGAACTTGGCTTTGAATAATCCAATTACATAAACATATGAAGAAAATAACCATTTCATGCTCCATTTTAACATTACTGCTATTAGGCAGTTGCACCGCAACCCACTTTGGAACTTTTGTAGGAAGTACAGACTTTAACCCCGAACACCGTAATGCCGGATCTGTTTCTGGCGTGGCATCAACCGGTTACTTACTTGGATTAGGAGGATTTGGTAAACAAGCACTTGCAGCAGAAGCAAGGGCCAATATGCTCACTAAATTCCCTATGCGAGATGGCTTAAGGCTAACCAACTTTACCACGGATATTAAAACCAGCTATATCCTTTGTTTTATAAAACGTACCTTGATTCTGACTGCAGATGTAATAGACCTTACCCAACCAACCTTACCTTATGGGCTTAAAAACGGTTACTTTTTAAATGATAGCGTTTTTATTGAACTTTCTACATTACAAAACATGGTTTCAGAAAAAAGACTTGCAGAAACAGAAATTTTCCCACCGGGTTTAAGAGACAACCTCCTTACAATGCCTGACAAAAATGATAGTGTTAACGTTTTCGTTTTAAACAAGAAAATAATCAAGGGTAAGCTATTTCCTAGCAATCTTCACTATGGGGTTATGGTTAGAACAAACATAGAAGGCAAGGTAATTTATGTTTGCAAGCAACCCTCTAATTATTTGTTCCATTTGTAACAACTACTAGCCCCTATTTAACCTATTTGTTATGGTAAAAGCCGACCCTACCCAATAAAAGCACCAAGTATTTATAACAAATTGTTTACAGATTTTAGGAGTTGTTTTAGCTCATCACTTTAATATTTTGTTTATACAGAGGTAACCTATTAAATTAGCAAATTACTCGCGAATAAAACGATGACAAAACCTACTATTTTAATAATTGTATTAGCGGCCGTTGTGTTGGGCAGCTGCACCGCCACGCATTTTGGTGCCTTTAGTGGGGGTACAGTATTAATACCAACCGAACACCGAAATGCAGGTTCAGTTTCTGGAGCAGCCTCTGCTTCTTACTTTTTAGGTGAGGGCGGAATGTTCCCCCAAGGACTTGCCGCGGAGGCCAAGGCCAATATGCTCAATAAATTCCCCATGCGAGAAGGCTTAATACTTGCTAACTTTACTACGGATATTAAAACAAGGCATATCCTTTGTTTTACCAAACGTACCCTGATGCTGACTGCTGATGTGATTGATATTAAACAAACCACTTTACCTTATGGACTTAAAGGCGGCTATTTTTTAAATGATACCGTTTTTTTTGAATTGCCCACACTGGAAGAGCTTATTTCTCAAAGAAGACTTAATAAAGAGAGAATTGAAGCGGGAGATTATATGATGAATTATGATGATTCTTGGATGGTGGGCGATTCAATACCAGTGTTATTTATTAACGATAAAATGATTGGTGGAAGCATTGTTCAGATTTATAACCAATATGGTGCTTTATGCAAAACAACCATTGAAGGCAAAACCATTTATGTTTACAAGCATCCTCTCACAATCGCATATCGATTAAACAATCGTTAATACCTTATCTACAAATGTGTATTCATCTGGTTGATTGGAAGCAATTACAACCAACCGATTTGTTTTGCATTGCATGATTTGCTCCTGATACCACGCTATGCCTTTTGCATCTAGGTTGGTGGTGGGTTCATCAAACAATAAAATAGGCGAATTGCTATAAAAAGCTTGGGCCAATTTTACCCGCTGTTTCATGCCACTGCTAAAATGTTTTATTTTTTTGTTGGCACTTTCTGCTAGCCCAATTTCCTGAATGAGTTGAGAAATGGTGCAGCTGCTTTGCAAGGTTTTAAATCTATCGTGGAAATGAAATTGCTCAAGCAATGTAAGTTCTTCGGGCAATTCAATATATGGGGCAACAAATGAGGTGAGTTTAAATATATCAGCTGTTGATACCTCCTGCTGGTTATTTTTTACCCGAAGATTGCCTTTTGTAGGCGTTTGATAACCAAAAATAATTTGTAACAATGTTGATTTACCACTTCCATTATTACCTGTTAAAGCATATGATTTGCCTTGTTCCATTTGGGCTGACAGGTCTTTAAAAAGCCATTGTCTACCAAAGCGTTTTCCTATATGTTGTAATGTAATCTCAACCGCATCCATTAAAATTTGCGCTGCTGAAATCCTTTCATTACGCCTCTTTCAGAATCTCCAATAAAGCTTAATATTTCATCGCGCTCCGAGCTTGGTGCCATTTGTGCTTCTACTATCTTTAGCCCTTTGCTTACGTTGGTATTGTGCACAAATATCATGCGATATATTTCCTGAATTTCGTTTATTTTATCGCTGCTAAATCCGCTTCTTCTTAAACCAACGGAATTGATTCCCTCGTAAGAAAGCGGATAACGGCCTGCTTTAACAAATGGAGGTACATCTTTACTTACCATACTTCCTCCTTCTATCATAACGTGCCTTCCAATATTTACAAACTGGTGCACAGCAGATAAGCCGCCAATTCTTGCATTGTCTTCAATAGTTACGTGCCCGGCTACTTGTACCCCATTGGCAATAATTACATTATTGCCTACCGTGCAATCATGTGCCAAGTGCACATATGCCATGATTAAACAATTGGTTCCAACTACCGTTTTCATTTTATCTACCGTTCCACGATTAATGGTAACGGCCTCTCTTATGGTGGTGTTATCACCAATTACAACTTGCGTTTCTTCCCCATTAAACTTTAAATCTTGCGGCACTGCGCCTAGCACTGCACCTGGAAACACTTTGCAGTTTTTACCAATAATGGTATTGGGGAAAATAGTTACATTAGGACCAATCCAAGTACCCTCGCCTATAACCACGTTTTTATGAATTACAGTAAAGGGTTCTACTACCACATTGGGTGCAATTTTTGCCTGAGGGTCAATATATGCAAGACTTTGAATCATTATTGTTATCTGTTTATTTGCAACAATGTGGGTACAGTTTGCACCAACTCACATCATTAATTGTTATTATTTTTTTGCCACCTGCGCCATCAAATCAGCTTCACAAACCAATTTTTCGCCCACAAATGCTTGTGCTTTCATCACACAAACACCTCTTCTTATTGGGGCAATCATATCCAACTTAAGTATAAGGGTATCTCCTGGCAACACCTTTTCTTTAAATTTGGCATTGTCAATTTTCATAAAGTAAGTGTTGTAGTTCTCCGGATCATCAACTTGTGAAAGAATCATTACACCACCTGCTTGCGCCATTGCTTCAATAATTAACACCCCAGGCATAACTGGGTTGTTGGGGAAATGTCCAGGAAAAAATGGTTCGTTGATGGTTACATTTTTTACGGCCACAATATGGCTTTTACCCATGCTAATTACCTTATCTACTAACAAAAATGGGTATTTATGAGGTAAAAAGCGGCTAATGTCATTGATGTTGAACAACGGCTCTTTATTGGGATCGTACTTTGGGATATTGTTGTTGGTGCGTGTTTTTTTGATAAGTGCTTTTATACGCTTGCCAAACTCTACATTGGCCGCATGCCCTGGCCTTGCAGCCATAATCTGTGCTTTTATTGGCGTACCGATTAAGGCCAAATCACCAATTAAATCAAGTAATTTATGACGTGCCGGCTCATTGTGAAAACGCAATTCTACATTGTTTAAAATGCCTTCTTTTCTTACTTCTACTTTTGGCTTATCAAACAATTTTGCCAAATGCTCCATTTCATCATCTTCAATAATGCGGTCAACAATTACAATGGCATTGTTTAAATCACCACCTTTTATTAATCCATGTTTCAGGAGCATTTCCAACTCATGCAAAAAACAAAATGTTCTGCAACTGGCTATATCTGTTTCAAACTCTTTTAAGCTGGTTACTGAAGCGTGCTGGCTACCAAGCACTGGCGAATTATAATCTACCATTACAGTAAGCCGATAATCGTCTAAGGGCATCGCAATCATTTCAACACTTCTATCCCCTTCATTGTAATATACATTGTGCGGAATGGCAAAATACTCGCGCTCGTGCTCCAACTCTTGTATACCTGCCTCTTTTAACGCTTTAATAAAATAACGTGAGCTGCCATCCATAATTGGGGTTTCAGTGGCATCTGTTTGTACCAAGCAGTTGTCAATTTCTAACCCTGCCAAAGAAGCCATTACATGCTCTACAGTAGCAACCCTGGCTCCATTTTGCTCAATGGTTGTGCCACGAGATGTATCTACTACATTGTCTACATCTGCATCCACAATAGGTTGTCCAGGTAAGTCAATGCGTTGGAATTTAATCCCATGATTATCTGAAGCAGGTAAAAAAGTAAGAGTTACATTTTCCCCTGTGTGCAAACCTACACCACTTATACTTACCGCTTTCTTAATTGTTGTTTGTTTCACTTGGTTTCCTCTGTTTGAATATTTTTTAATAATCGCTCCAATTCTACCACACGTTTTTCCAATTCAGGCAATCTTTTAAATACAGCAGCCGATCTTATTGCACTTTTCACCTCAAATGCCGGGCTGCCAAACCACTTGCCATCTTCTGATTTAATACTTGATCCAATGCCACTTTGTGCGCCAAACTGGCTTCCATCGGCAATGGTAATATGTCCCGCAAAACCAACCTGTCCGCCAATTACACAATATCTTCCTATTTTGGTACTTCCTGCAACGCCACTTTGTGAAGCCATAACCGTATGCTCACCAATTTCAACATTGTGGGCAATTTGAACCAAGTTGTCCAATTTAGCTCCTTTTCTAATAATGGTGCTTCCCATAGTAGCCCTGTCAATGCTGCAATTGCTTCCAATCTCCACATCTGCTTCTATAATTACATTACCGATTTGAGGGATTTTTTTATAGCTTCTGTCTGGTAACGGAGCAAATCCAAACCCATCACTTCCAATTACAGTACCTGAATGTACCACACTATTATCCCCTATCTCGCATAAGTGATAGATTTTAACTCCTGGGTAAAGGGTAACATTTTTTCCAATTTTTACGCCTGCTCCAACAAATACTTGTGGGTGAATTTGGCACCCAGCTCCAATAGTGGCTTCATTGCCAATATAGGTTTGTGCTCCGATAAACGCAGAAGCATCAACATGAGCATTGGATTCAACCACAGCCGTTTGGTGAATACCCGCACTGCCTTTACTTACTCCTGCAAATTGTTCCAATAAAAATGTAAAAGAGGCATAGGCATCATCTACTTTTATCAACGTAGTTGTTATTGGGCCGGAAGGCTCAAAACTTTTGTTTACCAACACCGCTGTGCTTTGTGTGGTGTAGATGTGTGGTTCATATTTAGGATTGGCCAAAAACGAAAGCGCACCAGGTTTCCCTTCTTCTATCTTGGCAACCGTATTGAGCATAGCGTTTTCATCGCCTATCACATGGCCGTTGAGTAGCTTACTCAGTTCTTTTACGGGTATTTGCATCAAGTGTGAGTGTCAGTTAAATCGTGGCAATTTATATATTTTTTGGGTAACATAAAAAGTATTTGGTAACAGGCCGAGCTAAAGCACTGATGTTGTATTGGTCTGATGCCTCTGTAATATCAGCTGTGCTTCCATTTTTATACAATACTTTTATGTTAAACCCATCTGGACTATAGGCTTTGTTGCTTACACTATCTGTGTATACATAATAACTGGCCTCTTTTATTGTAATGCCCTTTTGTTTAGCCACTTGCTGTTTTAACAATAACACTTCTGCATCACCAAATGGCTCATTTCTAAGTACAATCCTTGGCAATACCCTGTCTCGTAACTGCTTGCACAAATCACTCAATACCAAATCATTGTGGTTGCACCAAACTTTTATAGAAAGAAAGATATCATGGTCGTCTAACCTGCTGTAACGCATCAACACCTCGGGGTTATTGATTAGCTCTTCTTTACCAGGGCGTTCATATAAAAAATACTTAAAATCGGGGGAGGCAAATAACTCTACTTTTTGCTGAGCCAACTCACTTGCGCGCTGCATAATGTTCACCAATGCACTTTCTGCAGCAACAACCGTTTTATGCAAATACACCTGCCAATACATTAACCTGCGTGCTATTAAAAACTTTTCAATGCTGTAAATGCCTTTCTCATCCATCACCAACTCGTCATCCTTTACATTAAGCATATTAATAATTCTGTCATGCCCAATTACGCCTTCTTGAACGCCTGTATAAAAACTATCCCTTCGTAAGTAATCTAACCTGTCCATATCCAACTGGCTGCTTACCAACTGATGAAGAAATTTTTTAGGATATTTATTGGTAAAAATTTGAATACATTTATCCAGCTTTCCAGAGAACTCTTTGTTGAGCAGCTCCATAAAGGCAAGGGACAACCGCTCATGATGAACTCCTCTAATTAACACTTGTTCAAGGGTGTGGCTAAACGGGCCATGGCCCAAATCGTGCAATAGTACGGCAGCACACACGGCATCTTTCTCTTCTTCAGTAATCTCAATACCTTTTGACCGCAACACATCAACGGCCTGAGCTGCCAAACTCATGGCACCTATTACGTGTTGAAATCTGGTGTGCAATGCACCTGGATAAACCAAATTGGAAAGCCCCAATTGTTTTATTCTTCTTAATCGTTGAAATATAGGGTGTTCAATTAAATCGAAAATGAGTGGGGATGTTATGTTTACAAATCCATAAACTGGATCATTAATAATTTTATTTTTGTTTAAAGAGGTTTGCACAATATTTGTCTACTAAAGCGTTGAATACAATATTAACCTAGCAAAAATATACTTAATATGAACAATACCCACATCCTTTGGGCCGATGATGAAATTGAATTACTCAAGCCTCATGTGATTTTTTTAACCAATAAAGGTTATATTGTAGATAAGGTTACAAGTGGCGTAGATGCAATAGAAGCCTGCAAAAAGAAGCATTATGACATTGTTTTTTTGGATGAAAATATGCCAGGCATCAGTGGGTTGGAAGCTCTTACTCATATTAAAAATATTTTGCCCGATGTTCCAGTGGTGATGATAACCAAAAGCGAAGAGGAACATATTATGGAAGATGCCATTGGCAGTAAAATAGCTGACTATTTGATTAAACCTGTCAATTCGAATCAAATTTTATTGTCAATAAAAAAATTATTGGACAATAAACGTTTGGTGAGTGAAAAAACAGCTCAGGGCTATCAGCAAGAGTTTAGGCAAATTGGCATTGAATTAAATGATGATTTGGACTTTAATGCTTGGGTAACTTTATATAAAAAGCTGGTTTATTGGGAACTGGAACTTGCCGCCAGCAATGATACGGGCATGGATGAAATTTTGTTGATGCAAAAAAGCGAGGCTAACAGAGAGTGGACAAAATTTATTAAGAAGAACTTTATTAATTTTTTGCGCAAACCAGATGCCAATACCCCTGTAATGAGCCAGACGGTAATTAAACGGAAGGTTTTGCCTGAGCTTTCATCCGAGGTTCCTGTATTTTTAATTATGCTGGATAACTTTAGGTACGACCAATGGAAGGTGATACAAACACAGCTTAATGAGCAGTTTAGGCTAATTTTAGATGATACCTATTTAACAATTTTACCAACCACTACCCATTATGCCAGAAATGCTTTTTTTAGTGGTATGATGCCCAGTGAAATAGCTAAACTTTACCCAAACCTTTGGGTTGATGAGGAAGAAGATGAGGGCAAAAACTTGCACGAAGAAGAACTGTTGGGCACACAACTGCAACGTCTTGGGTATAAAGAGAAGTTTAGTTATACCAAAATTACCAATTTTGATAATGGCAAACGTTTGGTAGATGATATTCCGAATATGTTTAAGAACAAGTTTAACGTAATTGTTTACAATTTTGTTGACATGTTAAGCCATGCCAGAACTGAAATGAATGTGATGAAGGAACTTGCAGAAGATGAACCCGCTTACAGAAGCATTACCGCTAGTTGGTTTGAACATTCACCTTTGTTTGAGGCGCTTAAACGCATAGCAGGTAAAAAAGCCAAAATCATCATCACCACTGATCATGGCAGTATTCGGGTTAAAGAGGCTGTTAAAATTATTGGCGATAGGGCTACCAGTACTAACCTGCGTTACAAACAAGGCAAAAACCTCAATTACAACGAAAGTGAGCTTTTTACCATTAAGGACCCAGCAGAAGCCTATTTGCCAAAACAAAACATGAGCAGCCGTTATGTATTTGCCACCGAGAATAACTTTATGGCTTATCCGAACAATTACAACTACCATGTAAAACTTTATGGCAACTCTTTTCAGCATGGGGGAATTAGCTTGGAGGAAATGATTGTTCCATTTGTGGTGTTAGAAACTAAAGAATAAGCCAAAAGCCAAGTTAATCTGACCTTACTAGAGAAAGAACATGCAAAATATTGTGTTAACAAAAAATTAACTGCCTCATAAAAAGGCTTAAAGAGGTATTTTATAAAAATAATATCGCTGGGATTTGAGAAATTAAAAAGCCTGCCTATCTTTGCACCCGCTAATCGAAAGACTATTTTCCGAGAAGCAGTAGATTTCGTAGCTCAGCTGGTAGAGCATTACACTTTTAATGTAGGGGTCCTGGGTTCGAATCCCAGCGAAATCACCAAAAGCAATCAGAAATGATTGCTTTTTTTGTTTTAATGCCTATTAAATACTGCATTATATTTTTCGTTCAAAAATGAATTATTAATGTTCGTATTATGAATTAAAAAATCAACTTTTACTTTACCCAATTTTTAAAACCAACTAATTAGTCAAACTAGTATTTATCGCTTTTTTGTTAGTAAAATTTAATTCATCAGCATCTGATTTATTGTCTGTTTTTTGCCTAAGCTTCTGCTAGTCATCAATCGAATCGCCTATTTTTTGCTCAGAAAGGTGGATTTTCCCTTAAAAAAAATAACAAATATTATCATTTTCTTTTCGTTCGCCAAAACAGTTAAATATTTATAAAACAATACATTAAGAGGAAACAACCTAAACTCTTGCCCGTCTAAAAAACACTACATATTAAGAAAGTGCTTGATTTTTAGCTGGTTTTATTGTTAGTTTTAAAAACTATTACTAAACCTATGTCTAATCTCATTATTGGCCACGTATCTGAAAATACCGCAAAAATTTGGGTACGGGGTTCAGCCAACAACAAGAGTACAACAACCCTAACTGCTCAAATCACGATAAAAAGCGATTTACAAACTATTGTACAAAATTTAACCATTTATAAACACAACAATTTTATTGGGGTATTTGAGTTTGATGAATTAAATCCTGCGGATAGTGGGTTTATTAGAATGCTTTATACTGTTGAAGTGGTTTTTAAAGACATCGCGCGGGTGCCTCTTGGATTGCAAAGCAGGGGAAGCTTCAATACAGTGCCAAGGGTAAATTATCCTGTTAACTTTTTACTGGGTAGCAATTGCTTGCAAAAGAATGATAACGATGGTAAGCGGGTGTTTCGCAACTTAATTAATATACGCAAACATGCTCGACCTTCATTTATGATTCATGCCGGAAACCAAATTTATATCGATGCCCCGTCTATTAATCATCCCATTCAATCTGAAGATTATATTGGGAAATATGCTTCGGCATGGAAAAGCAGAGAAGCCATGGAATTTCTTGGACGTATTGCTAATTATGCTACCATAAATGACCATGAATTGTATTTTAGATTTGCTAATGACGTAGAGTATGATGTAAAACCAGCCACTTATTACTCAAGGGAGGCTCTTCCTGTCTACCAGCTTTTTCAGCACTCCAAAAACCCACAAACTTACGGTGAGCAAAAATTGTATTACCACTATGATTATGCAGGTAATGCTTTTTTTGTAATGGATGTTCGGGCTGAAAGACATCAGTTTGTAAAACAAGGACAACAACGCCAAATGATTGGTAGTGAACAACTTGATGCCTTAAAAAACTGGTTGCTTGACCATAAGGAGGTTGTAAAGTTTATTGTTACCGCAGTGCCTTTTATTGCCATTAAGGAAACTGATTATAGCGAGTATTGGAGTGCTGAGGCTTTTATAGAACAAAAAGAAGACTTGTTGCGCTTTATTAAAGCGCATAACCTGAAAAAAATTGTTTTCTTAACAGGTCAGGGCAATGCCGCCTTGCATAGTACATTAACCATAGACAAATCGAATGGAGAGCAATTGGTTGTACACGAGTTAATGACAGGTCCTCTTTCGCAGTATGAGATTGGGGTTAGTAATTATGATGATTTTGTTTGGCAACAGCAAACAAAAACGCCTGACCTCTCCTATCACTACCAATTGGTTAGTGGAAATGGCCAATCAGACCCCAATGTAATGAATGTACACTTGAACAACGATGTACTAACTTACACTGTTTATTCAACCCGATTTGATTTAGAAGAAGATGAAGTACCTCCCGTTATTTTATCAGGAACAATACAATTGTAAATGTACCTAATACCTGAATTTTAGTAGCGCTTTTGCTTTTATTGAGGTAAAGCCAACTACCATTAAGGTAATGCATCCGCCAAAAACTACGGATGGTACTGTCCCTAATAATTTGGCTGCGAGCCCACTTTCAAAAGCCCCTATTTCATTAGAAGAACCAATAAACATGGTATTTACGGCTGATACTCTCCCCCGCATTTCGTCTGGGGTTTGCAGTTGTAAAATATTACCTCTAACTACCACACTCACGCTGTCAAACCCACCACTTAAAAATAGCAGAAATAGAGATAGCATAAATGAGGTGCTTAACGCAAATCCAATCATACATAACCCAAAAGCTGCCACACAACTTAACAATACGATGCCTGGTTTCTGCAATGGCTTGCGTAATGATAACCACAACATGGTAATGCTTGCCCCTAAAGAAGGAGCCGCTTTTAACAGACCCAACCCTTGTGGTCCTACCAAAAGAATTTCGTTTGCAAACACAGGAAGCAGGGCAACTGCCCCTCCAAACAATACTGCAAATAAATCCAAACTAATGGCATTTAATATTACCTTGTTGTTGTATACATATTGAATACCTTGCTTTAGTCTGTAAATGATGGTTTCTCCACCCATGGTGTCGGTTATTGGCTTAGGTGCAATTTTAAACATGGCCAATACTGCAATCAAAGTAAATATCAATACAAACATAAAAGTATAAGTATCTATCCAGGCATAACACAAGCCACCTAAGGCAGGGCCAAAAATAGCCGCTATTTGCCAAACGCTGCTGTTTAGTGTTGATGCGGTTACGAGTTGCGATTTCTCTACTAGTTGTGTAATAAAACTAAATCCTGCCGGTGCGTAAAACCCTCTGGCAAATCCGCTGATAAATATAAACAGGTACATGGCATTGATGCTCCAACGGCTGCCAAACCCCAATACAAACAAATCACTGCTGGCTAAAGCTAATCCAAGAGAACATAACATCAGCACACCAATACAACGAAGCAATATTTTACGTTTGCTGCTAATATCTGCAATATGGCCAGCATAAAGTGCTATACTCAAAGCTGGTATGGCCTCTGCCAGCCCAATTAATCCTAACGAGAGAGGGTCTTGGGTTAATTTATAAATGTGCCATCCAACTACTACGGCTTGCATTTGTAAAGCCAAGGTAAGGCAAAAACGAGTGGTGATGAAATATTGGAACTCTTTATTTTTAAGAGGTAAGGGTAATGCTATTTTACTCATCGTTTAAGGTACTCCTCATAAAACAACTGCTCATAGGCTCTTGCTACTTTTTGCAAGTTTAGGCTATCTGGGCTTTGCGCTAGGATGTTCTTTTTTGAGTCTTGATCAAATACCAAATATCCGGTTGTATTTACAATCCCAATGCCATTGCTAAAGGTATAAGTAGCATAGCCGTTTCTGGTTGTATCGAACAAATTATTACTCCACCTAAACTCATCACTTGGCAGCTTAAACTGTTGCAATATCCCCTTGGCCAAATCAGTTTGTTGCGCGTAGCTTTGCGTTTGTTTGCCTTTTAGGTAACTGTTTAATGCTCCACCAGTTATCATTAATGGGATATGAAACTTACCTGGTTCATAAGCAGTTCGGCCTTTGGGCTCCTGGTGTCCATGATCTGACATGATGATGATGATGGTGTTATTGTACCAAGGTTGCGCTTTGGCTTTTGTTATAAATTGGTGCAAACATTCATCAGCAAAATGTACCGCATTACGGTACAAATCAGCTTGCGTTTCTTGTGTGAAGTTACTTTTGTGAGGCACTTGATAAGGCTCATGGCTGCTTAAGGTAAGGGTTGTTACAAACTTAGGAGATGGTAGTTTCTCCATTTTTTCCAACACTTTATCAAATAACTCATTATCATGCACCCCCCAACTCTCTGGCAGCACTGCTTTATTAAACTGGTGTATATCTGTAATATCGGCATAACCCGAGTTGAGCCAATAGGCTTTCATATTTGCAAACTCAGCTTCTCCCCCATAAACAAAAGCACTTTGGTAACCATATTTTTTTAGTGAATTTGGTATTGCGGGCAATTGGGTAAATTTTTCTATTTTATTTACAATAGAACTGTTGGCTAAAGCTGGTTGAGCACTAACAATTGCCGCAAGCCCTTTATCTGTTCTGTTGCCATTGGCATAAAAATTAGTGTACACAAATGATTCGTTGGCCAATTGATTAAAGTGAGGTGTGACATCCTGTTCCCCACCAGTGAAACCAACCACATCAGCGGACCAACCTTCCAATATAACTAATAGAATATCTGGTTGAGGTTGGTTAAATAGTTGCAAGTTTACTTGGTTACTGGAATCTTGCTTTTGCATTAAACTATCTATTAATTGTGTTGCCCCCTCCCTATCCATAAACTGGTAGTGGTTTATGCGTTCTCCTTGCCTTTGTTCACTTATTGATGCTACAAAATTCCATACCGTATTTACAGCTGCATGATTCAAATAGGGCTTGTTACTAAAATAGGCAAAACTTTGGTTGATGGGTGACATGCCAATGCTTCCTCTGATAAACAAAAACAATACAGACCCAATGGTAATAAAGCCAAGTAAAGTTACGCCTATCTTTAACTCTTGCTCAATAAAATTGAGCTTCACGGGTAAATTATCATAAGTTATTTTAACCAAAAAGCTAATAAAAGTAATAAAAAAAACAAGCCGCCCAATTGAAACACCGCTGCTAAAACTAAACATCTCTTTGGGGAATTTTGCAAACGAAGAAGCGTAAGCGTTTAATTTTTGCCCCCAAAAAGAATACAGTTCAGCATCAATAATGGAAATGCCAACAACAATAACAATGATGATGATATTGTAAAAGGTAAGCAAATAGTCGGGCCATTTGTTGCTGGTTACCCTTGCGATAAACCATAAAACCAAAGGCATCACGGTTAAATAAGCTGATGCAGAAAGGTCTATTCTTAAGCCGTAACCAAACGTGGAGAGAATTTCATTTAACGTAAAAGTTGAGCTTATTTTCCCATTAAACATCAAAAACATGGCGCGCATGATGATAAACAGGAGCATCCAAAAACCTAGGTAACGAGCGAAAAATTCAATGTGCTTTCTCAATGGCTGTTATTTTATTATTCCTCTTTTGCTTAACTCCCTTTGGTATTTTCTGGCATTGATTTGATGTTGCGCAAAGGAAGCTGCAAAATTGTGGTATCCACTAAAATCTTCTTTGGCACAAAAATAAATATAGTTGTGTTGTTGTGCATTCAATACAGCATCTATAGACAAAGTATTCGGTGTACAGATGGGTCCGGGAGGTAAGCCGCTGTATTTATAGGTATTGTAAGGAGATTCTACGGCCAACATTTCACCACCTACCCTTTTTATGGTGTTATCGTTTAAGGCATAAATAATGGTTGGGTCGGCTTGTAAAGGCATGCCCTTTTTTAACCGATTTAAGTAAACACCAGCCACCACAGGCATTTCATCCTTGCGATACGTTTCTTTCATCACAATGGCGGCTAAAGTACTTACTTGTTGAGGAGTAAGATTTAGGTTATTAAGTTTAGCCTTTCGTTCTTCGTTCCAAAACTTCAAATACTCCGTATTGAAACGCTTGAATAACTTTTGAGCTGAAGTATTCCAGTAAAAATTATATGTATTTGGAATAAACATGGCTATCACATTGTCTGTTGTAAATCCCAGTGTATCGCAGTTTACTGAATCATTTAATAGTTGCAACAGGGTTGTGCTATCCGCCTCAAGTTTGGTGCATAAAAAAGTAACCAGATCAGATTTTCGCTGGGCGTACTTAAATACTAGGTCTATAGGGGCTTGTTTACCTGCTACCATCATTCTAAGCAGTTTTATATTGCTTAAACCTTTTTCTACCTCATACCTTCCGGGTTTTATTAATGTTGCATATCCGGTTAACTCAGCTAATCTTACAAATGCCTTTGTGTTATTCAGCTTACCAGTTTGCTCTAAAGCCTCCATATTTTCATCAAAACTCCGGTTGGAATAAATATATAAGTAATCCTTTTGATTGGGCTCTAAATTGATATTGCCAGCAAACACATCTTCATACAACTTGATACCCGCTGCAACGCACAAAACACCAAGTATTAGTAGCAACCAATACAGGTTTTTACGGAAACGGGATTTTTGTTGTGCTGGCATATTAAGATTGCGAAAATAACAATTTATCATCGCATTATAATAGCCAAACGCTTGGGAGTGTTATGGGTGCAATTGGGCCAATAGTTGTTTGGCTGTTAAACTATTGGGGTTGCGTTGTATCACCCTAATAATAAGTTTTTTAGCGGCCTGTTGTTGGTTAATAATAATCAGCACAGCAGCCTTATTTAACAATGCTTGTTCAAAATCTGGGTCTAAGGCAATTGCTTTATCATAATTGGTGATAGCCCTTTCAAACTGCTGCTGCTTAGCGTATAAAAAACCTAGGTTGGTTAATGCTTCGCTTTGTTTTGGATTTTTTTGTAAACTCAGGCGAATGAGTTTCTCAGCCTTTTCTATATCGTCTTTCTCAACATACAATGCACCAAGTGCATTAATAAAATCAAGGTTTTCAGGTGCTAACTCAACGGCTTTTTTATACCAAGCTTCGGCCAACCCAAAGTTTCGATTGTTTACATAAGCCCTTCCGATGCGGTAGCATAACCATGGTTTTTGTTGTTCAGCAGGTTTTAAACTTGCTGCTTTTTTTATAATCTGCTGGTTGTCTTGTTTTAAATACCACAAGTGAATCAACGCATCGGTATTGTCAATGGTACTTTCTGTTTGATTATTTAAATAATTGGCCGCACTGTCAATGGCAAATTTTTCCCCGCTAAACTTCTCCAAATAGCTTAAGTAGGCTTTACCATGTGTAGCTCTGTCACTTTGGGGATTATTGATACAATAGATGCCCACAAACTCCTTTAAGTCATTCATTTTCTTTTTGGTGGCAGGCACTCTTATCCAATGGTCAGTTACGGTAACGTGTGGAATATCTATGGTGCCTGATTTGGGCATGTGACATTGCACACAATTGTTGTTTACGGCTTGTAATTTAGAGGAGCTTTCTTTACACTCATTTTGTTTTGACGCACTATGACAGTTATTGCAGGTTTTATTAAACTGCTGTTTGCCTGTAACTTTTACGCTTACATGAGGGTTATGACAACTGATGCAGGTAAGTTTGTTTTGTTGTTGTTGGCCAGCAATAAAACATTCGCTCATTTGCAGACGTTGGGCGTGCGATGCCATGATAAATTCATCATCGCGGCCTTTGTATTTTGGCATGTAAATATCTATGTAGTCACTGAGTTTTTTTCCAGGCCTGAAATCGGAGAAGTTTTTATCATTTTTAAGTACTGCATTACCTTGCAAATGACAGCGTTGGCAAACATCAATTTGCAACTCCCAGCTTAACTTTTTGGGGTTTACAATGGTGTAATCAATCTCGTTAGCTGTATCAACCAAATTACCTGCCACCTTTTCTCTTACATGCAATTCACCTGGACCATGGCAACGTTCACAATCAATGCCTTTGGGTATATTATTGAATTTATTCAAGCTGTTTTTTTCAAAACCAGGCATGGCATTGTGGCAACTCATGCATTCCAATCCAATGGCTCTGCTAAATCTTACATTTTGGCCATTTTCGTAACCAGGTGGCAAATCCCATTTGCCCTTTTGCGCATACCAAGTTAATGGCAACTGATAAATAAACCCATTGATGTTCATCATATGGGAATTGGTATGTTGGCCACTTCCTACAATGTAATCTACCCTTTCAATTCGTTTATGTATGGTGTCTTTCCCTGCCAAGCGAAACTCCATAATATACATGGTATCTTGCCGCCAAAAAGGATAATAACCCAGGTTATTTATTTTATCAAACACCACATGGTGTTTGCCAAATTTTGCAGCAGACTTTTGTTTGGTAGCAACATGAAACGACTGCCCCATGCCCGTTTCTTTAAAGGTTTCGTAAATTGGATTATGGCAAGCACGACAAGCATCCATGCCCACATACTTAACAGTATCATTATGGTTGAGGTACTTGCTTTCGGTATCGGTTTGGGTTGACGTTTTTTTTGTTGAATCGCCACAAAATAAGCCCGCAAACGTTACCAGCGTGAGCAATGAAATAAAACCAACAAGCCTGAGATTTTTATACGTTAACTTCACTGTATGATATACAAATATGCATAAAATTTGTGTTAAAAGGCTAAGTAAACTCTCATCTATACAGAATGTCTAAAGCCCCAATGCATCCATTTTTTCTTTTTCGTACTGATCGCCTTCGGCAGGATACCTGAGCTTGTTATCAAACTTGCCCGATTGTTTGGCCAGTGACCAAGTTAAACTTTCTCCTGCTGGAATTGTTTGGGTGGTTGTTTGGTAAAAAGGGTCGCTATAGGCTTTATCAGCATCCATCACGCGCCAACCTTTACTTTTAAAATAGCTGATTAAATCATCCAGAAAAAGCCCTGCTACAAGGTTGTGATGCAACAATAAGGAATGTTGCACATGCCTGCCTGTAAGTGCAAAGGACAAAGAATCGTAAAACATGGCCTTTTCATAAATGTGTTGCAAATAAAAAGTTCTAAAACCATTGATATCTGCCTGTGGGTTTGATTCTAGCTTACTTCGCAACCTGGAATCAATGTACCAATCAGAACAATCAATACTTACATGCCCATGTTTGTAGTTTAATGATTTCATAAAAGCCCTGAAACCATCCACTTTTTCAGGAGTGTTGCCTTCCTTTAAGTAAGGAAAACGGAAATAACGCAGGTAATTGCTGTATTGTCTAATGATAGAATCATTGAGCAATAACTCCTTTTTATAGGTTTCTAAAGTAACATTGTCCTGATTGAAATTGGGGTGGTTTAAGGTATGATTGGCCAACCAATGCCCTGCATTGTTCCAAGTATTTAGTACATATTTCCCATTTACTGTTTTTTTGTTGTGACCAGCAACAAACATAATTGCCTTTATACCATGTTTATCTAGTGCCTTAAGAATACGTCCGTGCCAATCAGCTAAGGCATATCCTCCAAGTGCAGTGGTTTTTCCATCATCAAAAGTAAAACTAATGATTGGCTGGGTTTGTATGGACGACTGAGCCAACTCCAATGTGGTGTTTTTTGCTAAAAACGGAATGCTGATTAATAAAATACCAATAAAATTTTTCATGCGCCTCACAAATATCTGCAAATATTTTTGCTTATAAACGGCTAATAAAATTAATTATACACAAAAAACATCTTCTACAAATTCAGCTTCAATTGGTATAAAATTCTTATTATTAAAGATGGCAGAATTGGAACAATATATCCAACATTATTTTGGTGTAAGCAATGAAGACCTCCACAAAATCAGCATGCTCTTTAAACCGGTTCCTGTAAAAAAAGGAGATTATTTTTTAAAAGCCGACCAGTATTGTGATAAATTAAGCTTTGTAAAAAGTGGCTTGTTTAGGATTTACGCCATAAAAGGTGATAAGGAAATTACCCAATGGATATCAAGCCCCGGCTATTTTATTACAGAGTTGGGTGGATTAATATTTAATCAACCCGCACGTTTTTCTATTCAGGCATTAACTGATGGGGAATTGTTTACCATTTATAAAGATGATTACCGAAACATTGGTACATTGGTGAGCAAATGGCCAGAGTTGGAAAAACTTTTTCTGGCAAAATGTTTCATGATTTTAGAAGACCGTATTTTCTCTCACCTCTCTATGAATGCCGAAGAACGTTACCAATTGTTGTTTCAACAAAACAAAGAATTGTTTAATCAAGTACCGTTGCAATACATCGCTTCCATGCTGGGTATGACACCTGAAACCTTCAGCCGTATTCGCTCTAAGCACTTGTAATTTTCATGAATTGGTTTTTCTTGATTTATATCAAGAGTACCTGTTTGGTGTTGGTGCAACTTTGTATCATCAAACAAACAACAACATGAAAACAACAATTACAGCAGCTACCATGGTAGCTTTAAGCGCAAGTGTAAGTGCCAAAAACATTGAAACCCGTATTATTATTAACGCCACACCTGAAAAAGTTTGGGCTGTGTTTAGCAACTTTAATGAGTACCATTTATGGAACCCGTTTGTAAAATCATTTAAAGGCACGCCAAAGGTTGGCCAAAAAATTGAGGTTGATTTACCTGGTATGAAGTTTAAACCCCTAGTACTTACTTATGATATTAACCGTGAGTTGCGTTGGAAAGGTAAATTTTTACTAAAGGGACTTTTTGATGGAGAGCATTACTTTAAACTAATTGACAATGGAAACGGAACAACCACCTTTATTCAGGGAGAACATTTTAATGGTTTATTGCTCCCTTTATTTAATGGCATGTTGGATAAAAAAACCAAAACCGGTTTTGAAGACATGAATGAGAAACTAAAAGCCCGTGTTGAAAAGCTTTAAGCTAGAATCAACATCATTAACAAGGCAATGGGAATCAACTCGAAAAAAAGGTGTTTGAGGTATTTAAAGTGAGCAATGGCTTTAATGGTGTTGTAATAATGCCAGCGAATCGCAATAAATACGGCAGCAGTTACGAGTACAAACCTTAGCATAATGAGTTGGGTATGCGCATTGGTTAAGATAAAAAACATCCCTTCACAGAAAAGTATGGCATAGGTAACTGATGATAAAATGTGCCAAAAACGGTATTCAAAATTTGTTTTGAAGATTTGAAAAGTGGGCAAGTCTGGTTCTATGCGGGCATTTGCCTGTGTAATGGCTTCGCTAGTTAAACGATAATCTTCGCCAATATTGAGCGGATTTTGTTTTAACAAATAACAAAGGTGATAGTATAACTCGGGCAGCTCCTTTTCAAATTGTTGGGGTACTTCAAAAAAGTTTTCAATACATACCGAAAAAAATTCTGATTTATTGGTTCCGCCATAAGCCCTAAAAAAGTCTTCTTCTTTATTGCGAAGCTTTATAAACAAATGATGAGACAGTTCATTCCATATCTGGTAATATTCGCTGATTCTTTTATCCGCATAAAAAGATTCATTGGCTTGCATGTTTAGCATGTGTGCAAACTCATGCAGGCCAACATTATAGGTATCTGAATTGTTTTCGTACCCTTTAATAAAATCAGCCCAACTTAAAAATACCACACCATTGCCCATTGCCAACCCTTTTACCCAATTGTCGGCCATTCGGCTATAAAAAGCCTCTGGATAAACCACCACACCTTTCATAAAAGGAAAATCAGGACGTTGAAAGCCAAAAGTGAGTTGAGCCATGCTTGCACTCAACAAGACTTTGACTTCATCAGTCATTTCAAATCCTTCCCTACCCCTAAACTCAATAGCTGTTTTAATTTTAAGGCAGCGTGAGATAAAACTGTGCTTACCCACCTCAGATAAATGCTTGTAATAGGTGATGTGCTTTTCTATGATTTTATCATACTTATAAAAAATGGTTTCTTCATGCACAAACCAATCCTCGTCTACCTCTTTACTTAAGTGATACCTGTATAAAGCATAGAGTAGCAACACAACATAGCCAATAATTTCAATCATACTTAAATTACTTACAAGATGGTTGTTTTTTTAATATTGCAAAGAACTACACTAAAATGGCCGCGATAAAATACCGCAGCCATTTTAGTGTAAAGGTGAATTACCAACTGTTATTTAACCAACAACATCTTTTTGGTATCTACTAATTTATTTTCAATGTACAACTCGCAGGTATACCCACCAGTATTTAGTGTATTAGCTGATATAATAACATTGCCAAATCCTTTGTGATTTACACCAAAGCTCAGTACTTCAATAGCTTGCTCAGAACGTATGATTATTTTAGCATTAGTAACTGTTTCCGGAATAAAATATTTAACCACTGTATTTTCACTAAATGGATTTGGTGAGTTTTGCTCTAAATAGGCTTTAGTGGCAACTGTTTTATCGGTTGCTGTGTTTGCCGCAGTGATGTTAAGCTTGGCTTTTATTTCGGCAATGGCATCCACCAAAAGTTTGTTTTGTTCTTTCATCTCAGCCAGACTTGTTTCCAAGTCGGCTATTTTTTTCTGGCCTTCTTCAATGGCTTTATCTTGCTCTTGAATGCCTTGAACCATTACCGGAATTAAATTTTGATAATTTACCGCTTTGTAACCGTCTTTACGAGTCATTACAGCATTGGGTAATACTTTTTCAAGGTCTTGTGCTAAAAAGCCATATTGGCTGCCTTCCGGGAAACGCATTCTGGTAGGTTCAGTTTGATCACCTTTTTCTTGGGTATAAAAAACATCATCCCTGTATTCATATTGCAAAGGTTCCAGTTGATTTAACAAGGTTCTGGCTTTACTTAATGTAGTGATGTTTTTCTTGAAGCGTTTGTCTGAAGCCGTCCACACCCCTCCTGGGCTATAGGTTGTACCATTTACTTCAAGGTTGAAAGTTGGGTTTGAAACTTGAATACCCACATGAGAATTTGCTATATCACCCAAAACGGTACTATAGGATGATGATACATAAGAGTTTGCTCCTAAGGCTGTCGAATAATCAACATGAACATTAGTATAAGCTAATGGTCCAATTGCTTGAGTATAATCTGAATATTCACCTAATGCAGCATATGATCCTATCGCTTGTGAATAGTTTGTGTTACCTGCTGTAGCAGTGTGTGCCCCAATTAGTGTATTATAATCGCAACGAAGGGGGACAAAACTCCCTGCGCCTATGGCTATTGAATAATCTGAAGAATCACCTACATGTGATTGGGATCCTAATGCTGTTGAATAAAGTGAACCAAGACCCACATTTGCCCTTGAACCCAATGCTGTTGAATGATCTCCTGTTACGCCAGAACCATACCCAAATACAGATGAATAAGAGCTATTAGCTCCTGAAGTTGTACCCACAACGGTTGATCCCGTACCTGAACCAATTCCTGCTCCTCCTCCAACGGCAATACTTTCTTGACCATATACATAGCTAAACCCACCAATGGCTATTGAATGTTCAGTGTAAATATTAGGATTAACCTGAGCATGACTACCAATTGCTATATTTACCTGACCAGTTGTTTGATAACCAGCAGATGTGCCAATAGAAATATTACTTACTCCGTTAACCTCATTTCCTGAATTACTACCTAATGCTAGATTAAAAGTCCCACCTGATTTTACCCCAGCTGCAATGCCTACATAGCTATTATCTGAACCAACTGTTTGTTCATCTCCTGCACCTGAGCCAATAGCAGTTAAATTTATTAAACTGTCCGTAATTGGATCGAAGGCAGCTTTTGATCCGACCAAAGTGGTTCCTGTAGAAAACCTTGCCCAGTAACCAGCTGAAGTACCTAAAATAGTATTATCATAACCACTTCTAATATTAGTCGCTGTTTCATTTCCTATAACGACATTTTTATAGCCGCTTATGTTATTTCTCGCTGCATAATTTCCAATGAATACATTGGCAAAACCGGAAGTGTTGTCATTAGCGCACTGTTTTCCTATAATAATATTAAAATAACCTGTGGTGGTATTATTACCCGCATTTAACCCTAAAAATAGGT
Organism: Chitinophaga pinensis; assembly: GCA_943372215.1. GTDB lineage: Bacteria > Bacteroidota > Bacteroidia > UKL13-3 > UKL13-3 > UBA6183. Next base: position 45,942 of record CALRXU020000015.1, on the reverse strand, counting down.
TATCAATACCTGTAGATAATGAAAGTGGATTTGTTGGTCCAAGAAACAAGTTATTTCCTGTTGGTTTGTAGGCTAAAACGTTTGTGCCATTTATTTTATAAGCATTTGCACTTGGCATGTTCACATCCCCATCAACATCTAATTTATAAACTGGTGTTATACCAATTCCAAAGTTTCCTCCATTACCAAGTATAAAATCAGTAGTTGAAGATGGGGCTAATCGTATCCCATAGGTACCATCAAACCGAATACCATAACCACCAAGGATATTCATATCTCCCTTATCAAGCTCAAGCTTAAATGCTGGATTCGTGAACAATCCAATTCCTACATTTCCATCTCTCCATAAATCAGCAGATGTTGAACCACCGCCATTCCAGTCCTGAGCTTGCGCAGCCATGAACATTCCGATAGCAACCGTGATACCGGAAAAGATTTTTTTGTATTTCATATTTTTACTTATTGGTTTAATAAAAATAGCCTTACCATGAGGTATTTAATGGTTGAATGATTTACTGTAAAATATGAATGATTAAGCGTTGAATTTCCCCTATTAAGCGTATAAACTAACCCCTAACAATTGCAGCATTTTTTCTTTTTTACGAAAAGACACCCCAAGTATCGTTTGATGATCTAACTCAATACTGCCAGCATTGCCTTTAATAAAACGGGTAACTTTGGCGATATTAATGAGATAGGAATGATGACACCTAAAAAACTGTTGCTCATCAACTATTTTTTCATAATAGCCAATGTTTTTAGAGCTCATGTATTTAACTCCCGTATCGGCATATATGTTTGTATAATTGGAATTGGCTTCAAAATACCGAATATTTGATGTGGGCAAAAAAACAATATCGTTTAACGTGCTTATGGGTATTTTATCTACTTTTAATAGCCGATTTGCCTTTTTATCAAAACCAAAATTGCCTTGGTTTAATTTTTCAATAATATTGGGTATTTCAAGCTTTAAATCATCGGCTAACAATCCGTTAAAAGTTGAAAAAAACAACTGATCTGCCTTATCAATAGTATATAAGATAACACTCGCCCCTTCAATACGTAAATCCTGCAACAGCGTAAGGGGTAAATTGCTGTCTAAAAACACCAAAGGTTGCGTCTCTAGGTTGTACTTATTGGTGCTAAATTTATTTAGGCTGTCAATGTAAAATCCAGCATCTTCAATGGTTCTTGCTAACAATTTTGGAGGAGTACTACCATAGATGATTATAGCATGTTTCATGGTTATGAAATTATGCCACAATATAATATTCCCTTATCAAAAATAACAACATAAAAAAATCCCCGCTTGAGCAATCAAGCGGGGATTTTATTTTTATCAACTATTCGTTTTCGTCAGGAGGTGTTACTTCACTTGACTCATTTTCGTTGGCTTGATCTTCCATGTCTTTCATGGCCCTATCCACAATATTATCAATATTAGTGCCTGTTAAATCTGCCGGAGGTGCAACCACTCCATCAATAGGAGTATTTGTGTCTACTTCTCCCTCTACAGCCTCTTCTATCTCCTCTACATAGTTGATTTTGGCTACTGAAGCAATGGCATCTTTATCATCAATATTAATTAAACGAACCCCTTGGGTAACACGTCCCAATACACGCAAGTCTTTTACACTTAAGCGGATGGTAATGCCCTTCTTGGTCATAATCATAATATCGTTGGTATCATCCACCTCTTTAATGGCTACTAATTTTCCGGTTTTATCCGTTACATTCATAGCCATTACGCCCTTACCACCACGGTTGGTAATTCGGTAATCTTCCACTTCCGTGCGTTTACCTAGACCATTTTCAGCAACAACCAATACATTGGTTACTTTAGGATCTTCAATGGCAATCATGCCAATTACGGTATCTCCTTCATCAAGCCTGATGGCACGAACTCCAGTAGCTGTTCTACCCATTGGCCTAACGGTACTTTCGTTAAATCGAATGGCTTTACCTTCTCTGCTCGCAATAATCATTTCGCAAGTGCCATTGGTTAAACGTGCTTCTACCAATAAATCTCCTTCACGCACATTGATGGCATTTACCCCATTTGCCCTAGGGCGAGAGTATGCTTCCAAGGTTGTTTTCTTAATGGTACCTTGTTCAGTACACATCACCACATTGGTGTTTTTGATATACTCTTCATCACTTAATGTTTTTACGTTAAGGTAAGCCATTACTTTTTCCTCTGCACTGATGTTAATGAGGTTTTGTATGGCACGTCCTTTAGATGTTTTATCACCCTCTGGGATTTCCCAAACTTTTAACCAGTAACATTTACCTTGGTTGGTAAAGAACAACAAATAATTGTGGTTGCTTGCCATTAATACGTGTTCCACAAAATCCTCATCACGTCTGGCAACACCCCTTGAACCTCGGCCACCCCTATTTTGGGTACGGTATTCACTTAATAAGGTACGCTTCACATAACCCAAATGCGAGATGGTAATTACCACTTCATCATCTGGAATTAAATCTTCCATGCTCATTTCATTGCCTGCATACACAATTTCGGTTCTGCGCTCATCACCGTATTTGTCTTTCATTTCAAGCAATTCATCTTTAATAATTTTATAACGCAATACTTCGTTTGATAAGATTTCATTTAAGTAATCTATTAACTTCATCAACTCCGTATATTCTTCTTTTAACTTATCGCGTTCCAGACCTGTTAACGCACGCAAACGCATATCTAAAATGGCCTTCGACTGAATCTCGCTCAGTTTAAAGTTTTCCATCAATTGCGTGCGTGCTTCATCTGGTGAAACCGATTCACGAATGATTTTGATTACTGCATCAAGATTATCCAATGCAATGAGCAATCCTTCTAAAATATGGGCACGTCTTTTTGCCTCATCAAGTTCATACTGGGTTCTTCTTACAACTACCTCGTGGCGATGCTCAACATAATGTTTGATTAAATCTTTCAGATTTAACATTTCAGGTCGCCCCTTCACCAATGCAACATTGTTTACATTAAATGAAGTTTGTAAAGCGGTATGCTTGTAAAGTTGGTTAAGAATCACATTAGGCACAGCCTCGCGTTTTAAATCAAACACAATGCGCATCCCTTCCCTATCCGACTCATCACGAATATCACTAATGCCTTCTATTACCTTCTCGTTAACCAATTCTGCAGCACGTTCAATTAATGAGGCTTTATTAACCTGATAAGGTATTTGGTGGATAATAATTTGCTCTTTCCCGGTTTTTGATGTTTCGAAATTGGCCCTTGCACGCATCACAATGCGTCCGCGTCCAGTTTCAAAAGCTTCCTTTACACCTGCGTAACCGTAAATAATACCACCAGTTGGGAAATCGGGGGCTTTCACAAACTTCATCAATTCAGGAATATCAATATCCCTGTTATCAATATATGCCACTATGCCATCAATAACCTCAGTTAAGTTATGTGGTGGCATATTGGTTGCCATACCTACGGCAATTCCACTTGCTCCATTAATGAGCAAATTTGGAATCTTAGCTGGCAAAACAGTTGGTTCATTTAAGCTGTCGTCAAAATTCGGTTTAAAATCAACCGTGTTCTTTTCAATATCAAAAAGCAACTCTTCTGCAATTTTTCTAAACCTGGCTTCAGTGTAACGCATTGCTGCTGGCATATCACCATCTACTGAGCCAAAATTTCCTTGTCCATCAACCAACATGTAACGCATGCTCCACTCCTGAGCCATACGTACCATAGCATCATAAACTGAGCTATCTCCATGGGGGTGAAACTTACCAAGCACTTCTCCAACAATACGTGCCGATTTCTTGTAGGGACGATTAGAGGCTAACCCCAATTCAGTCATACCATAAAGCACCCTTCTATGCACTGGTTTCAACCCGTCTCGTACATCTGGTAAGGCTCTTGAAACAATAACTGACATTGAATAATCAATGTAAGCAGTCTTCATTTCATCTTCAATGTTAATTGGAATAATTCTGTCTTCTGCCATGCGTTTCTTTTAAATCTGATTTAATTACTACTAAGCGGCAAAATACGCTTTTAACCCTTGCCATTTCGTGCAAAATACCCACATAAATTGCAGGGTTTGTGGATAAGATAAGGGCATAAAAAAAGCAAGCCAAAGGCTTGCTTTTTTTGAATGATTTCTATTGGTTTATTGTTTTACAATTTTAACTGATAAGGTTTCTCCATCTTGGGTAAGCTTTGCAAAATAAACACCTGATTTCCAGTTGTTATCAACGCCTACCGGAATAACATTCGCCCCTAAAGCTGGTGTAAACTTAGATTTACTCACTTCCCTGCCAAATGCATCGGTAATCACTATTTCAATATCAGCTGTTGAACCTGTTTTAAAGCTGATATTGGTTTCTGATTTGAATGGATTAGGTACTGTACTTACCAGCTTAAATGGCATATTACCATATTCACTCACTGATACCACTTTGCTGTACTCCTGATGACCACTGTAATCAACTGTTTTTAAGCGATAGTAAATCACATTGTTGGTTTGCATCAACTTGCCTGCATTTTTATCATCATAATGATAATCAATACGGCTACTGCTGTTTCCTCTAGATTTAAGTTCGTCTACGTATTCAAAATTATAACCGTCCGTTCCTCTTTCTATTTCAAAATGACTGGTGTTAATCTCAGATGCCGTAGTCCAAACCAATTTGGTTACCCCATCATCTAATTTTGCGTTAAATGCCACCAACTTAATTGGAAGAGGGCTTTGTAAGTCTCCTAAGCCAAATATCCCCAAATTTGTAACCCCTAAAATGGTAAAAGTAAATGGATTAGTACCTGATGCTGGTACTCCCGTAGCTCCAGTTAAATTACTCCAAGCCCCTCCATTAAAGTAGCCAACTATGGTTTGACTCCTGTCATAGCTTGGTAACTGTTCATCGGAAGTATTCCATTGGAATGTAATATTTAACGATGAACCACCTGCTGCAGCCTCGTTGATAATAAAGGTTTTGTTCACTACATCTGCTGTAATAGCACCAGTTCCCACTTCTCCTGTATAAGAAGCGAACACCCCGTTGAGTACTTTAACTGAAATATTATCTGTTGTTCCGTTATTTGCAATGGTTACTGGCAGATAAGATCCTCCTGAACCAATGTGGAATATCTGAGAAGCAGCCCCAACATTGTTAATAGTATACCTACCTGTTCCGTTTGTAGTTACATGTGAAGTACTTCCTCCACCTAAAACAGTACCTGCTAATGTTAAGTTAAATGAAGACAATTCTAAATTTCCAAATGTTAAATTCAACTGTGTGGTTACTGTGGCATTACCGGCTAATGTTTTGACACCGCCTCCACTTAATTGCAAACGCTCATAAGTGATACCAGCAACACTTTGAGGAGTTGCCGCCCCAAAATTAACGGTGCCTCCAGTAGTGGTAAATGTTCCGTTAACCACCAAATTACCTCTGATATCTATTGAATTGGTTGTTCCAGTAAATACCAGCGTTGCTCCAGCATCTACTGTAACATTATTAGCTACAGCTCCAACATTGATAATTGGGCTAAATGGAGTACCAGCACTAATTACTACGTTGGTAGTTGCATTAGGAACACCACCACACCAATTGGCCGGGTTATTCCAGTTTCCGTTAATTACACCAACCCAAATTCCTCCTGAGGTTACAGTAACTTCAAACTCATTACTAAAAGCAGAAGGACATAAGCCACTTGCTACTTCAACCCGATAGCGGGTTGTTTGTGTTAACGCTGCGGTTGTTAAACTTGTGGTTGTATTGGCAATATCAGCCCAGTTGTTAAATAATGGGGCATTATCAGCAAACTGCCATTTTACAATGGTTCCGGTTTGGCCGGTAAGACTCAAATTGGTATTGCTTCCTGAACAAACAGCGGAGCTGCCATTAATTGTTCCTCCAACTGCACTTGGTGTTACCGTAATGGTTGCTGAGCCTGAATTTGCCGATGGGCAACTTCCACTAGTCATCACAACACGATAGAAGGTGGTGACTATTGGTGAAGTTGGGGTAAAGCTCGTTAAACCAGCTGTACCTGCTATATTGGTTGGGGTGGTAAAGCCTGCATCAGTTGCACTTTGCCATCCACTAATAGTACCTGTTTGACCTGATAAAGTTAATGCAGTTACGGCACCTCCTGAACAAATCGTTTGACTGCCACTTACTGTTCCTCCAACGGCAGAAGGATTAACAGTAATTGAAGCAGGACTTGAAAATGCGGTTGGACAACTTCCACCAGTTAACACCGCTCTATAGAAGGTAGTTACTATTGGTGAGGTTGGCGTAAAGCTGGTTAAGCCTGCTGTACCTGCTATATTAGTTGGGGTGGTAAAGCCTGCATCAGTTGCACTTTGCCATCCACTAATCGTACCTGTTTGACCTGATAAGGTTAATGCTGTTACAGCACCTCCAGAACAAATTGTTTGATTGCCACTTACTGCGCCACCAACTGCTGCTGGATCAACTGTAATAGAGGCAGATGTTGAGAAAGCATTAGGGCAGCTTCCACTGGTTAACACTGCACGGTAAAAGGTTGTTACTGTTGGTGAAGTTGGTGTAAAGCTGGTTAAGCCTGCTGTTCCTGCTATATTGGTTGGGGTGGTGAAGCCTACATTTGGAGAACTTTGCCATCCACTAATAGTACCTGTTTGACCTGATAAGGTTAATGCTGTTACAGCACCTCCCGAACAAATTGTTTGATTGCCACTTACTGCGCCACCAACCGCTAAAGGATTAACCGTAACAATTAATGGTGTAGCAAATGCGTCAGGGCAAGAAACCGATGTTAATACAGCCCTGAAAGCTCGGGTAACAGTGAGTATCCCAGGGTTCAGCGTAGTATTGGTATTAGAAATGTCGGTCCATGCTGTGAATGGGGAAACAGATGTTTGCCACCTGTCAATGGTACCGGTATGACCTGATAAGGTTAAAGTACCAGGTGAGCTTCCAGTACAAACATTATTCGAACCTGAGATTATTCCTCCAACTGGGGCAGGGTTTACTGTTATTGTTGCCGCATTAGAATTTGCAACAGGGCAACTTCCATTTTGAACTACAGCTCTGTAGAAGGTGGTTACTGAAGGTGATGGAGAAGGTGTTAATGTAGTGGTTGTATTGGCTATATCCGCAACCCCAACTGTAAACCCTACATTGGTAGCACTTTGCCATTTTGTAACGCTGCCAGTGGCTCCAGATAGCGTTAAGGCGGTCACTGCACCTCCCGCGCAAATGGTTTGGCTTCCCGTAACTGAACCACCTACCGAAGCTGGTGTTACTGTAACAATGAATGCGGTTGTTGTTGCCGAAGGGCAACTGCCATTAGCTACAACTGCTCTAAAATGAGTTGTAACAGTTGGAGATCCTCCATCTTGTGTTGTTGTGGTATTTGTTATTGGTGTAAACGTGGTAAATGGCGCAACATTTGAAGATTCCCAACGAACCACGGTTCCTGTTGAGCCGGTCAATGTTAAATTACCTACTGCTCCGCCTGCGCATACAGCACTGTTTCCATTAATTGTTCCAGCAACAGAGGGTACATCTACGGTAACAGTGGTACTTGTAGAATTGGCTTCAGCACATGCTCCACTTTTTACCACTGCCCTAAAGAATGTAGTTGCGGTAAGTGGCCCAGAGGTTAAGGTAGTCGTAGTATTGGCAATGGTTGTAACGGTTGTAAATGTAGGGCTTGTTGAACTTTCCCAACGCACAACAGATCCTGTATGTCCTGATAGTGTGAGTACTCCCGAAGTACTTCCTGAACAAATGGTTGTTCCTCCTGCAACTGCACCACCCACTGTTAATGGGCTTACCGTCATATTAATGGTATTTGATGTAGCATTTGGCACAACTACGCAAGGACTATTTGAAACAATTTCACAGGTTACCGCATCATTGTTTGCTAAAGAAGAGGTAGTAAAGGTAGAAAGCCCAGTTCCGACATTACCTCCGTTTATTTTCCATTGGAAGGTTGGTGTTGACCCTCCGTTGGTTACCACCGCGGTAAAGGTTACACTTGTTCCTACACAAATATTTGTACTAGGTGTTGATATTACAACGGAAGTAGGAACAGGTGTTATTTCACCTATTGCTACCGCACCGTAGTTATTTAAACCATTAACAGTATAACTTGTAGAGGTTGTTCCACTTGGTGTTAAACCAGCTTGCCATGCCGAGCCATCAAAACTAAATAATTTGGCAGAGCCAAGTACTGTTCCGCCATCAACATCGCCAGCTAAGAAATTAAAGGTGTAATTGCCACCAGTAGTTACTGTTCCATTATTGGTAATGGTCCAAAACCTATTAATTGATTTAGCGGCATTAATACATGATGAACCCAATTGAGGGTGATCTCCATTCGTTATGCCTATAACTACGTTACCAGCAGTGGTTACACTTGGAAAGGTAACTGTAACTGGTAAAAAATTAGTGGCATTGCCTATTTCATAAGTACGCGCCACATTAGCACCCACTGTTAAAGTCTTTCCTAAGTTTCCAATAATATACCCAGATGTTCTGCTTAATCCAGTATTGCTTACCACAATACTATTTGAATTGGTAGTAACGTTGAGTGCAGTTATGGTTAAGGTTCCAGAAAAACGGTAGGTTTGGTTGGTTGAATTTAAGGTAAGTCCTACTCCATTATCAAGTGTTACGCTTGTAAATTCAGCGGTAGGGCTGCTGGTTGCATTCCTGAAAGTGCCCGTTCCTGAAATGGCTTGAGCATTATTGATTACATAACCCAAACCACCCAAAATAAACGATTGCGATGATGTAAAAATCCCATTATTGTTAATATCTCCGCCAATTGCTAAAGGGGCACCAACAAAGGTATGCCTGAATTCACTGTTGGTATTAATACCTACATTACCTTTAATATGTGTACCGGTTCCTGAGGTAAACGAAGAAGAAGCCCATCGACCAGAGCCATTGCCTCCATTTACAGTTACATTTTGCAATGGAATAATACCTGTACTTGAGCGGGTGTTTAATGAGAAACCATTGGTATTGCCTGTTTCAGTGCTTGTGCCATCACCCAACCTTAAGGTGTGCGTCCCGGTAAAAGCAGTTAACGAACCTGAAGTTACCTGAATACGCAAAGCATTCATGGTATTTGGAGACAAAGAATTGTGCGGAGGATCTATAATGGTAATATTTCCGCCAGAACAGTTTAAGGTATTAGATAAAATGAAGCAAAGATGAGTACCTGTAGAAACACTTGTTCCGGCAAGACCTGAGTTTCCATCAATGTTAATATCTCCCCCTGATTGATTAAATGAAGAACCAGAAGCGATAACTAAATTACCATTAATATTCACATTGCCACCAGAAACAGTAAACGTACCATTGTTTGTGAGCCTGTTATTTCCTCCACCAGTTGGGCCTATATTTACATTACCTGCCGAAACCGACAATGTACCACCAGAATTAACCGTTATACCATTTGTTGCAGTAGACACCACATTAACGGTGGTTCCATTTGCATTCATGGTGCCATCAATTAGAATACTGCTTGCACTATTTAAAGTGCCAGACGTAGCGGTTAGTGTACCACCTGCATTAATGCTTAAACCATTACAAGCTGCTGTTATTCCAGTTGGTATAGTAACGTTTACACCAGGGGCAATGGTTGCGCTGTTGGTAATATCTGGAATGATACCGCCTTGCCAGGTGCTGGTCTCATTCCAATTTCCCGTTAGTATAGCGATGATGGTTGGTGATAATGGGTTAATACCTGAATTGGTTCCAATAAAGAAATCGTCAAACATTGCTCCACCTGAAAGGTTTGCATTAGAAAAATCGCGGTTGGCTTCAGGAATTGAATTTGTTCCCGAACCAACTTGGGTTGTTCCTCCAGCAGCCGAAGTTATTTTAACTACCTTCAATTGGGTTACATCACTTACCGCACCAATGCCAGCTCCAACTAAACGAAGTGATAGCGTAGTAGAGATAACAGGTATTGATGAGGATGAAAGCGTCCAAAAACTATTCGTTCTTCTATTAATGGTTGTTGAGCCATCTACAAATGAGGTAACATCTGTAAATCCAATAACATCTGTATGACGCACGGTGATATTTCCGCCCGTGGTAAACGTTCCTCCATTTAAACTAAACAGTACGCTGCGTTCTCCAGATATGCTTGAAATTGGAAAGCCCGATGCATAATCAAATGCGGGTGAAATGGCTGTATTGTACCAGCGGGTGAATGTTCCGTTGGTTCCTAAACGAACAAAACCGCTTGTTCTTGCTAAGGTTCCGGGAGCTGCCGCTGATAAACCCACTGAAATGTTATTGGTACCCACATTCAAATTACCTAAAGTGAGCGCTAGTGTGCCTGTTACAGTTATATTTCTATTTGAAACAACCCCTTGAGCATCGTTTACTGTTAAATTAAAAAGTGTTTGTGCCCCACTAGGCATTTCATTAAACGACCCTGTTTGTAAAGTAGTTGATGATGGCCCATAAACATAACTAGGTGCCCCAAATGTACTAATGATGGAAGGTAAAGCAGAAAAACTACCTGATGCAGTTGTCTCGTTTAACCCTCCTATTGTAATTCTTCCTCTGTAAGTTGCAGCACCAATTTGAATATTAGTGCCTGTATTAGTAACATTACCGCTTTCTAATGTTACATTTTCTAACGCCCATGTGCCCGTATTGGTAAAATTAACTCCACTGGCATTTGCAATTCTTAGTGTTAACAAATTTGTTGTTCCTGAACCTGAAACACCTTGAGCAGTTATCCCTGTTAAATTTAAACTGCCAATACCTGGAGGGGCTGAAAGACCAGGTGAAGTTCCTGAAATGATACCATTATTAACAATATTACCTAGCACATTAAGCACTGCTCCTGTGGCAACGCTACCAGTTATCAGAAATGCATCTGCATCTAAAGTAAGATTACCATTAACAGTTAATGCGGCCAATAAGCGACATTGACGTGATGTATTAATGGAAATATTATTAGATAATGTTAAATTGTGGATTGGAATGCCAATATTCAATCCAAATCCACTATTGGTCGCAAACACACCCCCAGATGGTGCAGCCAACGTGTTACCAATTACAAAAGTACCACCTGTAACACTTTTTACACCACCGGCAGTAATGGTAATAGATGTTCCACCACCAACTGAGTGTGGGTCTACAATTTCAATACTACCGCTTGTCATGGTAAAAGTTGAAGCAGATGGAACGTTTAGTACACTGGCAAATTGACTTAAATTAGAAGTAGCTTGCGGGTCAAGAGTTAATCTACCTCCTGCAATAATCAGTTGGCTGGTACTTAAATTAGTAATGTTTAGTCCTCCAAGCAAGTTTAAAGTGCCGCCATTCAGCCTTATAACTGCCGTTCCATTCGCAAAGTGGTTTGAATTACCAACACCGATGCCTAAAGTTCCATTATCAATACGCAACTCTCCTGTTAAATTTAACTGTTGAAAAGCAGCGCCAGTTACAGTACCAATATTTGCACTTCCGTTGTTAAGCCAAAAACGGGAGCCAGCTGCTGATGCTAAAGTAACCTGATTGGTATGAAGTGAATTAAAGACCAATGCTGCCGAAATTTTTAATGTTCCTGAAGTGGCCACAAGCCGTTGTGTATTGGTAAACGTAGAAGTTGCATTTGGCTGGGTAATTACCCTTAGTATTTCCAGTGTGTTATCAACAGCAAATGGTGCAACACCGCCTTTAGTAACTGAGATAAAAGGCATTTCACACGTTGGTCCTGTGCCAGTAATGGTACCGTTAGAAGTACCAAAAAACACTGTTTGCACAGATGCCGTTGTTAACATATCAAATGTACCATTTACTACAAGATTACCAGGAAGTACACTAGCAGTTGTATTTCCTCCAATATTTAATACGTGTGGCCCAGCTGCCGCACCTGTTCCCGTTCCTGCGGTAAAAGTTCCAGTAGCGTTAACAATCACGTCTCCATTTACATTAAAAGTTTGTAATACATTAGTATTCCAATAATTTAACGTGCCATTTACGATTAATGTTCCAGATGAGATAGTTGCCGCATCCAGTGTAACAACGTGGCCTGTGGTAATTTCGGCACTATCTTGCCCGCTTGGTACAGCTAATGTATTCCAAATTAAAGGATCGTTCCAGTTACCACCTGAAGTAGTAAAAAATTTCGAGGCTGGTAACGTTGTACCGGATCCATCGCCAGGAGCTGAAATACTTTCCCTAACCGCGTAAACACGCCAATCGTAAGTGGTATTGGCTATAAGATTGGTAGCGAGAAAACTAGTGGTATTTGGTAAAAATTGTGCTTGAAAAGTGTATGTTGCCCCACCATCTGTTGAACGGTAAAGGGCATAAGCGGTTTCATTGCTTACATCCGTCCAACTCAAATTCATAGACGAAGTGGTGATAGCTGAAACGGTAATAAATCCAGGGTCATTAACCGGAGTCGGAGTCCAAGTGTAAGATCTTTGTGCCCCAGGAGTTCTGCCTACCAACGGCAAAATATCACCTACAGAAGCTTGAACATTAGCAGTACTAACAGAAGTAGAAGCCGTATTGGTTGAGGTGTTTACATGCTGAAATGCAACTGCCGGAAATGTAGCGTTTAATTGAAAACCAATATTATAATTCAAAGGTAATCCACCTAAACAAGCCATTCGCCCATAAACATATTCTATGGCTCCATTATTCTCATAAAGCCTAACCTGAAAGGTGTTTGAATCGGAACTGGTGCCATTAAAATTGATGGCCATATTTAAAAACTCAATTACGAACACTCTATTAGGTTGTGCGCCAAACACCTTAGTTTGTATCTTACCATTTTGACTGGTCCCCATGCCATTGTTACCTGTAATGGTTAAAAAAGGAGCCAACCTAGGAGAAAAGGCATTACTGGCAAACGTAGTAGCTGATGCTGTTTGATTTACCAAGCCAATCCAACCATTTGAAGTAGCGTTAAATCTGGTAACGCGGGTGCCACCTATCCAAAAATCAAAAGGAATGGTATCCAATGCTCCTGTTTGGTTATTGATGCTTCCACCAATTTGTACCTCAAAACCGCTGGTGAGGCTAATATCATCAACAATACTGCCTGCTGAACGATTTAAAGAAGAGGTGTTGTTAGTGCTAAACACATAATTGTTAATACTTTGACCAATCCCTGAAAGGAATGAACCAAGAAAAACAACAGAAAAAACCAATCGTTTTAAGTTAAAATTATCCATAATTGAGTCTACTTTTTTCTTATTTAATTAAGTCTAATGAATTGGGCGTGTAAAAATTAAGGTGATTTTAACACACTTTTTGTCAATTACAATTTTACTACATATTATTGAATGTTCAATACATTAATATCATTAATATGTTAAAATTTACCTTAAGCATAGTTGTATTTTTATGGATGGCTGTTTTTACACCGCAAGTTGTTAGGGCCAATTCCACTGATATTGACGCTATTGAATACCGGTTATCCATTGATGCTAGGGCCATTTTAAACACGGGAATGGTGGCTAAGGCCCAGATTTATTTGAGAAAAACAGACTCCACATCTTCTGTTACAGTTGATTTATTGGGATTCACAATTGATAGCATTCGCGTAAACAACGATTCTGTTGGCTTTTCAAGAGTAGATGAAAAGTTAACCATAAATCTTCCGATAGGTGATAGTATGGTGGTGGATATTTATTATCGCGGCATCCCTCAGAAAGATGAAACCTGGGGAGGGTTTATCGTAAATGGACAGTATGCTTTTAACATGGGAGTTGGCTTTACTTCAAGCCCTCACAATTTTGGTCGTGCCTGGTTTCCATGTTTTGATAATTTTACTGACAGGGCAACTTATAACTTAAAAGTAACCACAGCTTCTGGTTTTTTGGCCGTTTGTGGTGGATTGCTTGTTAAAGATTCTACTTTTTTTGACGGAACACGGGAGGTGGAATGGCAATTAAACCAACCTATTCCTACTTATTTGGCAAGTATAGCCATTGGTAGATACCGATTTGTGAAGTACACGTTTACGGGAATGCAAGCTCCTATTCCCGTTTGGCTTGCGGTAGAAGCTAAAGACACCAATAACCTGAAAGCTTCCTTTGTTAACCTAAACAATGCCATCAAATGCTTTGAACAACGTTTTGGCCCTTATTTGTTTGATAGGGTTGGTTTTGTTGGCGTGCCATTTAGTTCTGGAGCTATGGAACACGCAACAAATATTGCTTACCCTCTTTATGCCATTAATGGAAATACCAATTACGAAACCTTATTGGCGCATGAGCTATCACACCATTGGTGGGGGAACTTAGTTACCTGCCGTACTGCTGAGGACATGTGGTTAAATGAAGGATGGGCTAGCTTTTGCGAGGCGTTGTTTTTGGAATGCGTTTATGGCAAAAAAAACTATCAGGTAGATATGCGTAGTAAGCTTAATGATGTGCTGGTTAATGCTGCTAAAAATGACAACGGGTACTTACCCGTAAGTGGCATTGGACATGAGCAAACTTATGGCTCGCATGTTTATAAAAAGGGGGCTTTAATGGTGAATGCACTAAGAAATTTAATGGGTGATTCCGCCTTCTTTAAAGCCTGCAAAAGTTACTTACAAAAAAATCAGTTTAAAGATGTTTCTACCACTGATTTAAAAAATGAATTTCAACAGTTTACAACAGCTGATTTAACCCTATTTTTTAACCAATACATTTTAACCAAAGGGCATTATGATGTACTGGTAACCAATTGGGAAATCGTAAACGGTACTATCACTGCTGGTCTTTTCGAAACCAATCGCCACAAAACAGCAAAAAATAACACCATGAATTTAGTGGTTGGATTACGTTACACAGATGGAACTAACCAACCCGTTTCCATTACTTTAATCAATGGTCAAGCCACCTTAAATGTAAGTTTAATTCCGAATAAAACATTTAGTCATTTTGTTGTTGACGAAGAAACCAAGTATGCTTTAGCCTATGCCACAGACAGCATAAAAATTACTGCTAAAGGGGTTAGAAGTTTTCCGAACACCTTGTTTAGCATGAACACCCAAACCGTTGGTGATACGGCAACATTGTTGGTGCAACACCATTGGGTTGGCCCATCTCCTGGTAATATTAGGGAAAAAGGGATTCGTATTAGTACGGAGCGTTATTGGAGCATTCGTGGTAATTTGCCCAATAACTTTGTAGCAGCAGCTTATTTTAACTATGATGGAGCAAGCGTTGCTGAACTAGATAAAGTGTTGCTCGCTGCCGCAGAAACTGAAGACAGTTTGGTACTTCTTTATCGTGAAAATGAAAATAAACAATGGCAAGTTGTTACTTCTGGGGTTAATTTTCAGGCAGGGGGAAATATTGAAGATAAACTTGGCCGGTTTTGGTTAACCAAACTGGTAGCAGGAGATTATACTTTTGGACAAAAAGACGCTTCGGTACTAGGCTTAAAAAAAAATGAGCCACTAAAAACTTTAAGCTTGTTGCCAAATCCGGCAAACGAACAATTGCAGGTAACTTTACCCAACCAAGATTTACTCAGCAATCCGAAGCTTGATATAACTACCATAGAAGGCAAAACAATTGACCATTTGGATTGGCAACTTAAAGAAAACCAAATTATTGTTAACACAGAAACCCTTACTCCTGGGATTTATTTTGTGCGATTAAACAATGCAGGGCTTAGTTATGCCGCTAAATTTATTAAACAATAACTTATTGCCACATCACGGCTAAAACTTTTAGTTTGATTTGTTATTGGCAATATTAGATTTGCGCAGATTTTTTATTAAAACAATTACACTATAAATGAAAAACATTACCGTTATCGGATCTGGAACCATGGGAAATGGAATAGCCCATGTATTTGCACAAAATAATTACAAAGTAAGTTTGGTTGATGTAAATGAGGCCGCATTAAACAAGGCACTTGATACCATTGCTAAAAACTTAGACCGTCAGGTAAGCAAAGGACAATTAACCGAAGCTGACAAGGCAAATACCTTAAGTAACTTAGCTATTTTTACTGATTTAAAAACTGGTGCTGCTAATGCTGACTTGGTGGTTGAAGCGGCTACCGAAAACATGAACATTAAGCTGGATATTTTTCGTCAACTTGATGAAATTGCACCAGCACATTGCATATTGGCATCGAATACGTCTTCTATATCAATAACTAAAATTGCGGCTGCGACCAAGCGTGCTGATAAAGTAATTGGCATGCACTTTATGAATCCAGTGCCTGTAATGAAATTGGTTGAAATCATTAATGGATACAAGACTTCTCATGAAGTTACAGAAACTATTATGATTTTATCAAAGGCAATTGGTAAAGTTCCAGCATTAAGCAACGATTATCCAGGCTTTATTGCCAACCGTATTTTAATGCCTATGATTAATGAAGCTATTATTAGTTTGCATGAAGGTGTTGGCGGTGTGCATGAAATTGACACAGTGATGAAGTTAGGTATGGCTCACCCAATGGGTCCATTGCAACTTGCCGATTTTATTGGGTTGGATGTTTGCTTGGCCATATTAAATGTGTTGCACGATGGCTTTGGCAACCCCAAATATGCACCTTGTCCTCTGCTGGTAAACATGGTTACTGCGGGTAATTTAGGGGTAAAATCTGGCGAAGGTTTTTATAAATATACGGCTGGAAGCAAAGACCTGGTGGTATCAAAACAATTTGCAAAAATAAGTGCAGCAGCTGCTGCTGGAATGTAGGCTTAAAACACTTTTTCATAAAAAAAGCGGCTAAATTTTTCAGCCGCTTTTTTTTATAACTTTATACACACATTTTTCTGTTCTGTAAAGAATTTTAATGCTTCCCATCCACCCTCTCGCCCAACGCCACTGTTTTTTACCCCACCGAATGGTGTTCGCAAATCGCGGAGCAACCAACAATTCACCCATACAATACCTGCTTTTATTTGATGGGACAGGCGATGTGCTCGGGTTAAATTTTCTGTCCAGATGGTTGAAGCCAATCCGTACTCTGTTGAGTTGGCCATCATCAATACTTCATCTTCGGTATCAAAAGGAGTAATGGTAACTACCGGGCCAAATATCTCTTCTTGATTGGTTCGGCAATTGTAAGGCAAACCCTCAATAACCGTTGGTGCAATAAACCAACCATTCGCACAATCGCCATCCACTTGAATAGCAGATCCACCACAAAGAATAGCCCCTCCCTCCTGCTTGGCCAATTCAATATAACCCAATACTTTTTCAAAGTGCATTTTACTAACAATAGCACCTGTTTTGGTTGTTGCTGATAATGGGTCTCCAACGATTAATTCATTTTTTACTTTCTCAACAAATGCTGCTTTAAATTTTTCGTAAATAGGCCGCTCTACAAAAATGCGTGAACCACACAAACAAATCTCGCCTTGGTTTAAAAAGGACGAACGTAAGGTTTCGTTCAACATTTTTTCAAAATCGCAATCAGCAAAAATAATGTTGGGGTTTTTCCCTCCAAGTTCTAAGGATAATTTCTTAAACATGGGAGCTGCCACACGTGCTATATCAGCCCCGGTTTTGGTACCTCCTGTAAAGCTAATGGCTTTAATTTGCGGGTGCACTGTTATGGCACTGCCCACTTTGGGGCCAAGTCCATGCACAATGTTTAACACTCCAGCAGGCAAGCCCGCTTCAATGCAAGCTTCACTCAATAAAAAGGCCGTATAAGGCGTAATTTCACTCGGCTTTGCTATAACACAGTTACCAGCCGCAATGGCTGGTGCTATTTTCCAGGTAAATAAATACAATGGTAAATTCCATGGCGAAATACAACCCACCACACCAATTGGGGTGCGTAACGTGTAATTAATGGCATGCTCACCCATTGGATGGGCCTCACTGGCAAAATGCTCTATGGCTGTTCCAAAAAAACGAATATTGCTAACTGCCCTAGGTATTTCTCCATTCTTTGACAACCACAAAGGCTTCCCCTGATCAATGGTTTCGGCTCGGGCGAACTTATCCAAATCACGTTCAATTATTTCACTTAAACGCACCATAATGCGGCTGCGTTTTTCAGGGGTTGTATTGCTCCAACCGGCAAATGCTTGTTGAGCAGCTTCAACAGCAGCCTGCACATCTCTTTCATCACTATCAGGACATAAAGAATAAACCTCTCCAGTAGAAGGATTATAGTTATCTATATATTGCCCTGAAATTGGTGCAACCAATATTCCATTAATGTAATTGCTTATTTTTTGCATAATGCGAAGATAAAAGTTAAAAGTGATTTTAATAACCAAAGGCAACGTTTACCAAAGTAATGGTATCTTTTAACTTGCCGTGATATATTAACCATGAAAAGAACTTTATTCATTGCCATTTGAGCTAAATGGAATTGCGGAATGTATTAACTTTTACATCAATATCCGCGCAACCAACAACTTTCAGGCAAACTTTTATTAACACACTGAACGTTATATGTACTTGACAGCTATTAAGATAGGCTTAGGTTACAAATTGGTAACATTAATGTATTACCTTCGACACATTCCATTGTCCATTCAGACAATTGTTAGAACAATATCGCATGCACGTAATTAAATTTGAGGGTTCAGGACAAAATGATAAGCTATTCTGGAAAACCTTAAGAAAAAATGTAAATCAATATTTTAAAGAGAATCAAATATCCAACAAGGGCAATGCCTTTATGCATATTAAAACCATTGCCATGTTTTCTTTCTACTTTGTACCATTAGTATTGTTGTTTATCTTTCCTGTTGCGTGGTATGTGGCATTGGTTATGGTAATTGTTATGGGTCTGGGTAAAGCAGGTATTGGTATGGCTGTGATGCATGATGGCTTGCATGGAGCCTATTCCTCAAAAAAATGGGTAAACAAACTAGCTGGGTTCAGCATGTATTTAATAGGCAGTAATGTGTTTAACTGGAAAATTCAACACAACGTTTACCACCATGCATACACCAATATCAATGGATTGGACGAGGACATCCAAACACGTTGGATTATCAGGTTATGTGAACACACCCCTTTAAAGCCTATTCATCGTTTTCAACATGTTTATGCCTTGTTTTTATACAGTTTAATGACGTTTTCTATGCTCATTGGTGATATTACACAACTGATAGGGTACAATAAAACTGGTATTACCGAAAGACACAATGGCAAGCCAACTGCTGAATTAACCAAAGCACTTATTGTAAAGGTTATTTATCTGTTGGTGATGATTGCACTACCCATACTATTTACAGCCTTTACTTGGTGGCAAGTGCTGATTGGTTTTGTGGTGATGCACCTGGTAGCAGGTTTTGTATTCAGCATTGTTTTTCAAATGGCACATATTGTTGAAGGAGCCGAACAACCACTTACTGATGAACATGGCGTAACTGATAATGAGTGGGCCATTCATCAGTTGTTAACCACCGCTAACTTTGCCCCGAATAACCGTATTTTAAATTGGTATGTTGGAGGGTTAAATTTCCAGGTTGAACACCATTTGTTTCCAAACATTTGCCACATCCATTACAAAAACATCTCCCCTATTGTGGCACAAACTGCTCGAGAATTTGGTATACCTTATAACATGAAGCCCACACTTAGAAGTGCATTAAAATCACATTCGCTGCGGTTAAAAGAATTGGGTGGACACACCATTTAGTCTGAGTACAGAGTATTATATTTCGTTTTCCATTGCCCAACAAATTGCTTTTGCAGTGTTTTATTCAAGCTAGTTATTGGGCAATCTTTGCTTAAATTTGCACCCTTTTAGTTAAAAACATTGGCTTTTAATCCATACCAAACCAACTTACCTGTTACTGAAATTATTGAGGAGGTTAAGCTCAACCTTGCTCAAGGACCAACATTAATTGTAAATGCCCCTCCGGGTGCAGGTAAAAGCACCTTATTGCCTTTAACATTGCTTGATGAGCCATGGCTTAATGGCAAAAAAATCATTATGCTGGAGCCACGCAGATTGGCGGCTAAAACCATTGCAGCACGCATGAGCGAACTCCTAGAAACCGAATTGGGTGAAACTGTTGGATACCGCATTCGTTTTGAAAACAAGGTAAGCAAAAGTACCCGCATCGAAGTGGTTACTGAAGGAATTTTAACCCGTATGCTGCATACTGATAATGCACTTGAAGACGTTGGCCTCGTAGTTTTTGACGAGTTCCATGAACGCAGCATTCATGCTGATGTGGCCCTAGCTCTTTGCCGTGAGTCGCAACAAATATTAAGGCCTGATTTGCGCATTTTGGTGATGTCGGCCACGTTAAATCTTCCACAATTATCAACGTTATTAAACGCCCCTGTTGTTGTAAGCAAGGGCAAACAATATCCTGTAGAAATTAAATACATTGGTGAACAGGATGCCTTTTTGCTCCCTGAAACCACAGCCCATGCGATAAGACAAGCCGCTAAAGAACAAGAAGGTGATATTTTGGTGTTTCTGCCGGGAGAGGGTGAAATTAAAAAATGTGCCGATTTGTTGCAAAGCACCTTGCAAGGCTTTAACATCCATCCTTTATACGGACAGTTACCGCCACATGAACAATTTTTAGCCATTATGCCCAATAAGTTTGGTAAACGTAAGGTGGTTTTAGCCACTTCTATTGCAGAAACCAGCTTAACCATTGAAGGGATTAAAACGGTAATTGACTCAGGATTTGGGCGGGTATCTCGCTTTGACCCAAAATCAGGGCTAAGCAGGCTGGAAACCATTCGCATTTCTAAGGATTCAGCCGACCAACGCGCTGGCCGTGCGGGAAGATTAAGTGCAGGCGTTTGTTACCGCATGTGGACCAGCGCCACACATCAACGTTTGGCAGAACACCGATTGCCTGAAATTATGGAGGCTGATTTGGCTTCGTTGGTGCTTGATATGGCGCAATGGGGCATTACCAACATCACACAACTTACTTGGCTTACCCCGCCACCAAAAGCCTCATTGGCGCAAGCAACAGATACTTTACATCAAATTCAGGCATTGGAAAAAGGGCGTATTACTGCACACGGTAAAGAGGTGCAACGTTTGGCTTGTCATCCGCGTATTGCACACATGCTTATACAAGCCAAAGCCAATAACAACCTTTCACTGGCAACTGATATTGCTGCCATTTTAGAAGAGCGCGATCCACTGCCTAAAGAATCTGGCATTGACCTCAATTTAAGGGTTGAAGCTTTAAGAAGAAGCCGGGCTAACAATGGCTCGGGTAAACGGTTTAACCGCATAGAAAAAATAGCAGCCCAGTATCGCGGTATGCTTCAAGCAAAAGAAGACAATAGCTCTTATGATGCATATGATGCCGGATTGCTATTGGCTTATGCCTATCCTGAACGAATTGCTTGTGCAAGAACAGGAAACAATGCCCAGTTTCAGTTGGCCAATGGCAAAATTGCCACGGCAGGGCATCGGGATGATTTGGCGCATGAGCCCTGGTTGGCTGTAGCACAAATTGACACCAGAGATGGATTGGGGAAAATATTTATGGCCGCTCCTTTAAATCCCAAAGACCTTTTGCCTATGGTACAAGAAAAAGAGGTGATTGTTTGGGATACCCGCAAAGGTGGATTAATTGCTACTAAGGACTTGTGCATTGGAAGTATTGTGCTGCAATCCAAACCACTGCCAGCTCCAGACAAAAGCAAGCTATCTGAGGCCATTAGTGATGCACTAGTTACACAAGGTGAAGCCTTGTTAAATTTTGACGAAACATTTATACAACTCCAAAACAGCCTCTTAAGTTTACGCAAATGGAACCCACAGGACAATTGGCCTGATGTAAGCACCACCACGTTGTTAACCACCAATTATGAGTGGCTTGGACCTTACCTAAACGATATAAAAAAGCCTGAGGACTTAAAAAGGATTAACCTGCATGATTGTTTGTTACAATCCTTACCTTGGGAGCAACAGCAGCAATTAAGGCTTTTAGCCCCTGAAAAAATAAGTGTGCCGAGTGGATCAAACATCACGGTAACCTATTTTCCCAATGGAGAAACACCTGTGCTTGCCGTGCGCTTGCAAGAGGTATTTGGTTTAAATGATACCCCGCAAATTAATGCAGGTAAAACACCTGTGGTTATGCACCTGCTCTCACCAGGCTACAAGCCGGTTCAAGTAACCACCGATTTGCGCAGCTTTTGGGCCAATACATATTTTGAAGTGAAAAAAGAATTGCAAAGGCGTTATCCTAAACATGCCTGGCCTGACGACCCAACCTTAGCAAAGCCTGTGGCCAAGGGAGGTGTTAAAAAATAAGCCGCTTGTTTAAGCGGCTTACTTGATATTGTTTAATTATTTTTTCAATCCAATCTCCCGTAAACGTTCATCTAAGTATTCTCCTGCAGTTATTGGCTCATACTGGATAGGATTTTCAGCACTGATACATTCTGGCAAGCAATCCAATTTCATATTGCTTTTAGGATGCAAGAAAAACGGAATACTAAAACGAGATGTTCCCCATTTTTCTCTGGGAGGATTAACCACCCGATGCGTAGTAGATTTCAGTTTATTGTTGGTTAAGCGTTGTAACATATCGCCAACATTAACCACCAACTGATCTGGCAAGGCAGTAATGCCTACCCATTGATTTTGTTTATTTAACACTTCTAGGCCTTCAGCAGAAGCGCCCATCAACAATGTAATTAAGTTAATGTCTTCGTGCTCGGCAGCACGCACAGCACTTTTAGGCTCATTGGTAATGGGTGGGTAATGAATAGCGCGTAAAATGCTATTGCCATTGTAAATTTTATCATCAAAATAATACTCATCCAAACCCAAATACAAGGCAATGGCGCGAAGCATGTAGGTGCCGGTTTCTTCCAACCTTTTATAGGCTTCTTTGCCCAAAGTATTAAATGTAGGATACTCTGTTACCATCACATTATCGGGGTACTCAGCGGCTATTGGATCGCCATTTTCAACATACTGCCCAAACTGCCAAAATTCTTTTAAATCGCCTTCGCTTTTTCCCTTGGCATGTTCCTTTCCAAATCCAGTATACCCGCGCTGTCCCGCTAATCCTTCTATTTCGTATTTAATTTTGGTATCGTTAGGTAAGTCATAAAACATTTTTACCTGCTCATACAAATCGTTGCTTAATGCATCTGACAAAAAATGCCCCTTTACTGCAACAAATCCAATGTCTTCGTAAGCCATGCCAAGCTGCTGCACAAATGCCTGTTTGGTTGATGCATCACCACTGATAAAATCAGCAAGATTAACTGATGGAATACCTGAATTACTCATATTTACTTTAATTTATGTTATTTATTATCTTACTTTTTCGCCTAAACATGTCGGGCAATTTATCAAACTCTTTGCGGTAATACAAACCCAATCCATTTGTTGTTATCGGTCTATTGTAGAGAAGGTCTGGCTGAGCGCGGGAAAACACCTTTATTTTAAAACTGCCCTCGCGCGATAAATTATATTGGGTTAGATAATTTTGGTAAGAGCTTAAAGGATCAAAACTAGCCTGAAACTCCAACCTGTTATCGAATACTTTTTTGCTGGCTGAAACAATTGCTCTACCACTTGTTGCATTCACCAAACCACTTTGGTAATCCACGTTTAAATTAAACCCGGGAATAAGTTGTTGAACTAAATTGGTGGCTTGTGCTGAAACAAAACCACTTAACGTATTATCAACTCCTGATGATAGGCCATTTGGTGCAGTAGAATTTTGCAGGTTTGTTGGAGCAAAACGGCCAAATAACATCAGGCTAATTACCTGCTGTGTCATTAAATCATTATCATTTCTCCAAATCCTCAATGTGTTTTGTAACTCTGACATGGCATTACCCGATAGTGCGCCATTCAAATCTTTTACATTCATATCAAATTTAATATCTGGAGCAAGCAACGTTCCTTTTACATATAACAAACACTCGACAGGGAGACGTTGTTGCTCAAGTGATGTTCGCTCTGCAGTGGTTGCGGACGATACCACATCAGCAACGGATGCCCGAATAGGATATAAACCGGTAACATTCATAATCCCTGTTAATGGGTCACCCGTCCAAACAATGGTTCCCCCCTTGGTTAACAAAAACTTCTTGGTGAATAAATTCACCGCTGTAAACCTGTAATCTCCCTCATCAATAACCACTTCACCATACATATTAAACTGTCCACTTTTGGTGAGTTCAAACTTCAAATCACCTGTCCCCCTGCCACGAATTTTATCGCCTTGTTGTTCATCCATCACAATTTGAATTTCAGCGTCCTTGGTGGCTTTTAGCATACAATTAATGGTAAAACCACTAATACTTCCTGAACGTCTATAATCGTTGGTTGTATAAACAGTATCCTTATTTATGATGTGAATCAAGCCATTTTCACTATCGCTGTAGCTTGTACTAAGAGGTATGGTAATTAGTGTTCCTTTTGCAGTGGTTAACTTGGCATCCAACACCAAATCGCTAAATGGTCCTGTTAGTGTTAGTCCTCCATTCGCAAAGGCTGTCCCATAAAACAAATCATTATCTTTTGCTTTTGTGTTTAACAATTGAAAGTTAAGGCAGTTGCTTAGCTTTAAATCTGCGTTAAAATTATCAAAATTGCTGTGTTTAATCTGGCCGCTTAAAGTTGCTTTGCTATCGTTAATGTCTCTAACTTCAGTTGGATTAAATTTAATTACTTGCTCATTGA
Source organism: Chitinophaga pinensis (assembly GCA_943372215.1). Classification (GTDB taxonomy): domain Bacteria; phylum Bacteroidota; class Bacteroidia; order UKL13-3; family UKL13-3; genus UBA6183. The sequence goes on along the minus strand of CALRXU020000015.1, from coordinate 21,372 downwards.
TATTAATGGTTGAACTAAAGGAGTACATGGTTTTTAAATAATCAACCATTAGGGTTACTCCCATCAAATCAATATCACAGTTTAGCTCTGGCCTTTTTAGGCTGCCTGTTAATTGACCATTGGCTTTAATATTGCCACTGTACAATTTTACGTAGTCTTTCACAAAGGCTTGAAAAGAGGTGATATCAGACTCATCAAAATTGATGGCAAAATTCAGTGCATCATTGGGGTGTAAAAAATCATAATACCCATTTACCTTCATGTTGCGCAGCTTACCTTTTAATGATTGCACAATAGCCATCAAGCGATTTTCATTCTCGACATAGTTGGTTACCATTTTAAAATCGCCAAGTGTATCTAAGTCCAATGAAAGGTTGTTAACTGAAGCATCCGATGTTAACACGGCATCACCTAATTTGGTTGATGAAAGATTTAAGTGACCATTTACTTCACCGTTTAGTTTAATATTTAATGTTGGAATTAACACATTTATTAATTCTAAGCTCATTTGTTGGATGTCAGCCGTGAGTTGATGAGGAACACCAAGACCATAAACACCATTCAGCAAAATGTGTTCTTCAGCACTTTTGGAGATTTTGAACTGTTGAAATGACAAAGAGTTATTGGTAAAAGACAACTTGCTATCAGCGTTTAACACAAAATCACCTTCGCGGTAGGAAACATTGCTGTTGTTAAATACACCAATCATGCTATCTGGTTTAAACAGAAAGTTACCACTTAAATTGGTGGCGAACATGCTTAACGTGTCGTCAACCCCTAAATTTGCAATGGCGCCATTTTCCTTAAGCTTAATACTCAGCAAGGCGCCCCTGGCAAGCACCGTATCTTTATATAATATTGATTTAGCCTGTGTAATTAAATCAGCCGCTAAATATTGTTGCTTTTGGTGTTTAATATTTAAGCCATAAAAGGCCAATTGGTTTAGCGACAACTCTTCGGCCAAACCATTTAGCTGCCAGGTTTCTTTTTGGTTATTGTATTGCCCTTTAAATTGGGCATTGGTTAACTCTACATCACCTAAAAAAAGCTTATTAAATGGATACAGGGTTTTAACGTTTGCATTAAAGGTAAAATGTTGCTCAATACCAGTGATGGCAGTGCTGGTTGAACGATAATAAGCAGGTATTAACCCTTTAAATGAAGCGGTAAGCGACTTGGACAAATCTTCAAAACTAAACACCCCATTAATTCCGGCTGTAATATCGTCTGACCTAAACTTGAGTTCCCTAGCTCCATTGATGGTTGCACTACTCAACATCATGTTATTCACGGCATACTCTTCATTTTCTTTTACTAAGTTGATGTGTTGTAAATCTACAATACCATTGTTATGGTCAAAGTCTTTCCAAGCAAAGTTAATGTCGGCATCAAGGCTTATTGTTAAATCAACCGTATCAAAACCCAATGCTTTAATATTGGCATTTTTCACATTGCTTTTAAACGTATAAACAGGTATTTCAGGTGCAAAATCCATTTTACCATTGAACTGCAACATTATATTTGGGTCGAGCAAGCTCAGGTTTGCAAAGATGGCTTTATGTTCTAGCTGACTTTGTAATTCCACATTGTGATAACGATATCCGCGAAAGTCCATATACTCGACCTTGGCACTTGCCAATGCTTGCATTTGTGCAAAGGCCAATCCTTTTCCACTAATATCTGATGTTACAGTAAGCAACCCAAACATTGGGTTATCTAATAAAAGACCTAAGTTAAAATCAACCAAATTCAACTTACCCGAGTAAATATATTCATCCGCATCATCGGCCAGTTTCATGTTTAAATCGGATGTAATACTACCGATGGCTGTTTTAAAATAACCATTGGCCACAAAGTCCTTATAAAAGCCCGTATAGTTGCCTTTAAACGACATCTCACCAAACTGGCTTACCTCATCAGAAATAGGCTCTTGCGCCAAATACTCCAAATCTTGTCTTGTAAAAGTAGACGAAAACACTTTGGCATCAATAAATGTGTTTTCAATATCAGGCAATCCGTTAAAATCTGCTTCACCAGATATGTGTCCTGTTTCTCCAAAATATGCATTTAACTTCTCAATAGAAATATTGGCAACAGTACCTTTGGCCCTTCCTTGCACCTTTAAAAAATAAGGGTATGCTTTAAATGGGGAAGCAAACAATGCCACATCATGCATATCAACAGTTGAAGGTGTAATGCGAGCTTCCAGCTTAATATTGTTGTAAAAATCATCAAAACTGCTCCAATCTTTGTATTTCATGCTAAAGTAGTTCCCTACCGTTGTGGTAGGCGTCTTAATCTGCATGTCTTCAAAAATCATTTGGGTTGATGAGATGGTTACTACCCCCTGCATGTGATTGGCTTTAAACCCACATTGCTCCTTTAAATCTAAATGAGGCAGCTTAAAATGCAATGAATCATCTATCACATAAAACTCTTCTGCTATTCCATTGATATCATAAAAAAGTTCATTATTGGCTTTAAAATCTTCCCATTGCGTTGTATCTGTTTCATCCACAAACTTAAAACGGGTATTGGTTATGCTTACTTTATCAAAATATAGTACAAAGGGAGGGCTATTGTTGGGTAGGGTGTCATTGGGGTCGTTGATGTTATCAAGCACATCTAAATTATAACTGCCATCTTTGTAATACTTAATGTGGCAATAACCATCAGTTAGTTTTACATTACTCAACTTAAAAATGGTTGAATCTAACTTAAACCCAGCCAAGTTAAACTGCAATTTGCCTGCAAAAAACAAGGTATCATCTTTATGGTCGCCAAACATCACATTTTCCAGCTCAAAACTATGCAGTGGTTTGTAGTTAATGCGCTGAATAGTAATTTTAGTTTTAAATTGCGCACTTAAATAATTGCTAAGCCTGCCTGTTAGCCAGTTTTGAACAGGGCTGCTGTTAAATACGGCATAAGCTGAGCCTAAAAGCAACAGCAAAATAGCTAGCAGTGTAAGGGATATGTATTTGGCGGTGCGCAAATTTTATTAAACAAAAATAAGGAATACAAACATTGAACCAAACTAAACTAACAATACTTGCTATTGAATCTTCGTGCGATGATACGGCAATTGCAGTGATACAAGACGGGAAAATATGTTGTAACCTCGTTGCGGGGCAACAAATACATGAGCAATACGGTGGTGTGGTGCCAGAATTGGCCTCGCGCGCGCACCAGCAAAACATTGTGCCATTGGCTGATGTGGCACTAAAAAAAAGCGGAACAACACTACAAAACATTGATGCTATTGCTTTTACCGGTGGCCCAGGTTTGATTGGCTCGTTAATGGTGGGCTGCTCATTTGCTAAAGGGCTTGCCCTATCACTTAATGTGCCGCTCATAGCCGTTCACCACATGGAGGCACATATTTTGGCTCATTTTATTGATAACCCTAAGCCCGAATTCCCCTTTTTATGTTTAACAGTGAGCGGTGGACATACCCAATTAGTAAAAGTTACTGATTATTTTACCCATGAAACCATCGGACATACCATTGATGACGCAGCTGGTGAGGCTTTTGACAAGGCCGCTAAAATATTGGGCCTACCCTACCCTGGAGGACCTTTAATTGATAAATATGCACAAGAAGGAAATCCGTTGGCATTTGATTTCCCTGTTTCGCATATGCCTGATTTTAACTACAGTTTTAGTGGTTTAAAGACATCTTTCTTGTATTTTATACAAAAACAGGTGGCTGCCAATGCAGCATTTATTGCCCAACACTTACCGGATATTTGTGCTGCTTACCAACATGCCATTATTAAACAATTGATGAAAAAGCTGATAGCGGCAGCCAAGCATACGGGTATTAAACATATTGCCTTAGCAGGGGGAGTATCAGCCAATAGTGGTTTGCGTAACGCTTTGGAGCTAGAGGGTAAAAAAAGAGGCTGGTCTACCTTCATTCCTGCTTTTGAGTATTGTACTGATAATGCAGCCATGATTGCCATTGCAGCACATTATAAATACTTACAAGGTAATTTTGAGGATTTGACAACCGCACCTTACGCACGTTAGCATTAAACCGTTATAAAGCCAGCACTTATATGTTATATAAACCAACATATTGGTGCTATTGAATATTCAAAAATATCTTTAATATCAAAATAAAAGTATATGTTCGATTTCCGGTTGTTTTATAACAGCCGATTTGCACACTTATGGAAGAAAATCACTTCTTAAACAAAATATTCAATCAACAAAACTTCACTCCTGAAGATTTTGAGAAGATCATCAGTCAATATCAGCGTATCACTTTTGCAAAAAATGATTACCTGATTAAAGAAGACACAACTGCCAATTTTTATTATTTTATTGAAAGTGGTTTTGCAAGGTCGTATGTGATAGATTTAGAAGGAAACGATATTAGCACGAAATTTTTCAACTCAACAGATATTGTAATTGATTGGCATTCTTATTTTTTAAAAACCAAATGTCGGGAGAACATTCAGGCTGTAAGCCCTTGCGTGGCATGGAAAATCACGTTCGAAAACTTTATGCAGCTGTTTCATATTGAGGCTTTTCGTGAAGTGGGCCGCACACGGCTGGTAAATAGTTATTTTGAACTAAAAAACCACTCCATTTCAGTGATTGCCGACCCTGCTAAAGACCGCTATTTAAACCTATTAAAAACAAAGCCTGATATTATTCAAAATGTTCCGTTGAAACAAATTGCTACTTATTTGGGCATTACAGATACCTCCTTGAGCAGAATTAGAAAAGAATTATCTGATCAAAAATGAACGCACTCATCCAATATGATTTACCCCAGTGGATTTCCATCTTGTTTTTGGTGGTAATTCCTTTACCGTTTGTATTAATCTGTTCGTTTGTTCGCAAACACACTGCGTCAACAAACCGTTCGTAGGCATTTTTAACGGTGCTTCTATTCTTTGCTTTATACTTGGTATACATAACACTAGCTGGCGTTAATGGCTGGTTTAACAGGGTTTCTTTTCCGCCACGAGTGCTTTTACTTACCACTTTCCCTTATGCTTTTTTGCTTTTTGGTATCTTGTTGCATACCAAAGCCTACAAAACCATAGTAGCAAATACGCCAATCCAACATTTTGTGCAGCTGCATATTTTTAGGGTAATTGGTGTGTTTTTTGTTTTACTGGCTGTACATAATGCACTGCCTAAACCATTTGCTTATATAGCGGGGTTCGGGGATATGATTACTGCTTTAAGCAGCATTTTTGTGGTAAAAGCCATTCAACAACAAAAAACTCACGCCAAAAAACTCACCTACATTTGGAATGTATTTGGCACCATTGATATCTTATTTACTGCCATAGCAGCCAATGTGCTCACCAAAATATCTATTGACACAGGAGCAATGGGTGTGGATACCTTAGCCATGTTCCCTTTTTGCATCATTCCAGCCTTTGCGCCTCCTACAATCCTATTGCTGCATTGGGTCATTTTTCAAAAACTAAAAAAATTATAGCTTAAATTCACTTCTTGTCCTATGGCAAGAATCGGGTTTTAGACCCGCTATACATTTGTACCATCATTAACAACTAAAACAAATAAATATGGTACAGAAAAAAGAATTTATGTTGGTGTTTCGGTATGAACCACAACAGAACTATCAGCCAACGGAAGCAGAAATGAACGAAATGCACCAACAATGGGGTGCATTTATTGGTAACATTGCCATTCAAGAAAAACTAGTTAGCACCCATCAACTTGGTTTTGAAGGCAAACAAATTACTGCCGACCTATCAGTGAGTGACGGAATTTACATTGCTGACAAACAAACCCTAGGTGGAAACATGATTGTAAAAGCCAACACCATGAACGAAGCTGTTGAAATGGCTAAACAATGTCCCATATTATTGATGGGCGGAACAGTTGAGGTGAGAAACATTCAACCCATGTAATTTATCAAAATTTTAAACCACAAATAAAATGAATACGAAAATGATAATCATCGGAATAGCTATTGCACTCATTGCATTTTTAGGATTTGGATTTTACAAAGCCAGAGAACTTACTGCTATACAAATTACCAAGTCAGTAAGTATTAAAGGTTCAACCCAAAAGGTATTTGATTTGGTACGTTACTTACAAAACTTCCCAAAATGGTCGCCATTTTTGGTTCAAGACCCTACGCAACAATTTGAGGTAAAAGGAACAGACGGAACAATAGGTGCACAATACCACTGGAACGGTAACGGAGGAAAAGACATCGGATACCAAGAAATTGTAAAAATTGACACCTTTACTTTTATCGGAATGAAATGCGATATTCAAAAGCCATTTGTTGCCAAACCTACTTTTGAGTATACCTTTAAGGAAACGCCTAATGGCATTGAGGTTACCCAGAATTTTAAACTGCAATCAGGACTTGTAGATGCATTTTTTATGTGGTTGTTTGGAGCAAAAGCCCGTATAGAAAAAACCAATGAACAGGGATTGGAATTACTGAAAAAAGCAGCAGAGCAATAAAATAGGGCCAAAACTACCATTACTGTCCAATCTTGGCTAAAGTAACTGTGCATTGATTGTGCAGTTATTTTAGTTGTGGGTAAAACAATAGAATTGTTTAACATTTCGGCACGATGCTTATTTACTGTATTACAATTCTTTAACGACCAAAAGAGTGTTTTCCCTATAATATTTAGTGGGTTTCTCACCACAAAAAAAGAGTGTTTTCCCTATAAAAAAAGAGTGTTTTCCCTATTGACTGCTACAAGCCGATGCACCTATATTCGTATCCACCTAAAACACTCAACTATGAAAAAACACCTACTTTATGCTTTACTGCTTGTTTTATCAATAAGCAACATGGCTGTGGCGCAAAAATTCATCAATGTAATTAAAGCACCACCAGCAATTATGAACACCAACATGTTCGAGATTGACATTGACACCGCCATGCACAATTTTAACCCCAATGGTGGAACTGACTCTACCAATGCAATGGTACCTACGCTTAGTTATAATAAAAAAGGCACTGCATTCAACAATAAAATAACTTACTTAGGTCCAACCATGTTTTGGCGTCAGGGGCAAAAAGTTACGGTTGATGCATTTAATAACCTAAAAAACCAAAGCACCACCATGCACTTTCATGGTTTAAACTTACCCTCTACCATGGATGGAGGTCCTCATGAAGTGTTCGGCCCACAAAGCATGTGGGATATGCCAGCAGTACCCAGTTTTAAGGTAATTGATCCCATACAAACCGTTTGGTACCACTCTCATCTCATGGACAGCACAACCATTCAAGTAATCATGGGTTTAGCAGGTATGATTATTGTTCACAATGATACTGACATGGTGAATTTAAAATTACCTCGCAATTATGGAGTGAACGACTTTCCTGTAGTGATTCAGGAAAAGAACTTCAACTTTGCTACCGTTAATAACCAACGCAAGGCAACCTCACTAGTTACAACTGGGAACGGCCAAGGTGGCACTAAACCAGGCATTGGAACATACACCATGGTGAATGGGTTATTATACGGTGCCATGCATGTTCCTAACTCCATCATTCGTTTACGCTTTTTGAATGGTTCCCCACAACGCGCTTTCAGGGTTGGATTGAGCGATAGCTTATATGCAAACGCAACTCCTGCTGCTACTAATCTGGATAGTATGTGGTTGGTAGCTACCGATGGAGGTTATTTAAAAGAAGCTTATGGCACGACCGCCTTTAATATCGCTCCAGGAGAGCGTTATGAAATGTTGGTTAACCTGTCTGGAAACAGCTATAAGCATGGCGATACCGTGTACATGTATAACCTAGCCACTCAAATGGCTACAAGCATTGTTGGGTCAAACTCTGGTAGAACAGGAACTCCTAATGTAGCATTTATGGCACTGGTTATTGATACTTCAATGAAACCCGCTAACCCAGTAGCTGCAATACCAACTAGCTTGGTAAATCTACCTGCTCCTGATACTACCGGTGTATTTACCAAAAGACTAAAAAACTTAACCAATAGCAATTTACCTAATGCTGGCGGAGGTGGTGGTGGTCCTTGGACCATTAATGGTAAATCAATGAATATGGATTTAGCCAATGATACCATTTTAGTGGGTACTAAAGAAATTTGGACCATTAGAAACGTAACATCGGTTGCTCATCCTTTTCATATTCACAAAATACAGTTTCAAGTAATTGATATTAGTGATACCTCTGGTAATGTTCAGAACTCTGCCTACAGTACAACTAATCCTTTACCTGCGAATCTTAGTGGCTTTAAAGATGTAGTACTCGTTCCTGGTTATACCACAATACGTTATGTAACCACCTTTAATGATTATGGCGATACCTTAATTGGTGATACCGCTATTAATATGATGAATGGTTTTATGTACCATTGCCATATTTTAACACATGAAGACAGCTCAATGATGCACCAATTTGTGGTGTTGGATACGCCTTCGTTTAATAAAATTACTGGACAAAAAGTAGGGCTTAAGCAAAATGCATACGAAAAAGCCAACTTGTTGTTTTATCCAAATCCGGCCGGAAGTGTATTGCACATCAAAGGAAATACGACTAAAAATGCCACCGTTAAATTTATGGACATTTTGGGGCGCACCTTACGCGAAGAAAAAATAGGCGCCATCAACGGGTCAATTTCGTTGCAAGTAGATGATTTACCAAGGGGCTTTGTATTTGTGGAATACCAATCGGGCAATGCACGAATGATTCAAAAAATATTGTTGCAATAACGCGATGAACTATTGGACTAAACAGGAGCATCACTCCTGCTTAGTCCACTTTTAATGTATTTTTTATAAACACAAAACACTGCTATTTGTATGCGTATATTATTAGGCTTAATATCCTTTTTTCCAATCGCCCTGCAAGCGCAATCGGTTGTTTGGAGCCAAAAAAGCCACACCGATTTTCGCGAAACCTATTCCGTTTCTTTCTCAGCTGATGGTAAAAAAGTGTTAAGTAGCTCCCAATGCACCGAATCACAAATACGGGTTTGGGACGCAGCTACTGGGCAACTTAAATGGGTATATGAGGTTGACCCAGGAACCCTGTGTTTACATACGGCAAAATTTAGCTCGAACACCAACTACTTTGCCACCGTTGACGAAGTGGGTAGATTATTGGTTTTTGATAATACCAAAACCATCCCTCGCCTCATGTACGAAATGAACACCGAAGGTAGAGGATCTTACTCCATTGATTTTTCGGCAGACAACCAACAATTGGTGTTAGATGGATTAGATGGCAACATACGTATTTATGATGTGGATTCTTCTGTGGTGCGCCAAACGCTGGTGGGGCACACAGCAGCAGTAAAAGCTGTAGATTGGTCATCCAACGGGCAGTTTATTGTTTCTGGTAGCGAAGATGGCACCATGAAAATATGGAATCCCTCTACTGGCCAAACAACTTACACCTTTACAGAAATTAAACAGCCTGTGGTGTTTGTAAAAATAAGTCCCGATAACACTAAAATAGTGGCCATCCTATCCACCATGCAACTTAAAGTGTATGATGCAAATGGTTACTACATGAACCGGCAAAACATTGATGTTCCTTATGATATACACCAGGTTGACATCTCATTTGATAACAAGTACTTGGCTGCTGCCACCACAGGTGGTGTGTTGTTGTATGAAACCCAAACAGGTAAACTCATCGCCCGTTTTAATGTACCAGATGGTGGCACCACCTATACCCTAGCCTTCCATCCCAGTAGTTACGATTTGGTAATGGGCAGCGGAAATGGCGATGTGGCCTATTGGTCGCTCAATACAATGAACACTGCTCTAACGGAAATAGAAACAAACCTGCAACGGGCAACTTTCTTTCCAAATCCAGCCAGTAAATACATCCAATTAACCAACACAACAACACAGCAAGTAAAAATTGTGAACCTCACCGGACAAGTGTTGCTGCAAACGGCAAGCTCAGAGGTTATTGATGTAAGCCAGCTGGCTAATGGACTGTATTATATACAAATAAATGATGGCCAATGGCAAGCATTGAGTATTGAGCATTAAAGCATTGCTCCAACGCTGTGCTTAGTTTTGCTCTTTATCATTTAGAAGGGTTTCATCAATATCTACCAAATAAGTAACACTTACCTGTAAAGCAACAGCTATTTTTTGCAATGTGTAAAAAGAACAATTTCCCGCTTTAGTTTCCATTTTTGAGTACGCAGCTTGGCTAATACCCAATTTTTCTGCCAAGGACTCTTGCGAAAATCCTTTGTTTACCCTAATACTTTTTATTCTTTTGCCCAGTTCCATTGTTTAAAGGTTATTGCTTAACTAATAATTACACTACTCAAATGTAGTAACAAATGACAAGATATACAGCTGTAAAATTTGATATATAGCTAAATACACCACCAAAAGATTGAGTATAGTATAGCTAAAGCTATAAATGACACAGCCTAATTATGGCTTCACCATTTTTTGCGCAATCACTTATAAAATTAACCTGAACATCAATTGTTACCATGACTTAAAAAAGGGGTTACAAATATATGCTCACTTACTTTACAATATTTTGGTATTCATCTATCATTAAACGAGCTTCTAATATCTTCTCATCAATTGCAGCATTTAACTCAGGCTTTTTCTTGTTTGCCTGTTTCTGCTCCTCCAAATCTGCTATTTTATCCTTCCATGGCCCTTGTAAATTACGCACCCAGCCAAACATCAATGCCTTTATGGTTTCATCAGTAGTGGTTTGATAGTATTTTTTCAATCCAGCAATGGCCTTCAGTTGTATAGCCTTATCGGTAAGTTGCAAATACTTAATGTACTCTGCAAACAAGCTAAATTTCTGATATCCCTTCAGGTTAAATTTACTTTCAAAATAAGCCACTTCATCAGAACTAGGGTCATCGGCTAAAATGCGGGCAATAGCCAGTTGCACATTTCCACTTTTTACTTGCCTGTTGGCTTCCACATGTTTTTTAGCCAGTTTAGAATCGGCCATATTTAAGGCTTCAAGGCTTGCCGCAACAACACTGTAAGCGGAATCATTTAAGCCTTGTTCAAAAACTGGAATATATTTTTTTGCATCTGTTTCAGCCAGCCAAAGTGTGGCATCCGCTCTATTGGCAGCCTTCTTATCAACACGGGCTATGCCTAATAAAGCTGTTTCAAACCATTTTCTATTTAAACTATCCACTTGCTCCAGCAAACCTATTCCCAAATTACGCAACCCCCAAAACTCGTGTTTTAATAAATAGTTGATCGTACTCACATCATCATTGGTTAAGGTATCTTTTAACTGGCCTTCCCATACTTTGGCAGCATAATATTTATCCATATAAAGTGGGCCATTTAAAATCATGGCCCTACATTCATCAGCAGTTTTATGGTCTTCAATTGCTGCTACCAATGCCTGGTTGGCATCAACATTTACAAAAGTAATAGCGCTATTAGCGGTAAATGTAAAATCCTCCGAAATTTGGGTAACCGTAATTGGGTAACGCACTGCTGTGCCACCTGCATAAACATCAACCTGTATAGGCAAACGATACATCCCCCAAGTACTATCTTGTTTCTGTTTGATAGTAAGCGTTACTGACTTCCTATCGGCACTATAGGCATAACTGTAATCCAGCACAGGATGGCCACCTTTAAGAAACCATTGGTTAAAAAACCAATGTAAATCCTCGCCCGTAACTTCTTCAAAAGCCATGCGTAAATCTGCAATTTCAGCTGTATTGTAGGCACGTTTCGTTAAATATAATTTTAGCGATTCAAAAAAAGCTTCATCGCCAATTTGCTTGCGTAACATGTGCAGCATCCGTCCACCTTTTTGGTAACTTACCACATCAAACATATCATCACGCGAGCCATAGTGGTAACGAATAGGTTCAACGCGATGTTTATTTTTCTGGCCAAGGTAAGCACGTAGATTGTTGTAAAAGTCCATATCGGCTTCCATCACCCCATATTTATGCTCTTGCCAGATGTACTCACCATAAGTAGCAAAGCTTTCGTTTAAGGGTAAGTTACTCCAGCTTTCGCTCGTTACCAAATCACCAAACCAATGGTGAAACAATTCATGGGCAATAATATCCTCAGTAGTATTATCCAAATGCTCGCGGGCATCATGTTGCAGGGCATCATAATGTATCACTGCTGAGGTGTTTTCCATGGCACCGCTCACAAAATCCCTTACTACAATTTGGCTATACTTATCCCATGGGTAATCAACCCCTAGCTTTTTACTAAACACCTCCATCATTTCAGGCGTGTTACCAAATACCATTTTTGCATACGGTTTATACGCCTTTTCCACGTAATAATCAACTGGAATACTGTCGCGCCAAAAGTCTTTCACTTGCTCAAACTCGCCTACTGCCAACATTACCAAATAGGGTGCATGAGGTTTGGTTTGTTTCCAAAAATCAGTACGGGTTCCGTTAGCATTGGTTTTACTTTTCATCAACTCACCATTGCTTAGGGTAATTTCTTTATCCTCTACCGTAATGGCTATTTCCTGGGTAATTTTCTCATTGGGAGCATCAATGGTTGGAAACCAACAAGAGTTTGATTGCGTTTCGCCTTGTGTCCATATTTGTCGTGGCTTATCTTTGTCAATACCTAAAGGATTGATAAAATACAACCCCTTATCATCAGTAATGGCAACACCCTTCGTTCCTTTAATTTCATTGGGTTTAGCCACATAATCAATATACAATTTAAAGGATTGTTTACGGTTATATTCTTTATCTAAAAACACCAGTAATTTGCTTCCATTGTATTCGTATTTTAACACCAAGGTATCAGTTTCGTTTAGTAACGCAACCTTGTTAATGGAAAAGCCTCTGGCATCTAACTGAGCGGTTTTAAAACTGGTAAAATAGGGTTTACAGGTAAGTACTGCTTTGCCAAGTACATGTTGCTTGCTGTAATCAAAAGCCACGTTTAATGCCATGTGCTCAATATCAAGCATGCGTTTTTCTGTTTCCCGATAAGGATACTTTTTGCTAGCCTTAACCTGAACAGGCTGACCAACTGTATGTTGTACAGGGGTATTGGTTGAACTGTTGTTTTTACTTACTTTGCAGGCCATTATAAAAAAACAGCCAAGGAGGGCAATAAATCCTATTTTATTTGCTTTCATGATTGGAGTACAATTAAGTAATAAATATTTAAACATTAAAATTAAATGCTTACCACTAAAGTAAACGATAACCAAACATTTGAAATAGACAACCAAAATGGTGCAATTAGTTTAAATGGTAAACCTATAAATGCTAACTGGATCAAAATTGCCCCTAATAAATACCACGCTATTATTGACGCACAATCCTTAACCATAGAACTGGGTGCAATAGACGAAACAGGTAAGTTGTTTACGATACTGGTAAATGGTGTTAAATATCAGGTTGCTGTAAAAAACAAATATGATCAACTTTTACAGCAATTGGGGTTAGATAAAATGGCTGCTGGCAAAGTAAATCATATAAAAGCTCCAATGCCTGGAATGGTATTGCGCATTACAACTAAGGTTGGCGATGAAGTAAAAAAAGGAGATGCCTTACTGGTATTAGAAGCCATGAAAATGGAAAATGTAATCAAATCAGCTGGAGACGGAGTGGTAAAGAAAATTTTAGCTATAGAAAAGGCCGCAGTTGATAAAGGCCAAACCCTGATAGAATTTGAGTAAGTTATTTGGGTTCAATTTTAAGATTATGTTGAAACCTCTTTTCATCGTCACTCTTTATCTTATAATCCATCCACAGGTAAAACAATCCCCAAAAATACCCCAACATAATCATCCAATATATAAGTGCTTTTAAGCGCCTATTAATCTTCATAATACCCCCCAAAGTCAGCATCGTCAGCCTTTCCAGCATTAAACATTCCACTCATAATATCTTTAAAAAGTGGGCCGTTACTGTCGTTGGTTTTGCTAATCTGACTAAACTCGGCCAATCCATGCAATACAAACTCCATTAAAAACAATAGCTCTGCTTTTGATGATTTACCCAAGTGATGTTCCACAAAATCTTTTAAACCTTCCACTGCCAACAAACTTTTTTCATAATCTTTATCGGTGCTTTGGCCGCCCAAATGCACTTGATTGCCATCATTAAACCAATTTACTATTTTAGCAAAGGGATTGGCCTGCTTTGATTTTTTTGCTCTTTCAGGACTAGGGAAAATCCCAACAAAAGATTTTCGAATAGCTTTACCAATTAAATTGTAAGCCACATTAGATGCACCTTCCAATTCACCTTCATAAACCAACTCTACTTTACCTGTAATAGCAGGTACAGCGCCATACAAATCATGCACCCTTGCATACGTTTTTGCTTCTTTATTAATTAACATGCGCCTTTCCGCAAAACTATACAGGTTCTCCAATGCACTAATGGTTAATCGTGCCGATACCCCACTTTTCTGGTCAATCAACTCACTTTTACGGGCTTCCATGGCTACCTCTTCAACAAGGGTATGTAAAGTCTCATTCACCATAATATTGTTGGCTTGCGAAACATCCAAATTAGCCTCTTGTTTGGTAATCTCCAATGACGTTTCAATTTGCTTAGGATAATGGGTCAGAATTTGGCTATCAATCCTGTCTTTTAAAGGAGTTACAATACTTCCCCTGTTGGTATAATCCTCCGGGTTAGCTGTAAATACAAATTGTACATCCAATGGCAAGCGCAATTTAAAGCCCCTTATTTGCAAATCACCTTCTTGTAAAATATTAAACAACGAAACCTGAATACGAGCCTGCAAATCGGGCAACTCATTAATTACAAAAATACAACGGTGTGAGCGGGGAATTAAACCATAGTGAATAACACGCTCATCAGCATAAGTCAACTTTAATGATGCCGCCTTAATCGGGTCAACATCACCAATCAAATCAGCAACCGTAACATCAGGCGTTGCCAATTTCTCGGTATAACGCTCACTACGATGTAGCCATGAAATGGGGGTTTTATCGCCTTTTTCTTCAATTAACTCAACAGCATACCTACTAATTGGAGCCAATGGGTCATCATTAATCTCGCTACCCTCAACTACAGGAATGTACTCATCCAGTAAATTCGTCATTAAGCGCGCAATGCGGGTTTTGGCCTGCCCCCTTAATCCCAATAAAATAATATTGTGTTTTGATAAAATAGCCGTGTGTAATTGCGGCAATACCGTATCATCATAACCTTTAATATCTTTAAATGGATTTACCCCTTGTTGCAAAAAACCAATCAAATTTTCACGCATTTCCTGTTTAACGCTTTTTGACTGATATCCACTTTTTATAAGTTCTCCTAATGTTTTAATCTTCATATACCTTGTCCTTATTTCCTTTCATGGTGTTATTTAACCAATGAAATATCGCGCCTTTATCCTATTGTTTGATTAAGCATATGTTAAATCACATCAAACGGATAAAACGCATCCTCAATATGCTCAATTTCAAATCTTTTTTCGTTCTTTATCACTGCAATAATATCAAACCGTGCCGGTTTATTAATCTGATATTCTTCCAGAAAATACTCGGCTGCAAATCTAATGTTTTTTTGCTTGGCTTTACCTACTGCCTGTTCCGGATAAGCCATTTGATCACTTGTTCTTGTTTTTACCTCTACAAACACAACCTCCTCGGCTATCTCACATACCAAATCAATCTCCGTTTTTGAAAACCTATAATTTCGTTGTAAAACCTTATAACCCTTGTTAATCAAGTAATCATAGGCGATATCTTCACCTAATTTTCCAAATTGATTGTTATGCAACGACATCTATAAATCAGATACATTTAGGAATAAATACCAATCCACCAACCAATAAGGACATTAAACTGGCAACAAGCACCGCACCAGCTGATACGTCTTTAATCACTCCTGCAGCTGGTGTAACACCTGGCTCGGATAAATCTACCAAACGTTCTATGGCTGTATTAAATAATTCTGCTACAATTACAAACCCAATGCATAAAATCACCAAAGCCCACTCTACAAAGCTAATATTAAGCACACATGAAAGTATAATTGCAACAATAGCTGCCAAATAATGAAACCTTAAATGCCGCTCTGTTTTGGAAGCTATTTTTATTCCGTTAAAAGCATAACCAAAACTCTTTAGCTCCCGTTTAAACATATTATTCGATAACAATTTTTCGTGTGATGGTCTCTCCCCCACTGCTTAGTTTAACAAAATATATTCCCGTTCCAAGTTCACTTGTCGTTATGGTGTGCTGTTCTTCAAAACTTGCGGCATATAAAAGCCTTCCTGTAACATCAGTTAAACTAAACTCAATGTTTTTACCCAATTTATTTTTCACATACAGCACATCCTTCGCAGGATTAGGAAAAATAGTAACCAAACTATTTAAGTCAATATCAGAAATACCAACTGGAGGGTTAATCAATAAAACATATTTCTCATTAATATCTTCCTGCGTTTGTGGCAAATCAGCAAAAGTAGTTTTTACAGTTGCGTAAGTTTTTATGTACACTTTTATTGGAAAACTGCCAGTAGTATTTAAAGTACCGGTTAAGGTTAAACAACCTGATTCCCCGCCATTAAATCTGCAATTTCCGGTATTACACTGATAAATGAAACCCGCAGGCAATCCTTCAATCTTTATAATTTCCATACTGTCAATACGCACAGGAAAAGTCCCAAATTGAGTAACCGCTGTCGTGTCTAAAGGAGCGCGGTAATAAATAACATCGGAATAAGCGATATTTTTATTTCCTACTTTTAAACTTTCTGGTAAAATTGCCCCCTTAGGCATTTGGGTATTTGGTGTGCATTGAGTAAATCCAAAATGAGCAAATAATAAACTTATCAGTAAAAGTGATATTTTAGTAGTGTTTTTCATAAAATATTAACGTGACCTATTTCAAACATACTATATTTTTTTGTTTATTAACTGCAATAATTTCTAACCATTTACTTGCCCAAAGCATTATTACTGGCACACTAAAAGATGAGCAAACCAAGGAATTGCTGGCTGGAGTTTCAGTTAAATACAGAAATGGCGGAACAACAACAGATCCTTCGGGCCGATTTACAATTACGATTTTACAGCACGACAGTACTTTTCTGGAATTTTCCTACATAGGTTACGTAACGCAGAAAATCCCCCTTTCATCCTTATCCCAAGAAATGAATGTTTACTTGGTAAAAGATAAATCACAACTTAATGAGGCGGTAGTCACCGGCAATAGAAATGCGTCAACAGTAAAACAACAAACCGTTTCTATTGATGTAATTAAGCCCTACTTAATTGAAAACAAAATTACAGCTAACCTCGAAAATGTGATGAACCAATTACCCTCAGTAAACATAGTTGATGGGCAGGTGAATATCCGCAGTGGAAGTGGTTGGACTTATGGAGCAGGCTCTAGGGTGTTATTGTTGGTTGATGATGTTCCAATGCTCACAGGGGATGCCGGCCAAGTGCAATGGAAATTTTTGCCCACTGAAAATATTGGAAGCATTGAAGTGGTAAAAGGGGCCAGTTCCGTGATGTTTGGGTCAAGTGCATTAAATGGCGTGATTAATATTCGCACGGCCTCGCCAACAAATAAAGCCAAGTTTTCCATAAACACCTTTACAGGATTTTATGCCAAACCCAAACGAGATAGTGCCCAGTGGTGGAAAGGAACCCAGTGGTACTCGGGCACAAATGGATTTTACAGCAAACGATTCAACCGTTTAGATATTACTGCCGGGTTTAATGCCTTAAATGACAATGGATACCGACTTGGTGAATATGATAAAAGAATTAGGGTTTACACCAAAACCAATTACAGATTTAAGTCCTTAAATAGTTTGCAGGCTGGATTAAATGTAACAGCAATGAAACAACAAAGTGCCAGTTTTTTATTATGGGAGAACTTTAGTTACGGGTATACATCACTTGATAGCGCACAAACCCAAACCAATGCATTTATATTTAGCATTGACCCTCATGCAGATTGGCAGAAAACAGCATACAAAATAAGATACCGTGGCCGCTTTTATGGGGTAGACAATAACATTGACGAAAGTACAAACGGAGTTAATCAGGACAATAGCAGTTTAAATGCCTACAATGAAGTTGTTGCTCATTATTTCTTAGGCTCAAATCAAAACACCTTAGCTTTAGGTGTAAGTCATAACCATACTATAAGCAATAGCCCATTATTTGGAGGAAGTAAAATTACCGCTGATAACAAAGCAGCCTTCTCACAACTAGACATTAATGTAAAAAGACTTACCCTAAACGTAGGTTTAAGGTATGAATTTTTTAATACCAACAAACAAAAAGATGCCCAATTAATTGGAAGATTTGGACTAAACTACAAAATACATAAAGCCACTTTCTTAAGAGCAAGTTTTGGACAAGGTTACCGTTACCCAACCATTGCAGAACGTTATATCGAAACGTCCGTTGGATTGGTGAATATTTTCCCCAATCCAAACTTAAAACCAGAAAAAGGTTTTAGCACTGAAATTGGCGCAAAACAAGGGTTCAGTTTTGGCTCCTTTGCAGGATTGTTAGATGTGGCAGCATTCTATACAGAATATAACAATATGGTGGAATACAACTTCGGCCAATGGCGCAATCGCACCTTTACCACACCTGCTCCAATTGGTTTCGACCTCAGAAATATTGGTTTCACCAGTTTCAATATCGGCAGAGCTTATATAGCAGGGCTTGATTTAAGTAGCACCATAAATTACAAGCGTAAAAACACTGAAATATTGCTACTTTGTGGTTATACTTATTCCATACCTAAAATATTAACCCCAGAATACGTGTTTGCAAATGATTCATCGCAACGAAAAAGACCATACACCTATAACTTTACTAGCAGCGATACAACTGGCAACCTCTTAAAATACCGCTATCAACACCTGGCTAAAATAGATTTACAAGCTACTTTTAAAAACAAATTAATGTGTGGTATAAGCTTGCGTTACAATAGCTACATGCATAACATTGATTTGGTATTTATAACCCCACCAATAAGCGCAGCAACACCTGGTATAGACAGAGGAAGAGCCTTAAATAAAAACGGTGATTTTGTAACTGATATACGTGTTGGATATACCCTAAATAAATTCACCCTTACTTTAAGTATAACCAATTTATTTAATAACGAAATAATGACAAGGCCAGCAGACTTACGTCCAACAAGGTTAACCGTATTGCAGCTTGGCTACAAAATTTAATCTTCAAAGGTCAATCGCAAGTCATCAACCACTCGGTGTTGATTAATGTGCTCTTCAACAATACGTTCAACGTCATTTATTGAAACATGACCATAATATGTCCCCTTAGGATAAATAACCAATGCAGGTCCTTTACTACATGCATCTAAGCAGCCAGCCCGTTGAGCCCTTACTTTACCTTGTAAGCCCTTTTCGCGTAAAACCTCCCTGAATTTGGTTACAAGCTCTAGCCCTTGTCCCTCTCCACAACAAGCCTTTCCTGGAGCTTTCTGGTTTGCACAAATAAATATATGGTGTTCGTATTTCATCGCTGTAATTTGTTGCAATTATCCGATTAAATTTGCTCATTTCAAGCAACAATTACATCCATATCAAACAACTTATAAAAAAGAATATCTTTGCACCAAAATATGGATTTAATAACTCTCTTTAGCAAACCAGAAGCGTGGATATCGTTGATTACATTATCCGTTATGGAAGTTGTATTAGGAATTGATAATGTTATCTTCATTTCACTAGTTACTTCAAAACTCCAAAAAGAAAAACAGGCCAATGCCCGAAGGATTGGTTTATTCCTAGCATTGTTTATCCGTATCATATTACTTTCCTTTATTAGTTATATTGTCAATGAGATGGTTGATCCAATCATCACCATATTTGGTAAATCATTTAGCTGGAGAGATATTATCCTGCTGGCAGGTGGTCTATTTTTATTGTATAAAAGCACCATTGAAATTTATGAACTACTAGAAGCCGATGCTGAAGAACACAGTAAAAAAGTGAACCCTACCTTTTGGAATGTAGTAATGCAAGTAATACTAATTGATATTGTTTTCTCTTTTGACTCTATCATCACAGCAGTAGGTTTAGCCCAAGACTTGCCAATTATGATTGCGGCCGTTATCATATCTATGATTATTATGTTATTCTTCTCAGGTAGCATTAGTAAATTCATTGATTTACACCCAAGCATCAAATTGTTGGCCCTTGCCTTTTTGCTAACTATTGGTTTATTGCTCGTTGCTGAAGGCTTTGGGCAACATGTACCAAAAGGTTATGTATATTTTGCAATGGCATTTTCTATTAGTGTTGAGTTATTAAACATGCGCATGCGCAAAAAGAGTAAATCGTCAAAACCCGTTGAGCTTAAAGACATTTATAAATAAATACATTTGACAAACAAGGTTTCATTTATTGATTGGGGTCTGATACCTTACCAACAAGCTTGGGATCAACAAGAAGGCATATTTAACCAAAAGGTTCAGTTAAAATTTCACAACAGGACAAACCCCGAATCAATTATTACTCCTGAACACCATCTAATTTTTTGCGAGCATCCCCATGTTTTTACCCTTGGAAAGAGTGGTAAAGCATCAAACCTATTGGTATCTGAAAAAGAACTCGTAAAATTAGACGCAACCTACGTACCTATTAACCGTGGTGGTGACATTACCTACCATGGACCAGGCCAACTAGTTGGCTATCCAATCTTAGATTTAGAACAATTTTTTACTGACATTCACAAATACCTTCGCCTACTTGAAGAAGCAATTATATTAACCCTAACAGAGTATGGCTTAAAGGGAGAACGTTATGATGGCTATACTGGAGTTTGGCTAGATACTAACCATCCTGAAAAAGCACGTAAAATATGTGCCATGGGGGTACGTTGTAGCAGGTGGGTAACCATGCATGGGTTTGCGTTTAACGTAAATACCAACCTCGATTATTTTAACTATATCGTGCCATGCGGTATAGATGATAAACAAGTAACCTCATTACAAAAAGAACTTGGACATCCTATTCTCATGGATGATGTTAAATCTAAACTAAAACTAAACCTAGAAAAGGTTTTCCAATTCAAGCTTACCTAAAAACTACCCTCTCCAAAGTTTAACTTACATAAACAGACAAAAAAAAACCCAACACAATGTGTTGAGTTTTTTTTAAAAGATATGGCAATGACTTACTTTCCCGGGTTTTATCCTAGTATCATCAGCGCTGGTAAGCTTAACTTCTCTGTTCGGAATGGGAAGAGGTGGACCTTACCGCAATAATCACCATAAAGATCTTAAGTTCTTTATTGATTGTTATATCAGTATTGACATATATATAGAAAGAAAACACACAATAGAAAAGGTTTTAAAGTTTATTTAAATAAAATTGTTAAGTCTACGAGTAATTAGTACTGCTCGACTTTGCTATTACTAGCTTTACATC
>CALRXU020000014.1:0-141949 GCA_943372215.1 Chitinophaga pinensis | reverse complement strand
GGGTTTACTCTATTCCAGAGGCCGACTTTGAGAGTGACCCACCTTTTACAACCATAGCTCGTCCAACGTTTAGTTTCACCAATAAGTCCACATCACCAGATGGCAGTTTAATTAAGGGTTATGAATGGAACTTTGGACCAGATCCTGATCCAAAAAACCTTGGAGATCGTATTGTGTATGATATTGAGAATCCGCAGAGTATACCGTTTGCTTCTTTAGAGGGCTTACAGAAAGTTATCTTAAAGATTACCACAGATAAGGGATGCACAGACACAGCTATACGTATGGTTCGTATCGAGCCTGACATTACGGTGTTTATTCCATCAGCTTTTATGCCTAAAGAAGGAGGAAACAATGTACCTTGTGCAGACCCAACGTTTAGTGATTGCAATGATGTATTCCGCGTATATGCTGCAGGGTTTAAGACGATAGAAGTTTATGTATTTAACCGTTGGGGTCAGCAAGTATTTAGTACAACTAACCCCGACCTTGGATGGAATGGAAAAATCAACAATGATGGAGCTATATGTCCTCAGGATGTGTATATCTATCAAATTAATGCAACAAGTTTTAATGATAAGAAGTACAATTATTCTGGTTCAATTACCTTGCTGCGATAAGCACAATAGTTAAAAGTACCCTACAAAGCACCTGATTGAACAATCAGGTGCTTTTTTTATGCTTTTTGGAGAAGATTTTTTTGAAGATTAAACGATTTGTTCATTCATTTTATATCTTGCTGTTCTATGAAAATAATACTTTTAGGGATATTATGTCTGAGTTTCGGGTTTTATGCAAACGCGCAAACAACATTTTATGTTAATGGTGTTGCAGATGAAAAGTCAGATTTTATGGCCTATACCCACGCTACCGTTTACGTAAATGCAACAACCGTATTATATGACGCCACATTGTTGGTTAAAAAAGGTAAGGTAGAGGGTGTGTTGGAAAAAGGCGCAGTTCCTAAAGGTGCATTTGAAATTAACCTTAAAGGAAAAACCATATATCCTTCATTTGTTGATTTATACAGCCACTATGGAATTAACGTACCTCAGCCTAATAAGTTAAATAGCGTTCAATCGGAACAATTTAATACTTCTAAGGCGGGAGCTTTTGCATGGAACGAAGCATTAAAACCAGAAATAAATGCAGCGGAGGTATTTAACACACAAGAAACAATTGCTGGAAATTACCGGAATGCTGGTTTTGGATGCGTATTGACAGGCAATAGTGATGGAATTTGCAGGGGAACAACAGCATTGGTAAGCACAGCAAATGTAGCACCACACCGGGGCATATTGGCGCAGCAAGTAACATCTTCATTTAGCTTTAATAAGGGATCATCAAAGCAAAACTACCCCTCCTCACTAATGGGAAGTATTGCATTAATCAGGCAGACCTATTATGATGCACAATGGTATAAAAACCAAACGCAAGAAAAGAATATTTCATTACAGCATTTTTCGGCACTACTAAATTTACCTGCTGTTTTTGACGCGGGAAATAAACAAAACGTGCTTCGGGCAGCAGCTCTTGCTAAAGAGTTTAAGGCTAATTATCTTATTAAAACAGCTGGTGATGACTACCAGCGCGTAAAAGAAATTAAACAAACAGGTTTGCCTTTAATAGTGCCCATTAATTTCCCAAAAGCATATAAAATCAATGATGTTTATGAGGCAGACTTGTTGTCAACCGCTGATTTAAAGCATTGGGAGCTTGCACCAGCCAATTTATACTGGTTATGGAAAAATAATGTGGTGTTCTGCATTACTTATTATGGCTGCGAAAAACCGCAAGATTTTTTAAATAATTTGCGTAAAGCAGTGAGTTATGGTTTGCCCAAACAAGAAGCGCTTAAAGCGCTAACAACTACACCGGCATCTTTAATTCATCAACCCCTGATTGGCCATTTGCAGGCTGGAGCAGAGGCCAATTTTATGATATGCAGTGGCGATTTATTCGCTTCAACCACACAGGTGTTAAAACATGTAGTACAAGGCAGAATATATGAAGTAAACGGGGAAGAGTCTCCTAAGCTAGCCGATGTATATGTTGGCAAATCGGAGAAGAGTTTTATTGAATTAAGGGTTAAAAAGAATCAGGCTATAATAGATGCAGATACCTTCAAGCTTACTGTTCGTTATTCTGCAGGATTGGTACACGTGCTTTTAGACGGGAGTAAAATGTTGTCTTTTTCTGCAAATCCAACCCGCATAGATAGTAGCACCTCTCCTTATCTAATTAACGAGCTTAGTGGTTTTGCTAAAATGCCTGGTGGTGTTACAAGCAATTGGGTACTTAGCAGTAAAGCCGATTCTTTAGTTAAAAACCAGTCGGACACAGGGTTAATGATACTACCTGATAGTTTAATTTGGTTTCCATTTGCTGATTATGGGACACCGAAGCTAAATATTGTAAAAAAGGTACTGTTTAAGAATGCTACTGTTTGGACCAATGAGGCTGATGGTATACTAACACAAACAGATGTTTTGATCAATAACGGGAAAATAAGCATGGTTGGTAAGTCTTTGCAGTGTAATGACTGCGAAATAATAGATGCAACCAATAAACACCTTACGAATGGTATTATTGACGAACACTCACATATTGCAATACAACAAGGTGTTAACGAGGGAACACAAGCTGTAACTAGTGAAGTTAGAATTGGGGATGTGGTAAATGCAGATGATATTAACATTTACAGACAATTAGCAGGAGGTGTAACAAGCGCGCAATTGTTACATGGCAGTGCAAATCCAATAGGAGGGCAAAGTTGTTTAATAAAACTGCGATGGGGTCAGGAGCCGGATAAAATGAAGATTGGTACAGCCAATGGCTACATCAAATTTGCATTGGGAGAAAATGTAAAACAGGCCAATTGGGGAGATCAGGCTACTGTGCGCTTTCCCCAAACCCGCATGGGAGTGGAACAAGTTTTTGTAGACGCATTTACGCGTGCAAGGGAGTATGAATTAAAACTTAAAACAGAAAAAAACATTAGAAGGGATTTGGAGCTAGACGCGCTTGTGGAGGTGCTCAATAGAAAAAGATACATTACTTGTCACAGTTACGTGCAAAGTGAAATTAATATGTTAATGCATGTTGCAGATAGTTTTGGCTTTCGTGTAAATACTTTTACCCATATTTTAGAAGGCTATAAGGTAGCTGACAAAATGAAAAAACATGGTGTAAATGCCAGCACATTTGCCGATTGGTGGGGTTATAAATATGAAGTAATTGATGCCATACCTTACAATGCGGCCATCTTAAACAGGATGGGTGTTACTGTTGCTATTAATAGTGATGATGCTGAAATGGGGCGAAGATTAAACCAAGAGGCTGCTAAAACAATTAAATACGGAAATTTAAGTGAAGAGGAAGCATGGAAGACGGTGACGCTTAATCCTGCAAAGATGTTGCGGTTGGATGCCAATTTGGGAAGTATTAAAGTGGGAAAGGAAGCCGATTTGGTATTGTGGGACAATAATCCCTTGAGCATTTACGCCAAAGTAGAGTATACTTTTATTGATGGAATTTGTTACTACAGTTCAGGGTATGATGCCAATTTAAGAGTCCAAATCAAACAAACACGAGATAGAATAATTAGTAAGATGCTTTTGGCTCAAAAAAATGGGGGAGAATCCCAATCTTATATTTCACCTTTAGATGTAAATTACCATTGCAATGATTAAACAAATAGGATTCATACTTTTTTTCTTGATTGCGGTTGAATTATCAGCTCAAAAAATTCCTGTTGTAATACAAGGAGGAACAATACATGTAGGCAATGGTCAAATCATTAATAATGGCCTTATTGCTTTTGACAGCGGGAAAATTGTTTTTGTAGATAGCGTGATGAGAAGCAGTTATAAAAATGCCAGAATAATTGATGCGAAGGGCAAGCATGTGTACCCTGGGCTGATATTGTTAAATACCATTTTAGGGCTAAATGAAATTGATGCGGTAAGGGCTACGAGAGATTATGATGAAACGGGTGAGGTTAACCCAAATGTGCGCTCCATCATTGCTTATAATACAGACTCCAAACTTACGCCTACTGCATTGTTTAATGGAGTTTTATATATGCAAGTTATTCCGCAGGGTGGTTTGGTATCCGGGAAATCATGTGTGGTAAAAACTCAAGCCATGAATTGGGAGGATGCAGCAGTGAAGCAGGAAGATGGTGTGCATATCAATTGGCCAGAAACGCATAGGTTTGCTGGAAATGTTTCAGAGCAAGAAACCCGACTTTCTAACCAACGGAACAAACTTCATCAATTGTTTAAAGAAACTGCTCAATATCTCATCAAACCGGTGAATACACCTGTTAATTTAAAATTGCAAGCAATGGTTAGTATTTTAGATGGTAGCCAATGTTTATATATACACGCTACAAGTGCCAAAGGCATTTTGGAAGCATTGACATTTGCACAGGCGTATAAAGTGCCAAAATTAGTTTTGGTTACCAATGAAAATGCGGTAGCTGTTGCTGAAGAAATAAAAAAAGCCAAAGCAGCTGTTATAATCAATAACGTTCACAGTCTGCCAGCTTACGGCCATTCTGCAATTGACCAGCCCTATAAAACGGTTGCACAATTATTGGAGAAGGGTATTGTAGTTGCAATTGCTCAAGCTGGGAGCTGGGAAAGCAGAAATGTGATGTTTAATGCAGGTACTTGTGCTGCTTATGGGATTAATCAGGAACAAGCATTAAAACTGATTACGCTAAATGCTGCTTACATACTTGCACTTGATAAAACATTGGGTTCCTTAGAAACAGGAAAACAGGCGTCAATTGTGGTTGCTGAAGGAGATATTTTGGATATGAAATCAAGCAAAATAACCCATGCATTTATTGATGGAGAGGAAGTTGATATTGAAAACGCACAAACACAATTGTACAAGAAGTATAGTAAACGTTATGGTCTCGATGTCAAATAGCTAGTTGGTTACACGCATGATTTTAATGGTTTCTCTTTTGCTTAACACCTGAACGGCCGCGGTATCGGTTTGTGAGCTGTTTTTTCCGCTTCGTGCAAATAAGTAATAATTGCCTTGCAATAGAAACCCGAAATCGGCTATGCCGGCACTATTAGAAAATACAAAGTTTAGTGGGATATTATTAATGAAGTCAGGGTACGTGGCATATAAATAAACGGAAGCATTACTTTCTAAGCCATTGTTCATATTTCTGATTTCAGCCTTTAACCGACCATTAAACTCGGAAGAATCATTGGTAATAATGGGTTGGGAATCATCATTGTTGTCGTTGCTACTTCTTCCACATGAATGTAGAATTATACTTGCTGTTACAACTAAAAACAACGCTGAAAAAAGAATCTTACTACGCATGATTATTTTATTTATTTGTGCAATTTAGTAAAAGTAATACATATGGAAACTATAGGTTTAAACCCGTGGAAAATAGATAGAAAAGAGAAGATTTATGACAATGCCTGGATAACAGTTACACACCATGATGTAACAAACTCATCGGGAAGTAAGGGCGTTTAT
Organism: Chitinophaga pinensis; assembly: GCA_943372215.1. GTDB lineage: Bacteria > Bacteroidota > Bacteroidia > UKL13-3 > UKL13-3 > UBA6183. The sequence goes on along the minus strand of CALRXU020000014.1, from coordinate 136,435 downwards.
GGAGTGGTACATTTTAAAAACTTAGCATTAGGAATATTGGTATTGGATGAATTTAACAACACCTGGTTGGTTGGTCAATACAGGTTTCCATTAAATGCCTACACGTGGGAAATACCTGAAGGAGGTGGCCAAATTGGAATAGATCCACTAATTTCTGCTCAACGGGAACTTGAAGAGGAGACAGGTATTATTGCTAGTGATTGGCAATTGATTCAGGAGATGCAATTGAGCAACTCAGCAACTGATGAATTGGCATTTCTTTATTTGGCAAGGGGATTACGTTTTAAAGAAGCCAATCCAGATGATGGCGAGGAGCTAGAGGTAAGAAAGTTACCTTTTGAAGAAGCTTATCAACTGGTTCTGGATGGTAAAATAGCAGATAGCCTGTCTGTAGCAGCCATATTAAAAGTAAAGTTGTTGTTTTTAGAGGGGAAATTATAACACCAGTTTCATCATGTAATCCTCACACAGGCGCTCTCCAAGCTTAAAAAAGCGGGTAGAGAAAATGGTAAATCCTGTTTTTTCATAAAATCGCACAGCCCGTGTATTTTCTTTCCACACTCCCAAAAAAAGTATGTCAAACTGGTTTAATCGGCTGTGCATAATGGCTTGTTGCATCAGTAATTTACCTGCCTCAGTTCCAAAATGAGATTGAAGAACATAAATTTTTTCCAGCTCAATGGTCTTTCCCGCCAAATGTTCATAGGTATTGTTGTGGATGAGTTTAATGTAACCAACAACCTTTTCATCCACTAAACAAAGGTAATAATGGACGCTTGGGTTAGAAAGGTTCTCTTTTACAACAGAAGGTTGATACGTTTTATTGAGATACAATTGCATATCTTCTTCTGTATTGTAAGGTCTGAAGGTGTCATAAAAAGTTGTACTTCCAATTTGGGCCAGAACCACAGCGTCAGTTACTGTTGCTTTTCTTATGTGAAATGGATTTAAGTTGCTCATTGATAATTAAGGCCTCGTTAATGTATTGTATAAGAAGTTCCCAATTTATGGGTTCTGATTCAGAAAACCGCCAATGCCTGATTTGTTTTTGTCCAGCATCATGTTTAAGCAAATTGGCTTCATCTGCCATCAAATGCCCTTGACAAAACCCCATAATGAGATGGCGTTGTTGATACAACCCCAAATAGGCTAAATAGCCGTGGTAAGTATAAAAGGGAATATTGTATTTAATGCTGCATTGTATTATTGGATTAGCATTAAGTATCATCTGATGAATTGCAAAACAAGTTTGTTGCTGCCAAGGCATCAAATCAAAAAAGTACGCGTTTACATCGTGGTATTTTTCCATGCAGCTATTTCTTTCTCATTAGGATAATGTTGCACAAAATTAAGCAAATACAAAAACGGTTTAATGTATTTGGCGGGATTCTATTCCTCTTGTTTTAAGTATTAAACAGCTAATGATGATGCTATTCATAAACTCTTGCTCATGCATTTTTATGAATGAGTTCTGGAAAGGCACTAAATCAGACTATACCTATAACCAAAAGCGCTTGAAAAAAGTAAAAAAATCTATTAGTTGTTACTCAATCCTGCTGCGGTTATGGTTGAACGCTCTTGATAGTTATCGTAATCGGTATTGATGTCCCATAAATTATGGCCTGCATCACTTACAATATTTTCTGCCGCTAATATGCCCATTAAGATACTGTGGTCTTGGTTGTTATATTTAAATGCACCATAACGTCCAATAACACTTAAACCACTAATCGTATTCAAATAGTTTTCAATGGGCTTAAGCACATCTTTGTAATTATTGCTATAAACTGGGTAACAACGCTGAATTTTATACACAAACCCGTTTGTTATAGGAGCACCTTTATTTAATCCAGTTTTATTTAACTCTTTTTTACCTAAGTCAATGAGTTCTTCTTCGCTCATTTTCCACATCAGGTCGGTATCATAACACCAATATTCCATTGCTACAATTGTACTCTCTTCACCTTGATTAATTTCGGGAACATAGTTTCTAAAGTTAGAGATACGACCTGTTTCAACATCAGCTGAATGCACGTACAACCAGTTATCTGGAAATAAGTCTTTACCCTCAATGTTTAAATAAACCAATATGGTATTGCGAAACGAAAGCTTATTGGCGAAGTTAACAATCTCTTGAGGAACATCGGGTAGTTGCTTCACCATGATTGTAAATGGCATGGTGGAAACGATATGGTCATAATGCAGCACCTCTCCCGTTGTTAATTCTATTGCATTGGCAACATCTCCATCCTTTAGCACACGTTTAACAGGAGTGTTGCATTTAACGGCACCACCGTTGGCGTTAATAAAAGTTTGCATTCGCTCATATATCATCCCTGTTCCTCCTGTAGGATATGCAAACTGGTCAACCAGCGTTTTATGCTTTGTACCGCCAATTCCCAGTGCGTTTTTCATTGCCTCGCCCAATGAGAACTTTTTAATTCGCTGAGCAGCAAAATCTGCATCCAACTCATTGCATTTTATACCCCAAAGTTTTTCAGTATAAGTTTTAAAGAAAATTTCATATAAACTTTTCCCAAATCTATTTGTAACCCAGCTTTCAAAAGTACCATCTTGTTTGGTTGGCAACACTTTTTCTTTAAAGTAACTCAGCACACATAAGGCTGAAGTAAACAACCCTAACTTGCTTAAAGCGTCAAATGCTTTTACTGGATAGAAATAAAAATTGTTCTTATAGTAAATCCTTGTTAAACGATCTACCATGCGATAGTCTTTGCCAGCTACTTCTAACCATAATTTGTTAACACGGGTATCGTCACTAAAAAAACGGTGTGGCCCAAGATCTACTTTTTGTCCCCAAAGGTTTAAGGTTTTAGCCAACCCCCCAACTTGAGGAGCGGCTTCATATAAATGTACTTCTATACCTTGTTTTACTAATTGGTATGCACAAGTAATACCGGCTGGCCCCGCTCCAATAACTGCGACCCGCTTTGCTTTGCTGTCTTTGTTCATAAAATTAAGCAAGAATAACATAATTTTAGAAATATAAGAAACGCTATTTAATGCTATTTAGGGCATTTGCTATTTAAATAATAAATAGATAATCAGTTTACTATGGTAATGGGTCTTTTTTGAGAGAATCAGGTTATTGAAATGAAATATCTATGCGGATACTTACATCATTTTTCTTAGTTTCGTTTATTGAATAACGCCAATGAAAAAACAAAAGCAAACGATTGAAGAACTATCAGTACCTGTTGATACACAACCCGATTTGATGTGTGTTGTTTATGCAAATGGTAAAAATAACGAGTTTATTGGAAAACAACTGGCGTTGCCTATCGGTAAATCCAAAGTAAATGCAACACTGTTTGTTGTAAATGAAAATAGCAACAATGATATTGAAAATCAAAAGGATATTGCTGATTTAGTAAGTAAAGATCGTTGTAAAGTAGGTTCATTTGGTGATGTTGCTTTTTTAGCAGAAATTGAAGAAAGCAAAGCCAAATGGGCATATGTTGCTGATGAGCATAACACTTTAAACATCAACCAAGTACTGTCATCATTTCAGCAAAACAAAAAAAGTTTAACAACATCAGGCGTTTATGTTGGGGAGTTTAATAAAACCTCAGGGAAACTAAACAACCCATTCACGTTGCGTTTAAAGAGGCTGTTGTTCAATTTTTTAGGACAACTGTTGTTACCCTTACCGTTAAAAGACTATACCCAGCAATACACCTTTTTTGATAAAAATATTGTAAAGGACTACTTTTCAAAAAACTACAATACAAGCTTAGCGCTTTTGTGCAAGGCAGCTTACGAAAATGAACCTATTCATACATATACATTATCGTTAAAAGATAATGTTCAAGTTTTTGGTAAGTTAGGGCATATCATCGGGACAGGTATTTCTTCTCGTTTTAACTGGTTCATTCGGGAGGCATTTCAACAACAACGAGAGACAAAATCAGGTGGTAATCATCCGTATTTTCGGTTAACTTTTTTGTTGATTGTTTTGGCGGCTCTCATATTACTGCCAACACTAAGTTTTGACTATGGCATTACTTGGGATGCCAAAAGACATAATATGTACGGTTATGACATGTTGAAATATTTTGAATCAGATGGGGAAGACAAAACGGCTTTGAGCGAGACCTCTAGCATGAATGAATTTAGGTATTATGGTGAGCATTTTAATGTAATATCGGCATGGCTTAACAAAAATATACTAGCATGGGGTGAGTTTGAAACACGTCATTTTTTAAATGCCTTATATAGTTTTTTAGCAATGCTGTTTGCCGCTTTGGCAGCAAAGGAAGTGGGTACATGGAGGAGCGGGTTATTTGCATTTGTATTTATTCTGTTCAGTCCGGTTTTTTTCGGACATGGAATGAATAATCCTACAGATATTCCTTTTGCTGCGGGTTGTATGATGGCATTGTATTATCTGATTAAAGTAATTAAGCATTTACCATCACCAAAATTCACTTATTTGTTATGGTGTGGTGCTGGAATAGGAATGGCAATTGGATCGCGTATCGGGGGTGTTGTTTTTTATGCCTACACTGGTTTGTTTATGGGAGTCAGCTGGTTAGCAAGTGCTAGAAACAATGGATTTGCTAAGGCATCAACTACGTTTTTTGCCTATTTTACAAGTGGTGTAACTATTGTTATTATTGCTCATTTGGTGGGTATTTCTTTATGGCCATTTGGGCAGGAGGAACCATTAACAAATTGGTATGTAGCATTAAAGAAATCAACAAGTGCTGAGTTCTTCACCTTTAATCATGAATTGTTTGAAGGTAAACGCCTATATATGGCAAATGTTCCTTGGTACTATTTGCCTAAGTTTATTATCATAAACTCGCCATTGTACGTCATAGCTGGTTTTGTTTTATTGTTGGGCTCCGCTTTTGTTTGGAAAAAAAGGTTTAAAGCCAATGCCATTTTTATCCCAATGGTACTTTTCGTTTTGTTGTTTCCCATTGTTTATGCTGAAACACAAAGTATGTATTATTATAATGGATGGAGACACTATTTATTTACCTACCCTCCTCTAATTATTCTTACTGCCTTGGGCTGGGAATCATTATTTATGATAAGTAAAAACAAAATCATACAAGTATCAGTAACAATTATATTATTGGGTTTTATTGCACTTCCAGCAACATGGATGATAAGTAACCATCCAAATGAGGTAGTTTATTATAACGAGCTTATTGGTGGAACAAAAGGTGCCTATGGAAATTATGAATTAGATTATTATTCAAACTCTTGTCGTGAGGCTGCTGAATGGATTGCTCATAAACACCCCAAAGGCAAGCTTGTAGTGGCCATTAATAATGAACCATTAACAGCGGCATATTACGCACAGAGAATAAACCCAGATATTCAATTCCAATGGGTGCGAGAGTACGAGGAAGGAAAACCATTTTGGGATTATGCAATTTATACGTCACGTACCTATTCAAAAAATGAATTGCTAAATGGCGGATACCCACCCAAAGGAACGGTTTATGAGGTGAAAGCAGATGGGATTCCGTTGTGTGTAGTGGTAAAACGTAGCCAATATCATATGCCTTTAGGATACAAAGCGTTAGAACAAGGCCGGCTTGATTCAGCCATTTATTATTTTACCAACGCTTGTAACGATAACCCAATGGATGAAGAGGCCTTTCGAATGAAAGGAATGGCTTTATATTCAGCTCAGCGGGTAGATGAGGCTATTGAGGCAACAAACCAATCCATTAAAATATTCCCGGAAAATTATTCGGCATATAGCAATCTAGGTTTATTTTATGCGAATGGTAAAAAAGATGTTGAAAAGGCACTAGAGTTACTGAAACAATCTTTAAGTTATAAAATAAACTATACTGATGCATATTATTATGCTGCAAGTATTGAGTTAAACAGGGGTAATAACAATGAGGCCATTACGCATTTGGAAAACGCAATAAGCAGAGGCGGCAATGGTGTTCCGCAAATGTATTACAATTTGGGGCTAGCTTATTACAATGTAGGTGGATACGGTAAAGCGGAAGAAAATTTAACTTACTGTGTAACTTTAGATGCAAAAAACGCAATGGCTTATCGCCTTTTGGTTGAGGTATTTACAAAACAGGGAAAAAAGCAAGAAGCACAGTATTGCATGCAAAAGTATCAGGAGTTGGGAGGTAAATAGTGAGGCCGTATTTACTTACGCTAAGTACCACTATGTGCTACTCTATCACCAGCTTGATTGTTTTTTGTGCAGACTTAACAAAATAGATGCCAGCTTTAAGGTGTTCAATGTTTACCCAACCTTCTTTAGCAATGGTTAAAACGGGGAGTCCGGTGATGTTATAAACGGTTGCTTCCCCAACAAGCCCTTGCACATAAACGTTGCGTTGGGCGGGGTTAGGAAACACGCTAAACTCTGGCGTTTTGCCAGGTGTTACACTAATGGTTTTGCTACCAGTTTTTTTGCCATTGATGTCTACTTCTACCAAGCGATAATAAATGATGTCAAAAGACTGTTCAATGGCATCATTCAATGCATATTTTACCAAGTTGTTTGAAACCCCTTTAGCTTTTATTGTTCCCCTATCAACCCAGTTTATTTGGTCAGTAGAGCGTTGCACAATGAAATAGTCCGCATTAAACTCCTGAGCTGTTTGCCATTGTAATAATGCACGGTCATTATTGATTAATGATGCAGTGAAAGCAACCAATTTAACAGGTAAAGGATTCACCGATTGGTCGCCCCCAATACCATACTCCCCATAAATGGCAGAAAGGCCAATTCTACCAACAATAGCAGCAGCATTAGAGCCAGCATTTACAGTGGCGTTTCCTTGCAAGATCCAACTTCCAGCTTGCGCCCTTCTAATCAATCTTAAGTCAGCATAATTATTTACCCCAACAAAATTGTTGGCCGTAATTGTTGCGTTAAATGTACCCCCTGTAACTGCAGAACCTGATAGTCTCCAAATCCCATCTATTGCAGCCTTATCAATAAACACAGCTCCAGCAGTAAAATCAAACTGAGGCAACCCAATATTACCAGGGTTTCCGGTAATAAACTCACAAGTAATAGATCCACCAGTAGTAGGTGCTGAGGTAAACTCCATTTGATAAGGGGTATATTTTGTAGCAGTTCCAACAGGAAACAAGCCAGTAGCACCTATATTAGTAGTATTGTTAAACCAACGGGTAAAACGGCCAATAATAGTACCTGAAGACCTGTTTAACAAACCAGTGCTTGTTGCACTGCTGCCCAAGGTTAAGTTAAATCCATTACAATTAATAGAAGCAAGCATACCAAATGTACCCTTAATGGTGGTATTTCCTGTAAGAGTTTTGGTAGAAGAGGAAGCCACGAGGTTACCATAAGAACCAGCAGCAACCAGTTGAGGAGAGGAACGAATATATTGCACATTGCTGCTATTGTCTGCACCCAGTTTAGTACAAAGCAACGCACCACTATTGGTAAGGGTAATGTTATTCTGCAAAAACATGCTATCACAACTTAAGGTATCATTGGCTCCTATTACCAAATTAAAGGCATTGGTACCATCACCAAAAATAAGAGTGCTGTTGGCACCATTAATACGCAGGTTACCTCCCAAGGTTGGCGAGGTGTTATTTACCATCCTGTAAGTAACATTACTAGAATCAAAGCTTAACGGAGCTGTTCCACTGCCATCGGTATTGGTTCCCCAAGTACTTAAACTATTCAGGTTACCTGTTGATTTGCTGTAGTAAGTCCTTCTAAATTCAGCCAACTCTTGAATTTCCGACAAAGTTAAAACCCTATTATATATCCTGATATCATCCACTGCCCCGTTATATTGGTTATTTGCAGTTGCTGGATTACCAGCTGCATGCCCAGCTCCAACTGTAATCTCTTGGCCAGTGTTTATCGAAGTAGTACCCATTAAACCAATGTTGGTGAATAAGTTACTTTGAATAGTGTTTACATATAATTGAATCCTGTCTGTACGGTTAGAGAGAGAGCCATCAAAAGTCATCACAAAATGATGCCAAATATTTACGCTTAGTGTATTTACACTTTTCTTTTCAACATAATCTGTTGGTCCCATGGCGGTACTACATAGAGCAGCGACTAGTTTACCATCGCTAGCTAGATATGTAATCCATTGGTAGGGCCCTACTCCCCCGGCAGATTTGCTAATAATTGCACCTATTAATCCTGTGCTTGGAAGCACACTTACTTTAAACCAACCTGAGATGGAGAACTTAGCATTCGGGGTTGCACAGAATACACTGTCTAAAATGTCGCCATAACGAATCAATTGGTTTGAACCATTGAATTGAAAAGCACCATTCACATTGCCATGCCTATCAGCTACACGAGAAGGCGAATTAACTAAGGTTCCAGGAAATCCATTTATACTTTCATCATTTTGGTTGGCATTGAATGGTAAATATAAAAGAAGGCCATTGTTTATTTGTTGGGCTGTTGCAAATAGCAAGTTAGATAGAAGCAATAGGATAATAAATATTAGTCGGGTCATTCTATAAGTTCTTTTAGGGATGGTTTATAATGTTTGCAAGATAAAAAAAAGGATAATTAATGTATAATTGCGGTAAACTTTCTTTATGACAGAAGAGGCGTTAAACAATAAACGAATTCGATTTGCGATAGTAGGCTGTGGCAGCATAGGTTCACGCCACATAGCAGTTACAGATGCAGAAGAACGTGCAGAGATAGTTGCTTTATGTGACATTGATAGAAGCGTGGCAATGAAGTATAGTGATTTATATGGAGGAATTCCCGTTTTTGATGACTACGAAAAAATGCTTGCGGAAACTGATGCTGATGTTATTAACATATGCACTCCACATGGTTTACATGCTGAAATGACAATTTTAGCTGCGTCTTATAAAAAGCATGTTTTGGTAGAGAAACCCATGGCTTTGAATGTTGCAGATTGTAATAGGATGATTGATGCAGCAGCGTCCAATGGTGTGAAATTAATGGTGGTGAAACAAAATAGGTACAATGTGCCGATTGCACTAACCAAACAAGCCATTGATAGTGGTTTTTTGGGACAAATTTACATGGTGCAATGCAATGTGCTTTGGAACCGACACCAAGGTTATTACAGTGACTCCAATTGGAGAGGTAGTCTGAGTTTAGAGGGAGGAGCCTTGCATACCCAAGCAAGCCATTTTATTGATTTGTTGATCTGGTGGTTTGGTGATGTAACAGAGGCACAAACAAGTCTGGCAACAAAAAACCATGAAATCGAAATTGAGGATTGTGGAGCATCTGTTGTTCAGTTTAAGTCAGGTGTTATGGGAACTTTAGTATGGACTACTTGTGTATACAATAAAAATTACGAAGGAAGTATTACTATAATAGGAGAAAACGGGACAATTAAAATTGGCGGGCAATACTTAAATAAAATAGAGTTTTGGGACGTAAAATCTTACCCGCTTCCTGAAAATATTGAATTTACAGATAAGCCGAATGCTTACGGTAAATATCAGGGAACAAGTTCCAATCATGATAAAGTAATGCATGATGTGGTGGCGGAATTGTTAAATGAAAGGCACAATGTAGTAGAAGGTGACGAAGGTATGAAGACAATTGAAGCAATTGAAAAAATATACGGGCATGCCACAAAAGCAAATTAAAGTACTAATATCAAGTGCGGGAACAGCATCAGCCATTAGCTTTATTAAGGCAATAAAATATCAGACAGAATTAGATATTAGTATTATTGCTGTGGATATGGACATCTTGGCTCCTGGTTTGCATTTAGCAGATAAGTTTTTTCTAGTACCTAAAGCCAATTCGCCTTATTATATTGATGAACTCCTGAGGGTTTGTAAACAAGAGAATGTTTCCGTGTTAATTCCTATCTATTCTAAAGAAATAGCAATTGTAGCTGCACACAAAGAAAGATTTAAAGAAGCAGGTGTTTGCACCTTATTACCTAATCATACATCAATTGAAATGGCAAATGATAAACATGCCATGTCAATAATAGCTGTTGAGCTAGGCATTGTTAGTCCTAAAACTAGTTTTTTAATACCTGAAATCAATCTAGCAGGGCTAAATTACCCAGTGTTTGTTAAGCCAAACTCAAGCAGCTCTAGTGCCGGAACCGAAAAGGTAAATGAATCAAAACGTCTTGAAGAGATCATGAAACAAGATGGGGAGCTAATTATTCAAGATTATATTGAAGGGCAAGAAGTTACGGTAGATGTGTTGTGTAACTACGATTGCGAACCAATCATTATTGCTCCAAGATTAAGATTAGCGACTAAATCGGGTCAAAGCGTTAAAGGAATAACTATAGAGAAAGAAAGGTTTGTAGGGCCTGTAACGTTATTATGTAAGCGTTTACATATTGTAGGTTCTTGTAATATTCAATTTTTTATTACAAAGGAGAACGAATTGGTATTCATAGAGCTCAATCCGCGTTATGCAGCGGGAGGTTTAATGCTAACAGTAAAGGCAGGAGCCAATATTCCGTTGCAGGTGATAAAGGTAATGCTCAATTTACCTGTGTATAAGCATGATTGCAATACGAAGGTGGGTATAAGCATGACAAGGTATTGGGAAGAAATTATTTTGGATGAAAACAATAAAACAATATGATTTTGTCATTCTTGATTTCGATGGAACAATTTGCGACTTAAATGTAGATTGGGCAGGGCTTAAGAGTGTTATATATCAGCAATTTGCTAAACGTTATAACTGGGATAAGCCACTTAAGCTGATGGAAATGATAAATATCATTTATCAAAAAAACAATCCAAGTGATAAAGTATTGTTGTTGAGCGAAATAAGAAAATTTGAAATGGATGGCAATGCTGTCAGTTATACAAACGTGAATATTAATTTACTCGATTCGGTTGAGGACTTCTACATAATTTCAAATAATCTCAACGAAACAATTAATATTGCTTTGCGACAAATGCAGGTAGCAAATAAATGTAAGGCTGTTATCGGAATTGATGATGTAATAAAGAGCAAACCTAATATCAATCCGTTTAATATACTTTGCTCATTAACAGGGTCATATCGGAAAGAATCATACATAATGATTGGTGATACGGAAACCGACCAGCTGTTTGCAGAAGGAGCTAATATTGATTTTAAACATATTAATAATATAACATAATGGAAAACAGGTCAAAAGAGTTAGAAAGGCTTAATCAAACATCAGATATTTATACTACTGAAGCCGGAAAGTTGAATCAAGATATAATAAGTTATAATTCTGCTGAACTGATTAAATTAAGAAAGCTTACTGGAGGAAGGGCGATTCAACTTGGCTTAGGTGATGGTTATATAGCAGGTCTGCTTGCTAAAGAATATGAGGAGTTTGTTATATTGGAAGGAAGTGACAATGTTATCCGAGATTTTTATAGTAAAGATGCTGGGTATACAGTAGTTAAAACCCTTTTTGAAGAATATGAGGCGAAAGAGAAGTTTGATGTATTGTTGGGTAATCATATTTTAGAGCACGTGGATGATCCAGTAGGGATTATGAGACAAGCTAAAAAGTCGCTTAAACCTGGGGCAAAGGCCATATTTTCAGTACCACATGCTGATTCACTTCATAGAAGAATAGGTGTTGAAATGAATCTTCTAAAGCAACGTAATGAGTTAAACGGTCAGGATATTCAGCTTGGTCATAGACGTGTTTATACAATTAAAGAATTTGAGGCTGATATTAAATCTGCAGGATTCAAAATACTTGAAACTAGGGGATATATGATTAAACTCGTATCAAATGCACAGATGAAGGGATGGAGTCGTGAACTTTTAGACGCTATTTTTAAAATAAGCTTAGAAGCCCCATCTGAAATTTGTTCAAATATTGCTGTTATTTGCGAAGCTTAACTTCATAGATTACTTTATATGATAATTCCTTTTGTTGATTTAAAACTTCAATATGATCAGCTTCGTATTTCTATAGATGATGCGATTCAATCCGTGATAAACGAAACTGCCTTTATAAGTGGTAAATATGCCAAACAATTTGAAGAAGAATTTGCGAATTACTTGGGGGTGAAACATGTAATAAGCTGTGCTAACGGAACCGATTCTCTTGAGCTATTGTTGCAAGCATACGGTATCGGCAACGGAGATGAGGTTATTGTTCCAGCCAATAGTTGGATATCAACTTCTGAATGCATAACAACAGTTGGAGCCAATGTTGTATTTGTTGACTCAAAGCCTGATACCTACACCATTGATACTAATCTGATTGAGGCTAAAATAACAGCTAAAACAAAAGCCATTATTCCTGTTCATCTATATGGATGCCCAGCAGACATGGATGAAATAATGGCCATTAGCAAAAAACATAACCTTATTGTGATTGAAGATTGCGCTCAGGCCCACGGGGCAAAGTATAAAGAAAAAAATGTCGGTACAATTGGTCATGCCTCTTCATTTAGCTTTTATCCTGGAAAAAATCTGGGAGCATACGGAGATGCCGGTGGAATGGCAACTAATGATGAACACATCGCTACAAAAGTTCGTATGATGGCAAACCATGGCAGATTAGGTAAACACGATCACGGCATAGAGGGCAGGAATAGCCGATTAGATGGAATTCAAGCGGCTGTTTTAAGCGTTAAACTGCCGCATCTAGAAGCTTGGACAGAAGCTCGTATTCGTAATGCTAATCTTTACAACCAATATTTAGTAGAAGCAGGTTTACAGCTACCTTTTACACCTAATGGTAGTCGTCATGTATTCCACCTTTACGTAATTAAAGTAAACAATAGAGAGCTGGTTCAGCAAACACTAAAATCCAAAGGGATTGAAACAGGTATACATTATCCGATTGCTCTGCCTCTGCTTAAAGCCTACGCCCATCTAGGCCATTCAAGTAAAGATTTTCCCGTGGCGAGCGGTCAAATGAATCAACTGCTATCGTTGCCTATGTATGCTGAATTAACAGAAGAACAAATAGAATATATTTGTTCTTCTGTGAAAACGGCAATTAATCTATAAATCCCAAAGGATAATATTATCTTTCGACCTATGTCGGATCAATCTTTAGCAGTAAAAACAATCAAAAACTCAATACTAAACATTGCAAGTTTTGTGATTGGGCTGCTTATTAATTTTTACTTGCTAAGGTATGTTGTTGCACAAATTGGAATTGAATCTTATGGAATCTCTGCCTTGTTGTTTGTTATCATTGCACCTCTCAATTTAACCAATCTCGGATTTGGTGAAGCTACAACCAAGTTTGTTGCTGAAAATGTGCATCAGGGAGATTTCATAAAAGCAGGGACCTATATACGCACCACTTTTTTCATGAATTTAACAATTGGCTTATTGGGATGCCTGCTTGTTTTTGTTGTTGGTGGACCTTTAGTTATGCAGGCTTTTCATGCACAGATAAGTGAAGATTTAACTCAAACCATTACCAATTGTATGCGGGTTATTGCATTCGGTTGGCTTTTTAACCAATGCTCAGCAACCTTTATGGGAGTGCCTGTGGCCCTGCAACAATTCAAAAAAGTAGCCCTAGGTAATTTATTGTCGGTAATTGCAACAGCTATTTTTACTTTTGTGTTATTAAACCAACAATGGGGATTACTTGGTTTTACCATTGCAACAGTATTGGGCCAATTTATTGCGTTATTGTTTTGGTATTTTAGCGCTCGGCTGTCCCTGCCCAATATTTCGCTGGCACCTAAAATTGATAAAGAAGCTTGGAAAGCGTCCTTTAATTATGGTGGTTGGCAAACCATTGCACAGGTTGGAGGTATATTGGCGCAACAAGCCGAAAAATATGTAATGGGCGTCATTTTAAATACGGCTTCTGTAGGCATCTATAACGTGGTTTTGAATATCCAGCAAAAAATTTATATGTTGGTACATAAATTGTCTGAAGTACTTTTTCCAATGTTTAGCTCCATTAGCAATGACACGGAGAAAAGAAAGGCCAATATTCTTATCAAGTCAACATGGATAACAACTTCTGTGGCCGTAACCTTGTTAGTATCTGTTGTTCCATTTGCACATTCTCTTATATTGTTGTGGATGAAAAATGAATCAATTGCTTTGCAAGGGGAATTTGTGTTACAAACTATTTGTGTAGCAGGCGCCTTTGGATCTGCAACAACTGCGGGCTACTTTTTCCTTTTAGGAATTGGCAAAACCCAAAAGATCACTTACATCGCTATTCTAACTGGATTAGTTACAGTAGTAGCCTCATTAGTGGTGCTGCCTATTTTTGGCTTAAAGGGAGCTGGTTGGAGTGCATTGTTTGCTTCCGTGGCTCAATCAGCAGCTATTACACGAGTAATGTATACAGCACTCAAAAATGTTGTTCCTTTTTCTGCTATTCTCACCGCCATTTTTGGCCCCATTCTTACAGGCACCTGCATGGCTTTTTGTGTTTACTATTTTTTCCCCATTCCTTTCAGTAATTGGTTCAGTTTAGGAATAGGTTATTTTATCATGCTCATCATAACATCCATTTCCATTTTGTTTATTACACGTTTATTACCACATGGAAAAGAACATGAAGAGTTATTAAAGAAATTATACACCCATACTAAAAGTAAATTGCAACTAAGATTCATTAAATAATGTGTGGAATAGCTGGTATATGGAATTTTGATGGGAAACCCATCCTGAATGAAACAATTGAACGTTTTACGGATTCATTGGCACATCGGGGCCCCGATGGAAGAGGTATTTGGAAAAGCAATGCTCAAGATATTGCTTTCGGGCATCGAAGGCTTGCTATTATAGATTTAAGTAGTGCAGCCAATCAGCCTATGCATTACGCTGAAGACAGGTTTCATATCGTTTTTAACGGTGAAATTTTCAATTTTATTGAAATCCGAAACGAATTGAGGAGCAAGGGTTATCAGTTTAAAACAGATAGTGATACAGAGGTCATTCTAGCCTCTTACCACTGTTGGAAAGAGAAAATGCTATTTAAGTTTAATGGCATGTGGGCTATAGTTATTTATGATGAACAAGAGAGAGAATGCTTTATCGCTAGGGATCGTTTTGGGATTAAGCCACTATTATTTAAATTAGATAAACACCAATTTGCATTTGCGTCTGAACAAAAATCTTTCCGCTGTTTGGATGGCTTTAATCCAGTATTGGATAATGAATCAGCTACTCATTTTCTAAGAACAGGATTCGGGGTAGAGGCTTCAAGTAGAACAATGCTAAAAGATATTCAAAAATTAGAAGGAGGATGTTATGGTATTATAAAACAAGGTCAGGCAACCATAACTCGGTGGTGGGAAACTTCAGAACATCTAGTTGATGTTCCTGATACATTTGAAAAGCAAGCAGCTCGTTTTCAAGAATTGTTTTATGACTCCATTCAATTGCGCATGCGAAGTGATGTTTCCATAGGCTCTTCACTTAGCGGAGGGTTTGATTCAAGCGCTATTGTAAGTGCATTGGCTGAAATTGGGAAGCAACATGCTGGTTTAAGACAATCAAAAGATTGGCAGCAAACTTTTGTGGCCACTTTTCCGGGTAAAAGTAATGATGAGCGTCCTCAGGCTGAAGAAGTAGTTAAGTATGCAGGAGTAAAAGGTCATTTTTTTGAGGTTCACGAGGAAGAAGGGTTAAAGGTAATGAATCAAGTTTTAGACGATTTTGATGACGTGTATGTAGGCATCCCTGTAGCCCCATGGTTAATTTATAGAGAGCTGCGTAGAAATAATATAGTGGTTTCCCTCGATGGCCACGGAGCAGATGAACTAATGGGGGCTTACATGCATGCAAGTGGAGCTTATTTGGCGAATGCTCCATCGCTATTGAGCAATTGGCAATATAACCAACAATTATTAAATGAATCTCATGCATTAACCCAAACCACTCCTGCATTTGGCAGCAACCTAAAACGATTGCTGCAATTTCACCCAGATTTTGAGTTTGCACGAAATGCGTTTAAACAATTGAAATCAAGCAAAGATCAGTTTTTTAAAACCCAGTCAAGTCAGTTTTTGAATAAGGATGTTTCGTTTTCCTCTTCGAATCAATTTCAATCAAGTTCAAAAATACCTAATGGCATGGATGAGACCAATAGGAGTTTATATTCCTTGTTTCATCATGATGTATTACCAACCATTTTACGCAATTTTGATCGGATGAGTATGGCACATGGCATAGAGGTGAGGATGCCTTTTATGGATTGGCGATTGGTGACTTACCTTTTCTCATTGCCAGGCAGTGCCAAAATAAAAGATGGGTATACCAAACGAGTTGCGCGAGAGGCCATGAAGAATAGAATGCCGGAAAGCATTCGGTCATCTAAAGTCAAGATTGGTTTTAACGCCCCTATGCCTGAATGGTTTCAAGGTCCACTTCAACCTTGGATTAGGCAAACACTAGAAATTGCAATATCAAACAAAAGTGAACTTATTGATGTGAAGGGCTTAAAGACCTATATAGAATTGCAGCAAAAAACAAACAATTGGAATTGGAGTAATACAGGGAATACCTGGAAATATTTGCATTATTTATGGTATGAACAGAATTTTATAAAACATGGCTAAAGCAATCTTCGTTAAAGTATCATCATTTTACCCTCAATATCTAGATAAGCTTTACGCTGAGAATCCTGAACTAAAAAATAAGCCTTACGCTGAACAATTTGGGGTAATGATGCAACAAGGAATAGGGTGGGCTGATTATTGGATTTCCAACTTAAATCAATCAGCTGAAATACAAGCGACTTTATTTATTATTAACAACCCTTATGCCCAGCAGAAATGGGCAGAAGAGAATAATGTCTTGTACTCCGCTGAGAATTGGATGCAGGAAATACTACTTGAGCAAATCAAGGCAATTAAACCGGATATTCTGTTTGCCAATGATTATGTGTACCTGAAGGCAACTGATGTAAAATCTCTTAGAGCCCAGGTTCCTTCCATTAAAAAAGTGATTGGTTGGGATGGAATTGGAATGTTAGATGCAGAAAGGTTTAGCCATTGCGATGCCATGATTTCATGTGGACAGCATTTTGTGAACTATTACCAATCAAAAGGTTTCGACTCGTATTTATTTCACTTTGGATTTGAATCAACTCTCCTGCAAAAAATTGACACTCAAAAAAAATTGTATGACATTTCATTTGCTGGTTCGCTCACCCTTAGAAGTGGTGGTCATCATGAAAGGTTAAAAATACTTGGACATGTAGCAAAAAAGTATAAAGTGGATTATTGGTTAAGTTCGTTTGATGAAAACAGAATTTACCTGCTGAAAAATGTGCTGCAAAAGTTAGGCGGAGGAGTGTTTGATGATGTAGAAGATATCCTTAGATTATTTTTTATAAATCAAGGCAGTGTGTACGGCCTATCAATGTACCAGATACTTGCCAATTCTCAAATAACATTAAACAGTCATATAGATACCGCACAGTCAAACGCAGGTAATATCCGGTTATGGGAAGCAACAGGAGTTGGTGCATGTTTGGTTACTGATTGGAAACAAAACCTTGCTGACTTATTTAAGCCCGATGTAGAGGTGGTAACTTATAAATCAAAAGAAGAGTGTGTAGAGAAAATAAATTATTTACGCAATCATCCTCAACACATGAAGGCCATCGCAGAAGCCGGTCAAAAAAGAACCTTGGAACAATATAGTTATGCAAAACGGATGAAAGAGTTGATTCCTTTTTTACTAAAGTGATTATACCCGCTTTGAATTAGCCATTGCTACAATTTTTCGACCAAACTCTCTCATCATTATTTGGTTTTCTTCAAAAGCTTTTCGTTCCTTTTCATTATCTGGCCCAGGCAACAATTGGTTTAAATGTTGTTCAATCAATTGTGCTAATTCAGTTTCATCTTGTTGTTTAAAAAACCAAACATGAGGGGGATTCTGTTCAATATGAACTGGAAAATCTGAAAGAAAAATTGATTTACCCAAAGAACGACCATCCTCCACTACCGTGCTCCATCCTTCAAATTGAGATGGTTGAATAATCGCTAGAGATCTGCGAATGAGTTGAATTTGATCGTTACGTGAAATAAAGCCTAGCACTTTAAATTGACTCAACACGCCCAAATCTTCGGCCAGCTTAATTAGTGATGGATAATAGTCGGGGTTTCTAAAATCTTCTTTAGAACCTGTACAAACCACCGTTATTTCAATTCCCTTTTGTTTAAGCAAACCCATTGCTTTTATTACAGTTGGGTGGTCCTTATGTTTCCAAAACTGGTTACAAACAATAAAAAAGTGATCGGGTAAATTATGTTTTTGTTGTATGGCCAAAGGATTACCATTAAACCATTCTTTGTTTGCATTGCTTACAAAGGGCAGTAAATAGGCGTTGCTTTTGTTTGCGGGGAAGAATTTTTTATAATCGTTTAATGCATGTTGGCTGCTAAATGCCAAAATTGGCGCTTGCCTAGCAAGGCTTTTATTTCTTTTTTCTCTGCTACGGTATTCCTCATCAGAAAATAAATGCGGTAAATGCTTGTATTGAAAATCAGGTATCCATCCACCCCAATTAAATATCCATTTTTTAGGAAAATTGCCTGGGGGGTAGTAAAAATCTATCTGCCTGAAATTAAAAATTTTAAAGCGTAAAAAGGCTGGTAAAAGTGAAATGAATTTATAAAAGCCAAGTACAAAAAGATTGTCAATATAGATCTGGTCTAATAAAGGCTTCATTTCATCAGGCACTTCTTTTATATTCCGAGTAGCTAAACTCAACTTAATTTTATTCCGTTCTTCTTTGTCTATTTTACTTATAGCATGAATTAAGTTAAATATGTAAATATTTCCCGCATGCCAATTGGGATCGGAAATGAGGTGTAAACAGATGTGTAGTTTTTTACTTTTCAAACTATGATAGAGAATTTAGCCAACGAGCCGTTTTTAGTAGCCCTTCATTTAACGAAACGGAAGTTGAGAAACCCAATTGTTGGAGAGCTGAAATATCAGCTTGCCAATTATTAGGATCCCCTTGTTTTTGTTTATTATTAAAACTAAAAGTTAGCTTAGGGTTTAAATGACTATAAAACTCAGTAACAACCTCTCTTATAGTTGTTTCAGTGCCAGATGAGATATTAAATGCACTTCCGTCAAAAGCGGCATTTTCAAAAATTAAATCAATTCCCTTCACCAAATCGTCAATATAAATAAAATCACGCGATTCAGCGCCAGTTCCATACACTTCAATTTGGGTTGGATTGTGAATGGCTTTTTGGTATAAATCCCAAAATAATTGTTTTTTCAATCCCGGTCCGTAAGCCGAAAAAACCCTTAAACTACAAGTAGAAAGCCCAAAAAAACGGTGGTATTCTTTTATTAAATACTCACTTTGAAGTTTATGAAAACCATAGGGCGAAAGAGGGTTTTTACTACTGTCTTCTGTTATTGGTAATTTCTCGGGATTACCGTAAACAGCCGCACTTGAAAAATTAATAAACTTACATTTAGGTTGATAGGTACGGATACTCACCAAAATTTTATGAACGTTTAATACATTCAGTTCAAAGTCAACATCTGGCTTGTCAAATGAAAATCCGACATGAGCAGACCCCGAAGCATTTATGCACAAATCATACGGTTGGTTTTTAAATAAAATGTCGAAATTGGTATTGCTACTATTAAGTTGGGTGTAAAATGGATTATTAAAATCATTCAATGATATCCCAGCTTCAAAAACTTGATAGCTTTTGCTTTTGTAGTAGGCTGCACAATGTGAACCTATAAAACCATTACTGCCTATTATTAGAATATTCATTTTTACTTTCTTGAGATAAAAGAATAAACTCTTCCTGGAGTATTGTCCCTACTTGCTTTTATATCAGCCATTTTTTTATAGATTAAATCAAATTGTATTAAAAAATTAGCGATAATGGAACCTGTAATTTTTGCTAAACCTTTTGCGAAATTCTGACGCATTTGAAATTTGCTTAATGGTGCAAAATTGATAACACTGGCATAAGGATGAATGATATTAGTAATTGTCATTCCACTATCCGTTATGCATTTTATATAAAAATCTAATGTAAAGGCATGCTCACCTCCGTATAAGTGATGCAAGGGATGATTGGCCAAAAAATGCTGTAAATCATCTTCTTTAGTCAAAACATGTTCGCGCGTGGCAATGAAAATTCCGTTTGGTTTCAAAACACGGTACACCTCCTTACAAAACATAGCCAGGTCATTAGCATGGTGCAGGACTTGCCTGACATAAACCACATCAAATGAATGATCTGCAAATGGTAACGATTCCCCAAAGGTTTCAACCACTTCTATGGTTAAATTATGTTTATCAGTGATGTTTCTGATTGCTCCTGCTCCAACATCATCACTAGTGTCTGGTTCCAATGCAGTTACTTTTAAGCCCATTTTAGCAAACCCATAAGCCGCCATTCCCCTTCCTGCGCCTATATCTAACACAGATTTAGCTTGTTTAGGAATGTGCGCTAGAACTTCTATAAATTCTTCGCTCTTGATAAAGCGCTCATTGGCAACTTCCACGTCTTCATCAAAATAATTATCTAAAATAACCTGTTTATTTTCAGGTTGATTTCTAAGTTTTTGAACAGCTTCCTCCCAAGTCATATCCTAGTTCTTTAAGAATTCTATGCAACAAACACATCTGCAATGAGCTGCACCATCATTTCCTTTCCCCTGTCCTGTGTGAGGGTTATATGATACGGTGTCCTTGCACTCTTCAGCACTTCTAAACTGCCAACCTTTTTTGGAATAAAGTAAATACTCTTCCGTAGAACGGCCATTTTCCTTAAATTTCTTTAAAATTTTTTCTACCATTTCAGCATCAAATTGCTGGAAAAAGCCATAATTCTCAAATTTACCATATGGAAATGTAAGCAACAATTTACCTCCCGGTTTCAGAACCCTAATCAATTCGTCAACTACCTTTAAATATTCATAGCTTTTTTGCTTACTGTCTTTAACCTTCTCTAATTCGTAACCATAAATTGAATTATCCATATCAACATGCTCAATTGTTGATTGACAAACAACTTCATCAAACCATGAAGGGGCTAATGGCATATTTCTCAAATCCCCAAATTGATAAGAAATTCGATTGTTTATAAAATTTTCATTCTCTGGATAATAAGTATAGATCGTAACATCTTTGTTTTTTACTTTTTTATTCATTACCAATGGAGAAAAGTTGAAGGTTGATCCCGCATCTAATAATGTCATTTTCTTCGAATCACTTAACTTGCTAAAAATCCAAGGATATTCAACTACTCTTTCATCAAATCCAACACCAAAACCTTCTGGTATTTGTTTCTGATTAAATCTATTTAACAACTCATCATTATTTACGCCCTTCTCAATGAGTTCCCATCTAACATCATTATAACCATAACTCCATGGCTTTTTACCTGTTAAACCATAGATTAACTTTCTAAGTGGGCTAATAAACTTTTTAAACTCTCTTTTCATTTTATTGGGTTGAATAGCTGATAATTCTTGCAGGATTACCGACAACAATCGCATCATTTGGTACATCACTTGTTACTACAGAACAGGCACCAACAATTGCTCGTTCGCCTACTGTAACACCTTTTAAAATAGTGGCATTAAACCCAATCCATGCATTATTTTTTATAATAACCTTCTTTTCCTTCAAATCAATATTACTTGTAGGATGACCTTTTGTTAAAATACCAATGTAGTGCTCATGTCTCAAACTAGCATCTAGTGGGTGCGATATATTATCATGAATATTAACATTGTGGGCAATTAATACATTATCACCTATCAAGATTTCATCCGCTGACCAGATTTTCGTGTTTTCGCCAATATAACAAGCATTACCTATCTTAATTTTACCTCCATGTCCAAACAAAAGTAATTCCCCCTTTAAGGTAGTAGATTTCCCTATTTGTATTTGGCTCTTATTTCCCTGTAAATTATAGATATTACTTTCTAAACTAAAACTTGAACTTCTATCAAATACCGCCAAGGTCGAATAATAATATTTTTTCCATCTCAACCTTAACCATTGAAACGATAAAAAAACAAACAGTTTATTGAGTATTCTAATTAGCATTTTCTAAAAACAGTATAGTATGAGTTAGAAGCACACTTGCTTTATCCTAGTGCAATGATATCAATTTTTACTTTAGCATTGAAATGCTTTTTTACCCAAGCAATCTATTGTTTCTTAGTTAATTTGTTCTTTAAGATATTTAACCCGAAAATTGTCCTAGATTGGATGCTCTTGAAAACACTCCTCATAGATAATTACGACTCATTTACTTACATGCTTAAAGACTACATTGAGCAATGCGGAGTTACTTGCGAAGTCATCAGAAACGATGTGCCGGGTTTGGTAGAAAAAGTAAGCCAATATGATGCATTGGTCTTGTCTCCAGGGCCTAAAACACCCAACGATGCAGGGCTAATGAATGAAGTAATCGCCAAGTGGCATCTTCATAAACCCATGCTTGGTATTTGTTTGGGCCATCAAGCTATTGGGCAATATTTTGGAGCTGATTTGCAATTAGCCAATGCACCCAAACATGGTAAAATAGATCAAGTAAAACACAACAGACATTTCTTGTTTAATGGGATTCCCGCGCAATTTAATGTTACCCGATACCATTCATTAATTTTAACAAAGGTTCAAGGCTCACTTCAACAAATTGCTTCAGGAAGCCAAGGAGAGTGTATGGCATTGATGCATAATACATTACCTTTGTTTGGTCTGCAATTCCACCCAGAATCATGCCTTACGGAGTTTGGTTTAACCATCATTAAAAATTATATTGAATTGGTAAAGCAGCCTGTTTAGTTATAATTTTTGGCTATATTTGGTTGCAAATCGTATCATTTTACATGGATATAGCGATAAAACAAGAAGGTAAATTCAACTACATAGAAGAGGGTGAAGGAGAGGTGCTTCTTTTACTGCATGGATTATTCGGGGCGTTAAGCAACTGGAAAGAGGTTACATTGCACTTCTCAAAAAAATACAAGGTGGTTATTCCACTTATGCCCATTTTTGAAATGAATATTTTAACACTTAGTGTGGAGGGGTTGGCTAATTTTATTCATGAGTTTGTTGAATATAAAAACTACCAACAAATAAACCTCCTCGGAAATTCTTTAGGTGGTCATGTTGGGTTGGTTTATCAAAAAAAACACCCTAAAAAAGTACGAACCCTTTTGCTTACAGGTAGCAGCGGGCTTTACGAGAATGCCATGGGAGGTAATTACCCCAAAAAGGGCGATAAAGAGTTTATCAGAAAAAAGGTAGAAATCACATTTTACGATCCCAAGGCTGCAACCGATGAATTAGTTGATGAGGTTTTTGAAACAGTAAACGACCGAATGAAAGTACTGCGCATCTTAACCATGGCAAAAAGTGCCATCAGGCATAACATGCGTAAAGATATCCCAAACATCCATATCCCAGTTTGTTTAATCTGGGGAAAAGATGATATTATTACTCCACCAAACGTTGGTGAAGAGTTTAAACAATTGTTACCTGATGCAGAATTGCATTTATTAGACCAATGCGGGCATGCACCAATGATGGAGCGGCCATTGGAATTTAATCAAATTGCTGATGCCTTCTATTTAAAGCACTTGGGTAAATAGTATGGTTGCGGAAGAATTAATATCTGATCACATTATCCCATTAAAACGGAGCGACCTTTGTGAGGCCGCTTGTGGGTTTATGATGGATGAAAAGGTAACTGAAATGCCAGTTGTTGAGCAAAACAAACTCATAGGTTATTTGCACTTAAACAAGGCTGATAAAGCAAAGAATAAAACAGTGGGTGAAGCAATGGATGGGAATACCTTTTTTGTGTTTGATACCACCCATTTGTTTGATGTTACAAAAATAATGAACGAGTATGGTGTGAGCACCATAGCGGTATGTGATGCTGAGCAAAATTATAAAGGCGCCATAGCATTGGCAGATGTGTTAAAGGGTTATTCCAAAGACGCTGCAAACAATTTACCAGGAGCCATAGTAACTATGGAGATTACACCCCGTGATTACACCCTAACAGAAATTGCCCGAATTTCAGAAACAAATGACTTTAAAGTCATTGGAATATTCATTAAGTCATTGACTGAAAATAAATTAGAAGTAAGTTTAAAATTTAACTCCACCGAAATCAATACCGTATTACACGCCTTTGAAAGATTCGGTTACCAAATTAAAACCGTGCATCAATTAAGCCAAGTCAAAGGTGGTATGGACAATCGCTTTGATTGGTTGATAAAATACATAAACACATGAAACTTGCGATTTACGGTAGGGTTTACAAAAAGGAATACCAAAAGCAGCTACAACTCATTTTTGATGATCTTCACCAAAGAGAAATTGCATTTTATGTAGAAGAAACTTTTCTAATTCAATGCAAACAAGCAGAACTTCGTATAAAAGAAACAAATACCTTTGATAGTTATGAAACCCTAAAGAAGTTTGGGGTAGATTACCTCATAAGTATTGGTGGAGACGGAACAATACTTGATTCATTAACCTATGTGCTTGATTTAGAAACACCTGTACTAGGGATTAACACTGGCCGCCTGGGCTTTTTGGCTGGAGTTGACATGAAAAATGCCTCCAAGGCCATTGATAACTTAACCAAAGGCCATTACCAACTTGACCATAGGTTGGTTTTACAACTTGAATCTGATATAGGCTTGTTTGATGGCATTACGTATGCATTAAATGATTTTGTAATTCACAAGAAGGATACATCAAGCATGATTATCATCCATTCTTATATCAATGGAGAGTTTCTAAATTCTTATTGGAGTGATGGTTTAATTATTTCAACCCCCACCGGTTCTACCGGATACTCCCTTAGCTGTGGTGGGCCAATCATGTATCCAAACAGCTCGAGTTTTGCTATTACACCTATTGCCCCCCATAACCTAAATGTTAGACCTATTATTGTAAGCGATGAAAATGTGCTCTCATTTGAAATAGAGGGCCGTGCCACCAGTTACTTGATTTCATTGGATTCCAGGTCTGAAACAGTATCTAACAATGCGCAATTGGCCATTAAAAAAGCAAGCTTTACCTTTAACTTGGTTCGCTTTAATGATGACAACTACCTCAATACATTACGCAATAAACTCATGTGGGGGGTAGACAATAGAAACAGTTAATGCATATCTTCCTTGTTTTTAAAGATTAATCGTTTAATTTTGTGGCATCTATAAAACCTCTATATGAGTATTAAAAAGAAATTAGTTATCCTATTCATGATATGTTGCGTTGGATTGGTGAAAGCCCAAAATACCGACATTGGTTTGCTTGTGGGTGGGTCGTATTATTATGGCGATGTAGTGAATAGCCTGGACGTTAAAAGCATTGGACCTTCTTTTGGTGGATTTGTTCGTTACCGTTTGGGACAAAGACTGGCACTAAGAGCGTTTGGAGGTTACGCCAAAGTGCAGGGAGACGACCAAAACAGTACAAGTGATTGGCAAATAGGCAGAAATTGGAATTTTGAATCTACCATTATTGAGGGATCTTTAATTGCTGAGTTTAATCTAAAAGCAGATAGAAACAAGGGCAGAAGATTTGCAAACCCATTAATTCCTTACGTTTTTGCTGGAATAGGGTTTTTTACATTCGATCCTAAAACCAATTTAAATGGAACGTTGATAAGTACAGCACCCTTAAAACTTTCAGGTATTTCTTATTCAACATCAGCTATTTGCGTACCCATAGGTCTTGGATTTAGGTATTACGTAGCAAAAAAATTCCAATTGGGTTTTGAGTTGGGAATGAGGTACACTACAACTTCCTATATTGATGATATTGCTCCTGAAAACAGATATGTGGATCCTGCAATAACAGGAGACCCGGCACTAACACGTGTGATTTATGCAAGATCTACTTCTGATAAAAACATTGGAGATTATAGAAGTAAGATGGGTACACCAAAGGAAGCTTATGGATCTGGTGTGGTGAATAAGATTATTCAAAATTCGGATTTTTACTTCATGTATGGCTTAACCGCGGCATACACCTTAGGTAAAAGCTCTGGCGGTGGCGGAGGAAGAAGTAGAGGCTCATCTGGCAAAGCCATTCGTTGCCCACGGTTTTATTAAAAAGAAATAAAAAAAGCCACTCCTTAATCGAGTGGCTTTTTTGTGAACAGATCTATATGGGAATAAGCTGCGTGTCTACTCATAGCCTAGGTTAGGCGATAACCATCTTTCAACAAATGCAATATCCTGTTGTTTTCTTCGGGCATATTCTTCAACCTGATCTTTGTTAATTTTGCCAACACCAAAATATTTGCTTTCGGGATGGCCAAAATAAAACCCGCTAACACTCGCTGCCGGATACATGGCGTAACTGTCAGTTAAACTTATACCCGTATTGTTTTCGGCCTGCAATAAATCAAACAGCAAGCGCTTTTCAGTATGGTCAGGGCAAGCCGGATAACCAGGGGCTGGTCTTATGCCCACGTATTCCTCTTTAATAAGGTGGTCATAAGGCAGGTTTTCGCCTTTGGCATAACCCCAAAACTCCTTTCTCACCAACTCGTGCATTCTCTCTGCAAAAGCTTCAGCTAATCTATCTGCAAGGGCTTTAATCATAATGCTGCTATAATCATCATGATTTTTTTCAAACTCTTCAACCAATTTTTCAATCCCTATGCCTGCCGTTACCGCAAATCCTCCCATATAGTCAGTTATACCAGCCTCTACGGGTACAACAAAATCAGCCAAGCAATGGTAATTTTGGCCTTCAGCTTTTTCACCTTGTTGGCGTAGAAAGTGAAACACTTTTTTGCCATCATCTGTGGTTAACTCAATATCATCCCCAATACCATTAGCAGGCCAGAATCCAATCACGGCCTTAGCCGTTAACAACTTCTGGCTAATAATTTCATCAAGCATTTTATTGGCATCAGCCAGTAACTTGGTGGCTTCTGCACCAACAATTTCATCCTCTAATATTTTAGGATAACGTCCGGCAAGTTCCCAAGTCATAAAAAAAGGCGTCCAATCAATATATTGGCGCAGTTCTTCTAAAGGGTAATTGTTAAACACTTTAAGACCAGTAAAATCAGGTTTTACTACGTTTTCAGGTTTTACGTGAATTCTATGCTCGCGCGCTTTTTGTAAGGAAACAAAATTTTTCTCCCGTTTGCGGTTTTTATAATCTTCCCTAAAACGGGCATAATCTTCCTTTAAACTCTTTTCAAAAGCAGGCCTGTTTTCTTTGCTAATTAGGCTTTGCGCAACTGGCACACTTTTACTGGCATCAAGCACGTGCACTACCGGGCCACTATAATTCTGATCAATTTTAACAGCAGTATGTACGCGAGATGTTGTAGCACCACCAATAAGCAAAGGGGTTTTCATTCCCAGTCTTTCCATTTCTTTGGCCATATGCACCATTTCGTCTAAGCTTGGAGTAATAAGCCCGCTTAGGCCAATAATATCTGCATTTTCAGCCTTGGCTCTTTCCAAAATTTTATCCGCAGGAACCATCACGCCCATATCCACAATCTCAAAATTGTTGCAAGCCAACACCACGCCAACAATGTTTTTCCCAATATCATGCACATCACCTTTTACGGTAGCCAATAAAATTTTACCTTGGCCTCCACCTGCTGCTGCACCTGAGAGGCGTTTTTCTTCTTCCAAGTATGGGGTTAAAAAGGCTACTGCCTTTTTCATTACACGGGCGCTTTTTACCACTTGTGGTAAAAACATTTTCCCTTGTCCAAATAAATCACCCACCACATTCATTCCTGCCATCAATGGGCCTTCAATTACATTTAATGGCCTGCCATATTTAAGTCTTGCCTCTTCGGTATCAACATCAATAAACTCAACAATACCTTTTATTAAAGCATGGCTAAGGCGTTCTTCAATAGTACCTTTACGCCATTCCTCATCAAGCACTTTTTCCTTCCC
This sequence comes from Chitinophaga pinensis, assembly GCA_943372215.1. Classification (GTDB taxonomy): domain Bacteria; phylum Bacteroidota; class Bacteroidia; order UKL13-3; family UKL13-3; genus UBA6183. The sequence continues at coordinate 108,600 of CALRXU020000014.1, read as the reverse complement.
TTTTCCTTTTACTTTTTCGGCATACTCCAACAACCGCTCTGTAGCATCATCTCTTCTGTCTAATAAAACATCTTCAACATGTACAAGTAAATCCTTGTCAATTTCATCATATACCTCCAACTGGCTTGGGTTTACAATACCCATATCCATTCCGTTTTTTATGGCATGATAAAGAAAAGCAGAGTGCATGGCCTCACGAACTTTATCATTGCCCCTAAACGAGAAAGAAACATTGGAAACACCACCACTGATTTTTGCTCCTGGAAGATTGGTTTTAATCCACTTGGTGGCATTAAAAAAGTCAATGGCATTTTTTCTATGCTCTTCCATTCCCGTTGCAACAGGAAAAATGTTCGGGTCAAAAATGATATCACCTGCTGGAAAATGCACTTGTTCCGTAAGAATGCGATAAGCCCGTTCAGCAATTTCTACCCTTCGGTCATAATTATCTGCCTGACCTAACTCATCAAACAACATCACAATTACGGCAGCACCAAACCTTCTAATGGTTTTAGCTTGTTTTATAAATTCTTCTTCACCACCTTTTAATGAAATAGAGTTTACCACACACTTGCCCTGAACGCATTTAAGCCCTGCTACAATAATTTCCCATTTGCTGGAATCAATCATAATAGGCACTCTTGATATGTCGGGCTCTGCCATCACCAAGTTCAAAAAGCGGGTCATGGCATCAGCACCGTCAATCATCCCTTCATCCATGTTAATATCAATAATCTGTGCCCCGCCTTGCACCTGCTCGCGTGCTACATCAAGCGCAGCATCATAATCACCTTCTTTAATCAAACGTAGAAATTTTTTCGATCCTGTTACGTTTGTGCGTTCCCCAACGTTAATAAAGTTGGCCCCTTCATAAATCACCAAGGGTTCTAATCCTGAAAGTCGTAAAGTATAGTCAGTATTCGTCATGTATAAATTTTCAAGAGGTCGCAAATATACTAAATAGTATGCTGTTTAAATGATAAGTAACACATACAAAGTGATATCATTAAGCCAATTTTTGAGGTTTACTAATGGTATAAAGGCCAATAAATGTAAATAGGCCATTAATAATTACCATTTCAATGCCAATTTCATAACCACCTAATAAGTTGGTTGAGAACTGTTGCAGGCAATAACTCAATACCGGGGCTGCAATACATACCACAGGTGCAAACCGATCGTTTACCGCTTTTTGGGTTAGGATACCAAATGCAAATAGCCCTAGTAATGGTCCATAAGTATATGTTGCTATATCAAGCAGGATATTAATAATGGATTTATTATCAAGCCATTTAAAATATAGAACAAACAGTAAAAATACAGCAGCAAACGTTAAATGAACTGCAATACGTGTTTTACTTTGTTGTTCCTCATTGAGGTTTTTATTTCGGTTCAAGCCTAAAATATCAATGCAGAAAGAAGAAGTGAGGGCCGTTATTGCACCATCAGCACTTGGGAAAAGTGCAGATATAAGGCCAATAATGAAAATAACTGAAATAATTGGAGGTAAGTACTGTAAAGCAACAGTTGGAAACAAATCGTCTCCCTTCACCGGTAATCCTTTGTCCTGCGCAAACAAATAAAGCAACCCGCCAAGGAAAAGAAACAAGAAGTTTACCACCACCATAACCGTGCTAAACGTAACCATGTTTTTTTGTGAATCGCCAAGATTCTTAACACTAATATTTTTTTGCATCATCTCTTGATCCAAGCCAGTCATGCTAATGGTAATAAAAGCCCCACCGATAATTTGCTTTAAAAAGAATTTCTTATCCATGGTATCAAAACCAAACATCTCGGTATAGCCAAGGGTATTCATTTGTGAAATGGCCTCCCCAAACCCAATACCCAAGCTGCTCATGATGTAAATCACGCAAACTACCAATGCCAATAACATAAAAAACGTTTGCAACGTATCAGTCCAAACAATAGTTTTTACGCCACCCTTAAACGTATACAGCAAAATCATTATCAAAATAAAAAAAGTGGTAGTAACAAACGATATATCTAGTGCATTTAAAATAAATAGCTGCATTACATTAATAACCAAATACAAACGCAACGTGGCACCCAATGTGCGGGACACAATAAAGAGCAAAGCCCCGGTTTTATAACTATAAATGCCAAACCGATGGTGCAGGTAATGGTAAATGCTGGTTAAGTTTAATCGATAATAAAGTGGCAGTAACACATAAGCAACAACAAAATAGCCAATAAAGTAACCCAACACCACTTGAAAATAAGTAAAGTGGTTTGTCCCAATTGTGCCGGGAACACTAATAAACGTTACCCCACTTAACGAGGTACCAATCATCCCAAAGGCAACCAGCATCCAATTGCTGTTTTTGTTGCCAATAAAAAAAGTATGGTTATTGCTACCCTTAGCCGTGTAAAAAGCTACCGATAACAATACCAAGAAGTACAGGATAATAATAGAAAAAAGTAATACTGGCGACATCATGGCAAATGTAGGAACACCAACCTATCCCTTAAAATATAATTAGTAACAGCAACGCCAATGTGTAAACAATATCAAACAAGAGGAGATAAATTTAGGAGAAAATTGATTCCAATCAGTGTGTTGTGAATTGGTTATCAGAGTATTAAAAACTGGTTGCTCAAGTAAAATGCATGAGGCTTGCTTTAAATGCCGAAGGAACAGCCCTAAAAAAAATAATCCAGTGGGTTTTATATTGGTGGGATAATGTGGAAAAACAGCTTGTTACAGCTTAAGTTTAGTGCTATTCAACTATGAATTTATTAATACCTTTGGCAAATGAATTACCCATCGGCATTAATTGAGGAAGCCGTAAATGAATTAAGCAAGTTTCCTGGAGTCGGCAAAAAATCTGCCATGCGAATGGTATTACATTTGTTAAAACAACAAGAACAAGATGCCATTAAATTGGGGGAGGCGGTAATTAAATTGCGCACCAAAATTCAATACTGTAAAAGATGCGGAAATGTGAGTGATGCCGAGTTTTGCAACATTTGCAATAACCCTAAACGAAACCAACACACCATTTGTGTGGTTGAAGATTTAAGAGATGTAATTGCCATTGAAAATACCAATCAGTTTAATGGTACGTATCATGTAATAGGCGGCCTTATTAATCCAGTAAGTGGTATCGGCCCCGATCAACTCAATATCAACCAACTGATTGAGCGCATACGTGTGGAACAAACAACCGAGGTAATTATGGCAATAAGCGCAACCATGGAAGGGGATACAACGGTGTTTTACCTCTCTAAAAAACTTAAGGATATGCCAGTAAATATCAGTACCATTTCTCGTGGTATTGCCATTGGTGGAGAACTGGAATATGCTGACGAAGTAACATTGGGAAGAAGCATTGCATTGCGGGTGCCTTACCAATAATTGGGTGATTTAGATACTACCGTTCCATTTACGTACAAACCACTCCAAAGAAATAAACAATAAAATTAAAGCGAACAGCCACTTTAGGTCAATCCAGCTTTTTAACTCATTGTTTTGGTAAATTACAGGTTTAATTTTAGGGTTTTGTTTAATGGCTTTTTGTACACCCGCTAAGTTGTTCAAATAAAACATAGCCCCTCCGCTTTCATCGGCAAGTTGGTGCAGCAATTGGTGATTGGCCGTGGTTTGCATAAACTCAGCTTGTAAAGGCTTAACAATAAATTGTCCGCTTACTTTTCGCTCACTTGTTCCCATAAAACAAGAAGCCGTATATTGATAAACCCCTGCTGGGAGTATTCCTGTATTTAATGAATAAGACTGGGCAGTTTTGGTAAAACTAAATCGGTAATCTTTGCCAGCAGCGTTGCTAATGAGCATATTTAACTCTGGCGTATTTACCAATTGGTAACTTTCATTATACAACTCAGCATCAAAGGTAATTTCCTCATTCTCATCAAACACTTTTTTCCCTGATACCCGCAATTTGTTTTGGTCCTTTTTGCTGGTGAGGTATTGCACTGAGCTGTTTAATATATTGCTACTGGTAACCTGATTACTTAAAGGCATATCATATAAACGCCATTTCCAAAAGCCTTCGCCACACAAAAAACCTGAACGGCCATTGCCTCCTTTAGAAAAAAACAATAGGGGATAATCTGTTTTTACATAGCCAATTTGCTGTTTAAACAAAGTTTCTATTTCTCCAGTTACTCGGTAATTTCCAAATGGGCTGGTTAAAGGTGGAAATTTTTTGATGTGTTCTTGTTCATCAGCCGTTAACGTAAACAAACTAAAGCTGCTTTGAAACAATGGTAAAGCATCATTTACAGCACCTCTTGACCCGCTAATTTGCAAAATGGGCTCCAGTTGATTCAAGTAGGAAAGGTTGCTTTGTGCACCCAATACATAAAGCAATGGAATGTTTTTTTCCTTAAATTGTTTAATTAGATTAACACCTTCGCCATTAATTCCTGGAAGTTGGTGCAGTATGATTAAATTGTACTGTTCTGCATTATTAATGGTTTCTCCTTGCGATAAGAGCAGCGACTGTACCGCATAATTTTCATTTTGTTGAAGGGCATTTTGAATGGCTCCAATATCAGGATGTGGGGTATAGCCGAGTAAGGCAATTTTCTGTTTGCCATCAACTACCTGAACAAATACATCCTTAACATTGTTGGCAATACTTACCTCATTTTTTAAAACAGTGAGTGAAACCACATAATGTTGTGTGCCACTTTCTGTAGCAGTTAAATTGGCATTAACCGTGGTAAAATAATTGGCCGAAAGAGCCAGCAGTTGTTTATACAACACCTTACCATTGCGGGTAATCTGTAACAAGGTACTTTCTCCAGATGAAGCATATGCAGCCACATCTATCTGCATGGGAAAAGTGTTGCCTTTAAATACAATAGAATTGGTACGTACATTTTTAACCAATACATCTTTATGTTGAACCGTATCGCCAAGGGCTATTGGATAAATAGGTGTTTTTCCTTGTTTGATTGCCTGAAGAGGATTTTCACCCTTGTTGTACAAACCATCCGTGGCCAATATAATGGCCCCAAGGTTACTATTATCATACCTATCTTTTAAAGTTGAAAACAAGTTTGATAAATGGGTTTCTTTATCGCTAAAATCGGGTGCGGCCCCACTGGTTGCATTACTTCCAACTAAGTAAGGCACTACTTGGTAAGTATTGCCCAACTCCTCTTGAAGTGTCTCTAAATGTTTAGCAAACACCGTTTTGAGGTTGGTAGAATCATGCGCCAACAAAATAGATTGAGAGTTGTCGATGGCATAAACAATAACAGGCTTTTGGGTTTGGGTAGATAATAAATTAAGCAATGGTCCCAATAGCAAAAATGAAAGGATAAACAACGCACAAAAACGCAATGAGTGCAGCAACCATACCAATTGCTTTTTCCACTTCCCATCAAGTTTTAGTGGATTGTTGCTATAAAGAAACCAGCTTCCTGCTAAGGCTAGTATTAAACAAATGAGGCTTAGCCAGAAAGGATATTCAGTTAGAAGCACTTGTTAAAGTTGTTTATCGTTTAAAGTTATAATTGATTGTAAGTATTGTCAACACTTCTTTAACAACGATTTTTTTAAAAAGCTGGTATAAAGAGTGCGCGCGATTAAGCAGCTATATAAGCCTAAGGCATCACCATACCCCCATCAACACAAATGGTTTGCCCACTTACGTATGCAGAAAGATTTGAAGCAAAATACAATACGGTATTTGCAACATCTTCTGGAGTACCACCCCTTTTAAGTGGAATGCCCTTAACCCACTCTGCACGAGTTTCTTCATTTAAGGCCTCTGTCATTTCCGTTTCAATAAATCCGGGAGCAATGGCATTACACCTGATGTTTCTGGACCCCAATTCTTTAGCAACTGATTTGGTTAAACCAATCATCCCTGCTTTTGAAGCAGCATAATTGGCTTGTCCGGCATTTCCAGTAATGCCAACTACTGAAGTGATGTTGATAATAGAACCACTTCTGGCTTTCATCATGGGGCGTTGTGCGGCTTTTATCAAAGCAAATGCCGATTTCAAATTGGTATCCATCACTTCATCCCACATTTGCTCATTCATGCGCATCAACAGGTTATCTCTGGTTATCCCGGCATTGTTTACCAATATATCCAATGTTCCAAAAGTTTGTACAATTTCATCCACCAACTTTTCGGCTGCTGAAAATTCGGCTGCGTTGCTTTGGTAACCTTTGGCCTTAATGCCCAATGCAGCTAACTCAGCCTCAAACGCTTGAGCCTTTTCTACAGAACTTACAAAAGTAAAGGCAATGTTTGCGCCTTCTTGGGCAAGCTTCAGTGCAATGCCTTTTCCAATTCCTCGTGTTGCACCAGTAACCAATGCGGTTTTTCCTGCTAATAATGTCATATAATAAAAAGTTAAACTTTGGTAAAACTATACAGTAGTTGGCTTTTACGCAAATAAACTTTTAATAACGGTTAATTACCCTGCTAATTAACAATACCTAAAGTTAATGCTTAAATAACCCAAAACCTATCTTTTATCAGTTAAGAACGTAAGGGTTTAACCGTATTTTTGCTCCATGGATTTTTTTTCGTTTCAAGAAATTTTAACAATAACGCTTACCCTTTTTGCCATGATAGACATTTTGGGTGCAACCCCCATTATACTTAGCATCAGGCAAAAGGTAAAGCACATAGATTCAGGCAAAGCCACCATTGCCGCAGGCATTCTAATGGTGATGTTTCTTTTGGTAGGGGAACGCTTTTTAGGTCTTTTTGGCATTGACGTTTCTTCTTTTGCTGTGGCGGGTTCGTTGGTAATTTTTGTAATTGCCATTGAAATGATTTTGGGGATAGATTTATTTCGCACCGATCCTGACGAAAAATCAGGAAGTATTATACCAATAGCCTTCCCCATTATTGCTGGAAGTGGCACACTAACCACCATTATTTCGTTAAAAGCAGTTTACCAAATTCAAAATATAGCGGTAGGCATTGTGCTTAACCTTATTATAGTTTACATCGTATTAAAATCAACCAAATTTATCGAGCGTTTGTTGGGCAAGTCAGGACTAATATTGGTGCGCAAGTTTTTTGGTATTATTTTGCTGGCTATAGCTGTTAAGCTCTTTAAAACAAACTTCTAATTAAAAATAACTGCCCAGTCAATTCTAATTGGCTAAGTAATATTGGCATATCATTTTTTTATGACTGTCAAAAGGAAATATGGCTAGATTTTTGACGTTAGTTCGTGCATAGCGATGAGTCATCTTTCGGAATAAAATACTGCATGATTTTTATCACATCACTATGCTGTAAAAATGATTAAACAGATTTTAATTTGACTTTATATCAAAATAATTAGTTGATAAACAAAGGGTTATATTAAACGTTAAAAAAAGTACTATTTCAAAATCAAAACATGCAAAAAACTTGTTGTAAATAATGTTAAATCCGTTATATTTCGTCAAATTTGCATCCCTTTAATTTAAAGTAAGGAGTAACATCCAATAATGAGACAGTTAAAAATAAGTAAGCAGTTTACCAACCGTGAAAGTAAATCGCTAGACAAGTACCTGAATGAGATAAGTAAAGTGCCAATGATTGATGCGCAAGAAGAGGTAGAACTCGCGCGCAGAATACGTGAAGGAGATCAGGTAGCCTTGGAGCGATTGGTAAATGCAAATCTTCGTTTTGTGGTATCCGTATCAAAACAATATCAAAACCAGGGACTAACCCTAGGTGATTTAATTAATGAAGGAAACTTAGGTCTTATCAAAGCTGCTAAACGTTTTGATGAAACCCGCGGTTTTAAATTTATCTCTTATGCGGTATGGTGGATTCGTCAGTCCATTTTGCAAGCATTGGCAGATCAATCTAGGATTGTTCGCTTACCACTAAACAAGGTAGGTTCAATTGGCCGAATAGGTGGTGTTGCTGCAAAATTAGAACAACGCTTGGAGCGTGAACCAACAGTTGAAGAAATTGCCATAGAAATGGATTTACCATTACAAGAGGTAGAAAACGCTTTGCGCTCAACCGGTAGACATTTATCCATTGATGCGCCACTAACTGAAGGCGAAGACAATACCCTTTTAGGTATTTTGGATAGCAATGATGAGCCTAGGCCAGATGTGCAACTCATTAACGAATCTTTACAAAAAGAGATTAACCGTGTAATTTCTACACTAAGTGAAAAAGAACGGGATGTGTTAAAGTTTTATTACGGATTAGATGGCGGCCCAGCCCATACCTTAGAAGATATCAGCGAAAAGATTGGCCTTACCCGCGAAAGGGTGCGCCAAATTAAAGAAAAGGCACTTCGCAGGTTGCGCAAATCAAGCAAGAGCAAAATCCTTAAAGCGTATTTAGGATAGGCAATTGGTGCATAACTCATTTAGAAACATCTGTCATATTACGGCAGATGTTTTTTATTTTTGGCAGGTTTTGGTTCTTTTTTAGTGAAAAGGATTGATTTTTGAAATACACGAAGTATGCAACATAATTTTAGGCCAAGTGGCTTTAGCATTTTACCCCCGGTTGTAAAGAACCTGCTTATTATAAATGGCCTTAGCTGGCTAATTGGTTTTGTACTGGAAAAAAGATTTGGCTTTGACCTGAACAGGCAATTGGGTTTGTTTTACCCTGAATCTACGTATTTTAAACCTTACCAACTGATAACACATATTTTTATGCATGGTGATTTTACGCACCTGTTTTTTAATATGTTTAGCTTATGGATGTTTGGGAGTGTGTTGGAGAACTATTGGGGTGCAAAAAGATTTTTTATTTACTATTTTGTAACAGGTTTAGGAGCGGCAGCTATACACTTGGGCTTTAATGCTTATGAGCTGTTTGAAATTAAACAACAAGTAAATGCTTATTTAGCAAATCCTGGCTACAATACTTTTTATGATTTGCACGGCATAGGAAGCCGGTTGTTGGATTGGGACAAAGTAGATGAGTTTGTAAGGGATTGGAGCACCCAAAAGAACAACCCTGAGTACATTGCATACTCAAAAGAAGTGGCTTCAGCCATTATTGATACCAAGTTAAACATACCAACGGTTGGCGCAAGCGGGGCGGTATTTGGATTACTGTTGGCTTATGGCATGCTTTTCCCAAACACCTTACTAATGTTGATATTTCTTCCAATTCCTATTAAGGCAAAATACTTTGTGGCATTTTATGGCCTATTGGAGTTGTATCAAGGCATTGCCAATAATCCTGCGGATAATGTGGCACATTTCGCACATTTAGGCGGCATGTTGTTTGGATTTGTTTTGGTAAAATGGTGGAATAAAACACGTAGAGATACGTTTTATTAGTGTTTTAAGTATTATGAGTTTACTTACAGAAATCAAACAAAATTACATTTACACGGATCATGCGGTGAGGCGCATGATTGCATTGAATGTACTGGTTTTTTTGGTGTTGAGTATCTTTCAGGTTTTTTTCACGCTTTTTCAAGTTCCATTAAGTATTCAAGGTGTTACCAACTTTTTTACCTTGCCAGCTTATTTGCCCGATTTGGTTAAAAGGCCTTGGAGTTTAGTAACCTATATGTTTTTGCATGATGGTCTATTTCACCTTATTTTTAATATGTTGTGGCTATACTGGATGGGCAATTTATTGCATGAATATTTGGGCAATAAAAGGGTTTATCAAGCCTATTTAATTGGGGGGCTTTTTGGAGGGGTAATTTATATTTTGGCGTATAATATTTTCCCAGCATTTTCCGCGGTAAAGCCCTTTGCTTTTGCGTTAGGTGCTTCGGCAGGTGTGCTCAGTGTAACGGTTGCTGCTGCAACACTTCTTCCTGATTATGAAATAAGGCTTTTACTTGTTGGAAATGTTAAATTAAAATGGTTTGTGCTGTTTATTATAGCCATTGATTTTGTAAGTATTCCAAAGGGTAACCCAGGAGGACATATTGCCCATTTGGGTGGTGCGGCTTTTGGTTTTTTGTTTATAAGATACTTGTATAAGCATACTTTTTTTGATGGCGTACTTGAGCGAATAGGCAATGTATTCAAAAGAAAATCAAAGCTAAAGGTGCATTACAAAACCACTTACATGAAAACAGAAGACACTAGAAAGCCTTCTGAGCATGAGATTGATTTGATTTTGGATAAAATAAATAAAAGCGGTTACGATAGCCTTTCTAAATTGGAAAAAGAGCAACTATTTAAGGCCAGCAAAGATTAAATATGTTTATCATTAACAGAATTGTTTTTATACTGAATGCAATAGCCATTTTTGCATTATTGGCAGCCTATTTAGCTCCCTACTTAAGCCCTGATTTGTTATGGCCAATTGCGTTTTTAGGGCTTGCTTTTCCACTCATATTATTGGTAAATGTATTGTTTATCATTTATTGGCTCTGCTTCCTCAATATGAAATTTTTGTTCTCGCTAGCTGCAATTGTTATAGGGTGGGGCAATATGGCCAAATTTGTACAGTTTAATACAAACCAAGCTTCTGATAAGCAGGAAAACAGTTTAAATGTAATCACTTTTAACGCAAGGTACTTTGGGCAATTAGATGGAAACCCAACTGACGATCAAAGCACCTTTGAAGATAAATTGGAACGTTTAGCCCCAGATATACTTTGTTTTCAGGAAATGTTTATTGTGCATGATGAGGTTGAAAATAAGATACAGCAATTCATGAAAAGCCGCTATAAAAGTTATTACAAATCAAACATCAGGGTTACCAAAACCAGGTGGAACTGTGATAACATTGGCATATTAAGCAGGTTTCCCATATTAAAGGATGGCATAGTTGAACATGACAGCACCTCTAATAACTATTCAATTTATGCAGACATATTGGTTTTTGGAGATACCCTTCGAATTATCAATACCCACCTGCAATCCATAAAATTCGAAAACAAAGACTATCAAGCCGTTAGAGAGATTGGGCTAGAGGCCAATCAGGAAAAGGTGAGTGCTTACAAGGGAATAATCAGTAAAATGAAATATGCCTTTTTAATGCGGGCAAGACAAACTGATGCCATTGAGCAGTTTATTGCCGAATCCCCATACAAGATAATTATTTGTGGCGATTTTAACGATTCCCCCTTATCTTATGCATACAGAACCATTAAAGGGGATATGAAAGATGCTTTTATGGAGTCTGGTAGCGGCTTGGGCAGAACCTATGTGGGCAAAATGCCCAGTTTCAGAATAGATTACATTATGGGAGACAATGGTTTTGAATTCTCTGATTATTACTCTAAAGCGTTTTCTTTTAGCGACCACAAAATGGTGAGTTGTAAAATTATGATTCGGTAAGTGGTGTTATTTTGATGATAAGCAGTGGAAATGTGCTTATCAGTTAACTTTACGAACAAATTAAGCCCTTTTTAATCCGATTCCACCATTTAAACAAGCTAATTACAACTCACATCACCTCAATAGGGTTTAAGAATAATTCATTTTAGGAAAGCAACTTTAGCCTTATCTTGCAATTCCTTAACCCGATTAACTATGAAAAAATCAATACTAAACATTGTCGTTTTCTTGCTATTAGGTAACCTATTGAAGGCGCAAAGCCCAACCCAACCAGCCCTAGGGTTCAATGTATTTCTGGAAAAAACGGCATATTTAGCTACCAACGAAACTGACGGCCCAATGGCGGTAGGTGAAGACCTCAGTATTGCGGGTAACTATCAGGTTTCAACCAATAATGCAGGTAACTATTTTGTGGGCGGAGTTAAAGTTTCTCTCTTAATCGGTGGTAGGGTCATTTATCAGAGTGGCAACAGTTTACAGGTTAATCAAAATGGATATGTAAAAATTGGGGATAGTACTGGGTCTCATGTTTGGTATCGCGATCCTAATAATGCTACACCTCCTATTCAAATAACGTCAGGAGCTAATTACAACAGCTCACCAAGAATTCAAATGCAGGCAAATGCAACTCAACTTGGCGTGAGTGCAACCAATAACCCTATTTTTCAAGGTGGTTTAATTAACTTTACGGATGCTTTTACCGCTTTAAAACTAAATTCAACCGCTATTGCTGCCTGTACCAATAATGCAACGTTAACCAACGCAAACGGACAATCAATTCCTAACGTTGGATTACCTAGCCAGGTAAAAATTAACTTAAACAACGGCATCAATTACCTGAATATATCTGGTACTGATTTAAATAATGTTCAAGTATTTACTTACGTTAACCAACCTAGCGCAAGCAAGATATTGGTAATTAATGTAAACGCTTCAGGCAGTTTTGCATGGAATGTATGGAATCAGGCAGGTATTGGCTTTACCCATTGCCCATATGTTATCTATAATTTTTACAATACCACCAATTTAAACATTTGTGGAAGCAGCACCATAGAAGGAACTGTTTTTGCTCCATTTGCAGATGTGAAAAAAATAGTGAACCAAGGCAATATTGAAGGACAGGTAATTGCCAAATCATTAATGCATGCTGGTGGCGAAATGCATTACGCACCTTTTACACCAACTGTAACAGGATGCATACCAACAGCAGCAGCTTTTAACATCAATAACAATACGCAATGTGTTTATAATAGCTTTCAGTTCACTTCAACCAGCACAGGAAGTGGAACATTATCTTACTTATGGAGTTTTGGAGATGGAACAACCTCAACGCTTGCCAATCCAACAAAAATGTATGCTGCTGCCGGGCCATATACAGTGAAGCTAAAAGTAACTGGTGCAAACGGAGTGGATAGTACGCAGCAATCGGTAACCGTAATAGGAAGGCCAACTACTGGTTTTTCAATTAATGATACCATGCAGCCTTTAGCAACGAATGTTTTTGTCTTTACCACTACTGCTCCTAACATAAACTATTCTTATGAGTGGCAATTTGGTGATGGAAGCCCCTATGCTTTCACAACCAACGCATCAAGAACTTATGCAGGAACTGGTGTTCGGGTAGTTTGTCAGATTGTAAGTTTTAATGGATGTAAAGACACGGCAATCAAAAAAGTATATATCACCAGCAATGGTGTTGGGTCAGGAAACGGTGGCGGATTAGAAAGTGAAAGCCTGGGAGACTTGGTAACCAGACGTGATTTTGGCTATATTAAAGATGGCGTGAGCCGCCAGGTAAACTATGCAAATTCACCAGTATTCACCTCAAATCGGGCTTATACATTAGGTAAAAAAGCAGGGAGCTTATTAATGGCCGATATGATTCCGACAACATTGGCAACAGGTGATGTGTTAAGGGTTACTTCTCCACAAGATTTAACCAGTATTACTAAGGCACTGGAGGTTGTTTCGGTTGACTATACAAGAGGAAATGATGCAAAAGCTGTAGTGCTGGGCATTAAAACCAAAACAAAGGCCTATTCTCATGCCAAATACATTTGCGATAGATTAAGAGGTGCCACTCTGGTAAGTTGCGATGTCAAGAAAATTGCTGGGTATGATTTTATACGATATATACTTGAACAGGAAGATGGCACACTAGAGTTTGGAACATCATTTGTAATCGGCTACTCCAACAATAAAGAAGGATATAGCCTGCAAACAAACTGGTTGTTGGGTGAGTTGGTTGGAGAAGACACCTTATACAATTTTCAAGTATGGGCAGCTTCATCAGAAGATACCGATAAGTTGGTGGCTGACATGATTACAAAATTGAAGGCTTCAACAATTAGAGAGCCTATTACATCTTCAGTCGTTCCTGTTATCTATATTGTTCAAGGCTTTAGAAAGGGTGAAAACCTCATGCTTCAAATTAAAAATACCGGAGCAACTGTTACAGGTCAATTAGAGATTGAAGTGAAAGCCAACGAGCAATCAGACTTTACAAATTTTACCAAGGCAGTTAATCTTGCCTCAGGTGAAGAAAATTGGGTGGAGTTGAAGGTAAATGACGGGTACGAGTACAGCATAAAGTTAACGTCAGGCGGCAACACACAAGACGTGGTTTATATGGCTGACGGAAACTGGTCATTGGATTACGATAAAAATTACACCACAATCAATACCTTTAATGTAACAAATGAAACCAATAGGGTTTACCAACCCAAAGACCTTTCTGTATATAGAATGGCTAGTGTTCAGGCTACTGGTGATGACTATATTAGTTTGTACAAAGGAATACGTCAGGGGAATGCCGTAACTGATTTAACACCATACACACACATCACCTTTTTTGCAAAAGGCAAAGGCAAAGTTATTGTTAACATTAACCGTGATAGTATTACCAACGCCAAAGCACAGTTTAAATATGAAATTGAATTAACAGAACAAGGAAAACAATACACCCTTTTATTGTCTGATTTTGTTTCTGATTTAATTAAAACACCTTTCAATCCAACCGATGTTCGTTTGGTAAGTTTCACCCATGGCTATGATGAAAAAGTAGGCACGGATATGGCTATTGCTGTTGGTAACCTCTCGTTTATGAAACCAACTACTGGATTGTTACAAACAACCCAAACCAAGCAACCGTTATCCATCATGCCTAATCCAAACCAAGGAGCTTTTGCATTAAACTTTACTGCCAAAAAATCAGAGCAAATTAAATACATCCTTACTGATGTAATGGGACGTGAAATTGGAACAGGCTACATTGATGCACAAGCTGGAAATAATGTGTTTCAAATGCAACTTAACCAAGCCAAAGGATTTTATTTCTTGTCACTCCAAAGTAAATTCGAAAAGTACCAAACGGTAAAAATAATTAGCCAATAACAACTCAAAAGGGGCCGCAATTGCGGCCTTTTTTTTAGGGTTGTTTATGCCTTCGGTAAATGTTAAGCCAACTTAAATAACCAGGAATGCAAATAAGTGTATACACCACCATAATTGCAGCGTAGTAGAACAAACCTTCTTGATAATACAATACAACACTGCCAGCATTAATCACAAACCAGTACACCCAGCTGCTAAGGATTTTTCGGGCTTCTTTGATGGAAGCGAGCAACCCAAACAAGGTGATAAAACTATCAAACATGGGGTTTGCACTATTGGTGTAACGTTTAAACAAGTAAAAGCTAACCATTGCCAATAGGCTAAAAAGAAGGATGTAAACAACGTGTGTTTTTGTTTGCCACAATTGGATATGAATATGATTAGCTTTAGCTTTTTTCCAATACCATAAACCATAAAATCCAATACCTGCAAAATAGATGCTAATGATGGCTTGCGCATATAAATGTGTTTGGTAAAACACCCACATGCTTACAAATGAAGCAACAATACCAAACCACCAGCCTATCATTTTCTCCTTCATTAAAAGCAAACTGTACACCACACTAAATACAGCACCCGTCAATTCCAAAACTTGAATCCATTGCATGGCTCAAAACTATTAATTATTAAACAGATTATATGATTTAAATCTACCTGAAAATAAAAAGCTTGTTTTTTTGAGAATGGTAACATTACATTTGTCCCCGTCTTTGGGGTGGTAAATCTGAGTTGTTTTATACTTCTTGTTTTTGCCTGAGATTATACCCTTGGAACCTGCACAGGATAATGCCTGCGAAGGGAGTAGACACACTCTTGCTGTTTTGTTATGCAATGTATTTTGCAATAATACGGTTATTTCAAGAAGGTAAACAATTGTTTTCAGCAGCCAGCCCCGGCTGTTGTTTGTTTAACTTAAATAACAAATTAGTCATGTTAAAATGTTTCTTAGGAATGATGTCCTTAATTGTTGGGGTAAACAGTTTTGCGCAAACCGATTCAACAAACAACAAACGGTCTTTAGATTCCCTTGTTGTGTCTGCCGTGCTGGCAAAACCAACGTATCCGGTAACACAAATTAATTTATCAAGAGCGCAAATTAAACAGCGGTATTATGGTGCAGATATCCCCACCTTGCTTTGTTCAACACCTTCATTTAATGCGTACAGCGATAATGGCACAGGAATAGGATACAGTGCTTACCGTCTGCGTGGACTTGACGCAACAAGAATCAACTTTACCATTAACGGCATCCCCGTTAATGACCCAGAAAATCAAGGTGTATTTACCAATAACTTTGCTGATTTAGCGAGTAGTGCACAAAGTATTCAGGTGCAACGCGGAGTAGGCACCAGTTCTAATGGCACTGCATCATTTGCAGGAAGCATACACGTACAAACTCAGTTACCTGCTGAGTCGTCACAAGTAGAAATCAATACAGGTGTAGGGTCATTTAACAGCAGGCGTTTAACAGCCAATTACCATACTGGATTATTGGCTGGTAAGGTGGCGTTTTATGGGCGGATTTCGCAGGTGAGCACAGATGGATACAGGAAAAATAGTGCAGCAGAAATTAACAGCATGCAGTTGAGTGCTGCTTATTACGGAAAGAAAAATCGGTGGTTGATGAACATCATTGATGGGCATAGCAAGTCGCAACTCAGTTATTTGGGTGTGGATGAAAAAACATATAAAGACAACCGCAAAAGCAATCCATTTACGCAAGGTGAGCAAGATGCTTTTAAACAAACATTTTACCAGTTGCAATGGACCAATACCATCAATAAATACAGCAGTTTATCAGCTTCGGCTTATTATGTGCGAAGCAATGCTCCTCAGTTTGAAAATTACTTTGCCGCCCCTGGATTCACTCCGCTTAGTTATTTTAATTTACCTGATGTGATTATTGGACAAGACACCATTAAAGATACTGATGTAATGGCTTCATACCGATTAAACCAACATTTTTATGGAGCATTTATCAACTATTTTTATCAGAAAAAAAACTGGATGTTACAGTTTGGCACACATGTAAACAGCTTTAGCAGCGATCATTTTATGGAAGTGAAATGGGCAAGGGTGTTACCAGGGCAACCATTAAATAAGCATCAAGCCTATTTTAATACGGGCTATAAAACAGAGGCTAGCGGATTTGCCAAGATAAATTACAACTTAAGCAGCCAAGTACATTTTTTTGCAGATATGCAATTGAGGCATACCAGCTTTAAATACAAAGGGAAGGATTTAGCAATTAGGCGCGATGACTTTTTGGTGGAAGATATGCAATGGTTGTTTTTTAATCCTAAGGTAGGGTTTAGATACGACATTAAGCCTCAAACCAGTATCTATTTGTTTGCGGGAAGCACACGCAGAGAGCCAACAAGGTTTGATTATTTTCAAGATGATTTTGCAACGCGTAACGTAAAACAAAATGATATAAAACCCGAGCAAGTGCTGGACATAGAAGCTGGTATAGATTATGTAAAGAAAAACATAACCATCCATGCAAATGTATTTATGATGAAGTTTACCAACCAGATTCTCAATACAGGTCAAATAAACTCATTTGGCTATAGCACCACCACCAATGTACCATCTTCGCAAAGGAATGGTATAGAGTTTTCCATTGATTATACCTTGAACAAATTTATTTCATTTACACACAACAGCATGTTTTCTGTAAACACCATTAAAGAGATAAAACAGTTCTACACCAAGGAGGATTTTACAGATACAGCTATTGTGTTTAAACACACAACCCCAGCCTTAACCCCATCAGTGATTATTAACCAAGGAATGCGGTTAACCCTAAGTAAGGGAGTTTTTGTTGAGGCAATAGGCAGGTATGTATCGGAGCAGTATCTTGATAATACAGAGAATAGAAATGCATTAATAGAAAGTTTTTGGTTTGTTGACACACAACTGGCTTTCTCTTTAAAGCAATGGGTTAAAATAGGTGAACCGTCAGTTTCAATGCGTGTAAACAATATTACCAACCAATTATATGCTCCATCAGGCAGTATTGCTTATGGCTCAAATACCATAAACAACAGTAACCAGATAGGAACTTCCCCAGCCTTTTTTGCAGCGGCATCACGCAACTTTTTTGTAACGTTAACATACAAGTTTTAACTAAAAGAGCCACATTGCTAATGGCAATGTGGCTCTTTTAAAACGCTCATATTAATAATAGTTTACCAATCTTCTTCATCTACTATAACTGGATCTTTCATGTTTTTGGTAAAATCAGCCATCAACTTTGTAATATCCATGTCTGCATCTCTTAAAATCTTATCGTAAATTTTTACTGCTTTAGTTGAAGTGTAATAATATTCAAAATAATTTCTGGTAGGGTCTCCATTATTGGGTTTCACACCAACGTGTACAAAATTACTCATTTGGTATTTGTAACGCCCCTCTTTAATCCAAACAGTCATTTTAAACTGGTATTTGCCAATGTCCCTTTTGGTATATTTACTTCCATAATTATATGCGGTTAACACTGCATTAATCACTAGTTTTTGGTTTTTCTTATCTATCTCAAACAACCCCTTTTCGTTTTTGCCAAAACGCATCTGAGCCCAACGTTTCGCTCTTGTATAAAGTGAGTCAGAGCCACTTTCTTCTTGCTCAACTACTCCGTAATAAGTAATCAGGTTGGTTACCGAATCAATGTTCAACACAATGCGCTCAAATGGCTTAGCCTTAGTACCGCCCTCAGAACCCGCTTCAATCGGATTGCCATTTTCATCAAGCTCCTGTTCCTTTTGTGTGCTGTCTGGGTTGCCAAAGCCATATCCACCACTATTTTCCTCAGGATTTTGTATTTGAGCAAACCCTATGAGGCAAAAAGCGTTAAATACAAGTAACAATAGTTTCTTTTTCATCGGTATTTACAGAAGAGATTATTATAAAAATATGTTAAAGTTTCAAAAATACGCAATCATTTTGTTTTTCAAACCCCATTGTAAACGATATTTTTGACGGATTGTTTAATTTATTGAACGAAATAGTAAGCAAAAATTATATAAACAAACCACCATCCATGCATTTACACCTTAATGTGCTGGCAACAGTATGTAAAACAATGGGAATTAAGCACATCGTGCTTAGTCCTGGATCCAGATCGGCACCTTTGGTTCATGCATTTGCAAGGCAAGCCAGTTTTAATATTCACACTGTAGTTGATGAACGAAGTGCGGCTTATCAAGCCATGGGCATGGCCTATGCTACGCAACAACCGGTTATCTTAATTTGCACCTCTGGTACTGCCGCTGCAAATTATCTCCCTGCAATTGCAGAAGCGCATTTTAGGAAAATACCTTTGTTGGTACTTACCGCTGATAGACCCCCGCACTTGCTTAACCAACAAGATGGCCAAATGATTAACCAACAACATTTGTATGGCAGTCATGCACGTGTTTTTTCCTCTTTTAAAACCACCTACAAGGAAAGTGAATACAAGGGGCTTGCAGTACAAATAGCAGCAGCCATTCGGTTAATTACAGAACAAACTAAGGGTGTGGCACATTTTAACATTCCACTTGATGAGCCATTGTACTCAGGCAGTCAAACCATGGGGGGTGATGTGGCATTAGAGCAAAAAATAACCAATTGGATTAAATCGGTTAAAACGCCCAAAAACAATGCTTACAGCCAACAGATTGGCTTGAACAAGGCATGGCTAGAAGCTAAAAGGAAGTTGGTTATTATTGGCGAAGGGCCAATAAATGCTGATTTAATTACACCGCTACGGAAATTGAGGGAACAACCAGACGTGGTTGTTCTCGCTGATGTGGCCAGTAACCAGCACCCGTACAACACTACTGCATATTTTGACCAACTATTGAGTAGCCTTGATTCTGCTGCTTTAAACAGCTTAAAGCCCGATTTAATATTGAGCATGGGCGGTTCTGTGTTATCAAAAAGTTTGAAGAATTGGTTAAAAACGCAAAAACCGGTTTGGCATATTCGCATAAAGTCAGAGCCTGAACGCATAGATACTTATGGCAATTTAACAGGAGTTGTTGAAGCACCTGCAGGCGAAGTATTGAGGGATTTAGTTCATTTAACACCGCATTCCCAAAGTAACTTTCGCGCAAAATGGATGCATTACTCAAACCAACTTGCATCAAAAGTTAACTCGTTTATCCAACAATCTGGTTGGAATGAATTGCAGGCAACGGCTAAAATATTGGAACAATTACCAGATGCATCACAACTCCATTTGGCCAATAGCAGTGTGGTGCGTTATGCCAGTTTATCGGGCCAATTGCCCGCAAGTGTATTGGTAAATGCAAACAGGGGGGCTAGTGGCATAGATGGCTGCACCAGCACAGCCGTTGGAGCTGCATTGGTTAACCAAAGGCCAACTATTTTGCTCACAGGAGATTTGGCGTTTTTGTATGATAAAAATGCACTGTGGCAACAAACACTGCCAGATAACCTGCGTATAATTGTGTTTAACAACAATGGAGGCGGCATTTTTACCTTAATTGATGGACCTACTTCTGTGCAGGAATACGAGCAATATTTTACCACACCACACCAGCAAAATATTAAAGGTATTGCACAAGTAAGTGGATTAGAATATTACTTTTGCGACAATAAAGATACCCTTGACGCTTTGCTGGCTGGTTTTTTTAACCCATTGGGGAAAGCAGCCTTGTTGGAGTTAAAGTTTGATATGACAAAAAACGCGCAACTATTTAAAAAATTTAAAAACATTTCGATATAAACATGGAAAGTAAATTCAACTGGAAAACAATTAAAGAATACAAGGAAATTAAATATTCCTTTTTGGATGGTATTGCAAAAATCAGCATTAACAGACCAGAAAAACACAATGCTTTTACCCCGTTAACGGTAAAAGAAATGAGTGAGGCAATGGAAATGGCCAGACAAGATGAGCAGGTTTATTGTGTGATATTAACTGGTGAAGGAGGAAAAGCCTTTTGCAGCGGTGGCGACCAAAGTGTAAGGGGGCATGGTGGTTATGTAGGAGATGATGGTGTACCACGCTTAAATGTACTGGATTTTCAAATGCAAATTCGCAGGATACCTAAGCCCGTAATTGCCATGGTAGCAGGTTGGGCAATTGGTGGTGGCCATGTATTGCATGTAATTTGTGATTTAACCGTAGCTGCTGAAAATGCCAGGTTCGGACAAACAGGCCCAAATGTGGGCAGCTTTGACGGAGGCTTTGGAGCAGGTTATTTGGCGCGTATTGTAGGCCAGAAAAAGGCAAGGGAAATTTGGTTTTTATGCGACCAGTACAATGCGCAGGAAGCCTTGGACATGGGGTTAGTAAACAAAGTGGTTCCGTTAGAAATGCTGGAAGAAGAAACCGTAAACTGGTGCAGAAAAATAATGGAAAAAAGCCCCATTGCGTTGAGAATGCTGAAGAGCTCATTCAATGCAGAACTTGATGGACAGGCTGGCATACAAGAGTTGGCTGGAAACAGCACCTTACTTTATTACTTAAGTGATGAGGCCAAAGAGGGTAAAAACTCATTTTTAGAAAAACGTAAACCTGATTTTAAAAAATTCCCTAAGTTCCCATAGCAGAATAAGTTAGCAATATTCACAAACAACCTTAAATTTGTTTTAGGGTTAGGATTCATTATATGGGCAAAACAATTGTTATTACCGGAGCTAATAGTGGAATTGGCTTTGCGCTTACTAAGGTGCTTACAAAACAAGGCCATCACATTATTGCGTTGTGCAGAGACAACGAGCATAACAAAGCACGCATTCAGAAATTAAGTGAATACAATCATGCATTTGGTTTAGGCAAAATAGATTTTATTGGGGTCAACTTAAACAATTTGCATTCTGTTCGGCAAGCAGCACATCAGGTGATTAACTTGTATCAAACCATTGATGTGGTTGTTTGTAATGCTGGGGTAAAAAACACGCCCTATTTGGTTACCCAACAAAAATTTGAACAACAGTTTCAAGTGAATTTCCTGAGCCAATTTTTATTGACAAATTTGCTGATGCCTAGTTTAAAAAACAGCACGGGCGCGAAGGTGTTGTTTAATACTTCTATTGGCGCAGAAAAAGCCACCATCAGGCAGTTGGATAAACTAATGGCGATAGCCTTGATAAAGGAAAGTGCTTATGACGGCCTAGTTAGCTACCGCGAAAGCAAACTGGCCCAAATGGCCATGAGCAAATACATGGCAGGTGTTCATCCTCATGTGCTGTTTGCCAGCATTGACCCAGGTGCAGTAAGCACCAATTTATCGAATAGAAATTATGGAGAGTTGTTTAGAATATTAACCCTTCCGTTTGTTGGATTAGCATTGGCAACAGGTTTATTAAAAGGACCTCAAAAAGCCATATCAACATTTGTACACTTAATTGATGAGCCTACGTTTGAAAGCGGAACGCATTGGTTCAATAAAAAGCAACGAATGTGCAATAGTATATTAAACGATGCCGATTACTTGAAAGAATTGTACGAACAATGTAAGAAGTGGACAGGTCTTTCATAACTACAAAAAAAATCGGTTATTACCTTTCAGCAATAACCGATTTCTAAATACTCTTTTTTGTTTATTTTCCTTTAAAATCAGCGGCACGTTTTTCCATAAACGCTTGAGTGCCTTCTTTAAAGTCTTCTGAGCCAAAGAAATTACCGAACTCGTTAATTTCTACGTTATTCCCGTCTAATTTTTTCTCGTAATGTGCATTTACACAACGGATAACAGAAGCAATAGCCAAAGGAGACTTATGCTTAATCTTACCCAAAATCTCTTCGCACTTTGCAATCAGTTGGTCTTGCGGAACAATATGGTTTACCAATCCCATGCGGTAAGCATCCTGAGCATTCATAATATCAGCAGTCATTAAAAACTCCAATGCACGGCCTTTACCAATTAATTGGGCCAAACGTTGTGTGCCAGCATAACCAGGAGTAATGCCAAGGTTTACCTCAGGTTGTCCAAATTTGGCGTTTTCGGCTGCTACACGAATATGGCAAGCCATGGCCAACTCATTACCGCCACCTAAAGCAAATCCATTAACGGCAGCAATAACTGGCTTAGGGCATCTTTCAATGGCATTTAATACCGCATGTCCTTCAGCGCTCATGCGTGTGCCTTCTTCTATGTTAAAGTTGGCAAATTCACTAATATCAGCTCCTGCGGCAAATGCTTTTTGGCCTGAACCAGTAAGAATTACCCCTTTAACTTCATCGTTTTCATAAATAGCCAATACGGCTTCTTTAATATCTTTTAGGGTTTGAATATTAAGCGCATTCAGTTTACTCTCTCTGGTAATGGTGATGTAAAGAATACTTTGTTCAATTTTAGTGGCAATATTTTGACTCATAGCATTGGTTGTCATTCTGTTCTGTTAAATTTTAATGTTTTTATAATGATAAAAATAGTTTCAAGTTTTGCAGTGCAACAATAAAAAGTTAAACAGGCAAAATTGAAATAAGTTATACACAACTATCATGCAAAACAGGAGGTGAAGCCTTGTTAAATGCCAAAAGAAGTGACTGATTATGTTGTAAGGCAATTATTAGCAATATAAAGGGCTTTTTACAGGATAAAACCTAAGAAAAAAGTTGGCCATAATGGCCACTCATGTTTATTTTTTTACGCCAACTTTAGCAGGGATTAGCTTGGTAAACTTAATCCCGTCTTGTTGTTTCATTTCTTTCTCAAAATACCGAACAAAAGCCGAGTCATGTTGGGAATATGCAAAAACGCTATCTGTTTCGTTTTTAAGGCTCAAAAAATGGGCATTAAAGTATTTTTTCTGGGTTCTTTTATCAGCTGCATCAGTAACAGGGTACAAGCGCAAGTTTCCTTTTTGGGGAATCAACACAAAACAATTCCAATAGTCAACATGGGTTTCATCTTTTACTGAAAGCACATGGTACTTTTGGTTAACCCACGAAAGCACATACGATGAATCCAGTTTTTTTTGAGCCGCATTGCCCATTAAATCATTGGTGAAGTTTTTGCCAATTTTTAGCATCAAGGTATCACCCGGTTTTGTTTTGTTTAACAAACTAAAACCTTGCGGCAACACCAGTTGATATGTTCCCTGAAGAGTTGTTGGAAACTCCTTTTGGGCAACACCCGGGTAATGATCAAACTTGGTGAGGTTGCAGGAAGCAAACACCACAAGAAGCAAAAAAGGCATCAACTGTTTCATGCTATTTATTGATTTTATCTAACGCAGATTGCAAACGATTTAGTGTAACCGTTTTGCCAAATAAAGCGGCCATATCAAAAATTGGAGGACCGCCTGCCACACCGCTTAAACAAACCCTCAGCAGTTGAAGAAACTCTTTATTGCTTACCCCATTTTTAGTGAGTGCTTCATTATAACAAGCTTCAAAAGCGGCAGCATCAAATTGCTCAACAGGGCGTACCAATTGTATTAAATCTTGTATAACCAATGGGCTTTTATCGTTCCAACGTTTGCTAATTACTGTTTCATCATACGTAACTGGGTCGATAAAAAAGTAGCTTCCCATTTCCCACAACTCTTTAATAAAACTGATTTTCTCTTTTATTAAGGCACAAACGGCTGTGATGTACTCATCACTAAACGTTAATCCTTGCGCAGCCACATCCTTTTTTAGGGCTTCTGCAAGAATGGCATCACTGGTATGCCTTACATATTGTTGGTTAAACCACTTGGCTTTGTTTTGGTCGAACTTCGCACCAGATTTACTTACACGCTCCAAAGAAAAGGCATCAACCAACTCTTGTTTGCTAAATATTTCTTGTGTAGTGCCAGGATTCCAACCTAAAAATGCAAGCAAGTTTACCACAGCTTCTGGCAAGTAGCCATTTTCGCGGTAACCACTGCTGATTTCTCCTGTGTTGGGGTCTTTCCACTCCAACGGAAAAACTGGGAAACCAAGCCTATCACCATCACGTTTGCTCAGTTTGCCATTACCTTCTGGTTTTAACAACAAAGGCAAGTGGGCAAATTTTGGCATCACCTCTTCCCAACCCAAATAACGGTATAACAACACATGCAATGGTGCAGATGGTAACCACTCTTCACCACGGATTACGTGCGAAATATTCATCAAATAATCATCCACCACATTGGCCAAATGGTAAGTAGGCATGCCATCACTTTTGTACAACACCTTATCATCCATTTGTGCGGTGTTAAAGTTTACCCAGCCGCGTATTTCATCATAAAATTTTACATCATCCTTTTTAGGTAATTTTATGCGCACCACATAAGGCTCATTCGCCTCCAATTTTCTTTTCACTTCATCTTCTGGCATGGTGAGTGAGTTTTTCATGGCCATGCGGGTAATGGCATCATACTTACTATCCACGTTGCTGGCTTTTAACCGCTCGCGCATGGCGTCCAAATCTTCGGCTGTATCAAACGCATAATACGCATAACCAGCTTCAATCAATTGCATGGCGTATTGTTTATACATGGGCTTACGCTCGCTTTGGCGGTAAGGTGCATGAGGGCCATCACCAAAACCAATACCTTCATTGGCATCAATGCCCACCCACTTTAAGGCTTCAATAATATACTCTTCCGCTCCGGGTACATAACGTGTTTGGTCTGTATCTTCAATGCGGATTAAAAAATCGCCACCATGTTTTTTGGCAAACAAATAATTGTATAAGGCTGTGCGAACACCGCCAATGTGTAATGCTCCCGTAGGGCTTGGTGCAAAACGAACTCTAACTTTTCTGTCCATAAATTTAACGGGCGCAAAGATAGAAATATTAGCCAATTAGGGAACTAAACTATTGTTCAGTCAATAATCAGGCATTCATTTGGTCGTTATCGGCAAAACTGTAATAATCCCTATCACCAATAATAATGTGGTCCATTACATAAACATCCAATACTTTTCCTGCCCGAATTATTTTTTTAGTAAGCTGTATATCAGCATCGCTGGGTTTAAGGCTGCCTGAAGGGTGGTTGTGCGACAATACAATGGAGGAGGCCATTAAATCAATGGCGTGTTTAAAAATAATTTTGGGGTCGGCAACAGTGCCGCTCACGCCACCTTCACTGATTTTTTTTACCTCAATTAATTTGTGGTTTCTGCCCAAATAGGCCACCCAAAATTCCTCATGCCGCAAATCGTTTAGGCGAGGTTCAAAATACAAAAAGGCTTGTTTGCTGGTTTTTATGGTAACGCTTATTTGCGCATCTTCCAGCTTACGCCTGCGGCCCAGCTCTAAAGCGGCACTAATGGTAATGGCTTTTGCAATGCCTATGCCTTTTACTTTTTGCAAATCCTTTACGCTTAATTTACCCAGTTGGTTTAAGTTGTTTTGGGTAAGTGTAAGCACTTGTTTGCCCAATCCTAAAGCACTTTCGTTTTTTGTACCCGTGGCAATTAATATGGCCAGCAGTTCTGCATCGCTTAACGCATGAATGCCTTTGAGGAGCATTTTTTCGCGTGGTCTATCATCTTCGGCCCAAAATTTAATGGCATTGGTTTTTAACAAATCTTCACTCATACGGTTACACTTAAAAACACTAAAATAAAAAACCCCGTTAAATTTTACAATAACGGGGCTTAAATATTTATCTACACCTTACTGGCCTTGGGCTAAAGAGAAGCCTGGTTTACCATCGTAGTTGCGCAATACCTCGTGCGAGGGAACATAAAAATGATCTGATACATCAGCCAATAGGTTGAAAATATCTCTTTGGCTCATGTTGCCTTCCACACGCACCCGGTAATGATCTACACACTCTGTAAAAACAGAACCTGTTGGCCACACCATGGTGCCACGGTTACTAATCATCACCAACTTGTGGTTAGCAGCAACCAGCGGTTGTAATTTTTCAGCCAATTCATCCCCACGTAAATTGCTTTCTATAAAAAAGTCAACGCCTACAATTTCTCTTGAAGTATTGTCAACAGTTTCCATCATGCGTTGTGCTGCTGGTGGAGCTGGTTTAACAAACAATGCCACCCCATCAACGGCTACACGTGGTTTTGAGAATTCAGGGTTTTTGCCCAAGTTGTTGATGATGCTATCAGCAAACTCATTGGTGCCAAGGGCGGTAATGGTTCTATCGCCAAAATCGCCTGTGCGTGCGCCTTGCTCTAAGGTGTAACGCAATGCATTTTCAATGTTAGCTGCTTGGTGTACATAACCCAAGTGCCTTAACATCATTAATCCGCTTAACAACAACGAGGTTGGATTTGCCAAAAATTTCCCTGCAATATCAGGTGCGGTGCCATGCACGGCCTCAAAAATAGAAATGTTATCGCCAATGTTTGCCGATGGGGCAAAGCCCAAACCACCAACAAGTCCGGCACACAAATCACTCATAATATCGCCTTGCAAGTTGGTTAACACCACAATTTGAAACTCTTGCGGACGAGCCACCAATTTCATGGCCAAATCATCCACAATAATATCGTTGGCGTTAATTTCAGGGTATTCAGTGGCTACTTTTTGAAACGTTTCTAAAAATAAGCCATCCGTAAGTTTCATGATATTGGCCTTGTGGGCGCAAGTAACTTTGGTAAAGCCTTCTTTGCGGGCCATTTCAAAAGCAAAACGGATTACTTGTTCGCTGCCTGGGCGGGTAATAATTCTGCGGCAAATGGCCACATCATGCGTGTTTAAATGCTCAATACCACCATAAGTGCCTTCAATGTTTTCGCGCACAATGGTAATATCTACCGGAATGCCTGCGCGGCTAAACACGGTATCAACCCCCGGTAAACTTTGGAAATGCCTGCGGTTGGCATAAGTGCTCCAAGTTTTGCGTGCGGTAACGTTAATGCTTTTCATGCCTTTGCCTTTAGGTGTTTCCATAGGCCCTTTAAACAAAATGCCCAAACGTTCAACCGTTTCTTTGGCGGCAGGGGTCATGCCTGTTCCGTGGCCTTGTTCAAAATAGGTTTTGCCCATTTCAATAAATTCATAAGTTAGTGGCACGTTGGCTGCGTTAAAAATGCGCAATACGGCATCCATAATTTCCGGCCCAATGCCATCTCCTTTGGCTACTGCAATGTTGGTTGTAGTTGTCATGTTTTTATTTAAGTATGGTTGTAAAAAGTGCCGCAAATATTGGTTTTACAGGCGAATAAAAAAACTTTGTGCCCATAAAGTGTGGTAAAAAAATGGTTACATCATTGTTAGCAAGGCTTATTAAAGCCAATGCAGCGCATGGTGTTACGCGCAAGTTTCCAAAACGGCAAAACATTGTTCCGCCAATGGCAGCAGGTTTTGCCCATCCGCAGTAATGGGGTATTGGCGGGCTTGTTTAATGGCGGCCATGTAGGCATCGCACCAATGCCAACTGAGTTTTTCGGGTGCGATGTGCATTAAACCACTTACCACCGCCATAATATCCAGGGTGTGTTGTTGGCTTTCAAAACCCAGGTTGGTGAGGCCACCAATGAGTTGTTCGTGTTTCATGTCTTGCACCAATAGGTGAATGATGAGGTTTTTGGGCGTTTTCATGTTTATTGATATTCGTTAGACTTATGTAGAATTTCGGTATAAAATTATTGATATTCTTTTGAAATTCCAAAACGGCTTACTGAATATGTTGATAAATCATTAGATATTCTAACTTTATCAACTGAAAAACTGGATATTATGACAGCATTAGGACTTTATTTGGCCAAAAAATCAATAAACAAAGCAGAGATTGCAAGGAAAACGGAAATTAGTGCTTCAAGATTGAGCGAATTGACTTTAAATACAGGTTCGCATTTACGGGCGAGAGAACTTTACTTAATTGCACTAGCCATTGATGTTGACCCTTGCGAATTGTTAAAAACGATTTATAAGGATGAGAAGTTGAAGAAGTGAAGTGCTGGTAACACAAATTCGCATTATAAATTCACGTAAATTGCGGGTTGGATTCCAAATGATTTTCCCCTATTTTCCCTATTAAATTTAATTTTATGAAGCAGAAGTATAACTATTTCCTTATAGGGTTTGCTCTAATAATTCTTTTGGGTATTGTTATTTGGTGTGTTTACAAAGAGCCTAAATCAGAAGAATTTAATAATATAATAACTCCTATATTAACTATAATAGCAACAGTAATTTATGCATGGGCACTTATTAATACAATAAAACAAAATGACATTATATTAAGTCAAACAATTAAGCCACATTTTGAAGGAGAAATAGAAGATTTACTAAATGAGGCAAGAGGAGTAATACTTGATTCAAGGACTTTAAAAATAAATCATGAAATTCATGCTTTAAATTACGTGAGAGAAGTCAATAATTCTTTAGCACGCCTTTGTAAAGATGAGCATTTTTTAAAGGACTTAGAGAGTTTTGAAAATAACAATTCTATTAATTACAGTACTCTTAAAGAAAGATCCTATTTTGGAGAGATTCTTTTTCTTAATCAATTGATCACAATGAATGGAGTAGATTTTTTCTATGGAAATGTTAAACTTTTACTCGAAGAGATAAGTCAATCTAAACTTATAGAAGTAGAAATTGAATTATTAAAGAAAAAGATTTATAGAAAATTGCTTAATGAGTATATGGCATTTATAAAATTTTGTGATGAAAATAAAGCTTTTGTACCTAAAATTCCGTTTTTAAAAGATGCGAAAAGTATTGAATACAAGTCATTAAGTGACACTAGTTTTAGGCGTTACTATGATTTGTTTAAGTTGGAGTTTGACTTCTTAAAATAATGACGAACTCTCTCACGGCTTTAAGCTATAAATAAACTAAGGTGCAGCATCCCATTATAACTAATGAACTTAGTTTGATATCATTTTGAAAGTGAACTGTTTACCCTCATTATAAATGCGCTTAAACTAAAGAGCATAACAAGTGCGTGGTTTTGCTTACCAACCACTTTTATCGTTGTCCGATTTGATATTTTTAGTTTTCTTATCTAATGAGTCGATTAGTTGAGTTGAATATTGCTCAACTTTAATCTTAATGTCATTCCATGTAGTATTATGATAATTTTTAGACATGCCTGTTGTTGTGAATTCTTCGGAATTAGTAATTGTCCCTAACGAACATAAAGAGGAATTTCCTTGTTTCACAGAATGGATAAAGTTTGTTAGTTCAACTTTGTATCTGTTGTCTTTTATATAAACTTTTATTGTGTACTTGATAAATCCTTCATAGCATTGATATGCCATTTTTCCATAACTATAACTCATAGATCCAGAACCGATAATTACGCCTTCTTCTTTGTCAGTCATTTGAATTACGTCATTTGCAGAATTGTAAGTCGTAGCGAACCATTCATTAATTATTGAAAATAATTTTGCCTTTCCAACGCTGTCAGTAGAGATAATCTTCGAATAAGTTAAGGCATCTTGTCCAAATAAGTTTATTGTAGATAAAGCAATCAACAATAAAAGACTTGCTATTTTTTTCATGTTCGTTAGTTAATTAGTTATAATTTTTCGATAGGGGATGTAAATCACAATTGTCATCATAACAATTATAAAGAATACAATTTTAGACAAAAAAAACTTGAATGGCAAAGAAACAAAATCCCACTCCCGAATATCCCGCAAGCGGGGCTTATTGCGTGCGAGAATGGGTGCTATTTTAAATAGTCAAAAATTCTCTTGCTGATTATAGAATTCTGTAATTAATTCTTGTGCTTCTCCTGGAAAATATATTGAAAGCGCCCATTCACTTCCTAATTTACGTATATCAACTATTGTATTAGCATCATTATAGATATTTGAAAAATAACCAAGAGATACTTTAAAGGCATTACGTAGGTTTAAATTTCTAATTAGTCCTTTTCTTATGTGCATGTAATTATTTCGGTAGAGATGTGAATTTAGAATTTTGAAAGCAATTTCGTTCCTCCCAAAATGAAATGCAATTATTTCCCCAGAGCTAGGCAAAACAATAACTCCAAAATTATCAAGTATAAATTTAGAGTTAGCGGGCACATTAATTTCCAGGAAGTCTTTCAGCCCTTCACTGGCTAAATAGTTTTTTTCTTCGAACCAAGTAAGTGAATGTTCCTCTTTTTCCTCTATGTCAAGGAATTTTAATACCTTTTTATTTATAGGGTTAGATATTATTTTTTCTAATGTGGCCGCCATTACATATAACTTATGTCTATGATTAATTCTTAGATGTATTGACACAAATTTATCCAATAAGACATTTATTGTTATAAATACTTTCCCCGCTCCCCCACATCCCTCCCCGCTCACGCACATTTATAATGCATGTGGACTAGTGTAGGATTAAGTGGATAAAAGTAGTTACTCCTAATTATACTAAATTAAAGCAGCTACATTTGTGCGGTATTTATAGATTTAGCTAGATGAGAAGTAGATTTTTGATAATTAACATTTCCACACATGTCGAAAGCCTTGTAAATAAAGGAATAGAAAAAGCAGAAAATAAATGATTGGAAATATTAATCAATTGAATCATATTGCGCCATATATTAAACAAAAAGCCCCGATGCTGAAACATCAGGGCTAATTTGTAGTCTTTAGCTAAGGTGAGAAACAATAAGTGTTAAAACGACAACAATCTCTATGTGCAACCTTACTAAAACATGAAGTCTCGCAGCGACAAACCTGCGGGACTTTTTATTAGGTTTTATCATTCGTCAAATTTCTACTTCAAAGCGTTCCCAATCAAGCTGCATTTTCCACACCCTTATTTTTGCCAACCTTCCACAGTCATATTCAACAAGGCTTTTGGCATGTGTATAACCAAATTATTAACACTAAAATCTTAGATAAATCTATATGTTTTTAGTTTAGACGAGAATTAATCAGTAATTATTTGTCTAAAAACTTGAACACCCCGCAAGCGGGGCTGGTTGTATGTGGTAATTTGGTGTACACCACGGGCGGCATGTTAGCGGGTGTGAGGGAAAATTTTGTTTTCAACATTAATGCGAATTCACATTTTTAATGCTAGGTCGTTTGAGCCTCTCCCTTCGTTTCTTTATTTCATTGCTTAGAACACCAGTCGCCACATCAACTATCGAATCGGTAGATATAAAGATATTGTTTAATCTATTAGGTAAACTGCCATTAACTTTTAGCCAATGCAACTGACTGCATAAACTATATACACTATCGGGTATATTGCAACAATCAAAAATATAGTACTTTTTAGAGTTGTATTCGCTTGTATAGATTGCAAGCCATAGACCAAATAAATCACAATAGCATTCTTTATTTGGTTCTGTATTTAACTCTCCTGAAGGCGTTGTTTTTGCAAGGTTTATAAAATAATCAAATTGGTCTTTTTGCTCTTGTTTTAGTCTCAGCTTGCCATATTCGCATGTAACTGGCACAATGGGCTCTCCTGTTATATCATTTAAGTATGAGCAAGATTTTATGCTAATTGTATCAGTCTTTTCATAACAAAAATATGCTTGTGCACCCATTTTTGTTATGTTATCGACATCTAGTTGTTCTGGAAATCCAACAAGTACTAATTCCATTGTTTCTTTAGATAATTTCTTTTTGTTATCCCCTTTGCAGGATATTGAGGAGAGGATTGTTAATGCAATCAACAGAAATATAAAAGGAGTTGTTTTGTTCAGCATCGTATTCAATTTGTAATCTGAGTATAGAACGTTTTTTAAGATGAAATAAGTATATCCCTGCTCACGCGCATTTATTAAGCGCATGCAAATTAGCCGATGTTTTGGTATTTAATATATACAAAGTTAAATTGCTCTAGTTAACGCGCATCCCGCAAGGGGTAATGGTTGTATGTAATTATTTAAGGTATGTCACGGAACACAGGTCCGCGACAGCAAGGACGGCAGGTTAGCGGGAGGGAGGGGTAAGCATAAAAACTTACCTCATTCATTATCGTTTTCTTTGGTGTATCCTTCGTAGTAATAAGACTGATCTATTCCCTTAAAAATGATGTCTCTGTTATGGATGTCGTTTGTTAAATTGGCAAACAATAATGTTCTTAATTCCAAATCGTTAATAGGGCTTCTTTCCATGGCTTGCAGGTAAAGTTGTTTATCTACATATTGCCAGTTTACCACTTGTTTAAGCTTAGCTTTTAGCAACATATCCAACCAAATGCGCATGGTTCTTCCATTGCCTTCCATAAAGGGGTGTGCAATGTTCATTTCTACATATTTGGCAATAATCTCTTCAAAATTATTTTCAGGCATTTGTTCAATCTTTACCAAAATTTCATTCAGGTACAAGGCATTTGCAAACCTAAAGCCACCTTTGGATATGTTTTTAGTACGTATTTGTCCTGCAAAATCAAATAATCCATTAAATAGATAGTCGTGTAGTTGTTTTAAACCTTCAGTTGTGCCTATTGCTATGTTATCAATATCACCGGATTCAAATAAACGATAGGCGTTTTCTAAACTTTCTTTATCAATATTTTTCATTTGGGTTGGGCTAAAACCAGTAGCTTCATGTTCAAAAATACATTAAAATGTGGTGCTTTCACTCGGCAGAAATAAAAAATAATAAGTAAACCGGAATATGATAGATTGAGTTCTGCCAGTGATGTAAGCCCGATTAAGTATGGCAATGGAGATTATAGTGATTGCACACACGCATTACACAACCTGTCACATAAGCGGTGGTGGTTGTATGTAATTTAGTGTACACCAAGGGCAGCAGGTTAGCGGTAGCGGAGGGAAATCGTTTTTACATTCCACCTAATAACGGTAGTTTTAAGATATAGCTTTTCTAAAAAAAGGATTTCTTTTGTAGTAACAAAATGTAAACCCCAATGACAACCAAAAGAATGTTAATGAAATTGCCAATATATGTATTGGCTATATGGACAACGTATGGGACATATAAAAATTTTAGAAAGCAAACAGAATGGAATGCCACGAAGAAATGGAATTTAGCAGGATGCGTATTATTCGGTTTGGGATTCGTACTTTTATGCTATGAGGATTTTTTGATGGAGTAGAGAGTCTATTTAACCACAGCCCCCGCTCCCACACGTCCCGCAAGCAGGAATTGACTGCATGCCAAGGCTGGGGAGCCAAGGGTAAATTTTGTATGAAAAATTAAAGCACTAAAAGCTAATTCAGTTTACCTGCTTTAGCTTTTAGTGCTTTTGCTTTTTACATTACCGTTTCCGTAAAGCCATTTCAACAATTTCTCCTGTGCGCTTTAAACCAGCGGTGGTTGGGAAGGCAAATAATCTGGGTAATGTATGGTAACATTGTTTAAGCGGCTGGTAAAGCGTTTCTTAAGGCTTTTACTTTGTCGTGGTCAGCAACAAGCAGGGCGTGTTGTGCCTTAATCATTGTTTGCTGGTTGGGAGTCAGGTCCTCTAAATCACTTTCCAATACTTTTTTGTAAGTATCTTTTGCCATATCTTCTCCATATTCGCATGAGTTAAGAATGACTTTACGATCCTTGCCAGTGAGGGCTGCTTTTACGTCCATCCACACCCTGAAAAATTTTCCCGAAACCAAGGTGCCTTCGGCTGGCTCGCCTCCAAGTCTTGTCACTTCTGATTTTAACTCTTGTTTACATTTTTGGCTTGTAGCAGAAAACTTTGCAAACAAAGTTTTTAGGTCTTGTTCTTCGGTTTCTTTTGCAGCGGTTTCATAACCTTCAATCCTGTCGTTGTTAATTGTAATAAGTGTATTTAGCACTTTAATTGTTTTTTCTGTTTCCATGCTGTTTGTGTTTTTAAATGTGTATTAAATTTGAACGCTATGCTGAATGAGTGATAAATGCGATGAGGTCAGTATTTAGTTTTTCTTTTTCTGTAATAAATAAGCCGTGCGGGGCATCTCTATATACCTTAAATTGGGCATGCGGAATTAATGCAGCCGTTTTATATCCTGATACGTTAATGGGAACAATGCTGTCAGCGTCTCCATGAATAATTAAAGTAGGAATTTTGATTTTTTTAAGGTCATCCCTAAAATCAGTTTCTGAAAACGAACGTACACAATCAATGGTTGCTTTTGCTGAACTCGTTAGGCACAATAGCTGGTTCCAATCTAATAAAGCTGGGCTAACGGATGAACTGACCTGATCAGCTCCGTAAAACTTCTTGCCAAACGCTGAGAGAAAAGCAGGTCTATCACTTTCGATTTTTTGTATAGTTGCATCAAATGTGGTTTTGTCAGCGCCATCGGGATTGTCTGCTGTCATTAATCTGAATGGAGTAACAGAACTTATAAAAGCCACTTTAGCTATTTTGTTCGCACCATACTTTCCAATATATCGGGCTACTTCGCCTCCCCCCATTGAAAAACCGACAAGCACAACATTGAACAGGTTCAATTGGGTAATCAATTCGTGTAAGTCATCGGCAAGTGTATCGTAATCATAACCCTTCCAAGGGCGGTCAGATTTGCCATATCCTCTTCTATCATAGGCTATGCAACGAATATTGTATTTGGATATTTCTAGCAATTGGTATTCCCACATTTCATGGTTAAGTGGCCAGCCATGTATAAATATAACAGGTGTTCCGGTACCATACTCCTGGTAAAAAATATTAATGGAATCAGTATTGTTTGCTGGGTTTGTCTTGATGTAAGCCATTTGTGTTTAGATTATACTTTTAAGTTACCTTGGTTGCCCGTAACTAAATTTGTTCTGGTTACAATGGAGGCGGCCATTTTCAAAAAGTTTATCATACGGTTGCCATCTGTATCCCAATAATAAGCGTTATTAGGAGTTACCTTAATGATAGAAATATTGGGGTCGTCTTTACCCTCTTTAAACCAAACTTTGGCAGCAGGTGTCCACAATTCTTCAATGTCGATTTTGTCTAAGATTATTGATGCTTCACCATTTACAACCAAGTAACTACTTATTCCAGGGTGCGCAAAAAACAGCTGTACCTCTTTATCTGCTTCAATGGCTTTGTTTTTATCGCTATTTTTTTCGCTGAAAAACCAAATGTTTCCTTGGTCACATACTTTTATTGCACTCATAGGTCTGCATGTAGAGCCATCGCTCGTTTTTAAGTCAGTGCAGAAAAGGCAGACGATAATATCATTTACTAAACTTTTTAGTTTGTCAATAGCTTCTTTGTTATTCAGATTTTCAGTGTTATTCATGCTATTTTTTGTTTAATGGATGACTACATTTTTTTGCATAGTTTTTGGCACATTAATGATTGTTCAAGGTGCGTTCTTAATACAGGAAGTGTGGCTGTTGCCCAAACTTTGATATCAAGGTCAGTGCATTCAACAGATGCTTTTTCAAATAGCGCTATGGCATCTTTGTGTCCATTAACCATCATGTTGCTATATGCTATTCCAAAATCATTCCCTGATTTTTTGTTTAACGTTTCATAAGCAACTTTTCCATTTTCGGTTTGTGAAGTGGGGAGTGAAATATTTTTTGTTTTTGCCAGCTCCGTTAAATCAGCCAATGATTTGGTGTGTTGTTCTTCCATCAATCTGCCTAGATCCATTACATGGCTTGTGTTTCCTTTTTGTTGTGCCATTTGTCCGAGGCTAATTTCTTCAAGACTAATTTCGGCAGCATTAACTAAAAATTGTGCATCCTTCTCGGTGTTGCTCCGTTCATATTTTTGCTCATTTTGTCCTTGGGCAACCTCCTTGGTATCTTTAGTTTTGTTATTCGTACATGATGATACGCCAAAGATGGCAACAATCATAAGTGTTGCATGCAACACATTGGCTTTAAAGTTTTTCATTAATAATGTTGGGTTTATCTGTAAATATTTACCCCACAAAGGTGTAGTTCACTGCTATGGCAAGTATTACAAAGTTTTTCAAAAGAGTTACATCATTCACAGATTCTGAATCGCAAAAAATGTGGATGTAAATACTTAATAGAATTGTTCTTGGCTCGGATACCTCCCGAAAATGTGATAGGTGTTTTATATGCTTGGCTTATTGTTTCAGTGATAGTAAACTATCAAAGTCATAATGCTGACTCAACGTGTTTGATGACAGGGCGTCTTTATAATTTAGTCGAATAAGCACACTTAGATTTAATTGTGCTACACTTTTGCGGTTTAACTATTTTATTACGCTAATTTTTCTATACCAGTCCTTACCATTCAAATGGAATTTAAGGATATAAACACCATCAGTTAAGGTTGTCAAATCTGCCATATATCCTTCAGTGGTTTTTGCAAATACAACCTGAACTTGTCTGCCAAATAAATCAACAAAAATTGGTTCATCCTGATTTGGTGCTTGTATAAAAAGAGTTGATGAAACTGGATTTGGAAAAATGTTAAAATAGGTATCCCTATCAGCTTCATCCAATCCAACGGGTGTGTTTATTATTAATCTTATGGTATCCGATAGCCTTGAACAGCCGTTGGCATTTGTAATCTTTACTTTATAAGTTCCATTTTGCGAGACAAGATATGTTCGATTTGTTGCACCAACAATTGTGGTATCGTTTTTATACCATTGGTAAGTTGTAGATAGTTGATTGCAAGTAAGTGTACTATCTTTCCTAGTAATGGTTGGAATTTCAGGTAAAGAATACACCGCAAAATCCTGCCCATTATCAAACGAAGTAAAAGCAGGATTGCTGGCACTCATGCGAAAACGATAACCACTCCCTTGTGGCAGTGTAATGGGAATCTGTACAAAAAAGGTGTCAGACTTATTGGTGTTTTTTGTACCAAGGTTAAGAGGGTTATTAAATAAGCCCGTAGCGTTAGATAATTGTAAGGTAAAAACATTTCCGTTTGCAAAAGTGGTATCATTTGCGCTAAAAGGAATGGCCACCATATCACCTGCACAGGCTTGCTGATTATTGGGTTGATGAGGCTCCGCTTTTTGCATTTTATATCCTAATTTGGCCAGAAAAACATTGGTAAATGTTTCATTCTTAACAGCGGTATCGCCAATTCTTAGAGAATCAGAACCTCCATGAATAGCCGCTATAAAAACATCACCTTGCCTATCAATCAAAAAATCTTCGACTCTTTCATAAGTTCCGTAAGAAGTGTTACCTGCTAACACATTCCAGCCTCTTTGTCCCTCAGGCAGGAATTGCTGAATCGCAATTTCCTCATAAGGCGCAAAGGGTCCTGAAAACAAAATGGTATCCTGAATATTTTGGCCAAACCAAACACCTGTAAAATGTCCGGATAGGTAGCAGTTTCCTTGTTGGTCGGTTTTTATAACATGTGGTAAATCGCCTGACGAATTAAACTCATCAAACTTTTGTGCCCAAGCAACGATGCCGTCTGGACGATATTTGGCAAGAAAGAAGGAGAATGTTTTTCCTGGTGTTTTAGACAATACATGTGTTGAATCAAATTTGACTTGGTATTGACTTCCGCCCTGTCCCCAATAACCATAAACAAAACAATTTCCATCTTTGTCTGTAGCAAGTTTTTTGGCCATATCGGTAGCCGCAGAACCTATTCCTTTTCCCCAAAGTATTGATCCTGACGAATTCATTTTTATTAAGTACCCATCATAACTGCCTTCTGGAACACCAATAATATAATTCATGCCGTCAAAGGTGATATTGGCAGAGTGTGCACCACAAATGAATATATTGTCATTCCTGTCTATTTCAAGATCAAACAATTGGTTAACATTACCTTTTGAATAGGTGACCCAATTAAAAACGCCTTGCGGTGAGACAGCAGTTATATACAAGTTTGTGGTGTTACCTAAGGTTGTAAGATTGAATGTTCCAAAAGTATTTGAAATACCGAATAAACTGCCTGCTACAATGAGATTGCCATTGGAGGCAATTTTAGCTGCCGCTGCATTAGAGGTTCCACCATTGCCTATTCTTATCAACCACTGAACGACACCTTGCCTGTTTATTTTTGCTATAAATCCCGGCTGGTTTGTGGTTTTCGGTGATGATATCGCAAACTGTTCAATACGTAACGTATCGCGATAACTTCCTACAACGTATACATTTTCCTCGGCATCAGCTTCAATAGCCGTAATTTTAGAAAGATTAGGGGATGACATGCGTTTGATCCATTGTTTTGTGCCATGCCTATTGTATTTGATGATGAATTGATTACTAGGGTAACCATTATTAAGGAATGTATCCGCTTCAATAATAAACGGAATGGAACATTCTCCTCCTGCATAGATATTGCCGTTAATGTCTGTTTGAATTTTTTGCCCACGCTCCGAACCTGCAGATTTGAAAAACTTAAAACCGCCCCATTTGCGTCCTTCGGGCTGAGCATTAAGGCTCAAAACCATACCAATTAAAATGGAAAGTATTGTTATTGCTCTAACCTGTTTCATTGTTCAATTACCACCTAACTCAAGCAAGTTAATATTTTGCAAGCAATAATAACATCACCCTTGGCTCACGTGCAACCTGCAGACAGTTTTGGCTATGTGCAAAAACTGATTGGATACAATTGCTTATTACCAAAATTCACATCACACTTGCTTTATTCCATAAGGGTACAACATATAATTGCCAGCTACCATGTCAAAATATTTTTGACTTAGTTTTTTATTTTTTATTAAACCAGCAATTACTTGGATGTAGCCATAAACCATGTATTTGTTGATGGAGTTAAGTGGTGTAAGGGTAATTTCCGCATCAATTTTTTCAACGGTTGTTTTCGCTTTTTTACGAAGTTCATCCATAGTGCCTCCAAAGTAATTTTCGTCCATTTTAAGGGAATCTAAAATCAGCTTTAATTCAATAACATATTGAATAATGGCAACCCTAGGAATCCTCTTCATAAATTCGGTAACGGTTGTTAACTCACTACCCCACTTGGGCTCTATGGCTTCGCAGTAATGCACATATGGCCATAACAGTTTGCTGTCAGTTGATATTACACTTTCAAAACAATCGTGTACCATATCAAAATCACCCATTCCCATATTTAGCCGTATTAGCCGACTTCTTACTTCTGTTATCCATTTAAAATCGGGGCTTACGTCTAAAAACTGTTCCATGCTCAGGTCCTGGTATTCAAAAAAGGCATTGGCTTGTTCTTCTGAAACTTGGTTACCCCTGGCATGTGATCTGGAAATCCAAGCTTGATGCAGGTAATGCACACCCAAACAAAGCCGCGCAACGTCTTTATTTTTGCTGCTTTCCAGCCACTCATTAAAAACGGTTGTTTTCAAACTTAGGGCTAAATAATCTGCAGTTACGGTTAATATTTCGGGTTTTAAGTTTAGGATTAACAGTTCAAGTTCGTGGTATTTTTTCTCCATCAATAAAGCCCTGGCTTGTTGGGCCTCAGTAGAGCCAAATGAGTAATCTACCTTCGATTGCTGGTCTTTGATTTTTTTGTTTCCAGAAAAGTATCCGATTATCCCAGAAATGAGGTGTAACACGATGGATGTTGTCATAGGTTAAGTTTGTTTATTAAACTCAATTATCGGTAAAAATTATGGTTACCGCATATGAAGTTTGTAAAATAAAGAGGAAGGAAAAAATTTAGTAAGCGAGGGCTTCAATGAAATCTTGGCATTAAGCTATTTAGTGATAATTAATGAGCGGTTTACCCCATAAAAAAATCCGACCTTAAAGTCGGATTTTAGTGGGCCCACCAGCCCCGATACATATCGGGGGAACCAGGCACCTACTTCTCATTTTACCCCATAAAAAAAACCAGCTGACGCTAGGTTTTAGTGGGCCCACCAGCCCCGATACATATCGGGGGAACCAGGCACCTACTCCTCATTTTACCCCATAGAAAAACCCAGCTGACGCTAGGTTTTAGTGGGCCCACCTGGGATCGAACCAGGCACCTACTGATTATGAGTCAGTTGCTCTAACCGAATGAGCTATAGGCCCTTGGATTACTCCAATATTTTTAGCTGGTTTTCAACTGGTTTGGACAACTCCAAACCGTTAAAAGACCTCATTTAAACAAATAAACAGTGTTTTTTTGCTTAAACGGACTGCAAACATATATTTTTGCACCATGTTATACAACTTTTTACATGATAAAAATTACAACGCTAATCTTTGATTTGGGAGGAGTAATCCTAAATCTAGACCAAAACCGCACGTTGGAGGCATTTAAAAAGCTGGGTGGCAACGAAGAAGTACTGTCGGCAAATCACCATCTTTTCACAGATGTAGAAACTGGAAAAATAACAGCAACGCAGTTTTTGAACGCCATCAAAAACTTATTGAATAACAAACCAAGTGAACAAGAAATAGAGAAGGCCTGGAATGCCATGTTGCTTGATGTACCCATGCAACGATTGCAAGCATTGGCTGCACTTAAGGAAACTTATCACATCTGCTTGTTTAGCAATACTAACCCCATACACATCCACCATTTTCACAATTATTTGCAAACGGCTCATCCCAATTCAAATTGGTATGGGTTGTTTAATCGCATTTATTATAGCTTTGAAATGGGTCAACGTAAGCCTAACCAAGAGGCTTTTGCGCATTTGCTAGCACATGCAGGATACACGGCCAGTGAATGTTTATTTATTGATGACAGTGCTGCAAATATTGAAGGTGCGTCACTTGCTGGAATACACACCTTATTGGCTCATCAACCTTTTGATGAAACCTTACAATTGGAATTGGCAGAAAAA
This sequence comes from Chitinophaga pinensis, assembly GCA_943372215.1. Lineage (GTDB taxonomy): Bacteria > Bacteroidota > Bacteroidia > UKL13-3 > UKL13-3 > UBA6183. Next base: position 67,529 of record CALRXU020000014.1, on the reverse strand, counting down.
ATTGCTGCGTTGTCTTTACGCCCACTAGCGGGCTAAACGGGTGTTAATCCACTCCATTATGGTGATGGGTAACAGCAAACAAGTTAACGCATAAATGGTATCTTCTATAGGGATGGTATAAAGCCGTGGCCCCAATATTTTATCTGCATTGTACCAAACAACAGGTTCTGGAGTAACTGCACCGGTGAGTACACCGTTTACAATAAAAAAGGGAATTAAATGGATGAAATAGGCCAGCCAAAAATATCCCATCCAGGTACTTTTTATAAATAAGTAATGAATCAGCAGCAATACCGAGGCAATTAAGCAATTGTAAAAAGTATAAGTTTTGGTGCTGCTAAAAAGTGCCACAACAAAGGTGAGTAACAAAAAAAATAAGGTAATGTGGTGCTTGTTTTTGGCGAAAGGTTCTTTTGTAACGTAAGCTTGCAAACATTTGTAAATAAAAACACTGGCATAAGGCACCACTACAAAAAAGCTCCACTCTTCCAAGGGCAGATCATTAAAACGCATGGCCCAAACATATTGTGGGTTGAATCCCCATACTCCAGTGCGTGCAAACCAGCCATCCCATAAAATAAAAATCAATGCATTGATGGCAATACCTGCAAAAAGAGGCAACCAATGCTTATAAAACGCAACTTTCTTATCAAAGCTTAAGGCTAAGGGACCAATGAGTGAGCATAACATTAACCAAGCGTATAAAGTCATTATTGGTTATTTACTGGTATTTGGGTCTTTCCAATATTTTATCGGTACGATGAGCATGCCAAAGTTTTCGCCATGTTCTTTCCCCAAGTGCTTATGGTGCATTTTATGTGCCCTGCGAATAGCTCTCACATAACGGTTATCCCAATGGGTCCAAATTTTAAACCGCTGATGTATAATAATGTCATGCACCAAAAAGTAACAAAGCCCGTACAATGAAATGCCAATGCCAATATAAAGCCGAAAATCACCCCCAGCCATTAACCCAGACATGTAGCAGTATGCGCTAGGCACAGCAAAAATCAGAAAGAAAGCGTCATTTTTTTCAAAAAATCCTGGCTCCACTTGGTGATGATCCTTATGCAAGTACCAAAGCAATCCATGCATCACAAACTTATGGGTAAACCAAGCCATAAATTCCATAAACAGAAAGGTAGCAAGAATAATGAGGATATTGACAAACATATTTTTTTAACAAGTGTAAAGGTGAAATGTTTATTGCAGCAACAAATTTAAGCCAACAAAAAACAAAAACTGTAAAATAAATAACGCTGAGGCTACTTTGTTTTGCTGCGGGATACCTAAACGTACCATTAGAAAGTTAAACGCAAAAGAGAAAAAGAACCATGCAGTATAATTTTGAATAGGGATGGTATTGTTTTTCCAGTACCAAAAATCAAAACGTTGGCAAACTTGCTCAATAAAAAAGTCCATGCCAACCATAAGCAATGCCGATAACAAAGGGAGTATCCATGTTTTTTTTGCCGCGGCCATATTTGAGAAGAAAAACCCTGTTAGGTTAACACTGCAATAACTAAGCATAACCCAATTTACACCAATAATTAAAGGCGTATCAACCACTTTTACCCCTAGGCTGTTGCCATAAAAGTAGTTTCCAAAAATTTTGCCCGTAGTTATACCAACCCACTCTAGTAAAAATCCGCATACATAAACAATGAACAAATACGCAAAAAAAGGTTTGTTCATGGGTTGGTGAAACCATAACACAATACCCACAGATACCAATAAATTAACCGGAGTTAACTTCATCAGTTCCTCATTAGAAAAAAGTGTTCCAACTAAGCCCACTGCATGAATAATAATGAGTACACCAATGGCAATATGCTGTTTTTGAAGTTGCATGTTATAAACTATTCTCTTGAATTAAATCAGTTACAATTTTAGCGCTGCTTAAGCAAAGTGGAATCCCACCACCTGGATGCACGCTGCCACCACAAAAGTAAAGCCCTTTTATTTCTTTTGAAAAGTTAGCATGGCGCAAAAATGCCGCATAATTGTTATTGCTTGCATTTCCATACAAAGCCCCTAAGTGAGAGGATGTTTTGCTTTCTATGCTTCTTGGATCCAACACCTCTTCACAAACAATATGTTTACGAATATCAGTATGTAGTAACCGATTTATTTTAGTCACCACATTTTTTCTCACATCAGTAATAATCTGATCCCAATGTTGGTTGCTGTTGTTGGGTACATTAACCATTACAAACCAGTTTTCACAACCGACAGGCGCATCATCCGGCTTATACTTACTGGTGATGTTGATGTAAATAGTAGGGTCGTAGTAAACCGATTTAAAATCCGTTAAGTGGGTAAACTCCATCTTGTAATTGCTGCTAAACAATACATTGTGCAAATCCAAGTTGGCAAATTGGGTATCAATGCCCCAGTAAAAAATAAGCGCAGAAGACGATTTTTTCTGGTTGAGCAGGTAATCAGGTCTGGGTTCGTTGGCCAATAGCTTATGGTAAGTATTGTAAACATCAGCATTACTAATTACAATATCAGCGGTTTGTATTTTGTCATTTACTCGAATCCCTGCCACCTTTTTAGTGTTGTTTTCCATTTGGGTAATAATAGATTCAACAGGGCTGTTAAAATGGAAAACAACACCAAGTTCTAAAGCCAGTTGATAGATGCTTTGTGTAATTTGGTGCATACCATTTTTAGGAAAAAACGTACCTACGTTGTGTTCCAAGTGTGCAATCATGGTTAGTATGCCCGATGCCTTGTAAGGGCTGCTGCCATTATACGTGGCAAAGCGGTTAAAATACTGCACCAAACGTTTATCGCTAAATGCTTTGGCATTTACCTCATGCATGGAACTATTAATATTCAACCGAAAAAAGTTGGCTATACCTTTTAATGTTTCCTTGTTCAAATAATTTTTAAACTGATGCAAAGAGCGTTCAATAAATATTGGTGCCATCAGCCCATACTTTTTACCCGCTTTGTCTAAATAGTTAAAAAAGGGTGCAGGGTTATCTATGTTCAGTTTTTCCTTAAGCTCAAGTGCCATTTTCTCCCGATCAGCATAAGCACAAAAGGTAGTTCCGTCTTCATAAAAATAGTGTCCTGAAGTGTTTACTCGGATGTAATCAAAATAATCCTGAGGATTTTTGCCCGCCAAAACAAATAGGTCAGTTACCAATTCAGGCATGGTAAACAAAGAAGGCCCGGCATCAAACCTAAATCCATTTATTTGAATTTCTGTAAGTTTACCACCCGCATAAGCATTGGCTTCATATACACTTACCTGATGTCCGGCCACTGCAAGTCTTACCGCACTGGCTAATCCAGCAATACCCGACCCAATAATTATTACGCTCTCTTTCATACTGAGGTTATTCATGTAACCCTAAAGGTTACAAATGGTTTTAAATGAATAAGCAAAAAAGTATTTCAGTCGCATTTATTGCTTATCTTGGTTAAACGCCTGATTTAATTTTTGTTGAATATGAGGCAGGTTTGTTCGATGGTGGTTTTCTAACTTAAGCAACACATGGTAAAGCGCCTTTTTCTCAAACAAATCAAGTACGCCTGTAACTTCTTTTGCTACAATAGCCATTTTGCCAAAGGCTTTAAACAAACAAAACTTCCCCTTTTCAGTAACAGTTAATAAAAAGCTTCTTTTGTCGTCTGGGTTTTTGGTTTCATTAATCAGTCCTGCTTTTATCAGCCTTCTGATGATGTCCGTACCCGTTGTTTTTTCAAAAATCATTTTATTAATGAGTTCCGTTTTCGTTGCCTTTTCCATAGCGCTTAAAGTGGCTAAGAAATTAAATTCTTCAATACTTTCTGTCTCACTTTGTTCAAGAGCCATTTTGGCGTAAATTCTTCCATAACGGTACATCAATCCATTGAGTCCACCAATGCCTATGTCCAAACGTTCTGCTTCGTCCAATGAAGGGCTATTGTGGTTTACCTTTTCCTTGCTATCCTGGTTATTGCCAACCATATTTTGTTGCAAGGCCAACCATACAATGAACGATTCTAATGACACACTTTCTGATTGACTTAGTTGATTGTATTCCTCAAGCCGTTCAATAAGTTGTTTAATTACCAATAATTTGTCCATCAATTCTTAAATTACGAGTAGAGATAAAAATTTGCATTTTAATTCGTTTTCGCATTAATTTGCATATAAATAATACAAAAACGTACAAAAATCAATCTCCAAAAGTGAATATCACATTATATGAAGGCAAAAATACAACAATATCCACCAAATGGATGGTTTTTTAGACCAATTTGGTATAGAATGGCCGATTCAAATCCCAAGGGCTGGGTTAGTTATGTTTTAACAATCAAAATGTTCAAACACATATTGATTCATTTAAGTTTTGTAATTGGGATGGTAAACCCCGTTTTTGCGCAAAACAAAGGCACCGTAACAGGAGTTGTTAAAGACAAAAACACCCAAGAAACCCTTATTGGCGCTACCGTGATTTTAGAAGGAACCACCTTAGGTGCACAAACTGATGTGGAGGGTAAATTTAAAATCACCAATATTCCTCCTCAGTCGTACAACCTTGTTATTCAATATGTGGGTTACCAAAGCAAAACCATATTTAATGTGGTGGTTAATACAGGTAATATACAAACATTTAACATAGAGTTAGAGGCTGAAAGCAAAAGCTTAAATGAGGTGGTGATACAAACACGCACCTTTGGTAAAAAAACAGAAACACCACTATCAGTGCAAAGCCTTACATCAGAAGAGATAAAAAGTAACCCAGGCGGAAATTTTGATATTAGTCGTGTAATACAGGCTTTACCTGGAGTTGGCGGAAATACAGGTGGAGGCGCTTTTAGAAATGATATTTTAATCAGGGGAGGCGGTCCGAGCGAGAATGTATTTTATATTGATGGGATTGAGATTCCTGTTATTAACCACTTCAGTACACAAGGAGCTAGTGGCGGTCCGCAGGGGATTTTAAATGTGAGTTTTATTGAAGATGTGAGCTTAAGCAGCAGCAGTTTCAGAGCCAATGTAGATAATGCCCTTTCGTCTGTGCTTGCCTTTAAACAAAGAGATGGCAATGCAGAACGGCTTCAAGGCAATGCCCGTTTAAGTGCATCAGAATTTGGTATCACATTAGATGGGCCAATCACCAAAAAAACCACCTTCTTGGCCTCTGCACGCAGAAGTTACCTGCAATTTCTTTTTTCCTTATTAGACTTGCCCATACGCCCCAACTACTGGGATTTTCAGTATAAAACCACCACCAAGTTGAGCGATAAAACCAGCTTAATTACTTTGGGTGTTGGCGCCATTGATGAGTTTAGTTTTGCAGTACCTAAAAACTCAACCCCCGAAAATGAATATATTTTACGTGGTAGCCCCATTATTAACCAATGGAACTACACAATAGGCGGTGTACTGAAACACCGCATCACCAAAGGAGTATTGAATATATCTGCAAGTAGAAACATGTTTGAAAACCGCTTAGACCGCTTTGCGGATGGCAAATTTAATGATGAAAGCGCAAGGGTATTAAAAACCGTTTCACAGGAAATAGAAAACAAACTGCGTTTAGATGTAAATAAATTCAGCGGAAAATGGAAGTATGGTTATGGTGGGGTTTTTCAATATGTGAAATTTAACAGCTCTGGTTTTACAACATTAAGAACATCAACAGCGGATATAAAGATACCGCTAAATGCGGGGATAGACTTTTTTAAATATGGGGCCTTTGCCGATGCCAGCAGAAAGTTTTTAAAGAACCTGCTCACAGTAAGTGCAGGTATCCGTGCAGATGGCAATACTTTTTTAACCACAGGTAATGAGATTTGGCGAACATTATCTCCACGGGTTTCAGCATCTTACGCCATATCATCAGCGGTTAATGCAAATGCCAGTGTCGGGCGTTATTATAGAATTCCAGGTTATACCATATTGGGCTATAAAGGCACTGTAGGTGATCCGGTAAATAAAGATAACAAATATATTGGGGTTGATCATTATGTAGCAGGAATTGAGTATTTACCGTCCAATACCACACGCATTACCGTTGAGGGCTTTTATAAGCAATACTTCAACTATTCAGTTTCAGCTCAAAATGGCATTTCTCTTGCCAACCAAGGCACCGCATTTGGTGCTATCGGAAACGAAAAGATTGCCTCAAATGGCAAAGGCAGGGCTTATGGATTTGAGGTTTTTTTCCAACAAAAGCTGGTTAAGAATTTCTTTACCACGTTTTCATATACCTTTTTTTACAGCCAATTTAGCGGCACAAATGGTAAGTATGTCGCTTCTTCGTGGGATACAAGGCACCTCGTTTCAGCCATTGCGGGCTATAAGTTTAAAAGGGGTTGGGAGGTAGGTGTCAAGTATCGTTTTGCTGGTGGAAACCCATATACACCGTTTGATGAACAGCAATCGCGCCAAAATTATTTGCTAACGGGAGAAGGTACTTTAGACTACACCAGACTCAATGCTGTTAGGCTGGGAACATTTAACCAAGCGGATTTACGGGTTGATAAAAAATGGAATATGAAACGTGTTACGTTTGATGTGTTCATTGATTTTCAAAATGTGCTGATGATTAGCAGCGAGGCCAATCCGCAATATGCTTTTGAGCGCACACCTGATAATAGCGCATGGGCCACTACAGATGGCAATCCCGTTCAATCAAATGGGTCAAATGCCATTCCCAAAATAATACCAAATGTGAACGATACTTTTTTACCTACAATTGGATTTATTGTTGAGTTTTAAAGGTAACGTAAATAAAATATTACAATTAGAACTTTTTAAAGCAGCTTTTGTTTAGAAAGCTAACGTTAAGGCTTAATATTGTAAATGGGGTTAACATCAGCCATTGTAATTGGTTCAGGCGTAGCAGGGTTAAGTGCGGCAAGCTACCTGAGTCAAAAAGGAATAAAAGTAACTTTACTTGAAAAAAACAGTCAGGTAGGTGGTCGTGCGCGTTATTTTGAAGCCAATGGTTTTATGTTTGACATGGGGCCAAGCTGGTATTGGATGCCCGATGTTTTTGAAAAATTCTACCAAGATTTCGGCTTTACTACTACTGATTTTTATACACTTAAACGGCTTGATCCTAGTTATCAAATTTACCGTAAAGAGGGAGAGCCAGTGGCTATTCCCGCAAGCATGGAAGAGCTGGAGGCCCTATTTGAAAGATTTGAACCTGGAAGTGCAGTGAGGCTTAGGTCTTTTTTAAAAGAGGCCGAATACAAGTACAATGTGGGCATAAATGATTTGGTGTATAAACCTAGCTTGAGTCTGCTTGAGTTTGCTGATACTCGGTTGTTAAAAGGCTTATTGCGCATGGACGTACTAACCAGCATAAAAAAGCACGTGCGAACCATAGTTAGCCACCCTTTTTTGCTGGAGTTGTTAGAATTTCCCATTTTATTTTTAGGAGCACTTCCGCAAAACACCCCTGCATTGTACAGCTTAATGAATTATGCGGATATGAGTTTAGGCACGTGGTATCCTATGGGGGGAATGCATAAAATTATAGAAGCATTTACTACAATTGCCCAAAAACAAGGGGTTGAGATTTGTTTAAATAGTGAAGTAATTCACCTAGAGTCTCATCAAGGAAAGGTAACCAAGGTAATTACCAATACACAAACTTATGAAGCAGATCTGGTGGTAGCAGCAGGAGATTACCAACATGTTGACCAAAAGTTATTGGCTAAAAGTGACCAATCGTATACGGCTGCTTATTGGGAGTCTAGAAAAATGGCTCCATCTTGTTTGCTGTATTATATTGGGTTGGATATTAAGGTCCCGGGTGTTCAGCACCATAATTTGTTTTTTGATACTGATTTTATGCGCCATGCCCATGAAATTTACACCAATCCACAATGGCCCACTGATCCATTATTTTATGTTTCTGCACCAAGTGTTACGGACCCATCAGTGGCACCTGCAGGGTGTGAGAACTTGTTCTTACTGATACCTGTTGCACCAGGTATAACCGATGATGAGGCAATTAGGGAGAAGTATTTTAATAAGGTGATTAAACGCTTAGAGGAACAAACTAAAACTGAATTGGTGTCGCATATTGTGTATAAAAGAAGTTATGCCTTTAGTAACTTCGTATCCGACTATCATGCTTTTAAAGGCAATGCATACGGCCTTGCCAATACACTTAGCCAAACAGCCATACTCAAACCCCGAATAAAAAGCAATAAACTCAAAAATCTTTATTACACCGGACAACTCACTGTGCCTGGGCCTGGATTGCCACCAAGCATTATTAGCGGTAATGTGGTGGCTCAGTTAATAGCTAAAGATTATAAACTTAATTAATAGAATCGCATTTTGAAAGCCTTGTTTGACGAAATATCAGAACGCACCAGTAAAATGGTTACCAATAGCTACAGCACCTCCTTTTCATTGGGTGTGCGGTTTTTAGCTAAGCGTTTTCACAACCCTATTTATGCTATTTACGGCTTTGTAAGGTTCGCTGATGAAATCGTTGATACTTTTCATGATTTTGATAAGGTAAGTTTATTACGCGATTTTAAGGCAGATACCTACAAGGCCATTGAGCAAGGAATTAGCCTAAATCCTGTATTGAATAATTTTCAGAAAGTAGTAAACACTTACCAGATTGATTATTGGTTAATTGAAACATTTCTGAAAAGCATGGAAATGGACCTTAGCCCTAAAAAGTACGACCAGAAGGGTTATGAGGATTATATTCTGGGGTCAGCGGAAGTGGTGGGGTTGATGTGCTTAAAAGTATTTGTGGAGGGAGATCAGGCTTATTACGATGAGTTGCGCTATGGTGCCATGAAACTGGGTTCTGCTTTCCAGAAAATTAATTTTCTGCGTGATTTTAAAGACGACCAAAACGATTTGGGTAGGCTTTATTTTCCACAGCTACAACAAAAAAGCATTGATGAAAAAATTAAACGCGAAATAGAAGAAGATATCAAGAGGGATTTTGAAGAAGGATATGAAGGAATAAAAAAATTACCTAAGGATGCAAGGTTTGGCGTTTACGTTGCGTATATTTACTATTGCAATTTGCTTAAAAAAATCAGTACTGTTCCTGTATCACGTATTATGGATGAGCGAATAAGTATTCCCGACAACCAAAAATACCTGCTGTTATTTAGGTCATACATTAAACATAGCTTTAACCGACTGTAATGAAAACCATTTTATTTATGCTGTTTATGGGGCTGCTTTCTCCTGAGCACGGTGTAAGTTTACAACAGGCACGTTCAATTTTTGAACAAGCCCCATTAAGTGAACAAAAAGCTGCTGATTTTTTAGCAGAAATTTCAGCCACTAAAAACAATACCCTGATTGGATATAAAGGAGCATTAACCATGATAATGGCTAAACACACCATAAACCCATTTAAAAAATTGGATTGTTTTAATACCGGAAAATTGTTGCTTGAACAGGCTTTAAAAAAAGAACCAAACAATGTTGAATTGCGCTACTTGCGCTTTTCCATCCAATGCAATACGCCTTCGTTTTTAGATTACTACGGCCAAAAACAAACGGATAAGCTGTTTTTGCTAAAACAAACAAAAGCAATGAAGGATGCCGACCTGAAAAATAGAATTGTGCAGTTTATGTTACAATGCACCGAATTGAATGCAACAGAGAAACTAAACTTACGCGAAGCAATATGAGCATATCTAACACCACATTAAAAGAGTTTGTTATTTTGGTTGATGAGCAGAATAATGAATTGGGTGCGATGGAAAAACAAGAGGCGCACGAAAAGGCTGTTTTGCATAGGGCATTTAGTGTGTTTGTGTTTAATAGCAATGGCGAATTGTTGTTGCAACAGCGTGCTTTAGATAAATACCACAGCGCAGGTCTTTGGACCAATACTTGCTGCAGCCATCCCCGTATGGGCGAAGATACCAAAGATGCTGCACAACGCAGGCTCAAAGAAGAAATGGGTATTGAAGTTGAACTAACAGAACGATTCAGTTTTGTTTACAAAGCTCCTTTTTCAAACGGATTAACGGAACACGAACTAGACTTTGTTTATACAGGAACAAGTAATCAAAACCCCATCATTAATCAAGAAGAGGTGCACGCCTATAACTGGCTTCCACTGGAAAAAGTGCAGGAAGAGGTGAACTCGCAGCCTGAAAAATATACAGAGTGGTTTAAAATATTGTTAAACCAATATGTGATTAAAATAGTAGCATAATATCTACAGAATAAACTACTGATTAAACCAGCCTTGGGTTTAACAATTAAATGAAAACACCTAAGGAAACCCCAGCATTTAAGTACAAGTTATACTCACTCTTACCTTGTGATGGGGTATATTCAATGTAAGCGTCAAAGTCATCTACCTGAGAATGGAATAACGCTATTCTTTTTTGTTTATACCCTAATGTGAAGCGGGTTGACAGAAACAGTTTTTTACCCAACATACAGGAAATATTGTAGTCCAATTCGGCCCCATAATTAACGAGGCTTTCATTGTAAACAGAAGTTATCTTTCCAAGTACATCATTGTACTCAATACCTAAATGGTAATTTGCACGTGTAGCAACGCCTGAAATTGTCCAATACGTATAAAACGATTTTTGCCTTTGTGTCGTTTTGTAGCCATAACCCAATTTTAAGGTGTTTCCTGAAACGCCAGAGTACATAGTTGGTGACACCAAAGACGATTTTATACTATATGAAGTTGTATTATAGTTAAATGGGTTTAGTTTTAATAAAAAAACATGGTTTGAAGGCAATCCGTAACGAATGTCCAGACCCAAAATTCCTCCCCTATATGGAGCGGCTTCTATTGCAATTATTGTGTATCGGTTTTTAACCTGAGCAATACTATTTATTGTTAAGAGCAAATATGTAATTAAAATTATCGACCTCATTTCTTTAGGTATAATATAATTTCATCTGGATAACGTGATTGCTCATAAATTCTACTTGATCTGTAAAAACTGTTTGAAAAACTTGAATTTAGTAATTGAGGTAATCCGTTTTCTAATTCAACCCGAAGTTCTTTACTACAAAAGCTATTGGCTTCTTTTTTTAGCAACGCATTGTAATAAAAAGAATCAACTCCATAAGTATGTGAAATGATTACCTTGGTATTTGGTTTATCAAACGCCAAATTCCATATTACACATTGTCTTCCGTTATAGTTTGCCAGATGCCGTTTGCCCTCAAAGCTTGTTTCTACTTGATAAATCAAGCTGGTTGAATCTGATAAACAAATTTTATACAGGGTTGATCCATAAGGAACTGGGATGTCTTTTCCACAGCCAACATCGCAGCTATTACAAAATATTACTAAAGTAATAAACAATATCCAATGCTGGAGCTTCATATCAACTATAAATTAGACATATACTTTTTAATCGTTTCTTTTTGTGCTGGGGTATAATTTTGTTGTTTGTAATAGTTTTGCATCAGAGTAAGATTTACTGTTTTTAAGCAAACGTAATTTGCCAATTCTGCGGCTGGAGCTGCTAATCTTCCATTGGTACTCAGCATAGCATCAAACAGATAAGGGATTAAATTTTCAGCAAATACCCCGCTTGCTTTTATGGCTGCAAATGCATTGTTTCTGGTTCTAAATTCCCAGGCATTGCTGGCATAATTTATTAATGCAGTTGCATGTTGGTTTACATCAATGTTGTTAATCACACACAACTCGTGGTATTTAATGTTCACCGCATTGTTCATGCCATAAACATCTTTTACCACTGCAAGATACTTAGCTGCGTTGACCGGGTCTATTTTACAAAGTTTTTCAACTGCTGCCAAAACCACATCGTAGCTGCTGTCTTTAAGTGCTTGGGTAAGTTGTAAAATGGCTTTATTGTTATTGCCTGCATATGCTTTAATAAAGGCCAATTTGGGTTGAGGGTCGCTGAATTTGAATACACCCAACAAGTCATCCAACGTGGTTTCATCGGCAGCTAACTGGCTAATGGCTTCACTTTTTATGGCATGAAATGTTTCTTTCTTCAATACATTTAACAACGCGGTACGTTTTTTATCAAGCGGTGTTTCCTTTAATGCAGCCAATGCGTCATAACGGTCTAACATGTTGGGGGCATTTTGCACTTGTGCAACCAACTCTTCGTAGGTTTTTTTAAAATTAACGGTTTTCAGCACCATGTTGTTGGGGTCAAAAAGCACAAAAGCAACGCTCTTTTTGCCAGCATTCGGAATGCTAATATTCGTATGTTGCTCGCTAATCCAGGTGGTGCTTTTATCAGAAGTACCATCGGTGTAAAATACTTCAATGGCAATCGGCATTTTAAAGAGGCCAATCACTTCATCTTGTTGATGTGTTTGGTCTACTTCAACTTGCGTGCTTTTGCTTCCATCCTGAAGTGTAATTGCTTGGTATTTTACGGTATATTCAGGTTCGCCACCACGCAGTACCCATTGGTCAAAAAACCAATTCATGTCAATACCCAGCTTATCTTGAATGGCTTGTTGCAAATCATTGGTTTCAACATTGGCATACGCATGGGTTTTTAAATAGTGATTCAACGCTCGTTTCCATTGCTCTTCTCCTAATACGTGGCTTAACATGCCAATTACGTTTGAGCCTTTTGGATATACCCTTGCTGTACCAGCACCCGTAAAACGAATGGCGTTTTTGTCTTTTTTGCTGGCTTCAATGGCTGAATTTTGTTCGCCCCTGCGTTGCCAGTTATACACGTCATCACCATACATTTTTTTGTTTAGCATTTTAGGGTAATAAGTGGCCCAGCTTTCTTGCAACCAAGTATCTCGCACATCGCGCGCAGTAATATAATCGCCAAACCACTGGTGGGTAAGTTCGTGGCAGTTTACGCCCACGTAGTTTCTATCTATAAATGCCCTTTCGTCCACATTAAAAAAGTCGCCAAAAATGGTTGCGGTGGTGTTTTCCATGGCACCATATAAAAAGTCTTGAACCATAATTTGGGAGTAACTTTCCCAAGGGTAGTTTATGCCTGTTTCTTGTTCCAGAAAATCAATCATCATTTCACTGTAACGGTAAGTGGGTTCTGCACGTTCAGCAAAATCTGGATAGTAATATAGATTTAGTGGAACACCATTGCCGCTTTTTGATTTTTTAATGGCATACTTGCCAATGCCTAACATTAATAAATAACCTGCATGTGGTTTACTCATGCTATAATGCCATGTTGTGGTATTGTTTTTATTGGCTGTTTTTTTCAGCAATGGCCCATTTGATAACACTTCATAACCATTTTCAAAAGTAATTACAGTTTCCGTAATAAATTTATCATTCATATCATCATACATGGGAATCCAGTAGCGGTTATCAATGCCTTGGCCTTGGGTCCAGATTTGTTTACGCACTGCAAACGGATTTTTCACTGGATTTTCAGGCACATTCCACCCAATAAAATAAATGCCTTTGCGTGGTGTTGCTTCGTACTCAAAAACAATTGTAGCTGTTTGATCCCAATTTAACGGTTGAACAGGTTTTACCCAAATACCTTTAGCTTGAGCAGTATAGGGCAAAGTATTGTTATTTATGGATGCTGATTTTATGGTAATGCCTGGAGCATCAAAAAAGATGGAATCCACTTGTTGTTGTAGCACAGTAAACGTATGTGACACCTTGCCTTTAACCAATCCCAGTTGAGGTTCAAAACTCACCTCCACCTTCATTCGGGTAATATCTATTGGGTGTTCGCGGTAGGTAGTGGCATCTTTTTGGTAGCTGCGGTAGGTGTGTTGGGCAGAGGCAATGCTGCTTACAAGCAACAAGAGGCAAGAGAGTTTTTTCATGGGTTGAATCACTTTGGCCCACAATATAATAATATTGCTGAAAGGTAAACGTACCGTTTAAATTAACTCACCTTTTTCTCATCATCTATAAAGGGGATAATCTCTTTTAAGCCAGTGGCCACCTTCATTTCGCCTGTGAGAAAATATTGTAGCATAGGGCCAGCAAGCACGGAGGTAATTACGGCCATAACCACCAATGCAACAAACAAGGTGGCAGTAATAACGCCAGCTTGCAAAGCCAGTAGCCCAAGTACAATCTCCATAGCCCCACGGGCATTCATGCCAAAGCCAACGGCCATACTTTCTTTAGGGGTTAATCCACCCCATAATGCCCCTAGGCCTGCGCCCAATAATTTACAAATAATAGCCAATATCAATACAATTGAAACCACCTGAATATCAAAATTCTCTACGAAATCTATTTTAAATCCGATGGAAACAAAAAATATGGGAGCAAAAATGTTGGTTACAAATTGGTGAATAATGTCTCTTGTTTTTTCGTTGAGATGAACACTATCGCCAACGGCAATGCCCACAATAAATGCCCCAAAAATTGCATGTATTCCAATAACCTCTGTAAATGCAGCACCTAAAAACGCAAGGGCTAATGAGAAGGCCAATACCCCTCCGGGCCAGCTTAATTTGCGTTGGGCCCATGGCAACGATTTGTTGATTACAATACGCCCCACACTAAGCATAAGTATGGCATACAATATCGTGTAACCTAGGGTGTATAAAAAATGAAAAGGGTCTGATCCAGTGTTAATCATACCCAGTACAACGCTAAATAATATCCATCCGATTAAATCATCAAACATGGCGGCAGCAATAATAATCATACCCACTTTGGTTTTAAACAGGTTTAAATCCATAAGGGTTCTTGCAATAATGGGTAAGGCAGAGATGGCCATGGCAGTGCCCATAAACAATGCAAATACAATGGTATCCTTACCCGCTGTTCCACCCATTAAATCATGGTAATAGAATCCAGCTAAAAAGCCAAGTACCAGTGGAATTACCAAACCAACCAAGCTGGTTTTAAAAGCTGTTTTTCCTTGTTGGCGTATCACAGATAGTTCAACCTCCATACCTGCCACAAACAACAATAACACAACAGAAACTGTTGAAATGCCACTAAGCACTAAACCAACGGTACCTTTGGTTGTAAAAACGGTTTCAGTAAGTGCTGGAAAATAGTTGCCCAATAAACTTGGCCCTAAAAGAATACCTGCTACCAGTTCTCCAACCACTAAGGGCATCCTTAGCTTACGGAAAAACTCACCCAATATGCGTCCCAGAAGGAGCATACAGCCTAAAGCCACCAATAGATTTATAATTTCAGCATGCTTCATGTACTATTTTTCAAATATGGGGTTTATAACTCGGTTTAAATTTCTGTTTCAACTCTTGAATGTACAATCATCAAATCACAAGGCAAATCGGCAAGGGCAAATTCTACGTCATGCGGAAAAACCCGGTCTAGTAAATTTAATTTGGTGTCAGGAGAGTTTAATACCAACAAATCAGCCTGGTGTTCGCGGGCAAAATTGCTGATAACATATCCTGGCTTACCTTCTAATCTTTCTCTGTTCACTCGTAATGTTCCACAGTCTGTACAGTCTAAAATTTCATTCAGCTTACTTACCTCTTCAATCACTATTTTTTCTTTATGTCCATCAAGTTCATCTTCAGTAAACGCATCACTGCGCATCAAGGCCATTTTGCTGGCATCTTGCTCCTGAATAACAAATACATCATTGGCATAGGTTTTTTTACCCACGTAAATGGCAGTTTCAATACTATGCACTGTTTTTGGGTTATCGCTACCCTCCACTACAATACGTTTAACCGGTTTTGATTGGATATCTGGTTCGCGCAACATGAGTATGCTGCATTTTGCTTTGCGGCAAAGGTTACGAGCAATGCTTCCCATAAAGTATTTAAACATACTTTCCTTTTCTAATGCTCCGGCTACCAATAAATCGGCATCCTCCTGTTTACATATTTCTAGTATTTTTTCTACAGGGTCACCCTGCTCCCAAACCAGCTTGTGGTCGGCCCCGTCCAGCTCAAAACGGTGCAGCAAATGTTTTAGGTATTGTTCTTGTTGCAGACTTTTTTCGCCAATATGTATAAAGATAATTTGTGCGCTAAATATTTTCTGCAGCCTGCGTGATTCTGCTAAAATGGCTTCTATTCTTGGAGTAAAACCAATGGCTACCGCAATTTTATTAAACGGGAAGGGAGGTTTTTTAACTGTTGTACTCATGGTGCAAAAGTAAAGAAATAATGGTTAACAACGCTTTATTTACATTTCTCAAAATTTAAGGCCAAAGTGGGGTGGTTTGACCATTTTAGGGCTTAATTCATGCAGAGATGTTTTGGGTTGAAAAGAGTGAAGCTCCCAAGACACTTTGGGAGTGCATGCATAGCTTAAGGGCTACATTTCCCCCAACACTCTATTAAACCGATAGCTAATGTATAAGGAGTAACTGAAGTCTAAAAGAGCGGCATTTACATCATAAACGGGCTCAACCCGGGCGGTGATGGAGAGGTTGTTGCGCAATTGTTTTTGGTATAAAAGCCGAAGAAAAACCAGCTCCCGATTTTTTTCTAAGGTACCAGGTTTATCTAAAGAAACAGATTGGTACAAGGTAGTTCCTCGTGGAGCCATCCATTGATTTCCTTGCCAGTAAGAGCCCATGATGGTAAAGTTATTAAATCCTAAGGAAGCATTAACAAAACGCCCACTCCCATTGCGGTAAGGAAAGTACCCTGAATTGGAATTTTCAGTATATGTTGTAAAGTAGCCTTCTAGCTTCCATTTATCAAACCAATGCCCACTTTTATCATTGCCGATCTGAATGCCAATGGCAGAATTGAATTGCATAATCAAATTGGAGGTATCGGTATCAATTTGCCCTCCCCGATGAAAGGCGGTTGCTTGAATGGGTGTACTGATGTAAAATGCGTTGGTGGTTTTTAATAATATGGGAGAAAAATTAAACCCAGCAGTAAACTGCTCCTTGTATGGCGAGCCACGTTCAATAAACTGTTCCCAGTTAATCCAGGCATCTGCAAAAAGGCGTTTTCGCTCCGATCTGAATTGTGCACCATTTTCAATCCTGCGCACGATAGCAGAGTTAATATCCCATAAGGGCTCTATAAGCCTGTGGGCAAGCGCACCTTCCAACGTTCCAAACGTAAATGATTCTGTTTGACTTTTGCTTAAAAATTTAATGGAAAAAGTGGGCAGTATTTTGTTGTAAGCAGGCCTAGCTCCAAAATCACTTTGGACAAATACCCCAGCTTGCAATTTTACACGTGGTGAGGGTTGTATAAAAAAGGTAGGATTGAGTTGGTAACCAAACAAGGTTCTCCCAACCTCAATATTGTTAAAGTACTCGGTATTGCGTTGGTAGTTAAAGTTGGAGATAGATAAACCCCATGTATTGCTATCTTTCTCATAAATGTTGATGTGATCACTAATGGCAGCATTGTCAAGTTGTGCGTAAGCACCAGGAGCAAAAAATAGTAGTGCTCCGATAAAAGCACTTTTTAACTGGTATTTATAACGTTCCATGGTTATAGTTCCATGGCGCTTGCTACCAACTCCGCAATATCTTTCACTTCAATCTCTTGTTCCTTATTGTGGTGTTTTACCCCATCACGCAACATGGTCATACAAAATGGGCAAGCAGCAGCCACTACATTTGGTTGAGCTTCCAACATGTCATCCGCCCTTTCCAAGTTCACTTCTTTATTGCCCTGTTCAGCATCTTTAAACATTTGTGCACCACCTGCACCGCAGCACAATCCATTGGCTTTACTGCGTTTCATTTCCACCAAAGCCACATCTAATTTTTCAATCACTTCACGGGGAGCTTCATAAATATTATTGGCTCTGCCTAGGTAACAACTATCATGGTAAGTAATGCGTTGTCCTTTAAATGCTCCGCCTTTAATGGCAATTTTTCCCTCATTAAGCATTTGGTTAATTAAAGTGGTGTGGTGCAATACTTCGTAACTTCCACCCAACTCAGGGTATTCATTTTTAAGTGTATTAAAACAATGGGGGCAACCAGTTACAATTTTTTTAACCCCATACATATTCAGTGTGGTGATGTTTTGCATAGCCATCATCTGAAACAGAAACTCGTTTCCAGCTCTTTTTGCGGGGTCTCCTGTACAAGCCTCCTCGGTTCCAAGAATTGCAAATTTAACCCCACCAGCGTGGAGTATTTTTGCAACCGCTTTGGTTATTTTCTGGGCACGTTCATCAAAACTACCTGCACAACCTACCCAAAATAAAATCTCAGCTTCTTCGCCAGATGCCGCAACTTCGGCCATTGTCCGTACTTTAAATTCGCTCATAAACATTCAACTGAATTGATGGAGCAATTTAGTAAAAAGCGTAGAAAATAAAAGAACAGTTGTGGTAAGACGTTTACATCACCATAAATCATCGGCATTCCCAATCTATTCGTTAAAAATCAAGCAGTTTGTCCAACTGCTGCTGTGTACCAATGTTTAAATTCGTTTAGCTTAAATACAATAGATAAGTGCTTAACAAATCGAAATGGTTTATTTTTAACACAATTAACGCCTATATGATTAGCTTTACCACATGGAAAATGAGGAGGGTAAACCCCAAAGAAGGGTCAGATATAAGGGTACACACCCAAAGGTATATAAGGAGAAATACAAAGAGCTACAGCCTGAAAAATATGCGGAGGATATTGAAAAAGTACTCTTAAAAGGGGCCACACCTGCTGGTATGCATCGTTCCATTTGCGTACAGGAGATCATGGATATTCTTCAAATAACTCCTGGCCAGGTAGGGCTAGATGCTACCCTTGGCTATGGTGGGCATAGCCTTGAAATATTAAAATGTTTGACACCAGGAGGCAAGCTGTTTGCTACTGATGTTGATCCTTATGAATTACCAAAAACCACTGAGCGATTGGCAGCATTGGGTTTTGGGTCGGATATGTTTTTGCCCAGAAAGATGAATTTCTCTCATGTTGATGTGATTGTTGCCGAAGCTGGATTGTTAAATTTTGTGTTGGCTGATTTGGGTGTTTCTTCTATGCAAATAGATAATCCAGAAAGGGGATTCTCTTTAAAGTTGGATGGACCATTAGATTTACGGTTAAACCCTAAAACAGGAAAATCAGCGGCTACATTTTTAAAAACAATAACAGAGGAAGAGCTGGAAGAGGTGTTGATTGAAAATGCAGACGAACCTTACGCAGCTTATATTGCAGAAGCCGTTGTGTTGAGTTTAAGAAAGGGTAGAATGATTGAAACCACTGGCCAGCTAAAGACAATTATAAAAGAAACCCTTGATTTTTTGCCTGCTCAGGATAAAGCAGATCGAATTAAAAAATCATGCCAGAGAACTTTTCAGGCGTTGCGCATTGCCGTAAACGATGAATTTGAGGTGTTGGATAAGTTTTTAGAAAAGCTACCAGATTCACTGGTTCCTGGAGGTAAAGTGGCTATTATCTCCTTTCACTCCGGAGAGGATAGGAGGGTAAAGAAGGCTTTTCAAAGTTTTTTTCGTCAAGGCATTTATAGTTCTGTAGCTCCAGATCCCATAAGGCCATCTGCACAAGAAATTGGCAGCAACCCCAGGGCTCGTTCGGCCAAATTGCGTTGGGCCGTTAAGGCGTAATTAACATTGGGCATGGCCATTCAGGTATTAAAAAATGTATTGGTTAATGGCTATTAAAGCAATTCGCGTTTAATACATTGCAATGTTAAAAAGGACGCCAAGCCCCAAAATATCACCAATTTTATCTTGAGAGTTGGCTAAGTAAGAAAGTCGTAATGCCAATGATGTGTTTCCGAGCTCTTTTTTGAAACCACATGTTATAACAGGGCCTTGGGAGGTGGCCATTCCATAACCAACCCAATTTTCATAAGCCATTCTATTATATCCATAGCCAATTCCTATAAAACTCCCCCAATCAGATTCAGCCTCATAATTTGATCCATGGCCAAAATTGAGTTCGGCTAATATTGGGAAGTCAATTAGAAGGGGAGCAGCTTCACCGTAGATGTCAGAATAACCAGATACACCTAAGGCCAAATTGGTGCCTACTGAGAAGGTCGTTTCTTTTGAAACATTAAACAAGTTTATGCGTGGCGCATAAGTTATGGCCAATCCACTTGCGCGACTAAAATCACCATAAAACCCAAAACCCGTTGAATGATAAAATTCAACTTGGGCATACGTGTAGTTAAAAAGAGTCAATAGTAAAATCAGTAACAGTTTTCTTTCGGTTTTTAGCATAAAAAACAATCAATGCATTAAAGTAAACAAGACAAAAGAATATTTATGGGGCGTAATTTAAAAAATAACTTAGAGTTCGTTACACCAAATTTATACTACAGGTTATTGGAGGTGTAAATTCCCCTATTTCAACCAACTTAACATGCAATTGTGCAGCTAAATTGATGATGGTTTGCAAATGTTGTGGATTTACGGCCACCAATAGCCCGCCATTGGTTTGCGGGTCTGGGAGCAGGGTAAAAGATTCCATGGCATCAACTGTAGACGCAATGTTTATTTTATTTGCATACGCATTCCAGTTTCGGTAAGTGGCATCAGGTATGATGCTTTGCTTTGCATAATGCAGCGCAGAAGCTAGTTTTGGAATGTTGTGGTAACTTATTTCGGCACTTAAACCGGCTCCATCACACATCTCTATCAAGTGACCGAGCAACCCAAAGCCAGTTACATCAGTCATGGCTGTTACGCCTTGCTCTTTGCCCAATACCTCACCAAGGCTATTCAGGGTTGTTAATTGGTTGATGAGTACCTCTTCGTGTTCGGGCAACAATACCCCTCGTTTTTGAGCAGTGGCTAAAATACCTACGCCAATGGGTTTGCTTAACAAAATAACATCTCCTTCTTGTGCAGTGCTGTTTCGTTTGATGTGTTCAATGGCCACTAACCCATTTACTGAAAGTCCAAAAAATGGCTCAGGCGCATCAATGGTGTGTCCACCGGAAATAATGATTCCAGCTTCTTCACAAACTTGCCTTGCACCATCCATTACTTTTGACGCTAATTCCGCAGGTAATTTATCAATAGGCCAGCCTAAAAGAGCAATAGCTGTTATTGGTTTACCTCCCATGGCATACACATCACTGATTGCATTAGCCGCAGCAACTCTTCCAAAGGTAAATGCATCATCCACAATGGGCATAAAAAAATCTGCCGTAACCACCAATGCTTGCCCATTTCCCAAATCATAAATGGCTGCATCATCATTACTGTTATTGCCTACCAAAATGTTGTCTCGCTGTAAAACCTTGCTAGAAGCCAAAATATCTTCCAATACGGCAGGTGCTATTTTACAACCACAACCTGCACCCTTTGCATATTGGGTAAGTTTAATTTCCATGTTCATAAGGACGTTCAGTTAAATAGTAAAGCAACGCAGCTGCATTTTTTGGTGCATCAATGATTGGGCAAAAAATCTGTTCTTTTTTTCGTTGAATTCTTTCAGAGGATTCCAAGTATTGCTTATCGTAATACTGCAAGAGGATAGTAAAAGCATCCAATATGTTTTTTTCCAGCAAAAGGTTAATCACGGTTTTGGTATCTAGCCCGCCTAGTTTTTTTTGAATGCGCAATACAGCTGCAACCAAATCGCGTTGTTCAAATTTTCCGTAATGTTTGGCGATGTAATTTATTCGTTCAGCAAAAGGAATATCCAACACCAATAAACGCCCATTTTGCAAGGTTTGGTAAAAAGGTTTTGGTAGATTAACCAAACCAATCCGTTGGCTCTCATTTTCAATCCAAATGGGTTGAGGTTGCATTAGCTTACCATCCTCGGTTAACTGATAATAGGGGGTAAGAGCCTGTATAAGTAAGTTTTCAAATTGTTCCTGAGAGGGTTGCTCCTGCATGCCCAACGCGCCAAATGCAGACCCTTTATGAGCTGCCAAATGCTCTAAGTCAATAGTGGGTATTTGTTGTTTTTTTAACGCATGTAATACCTCTGTTTTGCCCGAGCCTGTAAATCCGCCCAATACATAAAAGCTAAAGGGCAGCTGCAGGTGTTGTAATACCTCATTTCTATAAGCCTTGTATCCTCCTTCCAATAATATTACTTCATAACCACAAAAACTCAATAACCACGCCATGGCACTACTGCGCATTCCCCCTCGCCAACAATGTACCAATACCTTTTTTTCAGTTTTTTGGGCCAAGGCTTTTTCTACCTCGTTCAAGTAATGATTAAGTTGAGGTCCAAAATACGTTAAACCAATTTTGATGGCACTTTCCCGACTCACCTGTTTATAAGCAGTGCCAATTTCTTTGCGTTGTTCATCTGTAAATAAAGGCAATGATAACGCACCAGGAATATGTGCATAAGCAAACTCAGAAGGGCTGCGCACATCAAAAACTGGAAACGAAAGAGATAAGGACAAGAATGCACCGATATTAACTTTTTGAATAGGCATACCAACAAATCAGACTGGCAATATAGCGAATTTATATGTTGGGCTGATTACTGACGTTGAGTGTAGCTACAAGTCTATTAAATCAATGATTTTATTCCCCTTAGGAATGGCCACAAAAAAGGTGGTGCCTTGTTTTAAATCGGATTCAAACCAAACAACACCCTGGTGTTCTTCAATAATTCTTTTTACCACCACTAGGCCAATTCCTGACGACAGTTCATTGTTGGTCCCTCTTCTTTTTAATGTTGGGTTTAATGTAAATACCTCGTGTTGGTGCTCCAAGGGTATGCCAATTCCAGTATCCTTAACCGTAATAAGTACTGCTTTTTCTTTAAATACTGCCGTAAGCACAACCTTGCCGCCAACAGGTGTAAACTTAATGGCGTTTGAAACTAGATTATCCAACATTCTGAAAAAATCCACTTCATTAAACCACACCATTAAACGTTTATTCGAAATGTTTAACGAAAACCTGATTTTTTTCTTTTTGGCATTTTTTTTATACAGCCAAGTGGCTCGGTCCTTAATTAAATCATTAATAACGAGTAATTTATTTTCTTTTTTGGCAGGTTTTTGTGTGCTTAAGTAGTTACTATTGGATAGTAAAAACAGGGATTCCTGACTTAAACGGAGAATCATTTGTGTGATTTTAAGCGCATCTTCACTGCGATTTTCCTGTTCAATTTGAAAGTATAAAATGCATAGGTTAGAGATGTTAGATAACAGGTTTTTAATATCATGACTAACTCCATGTTGGATGTATTCTTCGGTTTCTGTGCCCATATATATACAAATATGAGAAAAAGTGGTAAAATTACCACCTTATATGTATAATTTATGAGAAACGTTTTGCACACATGATGATACAAATTTGAAACTATGGTTCATAGAGGTGAAATAGTTGAAAAAGCGATTAGGGAAAGTGGCTATCCCATCGCTACCCTTGCTAAAAAAATAGGCAGGAGCAGACGTCATTTATACAATATCTTTGAAAACAACAAAGTTTCATGGGACGTGATTGAGGAAATTGGCAGAATAATCAACCATGACTTTAGTAAAAACTTTAAAGAGTTGCGAACTGCGCAAGCCAATGTAATGCGCGATGAGAGGCAAATTTACTTAACTAAAGAAAGGGAATTGGAAGAGATAAAAGGAGCTTTATCGGATTTACGGGTAAAGTACATTGAACTTTTGGAAAAGTACAACCTGTTATTATCGGCCCAGCTACCAAAAGCGAAGGCTAAAGGTAAATCACGTTAATCGTTTACCCAGTTTGCCCTGTCCATTGGACTAAACTGCCAAGGAGCTTGGTTGTTTTCTAGGTTATTAAACATATTGTTTAATGAGCTCGGTGCTGACGATTGCTCCATTACTTTGTACCTCCGCATTTCCACAATCATTTCCATTGGGTTAATATTAATTGGGCAAGCCTCTACACATGCGTTACAGGTATTGCAAGCCCAAAGTTCAGCTTCGCTCACGTAGCTGTGCAAGTTTTTACCATCATCTACAAAAGTCCCCTTGTTGGCATCTATATTCTTACCAACTTCCTCTAAACGGTCGCGCACGTCCATCACTATTTTGCGGGGTGATAGCAATTTGCCGGTAATATTTTGTGGACAACTGCTGGTGCAACGGCCACATTCCGTGCAACTGTATGCATCCATTAGGTTTTTCCAGGTAAGGTCTTGCACATCCTTTACCCCAAAGCTGGTTGGTGGTGTATACCCTTCAGGAGTAACAGCCGATGGATCAAGCATTAATTTTACTTCCTGAGTTACGCTTGCCATATTATTCAAATCGCCTTTAGCCTTTAAGTTGCTATAAAACGTGTTAGGGAAGGCCATAATAATGTGAAAGTGTTTGCTAAAAGGCAGGTAATTCATAAATGCAAATATGCCAATGATGTGAAACCACCAGGCTGCTCGTTCTATAAATACCAAAGTACCATCAGAAAACTGTTGAAAAAGAGGTACTAATAACCAACTACTTATAGGGAAACTGCCAGCCTGAAGGTAATGCTCAGCTCCACGCGATTGTAGGATTTGGTCAGCTGCATTCATTTTTAGCAAAGCGGCCATCAATACAATTTCAATACAAAGTATGGTTGCAGCATCTTTATTGGCAAACCCTTTTAATTCAGGGCTTTGAAAACGAGCCAATTTAAGTACATAACGCCTGAAAAGAAATATTACACAAGCTATCAATACGGTAAACGCCAGTATTTCAAAGAATCCAATGGCAGCATCATATATAGGGCCTATAAATGAAAGGGCACGGTGTAACCCAAATGCGCCATCAATTAAAATTTCCAGCACTTCAATGTTAATCAATACAAAACCTACGTAAACAAATAAATGCAGTACAAATGGAATTGGCCTTGCCGCCATTTTGGTTTGACCAAAAGCCACCTTAAACATGGTTTTCCAACGCAAAGGCTTATTATCGGTTAGGTCAATGTCCTTGCCTAACAGGATGTTTCTACGGATTTTACCTAGGTTTTTGGCAAAAATGTATCCCGCTATACCGGCCATAATCAGGAACAATGCTTGTGCTATCATAATACAAATGCTTGTGTGCCCACAATAATAATGAAAAAGCAATAAGCCCGTGTACAGGAAAAAAATTTAGAATTATTAAAAATGATTTGCATGATACTTGAAAATGCTTACTTTTGCATCCCCTAATATGGTGCGGTAGCTCATCCCGATAACTATCGGGATGCAGAGCAGTAAGTGAAATATGGTGCGGTAGCTCAGTCGGTAGAGCAAAAGACTGAAAATCTTTGTGTCGGGGGTTCGATTCCCTCCCACACCACATTAAATTAAAAGCCTTCGTTTACGAAGGCTTTTTTTATGCTTACGTTTTTTGTGTAGGTTGTTCTTCCGATAACCATCGGAACTCCCACACCACATTAAATTAAAAGCCTTCGTTTACGAAGGCTTTTTTTATGCTTACGACTTTGAGTCGGTGGTTCTTCCGATAACCATCGGAACTCCCACACCACATTAAATTAAAAGCCTTCGTTTACGAAGGCTTTTTTTATGCCCACGACTTTGTGTCTGAGGCGATAATCAACTGTTTTTCAGTAAATTATTCCTGAATCAATAGGTAACCGTTAAAGGTATAACGCTTATTTAACGTGCCGATTTATTTGGATTTCACCAGAAAAGGTCTTTATAAAGATTCCATTTCAAAGTGTAGTTTTGTTTTATGGAGTCAATTCATGTTACAGCATTCGATTCATCTGCCCGTGTAAAAGAAAAACTATTGCAATATGGCATTGCAAAGCATTTTTCAGCGGGCGATATCATATTGAATGAACAAGCACACATTCAATCTATTCCAATTGTGGTAAGTGGTAGCATACGGGTGATGCGAACAGATGATCACGATCGGGAAATTCTGTTGTATTATATTCAACCTGGAGAGAGTTGCATCATGTCTTTTTTGGCTGGTTTGCATCAGGATACAAGCAAGGTTAAGGCCATAGCCGAAGAAAACACCGAAGTGCTGTTTATTGGAATTGAAAAGGTGTCGTTGTTTATTAAAGAGTATCCGGAGTGGCTCGATTATATTTTTAGGCTGTACCACAAACGTTTTGAAGAGCTGATTGAGGTGGTAAATGACGTGGCTTTTAAGAAAATGGATGAACGCTTGCTGGATTTTATTCAGAAAAAGTGCGAGCTTACTGGGGAGTACACGCTGCACATCACACATGAGTTGCTGGCCAGTGAGCTTGGAACAGCGCGCGTGGTGGTATCCCGATTGCTTAAACAAATGGAAGAAAAGGGCTTGGTTAAGCTAGGAAGAAATAAAATTACGCTTGTGTAACAAAAGTAGCAATTCAGTCTATTTATTCACCCCATCTTTGTTCAGCATTTCAAGCTAATTTAATGTGAATACGATGAAAGCAAATATGGGTACAGCCGATAGAATCCTGAGGGTTCTGGTGGCTATTTTAATTATTGGGTTGTATGCAGCCAACCAAATTTCAGGCACGGCTGCAATCATCTTACTGGCGTTTTCTGGCATTTTTATCCTCACCAGTTTTATGAGTTTTTGTCCGCTTTATTTGCCTTTTGGTTTTTCCACCAAAAGAAAACCAGAATAAGCATGGGGTTGTTGGCAAAATATAAAACCACTCTTATTGGGGCACTAATCGGAATGGTAGCTGGATATGTTTATTATAGATTGGTTGGTTGCGAGTCAGGCTCATGTGCAATTACCTCCAATCCGTTAAATAGCAGCTTGTATGGTGTTGTTATGGGTGGGTTATTGGGGAGTGTATTTAATAAATAGGGGTATGATAAAAGAAAAATTTGTAGTGGCCAACCTTAAATGCAATGGTTGTGCATCAACCATTAAAAGTGAGTTGTTGCAAACACCTGGTATATTTGCTGTGGAAGTAAACCTAGAGCAGGATAGCGTTACTGTTGATTATGAAAAGATAGTAAGAGATACAGTGGTAAAGCAGTTGCTTGGTTTGGGTTATCCTGAGGCTACAGAAAAAAACGGATTGTTGTTACAACTGAAAAGTTACTCAAGTTGTTTAACGGGAAAAGTAAAAAATCAATTTAAGCATTAAGCAAGTGATAACTTTGTTTAGTGATATGATGTTAAAATTATAATGCATGTTTAGTATCTTAAAAAAAATGTTTGCGTCTGGTAAAGAGACCAACTATGTTGAATTAGTAAAACAAGGAGCAATTATCCTTGATGTAAGAAGTAAAGGTGAATATGCCAGTGGGCATATCAAGGGTTCAATAAACATTCCTGTTGATGCACTTGGGAATAGTTTAAACCAGCTAAAGGATAAAAACAAACCGATTATTACTTGCTGTGCCAGCGGCATGAGAAGTGCGGCAGCAAAAAGTGTGTTACAGAAAAATGGTTACCAAGAAGTGTATAACGGAGGCGGCTGGGTGAGGTTACAAAACAACATCAACAAAACATGAAAAGCAGGATATTAAGCCAATGGACTTTTATGCGCGTGCTTTACCTCGTGATGGGTTTACTAATCATCATTCAGGCAATAGTTGCCAAACAATGGTTTGGTATGGCATTGGGCAGTTATTTTTTGAGTGCGGCTATATTTGCTTTAGGTTGCGCTGGAGGAAGTTGTAGTGTAAACACCAAACAAATCCACAAAACGGATTAAAATATTACCAAAACAATTCATCACACATGGCGGAAACTTTTTTAACCCTAATTAACAGTGAAACACCAACCTTGGTTGACTTTTTTGCTGAATGGTGCGGTCCGTGCAAAACCATGAAACCCATTTTGGAGGAGCTTAAAGGTTTGGCAGGAGATGATTTGAAAATTATAAAAATTGATGTAGATAAAAATCCGAAAGCTGCCCAAGCCTACGGTATTCAAGGAGTGCCTACCTTAATGTTGTTTAAACAAGGCAAAATAAAATGGAGGCAATCAGGGGTGGTATCGGCTCAGGATTTGTTAAAAATAGCAAGGGCACATATAAGTCTATCTCAATAAACCTAGTCTTTTAAAGAGTCCAATTAAACCGCAACACTGCGTGTGCAAATTGGCTTACCGTTTGGCACCTGCGGCAAAATTAAACGTTTCATTGCCCATGCGTTATTACAGCAGCCCTACAGCAGGAAGCGCACTTGCATTTGGGGTGAACATTGGGCTTACGTTTACGTTAAACCCAAGTAAAATGCCTAAGCTAAAGCAAAAAAGATAACCCAACAGCAGCCATTATTTTTTCACCAAAACAAGGGTGTCTTGAAAATCAATTCCAGTTGGTGTATTCCAGCGGCCTTTTACCCATTCTTTTATTGTTAAGCCATTTCGCTCAATCATTTCCAATAAAAAAGAATGTTGATACAGCACATTGGCCCTGCTCACTTTTTCGCTCATTAATGCATAACCATTGTGCTGAACAGGAAAATTAAACGATGCAGGCAATGGTTGTTGTCCGTCATCAATAAAAAAAGTGCAGAATGCTATGCCACCTGGTTGAAGTACACGTGCTGTTTCTGCCAAATAACGATTGGTTTCATGGGGCAGCAGGTGTGTATAAACCGAAATGGCCGCTGCAATGGTAAATGTATTGCCATCATAAGGGAAAACAAATTCACTTGCATCTTGTCCACCAGTATTGTACAAATCGTTGGAGAGAGGTGTGTAAATAAAATGAAAGTGCGGGTACTTGATGGATATGTTTTTCGCACACCAGTCAATACCAGATTTTACCACATCAAATCCTTTGTATGCGCCAGGAGGATTTATTATTTGTGTTAATGGCCTAGCCAAGCGGCCTATGCCACACCCCACATCAAGCACTTTAGATTCGGCATGCAAATTGGCGTATTGCTGTAAACGTTCAGCAAAACGATTTCCTGTTAACACAAAATCACCAGAACCAATAAACAATTGCCCCGTTGGGGGTATGCATGCTTTTTTTCGTTTGCTGTAAGTGAGTATATCTAATGGCAAGAAGAGTACTCTTCTGCACAAAAAACGCCATTGAACAGGCAGGGCATAATACAATTTCCGTATGGGTTGAAACATAGATGAATGCGCATTACCGCACTTGTTAAATGCAACGATGCAGCATCAAATATAAAAAAATGTGCCAAAGCATCACCAACCCATTTTGGTATTGGTGGTTATTTATAAAAAGGGATAAAATAGTTTAATGTAAGCTAAGTAGAGTGGGCTTAAACAGCCACTCCTTCGCTTACCATAGCAGTAATGGTTTTGGCAATGCCGTTGGCATCAAAACCACATTCTGCATAAAGTTCAGGTTGTTCTCCGTGCTCAATAATGGCATCAGGCATACCCAACATTTTTACTTCTGCATGGTATTGGTGTGCAGCCATAAACTCAAGCACAGCACTTCCAAAACCGCCAACAATGGTGCCATCTTCAACGGTAACTATTTTTTTATAGCGGGCAAAAATTTCATGTAAAAGAGCCTCGTCAATCGGTTTCACAAAGCGCATATCATAATGCCCCACTTGCAAACCTTCTGCATTTAATTTATTAATTGCCGTTACAGCTAAGTTACCAGCAGTACCAAAACTAAGCACAGCAATATCTTTTCCATCACGCAATTTGCGGCCTTTGCCTATGGTCATTTCTTTAAGAGGTGTGCGCCACTCCGGCATCACTCCGTTTCCTCTTGGGTAACGAATGCTGATTGGTCCGGCATTTTTCTCCAAAGTGGCCGTGTACATCATATCTCTCAACTCTTCTTCATTCATCGGTGCAGCAACCACCATATTGGGTACACAGCGCATGTAAGGAATATCAATCATGCCATGATGTGTTGGTCCATCTGCTCCAGCAAGTCCAGCCCTGTCCATGCACAGCACCACATGCAATTTTTGCAAGGCCACATCATGCACCACTTGGTCGTAAGCACGTTGCATAAAGCTGCTGTATATATTGCAAAAAGGAATCATGCCTTGGGTGGCCAATCCTGCACTAAATGTAACTGCGTGTTGCTCTGCAATGCCCACATCAAACGCCCTTTTAGGCATGGCTTTCATCATGATATTCATAGATGAACCCGATGGCATGGCAGGGGTAATTCCAACAATTTTATCATTTTTCTCAGCCAGTTCAACCAAGGTATGGCCAAACACATCTTGGTATTTGGGTGGTTGAGGCTTATCAGAAACGGTTTTGTAAATTTCGCCAGTTACCTTATCAAACAAACCGGGAGCATGCCATTTGGTTTGGTCTTTTTCAGCCAATGCATATCCCTTGCCTTTTACTGTAACACAATGCAACAACTTTGGCCCAGGAATTTTTTTCAAATCCTTCATCACCTTCACCAAGTGGTTTACATCATGCCCATCAATTGGGCCAAAATAACGGAACTTCAGTGATTCAAACAGGTTGCTGTGTTTTAACAAACCACCTTTAAGCGTATCGTGTATTTTAGAAATAATGTCTTGCGACACATGGCCAACCTTGTTTAATCGGTCAAGAGCCTTCCACACATCATCTTTAAATTTATTGTAAGTGGGTGAGGTGGTAATGTCTGTTAAATATTCTTTTAATGCACCAACGTTAGGGTCAATGCTCATGCAATTGTCGTTTAATACCACAATTACGTTGCTATCTTCTACCCCTGCATGGTTTAAACCTTCAAAGGCCAAACCTGCTGTCATTGCACCATCACCAATGATGGCCACATGTTGGCGATCAAATTCACCTTTAAGGCGACTGGCCACAGCCATGCCCAATGCGGCTGAAATGGAAGTAGAGGAGTGTCCTACGCCAAAGGTATCGTATTCGCTTTCGCTTCTTTTAGGGAAACCGCTTAGTCCTTTATAAATTCTGTTGGTATGAAACTCCGCCCTGCGCCCAGTTAAAATTTTATGTCCATAAGCCTGATGTCCCACATCCCAAACCAATTGGTCGTAGGGTGTATTAAACACATAATGCAAAGCCACGGTAAGTTCCACCACACCTAAACTGGCACCAAAGTGTCCACCATAAACAGAAACTGTATCAATAATATACTGCCTTAAATCAGCACTTACCTTAACCAAATCTTCTTCTTTTACTTGGCGCAAATCAGCCGGAAGAATGATTGGCTCCAAATATTTACCAGGGATAATTTCCATCATAAAACTATTAACAGCACAATTAAACAAAAGTTTAAATCACGTGCTTCATTTCACAAACAAACGGTAAAAGTACGATTTTGGTTTAAAGGAAAAAAAAATAGTTTGGTTACAGGCGGGCATCCGTTTTAATCAAATCATCGCGGGTAGGCACCACCAGCACCGGAACTGGGGAGTTATTCACCATCTGCTGGGCAAATTTGCCAAGGAAAAACGAGCCTATTTGCGGTTCTTGCTCGGTCATAATTACAATTAAATCCGCATCGCTCTCTTGCGCATAGGCAATGGTAGCATTGGTGATATTGCCACCCAGGCGTTTTTCTACAGTGCATACAATGCCATGATCCATAATGCTATCCTTGGCTTGGCGGCTGTAATTGTTGGTGGTAAACTCGGCATCTTTATCTTTACTGGTTGATACCGCTAAAATATGCACGCTGGCCTTAAGTTTTGACGCTAAACTTACCACCACAGGTACTTTTTGCCTGGATTCAAACGAAGTATCCATAGGCATGATGATTTTCTTAAAATCCGTTCGGGTTACCCCATCACGAATGGTTAAAACTGGGCATTTGGAAGAATTAACCACTTTATTGGTATTGCTTCCTAACCAAAACTCTTGAAAACCAGTGCTTCCATGTGTACCCATCACAATCAGCCCAGCGGAAAGATCAAGTGCTTTGGTTACAATTTCTTTGTACACATTGCCTTTTCCCTCTGTGTATTGGTGTGGAAAATCGCCCAATAAACTTTGCGACTCCCGTTTAACCTTTTCTGCTACATCTGCATTTTCAATAACATGGTGTACATATAATGATGCCTGATAGGCTTTGGCAATAGAGATAGCCACCTTAAGGGCAATGGTTGAGCAATTGGAAGCATCAACCGGAACTAAAATTTTTTGAACGGAGAAACTCATAACATTGCAAATTAATTATTTACAAGGTAGTGGAGTTTTAGCAAAAAAGCAATGCTATTCTTATTCTCCTTTAAAGGCAGGCTTTCTTTTTTCGTTAAAAGCAGTAACACCCTCTTTATAGTCTGCGCTGCGGCCTGCTATTTCCTGGCAATAAGCTTCATACTGCAACATGGTATCCAAATCGCTATGGAACGATTTGTTTAACATCTTTTTAATCAATGCAATGGCCTTGGTTGGTGCAGTGGCATAATATTGGGCTATTTTCAGGGTTTCTTCATCCAGTGCCTCAGGTGCTACTACACGGTTAACCATGCCCCATTCTAGGGCTTGGGCTGCCGTTACTTTTGTGCCCATGGTGGCCAATTCAAACGCTTTGGCAGAACCAACCAAGCGGGGTAAAAAATAACTTGAACCAGAATCTAGCACCAACCCCACATTTACAAAAACTTCAATCAGGCTGGCATTTTCGCTGGCTACAATCATATCACTGGCCAAAGCCATGCTGCATCCCGCGCCTGCTGCCACCCCGTTCAGTTTACAAATAATTGGCACAGGAAGGCTGCGCATGGCCTTTATCATGGGGTTGTAGCGCTTGTATAAACTCTCGCTTAATGAGCGGTTTTTTGCTCCTGCAATTGATTTTAAATCCTGTCCGCTGCAAAAAGCTTTTCCTGCCCCGGTCAGAATCAACACCCGTATGCTTTTGTCCCGTTCCGTTTTTTTCAATGCGTCTATTACATCAAAACTTTGTTGCTCATTAAAAGCATTAAATACATCTGGTCGGTTTAAGGTTAATGTGGCAATGCCTTCGTTTACTTCAAACAGAATGGTTTCGTATTGCATGGTGTTGGTTTGTTGTGCCATAGTGTGTTATTGTTCAGCAATTGTATTGCTGTTATCAAACAATTGTTTAAATACCTCCCGCGTTTCGGGGGTGGCAAGTTCATGTTTTTTTTGTAAAATAAATACCTCTCGGTTGTTTAATTTTTTAATGTAGTTAATCATCCTTTTAGGCGGAGTAATGGTATCCTTTTCGCCCACAATAAGCACCACTTTAATATTGGCCTGATTTAGCAATTGGGCAAAGGTTTTAAAATTGGTTTGCAGTTTGCGTTGCGCATACCAGGTTTTAAATACTTTTTCAACCCGCTCATGCTTGGAAACAAACTTGCTGGTAAACACATAAACACTTCTGTTGAGTATTTTCCAGTTTTTTAGCCGTTCAACCCAAGCTTGTAATGAACCAGGAGTTTGCACAAAGTGCTTAAAAATGGCTAGTCCCAATGGGTTGTTGGTGGTAAAATTTAAAAAAGTATTGAAGGTAAATGTGGGTGGCGAAAGCAAAATAAAATAATCAATACGGGAAGCAAAGTTTCTAACCAATGCCCTTGCCAGCCTTGCTCCCATGCTAAAGGAGCATACGGAAAACCGATGTTGTGTAAGATGTTCTTGGTGGGCTATGCCTGATACGATGTGCTTCATGTCTGCATCCGTAAAATCATGCTGCTCCTGCCAGGTGCTTTTACCATGCCAGAAAAAATCAATGGCAATAACCGTAAAACGTTTACCCAGCACTTCTTCAAAATAGGCGTACTCAGCACCTGTTTGGTTGTATCCGTGAAAAGTAACCATAAGGTCGCTGCCCGTGCCAAAACGGTAATAAGATATTTGCGAATTTTTATATGGATAAAGTCTTGTTTCCATTATCGGTTTAAATATACAACCAATCAAACGATTGAGTGCATTTAATCGTTTAATTTTATGCAAAAAAAGTAAATGTGTGTTGAATAATCAGGGTTTTCCTATTTTTACATCATGGTTAAAAAGCACATTAGGGCTTGGCATCGGTTTTTTACCTACAGCATTTGGCATGTAAAACTCAACCGTTTTCCGGCATGGCAAAGAGGAGGTATTAAAATTTTACGCATCAGTATGCTTGCTGTAAAAGACTTTGTGCGCAAGGATTTATCACTGCGTGCAACAGCGCTTACCTTGTACTCTTTGTTGTCTATTGTTCCCGTTTTGGCCTTAATTTTTGGTATTGCCAAGGGTTTTGGGTTAGAGGCGTATTTGGATAATGAATTGAAAAGTGCTTTAGGCTCGCAGCCCATTATTTTAGAGAATGTACTCACCTATGCGCACAACATGTTGGCCAGTACCAAAGGAGGCGTAATTGCAGGATTTGGTTTTGGGTTGTTGTTATGGACAGTACTGCAAGTGCTGGGCAATATAGAAGATGCCTTTAACTCCATTTGGTATGTGCAAAAGCCCAGAACCTGGGTGAGAAAATTTACCGATTACCTGTCTATCATGCTCATCGCGCCATTGTTTATCATCATTTCTGGGGCTTCAAATATTTACATCAGCACACAAATACCCAGTTTGCTAACCAGACTAAGTTTACTTAATGATAGCATGATTCACCTGGTGGTAATTTCCTTAAAAACATTGCCATTTATCACCACCATTTTGTTGTTCTTTTTTGTGTATCAAGTAATGCCCAATACCCGCGTAAGGCCAAAGGCTGCATTTACGGCTGCTGTTATTGCAGGTATTGTATTTCAGTTGTTTCAATGGGGCTACATTGCGTTTCAGGTTGGCGTATCTAGGTACAATACCATTTACGGCAGTTTTGCTTCCATTCCTTTGTTTATTACCTGGCTGCAATTTGGGTGGATGATTGTGCTGATAGGTGCTGAAATATCATACAGTGTGCAAAACATTGAAATATTTGAGGCAGAGCAGCAAACAGGAAAAATAAGCCATAAAATGCGCATGTTGTATTCGTTGTGTATTGTTTACCATGTGGCCAAGCAGTTTAAGGCTGCGGCAGCTCCGCCTGATGCCATGCAAATTTCCGGCAAAACGGGTATTCCGGTTAGCTTGTGTAAACAATTGCTAAACAATTTACAAAAGGCCGATTTGGTGGCACAAACCATTGAGCATGAAAAAAGCAAAGAGTATTGTTACGTGCCTGCGGTTGATACCAGCTACCTGACTTTGGGTTATATTATTAACAAGCTGGAAAGTTATGGCGAGCTTAAAAAACACGAGGAAGATGGCCAAGTGATGCATACCATTAAGCGGCATTATATTGCATTGGAAGAAGCCATGAACAATGCCTCATCTAACAAAAATATATTGGATATTTAATGAATCAGCTTACACCAGATATGGTGTTATACGGATATTCGCAAGGTGTTTTTCCCATGGCCAATCAGGACGAAGACAATGCCATATTTTGGGTAGAGCCTGAGTTTAGGGGCATTATTCCGCTTGAGCAGTTTAAGGTAAGCAAATCGCTAAAACAAACCTTACGAAGCGGGCGTTACAGGGTAACCTTAAATGACGCGTTTGAAGCTGTAATGCGGGGCTGTGCCAACCGCAACGAAACTTGGATAAGCGAAGAGATTATAGACGTGTACTGCCAGTTGCAGCAAATGGGGTATGGGTACAGTTTTGAGGTGTGGAACCAACAGAACGAGCTGGTGGGAGGGCTTTATGGCATTGCCATGGGCAGGGCTTTTTTTGGCGAGAGCATGTTTAGTGTAGAACGGGATACCAGCAAAGTGGCCTTGTATTGTTTGGTGGAGTGGCTTACGGAAAACCATTTTTTATTGCTGGATACCCAATACATTACCGACCATTTAAAAAGTTTAGGGGCCATTGAAATTACCCGCGCGGAATACCTTGTTTTATTGGCAGAGGCGCTGGCTTAACCGTGAGGGCTTCGAGAGCCTCAGCCCTCAGGTTTTACTCGCCTTTTATTGGCGTAAATAGAGCCTCAGCCCTCGGTTTTACTTGCCTTTCGTTGGCTTAAATACTCGTGCTTCGGGGCGGTTTTAGGTGTCGGAATTGGTATCGGAGATAAAAATCAAAAATCCGATTAATTATCTAGTGATAAGATTTTTATATTCATTAAACGTCTCGGAAAATGATACCAAATTGTACCCAACGGGTAAAGAAATGGACATGCTAAACGCCATGAAGGGTTTATAACAAATAGGTTATACCCGTGGCTTAATTTATTGCACGTTGTTGCAACACCGCATAACATTGTTCTGCAAGGGGCAACAAGTTTTTTCCATCTGCGGTAATGGGGTATTGGCGGGCTTGTTTTAGCGCATTGATATACGCATCACTCCAAAGCCAGGTGAGTTGCTCTTGTGGTATGTGCATTAACTCACTTACCGCGGCCATAATGTCTAACGTATGGAGTTGGCTTTCAAAACCTAACTGGTGTAAACCATGTACCAATTGTTCATGTTTCATGTCTTGTATCAGCAAGTGGATGATGAGGTGTTTGGGTGTTTCCATGATAGCGTATTAGTTAATTATTTATTAGTGTAAAAATACATATATAATTCGTATTAGTCAACTTAAATAATGTAATACGATATTATTTAATCGAATAACATAAGCTATTGAATTGATTTTCAAGTCATATATTTGATGTAATACGATAATAAAATATACTCATACACTAGTAAAATGACAAAAAAGGTAATAAATAGAATTAAGGTGGTGTTGGTTGAACAAGGCAGAACCAACAAATGGTTGGCCGATAAATTGGGCAAAAACTCCACCACTGTTTCAAGATGGTGTACCAATGACATGCAACCCTCGTTAGAAACCTTGGTTCAGATTTCAGACGTACTTAAGGTTGATGTTCGGGAATTGATTGTTTCGAATAGAAGATGAGTTATCTCTAATTGTTTTTGTTGTTTATAGGATACACATGGGCCAAGGGGTTGTTTTTTTCTCCCATTTCATATTGGATTTTAGTTGCTTCAAACTGTTCTTTGACAACCGTGATTATTTTTTCTGAAACTATTTCTGAGATTTCCTTTACAGACATTCCCTGGTGAATAGACAATTTTCTTTCAGAAGTTTCTTTAAATGCAGACAAAACATCTCTGTTAGAGTATGCTTGATTTGCATATTCAGTAGTGAATGATAATGTTTCCATGTCTTTATGTTTTAAAATAGTTATCAAAGAAATGTTGATTTAATTCTGGTCTAAAATAGTGCTTTTGTTTTATCCAAATAAATCCATCTCCTTTTGAAATTACAGCAACATCCACTGGCCCTCCTACACTTTCCTCCGCAAAGGTAATCCTTCTTTTTAGATATGTCAAATAAATTAAGCTTTCAGCCATTTCGTAAAGGTCCTCTTTTGCTAAGTTACTTACAGCATTCATTAATGGGATGATATGGTTTTCTCGTTTTATTTGTTGGTTTAGAGTACTAAACTCATTAACAATTATGGATGTATCAAGATCTTGTATTTGCTTGGTTAAAAGAGGATTGGTAATACCGATGCTCTCAATGATAGCTTGATTATACCTCTTAAATAAAGCATCAAAGTTGTTTAAGTATATATTGTCAAGAGATGGGTCTATGCCAGTTAAAATAGTGTTAATAACGTCCGTTTGAGCAAAAGGGCAAATTGCGCCATCATTCTCGTTAGAAATTGATGCTGACCGTTGTTCGTTAATGTAAAATCGCAGTCTATTATCTACAACAAAGGATACGTTAACTGATATTAATTGGGGATAAATTTCTTCTTCACCGAAGCCAGTGAAAATAAGTCCAGTAAAGTTTGTTAGCTCTTCTTTGGCTCTTAAAATTGCAAACACAGCTTGTTTCATTTTTATAAGTAACTCCTGAGAAATTACTATTCCATTCTCAGCGAATCGAAGTTGGTTTATTCTTTCAAATGCTTGTTCCGAATAAGCATTGAACATTTCAATTGAATAATCTAAAAACTCTGGACAAAATTCTTCAAGTCCGTTCCAGTGTGCAATAAGATTGTCCAAATGTCCTTCTAGAATGGCTAAGAACTGCTGTCTGCTGTCTTCTGACGGGTTTTCAATTAAGCCCTTATTTTGTAAAGCAATATCATTGATTGTGGAGTTAATTATATCAAGTGCAAAATTTTCCAAAAAAGTAGTTTGCATTCCTGAATCAGTATAGAAATTCTTTTTTCTAAGAAATGATATAAAGTCTTGTTTATATTCCTTTAAAGTAGGGAAGGATGTGCTGCCTAGTTGTTTTCTGTAAACTTTTATTATGGTTTCCCACGGGGTGGTCATAAATGACGCTGAATTATATATCATTATCCCAACAGGATGCTGTTTAGATAAGGTAAAAACTTTATTCGCTTTATTAAAAATCTTCTTGCCCCCGCTGCCGCCTATTGTAACAGCACTATCGGCTGCTATGGCAACTGCATGCTTATTTAATATTCCTACTACCGCGGTCATGATTACTTAAACCGTATTATGTTAAAAATTTAGATTCAACCGAATTGTTTCCAAACATATTCCAAATTTATGTTCCAACCAATAGGGAAAACACCCTTTTTTTATGGGGTAAATACTCTTTTTTTTGTAAAAAGGGGGAATTTGATGCTAAAAAGGGTATTTTAATGGCTGAAAAGGTAAGTATGCGTAAACAACATAACTATTGTATGCAAATCTTTCACGCAGAACTCTCTAGTTTTTATTGTAATATGTTTCTTAGTTTTATCGCAAATGCCTTTTGGTACGTTTCGTTGGCTTGCCGATACAATTCATCTCTCTCATTTCCTTCCTTGGTTTCCGCCAAACATTCTAAGCCCCATCCCCAGTTACTTAAGGCTAATAAAAAATCTGGTTTTAGTTCAATCGCCTTTTGGTACTTTTCAAAGGCTTGCTCATATAATTTCTCGGCCTCTTGTCCCGCTTTTATTCCTGCTAATTTTCTCAAGACAACCCCCCAGTCGTTATAGACATCGTATTGGTCAGGCTTTAGTTCAATTGTTCTTTGGTACTTTTCAATTGCTTGTTCGTACAATTTTTCAGCTGCTTTTTCTTTTTTCGTTCCTGCCAACTTTCCTAAATGAGTTCCCCAGTTGTATAAAGCTTCGTGGTAATAAGGATTAATATCTATTGCCTTTTGGTACTTTTCAAAGGCTTGCTTGTATAACTCTTCCGCTTCTTTTTCCACTTTGGTTTCTGCCAAATTTCCTAAGTAAAGACCCCAGTTATGAAGAGCCTCTTGAAGGTCGGGTTTTATATCAATTGTTTTTTCAAACTTTTTGAACGCTTGTTCATACAGTTCTTCCCTTTCCATTCCTTCTTTTGATTCTGCCAAATCGCCTAAATAACAACCCCAGTTGTATAATGCTTTGTGAAAATCTGGATTTATATCAATTGCTCTTTGAAACTTTTCAAACGCTTGCTCATACAATTCGTCCTTTTCCTTCCCTATCTTGGTTTCTGCCAAATGTCCCAAACCAATTCCCCAATTATTATATGCATTAAGGAAATCTGGTGTTATATCAATTGTCATTTGGTACTTTTCAAACGCTTCCTCATATAATTCTTCTCTATCCTTTCCAACTTTGGTTTTTGCTACCTTTTCTAAATAAATTGCCCAATTGTAAGAGGCTTGATGAAAATCTGGTTTAATATCAATCGCCATTTGGTACTTTTCAAATGCTTGCTCATACAATTCCTCTGCTTCTTTTCCAGTTTTTGTTTCTGCTAAATCTCCTAAACTAACTCCACAGTTATTTAAGGCTTCATGAAAGTCTGGTTTTAGCTCAATTGAACTTTCGTACTCCTCTATTGCTTTTAAATGGTCATTTAAAAGGCTAAATTCTAGGCCCTTCGTGAAATACTTCAGTGCCTCCCTTTCTAATAGCCTGCTTTTTTCCAATAGTTCCTCTTCATACTTCTCCACATTTAGCTCTTCTATTCTTGTTAACGCATCCTCAAGTTGTTTTTTTAGTAACCTTACTTCTGCTGTCTCATTCTCCTCAGCTTCTTTTTTAATTTGTAGTAGTTCTTCTACTAATGGTTCAATTTCTGAATAATCAGAAAAAGGGATAGGGGTGAGAAAATTTAATGTGCTATCGAGCGGTTTATTTGTAAGGATAAAATGCCTTTGGTTGTACTCTCCAATTATCTTTTTAACCTCTCTGAAAATATTGTTAATTTGAAAATCACCCAAACCAACTCCTATAAAAAGAATGGTTTTGTTTATAATAATGTTTCTCAACACCAGTATGGAGTGCTCTGCATCCCTTTCTTTGTTTTCATAGAGATTATTATAATTGGATGGAAACAAAACCATTGAATCTGCATCTTCACAACAACCGTGTAGTTTGAAAAGCAGCGCAGCTTCCTTATCTTTATGGGTGGTTAATTCATAATTTTTTCCCTTATAGGCTTTGTTTTTTCTGAGTTTTGGAACAGCATCTTCAAAGGCTGTATCATAATTTGTAGTGATAATTTTAGGAGATAGATGAAATAATTTCTTGTGTAACTCAAGATGGCTTGTCTCTTTTAATTCATAATAAGACTTTACGAATTTATAAACTTCCGTTTTGGGTAATGCTTTATCACTTTCAATTAAGTCTAGTATTTTTATAGGTTCATATTTCCCAACCAATGGCTTTAAATGGTCTACTTCATGTCCATTTTCTTTTAAGTTTTCAAGAATACATAAAACCAAGTTATCCCATCCTTTCAAAGGCTGGTCTTTCGAATTAATAAGATTAAATGACAGTCCTGCTCCAATAAATAGTATCAACTCATTATTGGTTATCGCATTTCTTAACTCTACGGGTATTTTATTCATTGATATTTTACTTAGCTTAAGACTACGTTTTATCGCCTCATCAACACTTCCCTTATTTTCCAAAAATACCCCAACTCCCTTTTATAACCAATAGGGAAAACACCCTTTTTTCATGGGGTAAATACTCTTTTTTCATTGGGTTGGGCTTTCATTGCTCAGGGTTATTGTAAATTATTAGCTTTTGCTTCTATCATCTGTCCGGCCTTTATATATTTGTTCTATTCGTTTGTTGAGCATTCAAAAAAATATCGCTGTCATTATTGGGATCTGTTTATCCCTCTTCCTCTTTTCCTGCAAAGAAAAGGAGGGGACAGAAGATGTTCCGGCTTACTGTGCAGCTTGTGAACCTTGTGAAAGGTTTTATTTGCCTGAAAGTCCTATACCATATCCTGTTAAACAATTACCTACTCAACGGTACAGCCCTTGTTTTAACCCCAACAATGGCAATGAGTTTGTGTATGTTGACGAAGACCGAGAAGCAAAAACCAGCATGCTGATTAAATACAATTTATTAACCCAACAACAGGTTATTCTACTACCAAAAGTGGGTGTAGTAGGGCAACCCAAATGGGGCAAAAATGGGTGGATTGTGTTTAGCAATGGAGCAAATATTTATAAAGTGCGTGACAATGGGGATAGCCTTACCCAACTCACTTTTGAGTACGCCAACCAGTATCCTGATATCTTTGGTGATAAAATCCTATTTACAAGAAGTGAAGGGCCTCCCGGTTCATCGGGTATAAAAATTATTGATATGCAGGGAAATCTAATTGAAGATATTTTTTATTCAACTCTTGGCATAGGTTTAGAAAAAAATGTAATCAATGGGTTAGGTGAGATTGCCGGATCGCTTAATCGCTATAAATTAGGCACTTATCACTTAATCACAAAAAAACTGGAAACTTTTCTGACCAATGATACTGGGTATTACAAGCGGATTATTTTAGATAAGTGTTGGCACCCTAACAATACCGATATTTACTTTATTGCAGCCCCAATAGGAGGAAACGATACCACCAGACTTGGCATCAACAAAATAAATAAACACACCCAACAGGAAACCATGGTGAAAAATGTGTGCAGTGTGCGGGCTTACAGGTATATTAGTATTTCACATGACGGCAAAAAAATGATAGTGGAAAGGGAAAATACCACTTTGGTGTCAGGCAATACCATGCTGGTTGGTTCTGATATTTACATCATGGATAGTGATGGAAGAAATGAAAAAAAGGTGTTTCCTTAGGTTATGGTGTTGATACATTCTTGTTGAACGGAATAACGTTTGTTTTTAATATATTCGTTAAAATACACATCAAGGTTTTTATGTTCGGTAGTCAAAAACTCATTGTAATATTAGTTTGGATGGGCTTATCCATTTTCCTCTTTTCCTGCAAAGAAAAGGAAGGGACAGAAGATGTTCCAGCCTATTGCGCGGCCTGTGAACCTTGTGAGAGTTTTTATTTGCCTTGGAGTCCAATACCTTACCCTACTCGCCCCTTGCCGAAACAGCGATACAGTCCTTGTTTTAACCCTAACGATGGCAATGATTTTGTATATGTTGACCAAGACTTGGAAGCAAAAACCACTATGCTGATTAAATACAATTTATTAACCCAACAACAAGCCATTCTATTACCACAAGTGGGTATAGTTGAACAACCCAAGTGGGGCAAAAACGGGTGGATTGTATTTAGCGATGGTACTAACATTTTTAAACTCCGGGATAATGGGGACAGCCTTACACAGCTAACTTTTGAAGGTACCAATCAGGATCCGAATATCTTTGAGGACAAGATTATGTTCACTTATACAGGAGGAATGTCAGGAACTGCCGGAGTAAAAACAATGGATATGCAGGGAAACAACAGAGTTAATATAGCAATAAATGGCACCTTGAAAAAAAATGTAATCAATGGGTTGGGCGAAATTGCAGGTTCACTGGGAGGCTATAGATTAGCTACTTATCATTTAGCCACTAAGCAACAGCAAACATACTTGGCTAATGATACTGGCTATTTTAAGCGCATTATTTCTGATAAGTGCTGGCACCCCAACAATACCGATATTTATTTTATTGCTGCCCCTATAGGCGAAAATGACACTACGAGACTTGGTATTAACAAAATAAACAAACATACCCAACAAGAAACCTTGGTTAAAAACGTTTGTGCTACAAGGGCTTACAATTATTTAAGTATTTCGCCTGATGGAACAAAATTGTTGGTAGAACGGTCGAATGTAACCTTGCTACCAGACTCCGCGCGGCTGATGGGTTCCGATATTTACATCATGGATAGTGATGGAAGAAATGAACGAAAGGTGTTGCCTTAGGTTATTGTAATGGCCATGGTTCAAGTTTGCTGGTAAAGGGCGGTTTTCTATTCTCCATAAGGATCCATTATATTATTAGTTCTATGCCCTTCTTTTTTTTCTTTTTCAAACTGGTCCTTGTTTAGATAAGCAATTATTTCGTTTGAGCTAATTGTTTTGTCCTTATCAATCGTCAATGTATAACGCAATTTAGTTTTAATTGTTCCTTTGAAGACCGGAATATTAAAACTCCAATATTCGTCTTTGTCTAAAATAACAGTATGGTAACTGTTTCCGCAAAAACTCGAAGGAAGATATGAAATAGGTGTCCACACTTTTTTTTCATTAAGTGCTTCTGCTACAATGTAAAGTCTGCTATCACTTGCCTCTAATTTTATTATAGAGTCTGTTGTGTTTACTAGATAAAGTTTACAACCTAAATCTGCACCATTTATTTTTGAAAATTCACGTTGGTTAATAACTAAATAAAATCCATTTCTTGGGAATGATTTGTTAACCATTTTAGGCAAATTGTCCGAATGTGCTTCGCCATTTGATTTGCTAGCATTTTTGGGGCTGCTATATGCATAACAGTCTCCTCGGAATTGATGGTCAATATTTACACTATCAAGTGCTTTGAGTTCTGTTTGTCTCAAAGGGTTTGTCTGAGCAGGAATTTCAGATACAATAGTTTTTAGGCCAGTTGATTTAATCTGTCCGTTGCAACTTGAAAGTCCTACTGAAATCAATATTATCAGCAGCTGTTTTATCTTCATCATGTTTTTTATAATGTCCTTTAATGATTTCAGGTTTGTCTCAATCGGCAAATGCAAAGAAAATATATTAACCCAAGATAAAGAAAACTACCTAAAAGAGAAACTGCTTTTTAACAAATTTGCTTCGTTCATGGCAAGCGCATGTTAGTAGCTTTTCTTCTCATTCAGTTGCCAAAAAATCTTGGATGTTCTGTGTCCAGTTATCTTTATATTTTTTCAAATAGTTTTCATGACCAGCCTCTTGATAAATGCTTAATTCTTTTGGTCCGATTAAATTGTTAAAAATGGCATCAATTTCATCTCTGCTTACTTTCTCGTCTTTTGCACCATAAAGTAAAAGTGTTGGACAATTTATTTTCTTAGCATATTCTGTAGGGTTGTGGCCAAATGCCCAAAATCCGTTTTGTAGTCCGCCCCAAAAAACCAAAAGCCCCGCCATGGGAAAAGTGGGTGCATTCATTGTCTTAAACCTTGCGCAAACTGTTTTATACATGGAGCCAAACGGGCATTCAATAATGATTCCTTTAGGTTTAATATCAAAGTCGCTAATTGCTTTCATCATTGCAACAGCACCCATTGAAGTCCCAAATAAGTAAAGATTTTGTTCCCCTTTTTCTGTCAAGTGGTCAAAACATGTTTTTACTTGTTCGGCTTCTAAGAAGCCAATTGTAGTTAGGTTGCCTTCTGAACCACCTGAACCCATAAAATCAACAAGAAATGTGTTGTAACCAAGTCCTAGAAAAACCTCCGATTTATCAAGCATTGCAGATTTGTTACCACTAAAACCGTGAAAAAGAATCACTGTTCCTTTTGCATTTTCTCTCTTAATACTCCAACATTCAATGGCTCTATTGCTTTTAAGTTTGATTGTTTCAAAGTTGCTTGTTGGAACAGTAGCGTTTTGTGGCCTTGGATTACTAACACCAAAAATTAGCGTTTTTATTTTTTGTGCTGCTGATAGTTTTTTAGGGTCTTTTGTTTTTTCTATGTTATTGTCTGCAAAGTGAGTGAACTTGTACGAATGAAAGATAGCAACAACATTCATCAGCACAAATATTGTTACTAAAGTCCAAAGACTGCGTTTAATCCATTTACTAGTTTTTGTCAAGTGGTTTCTTCTTTTGATTGTTCTGTTTTAGGTTTTTCACTTATGCTTCAGCCTACTTTTTAATGTTTAATTGTTTTG
The DNA here is from genome assembly GCA_943372215.1 of Chitinophaga pinensis. Taxonomy (GTDB): domain Bacteria; phylum Bacteroidota; class Bacteroidia; order UKL13-3; family UKL13-3; genus UBA6183. The sequence goes on along the minus strand of CALRXU020000014.1, from coordinate 22,873 downwards.
CTAAGATAAAAATAGATGTAAATGAAATCCTAAGAATATAGTAGGTTAACGTTAAACGTCTGCATATATTTTCCCTTTGTGAGATAAATCCGCAACCCGAGAATAGGGGAATAAGCTGAAAAATTAAACACCTAAAATTACAACCATTGCAATTATCTTCACTGAGGGGACACAACACACATCAAAGAAACGTTGGTTTAAAAAATAATCAATGGTCTTATTTGTTTTTCTATGAAGAGAGTTTCCGCAAAGCAGAACAGGTGGTGTAGTGGCTATAAGCCTTTTTTGAGTCGCAACTTAATTACATTAATTGTTACAGTTGATCTCTTTGTTCCATGAAAATAAAATGGTCGCCTACCTTTAAGGAGTGCGGTTTTTCCGCGACCATGAAATTTAGTGATGTTGTTATAATTTGATTTTTGCCAGGTGGTTGTGCATGAATATGTTTCTCCGTTTATGTTATACTGGATTTGAATGGGAGCAAGATTCTTTGTTTTTACTTTGTCTATAGAATGTTTTCTGGTGTTCTTAAAGTTCTTCCCCAGAGTATCAGCCTCTTCATACCAATAATTAATTGTTGTCCAATTTGTATCAGGATATGGTCTGTCAAATACTGTAAATTTTGAAATTCTAATAGTGTCGTAGTCAAAATCAAATGGGTTGCTTAACTCTAGGTAACCGCCTTTCCCGTCAAGTGATATTTGAATAGTTGAAGAGTCGTTTTGAAGAATAACGTTGCATGTCAAACTATTTTTGCGATGGTCAACCATACAGGAACTGTCACTTATCAAGTACGGCATCAAAGTCCGTCTTTTCTGAGTTCTAATAAAAAAGTCATCATTAAAGTCTTTTTGTATTAAGGTATCTATTTTGAGGACTATAAGTTTTGTTTGCGCAATAACACTTTGTCCGATTAGCAAAATGATTACAAATAAAAAAGTTCTACTGAAGTTCATTATAATGGCTTATGCCTTTCCCAAGCCACCACGTTATTCCCCAATCTTCTCTTATTGGTTGTATTGGTTCGGATGTATGGTGAAACTGAAAATGTATTTTTTCTAAAACAAATCATTGGTGAAGTTATGTTTACCCACTGACACTTCAGAGCAACTGGATGCACCAATAAACTGGTTTAATTGATTTCTTCCGTGCAAGCTGCGGCAACTTCTCCACAACCTTTTTCATCGGTATTTGCATGATAATAGGAAGCATATTTCGCTTCACATTTGCTCAGGTAACATTCAATCCATGTCGTTTTGTTTTCACCAAAGCTGGCTAACTCTTCAACCCCTTCCATTTCTTTGCGAAAAGTACTTTTATCCGCTTCCGACCATTTGCCCTTAACGCTTCCGTTTGAAAGTACCTCATCATTGCAGGCTAAAGCAATTTGTTCAACCCCTTTTTCATCTTTATCGGTTTCTGCGTATGAAGCATAATTCGCTTCACATTTGCTCAGGTAACAGTCAACCCATTTCGTTTTGTTTTCGCCAAAGGTTGACAATTCTTTAACCCCGTTTATGTCTTTGCGAAACGCTTCCTTATCCGCTTCTGACCATTTGCCTTTAACACTGCTGTTGCAACTGATTAAAATTAACGTGCTAAAAAGCACCAGTGCCGTTACGATTGACTGTTGTGGTTTCATTGTTGTTGTTGGTTTAATAGTTGATGTGTTGTTTTTTTATTTTGTGTAATTCAAAAATAGTTTTTTATCGCATTTGTTGTTAGCCTAAAGGGTATTTTTAATGGAATGGGAATCACATGCCGCTTTAATTTTGTTTTGCATTGCGTAATGGAATGGCTAGTTTGCACGTTTAAACCGTAAAACGTTGCACCATATTTTACAATTAATAGCAAAAGGAGAGGGCGATACGCTTGATTTTAAAAAAACCATTTCAAGTGCCAGTAAAATAGCCAAAACCATGAGTGCTTTTGCCAACCACAAAGGCGGCATCTTGTTAATTGGGGTAAATGATAACGGCACCATTAGCGGGGTGAGGAGTGAGGATGAAAAATACATGCTGGATTTGGCAGCTGGGTTTTATTGCAAGCCAGAAATCACCTTAAACATGAAAGAGTGGGCGTTTGGCGATAAAAGCGTGATTGAATGCATCATCCCCGAAGGAAAAGACAAACCTTATTATGCCAAAGACGAAGCCGGAAAATGGTGGGCACACATTCGGGTGAAGGATAAAAGTTTACTGGCCAGTAAGGTGGTGGTTGATGTGCTGAAACGTGGCACCAGCCAACAAAACACCCTCATTAAATACACCAAACACGAGGAAGGGTTATTGCATTATTTGGGCAAACATGAGCGCATTACCCTTAAAGAATTGTGTAAACTGCTAAATATTTCCAGGTGGCGCGCGCAACGTTTGCTCATTAACCTGGTGAGTGCGGGGGTAATCAGAAACCACACGCTGGAAAAAGAAGAATATTTTACCTTGAGTTAATCCGCCACAAACCGCACCAGTTGGTGTACCTGTTGTGCCGTTTGTTGCGCTTGTGCCAATGTGGGCGCAATAACCGTAATATGCCCCATTTTGCGCATGGGTTTGCTTTCTTTTTTGCCGTATAAATGCACGTAAACGCCTGCCATCTGGCTAATTTCTTCCAATCCTTGCAAGCGGTAGTTGCCGCTAAAATCATTGGCTCCCAATAAATTCATCATCACGGCAGGTTGTATCAAATCAGTGCTGCCCAATGGCAAACCCATTAATATGCGCACCAGTTGCTCAAATTGGGAGGTGTAGCAGGCTTCTATGGTGTGATGCCCTGAATTGTGCGGGCGTGGTGCAACTTCATTCACCAAAATATCGCCTTGGGCGGTTAAAAATAACTCCACGGCAAATACGCCTATGCCTTGCAATTGCACAATAGTGTGCAAAGCCACTTCACAGGCTTGTTGGGTAATGGTTTCGGGCAAGGTGGCGGGGCAATCTAAAAAGGTTACCAAATTGGCCACGGGGTCAAACACCATTTCCACTACGGGCCAGGTTTTTATATTGCCTTCACGGTCTCTGGCTACCATTACAGACAACTCCTTTTCGCAAGGAATATAGGCTTCCAGCAAAGAGGGTTGGGAAAATGGAATCTTGCTTAAATCGTTTAACACCTCCGCGCTGTTTAAAATGGTTACTCCTTTGCCATCATACCCATCCTTGCGGGTTTTGGCCACTATTTTTTGGCCACCAATTTGGGCAATGGCATCGGCCCATTGTTGTGGTGTTTCTACCAGCCTAAAATCAGAGGTGGGAATGTGGTTATCGGCAAAAAACTGTTTTTGCAATCCTTTATCTTGTATTACCTGCAATACCTTGGGCGAAGGGATAATTTCATGTCCTTCAGCTTCCAATTGCAGCAAGGTGTCCACATCAATATGTTCTATTTCATAAGTAAGCACATCGCTAATGGCAGCCAATTTTTTAATGGCTTCCCCATCGGTTAATTTGCCAATTACATGGTTTTGGGCCAAATCAGCACATGGGCAATCAGCCGCATCCAGGATGTTAAATGCATTGTTCAGGCGCAGCGATTCTTCTATCATCATGCGGCCCAGTTGTCCTCCGCCAATAATACCAATTGTTTTGCGAAGTGGGTTATTGTTTTTCACGGGGCAAATTTAGCGGTATTGTGGTGAGATTGCCTATTTTTTTGACAAGAACTGGCTCGAAATATAAATACGCGGTAAAATAATTAGCAATACATGCTTGCTTATCTGTGGTACTTTGGTAAGCTTAAAATCTTTAAACAATTCGGTTTTCCTTTTACTGGGGCGTTGCCCCAAACCCCACATCCTTTTTTTCTTAGATAAAAAAAGGATGCAAAAAAATCAAGGCTGCTGAGTTTTTTATTAAAGGCTACTTATTGTTGTTCACCACGCAATCACAGCCGCTTTGCTTCGTGATTGCTTACCAAACCCTGCGCTCAACAACAATATTTGCCTTTTACATAAAAACTTCAAATGCCGCTCAAGGCATTTTGCTTATTTGCGGTTGAAGCAAATTAACCAGCCTAAACGATGAATCCCCTTGATGCGGTTGGCTTTTAGGGCTGGTCTGTACTCTTCCTGATTATTTTAAACGGAAAGCAGGATATACTTGAAAAATGGCTGTTTGATTGACGGAGTTTAAATATCGAATTAAATGATACTGGTAAATAAATAGCTATACATTTAAAATAATTAGCATTTGTGCATTGGTTTATTCTATTTTTGCGCCCTGAAAATTAAAGCACAACAAGATGAGCGGAAAAATTACGTTTACCATGATTAAACCCGATGCAGTAGCAAACGGACACACAGGAAAAATTATTGATCACATTATTGGAAAGGGCTACAAAATTGTTGCCATGAAATACACCCGCCTTAGCGCAGAGAAAGCTGGTGAGTTTTATGCCATTCACCGCGAGCGTTCTTTCTTTAAGGAATTGGTTGATTTTATGATATCAGGCCCTATTGTTGCCGCAGTGTTGGAAAAAGACAATGCAGTGGCTGATTACAGGGAAGTGATTGGCGCAACTGACCCTACTAAAGCGGCAGAAGGTACCATCAGAAATTTATATGCAAAATCTATTGATGCCAATGCAGTGCATGGCAGCGATAGCGATGAAAATGCGGCCATTGAAGCAGCATTTTTCTTCAACGCATTCGAAAGGTTTTAATTAACCTTACACCATCAACAAAAGCCTTGCTTCAATTGTTGGAGCAGGGCTTTTTTATGCCAGTTAGCGAAGTTGTGGCAGCAAAATAAATACAAACACCGGGATAAAAAGCCCAAGCCCAATTACCGATGCCTGCCGAAAGGTTTCAGGCAGTTTAGGGAAAATGCGGTTCAACACCCAATCTAACCCCATTTGAAGCAATAAAAACATCAGCAAATAAACCAATAAGACAATGATGTTGCCAATGCTGCGCAAAAAATTAAAGTTGAAGTATCCTTCATCAATATAACCCAGGTACAAGGTAAGTAGCAGGGCAGTAATAGAATAGGTCAAGTTTTTTTTCATAGGTAAATGCAATGTACCTGTTGTAACGAAAAAAGCCCGCACAAAATTGTGCAGGCTTTTATAATATGTTGGTTTTGTTTATTTTACAGTATCCATGTGGCAGATTAAATCAACCACTTTGTTTGAATAACCCCACTCATTGTCGTACCACGAAACCACTTTTACAAAGTTGTCGTTCAGGGATATACCAGCTTTTGCATCAAAAATAGAGGTGCGGGCATCACCCAAAAAGTCGGTTGATACCACTTCATCTTCAGTGTAACCTAAAATGCCTTTCATGTCTGTTTCAGAAGCGGCTTTCATAGCTGCTTTAATGGTTTCGTAGCTTGCGCCTTTTTCTAAGCGGCAAGTTAAATCCACCACTGAAACGTCAGGCGTAGGTACACGGAAACTCATGCCAGTTAATTTTCCTTTTAACTCAGGAATTACCAAACCAACGGCTTTAGCAGCTCCGGTTGATGAAGGGATGATGTTTTGGTAAGCACCACGTCCACCTCTCCAATCTTTGGCACTTGGGCCATCAACAGTTTTTTGGGTAGCGGTAACAGCATGTACAGTGGTCATTAAACCTTCTACAATGCCAAAATTATCGTTTAACACCTTGGCAATAGGGGCAAGGCAGTTGGTGGTACATGAAGCGTTAGAAACCACATCCATATCGGCTGTGTATTTCAGGTGGTTTACACCCATTACAAAAGTAGGGGTATCGTCTTTAGCAGGTGCACTCATAATCACGCGTTTAGCTCCAGCTTTAATGTGAGCAGCCGCAGTGCCTTTTTCTAAAAACAAACCAGTTGATTCTACCACGTATTCAGCACCTACTTCGTTCCACTTTAAGTTTTCTGGATTTCTTTCAGCCGTTACACGGATGGTTTTGCCATTTACAACCAGGTTGCCATTGGCTACAGCAACTTCTCCATTAAAACGACCATGCGTAGAGTCGTATTTAAGCATGTAAGCCATGTAATCAACTTCAATTAAGTCGTTTATACCTACAATTTCAACTGAAGGGTTATTGATGGCAGCCCTGAAAACCAAACGGCCAATGCGGCCAAAACCATTGATTCCTATTTTCATAATGCGTTATTTAATTGAATAGATGATAAATAATGTTTGGCAAAGGTATCTTTTGCAGGTTTTTTTACAAATTATTTTGCAGTTTAAAAATTATCGCTACATTTGCACTCCTTAAAATCAACCAATGGTCCGTTGGTCAATCGGTTAAGACGCTTCCCTTTCACGGAAGAATGAGGGGTTCGATTCCCCTACGGACTACACCCAATAAGCTTTTACACTTAATTACAACTCCAAATATTCTTTGGAGTTTTTTTTTTGGCTATTCTGCCATTTTTAATAAATAATACCATGGAAGTAAAAAAGGTGCTTAATCTTTACATTGCTCACCAGCAGAAAAAAGTTGGATTACCTAAACCGATCGGGATTGAACAACATACGGTTGATGCCTACAAAGCGAGAGCTGGCCACTTCTTAATTTATTTCAAGAAAAACCACATTAAAACCATGGAACAAATTACGCATTCCGTGTGTGAGGGGTTATTGCTGCATTTGCTTAGTGATAAGAAGCAAGAAATGAGTACAGCTAACAAAGTTATTGGTTTACTAAAATCGTTGCTTAGACATGCCTCTAATCGCTTAAATGTACTATGCAATACCCTAGGTGATTTTAAACTGCATTACACCAAAAAAAGAAAATTGTATTTAACTGGGGCTGATTTATCCTATTTGTCCATTTATGAGTATGATTGCGAACGGCTAAAAGTGGTTGCTGACCTTGCCATTATACAGGCTTATACAGGCTTTTCTTATGCTGATTTATTTCGTTTTAAAAGGGACTGGATACACAACCACCAATCAGGACAACGGTTTATTAAATATGTACGTAAAAAGGAATTTAACAGCAATGCCATTGTACCACTTAGCCCAATTGTGGTAACATTAATGGAAAAGTACAATTATCAATTGCCTACAATCAGCAACCAAAAATACAATCAATACCTAAAAGAATTGGCAGACATATTGGAACTGGATTTTATATTAACCAGCCATGTATTAAGAAAAACGTGCGGGTTTCTACTCCTAAATACTGGTTATAGCCTGGAATTTGTTAGCAAAGTCTTAGGGCATACCAGCATTGTAACCACGGAAAAATATTACACTGATATATTGGAACAACGGTTGATGTTTGAGTTGAATAAAACCGCTTAACCTAACTGTTTTTATTAGGTTTTGGCACTGGGACTGGTAAGGTATTGTGTTTTAATGTTTCGATAACCGGGGAAACGATTTCATAAGGAAGTTTTATTAACGCCTCCTGGATCACCATTAAGTCATTACCTGACAAAGTAATCATGTATACTTCTTGTAAGTTAATCTCCATATCAATTTGAAATTGTAAATACCATGCCTGGGTTAAGTGCCGTTAAATCCTGCAAATATTCTGCTTGAAGTACTTGAAACATATCAGCCTTTATACCTGTAAAATAATCCTGGTTGTACGTTTTTCTCATTCCTGTACAAACGGTTTCAAAATCTTCTGCATCGTGTATTTGTTGCTCAAAACTAAGGTAACTGTTAACTATACCTTTTTGTGGCGTTACAAACAAAATAACAGCGCGATTAACAACAAAAGGCGTTTGTTCTGTTTGGCTTATTTTTAAAAAATCGGGTTGCTGTAATACTATCATAAATTATGCAATTGTTTTAATCATTCCTTTTTCAATTGTAATATTCTTACCATCTGCGGAAATAAATGTACCATCAGGGCCTAATACACCGTTCACACGAAACGCTTTCGCATCTATAAATGTAAAATCAGCATCATTGCCTAAACGAACCTGGACACTATTCCCTGAGCGTTTAAAAGCTGGAAACGCAAGAGTTAAAGGACCAAGTCCCAACATGCCAAATCCGTTACCAGCATTGTTGGTAAAATTAATATTCCCGTCAACATTGCTGTAAAAATAAGACTTGCTACGAATACCCATAGTCGTAACCGCACTTACTTCACCTCCAAAAATGGCACTTGTATTAGGTGCTGATAACGTAGAGGCACCAGCGTTTAAGGTTACACTTCTACCGCTTGAACTATCAAGAAATGAAAACAAAGGTGTAATCGAATCCCCTACAACGTTTAAGAAATGACTTCCCAGGGATGTACTTCCAATGCTGAACCTTTTAGCCGTTCCGATTTGTAACGTTAATTCCGTTAAGGATAACGCATTTTGTTTGGCGTTCCAGGTTGCTTGTTGTGCAGGAGTAGTGTATAAACGTGTAGCCGTTGGCGCAACCTTATCCGCATCATAATCCCCATTTTCAGGAACTACAACGCCTGGACGTCCATTAAAGGATGTTACACCTGAACCAGCACTGGTATTACCTAATTTATATATTTTTTCGCACATAAATTATGAAAAATACATTACCCTAACGGTGTGGTTAAATCCTGCACCAATGCCAATAATTGAAAAGTTGGCCAAATTTTGGATTGTCATTACACAAATTTGACCGTTATTATACAAAGGAAAACCACTGTTGGCAGTTGGTGCATCTCCACACATTTTAAAACGGGCGCAAATTTGCCCTTCAGGTTGTCCTGGATCTTTTTCTATAATGATTTCAGCTTTGCGAGCCGTGGAATTTGCAGTAACATTTAAACTAGGGTTTAATACTTTGGCCTCATCTGTATCAACTGTAAAAGCCTCACCACCTATGCAGGGTGTTCCATAAACTGTTTTAAAGCTTAAATCATCACCAGTATTGCAGTGAACTCCATAAGCACCTGATAGTATCGGATTTGATGCGGTTAAAGTCATTTTTGAATTTATTTTTTAGTTAGCCAAAAGTAAGCGAGAATAATAATAATAATGATGAGAGAAATAACAATTACTTTCTTAATTAAAGCCCGATTTTTTTTTTTTCATCGAGGGTTTTAAGGTTATACTTATCAATGATTTTAACCAAAGTGGTTGCATAATTGGGATCAGTTGCATAACCACTTTTTTGTAAAGCACTGGCTTGTAATTCGGGTGTAGATGCAGAAAACACACCACCAGTGATATAACGTTTATTGGTCATTAAAAAATTGGTATGGTCCTGAAAACTATCTGCTGGTTTTGCATATTTTCGGAACACCTGGGACATCATTACGGATTTGCCGTTAATTACCTCCCTGGTTGGCATGTTCACTATATCCCCTTTCCATGATTTCCCAGCTTTAATGCCAAAGAAATTGTTATGAAGTTTGGCTAATTGACTATTACCGGGAATACCGTTTTTGTCTGCACTTTCTAAAATAGCCTGAGCCATCTTTACGGATGGAAACAAGCCCGTATTACCAACACCGTTTATAACAGCATCGGTATATTTATCAACAAACACTTTTCTAAAATCGGCCATGGTTAAACACTTTTTAAAATTTTGTACATCACGATAATAATGATAGCAGCAACGATAAGCGCAACGGCCAAATCAATTAAAGTGTTAGAACTAACACCCACTTTGGTTTCAATTTCAGGCAATTTGCCGTTTTTGAAAATATTATCTAAAACTGTCATACTTTGTAATAAACATTTCTTTTCGCTAGTCCTTTTCTTACAGCATCTAAAGCGTTTTCATCAGCTAAAGAAGCCATTAAATTTTTGGGTTCACCATCATTGCGGCCTACTATTTTTAATTGACGAATACCATAAGCATCAATAATACTTAGCACATCTGCCCTGTTGTTACAATTGGCAAATGTTTTTTCTATTACGGATTCATCCGTACCCAAACCAGTCATTGCAGATTCTAAAATATCAGCCCATTTTTTATAGTCAGCACTGGTGTATCGAGGCCAAATAAGTTTGTTTTTTTGGCCTTTTATTTGTTCCAGTTCCGATTTAGCTGCTTTAATTGCCTTTGCCTGATTCGCTTTCTTTTTTTCATCTCTAACATCCTTAGGCTTAGAAGCATTATTAACTAACTGATATACTTTAACCAAGATAAACACCACTAATAGTAATGCCACAACAGCAATTATGCCTTTTGCCCAGGGAGGTAAATCTTTAAAATAATCCATGGTTTATTTCAGTTTTTTGGTTGCGATAAGGTAAATAAATAACAATACCACAACCAGGAAGATTACACCGACAATAACCATTGTATAGTCCTTTTTTTCAGGCTCAATAATCTTTGATTCACTTGGAGGCTTAATTTCTCCCTGAGGGTCGGTTTGCCCTGCTGGTATTTGTGGTTTTTTAGATTTTGAACCATCAACAAGTCCACTCCTTAAATTAGCAATAGCATTGCCACCGGGAACACTGTTTTTTAAAACCTTATCCAAAGCTGGTGCAATAGCATCACCAACTTTACGAAATACTTTTTTTAAACCGCCTTTTTTCTTTTTCTTGTTAAACTCATCGGTAAACTCGCTTTCATCAATAGCTTTTTGACCGTCTTGTTCATCTTCTGCTATTTCCTCTTCTGATTTTTCGGACCAGTGAGTTTCTGGCGGTTCTTGTTCATCCTGAAAATCTTGAGCATCTTCTTGAGCGGACATTAATGGCTCAGCCTCTAATTCCCTGGCACGTTCAGGGGTTGCCTTAATTCTTTTCTTAACACTTTTGGCCACTTTTTTAGATACACCCAAACCAATACCCAAAGGAGTAACACGGGCCAAAGAAGCGGCCGTTTTTGCTATTTGTTTTCGGTTGGAAACCAACAACCCAATAGGTGTTTTCTTAGCAGCGTTAACGGCTGTCTTAGCAACCTTTGGAGCAACTTTTTTTATTGTCCTAGCCGCTATTGCGTGAGGAGTAAATTTGAGTGCTTTCTTAGCACTTTTTCTTAAATTAAAACCTTCCATTTGTTGGATATTTATTTCTTTTAAAACTTCACCTGCTTTGCCGTTTTTATTGTTTTCAAAATCAAAAATCAAAGCCCGATTTAATTGCCGTTCGATACGCTCTATATGTTCATCCGTGGTTAACGTCAACACTTTACTTAACGCATAAACAGCCTCAGTAAGCGAATAACCCATTTTAACGTATTGCTCAAAAGCGTATTTGTCTGCTAAAAACTCATCACTGGTATCATGTACAATGTGGCCTTCCTCGTGCAACAAAACATACAATTTATGTTCAAATGGCAAATGTTCCCAATAAGGAATATTGATGTAAAGAGCACCCGTTTTGCGATTTGTGGCCGCAGGACTTTTCCCCAGTCCACTTGTTACATAATAAACTTCTGTTATGCCTCGCATAAACCCTTAAGAAGCTTTAACAATAACCAAACCAGCAACTAAAACTAAACTAATCAGTAACGCATAAAATAAAGTGCTGTTTAAGCCCATTATACGTTCCTCTTCGGTTGGTGTTTCAGCTCCTTCTTTTTTGGAATCTTTATTTTCAACGGTCGGCACTATTGGCGGTTCACCTGTTTTTTTTGCTTTTAACAATCCAATACCTTTTTGTAACCACTCTTTGGCTTTACCTCCAGTAAAGGAATTTAAACGGTTATCTTGATCCAGGATGTTTGCCAATGAATCGTTAAAATCAGGCCCCAAAACAATACAGGCATCTAGCACATTTTGCGCACTTGGTTTGGGTATTTTATAACCATAATGCGCAAACAATTGACTTACACGCTTACCGTGCAAGTCAATTGATTTTTGTAGTTGAGGGATAAACATTTTAGTTAGGATTATCCACGTTTACGTGTTTTTCTAATAGCCTTGTTGTACTTTTTGTTTAACGCACCAGCAGTATTTAACAACGGACCTATAAAGAAAGTAATAGTTGTGGTTGCTAATCCAGGCACGGTAAACTCAACCCTGTTTTGGTCATCAAACTGCAACTTGTACAAATGGGTTGGAACAATTACCAATTTGTCTTTATTATCAGCTGGGGATACGTGCGAACCGAAATTAATTAACCGACTGTCTAAATCCCTAAATGGAGATTCATTACGGATAATCATTGTAGAATAAATCTGAGCAGGATCGGTACTAAGAATTTGCATCATGCTAATCTTTGTCGGGTTTCTTCGACAAAATTCAGTAAACAACTCAATAGCTTTAGGTGAACCAGCACCCGACAAGCCAGCAGCGTTGTTCGCATCATTAAATGCACCCGTTTTAATCAAACCAATACTAGTGGATACAATACCAGCAGACAACAAAGCAACCCTAGGGGCTGCGTTGGCATTGGTCAGGGTTAAGGTGTACATGTTGCCACCGTCTTTGTTTAGGTTGATGCCATCGTACTCTACGAAGTCATCCCCGCCAAAAGGGTCCATGCCTTCATACGAATCTTCACCCTCGTAGTTTTCTTCACCTCCGTAGTTTTCTTCACCCTCGTAATTACTCAGGTTTTTACGGGCAATGTTTTCAATTTCTTGAAGTGATAATACTTTACCTTCCATAGTTTACCTCCTTACGCTTTTTTTTCAGGAAACTTAGAACCAAATCCCACGGTTCTTTTAATGGTTGCAGTTGGGTTACCTGCTGCATCAAGCACGGTTAACTTGGTCATTGCATTGGCAATCACACAAGCAATAATTACCACAAAGAATGTGGCCAATAGCATTTTGTAATTCATGATTTTTTTTGTGTTTTAATGGATTCAAAGATTAACCACCCTGAAAACCCAAAATGCACTTTATGCCACTCTATACCAATCTAGTTGAATGTATTTCACAATAAGCCATAAAAAAAGCCCTGAACGATATTGTCCAGGGCTTTTCCCTTTCAGATTGGTTATACTCATTAAGGGAATATATTTGATTCTACCATTTGATATAAATCAATACCCGTTAAATCAACCTCATCAACTGGCAATACCAGTGTTTTTAATGATTCACCAACGATTGTTAAACGGTATTTAATTCGGGATATGGTTTCGTTGTATTCCTTTACTTTGTGATTCAATTTGTTTAAATCGGCCACATAAACGGAATGTGTATCAATGTGTTCTTTTTTTGGCTTTACTTTCTTTAAATCAATAATTTGTTGTTCGGTTTTCGCAACCAATTCTTGAAAGTTATACAAATCAGTGTCTAACGATTTTTTTTCATTCGTCAATATGGAATGTGTGCCCACGTCTTCAACGGGTGCTTTTAACTGTTCCTGGCACATTTCAGCCAGTACTTTGCCGTTGGCTTCTCCTATGGTTGCATCATCCATAATAATGGCTAAAAAACCATTGATTAAGCAGGCGTTAATCACTACTCCTGTAACTGTTTTTACTTTAAAAACGTTCATAATTCGATGTTATTATTTTTTAATTCTAATCCTGTTTTGTCGCAAATTTCTTTTATCTCTTTGGGAGAAAAAACTTTGTAACCTTTTGGGTATTCGATGCCCACACGCTCCAATAGGGAATACAATCCCCGGTATGAGCGAAAACCAAAGAGGTTACACAGTTCTTTCTTATTTAAAACTTGCTGATTCAATAATTTAACGTTCAGTACTTGTTAAACTTGAAATTGATACAATCGTTGTACCTATTGCGGCCGTTCCTTTAGCGGCTGCTAAAACCAATGCAGGCAATGCAATTCCTGTACTCACGGGCAAGGCTATAACAGCCCCAGATACAAGGCCAACGGCTAAACCAATTTTTCGCATTTTCTTAAAAAAATCGGGAGTGTCTTCATTCAAACGTTGAATAAAGGTTGCTAAGTTGAATTTTTCTTTTTTCATGATTTATTGTTGATTAAATGTGTGTGCAGTTCAGATATTTTAGCGGTTACATCCTTAACATCTTTTTTCAAATCTTTTAAGGTATCAGCCATCAGCGCATTAACGGTGTTCATTGTATTGATTTCACCTTTGGTTTTTTCCTCGATCTTCGTAACTCGTTCCATGATGCGCCAATACATAGCCATATTTATGGCTGTAATAAATACACTAATTATATTCAATATTTGATAAAATTCTCCGCTCATATTAAATTAATGTTGCAATGGTTTTATGTATGTAATCGTTATTTGAGGCCATTACCAAACGCCTGGCTTTAACCAAGGTTTCGTAATTTGGTATCAAATTTTCATTCCGTGGGGTTTCAAAATTTTCTTGTGTTTTCATTACTGTTATGTAACTGCACATTTCAAAAAAAAATGGGGGTATGCGCTTAAACGAATGAAAAGTAAACATTAAATCAGCGTTCCACATCCTATGGTCAACCAGGAATGATTTTACTAATTTGCCTGGATTGGCATCAATGTATTTAGTGCAATCTTCAAACACTATCAAAATACCCTGTTTAATGGTTTGAGTATTATTGCAATGTTTAATAATGTTATTCATCATTAAATCATGGTCGCTTTCATAATAACGTACTACACCTTTAACCCAACGGTTACTTAGCAACGTTTTGGCATCAATCAATTTGTGTTGCTTGTAAGCTGGGGATGCGTTCACATCAATAATCAACACTTTCTTATTGCTGGGGTATGCACACGCTCTTTTATTGGCATAAGTACTTTTGCCTGTACCTTTGCGCCCTACAATAATTTCAGTATCGTTTATGCGTGTTTTTACGATGCCCATTTTTTTAGTTTACTTCCAATAACTGGGATGAAACGTCCACCAAGAATAATTACAGAACTGGTTATTAATGCAGCCTCAGGGGACATTTTTAAATTCCATTTTTCAAAACAACGCTCAAAGTTTTTGCTGTAAATCTTAATTTCATCAGGATTCATAGGGATGTTTTCGCACTCCTTTTGAAACATCATGTATTTACGCATTAAAGTAGCTAATTCAGATGTTTGCTCCAATTCAATGCCTGATTGTATCTTATTAATTGCTTCTCGCTCCGCTTCTGTAAATTTAGCGTTTAACCATAAAGAGGGCATCCCTGAACATAAGCCCATATTAAGCAAATCAACCACAAACTTTGCGGCTTCTTTGGGTGATAAAGGCATTAAATTTTCAGGTTCGCTTTCTGTTATTGGGGGTTCTGTTTTAATTTCAGCCTGGGCAACCTCTTCTTTAATATCAGCATCCTTAATAACCGGACTATCTTCACCAATTCTGATATTGAGCGTTTTTGTTTCTGCTGTTGTTTCTGCTACATCATTATTTGTTGCCACTTCATGCACCTTGGTTAAATCAACTTCATTTAACTCAGTTGCGTTTTTCTCCTGGATCGTATCTATTGGTAATTTTTCTTTTTTAATGGCCATGGGTTAACGATTTATATTTTTTAAACAATGGTTGCAATTTGTCAAATCCAATTTCAGCACTAAAAGCTTTAGGGTTAAATTGTAATTTCATCAATACACCAGGCAATTTACTCAGGTTAAAACCTTCACTAAAACCCGTTTTTTCGAGTATGTTTTTTGATACTATAATTAAATCAGCCAAGTCATTGGCTAACTCTTCTTTGGGTATTTTGTTTAGTTCACTTACTAAATGTAATTTGTCTGAATCCATTATATGCCTTTAATTGGTTTGATAATTTGTTTTGAAGCACTTTGAAGCAGTTTAATCAGCAAATCAGTTGCTGATATTTTATTAAGCCTTAACAGTGCTTCAATCGTTGATTTTTCTTTGTCGGTATTAAATGACAATATCAAATCAGTGTCATTAACGGCAGGTTTTCGGGTTTGGTTTTCAAGCAAAAAAAACACCAAGCTTTTTAAATCATCTTGTTGGTGCGCTGTCATGGCTGCTTTAATTATTTCGCTTTCGTTATCGTTAACCCGAAAACCTATCGTTTTTGACATAGCACAAAGGTTAACTACCTTTTAAATATGGTTTTCAAATAATTCGAGATAATTCGATTTAGCAAAAAAAAGCACCTGATTGTATTAAACCAGGTGCTAAATAAGGCATAACTGCACCCTTGCAAAATTGGCACGCCAACTATCGCAAGGCTGCAAATCTGTTATGCCTTTTTCTTAAGAATGTTAACAGGATTTTTACCAATGCTGATTAAGTACTTATCAACTGCTAACGCTGCCTCACGTTCTGACTTAAACACTTTCTTTTTTACACCTTTAATGTTCATTTTGAAATACCCAGCACCGTCTGATTTAGTTTTAGGCTTAAAAAAATCAACGTATTTATATTTGCTTTTGCTGTTCGGTTTATGATTCGCTCCCATTGTATTGTTATTATGGATTACCCAAGTGATTGTATATTTTTTTCACCTCAAATGGTGAGAATTTTCTTGCATTAAGCCTAATTCCTGGCACGCCTCCTAAATACGTTCTGAAAGTTGGCAACGATACTTTATAACGTTTGGCCAGCACACTTTTTTTTACGAACTTCATAACCCAACACCTTTTACTAAATTATCTAAAAAAGCCTGTTTTTCTGCACTGCCTTCATTGATACTTTGCACCTGTTGAACATACTTAAGTACTAACTGCTCACCTCCATTGCGAAATGCTGTTTTAAGCCTGTTTAAATGGTTCACACGCCTTTGGTTTTTAAACTCTGAACCTGTTTTTATATAAATCTTATCGGGATTTATCTCAAGGGATGTAGGTACTTTTTTTTCAATAATTTGTTTGCCAGTCAAGGCAAATGTACTGTTAAAGGAATAGTATGTTTTGGGTAACAATTTCGCAATTGCTTTTAATTCCCTTAGCTGTGCTTTGCTTATTTTATTGTTGGCCATATCGTTTTTTATTAAGTCCAGTAAGCGTTAAAACTTACTGGACTGGGTTAATTAAAATGGTAAATCATCACTTTGTCCAGGTGCTGAACTCATATATGAACCTGTTGTATTTGCTCCTGGTTCATCCTTTTTTGGCGATGATAACAACTTAATTTCTTTAACGTGTATCTTAAAATCAATAGCGTTAACATTCTCTTTGTTTTTGTAAATACCTGCAGAGGGTGTTCCCTCGACAAAAACCATTACACCTTTTTTGAGGTAATTTAAAATCCCAGCTTTGGCCTCTGAATCCCTCCAATAAGCACATGAATAAAAAGAAGCCTTTTCGATTTTGTTTCCATCAGCATCTTTGTAGGATTCGTTAACCGCTACACTTAAATTGATAGCCTTACGTCCGTTAACGTCTGTCATTACTGCATCACGGGTAATGTTTCCGATAATTTGAATTTTTTGCATGTTTTTTTTTTGTTTATAATTAATAATTAGAAAATTTCCTTTTCATCATCAAAAGCAGCATGTAAGGCCAAATAATGCTTGTCCCTGCCTTTGAGTTTTATAGCCTCGTTAGCACCTGTTAACAGCATGTTTTTTAAAGCTTGTGGTAATGTTACATCCGTTAAGTACCTCTTACGGGTGAATTTCTTTAATACTGGCTTTAAATTATCGTTCCTATCATAAAACAATCGTTTAGCCTGGATAACCAAGTAACGGTAATCTTTTTGCTGTAAAACTTGGTTGGTTACAGGATGCAAAACCTCAGTGTTAGCAGTATCTTCTAAGTCTGTTAACATTTCGTTATCTTCTCTTGATTCTATAATATTTAACTGTTTAACACCATGCCAGTTGCCAAATTTTCTGTATAGCGGTTTGCCTACAATAGCTGGGAGTATCTCAGCCATCAAATCAAAATCATACTCCCCGGTTGACTTATTTAAACAAAGCGGCTCAAAGTGGTATTTGATACACTCCATAACACCAGCCATTAACTCCTTACTGTCTTTAGTGTTAACATAGTGCTTCCACTTTTTTAAATCATCATTCCATTTGTCCGTATAATGTGTTTTGGTACGATTGTAAACATATAGGTTTTCAAGAGATACCATTGTGCTACCTGTTGTTAACAGCCGTTTTAAAGCTGATTCTGATAAAGTCTTATTACTCTTTTTTATGGCCTCTAAACGTTCATCGTTAACAGGTGTCTTATCTCCTTGCATTGCTGTTTGGTTATTCCAGTTAACAAGTATTTGAGCGTGCAAATCGTTTCTATTCTGTTTTGCCTTGTTAACCAACAATAGCGCATGAATATGAATGTGTAAACCGTTGTTATTTTTAGTAACCTCTACACCAAATTCACCAGCAAACACATGTTTTTGCCAAAAGGCTTTTTTGCGCATAAAATTAAACTCCTGGATAAGTTCCTGTGCATACCATTTTTGGCCTCTATAACCGTTTTCATCATGCGGAACGGTTAAGGTTAAATGCATAAAATCAAAATCATCCTTTGTTAACACCTCACCCGTTTTGCGGTCAACAAATTCATTGGCATCAAAGTATTTGCCGTATTTGCGCCTCAATACTCGTGAACGCTCACTATTGCAAACGTGGCACATCTTATGTTTACAGGTATGCGCTGCAATAAATTCATAAGTTTTAGGGCTATGGTGTTCCCTAACCAGGGTATGGCTGCAACAGCTTTGTAGTTTAGCCCGAAAATTGGCCGCATACATGAACGCTTTGCCGCTGCTATCCATCGTTAACAGGTATTTGTCAAGTTCTTTGTAGGTTTTAGCGTTCTGACGGGCATAAGAAGTGATTTTATTACCTCGCTTTCTATTTCTCATAGTTCGTTGACTATACTCAATTATTCCCGTATCAAAAATTTCACATCCCATATTATTTTTAAACAAATTATTCCGACCGTTTCTATATTATCAAGGTAGGGGGCTAAAGCCTACATATATAGCTAGTTATAAAACTAGCCGTTTAGTGCCTCAACCTCTAGTATTAATAGGTTCTTTTGGCTGTTATTAGCTTGTTTTATCAGTTCATCAACACCACCATAATGTTTAACCCTTTTGATTATATCCTGGGCATCTTTCAGGTTTTGAATGTATGCCGTATGTAAGATTTTTTCCTCCTCAGTAATCAACCTACCTTTTGAGAAATTGCCTACCCAATTTATTTGTGCAGCAAGTGTTTTATGTATAGCGTTATAATCCATATCTATAATTTATTTTAATCATTCCGCACTATCGTGCGGGGAAACGCTTTGTTTATTTCGGGCAATTTACCTTTGGAATTTTGAGCGGATGCCAGTTTATGCCAGTGTATGCCTATATTGTCGCATCTATGCCACATTGTGCCACTCTGTTATAAATCAACATGCACCCGCTCTAAAATTGCCCTATAAGTCCAACTTGTTCGGTGAGGTTTCCAATCGCACCCACGTTGGCAAAATCTTATGGTCCGTACCTTGTTTATTTCATGAACAAAACCCAGTGTGTTTTTTGTGTTTTACCACTAGGATGCCCGAACAATGGAACATTAGGAGTTAATTCTAAGATAACTCTCAATGGTATATCGTATTCATTCCACTTAAAAACCAATATCCCACCAGCTTGTAACACTCTAAAACACTCACTAAATCCCTTACGTAAATCTTCTTTAAACGTTTTTTTATCTAGTCTTCCATACTTTATTGCCATGTATGAATTCTCTCCTAAAGAAGTAAAATGCGAAGGGTCAAAAACAACTAACCTAAAATGGTTGTCAGGGTATGGCATATTTCTATAATCCCCAACAATATCAGGCTCAACAGAAAATAAACGTGCATTTTTTCCTTTACCAACACTGGTTTGTTTTAATAAACGTTGATCCTGAAATAAAACCTTTGCATTTGTTTTGTCAATCCAAAACATTTTACCACCGCAACAAGCATCTAAGATTGTTTTATTGCTTATTAGTGCTGGTATATCAATATTCAAATCATTCATTTGATAAATCTTTTTTCTAAATGAGGGTAAACAATATCTCCAATGTATTTAGTGTAAGCCCATGGAATACTTTTAGCCAATTCATCATTTGTTAACATCCAAGTATTACCAGTTGCAACCTGCCACGTATTTAAAACACCACCCACAGCAAAATTTGCAGGCGCATTGCCATTTTTTGTTTTAAGTGAACCCTTACCACATACGGTTGCAAAGTTCCCATTTTTTGCGGTGTGGTTGGTTAAAAAAACTGCTGGTTTCAGCAAAAAAACATCTTGCAAACAGTCTGATACTTCAAAAATGCGCTTGCGTATCACTCTTAAACCAAACATGCGGCCATCTAAAATCAAATCCTTTCGCAATGGTGCTGTAAATACATTTTCAATGATGTATGGTTTACCAGTTGCTTTTAATAACTCTCTTAAAGCTGGTATCTGATCGGGATATTCTTTGCCCTGTTTACGCATGTTTGATGTTGATACACTGTAACGCTGGCAATGTGGACTAGCTGAAATAATATCGTACTTGTGAGCGTTTTTTTCGATGTAATCAAAGGCATCACCTTTTATAAATTTCACTCCTGGAGCTATATTAGGTTGAGGGTTTAAATCCACACCTGTAACTTTAAAACCAGCTTGAGCATAACCATAGGCACAACCACCAGCGTAACAAAATGTGTCCAACAGTTTTAACTTTCTCATACCGTAACGATTTTTACAACTGGTGCAGATGGATTCAATAAAACATGTGGTGTTTTCTTGCAGCCGCTTATGTATAACTTAAGTTTACTCCCTTCGTTAAGTATTTGCTTAACATAGTATGTTAACTGGCCTCCTGGGTACTTAAAACGATTCCCTGGCTTCAAATACATTGCGGTTGTTTTTACGTCCATGGTTTCCATTATTGTAAGGTTAAAGTGATTTCAACAGACTCATGTATGCGCTTGGGTTGCACTGTTAACACCATATTGAGCGAACACATACGACAAACGTTAATAATTGTACGGGTTTGTTGAGCGTTGAATGTTTCGTTAACAATGCTGATACAATCGGGGTGTATTGTTAACACTGGTGCAGTGTCTAAATACCCACGCAATAAAGTGTATGCCCGCTCTAGTGTAGGATGATTTGTTACAGCCATGTTTACAGGTTTTTTAGGTAGTTATCAGCCTTTTTGTATAGGCTATGAAAAACAGCCAACATGATGCCCGTTACAAAGGCCACAACAAACGAAACATTCCTGTTATCAATGGTTTTAAAGAATATGTAAACACCTGCTAACAGCGTTATAAAAAACATGGCAATGCCCAATATTGCCGTTAACAAGCGTAAACATATGATGATTATTTTGGCTTCCATAGTGGTAGTATTAATGAAAATTAATCATTGATAAGTCAACGGCTCGTTGAAACAACTCGGGCTTTTTTGTTAATTCTCTTAATGCTTTTTTTTTAGATATAATAAACGAAACTCTAAAAGAATCATCATAGGCAGCAGATACAACTATTATGGATTCTGCCTTTTTGATTTTTTCTTTAATCTCTTCTATTGTTAACATAGCTTTAGTATTAGTCGTTATAGATTACTATATTTCGTTCATGGACATTCAAAGCGAAAGCTTCGGGGTTGCTTCTTAACTCATTTAATGCATCCTTTTTGGAAACAACAAAAATGTTTTGGCGTGAACTCACAATCGTCTTAACATTCGTCCTAACAACACAATGAATTACCCGTGAAGTTTTGATTTTTTGAGTGATTTCTTTTACTGTTAACATGGTTATTTCTTGTTAAAATATGGATAAACAAACCAAACAAAAACAGCACTAGCAGCGATTTGGAAAAAGACAATAAAACATACTATTGACAATCCAACAAAGGCACTGTTAACAACAGGAGGCGCAAATGCACCAACAATAAACAGGCTGATTAAAAACACAACGAATCCAACTACAATGGATAAGGCTGTAAACAGTTTAATATTATCCATGAGTTACTTTTTTTGATTGTTTATTCCTTCCTGGTGTCCAGTTGAACACAACATCAACAGGGCTATACTTTACCAAATAATCCTTTGCATACTGGGGTATCATATTCGATTGCCTCCAGTATTCAAAAACATAAACTGAAACTTCCAACGCTTCAACCATATCCTTTTTAAATTGGACACGTTTAGCTGGGGCCATTGACTTTAAAAATTCGTTAAACGTTACTGATTTGTCCATAATATTATTTTTATTACTGTTTATTACTTGCTTTTAATCTATTATTTACTAATATTTGCTTGTTATTTTTAGTTTTAACAACTAAACAACAATTCAAATATCAACTTTTTTATAACTTAAAAACAAGTAAATTATGACAAATAAACTTCAAACAACTGTTTTTCAGCGACTTAAATTTTTTGTAGAGTCTCAAAAGATTAAGCAAAAAGAACTGGCTCGGCTTTTTGGCACAACCAATCAGGCTATTAGTTCAATGTTATCAAAGGATGGTTATTTCTTAAAAGATTTTCAAATCAATGCTTTAACAGCAGCGTATAACTGCAATCCCGTTTGGCTGTTAACAGGTAAAGGGCATCACTTAATTGGCGAAGTTTTACCAGAAGAGAACGATGTAAAAGTATTGAGAAAAACTATTGAAGATTTGCAGAGAGATTTAAGAACCGAAAAAAATAAAAATGAGGGGCTAAGTCTATTAGTGGATGTTTTAAAAGGAAACAGTGGCGTTATTGCAAACACATCAGCAACCTCAGAGAAAAATTTTAATGGGGTTTTACTAAAGGCTATCAAAAACAATGCGGTACAGGGGGTTTTAGAGTTTGATGAACACCTGCAAACCAAATTGAATTTGTTAGTAAAACCGATGCGCAAACAGGCGTAAATAGCTTATTTTAGAGGTTCGAGTCCCCTACGGACTACCAAAGCGGCATAACTGATATTCAATTCAGGGATGCCGCTTTTTTCATTATTAAGTTCCTGCTTCCAGCGCACGATTTGGAGAAAAGTCTCATTAATACTAGAAGTTCGACACTGGTCAGTTTTCCTATTATACGTGATACCATCGGGGAATAACATAAACTGAATTTTCTGTTTTACAGAGTAAGTTGCTGAATCCCAGTAAACACTTAGCTTTTCAGCCATTTCAATAACAAAATTTATCTTATCATCAAGGTTCGACCCTGTATTTTGCATTTGAGCCAACGATTCCTCCAATTGTTGCCTCTCCTGAGCCAACTTCTCACTATACTTTACATAAA
>CALRXU020000013.1:0-148818 GCA_943372215.1 Chitinophaga pinensis | reverse complement strand
AAACCAATGGAGGAGGCAGTGCCAGGTGTATGATGGCTGAGATTTTCCTTCCTTCAAAGTCATTTCCCAACAAAGGATAACCCAATAAAAAAAATCATACTAAATTAACACAGGTTTTAATAACATTGCAGGATTAACAATTTTCACCACTAAAAAATTAACGCATTGTCAGCAGGAATTAAAAACAAATACATTGATTTAATTAATCAAACCTTTTATTTTCCCCGTCACGGGTTTGAAGTAAAAAACAATCAATTGCATTTTCAGGGAGTTGATTTAATGGAATTGGTAAAAACTTACGGAACCCCGTTTAAGTTTACTTACCTGCCCAAAATTGGCATGCAAATTAACAAGTCTAGAAATTTGTTTAACCAAGCCATTGAAAAACACAATTATCCAGGACGTTATAATTATTGTTATTGCACAAAAAGTTCCCACTTTAGTTTTATCCTAAATGAGGTCTTAAAAAACGATGCAGACATTGAAACATCTTCCGCCTTTGATTTGGATTTGATTAAGAAATTGCATGCAGACGGCAAATTTCCCAAGCACAAGTACATCATTTGCAATGGCTATAAAACGGATGCATATGCTGAAAATATTGCCCAAATGGCACGCGATGGATATGAAAATATTATCTGTGTACTGGATAACGCAGGCGAAATGGATCTGGTAGAAAAATATGCTACCGTACCCATGAACTTAGGAATACGCATTGCGACAGAAGAAGAGCCAGGGTACCTGGTGTATACCTCACGTTTGGGAACCAGTTTTAAATTGGTGAATGATTTATACGTAAACCGAATTAAAAACAACCCCAACTTTAAATTAAAAATGCTTCACTTTTTTGTAAATAGTGGCATTAAAGATACCACCTATTACTGGAGTGAGTTAACCCGTTTGGTAAACGTATACTGCGATTTAAAAGAAATTTGTGAAGACTTGGATACCCTTGATATTGGTGGTGGTATGCCTATTTACACCTCACTTGGGGTAGAGCATGATTATCCTTACATGATTGACCAAATTGTGTATTACATTAAAACCATTTGCGAAAGCAGGGGTGTGCCAGCGCCACATATTTTCACTGAATTTGGAT
Source organism: Chitinophaga pinensis (assembly GCA_943372215.1). Lineage (GTDB taxonomy): Bacteria > Bacteroidota > Bacteroidia > UKL13-3 > UKL13-3 > UBA6183. The sequence continues at coordinate 147,719 of CALRXU020000013.1, read as the reverse complement.
CATTTACTGTTGGCGAGAGTGGAGGTGCCGTGTACCATATTATTGGCGAAAAACAACAAAACGACAAAGAATCGTGGTACATGATTGACAGTTCGTTTATTACCACTTTACCTGATACTTGGGGCATTGGACAAAAATTTATTTTATTGGCTATTAACCAATGGGACGAAGAATTTAAACGCATAAATTTGGGTGGGTTAACCTGCGATAGCCAAGATTTTTATAACAGCGATACACACACCAACCAAGTGTTTATGCCCAAATTAAAGGATGACGAGCCATTGTATATGGGCTTTTTTCATACTGGGGCTTACCAGGAAAGTTTAGGCGGATACGGGGGCATACAACACTGTTTAATACCTGCGCCCAAACATTTGGTTATTGATACCAATGAAGATGGAAGCATAAAAGTGGAGGTTTTTGCTCCAGAACAAAATGCTGCCCAAATGATGAAAGTGCTCGGTTATTAACCACAAAAGCCTTAATCAACTATCCTGATTGGGATAACCCGATCATCGGCTTTCATGCTGATGGTAATACTTTTTTGCACCAGCTTGTTATCAGAAAAATAGCGGATAGAAACCTGCTGAACGCCTGCTTTTAAGGGGACTCTTGTATAACAAATCTGTGCTGGAAGTGTTTGCCAATTTCGGCTATCATAGTTTTTATACCGTTCTGAAACAGTCCATTTCATGTTTTTATAAAAGGTTGTTTCCATTATAGTTGCAGCCACATTTCCAAGTTGGTATTGCAAATTGTTTATAATTGGAGCTTCATAAGTAACACCATCAATAGCCACGGTTAAATTTGTTGCAGCTGCACTTACTTTTTGAATGTATGGGTAAGGGAATTTTTCGTTTTCCTTAGCCTTACCTATGTTTTTGCGGGGTGTGTGATTTAATTCAATTAACAACAGCACTTGTTGTTGATTGGTTTCGGTTCGTATTAATGCAAATTGATTCTTATACTTGTCATAGCGGTCAGTAAATCCCAATTTACCACTCATTAGCATCAAATCTGTTTTAAGTTGTTGTGGCAACAAAACCCCATAGTTGGCAAAACAATTACTATCATTGTAAGCTTTAAGTGCCAACTCATAGGCAATAAACGCGCTGTTTAATTCATTGGCAGCCTCAAAAAAAATGCCTGAACACAAGTGTAAAAAAGGATTGGGTGAATAGTTGGCTGAGCCAACAGGCGTTTTACGTACATTCAGTTTATCGTTAAGCGCATAAAGCAATTTGGCTTCAACCAGTGGCTTATCATCATGTAATGCTATTCCGCATAACCCAATTTGGTAATTTAATAATGGTCGTTCAATATCCGTGCTTAAATAGGTTGTTTTAGCCACCGATTTAAAATGTGGAACCATGGCATAACCAACCGAACCCCTCACATAACTTCCCTGATCCATGGCCTCATCCATATTTTTAGGAGGCGGGGGTAAAGGGCGGCCATCAATGGTATATCTGTTATCAGCCCAATAAACCTTATTTCCCATCAAATCTCGGTAATACTTTTTCCCATTGTCATCTAATGTTGCTTCAGCCTCAATCAACAGTTTTGCAGCCTCTTCAGGTTTATTGCTTAAGTAAAGTAGCCTTGCTTTTTCAAGCTTGTAAAGGGTTAAATTATAAGATTGTTTAATGTAGTTGTTTTGCTCTAACTCTACCAAAGCTGAATCGTATTGGCTGACGTAATACGCATCCATCACTTTTTTATTGGTTTGGTAGTATGAAGGCGAGATACAGCCAATAAGCAGAAAGGTAAGTAACAATAAGACAAAGCGCATAGAATCTAGTTTTGAAGCAAGTTTCAAATATAGTGCCAATTGATTTACAATAATATTCGATACAGCATTTGTTGTTGAGTGAGCAGATGATAAGGGTTTAATATTTCGGTGTTTTCAACGATGTAAAAAAACAAAGTCCTGAAAAGTAGACTCATATTTGTATGAATTGCCGTTTAAAGTGATAAGTAAGCGATATGCTAAAAAGCACTTGGTGTTAATCCACTTTTAATTATCAACAACAAGTGTAGTAACTTAACATTGTGTTATGTCGCATGTTAAACTAAATAAACAACTCTTTAAAGAATACACTCCACTAGCAGTACCTGTTATTCAGGCATTAGAAGGTGAAGATAGTGTACAACATGCCGTTCAACTAACGGCAATTATTAAGAGTTTGCCAGTAGGCATTATTGTAGTTGATAAGCAAATGAATTATTTGGCTTTTAGCAATAGGTATCTTCAGGAACACCAACTAAAAGAGGATGATTTAATTGGGAAAAACCATTACGAAATGGTTCCTGATTTGCCCAAACATTGGAAAGAAGGGCACCAAAGATGCTTAGCAACGGGCATTCCAGAAAAAAATGATGACGATTTTTTTATCAGAAAAGATGGCACCATAGAATATTTGCGTTGGGAAATTCAACCTTGGGCAGACGAATCGAATCAGGTTCAAGGGTTGATTATGCTATTAGAATCACTCAACGATAGGAAAAAAGCAGAGTTTGCTGCCGTTGAAAGTGAGAATAGGCTGTCGCAAGTATTGTCAATTATACGCGAAGGCGTTTGGGATTGGGACATTAAAAACAATACCGTATGGAATAACCAACGTTGGGCAGAAGTGCTCCGATTGGACAAAAATATCAAACGCCACGACTTCAGTTTTATCCAACAAATCATTCATCCGGATGATTTTCAATCGGCACTTACAGCCGTGCACGAAGCACTTGCAGGAAATGGGATATTTTCAAGCGAATACCGCATTATTACCCCAAGCAAAGAAATCATTTGGATTAAGGATAGAGGTGCGGTAACGGAACGGGATGAAAAAGGGAAGCCTACCCGAATGATAGGCAGTATCACTGATATTTCAGCTCAGAAATACAGTGCAGCCAAGCTAAAAGCAAGCAGCGATTTATTGGTGAAACTAACCAATCAGGTGCCTGGAATGATTTTTCAATTTTTACTTGAACCGAATGGCAAAACATCTTTTCCATTTGTGACTGATAGCGTAAAAGAAGTACTTGAACTAACACCACAACAATTAAAGCAAGATGCTTCCATTGGAATCCCACATATGCATCCTGATGATAGTAGTAGAATTATGGCTACTATTGTTCATTCAGCCAAAACGCTCAAAAACTGGGAAATGGAATTTAGGGTACAATTGCCCAATAAAGGATTACGGTGGTGCAGGGGAATTGCTAGGCCCGAGCGGCTTGAAAACAGGGATACCTTATGGCATGGCAGTATCACTGATATCACAGAAAAGAAACAAGTTGAATTGGAAAAAGAACAATACAACAAGTTCTTCGAGAGTTCAAATGATGCCATGTGCATTGCTGATTCCACACATTTTCTTAAAAAGGTGAACCCAGCTTTTTATAATACACTAGGATACACCAAGGATGAGTTGATGGCAAAACCCTTCTTATTTTTTATGCATGAAGATGATGTTGATATCACCATGTCTGAAATGGAATCGAAGTTGGCTAAAGGCTTGCCTTTAAAAGTCGAAAATCGGTTTAAGGCCAAAAATGGAGAGTATATTTGGTTCTCTTGGCGTGCTTTTATGAATTTTGAAGAAGGCTTAATTTATGCTACTGGCCGTGATATAACGCAGAAAAAGAAAACGGAAATTGCACTCATTGAAAGTGAAAAAAACCTACAAACCATATTTGAATTAACACCTATACCGTTAATGGTAACCAAGCTTTACCAAGGAACAGTAATGATGGCCAATGAAGCAACAGAGGCATTGTTAGGTTACAAACAAATCAACGTTATTGGTAGCGATGGTGGTAACTTTTTTATGAATGAGGCCGATCGTAAAAAGTTGCAGGGAGAGCTGAAACGCAATGGGCGTGCACAATTTGTTGAAGTGGTATTAAAAACAGCCGATAAAAAACCAATAACCTGTTTGGTTTCTTGTGAAATTATTTACCTAAAAGGAGAAATAGCCTTGCTATCATCCATATTTGATATTACGGAACGCAAACAGTATGAAGAAGAGTTGTTGGGTAAAAATAAAGAACTGAAAAAAACCAACACCGAGTTGGATAAGTTTGTTTACAGCACCTCACACGATTTAAGGGCTCCATTATTATCCGTATTGGGTTTAATTGATTTATGCGAAGAAGGTGTTGCAGCAGACGAAACCTTATCAAAAGCACACCAGATGATGCGCACCAGCATTCACCGGTTGGATAATACCATAAAAGGCATTTTGGATTATTCGCGCAATTCGCGTCTTGAACCAGTACCTGAGAAATTAATGGCTAAGGCCATTATTACTGAATGTATTGAAAATATTAAGCACATGAAGGAGGCCAAACAAGTTGATTTTATGATTGATGTGGCCGAAGGGGGTGATTTTTGGGCCGATAAAATGCGATTTACTTCCATTGTAAATAACCTTATAACCAATGCGGTTAAATACCAACGTGAAAACGAACAACAGAAAAAAGTCCATATCATGTTTACCTGTTCAACCCAACAAGCTCAGTTAAAAGTAGCTGACAATGGAGAGGGGATACCCGCTGATAAAATGGATAAATTATTTGGCATGTTTGTGAGGCTTTCTACAAATTCGTCTGGTTCTGGACTAGGGCTGTATATGTCAAAAGAAATGGCAGAAAAAATGGGTGGACATATTGATGCGGCTTCTGAAAAAGACAAGGGCACAACTTTTACTGTTACATTACCTAATTTAATGAAATGATGATGACAAACGTACTTTTAATTGACGATGATGAAGTGTATAACTTCTTAAACAGGTCTTTAATTGAAATATCTGGCTTTAGCAAAGTAATTAACACCTGCAAATCTGCAAAACAAGGATTAAGCATGCTAGAAACCAGTCCCGTAGATGCATTACCAGATGTGATTTTACTGGATATACAAATGCCTGACATTGATGGACATGGTTTTCTATCTTATTTTGCTAAGTTACCATCAACCATTAGAGAAAAGACAAAAATAGCCATGCTTACCTCTTCATTAGATCCTGATGATCGGGCAAAGTCTTTTAAATATGAATCTGTGATTGACTTTATTGAAAAGCCATTAAACCAAAATAAGCTACAAAACCTAAGAGATAAGATGGCACAAGTGGCTTAGTTGTTTTCCTGAACCAACTTAGGTGCATTAATGCTAACCAAATAGAAACTACCAAACAACAAAGCGCAATACATTAAGTCAGAAGCAAGTGTAGGGCTAAAGAAAGGAATTGCGGCTACATAACACTGTATCAATCCTGTTACATCAAGTGTATACAAAGCAGGAACATGGTAAAACCCACCTAACCAAACCATAAAATTGGTGGTGATAAAAAATACAACTGAAGCAGAAATAGAAAATAATCCCACCCTTACAACGTTTTTGTTATTGCGCATTCCTGACCCCAATAATGTAATTAGCAAAAAGGTAGCATAAACTGTTATAGTTTGTTCTGGATAAGCCCAACCTGAAAAACCCATCATCGCATCACTAACAACCATGGCTATAGTAGGGATAAGGAAAGATAACAACCTGTTGCTGATATAGGCTCCTGCAAACAATGCCATAGCACCAATTGGAGTAAAATTAGGTGCATGAGGCAGTACACGAACGATAGCGGCAACGAAGATGAACAGGGTGATGATCAATAATTTCTTATTCATATGAGTAATTTCTTAGCGGTTGTAATGGATGCGAAAGTAAGGTGATGGGTTTAAATTTCAAAACATGTTATTAACAATTGACGCTTTAACCTTTAATCCAAGGAAGTGTACCGTTTAAAAAATAATTTAGCTAACATTTCGATAAAAATTAGAAATTGCACCCATAAAGCAATCTATACTCTAAAAATGAAAAAACTAATTTTAAGTGGCATAGTAAGCGTAGCAGCTTCTATCAGCTTATTCGCACAAGCCCCAACTGGCGGTCAGGCGCAGCTATTGGAAAAGGTCACGGCAAAGCCGGGCGAATTGGCTATCAGTTATGAAAAATGGCGTTTGGCCAACGGTTTAACCGTATTTATTCATGAGGACCATTCAGATCCTCTTGTACATGTGGAGGTAACTTACCATGTTGGTTCAGCTAGAGAAACGCCAGGTAAGTCTGGTTTTGCACACTTTTTTGAACACATGATGTTTCAAGGTTCAGACCATGTTGCGGATGAAGAACATTTTAAAATAGTTCAATCAGCGGGCGGTAACATGAATGGTACCACTGCGCATGACAGAACAAACTATTTCGAAACCGTTCCTAAGAATTATTTGGAAACCGCGTTATGGTTAGAGGCAGATAGAATGGGCTTTTTGTTAGATGCAGTTACCCAAAAGAAATTTGAAACACAACGGGCTACAGTAAAAAACGAGAAGGATCAAAATATTACCAACCGCCCTTATGGAATGTTGGATGAGATAAAAAACACCATACTTTATCCACCAAACCATCCATACTACTGGCCAACCATTGGTTTTGTTGATGATTTAAACAGGGTAAACGTAGAAGATTTGAAAAATTTCTTTATGCGTTGGTATGGCCCTAATAATGCAAGCATTGTTGTAGCGGGCGATTTAAACTCAGCTGATGCGATTAAACTTGTTGAAAAATACTTCGGATCAATCCCAAGAGGCCCAGAAGTACGCAAGCAAAAAGTTGACCCTGTTCGTTTACCTGATAATGTTTATGCCAATTATGGTGATAAAGTGTACCTACCATTGTTACAATTTACTTACCCTACTGTGCCTGCTTATCATCCTGATGAAGCTGCATTAGATTTGCTTGGTTCTATTTTAGGGCAAGGAAACAACAGTGTGTTTTATAAAAACTTTGTTAAACCAGAGAAAGCACTTCAAGCTGTTACCTACCATGGTGTAGGCTATGGTAGTGAGTTGGCTGGTGAGTTTAATATCCAAGTAGTGTCTTTCCCTGACGGTGAAACAGATGTTGAGGCCTTGATTAGAAAGACCCTTGAAGATTTTGCCGCACAAGGTGTAAGCGATGAGGATTTGTTGCGAGCCAAAGGAACCATTGAAACGGGCATTATGCAGCGTTTGCAAAGTGTTGCTGGCCGTTCATCATTAATCAGCGAAACATTTTATACCCTTGGCGATAAAAAATGGGGAGTGGCTGATGAATTAGCTCGTTACCAAAAAGTAACCAAAGAAGACGTTGTTCGGGTGTTTAATACCTATATTAAAGGCAAATATGCAGCCATCGTAAACGTGTTCCCTAAAAACCAAAATGCAGCTTCAAATAATAAAGAAGAAACACCATTGGTTGAAACATCAGGAAAAGCAAGTTCTGAATTGGAGTACAAGGGGCTATCGTACAAAAAGCCGGTTGATAACTTTGATCGTAGCAAAAAACCAGACCCAGGTGTGGTACCAGCATTAATAGTACCTACAGTTTATCAAGATAAATTAGCAAATGGCATTAAGGTATTGGGTTCAGAAAGCAATGAGTTACCTTTAATTTCCCTGATTTTTACCATTAAAGGCGGTAACATGGCTATTAACGACCAAAGCAAGTCAGGGTTAGCCTCATTAACCGCAGGTTTAATGAATGAAACCACCCAAAACTTTACCTCAGAAAAAATGCAAAGCGAATTGTCTAAAATAGGAAGCAGCATTTCCTTTTTTGCAGATGATGAAGCCACTTACGTGCAAGTTGTATCTCAAAAGAAATACATTGATCAAACCTTGGTGCTTTTAGAAGAAAAATTGTTAAGACCTAAATTTACGGTTGAAGACTTTAAACGCGACCAAACAGCCACTATTCAAGGCATTATGTCAAATAAAACGGATGCAGCTGATTTGGCTAACAATGCTTTTGCAAAATTGTTATACGGTTCTAAGTCTATCGTATCAGAGCCTACTCAAGGTACCTATAAAACAATAAAAAGTTTTTCTGTTAAAGATGTGCAAATGTTTTATGATAAGTTTTATGCTCCTGAATTAACCAACCTTGTTATTGTAGGTGATATTACTAAAAACGAAATCATGCCTAAACTGCAATTCTTAAACAAATGGACAGTTAAAAATACGGTATTGCCTAATGTAGCTGTAAATGCCCCAGTTATAGAAAAAACACAAATTTATTTGGTTGATAAATACAAAGCCAGCCAAAGTGAAATTCGTGTGGGCTATTTGGCCATGCCTTATGACTACAATGGAAAATACTTTAAAGCACGCGTAATGAATTTCCCATTGGGAGGTAATTTTAACAGCCGTCTTAACTTAAATCTACGCGAAGACAAAGGGTTTACCTATGGCATACGTGGTGGTTTTAATGCGAGTGATTTGGTTGGTCCGTTTACAGTTTCTTGTGGAGTTCGTGCAACTGCTACTGATTCTGCTATTAAAGAAATTTTTTACGAGTTAAACAAATACCGTAAAGAAGGAATGACCGATGAGGAATTGGAGTTTTCTAAAAAGGCACTGCGTTCTGGTGATGCATTGCGTTATGAAACACCTTTCCAAAAGGCCAGTTTCCTATCAAACATTGCGGATAAAAACTTACCAATGGATTACATTGATCAGCAAAGCAAAACATTACAAAACCTAACTAAAGCAGAACTAAATGCCTTAGCCGCAGAGTTACTGCCAACTGAAAAAATGGTTATTGTAGTAGTTGGTGATAAAGATAAAATAGGAGCTAACCTTACCAAACTTGGTTACAAAGTGGTTGACTATAAAGTTGAATAATTAAAATAGATTGCATGTTAAAAGGGTTGCCTAAACAGGCAACCCTTTTTTTTAACAATTTTTTTAGAAATATTAGCGGTAGATTACAAACGTGAAACTAAGACTTACAGCTGTGCTTATGCTATGTTGGTGCTTGCAAGCTGCAAGCCAATGCAGCATTGGGGTAAGTCTAAAAAAAATATGTTTAGGTGCTACCACCGTTTTTACCCCCAACCCAGCCACTTCTAATGATTCCGCTTTCGTTTGGAACTTTGGAGATGGCAGTACCAGCGGACAAGTGTCACCCACTTATCAATACCAAAAGGCAGGAACATTTACCGTAACCCTGCGTATTTATAAGTTTGGCGGTGGTTTTTGCGAACCAACCCCGGTTGTGGTAAATGTCTTTGCAAAGCCAACTGCACAATACAGTAGACTCTCTGCTTACGCACAATGTTTTGAAAGCAATAACTTTTTATTTACCGATTTATCTCAGCCTGGAGTCAGTAATGCACCCATTAAACAAAGAACCATTGTTTATGACGATGGTGCATTTGATTTGGACATAGCACCTTATCAACCTAACTTTTCCCATATTTACACCAATGCAGCAGGGGGTAAATACAAAGTGGTATTAGAGGTAAAAGATACCAATGATTGTGTGGCTCAATACATAGACTCTGTGTTGGTGTATCCCCAAACCAACCCTATACAACTTTCTGTTTTTCAGGATGTGCAATGCAATAAAACCAATGTGGTACTCACCCAAAATAGTGGATACAATGCTACCAATGCCAATAAAATAACTTGGATTTTAGGTAATGGCGATACACTTTATGCCCCATGGAACAATTTATCCTACACTTATATAAGCAAAGGGTTTAAAAATTACGAAGCCAGAGTAATTGTTGCAGATAAAAATGGATGTATAATCAAATCAGGCCCCATTGTTATTACTACCATTAATGTTACAGACACCATCATTAATGTATACACTAAGGGCAAGTCTTGTTTTAACAATAACCTGTTTGCTTTCGGAAACAGAAGTACTTTTTTAAACCGAAAATGGTCAATTGGACTAAATGGTGACACCGTTGTTTACCAGCAAAATGGTTTTCAACCAGATACCGTTGAATACCACAGATTCAAATCATGCGGAAAAGCAACCATCAAAATGGAGTACAACTACCTGAACTGTAAAATTATAGTTGATACACCTGTTTTTGTTTACGGCCCAGGTGCTTTTATTGAAAACGATACCATTAAAACACGCAATAAAGTGCAATGCACGGTTAAAGATACCGTTCTTTTTAGGGTGCCTGATATCAATTGCTACTATGGGAATAACTTAAGTAACATGCATTATTTGTGGAATTTTGATGATCCATTTGCTCCACCATGCACCACTAGTACCAAGTTTGGCATTAATGTAAACCAAAATTGCAACTACAGCATAGATTCCATTGCCGCTAAACATTTTTATACTCAGCCAGGGGTTAAGTGTTATCAACCCAGTCTTTGGGTAATAGACAGTACCCGCAATTGCGAAGATTTTGATACCACCACATTACGGCTTACACCACCTAAGGCAGGGTGGGATTCCACATCAGTTCCAATTAGACGTGGGGTTTATTATGATAGCCCGTTTCTTTGCGAAAATGTGTACAGATTTCGTTTTGATGATATGGTTCCAAGTTGTACTCCTGATACAGTTTGGCTTCTTCCTGATTCTGCCTGTTTTCCGCAACAATGGATTATTGGTTCAGTACGAGGAGTGCCTATTGAAAAGGACTATTTTTATTCGAAAATTTGTAAACCAAACCCAGAGAATAAGCTTACCTATGGCGTGGTGGCCACCAATGGGAAAGACGCTTTGGGTAACATATGTTATGATACCGCATGGTATCCGCTATACTATAAAAACAAAGAGAATGTTGATTTTACCATTGAGTTTTTAGATGACGAAGTTTGTGCACCTTTTAACATCAGGTTACAACTAAAAGACAGCGTGCAAAAGCGGCTTAAACAATTGGTATGGAACCTAGGTAATAATACACCTAATGTTGTGCAAGATTTTAACGGCCCTAACGATACCTTGGTAAATCCAGTTTTTGTTACCTACAATGAAAATGATTACTACCGCATTACAGCTATTGGAGTCGATAAAAACGGGTGTGATTTTGTGGCTGTTAAAACAATAGGTATAGGTAAAGGTTATAGCTTTCTTAATAACAATCCCAAAGCATGTGTGGGCGAAGAATTGGAGTTTTATTTTTATCCCTTTTATTTGAGCAATGATGAAGGTAGATATTGGGAAGATACCACCAGAAGGAACGCAGGTAAAGAGCAATTGTATTGGAATTTTGGAGACGATACCACTTGGGTTAGGGGATTAACCACTGTTAAGCACACCTACCCTAAAACAGGAATATATCAAGTGTCTATTGCCTTTAAAGATAGCGGTACTGTGGCTTGCTGGGACACCGTGGCTTTATCTCCTATGCAGGTAGATGTATCTCAAATTATGCTAAATACATCAGTTGTTAACGATACCTTTTTTTGTGCCCCAAGTATTGTAACCTATACAGATGCATCGTTAGTAAAATCAGGAGATGGATCTATTGCACCCACATTTAAAACACGCCTTTGGGATTTTGGGCCAGATAAACCAAACAGTACACTAAAACAGCCTGCCGTGTTTTATCCGCAAAACGGGAAATACACCGCTTCCTTATTTCTAGAAAGTGAGCAAGGTTGCACTGTAGATACCACCATCTCTATTGTAATATTGGGGCCCGAACCCCGCTTTGTAATTGCCAACGATACCTTTGGTTGTGCCCCTTACACGGTGATATTAGATAACACCACCCAGAAAAAACTGCGCAACTGGATATGGTATTTTAACGACCAAAATAACTCCATCAAATCAACCAGTACAGATACTAACGTGTCTTTTGTATACACCAAACCAGGTATATACCGCATTGATTTGGTGGGAGAGGACCAGATTTTTAACACCACTACAGGAACCAACACCAATTGTGCAGAACGTTTTCCTTATCTGCCAGACCCAAGTGCATTCCACTCTAGGCAAGTGTTGGTATTGGCAACCGATACCTTAACCATTGTATCAAAAGATACCCTTTGTCCTGAACAACTGTTAACCGTAACCACAGGCAACACCAATAGAATTAACCAAGTAAGATGGATTTGGGGAACAGGAGATACCACCCTAGTGGACTTAAACAAATCCGCTACCTATACTTATGATACAGCGGGTGTTTATAGGTTGCGTGTTGAACCCATTATTACCGTAGATACCCAATGTGTGGCCCCAAAACAAAAAACAATATACGTAGGTAAACCAATTGCAGATTTTGAATTTGACGGGCAAACCTATCCCAATTTCACATTCACCAACGCATCTACAAAAGCAGTAAGGTATTTGTGGGACTTTGGCCAACCCAGTTCAGGGCAGAATACCTCCACACTTAAGGATCCTAGCCACAATTACGGCAACGAAAACAAACAATTTACCGTATGTTTAATGGCCTTTGATGCCAATGATTGCATGGACTCCATTTGTAAAGTACTCCCAGTAAAATCATCCGTAAAAATACCCAATGTATTTACCCCCGATAATGCCGATGGTAAAAACGATGCCTTTGATATAGACATTGAAGGGTGGGAGAAATACGATTTGATGATTTACAACCGATGGGGAACCAAGGTTTTTGAAGGCCAAACAGATGGTTTTTATAACGATGGCATCAACTGGAATGGCAAAAACAAAAACGCTGGAGAGCCTTGCCCCGAAGGTGTTTATTATGTAATATTCAAATACAAACTCATTACCAGCCCAAATGAAGAGGTTTACCACGGAACCATAACCCTGATACGGGAATAAAATATTCAGGCACAGCGGCTAATTACTTCATTAAATTCCGTTATTTGCAGCCATGAATAATAAAGAGAGATTGCTCTTGCTAACGCTGGCGGCCATTAACTTTACCAACATCATGGACTTTATGATTATGATGCCACTGGGGCCTCAGTTGATGCGTTTGTTTGACATCACCCCACAGCAGTTTGGGTTAATGGTATCTTCCTACACCCTAAGCGCAGGTGTATCCGGATTTTGCACCGCTTTTATTGTAGATAAGTTTGACCGTAAACGTTTTTTACAAGTTTTATACATTGGTTTTTTGTTAGGTACTTTAGCTTGTGGTTTGGCGCCCACATTTGAGTTATTAATGGCAGCACGTATATTTACAGGAGTTTTTGGTGGAGTACTTGGAGCCATAGTACTGGCTATTGTGGGTGATGTTATTCCGTTTGAACGCAGGGGACAGGCCATGGGATTTATTATGGCCGCCTTTTCAGCGGCAAGTGTTTTTGGCGTACCCTTTGGTTTATGGATTGCTACTGAATTTAGCTGGCACGCACCATTTCTATTTTTAGCCATACTGGCCCTGCCAGTGCAGTTTTGCATTTATAAATTTGTGCCGTCATTAAAAAACCACCTGAAAGCGTCCCAGCAAAACACCGTGTGGCAAACCTTACAAAACATCACCTCAAACCCCAACCAACGTAAATCCATCACCTTTATGATGGTGGTGATGTTTGGACACTTTAGCATCATCCCATTTTTGAGCCCCTACATGGTGAGCAATGTTGGTTTTACAGAACACCAGCTATCCTACATTTACCTGTTTGGCGGTTTATGCACCATTGCTTCATCACCCTTTATAGGTAAGTTAAGTGATAAGGCAGGCAAGCTAAAAGTATTTACTTGGTTTGTATCACTTAGTTGTATACCCATTCTGTTTATTACCAACATGCCCCGCATTGATATTTGGTTTGCTCTTATTGCGACATCAGCGTTTTTTGCCATTAGCAGCGGGCGTTTTATCCCTGCACAGGCCATGGTTACCGCAACGGTAAGCCCACAAAACAGAGGCAGTTTTATGAGCATTGTTTCCAGTATGCAACAATTAAGTGCGGGCCTGGCCTCTTACATTGCAGGAGTAATTATTGTTAAACAACCCAGTGGCGAAATGAGCAACTACAACTTGGTGGGTTTAATGAGTGTGGCAGGAGCTTTGCTTACATTAGTTTTAGTGCGTAGGATACGCTCGGCTGAGGGAGAGAAGTTTTAAGTTTTAGGGGTGTTGCGGTTTCACCAGTTTAGCAAGCAATAGCGTTGTTACTCTTCTTTTTTTTAGTTAAACGGTGGTTTTTAATTGCTTCTGCCCAATGCAACAAGCCCATTTTCCTTTTCATACCCCTAAAAGAATGTTTCAGCAACAAAACAAAAAAGTATTTACCCTATAAATGAGTAGGGTAAAAACCCTTAAAAAAAAGAGTATTTACCCCATGAAAAAAGGGTATTTCTACTCTTGATTGCTACTATTGGTTTGTTATACCTTTGCGCTAAACTTATTAGAGCGAAATCGTAATTGCACCAATACATGCCAATATATACTTATTTAATTAGCCCAGCCCAAGTAATAAAGCACGTTTGGGTTAGTGGGCAATGCCGTAAGCAATGTTTTTTACTGCCATCCTTTACTAGCCTTAATACCAAGTAAAGGTTACTTTTTAACCTATAGATTAATATAATGTGCACTTACGGCAATAACAAACATACCTGTATAGCATGAGCGTAAAAACCTTCCAAGAAATATTCCTTTATACCTCGGTTTATGCCATCATAATCCCTATTTTATTGGGCTTACGCCATGTTAAGCGGCTTCCCAAACACCTGCGTTTTTTTTTATACTTTTTAATAACAGCACTGTGTTTTGATACCTATTCTGTTGTAACAGCCAATAACAACATTAATAATATGGCAGGGTTGCATGTTTACACGGTAGTGGAGTATGCCTGTATGGCCTACTTTTTTAGCCTTAAAGTACATACACCTCGCCTTAAACAAACCATATTAATAAGCTTATTGCCATTTGCCTTTTTGGCCTTTTACTATGCCTGTTTTATGGTGGATTTAACACAATATAACGGCCCTGTACGCACCATTTCTGCTGTATTAATAAGTGCCATAGCAGTGAATGTTATTTACAAGGAAATGCGGCATAACGATTTTCCTACGTCTGATTTTTACATTATAGCCGGTGTTTTGCTTTATTTTATGGTAAACAGTGTGGGCTTTTTGTTGTATGCCGCAATAGGCAAGGAGTTTGGCCGTGTGGTGAGTGAGCAGTTTGGTATTATACACTCTGTGGTATATTTAATTGCAAGTATTTTTTATATATTTGGCTTTAAAAATAAACCAACACCAAAATAAAACCAATATGGCATTTAACGGAACAGAAGGCGCACCCATTGATTTGGAAACAGCCGCACAATGGACAGCAAATTACCGCAGCACCATTGCCCCAACCGATACGCGGGCGCATTTTTTTGGCAGAGATATTTTAGAAAAAATACTGCAACAAGAAGGCAACATGGGCATACGCATATACTACGCTTTAAACGATGTTGGCGAAAAACAATTGATTTTAGTAGGGGCTGATGCCAACCAAAACGACCAAACAAACGGCACTATTGCTGACTTTAGCAGCGGATGCCCTCACCGTTGCGATACAGCAGGAAGTCCCTTATAGTAAATGTTACAAGTAATTCAACATATAGGCCGACTTTCCTTTATTCCCCTGTTTGTGTATGCACTTGCGCACTGGCAGGGTTTTATATTGCAGCCCTTGCGTGTGCTGCGGTGGATGGCGGTGTTTTTGGCTGCAAGCGAACTTATTAGCTATGTGTCGTTGGTCTTGCAGGGTAATAACATGGTTTTATTTGGATGGTATACTATTGGCGAAATGTTTTTTGTGATACAAATCCTCATTGGTTTAAAGTACTCGCCAACCCTGCAAAAAGTGTATTACCTGTTGTTTGCCGCCTTCGCTGTTTACATGCTGTGGGCAGTTTACAGCAGCCCGGCCTATCCCACTCAAGCCCGCTTGTTGCAAGTGGTTTTTTTACTGGCCATATCCATATTTGCGCAGGTGCAATGGGTTAAGCTGGGCCTGTTTGGGGTATGGCAACTTGGCATTATTCTGGCTTTTCAGGCCCGGTTTTTATTTATTGTATTCAGCCATTTAGGTTTTATCTTTTTGCCAGAGCTTACCATTCTTAATTGGTATGTATTGCAGGATTTAATGAATATATTTTCTAATTTATTGCTGCTGTTTGCCTTATTTTTTTATTTAAACCAACACAAATTTTATCCATCATGAGTAGTATTTATGTACTTATAGCAGGCACCGCATTGTCTGCCTTGTATTTTATATTAATTATGCGCCAAGCCTTTGCTTATAGCTACGCCAAGCGCGCACTTAAAAAGCAGGTATTGCAAACGGTAGCTTTATTAGAAGAAGAAATAAACCACCTAAATGAGTTAATGCAACAAGAGCAGTTGCTATTAAAAGAGCTGAATGATGAGTACATTTTGCACATGACAACCATTATATGGATGGCCGAACAAAATGATTTTAATGGTTTAGACGAGAATACGGATTGGCAAGATAAAGTGAATGAATTGTATAAATTATTGCGTGTTAAGCTAACCGAGGCCAAACTTAGCATTAAAAACAATGCTTTGCGCCAAGCCAAACTAAAAATGAAAATACATATCATTAAAACACAAACACCATTAATAAAACCTTAATAAGCGCAGCCTTGCCATAAAGGCCATAACAATTGTATTTTTTTATTAAGCAAAAAATAAGGTGGGTTTAGGCTGCAAGCCCAATGCATAGTTGAACCTGTTATATAGTTTAGCTGTACTGTTAAGAACAAATTTTTAACCCACTACGTTGTTACTAATAACCCTAAAACAATAAAAAAGCCGCTCTTATTTATCCTTACTACCAGTTCTTTTATTCCTTGATTGGTGTTGTACTCCCAAACGCACCAAATAATCCTCCAAGTAAGCCATGGCGCCCTCCACATTTTGTGGAGGTTGGGTGCGTTCTGGTTTTTGTTGCTGCTCCAATAAATTAATCACTTTGCGCTGCAACTCAATAACCTCTTGCGCATTGGCTTGTGCAGTTGTTTCTGTAGGTTTTTGCTGGCTGCGTAGCATATTGCCTTTGCCTGTAAATAGCCAATCTAAACTTAAATCTGGATAAATTTCGGCTATTCGTTCAATTACAGGCGAACCAATGCTCTCCACCTTAGCCAAATATCCGTTAGATACCCCTATTTTTTGGTGAAAACGGTGCAGCGAAATAGAGTTTAACTCAATGAATTTCAACAACCTATCTTTTGTATTGGACGGTACGTTATTATTTTCTTGCATATTTTGTACTTTAGGCTAAATTTGTTAGGCTTTATAGCATTAATTTCGGTTTTTTAAAGTGCAAAATAACACGTAAACCCTTACAAAACCAAACATACCAAACAAAAGGAAGTTAAAAACATACATATAGCAACTTTACCACATCAGTTAACCTTATGCACTGTTATAAGGTAAACCGCAGCAAACGGGGTAAAATACAAACCATTTTAACAATGATTACAAGAGAAATGTTAAACCATTACCGCAAAGCCAAAATAAACGAAACAAAGCACCGTAAACCTAAACGGCAACCCTTGCTATACCAGCCTTATTGGGCTTTGATAGAAACCCTGTTGTTGTTTGTTAAGCTGGTTAATGGGGGGTTAAACCATGATGCCATTGTGTTAACCCTTCATATAAAATTGGCGCAACATTGCGAGGACGATTACACCATACGCTGGTTAAAAGATATAGCCATTTATGGTTATAATACCACTAAGCCAAAACCGCGGCAAGTAGCCCGTGCCACTTTGCAGCACGGGGGTAATGCATAAGCCCGTTAACCGCAATACCCACCTGACCTACGCATACCTTTATGCATTTACATGATGATAAAACAATAATAAAACATACACCCCTAATTTAATACATAATGAAAACAACAACCAATCCCTGCCAAACGTCAAGGCACGTAGGGCAGCCACCGCTTAAGCGGCACATCCTATTATTGCTGGCTTTAACAGCCCTGTTTTACTTACCCGTACTTGCGCAAAATACCCAGGTAGAGCCATGGGTAGCTGGCGATAAGTTGCTAGAATTTGATGCCACACCCAATAATCAAATGCCACCAAACATTGCAAAAACCTTTTCAAACTCAGCTCTAGGGCCGGTTGCCATAGCTAATGATAACAAGGGTGGCGTATATTTTTATGTGCGGGATTATAAAGTGTATGATGGCAATGATGCACAAATAGCTACCTTGCCTGTTCCACCCCAATTCAGCCCCACTTCTGGAATAACTGGTTATTGGAATGCCAGCACCCAAGTTACTATTGTACCTTTTGTTGAAACACCAAACTGTACCAAAAGGTATTACTTATTTTATGTGAGTTTTGATCCAAACGTGGCCATTAGGCTGCATGCCAAAATAGTAACCGTAACCTTGCCACAAAATACCGTTACCATTACTGATTATGCTGTAAATGGCATTCCTGTAACAATTGCAAGCAGGCCCTATTACACTTTTACTAATAATGGATTTCTTGTGGCCACAGCAGGAATTGCATGCAGTAAGGTGTTGTCGGGCAATAGGTATTTGTATTTTGTTACCGCTCAGGACATTCAAAAAGTGGTGTTAAGTAGCAATACCGGTGTAAATTTTGGCATATCATCAGCTACCACACTAACATACGACAAAACTACTTTTTTTGATAAGATTATTTGCGAAGCAGAAGTTTCAGATGATGGCACAAAACTCATGTGGGGAGGCACAGATTACGTGCTGGGTGTTTATGACAATAACCTATCCCGAATCCCTTTCGCTACCATTCACGCAATAAATATTGATGAGAATGGAGAGTATACAAGCACTATGAAAACATTATCGTATAGGTATAGTGTAAGGGGTTTTCAATATAATAAAGACTTTACCAAATTGTTTTTTACCTCTGGCTACACCACCAATAACACTGACGATGGCATTTATATGGTTGATTTGACAAATCCATTTAATATAACATTAACACAAATACTGGCAACAAAGGGATTTGCCAACTCACAATTGCAAATGAGCGAAAATGGATTAATTTATGCCCTATCTGGTAATCAGTTGCTTGGCCTTAACCCACAAACAGGAGCAAAAGAACACAATTTGTTTTTAAGTTCCATTGTACCTAGTACCCAACATTACCAATTTTTGCCCAGTAAAATTTATGGCGATTGGAATAACCCTTTTCACAACCCGTTTTTTGACAACCCTATTTTAAATGACGAATACCAACCAATTGTGATTAATACCTCCACCACTTGGAATGCCAGTACCTTTAATAAAACAGCATTAAAAATAACCAAAGGCATTACCGTTACTGGTGTGGGCACTGTTTTTAGAATTGATAATTTAAGTTTGGAGTTTACCGAGGAAGCGAAAATACGGGTTGAGGGTGGGGCTAAATTAGAATTGGCAAACAATTGCACCTTAAGAGGCATGGCTTGTTTAAATACCATGTGGCAAGGGATTGAACTTAAAGATTATAGAGTTAATAACAACCCGGTTGGGGTAAGTTTTATAAATACCCAATCCAATAACGGATTTACCACCATTAGAGATGCTTATACCGCGATAAATATGGAAAGTGATTTTACCTTTGTAAACGATGCCTTGGGAAATGTAAAGTTTATAGCCAATGAAACAGGTATTCACTTTAATGGTGGCGGTGTTATTGATTATTTTACCAAAGCTATTTTTGATAATGATGTGCCGTTAGTTAACCAAAGCAGGGGAAGCAATAACGGTTATACAGATGGTTTAAAACGAGGTATTTATGCCATGTATGGCACCAACCCCACCATTAAACTACCTGCCACACAATGGAGCGCTTCTTATAAAATTACGGGTGGCCAGTATGGTTACTATATTAATAAACGCAATGTTTTGGCCAGCTACCCTTTTATTTTGCGGGGGCCAAACCTGCAATGTACCAACCCAAAAATGGCCAGTATTCAATTGTTATTGGCTCCAACAACGGGAGACCAAGTAAAAGAGTTATACATTGAACAGGTGCAGTTTAAAAATTGCGCCAATGCAGTAATATTGGATTATTTACCCCAACTTTACCCTCCTGGTACATTGGTAGCCAGCATTAACCGCTGTGTATTTGATAACATTACCAATTACGGCATAAACATAAACAGGGGCAATGGCCGAAAAATATATATTGGCCGCAACCCCGCCAATGAAAATGACCCCACCTACCGTAACCAATTTGTTAACTCAGGCACGGCTGCCATTTACCTGTTTAGCAACGAAAGTTGGGATAGAATTGACGATGGTACGGAAATATACATTACCCACAACACCATTACCGGGCGCACCAATGGCAGCACGGGCATTTGGTTGGCCGAGCCTAGCGGGGGCGTGCGCAAGTACAAAAGCCTTAAAATTAACCGCAACATCATTAACAACGTAAGCTGGGGCATTATCACCACCAATGCGGTGGGTGGAAATCCAAATGATCCTAAATATGATAAGTATGTATTAGGGCAATACCCCTTAAATGAAATGTCTGACAATACCATTACCGTGCGCAACAATGGGTATTGGTTGGGGGGTACCGTGGGCATTAAACCCACCAGCAGCGGTGGGGTAAACCACCTGCGTAACCAAATAAGCCCTGCAACAAACACAGGCAGCCGCAGCATACGCAGTTTGCAGTTAAGCGTTTGTCCCAACAGTTTGGTGTATGATAACCGAACAAGCACGGGCTATGGCCTATCTGCTACTGGCAGCATGGTTAACTCCAACTATTATTGCAACCAGTTTAGCCAAGCGCAGGAGGGCATCACGCTTACCAGCCACATGTTGCGCATCACCAACCCCACCACCCATGGGGTAGTGGGCAGCGAGTCAAGAAGCAATTATTTTATTAACCGCCCGGCCGGAGCAAAAGACATACACCTGGTGCAAAGTTTCAACAACCACAACCTGTGGGTGTTTCATGGCGCCCCACCCCAAATTGTGTACACCAGTCCCATCAATTACAGCTCTACCTTGCCTCCCGCAGCCAATATTGTGGCGGGTTACGGGCCTGATATTTGTGGGTTAAACAATTTGCCTGCTGACCCCGGCAATGGCAATGGTGTGGGTGCTGCACCAGGTGCAAGTGGGGTAGAAAAATTTAGCCTGAAATATTATGACCAGGTGCAACACCGCATGGGCTATCAACAAAATCCCATTACTAACACCAATATTATCAATTTGGTTGATGCCGAGGCCCTGATGGCTTACCCTGAAACCCAGGCACAAGCCCTAAACCTGATTAACAGCATTGATGCCAGTACAGAATGTGCCAATCAGCAGGAGTTGATGGCCGACTACAAGCTGTTGTACCAAACTTACCTCAATTACCTGATAAATGCCACCACTCCTCGCAGCATGGGCGATGAAGCCGTGGCAATTTTAACCACCATTGCCCAAAAAAACGGCATTACCCAAAGCCCGGCCGCCTTTACGGCCCGCGCCATTTTGTGGGACGAGCGGCAACTGCGTATAGAGGTGGAGGCTTTTGAGCCGGAATTGGTGCTGGCTGGCAACATCAGTGCCGATTGTGGGTTTACCAATTTGGCTGCAAATGCCGTATATTTACAGCGCAATACCAACCAATTGATGGCAGAAGTGGCTTATACAGACGAAAACGGGGCCTTTGCCTTTAACCCCGATGTGGTAAACACCTATAACGATGGCTACCAATACCGTTATGTGCTTACGGCCCCTGATGGCACTAACCTGTATTCGCCTTACGCACCCATAAGGGAACTGGCCTTGTTAAGCGATTATGAGTTTACCTGTGCCCTGGGTAAAAAAGGAGCAGCCAAACAACTGCCCACAAAGCCAAGCAACCAAACCACCAACAATTCCATCTTAATATATCCCAACCCCAACAATGGCAGTTTTACGTTAACGGGAGTTGAAAACACTGCTGCGGTTAGTGTGAGCGATTTAACAGGAAAACTACTTATACAGCAGGTTAGTATAAGCAGCAATGGCACGGTGGAGTTGGGCAATTTAAGCAGCGGCTTGTATTTATTAAACATTAAACAACATGGTACTACCACGGTTCAAAAAATCAGCATTCGTTAGTGTTATTATCCTTTTTTGGAGTATTGCGCCTGCAAGGGCGCAATACTCCTTTAAACGATTATTGGGTACAACAGGAGACGACAGGCCTGCAAATATAGTCGAGTTGTCCAATGGTAGTTTTTTGGTGTTGGGGTCTATTGAAGATACCATAGCCATAGCCAGCCGAGATTACGCGGCCAATTTGAATGCCTTTGGCTTAACCAATTGGGAACTGATTGCAACCAAATATTCCTATCAGAATACTTCAGCCATAGAATTAAACAACAAGCTATATATTGGTAAAAATGTTAACTTTCAGGCAGAAGGAAATGCCGGCTTATCCATTGTAGAACTAAATGGTAAGTTACTTTTTGATACTATATACACAGTTAGTATAGGAGGGTCAAGTGGCATAGAAAAAATGATGCTTGATAATGTGAAAAATCAACTTGTTTCAATTGGTATAGGGCTTCCTCCACCACCCAAAATTCCACATTTAATTTTTCAGTTAACTACTTTAAATGGCAAACGTTTATCGTATCAGTATTTCTCTGTCCCTGAGTTTTTTAAGTTTAAAACTTTTTTTAAGCATGTTAGCAAATCAGAGTATCTAGTATTTGGCCAAAAGACATTGCTACACATTGACAGTATGGGCAAACAAGTGGGTAAGTTGGATACGGTGGTAACGGTTGTTCCTTTTGAAGAGATTTATGACGTGGTGCAATTGGCAGATGGGAGTTTGGTAAGTTTGGTGAAGCATACCATGGAAAACAGGTATTACTTGCAGTTTCATGATATGGATGGTTTGCCCACGGGCAAAACCAAGGAGGTGGCCTACCAATCAAAGGCTTACATTGTGTTAAACACCACCAAACAAGGTGGTTTTATATTGGGCGGCACTGATTTGTTGTTATTAGATTCCAACTTAAACAAAGTATGGAGCAAACCACATTTTACCACAGAACAAACGGGTATTAGCAAGGTGGGGCAGGCAGCAGATGGGGGCTTTTATGGGGTAGGTTTGGCCACCCCCAATTTTGACAGTAGCAATTACGATATTTATGTGTTTAAAACCACACCCGAAGGTAACATCCAAACCAGTGTACAGGAGTTTAATTTACGCAAACCGCAATTTCAACTTTACCCCAACCCCAACAATGGCAGTTTTACGTTGATGGGGGTTGAAAACACTGCGCAATTAAGTGTAAGCGATTTAACAGGTAAGGTATTGGTGGCTGATGTAAGCATCACCACTGAGGGCAAGGTGGAATTGGGCAATTTAAGCAGCGGATTGTATTTATTAAACATTACACAACATGGTACTACCACGGTTCAAAAAATCAGCATTCGTTAAAAGCTGTTTTGCTACCTATAAGTTGAAACGAAAATAAAGTAGTGCACCTAACTCAATAACCCTTTAAATTCATGTCAAAAGAATCCACCAATTCCACTTGCTTTTTCATCTTTTTTTGAATGACATGAAAATGGTGTAACTCATCGGTGTTCACCAAACTAATGGCTGTACCTGCATGCTCGGCCCTTCCGGTTCTTCCAATGCGATGCACATAGTCTTTGGGTGAGCGGGGCAACTCATAATTTACCACAAAGGGTAAAAATGGAATATCAATACCCCGCGACATCAAATCTGTTGCAACAAGCACATCAACCTCTCCTTGTTTAAATTTGCGCAGCGCGTCTTCTCTGGCTCCTTGGCTTTTTTTGCTGTGCATGGCTATGGCTTTAATTTTATTGGCATTTAATTTATCAGCTATGGCATCAACCCTATGCACAGATGAGGCAAACACCAACAGCTGTTTCATTTGGTGTTGTTTAATTAAATAACGCAACAAGGGGCCTTTTCTTTCGTCTTCGGCAATATAAGCCAGTTGGGTAATTAAGTCCAGGTTTTGAGTTTCGGCTTCTACCTCAACAGTAACTGGGTTTTGTAACAACACCTCTTTAATGGCTGTTAAATCAGTACTCAACGTGGCTGAGAACAATAGATTCTGGCGTTTTTTGGGCAACAAGGCAAGCACCTGATTCATTTCCTCTTTAAAGCCAAGGTTTAACATCTTATCAGCCTCATCCAAAATAAGCACCTCAACATTAGCAAGATAAACCGATTTTTTTTCGACCAACTCTAACAACCTGCCTGGTGTAGCCACCAAAATCTCAACGCCTTGCAGGGCTATCATTTGTGGGTTAATAGATACGCCACCATAAACAGCCAACGACTTGAGGTGTTGAGGTAGCCACTCGCCAAAGGCTTTGTACACTTTTTGTACTTGTATGGCCAGTTCCCTCGTAGGCACTAAAACAAGGGTATTGATGTGCCTGTTTTTAGCTGCGGGTTTGTGCTGCAGCAATTGTAAGGTAGGCAATACATAACTGGCCGTTTTGCCTGAGCCTGTTTGCGCAATGCCCAATACATCTTTGCCTGTTAATATTTCTGGAATGGCTTTTTGTTGAATAGGATAGGGGTTTACGTAAAATTGTTTTTCCAAAGCAAACAACAAATCACGATTTAAACCCAGTGCAGCAAATGGCATAAATAATAGAATCAGTTAAACAACAAAGATAAACGAACCAACGGTTTTTACATGACGAAAATGCACGGAAGCCAGAGATTGTATGGTTTAGCGCAATTTATGCCACTGAACTCATTTATTCACTTACCTTGCCAAGTGCCGCAATAACCAATAAAGTGTATGTGTAATGGAAGACGTGTTTGAAGAATTAATCAGTAGTTTTATGGAAAACCACATCGGCATATCACCTCATTTTTTAAGTCAGGTTTTGGTGGATGAATTAAGGCAGAGTTTGTTATTGCTAAATGCTGAAAAACTACTGCTTGCAGCAGGAGTAGGCAATGCCCATAAATTATTGCACGATGTAAGGCTTAGAAGTGATGTGATTTATTGGCTGGATAAAGCACACCATAACGCTGCTGAAAATGCCTTTTTTAGCCACATAGAAGCTTTTATCCGTTATTTAAACATGACTTGTTTTACAGGCATTACGGAGTGTGAATTCCATTATTCGGTGTATGAAAAGGGCAGTTTTTATACCAAACACCTCGACCAATTTAAAAACGATTCGCGCAGAACATATTCTATGATATGTTATTTGAATGACCATTGGCAATCCCATGATGGGGGTGAATTACTTGTTTATCAACCTGGAAATAACTTTAAAATTGCACCTATACAAGGCAAAGCCGTATTGTTTAAAAGCAATGAGTTGTATCATGAGGTATTGCTTACCCAACAAACACGGTTGAGTGTTACGGGCTGGTTAAAGAGGGGGTAAGGTTCGGGGTTAAATGCCCGCGGCCTCGGGCATTTGTGGCAATAGATGGTGTTTGTCAGACAAAAACAATTAGGTTAGCAATTATTTGGGTATATTTGGATTAAACGACTTAAATAAAATAGTATGAAAATTAAATGTTTATTCTTGTTATGTTGCCCGCTGATATTATGCTACAGTGCTATGGCACAATTGGAACCAATCACCATTACTCCTGATAGTCCTTCTGATACAATAAGGCAAGTTTATGATATAAATGAAATTCATCTTTCCGCAGAACAAATGCCCATGTTTAATTATAAAGGTATGAATGAGTATGAATTCGTTTCAAAAAACATGATTTATCCTAAAGTAGCAAAGGAGCAAGGCATAGAGTGTAAAATAGCTGCTATGTTTGTCATAGAAAAAGATGGGTCAATTTCAAACATTAGGTTTATTACGTCTACAAAGGGTTATGGTTTTGAAGAGGAAATGGAAAGAATACTAAAGCTAATGCCCAAATGGCAACCAGGCAAAGAAAATGGAGAAGTGGTTCGAGTATCGCTCACTCTTCCTATTAGATTCAAACTATAATTAGATGAATTACGCTATAACTTAAAAGAGGCCGCCCCATTCGGGGCGGCCTCCTTTAGCATCAATATGTTTTTAGTTTATTGAACGATGGTCATTTCATTCACAATATTCGGTGCTTGTCCGTATTTTTCAATCAAGAACAACACATAACGAATATCTACATTAATGGTACGTTTGTTTTTAGGATCAAAATGAATGTTACCACTCATGGCTTCCCAGTTTCCATCAAAAGCCAAACCAATAATGCGGCCTTCGCCATCAATAACAGGGCTTCCACTGTTTCCACCAGTAATGTCATTATCACTTAAAAAGGCTACCGGAAGTCTGCCATCCTTCATGGCATAACGGCCATAGTCCTTGTTTTTATGCAATTCTTTTAAACGCTCAGGTATGCTAAACTCAGGGTTACCATTGCTTGCAGCGTTTTTAGCAATCACCTCATCCAAATTGGTAATCAATGGATATTTCATATACGTTTTTACACTTCCATAGGTTAAACGTAATGAAGAGTTGGCATCTGGGTAAAACTGCTTTTTAGGATTCATCTCCATTAAGCCTTTAATGTACAAACGACCAAGTCCGGTAATGGTCTCATTAAACTCATCCACCTTTGGTTTAAAGTTTTTGTTGTGGTAAGTTTTAAATGCATCCAAAAACTTATAGGCTGGGTCGTTTTTTAATAAGCCTAAACGAGGGCTGGTAATAAACGCTTTTGCCATATCTGCATTGGCAAAAATGCTGTTATCAAACAAGTAATTGGTATAAGCTTTTATGGCTTCACGCGGAGTTGATGCATACTTAAGGATAACATTGCTGAAGTAATCGCATTGTTGGTCTTTAGGAATATTGTTGTAATACAATACCAATATGCTATCAAACAAACGCTTGTCTGCTAACACAATGGCCGGGTCGTATGGTAAATCTCCTAAAGCACCTAAGTATTGATTTTTTAAGGTCTCAATTTTAACCGTATCATTTTTAGTTAGTGCGTCTTCAAAACCTGAACCCAATTGGGCATACTTTACCAACGTTGAAGCGTATATACCCTCACGCAAATAAGTGGTTTGTAAACTGTAAGGTTTGTATGCAGCAAAAGTTTTTTCTACGTCAGCCAACAGGTTTTTATAATCATTTTTATCACTGGCCCACTTGGCAAATGCTTTTTCTTCAGCTTGCTTTTGCTCAAATACTTTGTTGTTTTTTAACTGCTCGGCTTCACCCCTAAAGTATTTCCAGTAGTTGGCCACACTGGCAAAATCACCGCTTAATTTTAAACGGATGTCGGTGTCTTTATTCATTTGCTCTTTCCAAGCGTTTAACCGCACATCACGCAACGCAACAATAGCAGGGTCAACCAAATCGGTAGCTATTTGCACACCTTGGCTAAACTCATAGCGGTTGGTGCGACCAGGGAAGCCCATAATCATGGCGTAATCACCACTTTTAATGCCCTTTAAATTAATGGGTAAATGGTGTTTGGCTTTTAATGGAATGTTATCAGCAGCATATTTAGCTGGTTTGCCATCTTTTCCGGTATACACCCTAAACATGCTAAAATCTCCAGTATGGCGAGGCCACATCCAGTTGTCGGTTTCGCCCCCAAATTTACCAATATTTTGTGGTGGAGTACCAACCAAACGCACGTCAGTAAAACGCTCAAAAGTAAATACATAATAAGCATTTCCTTTGTACATTTCACGGCATTGAGCTTCGTAATTAGTGCCCTTAATGGTTCTCTCTATAATGGTTTTATAAAGAGTTGGCAATTTGGCTGCACGTTCTTTTTCGTTTAAACCTTTTACCGCTTCAAGTACTTCTGCGGTAATGTCTTCTACTTTAACCACAAAGGCCACTGTTAAGCCAGCAACCGGGCGTTCTTCCTGGTAGCTTTTGGCCCAAAAGCCATTGTCCAAAATATTGTCAGCTGAGGTGCTTAAGTTACTAATGTAGTCATAACCACAATGGTGATTGGTTAAAATCAGTCCATTTGCAGATATCACCTCGCCTGTACACCCACCTCCGAACCAAACAATAGCGTCTTTTAAACTGCTTTTGTTTAAATCGTACAGTTGCTCAGGAGTAAGTTTTAATCCCTTTTTCTTCATGGCTTCGGCTGTTTGGCTTTTTAATAGCCACGGCAACCACATGCCTTCATCTGCCTTAACGTTTGCAGTAATCATTGCCAACGATAGCATACCAATAAATAGTTTTTTCATGCGTAGTTTACTTTGAAAATAAAGTGGCGAATGTAGAATAAAAAAACAATATCCCCTTTTTGAAATGTGTTAAAAGGTTTAAATAGCGGATTTAGCGGATAAGTCCTAGCAAAAGCTATTGGATTAAATTGGTCAGGGTTATTTTTACAACTAAACTTAACAATTAGTTAATATACTAAATTATGGGCTAAACTTACATTTGCTAAAAATCTATTATATATGTTTGGTTTAGATCCAACGTTTACGGCCCTTCTTGTTTTTTGTCTTGTTTTAGCGTTCGCATTTGAGTTCATAAATGGTTTTCATGATACCGCCAATGCGGTAGCAACGGTTATTTACACCAATAGTTTAAAGCCGTGGGTAGCGGTTATTTGGAGTGGGGTTTGGAATGCCTTTGGCGTTTTTGCTGGCGGTATAGCGGTTGCAATGGGTATTAGCAACTTACTTCCAGTAGAAATGTTAACAGATTCCAATGTAGCTCATAACTTGGCTATGATATTAGCCCTGTTATTAACTGCTATCATCTGGAATTTAGGCACTTGGTATTACGGCATTCCTTGCAGCAGTTCCCATACCCTTGTTGGTTCTATTATTGGAGTTGGGCTGGCCTTTGGTATGTTGGCAGAAAATCCAAATATAGACTACGTAAATTGGAGTAAAGCAGGAGAAATTGGTATGTCACTGCTAATTTCACCATTACTAGGTTTTAGTTTTGCTATTTTTTTAATGTACTTACTAAAACAGTTGGTTAAAGATAAAGCCATATTTAAAGAACCAAACTCAAATGTACCACCACCATTATGGATTAGACTAATATTGATACTTACGTGCACTGGTGTTAGCTGGGCACATGGAAGTAATGACGGCCAGAAAGGTATTGGATTGGTTATGTTGATTTTGATTGCAATAGTGCCTGGCTATTTTGCCATTAATCAAACCAAGGATATTAACCAATATAAAGCGGATTTAATTGCAGTTAAAGAGTCATATCAAAATTTAAACATTGCAGCATTAAATAAATCTGATAGCTTTGAGTATGTGAAGTTTAATTCGTTGGTAACTGATTTAGAATCAAGAATAAATAAATCAAGCTCGTTTTTATTAATTGATGATGCTAGCCAATATGAAATGCGTAAAGACATCATTTTAATTGGAAAAGCCAGTAAAAAGTTGCTTGAGAACAAAGCTTTGAATTTAAGTAAGGAGCAAAAGAAAGAAATTGAGGCCAAATTAGGTAAACTCAAATCATTAACGGAGTATGCGCCAACTTGGGTAATATTAATGATTGCCGTTGCACTGGGATTTGGTACCATGGTGGGCTGGAAACGCATTGTAAAAACCATTGGCGAAAAAATTGGCAAACAACATTTAACTTATGCGCAAGGAGCCAGTAGTGAATTGGTGGCAGCAGGTACCATCGGTTTTAGTACTTGGATGGGTTTGCCAGTAAGCACAACCCAAGTGTTGTCAAGCGGTATTGCGGGTAGCATGGTGGCCAGCAAGGGCATCAAGAATTTACAGGTAAAAACCATTAAGAGCATTTTTATAGCATGGATTTTAACATTGCCTGTAACGGTGTTAATGGCTGGTGGTTTATTCTTGCTTTTTAGAGCCATTCTTTAGTCAAGTCAAGTTAATTCTTTTAATTTTTCCAAATTACACTATCGCCAATTGGTTTATTGTGCTTAATTTGTGGCTCAGTTAATTTTTTAAATGAATATTTTAGAAGTTAAAAACGTACACAAACAATACTCCGGTCACAAGGCACTTAATGACGTGAGTATTGCGGTTCGTGAAGGTAGTATATTTGGTTTGTTGGGGCCAAACGGTGCAGGTAAAACCAGCCTTATCCGCATTATCACACAAATTACCCAAGCCGATAAAGGGCAAGTGATATTTTTGGGTGAACCTTTAAAACCACAACATATTTATCAGATTGGTTATTTACCCGAAGAGCGGGGTTTATATAAAAAAATGGAAGTGGGTGAGCAATTGCTCTATTTTGCTCAACTTAAAGGCTTGAGCAGGGCTGATGCCATGGAAAAGCTGAAAGATTGGATTGAGAAGTTTGAAATAAAAGCGTGGTGGGGTAAAAAAGTAGAAGAATTGAGTAAAGGCATGCAGCAAAAAATACAATTTATTGCCACAGTGTTGCATCAACCTAAACTCATTATTTTGGATGAGCCATTTAGTGGCTTCGACCCCATAAATGCTGGGTTAATTACAGAAGAAATTCTCAAACTCAAGCAACAAGGCTGTAGCATTATTTTTAGTACACACCGCATGGAAAGTGTGGAACAACTATGTGATGATATTGCCTTGATTAATAAATCAGAAAAGGTATTAGACGGCTCTGTAAAGCAAGTTCGTGAGCAATTTAGAACCCACACCTTCGAAGTAACTTGTACAACAAGCCAGCTTCATTTACCAGAGTATTACAACATATTAAGCACCAAAAAAATTGAAGAACAACAGTTTGTTTACGAAATAAAAAAGCCAGCGCAGGAAGCCAATAATGTGTTACTTTCACAAATTATCCAACAAGCTGATGTGATTAGCTTTAGTGAACAAATTCCTGGAATGGCCGAAATTTTTATTAAAGTCGTAAACAATCACCAACCAAATTCCTTGATTAAACAATAATTTCTATTTAGTATGAATGATATCAAACAATACATTGAACAAAACAAACAACGTTTTTTAGATGAACTTTTTGCCCTATTGCGTATTCCTTCAATAAGTGCTGATAGTGCTTTTGCAGGAGATGTGGCCAAGGCTGCCGAATTTGTGGCCAACAGCATGAAAGCTGCTGGTGCTGATAAGGTTGAAATTTGCCCTACACCGGGCCATCCCATTGTATATGGCGAAAAAATAATTGACCCAAGCTTGCCAACGGTGTTGGTTTACGGGCATTATGATGTGCAACCAGCGGTGCCATTGGAGTTATGGGATACACCTCCTTTTGAACCCACCATTAAAAAAACAGCACTCCATCCAGAAGGGGCTATTTTTGCCAGAGGTTCAGCTGATGATAAAGGCCAGTTTTATATGCATGTAAAAGCATTTGAGTTTATGATGAAAACAAACTCATTGCCGTGCAACATTAAAATGATGATTGAGGGAGAGGAAGAAGTGGGCAGCAATAACTTAACTGATTTTTGCATTGCCAACAAAGAACGTTTAAAGGCTGATGTAGTATTGATTTCTGATACATCAATTATTGCCAATGACGTGCCAAGCATTGACACCGGATTGCGCGGATTAAGTTATGTTGAAGTGGAAGTTACTGGGCCAAACCGCGACTTGCATAGTGGTGTATACGGTGGTGCAGTGGCTAACCCAATAAACATTCTTGCAAAAATGATTGCAAGCATGCATGATGAAAATAACCACATTACCATTCCTGGCTTTTATGATAAAGTGGCTGAACTAACCGAGGCAGAACGAAAAGACTTAAACCTCGCTCCATTTGATTTGGAAGCTTACAAGCAGGATTTAGCCATTGAAGATGTAAGGGGAGAAGCGGGTTATACTACTTTAGAGCGCACTGGTATTCGTCCAACATTAGATGTAAACGGCATTTGGGGAGGCTATATTGGCGAAGGTGCAAAAACAGTATTGCCGAGCAAGGCATTTGCCAAAATAAGCATGCGTTTGGTGCCTCATCAGGTGAGTGATGAAATTACAACCTTATTTAAAAACCACTTTGAAAGCATAGCGCCCAAAGGCGTTAAGGTAGAAGTAAAACCACACCATGGAGGTGAACCAGTGGTAACACCTACAGATAGTGTGGCTTACAGGGCAGCAGCAAAAGCCATGGAAACTACGTTTGGTAAAACACCTGTACCAACCCGTGGAGGAGGAAGTATTCCTATTGTGGCCATGTTTGAGCAAGAGCTTGGCTTAAAATCGGTATTAATGGGTTTTGGATTGGATAGTGATGCGTTGCATTCACCAAACGAACACTATGGTATTGTAAACTATTTAAAAGGTATTGAAACCATTCCTTACTTCTTTAAGTATTATGCTGAAGGAAGCAAATAATTAAAGAACACGCCAAAAAAACTCAACCCAAAAGGTTGAGTTTTTTTATGGGTAGTCCGTTTATGAACAGTGCCTAATTGCCAAAAATGTGTTGCAACTGCTGTTCTCTATATTCAAAAATACCAGCTACTTTCTTGCCAACAAAAAGCCAGTTAATCAACGGCTCTAATATCCAACCGGGCGAAAGGTATTCCACGCGGTCAGTCATTTGTGTGGTGCCATTGCCCAAATCTTTAAAGGAGTGGGTGTGGTGCCAGCGCACATATGGGCCTTTAATTTGTTCATCAACAAATTGATGAGGGGCGTTCCAAACTGAAATTTTTGTGCGCCATTTCATTGGAATACCGTTAAGTTTTATCCGATAATCAATCAATGTCCCAGGAAACATTTTTATGGGTAAAGGAGTAACAATGGTAAAATGCACCTCAGGAGGAGTTAATTTATTGAGGTTTTCGGCCTTACTAAAAAAATCAAACACTTCAGCAAGTGGCCTCTTAATGATGGTAGTTGTTTCTAAAATGTGCGGTTTCATCAATATATAGTACAGTAAAACAACCAAATTGTTTTACTGTACCAGATATTCACGCAGGTAACCTTATTTCTTTTCCAACAAAATGGTTATTTTATTAAAATCAGCAGCAGCATTAATTACCTGCTTAAATTGATTAAACTCTTCCATTTTGTAAGTCATATCATTATAATACTCCACACAATCTATAATAAGTTTGTTTCCTTCTATTTTGTAACTTGACACAAAGCCATAAGACGGTTCGTTTTTGCTGTTATTGTATTTGTAATTAATATTCAATTTATCTGCGCCTTTTAC
The DNA here is from genome assembly GCA_943372215.1 of Chitinophaga pinensis. Taxonomy (GTDB): domain Bacteria; phylum Bacteroidota; class Bacteroidia; order UKL13-3; family UKL13-3; genus UBA6183. Next base: position 114,939 of record CALRXU020000013.1, on the reverse strand, counting down.
GATGTAACCCTCTGGCAACTCAACAATAATCTCGCGGGTATAACTGTGTGCAAAATCAATATCCACCTGATTAATCCGTGGTTTCTCTTGATACATTTCTGATTGTTGTCCAATCACATCACCAATTTTCAACATAATACTCTGATCACTAATCGGATCTACATAATAATCAGTGGTGAGTTTTGCCTGAATAACCAAGGGCTTGTTAATTTCTTCAAATACATCTGGGCGATAATTTTCAACTGTTAAGTTCTCGATGGTGGCATTTTTGGCAAGACCTCTTACAAAAGTTTCAATAAACTCTTTCTTTTTCTCATCATCAAGCACAAAATAATAGCTCTTAATGTTTTGCTCTGCATACCCATACATTTGCCTGGTGTACTGTATAATTGCTTTATCCAATGCGCCATTTAAACTAACAGTGTACTTCTCAATATCATTGCTGCTTTTTACATCATTACCCGGAACAAGTTTAACACTGGCTGTGGCTGAAACCACATCACCCAAACCTACCAGTTTAATAAATAAACCATATTGCCCCAAATATTCTGTGCTAATTTTACCCATTCTGCTAAATGGTTCTTGAGGGTCAATAAATGTTTTAGTTGCTGGAACATAAAAAAGCACATTTCTCAAATACGACCAAGAGTCGAATTCTGGATCAAAACGTTTATACTCTTTTTTACAGGTTAGAATGTACTCAATATTAATACCAGCTTTTCTGTATAGCTGGGCCATAATTTGATTAAACCTAAAAGGGGAGGCCACTTTCTTTTTTAAGTTATCACCAAATGTTTTTATTTCTATGCTTAAATTATCATCAACAGAAATATTGGTTTTTAAGAAGTTCTCAATCATAAATACTTTTTCAGCCTCTGTTTTGGCTTTGTCCAATGGTATTTTACTTAAGAACTTCTCAAGGTCTTTTTGGTTTTTGTCATACTCATAACTCATTCGGTCGTAAAACTGCCTGCCTAATTCCGGCCACTTGGCATTCATTTTTTTGGTTTCTGCATTTTGGTGGTATACGTACTCCACCCGTTGTTTATTGGCATTAAGCAATGAGTATTTTTCTTCGGCATCAAATGGAGGAATATTATTGGTAGCTCCAAAATAAACATGGCGTTCATTTGCAACCGAATCTGTTATTGGGCTAAACTTGTTGTACGATTTGCATTTAAATTCCAATATTTCCGGAGTAATCAAATAAAACTCGGCCCGTTTAATGAAACTACTCGACTGGAAATATTCATCTCCATAAATTTCATAGTCATTTAAACGCATAATGGTAACGGTTTCTACAATGCATCCTTTTTCAACGCCTTTCAGGGCAAGCATGTTGTACTTGCTGCCTTCTTCCTCAACCTGAATAAAATCTTTTTGCCCGGCCTCAAAAACAACTTTACCATTTTTAATCACTCGCGATTTTAAGGTAACCAGATTCTGTGATTGGTAGGTTGGAATATAAACCTTATTGTTCTCCTCTATAGATTTATCATCATTAAGGTACTTGATATTGTGGGAACAAAAGAATGCCTCGAGCATTCTTGTTTTATCATTATAGCGGTATTCGTTAATGCGTTTCATTAAAACCGTAACACTAGGATAGGTTTTTTCTATTGAATCAGGAACGAAATTAGCCGGTTTTTCTAGCCAATCGTATGACGAGCAATAAAGAGAATAATCCTGCCCTTGAACAGCAGTGTAAAAAGTAAAAAACAGGAGCACTAAGCCTGATTTGAGGTATTGTATTGACATGTTAGGGTTTTGTTTTAGTTAAAATTACGCTTTCTTTATAAATTTTAGTGAGTATCTCCATTTGTTTATTCCAATTATCAAAATCCTTTAGCTCAACAGTAAGCTTATTGTAGGATGATTGTTGTTTAAACGTTAGTAAATTACCAGATAGGTTATAGGTGAAATGATAATTTAAATCGTTACTGGTATAATGCACATCAGCCGGCATCTTTTTTATTTTATAGCCATCGGGTACACGCAAAACAAAAGTTGATTGATCTTGGTAGGCATATTCCAGTTCTTTTGCAGCTATTCGTTTTCCAGTGGTATCAATTTTATCGTTGGCATACACCTTACGCAAATGCATGTTTACGTAAAGGTCATTATCAATGGTTCTTACATAATCTGGTAGTTTAAAGCTAAAACGGATTACTACAGGCGTATCATTGTTTTTATAATTACCAATGCTTGCCTCAACCACCTCACATTTGTTATTACCTAATGATACATACTTTTTTAGGTAGTCATTTATCTTATCAATACCTGTGTAATAAAGGCGATCAACCATATACGACCTCACATAACCATGCATAGCTAAATTTCCAGAGCCTTCAAGCACGCCAGCATTTAAAGTCAGATATATTGAGTCAGCGCTTAGGTTAAATGTAGTTGGCATAATAGGCACTTGAGTGATTACAAAAGAATCTTTATTAATAGCAATAAAGGCCTCTTTACCTTGTATAAACCCTGAAGGAACACCGAAAGGAGTGTGATTAGAAGTACCGTCAATAAAAATCCATTGGTTATCTATATAGGCACTTGCTATCATATGGTTGCTTGCATAGCCCAATGGCAAATCTTTATAGGAATAAGGCAAATCCCGCGTTCCAATCCAGGTCATGTATGATTTTACACCAGCCACTTTCATCATATAAGTAATCAAACTCGAGAAATCCTTACAATCACCAAAGCGTTTGGTATAAACATCATTTGCTTCACGGGGTACTTGCCCACCAAGACCATCCTCAAAAGCGATATACCTCATGTTTTGTTGCACCCAATAATAAATACTTCGCATCAGGTCCTTTTCACCAGCAGAAACTTGTTTAATGGAATCAACAACCATTTTTAATTGTTCATTAACAGGCTCCTTGTTTAGGTTTTCAATGTATTTGTAATCATGATTATATAGCTCCTTTTCAGTGCCAAACAAGGGTTTCCATCCCTCATTTTTTGTTTTATATTCAGCAATGTATACATAAACATGAGGCTCAAAATAACGGTCATTTACTGCATCATCGTAACCTTTGGCAGCTAACACCTCATTTGCTTCCCATTTGTGAATCAGGTTATCCCCATCTTTTGTTACGGTATGTTTTACAAAACTGCTATCCCCAAAAAACTTGTAACCAATTTTTATATCCTTGCCTACCGTTACGGTATAACTCATGTTATAATGAGGTGAGCCCCACATGAAATAGAAAGCGCCTAGGTGGCTTGGGTCTTTGTATTCGTAAGTGAATTTAGTTTCTGAAATTACGCCAGATGCCAGTGATGAAAACTTAAACTTTTTATAACGATAACCATCATAAAATATGGAGCCACCATCAACCTGACCTTCGTCCTTAAATTCAGTAACTGCAATCTTTTTGAACTTGCCTTTTCCATCAGGTATGTAAGTGTTCGCTTCTAAATCTTTAATCACATAAAATGTAGGGGAGTAGCCAATCTCTCGTTCAGAGTACCCCACGTTTTTATTATCAATATGATAAAACTGCTGCACATGTTCGGACTCAATATCAAATGCCCCTTTTTTCATGCCTAGTTTTAGGTGTTGCTCTCTATTTAATACCAATATGGTATTGCCTTTGTATTTTTTAGCAAGCTGTTCATAATCGTAAACGGGCTGGGCGTTGATTGAACTTAAAAAAGACAAAGCAAGGGTAACGAATAAGAATATTCTCATGTATTAGTAGCTTCTGTTATATAAATATTTAATAACGCTGGTTTGTTTCCCAGTATTGTCATAGTTTCTAGATATGCCATGTTTGTTGCCATATATATACTGCGTTTCATTGGCCAATTTCCCATTCTCATGATAGTATGAGCAAGTTCCATTGAGTTCATCATAATAGTATTGTTCATGTTCCTGAAGGTTACCATTGGCATAATAAATTTTATAGGTTCCGTTATAGTCACCATCTGTATAATCGATGTCTAAATAGAGCTTACCACTCTCATAATAGCGCAAATATTTACCCTGTCTGAGGCCATTTACCAATTGATACTGCATGGCCAAATTGCCATTAGGGAAATACGTTTTAATATTGGCTGTTGAGTTTTTAACAGGGGTATACGGTAATAAATTGCCATCTTTACCCAAGTAACTATAAGCAACCAAAACACCACCATTATAAATGGCATCCAGCACCAATACACCCTCATAGCTGTAAAGTTTATAATTACCTTGTAATTCGTCATTTTGATAAGTGCAATCCAACTCTACTTTACCATTGATATGGTAACCAATATATTTCCCTTGGTAATTTCCTGCTTTAAAATTTGATTTCCGAGTTAACCTACCAGCTTCATCATAATAAGCCCAAATGCTATCCTTTTCTCCATTTGTATAAATTCCTGTTGAACTAACTTTGCCATTTTCATAATAGTAAGTAGCCAATCCATTTCTTTTTCCAAATTTAAAAAACTCTTTTCCCGATACTTTACCATTTCCATGGTAAAACAAATAAACAGAATCGCGCTCACCAGCTTTATAATAGCCTTTTACCATTTGCTGTTTATGCGCATCAAACAACTCATACTTACCGGTACCAAACTTTAAGTTACTGGCAGAGCAAACTTTACCAGCAGTATCGGTGATTACATAGTTGTTAAAATATGTATAGTCGTAGATTGAGAATCCGTGTGGTTTACCATCAAATTCAAAACTTTCTAATTTGCCATTTGCTTCACCATCAATGTAGAACTCCTTTGTTTCAAGAACTCCATTAATGGCATAATACTTCCACGTGCCGCAGCGTGTGCCATTCTTATAATATCCCTCCGTTTTGGTTTTTCCATTCATATGGTACGCCCTGTAAAAGCCATCTGGCTCACCCTCTACATACATTGTTTCAGCTTGTTTTTTACCGTTTTTATAGTAGTTGGTGTAAATTCCCTTTTTAACTCCTTTTTCAAAATTCACCTCATACTCCAAGGCACCATTTTCATAGTAATATTTCCATAAACCCTGCTCATCTCCATTAACCAACTCTCCTTCAATTATTTTATTACGGTACTCGCTAAGTCTGATAAACTTAAATTTGCTGCCAGATGCCTTCGCTTCAAGCATTATTTTCCCTGTGGTATCATAATATTTATAGGCATCTATTTTACTGCCTCTTACTAATATTTCAGCATACAACTGGCCATTATAATCATATAACTTATAAGCACCTTTTTTTGTTCCATTTTCGTAAATATCCTCTTTTGAGAGTTTACCAGTTTCTGAATAATATTTCCAAATTCCGGTTTCTTTGTCATTGTTATAAGTGCCAACTGTTTCAAGCGTACCATTAGCATAATACCATTTCCATTCGCCAATGCGGTTTCCATTGTTAAACTCGCCATTGGTGCGAACCTTGCCATTATCATGGTAGTAGGTAACCTTTCCGGTAAGTTTGTCTTTTACGGCTTTTGCATCTAAATTAACTGCCCCATTTGGGTAGTAAGTCTTATAAGCCCCTTCATTAATGCCATCTTTAATATCTTCGCGGCTTTGCAGCGCTCCTGTAAATGAATACACTTCTTTTTGTTTATCTAATTTACCGTTGGTTACAAATAGCCTCATACGTAAAGTATTGTTCGCATTGTAAAACAATGCCTCTCCATTATACTTGTTGTTTTCAAAATTTGAAACTTCTTCCAAAGAACCGTTTTTAAAATATTTTGTATAAGTGCCATGTAATTCACCCATTTTCATCTGCTCAATGGCTTTAAGTTGCCCTGCGGGATGATAATATTTCCAGTCGCCATCTTTTTTACCATTTACATATATGCCTTCTGCTGTTAAAATCCCATGTTCATTGTAATATAGCCATTTACCTTCATTTTCACCGTTTTTGTTTTCATCACCGATTGCGCCTAACACACCATCTTCATACCAAAGTCTAATCTTTGTTTCTTTACCATCAACCACTTGTGTTTTATTGTCGCGTATCTCATTAAATAACGCAGTAGCCCAATTGGTAAATACTTCCAATTGTTTGTTTCTGCTAACCCGCAGTGATTTTACATTCTTGTCATCCAAATACCTAAAGCTGTGTAATGCACAAGCCTCAAAGTATTTTTTATTCCAAACATCTTTATACAAGTTTACATAATGGTTCATCAACCAATTGTCTGAGGTGTAACCGTCAGGTAGCTTTTCGCATAGCACCTGAAGTTGTTTAAGCAGGTGGTAGTTTAACTTTACAATACCTTTATACTTTGGAGAAACGGCTGCTTTAGAATAGATAATTAAATCAATATCTTCTAGGTCCTTTGCAAAAGCAAAGTGTTTTTCATCAATGGTATCTGTTTTTTCGTACTCATTATTGGCAATTTTTTCCATGATTTGCAGCACACTAAACGTTCGTTCTCTGTTTGTACTAAGCATACAATACGTGTTTAATGCCATTAATGCCAATGCCGGTTTTTGGGCATTTGCTGCCAAAATACCAATACGTAAATGGTTGCCGCTGGCATAAGGGTTCATCCGGATAGCTTCTATATGAAACTTAATAGCGTTGTCCCACTCTTTTGCTTTACTATAAGCATTGGCCTTTTCATATAAGAAAGGAACAGCATATGGGTATTTTAACAAACCATATTCATACACCTTTATAGCAGAGTCTTTTTGGCCAGCATCATCTAAAGCATTGCCGTATTCTTGCAATAAGTTTATGTTGAGCTCAGTATTTAAGGCAAGTCCTTTAAGTGCGACATCAATGGCTTTGTCATATTGTTTTGCTGCACGGTAGGTTACAGCAAGCTCATAAAGGGCTAAATTATAAAAAGAGTCATTTTCATTAACCAACAAATATTCAGCAATTGCTTCGTCATATTTTTCTTCATCGTGCAGGGCAATGCCTTTTTCGATTGATTTTTTCGGGTCAGGATAAGCCGTGCCAATATCTTGACCAAAACTTACTTGAGTTAAAACAATAAAAACAACAGATAAAGCTGTCTTAATCAGAGACGGATTTCTATGATGCATGTATATTAATGATTAGTAATTGCATCCAAAAATATTATTTGTTTCGAATAATAAAAGGGAAAAGCATAAAAATGCACTTTTATTAGCACCTTTGCAGGGTGAATTATTTACGTGCAGAAAACATTAACAAACGCTATGGTGATAGGGTGTTGTTTGAAAACCTGACCTTTAGTGTTGAAAAAGGAGATAAAATAGCCCTAATTGCCAAAAATGGCACCGGGAAAACCAATTTGTTAAATATTTTAGCTGGAGCCGATACATCAGATGGGGAAGGCCGAGTGGTAACAGATAAAAATATTCAGGTGGCGTATTTACCACAGGAGCCTTATTTAGATCCGAACCTCAACGTATGGGAAGCGTTATTTAATAGCAATAATGAGTTATTGCTTGCCGTTGCTGAGTATGAAGAGGTATTGCGCATATCTGAAACCAATCATGATGAGGGTACCATGCAAAAATTGCAGCATGCCATGGAAAACATGGAGCGGCTTAATGCTTGGGATTATGAAAGTCGCATTAAGCAAATCCTTACTAAACTCAGCATTACCCGCTATGATCAATCTGTAACCATGTTAAGCGGTGGCCAACGTAAAAGGCTGGCCTTGGCTAAAATACTTATTCAAACTCCTGACTTAATTGTTATGGATGAGCCCACCAATCATTTGGACGTAGAAATGATTGAATGGTTGGAAGGGTACCTTAAAAGTGCCGATGTTACCCTGTTTTTAGTAACGCATGATCGTTATTTTTTAGATGCCGTTTGTAATGAGATTATAGAATTAGACAATGGACAATTGTATACCTACAAGGGCAACTATGCTTATTATGTAGAGAAGAAAGCTGAGCGGGAGTTTAAAGAGGAGCGAGAAATTGACAAAGCCAAAAACTTATTGAGAAAAGAACTGGAATGGATGCGCAAGCAACCTAAAGCCAGGGGTACCAAACAAAAAGCCCGCATTGATGCCTTTTATGAAACAAAAGAAAAGGCCAGCCAAAAAATGGAAAACAAAAAGGTGGAGTTGGATATGAAAATGCAACGACTGGGCGGTAAAATTATAGAGCTCCACCATGTTAACAAGAGTTTCCCGGGATTAAAGGTAATTGATGATTTCAATTACATGTTTAAACCAGGTGAAAGGGTAGGGATTATTGGAAAAAATGGGGTGGGTAAAAGTACTTTCCTCAATGTGATTATGGAGTTGGATAAGCCTGACTCAGGACACATCAGTAAAGGAGATACCGTAAGGTATGGTTATTATTCGCAAGTGGGTTTGCAAATAAAGGAAGACAAAAGGGTACTTGATGTGGTAAAAGACATTGCGGAATATGTGGAATTAGGCAGAGGAGAAAAAGTAACAGCTACGCAATTGTGCAAACGTTTTTTGTTTGATGATAAAATGCAACATACCTACGTGAGCAAATTAAGTGGAGGCGAGCGCAGGAGGTTGTTTTTACTTACAGTATTGATTAAAAACCCAAACTTTTTGGTGCTGGATGAACCCACCAACGATTTGGACATACAAACCTTAAACGTACTCGAAGACTTTTTAGAAAGCTACAAAGGTTGTTTGGTAATTGTAACCCATGACCGCTATTTTATGGATAAGCTGGTTGATCACTTGTTTATTTTTGAAGGAGAAGGGGTAATCAGGGATTTTAATGGCAACTACCAGGATTATTTAGACGAGCAAGACGAAAAGAAAACAAAGGCCAAAAATTTACAAGTAGAGTCAAAAGCACCCAAAGTGGAAACTAAAGCAGCAGAAGCAGTTGCACAAACCCCGGTAAAACGAAAACTCTCTTTTAAAGAACAACAAGAGTTGGAACAGTTAAATCAGGAAATCCCACAACTAGAGCAGCAAAAAGCGCTGGTTGTAAGTAAGTTAAATACTGGAAGCAATAACCATGAGGAATTGTTGGCTTGGGGGAAGGAAGTAGAAGAACTCACCACCATGCTTGATGATAAAGGAATGCGCTGGTTGGAATTGAGTGAGTAATGTTAAACTAATCAGGTAAAATGGCTCTCCAGTCAATTAAAATGCCAATTCCATTTGGTGTTTTTCTTTTCTAAGTAAACGTTGTTTTTGTCCCTCAATTTGGCTTAAAATAGCCGTTATTTTTTCTTGTGTATCCTTACCTGCTGCAACGTAATGAATCACCAATTCATGCTCAAGCGTAAAGATGATCTTATTTTCATATTCATCAATAATGCAGAAACTTGTGTCAGTAAAATCATTGTCAATACCATATTTGCTGCACAAGGTTTGTTTAATTTTACTGGCAACCTCCTTACTGGTAGTATCAATGTGGTAAGTACAACTAATTACTTTATTATCAAGCAAGTTAATAATGGTGCTTGCTTGCACTTCATGTACTTCGTGTTTATAAGCTAATGTTTTAAAAGCAGCATTAAAGTAATGTTTTGATGAGGTGAGGGCTGGTTTACCAAGTACTTTAGTTACCAATTTTGAACTATCCAACAAAGAAACTCCCCTAAATTGAATTTGGATTGGGCTAAAAAAATTAATATCCTGATGCACATTCATTAATTTGAAAAGCTTGCGCAAACTTTGTTTCTCTTGAGTGCCTTCATAGTATGTTTTGGCCTCAAATTCAAATATTCTTGAACTGAATAAGTAACGGATGTTTTGTAATGCAGTGTTAAGCATGGCTTTTTTATTTAAACTAACGCAATACGAAATAAGTGGAATAAATACAAAATAAAAAGCTATTTTTCAGTATGAGTGGCTGTTTTTGCGTAATTGCTTATAAATCAATAAAAAAAATGTAATGGATGTAAAACAAAAGCGGTTATTCCTGACAAGAAATAACCGCCTTCATTAATCAATTTGATACTTTAGTTGCTTGTTGCACCCTCATAAGCCTCTATTGGCAAACAAGCGCATACCAGATTTCTATCACCATATGTATTGTTCACACGTCCAACAGTAGGCCAAAATTTGGCCACTTTAACATAAGGCAAAGGGTAGGCAGCTTGTTGGCGGCTATATACATGCGACCATTCGTCTGCCGTAACAACGTGGGCAGTATGAGGCGCATTTTTAAGCACATTGTCTGTTTTATCTGCTGTACCAGCAATAATTGCTTCAACTTCATGTTTGATACTAATCATCGCATCGCAAAAGCGATCCAATTCAGCTTTAGGTTCACTTTCAGTAGGTTCAACCATGATGGTACCCGCAACCGGGAAACTCATGGTTGGTGCATGGAATCCATAATCCATTAACCGTTTGGCAATATCTTCGGCTTCCACTCCACTAGCAGCTTTAAATACACGGGTATCTAAAATCATTTCATGGGCACATCTTCCTTTGCTCCCAACATACAATATTTCGTAGTGTTTTTCCAAGCGAGCTTTGATGTAATTGGCATTTAGGATAGCATATTTGGTAGCATTTTCTAAGCCTTCAGTCCCCATCATTCTAATATAAGCATAAGAAATAAGTAGGATAGAAGCACTGCCCCAAGGCGCAGCACTCACTGCGTGCATGCTATGTTTTCCACCTTCCATGTTTACTACACTATGTCCGGGTAAAAATGGCTCCAAATGTGCAGCTACACCAATAGGTCCCATGCCAGGTCCTCCACCTCCATGAGGAATGCAGAATGTTTTATGCAAATTCAAATGGCACACGTCAGCACCAATATTGGCGGGGCTGGTTAATCCAACCTGCGCATTCATATTAGCGCCATCCATATACACTTGTCCACCGCATTGGTGAATAATCTCGCAAATTTCTGTAATGCGCTCTTCAAATACCCCAAAGGTACTTGGATAAGTAACCATTAAACAAGCTAAATTATCTTTATGTTCCTCCGCTTTGGCGCGCAAATCATCAATATCTACATACCCGTTTTCAAGGGTTTTGGTTACAATCACCTTCATACCTGCCATTACAGCACTGGCAGGGTTTGTTCCATGCGCAGAAGAAGGAATTAATGCAATATTCCTATGGCTTTCACCAATTGACTTGAAGTATTCACGAATAACCATTAAGCCGGCATACTCGCCTTGAGCGCCTGCATTGGGTTGTAAACTAATACCAGCAAAACCAGTAACTTGTTTTAAGTATTCTGACAGGTCGTTAAAAATTTGGGTGTAACCTGTTGCTTGATTACGAGGCACAAAGGGATGTAACTGCCCGAATCCCGGCATGGTTACTGGAATCATTTCTGCGGTAGCATTTAACTTCATGGTACAAGAACCCAAAGCAATCATACTATGGCAAAGCGACAAATCTTTTGATTCCAGATATTTGATATAACGCAACATTTCATGCTCACTATGATGTGAGTTAAACACAGGATGTGTCATGTAACTGCTCTTACGTATAAAATGTGCCGGTGCGTTTAACACCGTTGTATCATGCGCCTTAAGGTGCGATTCTTTTCCTGTAAGCGCGCTTACCAATAAATTAACATCAGCAATGGTATGTGTTTCATCAATAGAAATACCAATGTGGTTATCATCATATTTGCGGATATTGATAGATGCTTTTAGGCAATCGGCTAAAGCTTTATCAGCCGAAGGAACCTCAACCAATAATGTGTCAAAGAAATGGGTGTTTTTTTGTTTAAAGCCCAGTTCTGTTAATACATGTCCCAACTGGTTAGCCAATCCATGGGTTCTGGCTGCAATCCCCTTTAATCCGTCTGGGCCATGATAAACGCCATACATGCTTGCCATAATAGATAACAAAACTTGGGCCGTGCATATATTAGAGGTTGCTTTTTCCCTGCGTATGTGTTGCTCGCGGGTTTGTAACGCCATGCGCAAAGCACTGTTGCCTTGTGCGTCAATACTCACACCAATAATACGTCCAGGCATCTGGCGTTTATAAGCATCTTTGGTAGCAAAAAAACCAGCATGTGGTCCGCCATAACCCATAGGCACACCAAAACGTTGTGCTGATCCCAATACCACATCAGCTCCCCATTCGCCAGGAGGGGTTAATAGGGTTAAGCTTAACAAATCTGCTGCAACTGCTACCATAACATTGTTGGCTATGGCATTGGCCATAAACTGGCTGTAATCAAATACTTCACCATTTCCAGCAGGATATTGTATCAATGCGCCAAAGAAAGTGTTGTCTAGTTGTACAGTTTGGTGGTTACCAATTACCAACTCTACACCAATAGGTTCAGTGCGTGTTTTTAGCACATCAATGGTTTGTGGGAAACACAATTCCGATACAAAAAACTTGGTGGCAGTGGTGTTTTTACTTTCAGCATGTAACATATGCATGGCCTCTGCCGCTGCCGTTCCTTCATCTAACAAACTGGCGTTGGCTATTTCCATACCAGTTAAATCAATAATCATGGTTTGGTAGTTCAACAATGCTTCTAAACGTCCTTGGGCAATTTCGGCTTGATATGGCGTGTATGCTGTATACCATCCTGGGTTTTCAAATATGTTACGTAAAACCACATTTGGGGTATGCGTGCCGTAATACCCCATTCCAATAAAGTTTTTGTTTAATATGTTCTTTTCTGAAATCGCTTTTAACATGCTTAACAGTTCCATTTCACCCATTGCCTCTGGCAACTTCATTCTTTCTTTCAGGCGAATATGTGAAGGTATTGTTTCATCAATCAATTGGTCAACACTATTTATACCAATGGTTTTAAGCATGGCTTCAGTGTCGTTTTGAATGGGAGAGATGTGACGCTTTACAAATTCATCACGGTAATTGCTGGCGATTTGCATATATATTAACTTGAGTTTTTAAATTTAAAGTTGGGCGAATTTAATGGTTTTAGCCACTAAAAAAAGGATGATTTTGCTTAGTGCCGTTTCATAAACCCTCCTAAATTGTTACCAACAATTAATCCACCTATTTTGTGTTCATTCATCATACGCAAACACAATAAAACTATGTATTTATAGTTATTTTTGTGCAATAATCTAAAAAGAATTAAGCTAGGAAAACTTGCAGATATCCAAAGAAAATCCGAAGAAATAAAAAGCCGCTTAAGTGCCATCACCGTAGAAGGAGAGGCCGCTTCTGGCGATGTAAAAGTAATAATGGATGCCAATAAAAAAATAAAGGACATCTTTATTGCCGAAGGACTGTTATTTCCAGAAAAGAAAGAAGAATTGCAGGACTATTTGGTCATTGCATTTGAAAAAGCCCTTGGAAATGCAGAAACTGTTTCAGCAACCGAAATGCAGCAATTAATGAAAACCATGATGCCCGGCTTAGGCGGTTTGTTTGGTAAGTAGCCTTGCTATAAATTGGCTATAATCACATCAGTTGCTCCAATATTTTGGCGAATAAACTGCTGAGACTGCTGTTTTATCTGCTGTAAACGATTGTTATTTCGGGTTAACGCATTTAACAACTCGTTGGTATCCATTTGGTTGGTGATGGTATAAAGCACCCCGGCTTCTTTTAATAAAGCTGTTTCGGGAAAACGCTCCTGATTATTTGGGCCAATTAAAATAGGCATGCCAAATGTGGCGGCCTCTAAAGTGTTATGAATGCCTTTTGTGCCAAATCCCCCACCAATTAAAGCAATATGCGCATAAGCGTAAAGCGAAGCAAGCAACCCTACATTATCAATAACAAGTATCCGTGCATTTGGTGCATTAACTTCATTTATTTCAGCATACTTAATTGGTTTATAGGCTGAAAAAATGCTCATAATGTGTGCAATACGTGTAGCCGAAATCTCATGCGGTGCAATAATCAGCTTCACATTTAATTCAAGTAACTGGTTAATAAATCCGAGTGCCAATTGTTCTTCCTGTTCATAACTGCTGCCTAAAATTAAAATTAGTTCTTGTTGTGCAAAGGCTTCAATTAAAGGCAATGGTTTTGCCTGTTGGCAGGTTTCATAAACACGGTCATACCTGGTATCATTGCTCCAAACCACTTGGTTTAATCCATGTGCTTTTAACAGTTGGGTTGATGAGTGATCTTGGGTGAAAATTACTTTAAATCGGGTTAAGGCTTTTTTAAATAACCTACCATACCATTTAAAATAAATATGATTGGGCCTGAAAGTTGCAGAAAGTAAATAGAGCGGAACGCCTTGTTTATTAACCTGGGTAATCAGATTTATCCATATTTCATATTTAACAAAAAAAAGCATGCTGGGTGAAATTATCCTGAGCAACCGCTTGGCATTAAAACTAGTGTCTGAAGGCAAATAAAAAATAAGGTCAGCCAATGGATAATTTTTGCGTACCTCATAACCAGAGGGAGAGAAGAAGCTGACTACAATTTGAATGTCGCTATCACGTTTCAGTCTTTCTATTACTGGCCTCGCTTGTTCAAATTCGCCTAGTGAGGCGCAATGGAACCAAGCCAATGGTTTATGAGGAAGTCGCTTAAAATCGCTTAATATTTTCCAAGTGTTTTTTCTTCCCTCTGCAAGTTTTTTAGCTTTTATACTAAAAAAAGAGGCAATAAAAATGGCTAAACTGTAAAAGCGAATTCCTAAATGATAAACCAACATTAGTTAAAAATATATTCTTCGTCACTGGTTTTGGTGTTGATGTATTTTGGAATCATCCAACCGAAACGCAAACCGAAATAATAATCATTGTGCAGGTTTAAATCATACGACATTTCATCATAATTAAACTTACGCCTATTGTAAGTAAACGCCTGCATTAAATCAATGCCCACATAAAAATTAATGGCTTTATTGGTACCTTGATGAATATATCCCACAAACTGGTTAGTTGCCCAACCACTAGAATACCTGTCGTATCCAGCTTTCTTTTCTGAAGTTAAACTGGGTATGTCATTACGGGTGGTTGCAATATTTATTTTATGCATCACCAAACCACCTCCTAATAAAATGGCAATACCGCTATTCCTGTTTTTATGATTTAATGCAAACAAATAACCTGCTTTACCCAAAAAACTAAATCCCCTCATGCCCAGTGAAATGGATGATGGGTAACCAGATCCATTGCTAATTGTACCATTGGCATTGGTTAAATTGGCTAATATATTATTGGGCTTCAAGCGACTTCCAAAATAGTAATTACCATCAAATCCTATAAGAAGATTATTTTTTGTTTTAAGCAAGCCACCAGCTCCAATGCCATTAAAATTGTCAAATCGTTTGGCAAAATCACCGCTTGGCGTTACATGGGTATATTGAAATTGAAAGTTAAATATCTTATTGGCATCCGTTACCCATATCTTTTTTTGGGCAAAACAGTTACTCACAACCAACAGGCTAAACAATAAAATAAGATGTTTCATGAAATTGTTCATTCACCAAAAATAACACAAATCTTTGTTTGCGTATAGCAATAATTATATTTGTTGCTTACCATAATAGCAAGGAATAAGGATGAAACCAATTCAAATGGTTGACTTACAGGCGCAACATGAAAAAATACAGCCCCAAATTGATACTGCGATAAAAGAAGTGATTCGGTCGGCAAAGTACATTAATGGGCCTCAGGTGGCGGCTTTTGCAGCTAACCTGAGTGACTACTTAGATGTGCCATATGTTATTCCGTGTGCCAATGGAACAGATGCGTTACAAATTGCAATGATGGCCTTAAACCTAAAGCCGGGTGATGAAGTAATATTGCCCGCATTTACGTATGTGGCTACGGCAGAAGTTATTGCCTTGTTAAAACTAGTGCCTGTTTTGGTAGATGTTAATGAAGATGATTTTTTATTAAATACTCATTTAATAGAGGAGGCCATTACACCTAAAACCAAGGCAATTGTACCCGTGCATTTGTTTGGGCAAAATGCCAATATGGATGTTATTATGCACATTGCACAAAAACATCAGCTATTTGTAATTGAAGATGCAGCACAATCCATAGGCGCTCAATACACCTCCAACAACGGCAGTACATTGCGTTCAGGAACTATTGGCGATATTGGTTGCACCTCATTTTTTCCTTCAAAAAACTTAGGCTGTATGGGTGATGGTGGTGCATTGTTTACACGCAATGAACAATTGGCCAAACGTATAAAAACAATTGCCAATCATGGGCAAACGGTGCAATACCAGCATGATGATATTGGGGTAAACTCCCGTTTAGATACTTTACAAGCGGCAATTTTAAACGTTAAACTTGCTACACTGGATGCGTGCGAACAGGGCCGGAATATTCTAGCAAATGAATATGACAAGGCTTTTGCTGGACACCCTAACTTGGTTATTCCCAAGAGAACGGCTCAATCCACCCACGTTTTCCATCAGTATACGCTTACCTGTAAGGGTATCAACCGAGACGAGTTAAGGGCATTTTTAACTTCAAAACAAATACCAAGCATGGTTTATTACCCAATGCCACTTCATTTTCAAAAAGCGTATGAAAGTAGTCGGTACCCTAAAGGATCATTACCCATTACCGAAAAACTTTGCCAAAATGTAATTTCTTTGCCGATGAGTCCGGAGGTTTCAAACGACCAACGGTTATATATTATAGAACACGTGTTAGAATTTTGTAACAAAAAATAACAGAAAATATAAATGAAAGTAATAGTTGTAGGAACTGGCTACGTTGGTTTAGTAACAGGAACTTGCTTTGCAGAAGTAGGCATGGATGTAACCTGTATTGATATTGATAAACAAAAAATTGACAACCTGAATAAAGGTGTTTTGCCCATTTATGAGCCAGGTTTAAAAGAGCTTGTAACCAGGAATACAGAAGCTGGACGGTTGCATTTTAGTACAAGTTTAAGTGCTAACATGTCTGATGCGCAAGTGGTATTTATAGCCGTTGGAACTCCTCCTGGAGAGGACGGTAGTGCTGATTTAAAATATGTGCTCGGTGTGGCCAAAGAGATTGGAGAAAGCATGAGTAGTTACTGTGTAGTGGTTACTAAAAGTACTGTCCCTGTTACTACATCGCAAAAAGTAAAAGCTCAGGTTGCTGAGTCTTTAAAAAAACGCAATGTCAACATTGAATATGATGTTGCCAGCAATCCTGAATTTTTAAAAGAGGGTGCAGCAATTGAAGATTTTCTTAAACCAGACAGAATTGTGGTGGGTGTTGAAAGTAAAAAAGCAGAGGACATCATGCGCAGGCTTTACAAACCTTTTTTACTAAACGGACACCCTATTATTTTCATGGACATTCGCAGTGCTGAAATGACAAAATATACAGCCAATGCCATGCTGGCAACCAAAATTAGTTTTATGAATGATATTGCCAATTTATGCGAGTTGGTGGGGGCAGATGTAAATTGGGTGAGAAAAGGCATTGGCAGCGATGCTCGTATTGGCAATAAATTCATTTATCCAGGTATTGGTTATGGTGGTTCCTGCTTTCCCAAGGATGTAAAGGCATTGGTAAAAACTGCCAAAGAATTTGGCCATGAATTGCGCATTTTACAAGCTGTTGAAGACGTAAATGACGACCAAAAAATGGTGTTGTTTAATAAGGTAATGAAACACTACAACGGCCAAATAAAGGGTAAAACATTTGCATTATGGGGGCTTTCATTTAAACCCAAAACAGACGATATGCGGGAAGCGCCATCATTGATAATTATTGAAAACTTGTTAAAAGCAGGAGCCAATATAAAAGGTTTTGACCCTGTTGCCATGCATGAAGCGCAAAAAACTTTGGGCGAACAAATCACTTATTGCAAAGACCCTTACGATGCATTGATTGACGCAGATGCTTTGTTAATTGCAACAGAATGGCCTGAGTTTCGTTCACCAAACTTTAACGTAATGGGTAAATTGCTTAAAACCAAGGTGGTGTTTGACGGTAGAAACATCTTTGATCTGGAAGAAATGAAGGAGCTAGGATTTGCTTACTATTGCATTGGAATTAATACATTAAACTAATATGAGTGCAAAAAAAAGGGTATTAATAACAGGAGCGGCAGGCTTCTTAGGTTCACATTTGTGCGATCGGTTTATTAAAGAGGGTTACTCGGTGGTAGGCATGGATAACCTCATTACAGGTGATTTAAAAAATATTGAACACCTGTTTAAGTTAGCCGATTTTGAGTTTTATAACCATGATGTAAGTAAGTTTATACACGTATCTGGTGAATTGGACTATATTTTACATTTTGCATCACCTGCAAGCCCTATTGATTATTTAAAAATTCCCATACAAACATTAAAAGTAGGGTCGCTAGGTATACATAACTGTTTAGGGTTGGCTAGGGTTAAAAAGGCTCGGGTATTGATTGCTTCCACCAGTGAAGTTTATGGAGATCCGAATGTACATCCACAACCGGAGGAGTATTGGGGCAATGTAAATCCCGTAGGACCTCGCGGTGTTTATGATGAAGCCAAACGTTTTCAAGAAGCCATGACCATGGCTTACCACACTTACCATGGTTTAGAAACACGTATCGTTCGTATATTTAATACCTATGGACCTCGAATGCGATTAAATGATGGCCGTGTGCTTCCTGCATTTATTGGACAAGCATTACGTGGTGAAGATTTAACCATGTTTGGGGATGGTAGCCAAACACGTTCGTTTTGTTATGTAGATGATTTAGTAGAAGGGATTTACCGCTTATTGTTAAGTGATTATGCTTACCCCGTTAATATTGGTAACCCCGATGAAATTACCATTAAAGAATTTGCTGAAGAGATTATTAAACTAACGGGTACTCACCAAAAACTGGTTTCAAAACCACTGCCACAAGATGATCCTAAACAACGCAGGCCTGACATTACCAAAGCCAGAGAAATACTTGGATGGGAACCCAAAGTAAGCAGGGCAGAAGGGCTAAAAATTACTTATGAGTACTTTAAAACCTTAACACCTGAAGAGCTAAGGAAAACGGCAAACCACAGGTTTAAGTAGTTGATTTAACGTTTAGGCATCTTTCAAATGCCGATTCTTTTTCTATTCTAATGGCTAAATAAATTTCATTAGCCAAAAGTTCCTCTATTTTCTCAGGCCATTCGATTAAACAAAGGTTACCGCTATAAAAGTAGTCTTCATATCCAATGTCATAAACTTCCTCAATGCTTTTTATGCGATAAAAATCAAAGTGGTAGATAACACCATTATTGCTGGTTTTATACTCATTCACCAATGAGAAGGTTGGGCTGGAAACAGATTCATGAACCCCAAGTTCTTTGCTAATGGATTTTATAAGGGTTGTTTTTCCTGCCCCCATTTCTCCATAAAAAGTCCAAATTTTGTAATTAAGCCCAGTTGCAATAATTTGTTTTGCGGCCTCAGGCAATGCATCAAGAGTAATACCTTTTAGTTCTAGCTCAATCATTAAATCGGTATTGGTAGGTGTAATGCATTTTGGTACTTTTTGCACCCAGAGCTTCAAACAAAGAGTGCATTTTGGGATTAAAATCACCTATCCAGCTTAGCTCAGAAGCACGCAAATACTTGGTTTTGGAAATTGCCTCATAAAACTTCATAATCATTCCGGCTTCCAACCCTAGGTTTTGGTATTTTGGAATAATCCCAAATACAATGCCTCTAGCGCGGTCAACTCTGCCAAAATTCCTGTACCACACAAACTTTATCTTGGCCCAAAGATTCATTTTGCCCCTTAAATGCTTAAATATTTGGTTCACATCTATGGTGTTGATATAAAATCCAGCAGGTTCGTTATTGGCGTAAGCAAACCAAATGATATCTTCCTTTAGAATTGGTCGTAATGCTTTAAGAGTAAGCATCACACGTTCCATGGTCATTGGCGTAAAGTCAGGGCGATGTGCCCAAGCCAAATTATAAATATGCACAAAATCTTTAGCAAAACGGTCAATTTCATCATCTAAATAGTGCTCAAAACGGTAAGCCGGATTTTGAAGCACCCTTGATGCAATTTTGCTAAAGCGGCCATGATTAAAGGTTTCAGCAGTAATCTCTGAGGTGGATTGTTCAAACAATTTAACAAAACCATACGACTCGAAAAACTCTCGGTAATAGGGCGGATTATAATTTTCTAGGTAGGATGGATTTTTAAAACCATCAACCATCAATCCCCAAAAGCGGTCCTTTTCACCAAAGTTTATAGGGCCATCCATGCTGCTAATGTTTTTCGACTTTAGCCAATGTTTACAAGTATCAAATAGTAAAAATGCGGCCTCTTTATTTTGAATACATTCAAAAAATCCCATACCACCAGCTTGCCTGCCATTTTGCTCCATGTACTTTTGGTTGTAAAATGCGGCCACCCTGCCTATTAACTTATCCCTGTCATCAAACAGCAACCAGCGTTTGAGTTCTCCGTTTTTGTAGAACGGGTTCTGTTCTTCATCAAACACAGCTTCAATATCCTGATCTAGCGGACTAACCCATTGTTCATCATCTTTGTATAAAAGATGAGGTACCTTAATAAACTGCCTGGCTTGTTTCTTATTCGTTACTTCTACTACTACCATTCATTAAATTCTGTTAACTACAAAACGAATTTGGTTTTTAAAACCATTGTAAATAGTTATTTTGCGGGTTCAAAATTACAAAAATATCAATGCCATGCTTCAAATAGGTGATAAATTACCCGAATTCAATCTGAAAGGATATGATGAAAAACTGCATTCCAACTATGAATACGCTGATAAATATGCGCTTGCCGTAGTTTTTACTTGCAACAGCTCGCCCGTTTCTCAAGCCTATAGCGAACGATTAATTAAGCTGTTTGAAAAATATGAGGATGATAATTTAGGAATTATTGGCATCAACTCAAACGATGAAATTCAGCAACCTGCTGATTCATTGGAACAAATGAAGCTTGCAGCTTTCCATTTCAAATTGCATGAGTTGCATTTTATGTACCTAAAGGATGAAGACCAACAAGTAGCAAAGAAGTTTGGTGCAACAAAAAATCCTGAAGTGTTCTTATTTAACTCAAAACGCGAGCTGGTTTATAAAGGTGCCATTGATGATAACTGGGAAAGTGAAACAGGAGTTACAGGTGCCTACCTAGAAGATGCCATTGAAGAAGCATTAGACGGCATGGAAATTGATTTCCCGGAAATACCTAGTAACGGCACACCCATACTTTGGAAATAATTACTGATTGCAAGGAATATTGGTCAATAGTAATGACCTACACTTTTACTAAACACGTTTTATTATTGAATGATGAAGGATAAAACCGTCATTATAACTGGTGCCTCATCGGGCATTGGCGAAGCTACGGCTTATGCGTTTGCAACGCTTGGTGCAAATGTGGTGTTGGCTGCCAGGCAAGTGAATAAACTGGAAAAAGTAGCAGAGACTTGTCGTTTAGCAGGAGTGCATGTTTTGGTGGTAAGTTGTGATGTGAGTAAGGAAGATGATTGTAAAAAGTTGATTGCAGAAACGGTGCAAACATTTGGTGGCATAGATGTGTTGGTAAATAACGCTGGTATTAGCATGAGAGCAATGCTTAATGATTGCAGCATTGATGTGATTAAACAAGTAATGGATACAAATTTTTGGGGAGCTGTTTATTGCACAAAGTACGCATTGCCACATCTTTTATTGCACAAAGGCTCTGTAATCAGTTTGTCTTCTGTTTCCGGCATTGTTGGTTTACCGGCAAGAACTGGATATTCTGCATCAAAGTTTGCTTTAGATGGCTTTATGCAAAGTTTGCGCATTGAAACACTTAAACAAGGACTGCACGTAGCAATTGTTTATCCTGGATATACTGCATCCAACATCAGAAATGCGGCATTGAACAAAGATGGCAAACCACAACAAGAATCACCATTGAATGAAAGTAAACTTATGCCAGCCTCGGAGGTTGCAGATACCATAGTGAATTTGGTAAAAAAGCGAAGACGACAAAAAATACTAACCAATCTTGGACACCTGTCTAAATGGTTAAATACGTTTTTCCCTTCTTGGGTTGATCGCATGGTATATAATTTTGTGGCCAAAGAAAAAGACAGCCCTTTTAAATAATTAGCCTTACTTAAACATGATTGAGCAGATAATAAAACAACATATCGCAAACGCTTTTAATGTATTGTATCAGGCAGATGTGCCTGTAACACAAATTACATTAGAAAATACCAAACCAGATTTTGAAGGTGATTTTACCTTTGTAACCTTTACTTTTTTAAAACAAACTAAAAAAAGCCCGGAGCAAACAGGTCAGGAGATAGGTGCTTTTTTACGGGAGCACATGCAAGAACTGGAATCTTTTAATGTGATTAAAGGATTTTTAAATGTGGTGGTAAAACCGGCTTATTGGATTGGTCATCTCAATAACAATTATTCAAAGCCACAATACGGATTTGCAGATACTCCTTCCAACCAAAAAATCACTGTAGAATACTCTTCGCCTAATACCAATAAGCCCTTGCACTTGGGGCACGTTAGAAATAATTTGTTAGGATATGCCGTAGCTCAGCTATTACAAGCTAACGGGCATCAAGTGTCTACTTGTAACTTAGTTAACGACAGGGGGATTCATATTTGCAAAAGCATGTTGGCTTGGATACGACACGGCCAAGGAGAAACTCCTGAAAGCAGTGGTTTAAAGGGCGACCATTTAGTAGGTAAATACTATGTGTTGTTTGACCAACAATACAAGGCAGAACAAATAGAACTAAGGCAAAATGGGCTTACCGAAGAAGAGGCAAAGAAAAAAGCCCCAAGCATTCTAGCAGCACAAGAGCTTTTACGCAAATGGGAAGCAGGGGATGAGGAAACAGTGAGCATTTGGCGCACCATGAACAATTGGGTATATGATGGGTTTGCAGTAACCTACAACATGCTGGGAGTTGTTTTTGACAAATATTATTATGAAAGCAATACCTATTTATTAGGCAAAGAAATTGTGGATGAAGGGTTGCAAAAAAATGTGTTTTACAAAAAAGATGATGGCAGTGTTTGGGTTGATTTAACAGCCGATGGGTTAGACCAAAAACTAATACTACGGGCTGATGGTACCAGCGTTTACATTACCCAGGATTTGGGTACGGCTGATTTAAAATATACCGATTTTGGAAGCAACCAATCCATTTATGTGGTAGGTAACGAGCAGGATTACCACTTTAAAGTGTTGCAATTAATTATGCAAAAATTAGGTAGGCCATATGCTAATGGCATTTATCACCTGAGTTACGGCATGGTTGAATTGCCACATGGTAAAATGAAAAGCCGTGAAGGCAATGTTGTTGATGCGGATGATTTAATGGAAGCCATGATTTTGCAGGCCGAAGAAACCACCAAAGCACTGGGCAAAACAGATGGATTAAGCAAAGAAGAGCTTACAGATTTGTACAACATCATTGGGCTTGGTGCATTAAAGTATTTCATCTTAAAGGTTGATCCCAAAAGAAAAATGCTGTTTAATCCTGCTGAGTCAATAGACTTTCAAGGCAACACAGGACCTTTTATACAATATACCCATGCCCGTATTAAAAGTGTGCTTAGGAAAGCCAGCGAAATAGGCATGCCATTAACACTTGACATGGCTAATGTTTCCCTTAGCCCTGTTGAAAAGGAAATTCTGGTGCTGATACATGCTTACCCCGCGGTGCTTCAAGATGCTGGACAGGCGTTTAGTCCCGGAATACTTTGCAACTATGTATATGATTTGGCTAAAACTTACAACCACTTCTATCATGAACACTCTATTTTAAAAGAAGAGAATTCTGATCAGCAAGCATTCCGGTTACAAATCTGCACACTAACGGCTCAAATCATTCGTTCTTCCTTTCATTTATTGGGAATACAAGTTCCTGAAAAAATGTAAGTAGTTGAATTAATCCCAATAACTAATCATGTTTGTTGCATCCAATCACATTCGTTGTTTTACGCTTTTTTGTATAACATTATCGTGCTTTTGGGTGAGCTGCAATAGCCAAAGTAAACTAATAAAGCAAGCCAATATACAAAACAACGCTGGTATGTTTGAGGAAGCAGCAAACTTGTATTACAATGTACTGCTTCAAGATGCCAAAAACAAAGAAGCCAAAATAGGATTGCAAAACAATGGGCAAAAAGTAATTGCAGACAAGTTTGCTAAATTTAGCAAGTTTGTGATTGAGAGTAGGATAGAGGAAGCCTTAAAAACTTACCGGTATGCGCAGGGCTATGCAAAAAATGCGGAAAGGGTTGGGGTAAAGCTAAATTGGCCAAACGAGTACGATGAGGTTTATGAGGATGTTAAACAAGAATACCTGCTTTCTAAGTATGATTTGGCCATTAGCCAAATGTTGAACAGAAAATATGAAGCTGCTGAAAGAATATTTGAACAAATGGCAGTTTATGATAGCAATTATGCACAGGTGTCTGTATTAAGGCTAAATACAGTGCTGGAACCAATGTATCAGCAAGCTTTAAAACAATTTCAATTAAAGAATTTTAAAGATGCTTACTTCCTGTTTACTAAAATAAACGACATTGATGATGGATACAAAGATGTAAAAAAGCTACGGGATCAATCATTGCTGCAAGCAACCCAAATTATTGGGGTACTTCCTGTTTACAATAAATCGGTTGTTGATAAGGCCATTGGCAACTTACCCGATCAGGTGGCCGACTTACTAAACAAAATACAAGGGGCTTATGTAAAAGTAGCCAATGTGCAGGCCTTGCATAAAGACATTCAAAACAGGGGATTTAATAAAATAACCAATTATGATGAGGCTCTTGAGACTGGCAAAAACCTGAATTTAGGTTACGCAGTGTTCATTTATATTGATTCCTTCAGCTTCATTAAACAAAAGCCAATCAGATTAAATCGTGATGCTTATGAGGTGGTTACGGAAAATATATTAAATCCATATACAAAAACCTATCAAAGTATTAGCAAGTTTAAAAAAGCAACTTATATAGACAATACTGAAAGCCAAGAAGTTCGTATTACTGCTGGTTATCAACTTATTCAAACATCAACAGGTGAAGTTATCGCACAAAACCTATTAACTGTAAACAAGCTTGACGAACTTCATCAGGCAGTATATTCTGGTAATCCAGCTAATCTTTTTCCTTCCCTGCCAGATGGCAACTACCTGCCCCAAGTTTCTCAAGAGTGGAGGGCAATGTTTAATAATGGAAAGAGAACACTTAAAGAACAAAACGATTTTATTCAAATAGCATTGGGGGAAGTTGCCTCAAAAATGTCTGCTGATATTATCAATAAACTCAATAAATAAGACTTTTTGTCAATCCTGTCGAGCTTTATTTTGATAAAAACGCCACAATGACGCTTTTCTTGGATTGGTATTGTGTTTGAAAAGAATTTACCACAACAAATTTTAACAAATACAATTATGACACTAGTAAAATTTAGACCGGCATTTGCCAAAGACTTTTTCAGAGATACGTTTGTTCCTTCACATGTAATGGGACTTATTGACAACGCACTTAATGAGACCCATGCAAAATTTGAGCGTAATGTGTTTTTTACTCCAAGGGTTGATGTGGTAGAAAAAACAAGCAGCTTCGAAATACACATGGCTTTGCCAGGATTAACCAAAGAGCAAATTGCCATTGAGGTAAACAAAGACCAGTTGCAGATTAGTGGAGAGCGCAAAATGTCTCAGCTTGCTGAAAATGAGCGTTTACACTTAAATGAAAACTTCTACGGAAAATTCTCACGCACATTTAATTTGCCTGAAAACATTAATAAAGATGCGGTAGAGGCGGAGTTTAACAATGGGATTTTAACCGTAAGTTTACCAAAAACCGAGGTTAAAGAAGTGAAAAACAGCATTAAAATTAAGTAATCATCGTTTCATAGGTTAGGTTTACAATAAGCCAGTGTGGTGCGCCATGCTGGCTTTTGTATATAATGCAGTTAATTATTTATAAGGAATTTAACAGGAAGTTTGGTGGTTAGTTAAAAAGATGGTACTTTTGCCGTCCTTTTAAATAAATATATCCCAAGTAATGGCAGCTAAAAAAACAGCAAAAGAGGAAGTTGTCTTAAACGACTATGAATCTGTGATTATTTTCACACCCGTACTCTCTGAGGAGCAGCTAAAAGAAGCTGTATCCAAGTACCGTAACATGATTACTGAAAACGGAGGAGAGCTGGTTCATGAAGAAAATTGGGGCTTAACAAAGTTGGCGTACCCTATTGATAAAAAAACCACTGGTTTTTATTTTATCTATGAGTACAAAGGTCCATCGGAGTTTGTCGCAAAATTTGAACTGGCTTTCAGACGTGATGAGCGAATCATGCGTTTCTTAACCACATCATTAGACAAGCATGCACAGGTTTTTAACCAACGCAAGCGTAATGGTGAATTCAATCAAAACAAAAAAGAAAAACAACAAGAAGGAAAGTAATTATGAGCAAAGCAAAAACTCAACACAATCCGGCTATGGTGTTTAACACAACTCCGGAAGCACCAGTAAGAAAAAAATACTGCCGTTTTAAAAAGAACGGTATTAAGTATATTGATTACAAGGATGCGAACTTCCTATTAAAGTTTGTAAACGAACAAGGCAAAATTTTGCCTCGCAGGCTTACAGGCACTTCATTGAAATACCAACGTAAAATTGCCGTAGCTATTAAAAAGGCGCGTCACTTGGCTATTTTACCTTATGTAGCTGATGGTTTAAAATAATTTTAATGAACAGGAGAAATCGCAAATGAAAATTATACTTAAAGAAAACTTGAAAAACCTGGGTGCTCAGGGCGATGTTTTAACTGTAAAAGATGGTTATGCAAATAACTACCTTTTTCCTCGCGGTTTAGCTGTTATGGCTACTTCATCAAACATTAAAATGATGGAAGAAAATAACAGACAAGGTGCGTTAAAGCGTGAAAAATTAAAAACTGATGCGTTATCGTTATCAGAACAATTAAAAGAATTAAAAATTACCATCGGAACAAAAGCCGGCAGTAACAATAAAATTTTTGGTTCAGTAACTCCTTTGCAAGTATCACAAGCTTTAAAAGTAATGGGCTATGAAATAGACCGTAGAAAAATTGAAGTAGATGATATTAAAATGCTTGGAAGTTATGAAGCTATTGTAAATCTGCACCGTGATGTAGCCGTGAAAATTGGCGTTGAAGTGGTAGCTGAATAGTATTTGATTGATTTTACCTGAAAAGGCCGCTCCGTTCTGGAGCGGCCTTTTTTAGTTTATGCCCTTTCTTAAGAGGCTTAATCCTTTGTTTTCCCAATATTTTAAAATACTTCCCACTATGGGAACATTAAATCGCTTTGACATGTCTTAATTTGCTCATTTTAAGCATGTTAATTATTTGGCACTTTTCGTGTATCTCTAAATTAAAAAATTCATACAAAAAGCACCGTTTAGTAGAAATTGCATAATAAAAGTATAAATAGCTGTTTAAAAGTATTAATTTATTATTAAAGTTAATTTTTTTATTTCTGGTTATCAGCTATTTAGTTAAAACTGCTCATTTTGTATAGCAGCCGTTTGTTTCTTTTATTTATATATTTGTTCCACTAAACAGCAACTAATTTAGTAAAACATGAAAAACACAACTACATTATGGTTTGTACTCACCCTACTACTTATGGGTACTTTCCAACTAAAGGCACAACCGAACCTGGTAACCAACTATGGTTTCGAAAATGCGTCAACAGTTACAGGTTGGACAACATCCAATCATGTGGGTACCAGCAGCATTGCTACCACTAACATGCGAAGCGGAACCAGGGCTTATAGCAATGCTACAAGCACCACATCAACAACTGGTTATGTTGAGAACAATGCTACGATTAGTGTTCCAAACAACCAGTACCTGATTATTATTGCTTATTACCGCGTAAGTGCAAGTCAATCTACTTCAAGGGTGCAAATAGGTATATCAGGTAATATGGGTACGGCTAGTACACCTGCAGCAAATAACACCTATTATCAGCTAACTAGAAGTATTCAAAACACAACCGGAAGTTCACAAAACTGGGCTGTTAGACTCAATAACTATGTTACATCAGGAACCAGCCGCACATTTATTTGGGATGATGTAATTGCGTATGTAAGCACTAATGCCACCGCAGATATAACAGCACCCAATGCATTAAGTGCATTAAATGTAAACTATACAAGCAGTAGTGCAGCTTTAAGCTGGACCAATGGTACAGATAACAGTGGTGGGGCTGGTATTGCCCGATCAGTGGTGTTGCGCCAAACATCAGCCACTTGTCCTTTAACAGCACCAACCTTGGCTGCCAGCACTGTTTATTCTGCTAGTGGAGGTTATGGTTTAAGTGCTGTAGGCTCATGGACCGTTTTGGATACTGTTGCCGGTGCAGCTACTTCCTATACTGATAATACCATAGTTAGTGGTACTAGTTATGTTTATGCTGTGGTTCACGAAGATTTTGGTTATAACCATTCAACAGCCTTATTAGAATATATTCCATTAAGGGTTTCAGCTACTCCAAGTCCAGCTAACGCGGCAACTGGTGTTAGCGCTGCCACTACATTTTCGTGGGCAGCAACATGCGGGGCAGATGCTTATGACGTTTATTTAAGCACCGTTCAGGCTGATGTAAATAATCAGGTTGCTGCTGCACGGGTTTCATTAAACCAAACTAGCACCACCTATACACCAAGTACACCTATAGAAGCCACCACTATCTATTACTGGAAGGTGGTACCCAAAAATTCAATGAATAATGAAGCCACAGGTTGCACCACTTGGAGCTTTACTACCAGCACACCAAATCTTGGTTTCACACCCACTCGCACAACTGGAATTACTTATCAAAGTATTATTTCAACTGGCAATCTATTTTCGTGGAGTGGAGGCGGTTTTTTCAATGCTGATGATCAGATGAGTGATAGCCTTGACCTAACTTCTTTAGGTTTTACAGGCTTTAGGTATCAGGGAAGAACAGTTACTGTATTAAGGGCTAACAGCAATGGCTTTATCACATTTAATTCCTCATCAAGTGCTAGTTATACTAATTCTTTTAACTCGCAAACCCTCATTGTGGCGCCTTTTTGGGAAGATTTGGTTTGTCAAGGATACAACTTCTCCCAAACTCAAAGCGAACAAAGAACCTTATTAGAAAATTCAATACGTTATTTAATTACTGGTACACAAGGTAATCAGGTATTAACCATTGAATGGTCTGAGATGGAAATTTTTAATAACCCAGGTCCAAGCATTAACTTTCAACTTAAACTCTATGAACAAGATGATAGGATTGAATTTATTTATGATAGAATGTTTGGCTTTAATGGCACGGTTAATTACACCTATAGCTACAGCCTAGGTCTTTCGGGTCGCACTGTGGCTAATCCACCAACAGCTGGACAAGCTTTTATACAACAACTTAGCAATGTATTGAGTTTTTCAAATACCAATACTACCAACATTACTGAACTACCTGATTGCAATACCATGCTTACTTTAACACCAAGTACTTCAACATCATCAACTGCAAGTGCGCGTAGTATTAGCAACGATGAGTGCAGTGGGGCAATTGATTTGGCTATCCAAAACGGTATTCAAAATAACTTTTGTCAGGTGTATTCTTCAAAATCAGCCACTGCTTCTGCATCAATTACAGCCTGCAGTGCAACAACGCCAGGTACTGCAGACGATGATGTGTGGTTTAAATTTACAGTTACCACTCCTGGAAATTATGGAATTACGGTTAACGGTTCTGGTGGATATAATCCAGTAATACAATTATTTTCTGGGAATTGTTCATCACTCACTGCTATTGGTTGTGTAAATGCAACTGGTAATGGCTTAATCGAAACACTAACTGCGAACTCATTAGTTGAGGGTACTTATTTTGTTCGCATTTATGATGCAAACACTGGTTCAGGAGGTTCAGGTAATTTTGTAATATCAGCATACACCATACTACCGGCATTGGTAAATGACGATTGTTCAGGCGCTATTGCGCTTACAGTTGGTTCAGTGGTGAGTTCAGGAAGCACTTCTAATGCTACGGCAAGCAGCAGTATTTCAGCGTGTACAGCTACTACACCAGGTACTCCAGATGATGATGTATGGTATAGGTTTGTTGCAACAAGCACAGTATCTAGGATTACTGTTAATGGTGGTTCAACTTATAATGCTGTTGTTCAGTTATTTTCGGGCACATGTGGTAGCCTTACTAATTTGGCTTGTGTAAGTTCAACTGGTGCAGCTGGATTGGAATTTATTGACTATGCAACAGCAATTGGTACAACTTACTTCGTTAGGGTGTACCATTCAACAGCAGGAGCTACGCCAACCACGGGCTTTACCATTAGAATAGAAAACAAGTTACCTGACTGCCCAACATTATCTGCTCCAACAACAGGAACAACCAATATTGACCGAACAGTTGCTCAAACGTTAAGTTGGGCGGCAGTTACGGCACCTTCGGTAGGCACAATTACTTACACTGTGCAAGTTTCAACTACAACAACTTTTTCTACTTTAGTAAGTTTAACAGGCAATACCGGTTTGTCAACTACGTCATTTATAATTCCAGCAAATACACTTAATGCAGGTACACTTTATTATTGGCGTGTAATAGCAGTTAATACCAATGGAAGTTCAGCTGGATGTGCATCATTTAACTTTGCCACAATAGGCACAGCTCCTTCATGTGCTAATCAAAGCAGCCCTTCTAATGAGGCCGTTTGGCAATCAATCAGTGGCACAACATTAACTTGGAGTGCTGGTTCAGGTTCGCCAACTTCATATGATGTATATTTAAGCACAACGCAAAGTCAGGTAAGTAGTTTAAATGTTTCAGCCAGGGTATCCGCTGCGCAAACTGGTACTACATACAATGCAACTGGCCTTACCAATAATACCCTTTACTACTGGATGGTTATCCCCAAAAATGGTTCTGGAGATGCCACTGGCTGTAATATCAATTCATTTACTACAATACCTTCGGCACCGACAAATAATGAATGTGCTTCGGCTGTATCTGTTAGTGCAACCTCATCAACTGCAATTGCAGGAACCACTTTAAACGCAACACAATCTCAAGCTGGAACTATTGGTAATGCCAACGATGATGTTTGGTATTCATTTGTTGCTGCAAGGAGTACGCATAATATTTCTGTGGATCCTTCTTCAACCTTTAATGCAGTTATTGAATTGTATTCTGGCACTTGTGGTTCATTAACTTCAATAGCGACATCAAATACCGCAGGTATAGGTGGTGATGAAAACCTATCCGCAACAAGTCTTAGTGCAGGACAAACATACTTTGTAAGGGTCTACGACTTTGGATCTACAACACCAGCAGACCCAACTTTTAGCATACGTATTAATGATGTTGACTTAGGAATAAGCTCATTTGTAAGTCCAACAGCCAATAACTGCGGTGCAACAACAGTAACTGTTAATGTTTTCAATTATAGTGCTGCAACACTAGATTTTTCAACAACCAATGCAACGATTAGTGGTTACGTGGTTGACCCTGCTAATGTTACCACCAACTTTGGTGAGGTAGTTTTAACAAGTGGTACTTTGGCATCTGGTGCTTCTCGCCAAGTTACCTTAACAACAACCTATAACATTGTAAATGCAGGTTCGTATGTTTATACGGCTTCTGTAAGCAATGCCAATGATAACAATTCAACAAACAATTCGCTAACCAGCACCTTGCAAACCATTACCTTGCCCGCTCCCTTTATTTTATCTGGAACAGGTTCTTATTGTGCAGGAGGTAATGGTGTAACGTTCACACTTTCAGGTTCGCAATCAGGTACAAATTACCAATTGTTTAGATCAACTGTTTCTGCATCAAGTGCAGTAAGTGGTACTGGCTCATCAATAGCGTTTAACAATGTAACAGTTGATGGTTCTTACAGGGTGGTAGCTACGAACACCACAACAAGTTGCATCAGCTATATGTCAGCCTCTGCGGTAGTAACAGTTAACCCGCTTTGGCTGGGAGTAACCTCTGAGTGGAACAATACGGCTAATTGGTGCAATAATGTGGTGCCTCCTACCAATGCCAATATCATTATTAGCGGTTCGGCAGTAAATATGCCTGCTTTACCTGGTAATGTGGTGGTAAACAACTTGGATTTAACAGAGTCTAATAAACGAATAGATCTGAATGGGGCTACATTAACAGTTAATGGCATCATCAGCGGAAGTGGCGTTGTAAGAGGCAGCAATACCTCGTCAATGATAATTAACGGAAGTGGAAACATGGGTTCATTAAGGATGGATCAAACCACACCAGGCACTACCAACACACTACAAAATCTTACTGTAAATGTTGGAACAACCAATACCAATGATTCGGTGCAATTGGCCAACAGCATAAATGTAAGAGGCGCATTAACTTTAAGCAACGGGTTGTTAGTTACCAATAATAATTTAACGCTGGTGTCTGATGCTTCGGGAACAGCTAGGATTGCCGCTATTGGTGCAACAGCCGATATAAGGGGTAATGTAACTTCACAGCGTTTTGTACCTTCAGTTTCAAGAAGGTACCGCGCTTTGTCTCCAAATACTGCATCATTTAGTTACAATGATATAAAAGACGATATGTTTGTAACTGGTTCTGGGGGAGTAACGAATGGGTTTGACGCATCTCCTGCGAATTCTGCCAGTATTTTTACTTATCAGGAATCTACAACCGGTGGGAGAGGTTGGAAGGCTGTTACCAACATCAACCAAACATTAAGCACAGGTTCAGGAGCAATTGTTTTTGTAAGGGGAGACAGGACCTTATCTTCACCACAATGGTACACTCCTCCATTTGTTACGCAGAATCAGGTTACTGTTGACTTTATTGGTTCAATCAATAAAGGAAGTTTTTCACCAACCATTACTTATACAAATACAGGAGATGCTACCGCTGATGGATGGAACTTAGTTGGCAATCCATATCCTTCGCAAATTGATTGGAGTCTAGTAACAAAATCTAATCTTAACTCATTTGTTTATACCCTTAATCCCGCTACAAATGGTTATGTGGCCACCTCAGGTTCAGTAATTCTTGCTTCTGGACAAGCCTTCTTTGTTCAGGCAAATGCTGCTAGTCCTTCAATTACATTCACCGAAAGTTGTAAAACAAGTTCAACCGGAACGTCTTATTTTAAAACCTCAAACGCACCATTTACGGTTGAAATGATTCAGGATTCAATTACCAGTGATGTAGCTTGGTTAAAATTCGAATCAGGAGCAAGCAACGATTTCTTGCCAGCAGAAGATGCACTTAAATTTACCAATTCAACAATAAATATGGGCTTTAAAGCTAATGGCAAGGCAATACAGATTAACACCGTGGAACCGCTGCGCAATACTGCTGATACTTTTGTGTTATTTGCTAATGCATCATCAAGAAGCTATACACTTAACTTCAGTAACCTTAATAGTATACCATTAACCAAAACCATTTTATTGCGTGATTTATTTACAAACAAAACAACAGATTTGAGAGCAGAGAGGGTTTATAGCTTTACTATCAATGGAAATACGGCCTCTCAAGGAGACCGCTTCCAACTCATATTTATTGATAACAGCGCTTTACCAGTTGAGTTTATTGCTGTAAATGCCAAACGTAATGACAAAGATATTTTGGTAACTTGGAGCACTGCCACAGAGAAAAACAACGATTATTTTATTGTAGAACGTTCATTTGATGAACAAAAGTTTGAAGCCATTGAAACCGTTAAGGGGGCAATAAACAGTAATGTTAAAATGAACTATGCGTTTAATGATATTGCTGCAGTAAATCTTGCAACAAAAAGAGGTGTTGACAAAGTATATTATAGAATAAAACAAGTTGATTTATCAGGAGAGAGTGAAAACTCTGATGTGGTTGTAGTTACTCTAAATGATGTAATCACCGGCAATGAACTTACTCTATATCCAAATCCAGCTAAAGCTTTTGTTACCATTAAGGGCAGTAAAGGATTTATGATTGGTACAGTAACCATTTATGATATTGCAGGTAAAAAAGTGATGGAAGCTGAAGGTAAAGAAGAAAGCGAAGTTACCATTGATTTGAGTAACCTAAACAATGGTATCTACTTCGTAAAAACAGTTGACGGAATAACACGCAAACTAGTGGTAGAATAGGAGAAGTAGATTTAATAGGTGCATAAAGCCGGCCTCGTAATGAGGTCGGTTTTTTGGAGCCATGGATTTATTACTTCCTTTTCAACTATCTATATAACGGAATAAGTAGTGTTCAGTTCATAAGGTAGGATTAAGTCGCTTGTAGTAGGGCGGCTTTTTCTGTTTATACGGCCATCATTTTAGCAACGTATTTCCCAATAATATCAAACTCAATGTTAACTGTATTGCCAGATTTTACTTCATGTAAATTGGTATGTTCGTAGGTATAAGGAATAATAGCTACTTTAAATAAGTCGTTATTACAACTAACAACCGTTAAACTTATACCATTTATAGTAATAGAGCCTTTGTTTACAATAAACCTGGCATTATCGGGATTTAACAGTTTGAAGGTATAAAGCCAACTGCCATTTTCGTCTGTTACAGTTTGACAAGTGGCTGTTTCATCAACGTGTCCTTGCACAATATGCCCATCAAACCTTCCATTTGCAGGCATGCACCGCTCTAAATTAACCTTGTCACCAACTTTTGCTTCTCCAAGGTTTGTTTTCTTCAATGTTTCTTCAATGGCTGTTACGGTATATTCGTTACCATTTATGGCCACCACTGTTAAGCAAATGCCATTGTGGGCAACACTTTGGTCAATCTTTAATTCACTGGTAAATGCAGCTGATATGGTAATATGCAAGTTTGATTGAGAAGCAACCAATTGTGTAATGGTGCCAATCTGTTCTATAATTCCTGTAAACACGCTTTAGTTTCTAATTAATTGAATCGTTCCGTTGAGGTATCTTTTTTTAATACCCCTTAAAAAAATCTCTTCTACTTCACAGGTATAATAGTATACACCTTCTGGTACTGCATTTCCAGATAATTTATCCGATCCATCCCATAAAATATCTATATCTCCTGTATTAAACACCTCAATACCCCAACGGTTAAACACCCTAAAACTTACCGATTTTACAAAACGATAAGGAAAGGGGATAAACAAGTCGTTTTTACCATCGCTGTTTGGTGTAAACACATTAGGCAATGTGTATTGTGGGCAATTTTCAATACATGATACATTGGTTGGGAAACTTTCATTTCCCACGGAGTCAACACCAGCTACATAATAGCAACCCGTAATGGCCTCCTTAAGCTCTTCTCTATTATCAGTATATGATAGTAGGGAAGTGGGGAGTGTTGCTAAAAGCTTGTAATCATCAGTAACCAATTGTTTATAGTACACTTTGTATTCTACAACATCATCAGCGCATTTGGCCTGAGGTACCCACGATAAAATATTACTAAACTGGCCCAACGCCCCACAAGGTGGAATAACAAGTAATGCAGGTGGACATGGACGAACCGTATCTATTGGAGTACCACAGATTTCTTGAGAAAAGTTAATTGTTGCAAATGTCTTTTTCTGTGAACGATAGTAACCTGAAGAGCGAATTACATAACAGTAGGTTTTTTTATTAACAAGTCCAGTATCGCTAAAGGTATTTCCCGTAGTAAAACCAATTTGATCAAAGCCATTGTTGCTATTTTTACGCAACACATAAAAAGTATCATTAAACCAAGGCACATTTACATCCCAATTTAAAATATTGGTCCTGTCTGTACTGTAAATGTTATTGCGAATAGAGGTAGCTAACCTGCTGGATGACACAAATGAAAGTGCGCCATTAACCTGAGCGTATAGGTCAACCTGATAAGTATATTGATATTGTTGGGTATTGAGTAAGCTATCTATTAAAGATACATTCTGGATTTCAGCAAAGGTGCTATAGTCTATGCTATTGATATTTGTAAATGTTGCTGTGGGTATTGATCGCTTTAAAATAAACCGATAAGGAGCCTTATATACAGTAGTATCTAAAAAATCGGGTTTAATGTAGCTCACTTCTATTTTGCCAGATGAAGGATCAGTTTTGGTTACACTCACTTTGGTTAAGCTAGGTTTACTAAGTATTTGCACCGCACAAATCTCTGCCGATGCCATACTTAAAGTTGGTTCGGAGAAAATAATATTGCCATTAGCTCCTCTTGGCGGATAAAGTGTAACAATACGATAACAATAATTAATTAAAGGAGATAATCCTGCGCCATTGTTATTGTCGTAGTATTGTTCTGGGTTGGGATTATCAAGAATGGGTATTTTGGCAATAAGTTTAAACCCTGTGGAAGCGGGGATGCCTTTTTCACAATAATTGGGATTCCATCTGCTACTATCAATACGTCTATAAACATGGTACTCAGCAGCAAGTTTACAAGTATCTCTGTTCCATGTTAGGTTAAAGCCATCATTAATTTGCTGTGTTTTAATATTGGTAACAGCAGGCCCTACCACCTCAACAAAAAAAGAGTTTTGGCTAACGGCAGGTCTGGTAACTTCATCATCTTTAGCTTCGAACACCACTTGCCATGCCAAGTACCTGATTTGGTTACAACTTGGTTTCCATTTAAACTGTGTGGCTACACTTCCTAATCCGCTTGCAGGGTTCGGTGCAAATGTGGCTAATGTTGGCACAGCAAATGGCCCACCATACCCAGTTAGGCTTACCCGTTGAAATGCTTGAGGGTCATTCGCTGTTATGGTTCGGGTAATTTCATCGCCCACCACCACACATCCATTTGCAATATTTTGTACTATTGGGGCATCATTAACACAGGCCGCTATTGTAATTTGCATGTCCCTTACTACACTTCCAATTAACCTTCCGGCCCTAAATTCTCTAATTAAAATAGCGATATTGTAGATACCTGCTGCCTGCGGTGCATCCCAAACAAGTTGGCCATTATTAAGGCCTAAAGTAAATCCATTTGGTGCAATGGGGTCCGTATAATTTGGAACCACAACACCATTTTCCTGCCTAGGTGGAACCAATTGAAATGTTAAACTATCTCCATCCGGGTCATAAGCCGCAGGGTTATGGTAAAATCTCCTAAACAAACACCCATCATCAATAGGTGGTTTGGTTAATATTGGAGACCGATTTACCCCTAAGCTATTATTCATGGTAATTGTAGCCTCAACATAAAATGCAATAAACTGGGTATTTCCCAAGTTGATATTGATGATGCCATCAACCCTATTTTGATCAAAGAAACTTATTTTATAAGTGCCATCACTGCTGTAAGAATGAATGGTGGTATATACATTTTGTACCACCCGGCTATTAAAGGTTACCCTGCTTGAACGTTTTACATTTTCAGGTACGGTACCGTCACCAAAAGAAAGCGTGATTTGAGATGTTGATGGGTCTGCTCTTGAAGCTGGGTCAGTATAAGAATAAGCAGTTATTCTATAAAGTCTTGGACTAAGCTCTTCATATATAATTTCGCCAGCACGGTAATGCGTTGCATAAACCTGCGTAAAGGTGATGCCAAATAATACCAACAACAGGTATCTGGGAATGTGAAATATAACCCGATTATACAATGTCATAAAACTGTGGTAAAGATAGCTTTTTTTAATAGTTAGTTGCATAAAGGATTAGCAATACCCAAAGTTAACGCAATTTTTATAGTTAAAATATTTATGGCAACTCATTAAAAGATGACAATTCAAGTATCTGAATATAAAAATCTCATTGTCTGATGATTTGAATAGTTCCGTTTAACGTTCTTTTTTGAACGCCTGATAAAAATGATTCTTCCACTTCACAGGTATAATAATAAAAACCCTCTGGAAGTGGTTTCCCTGAAGATTTATCCGTTCCATCCCATAAAATATCAATATCACCTGTATTAAACACCTCAATACCCCATCGGTTAAACACCCTAAAACTTACCGATTTGATAAAACGGTAGGGGAAAGGTATAAACAAATCATTTTTGCCATCGCCATTTGGTGTAAACACATTGGGTAGGGTATATTTAGGACAATTTTCAATACAAGTTACGTTAGTTGGAAAACTTTCATTGCCCACTGAGTCAACCCCGGCAACGTAATAACAACCGGTAATGGCTTCTTTAAGCTCTTCTCTATTATCAACATACGAAAGCTGTGAGGCAGGTAACATCATCAACAATTTAAACTCGTCTTTAACCAATTGTTTGTAGTATATTTTATAACTAATAACATCATCGGCACATTTTTCTTTGGGCAACCATGATAGTTCATTGCCAAATTGCCCTGCCCTGTCACAAGGTGGTGCAACCACCAATGTTGGTGCACATGGCCGAACCGTATCAATTGGGGTACCGCATATCTCTTGCGAAAAATTAACCGTAGTGAATACGTTGTTTAATGTGCGATAATAACCTGATGAACGAATAACATAACAATACGTTTTTCCATTAATGAGTCCTACATCCTTAAATGAATTTGTGGTTGTGCTTCCAATTTGGTCAAACCCATTGTTGCTATTTTTGCGCAACACATAAAAAGTATCATTAAACCACGGCACGTCCACATTCCAGCTTAACATATTGGTTCTATCCGTGCTATTTACCATATTTTGTAGAGAAGTTGCCAGCCTGCTTGATGATACCAATGAAAGAACACCGTTAATTTGTGCAAAAAACTCAACCTGATAAGTGTATTGGTATTGTTCGGTATTGAGCAAACTATCGGTAAATGATAGGTTCTGAATTTGTGCAAAACTAGTATAGTCAGTGGTGTGAATACTGGTAAATGAGGCAGTTGTTGGTATTGAACGTTTTAAAACAAACCGATAAGGGGCCTTATATACATTGGTGTCTAATGAGTCAGGTTTAATGTAGTTTAGTATTATTTTACCCAATGAAACATCGGTTTGGGTTACACTAACTTTGGTTAAACTTGGCTTGGTAAGTATTTGAACCGCACAAATCTCTGCCGATGCCATACTTTCAGTAGCTTCTGAAAAGATGATATTTCCCTTTGCATCTCTTGGTGGATAAATGGCAACAATTCTATAGCAATAATTAACCAATGGAGATAATCCTGCGCCATTATCATTGTCATAATAACTTTCGGCATTGGGATTGTTTAATGTGGATATTTTGGCAATAAGCTTAAATCCTGTTGAAGCGGGAATACCTTTTTCACAATAGTTTGGATTCCATTTGCTGCTATCAATACGCCTGTAAATACGGTATTCTGCAGCCAATTTGCAGGCATCGTTATTCCAAGTTAGTTTTAAACCATCATTAACTTGCTGGGTTTTAATATTGGCAACTGGAGGGCCAACCACTTCAACAAAAAAAGAATTTTGGCTAACAGCAACCGGAGCGGCAATTCCATCATCTTTGGCTTCAAACACCACTTGCCAGGCAAAATACCTGATTTGGTTGCAACTTGGTTTCCATTTAAACTGAGTGGTTACACTACCTAATCCTGTAGCGGGATTAGGTGCAAATGTGGCTAACGTTGGCACGGCAAACGGCCCACCATAGCCTGTTAAGCTCACTTGTTGAAAAATTTGAGGGTCATTGGCCGTTATGGTGCGGGTAATTTCATCACCCACCACCACACAACCATTTGCTATGTTTTGTACAACA
Source organism: Chitinophaga pinensis (assembly GCA_943372215.1). Classification (GTDB taxonomy): domain Bacteria; phylum Bacteroidota; class Bacteroidia; order UKL13-3; family UKL13-3; genus UBA6183. Next base: position 75,579 of record CALRXU020000013.1, on the reverse strand, counting down.
GGTGGATCATTAGGGCATTTATCTACGATATTAATTTGCATATCCCGCACCAAAGAGCCTATCTCACGTCCGGCCCTAAACTCTTTAATTAATATGGCAATATTATAAATACCCGCGCGTTGTGGGGCATCCCAAAAAAGTTGCCCATTGTTGCGACCTAAGGTAAAACCATTTGGTGCGTCAGGATCCTTGTATCCTGTTGTTCCTTCTGGTGGAACCAATTCAAAAGTAATGCTGTCACCATCAGGGTCAAAAGCTGAGGGATTGTGGTAGAATCGCTTTAACAAACACCCCTCATCAATAGGCGGTTTGGTTAAAATAGGGGAGCGGTTTGCACTAAAACTTGCATTAATTCTAATGATAGCAGAAATGGAGAAAAGAAACCTGTCTGTGCGGCCGCCATTAATGTTAATAATATCGTTTACCCTAAACGCATTGCTAAAGTTAACTTTATATAGGCCATCACTGTTGTACAAGTGAGTAGTAACATAGATATTTTGAACGATTCTTGTATTAATAATTGTTCTTGATGTTCTTTGAATTGTACTAGTAGTGCCGTCCCCAAAAGAAACATCAATTCTTTGGGTCGCGGCATCCACTGAAGGGTTACTTGGATCGGAATATGTAGTAATAACAATCTTAAACAATCGGCCATCTAATTGCTCATAGGTAATCTCACCAGCCCGATAATGGCTACCAAACGCATCAAGGGTAATCAATAAAACCAGTCCCAAAAAAATTTGCATCAGAATGGTTATACTTGGTTTACGTATATTCATAAACAACTGTATTTTAAGTATAATGGGTATACAATAATAGTGCAAAAAAAAATCCTCATGCAAAAAATGCATAAGGATTTTGGGATTCAGCAAAATATTAATTAAACATGCTGAGAAGTAAGTTGTGCTGAAATATAATCGCGGTTCATTCTTGCAATGTTGCTTAGTGAAATACCTTTAGGGCATTCTGCTTCGCATGCTCCTGTGTTGGTGCAAGAACCAAAACCTTCTGCGTCCATTTGTGCAACCATGCTCATTACACGGCTTTTGCGCTCTGGCTGACCTTGAGGTAACAAGGCAAACTGAGAGATTTTAGCCGAAACAAACAACATAGCTGATGCATTTTTACATGCTGCCACACAAGCTCCACAACCAATGCACATGGCTGCGGCAAATGCAGTATCTGCATCTTCTTTACCTATGGGAGTAGCATTGGCATCCTGTGCATTTCCTGTGTTTACAGAAATGAAGCCACCGGCAGACATAATCCGATCAAAAGCAGAACGGTTAACGGCCAAATCTTTAATTACTGGAAATGCTTTTGCGCGCCAAGGCTCAACCACAATGGTATCATTGGTTTTAAACGAGCGCATGTGTAATTGACAAGTGGTAACACCCTGAAGTGGTCCATGCGGTCTACCATTGATATACATGCTACACATTCCACAAATGCCTTCACGACAGTCGTGGTCAAAAGCTACAGGGTCTTTGCCTTCGGTAATTAAACGTTCGTTTAATACGTCAAACATTTCCAAAAAGCTCATGTCAGGAGATACACCTTGAACAGGATAGGTTTCAAATCGACCGCGGTCATCTTTGTTTTTTTGTCTCCACACCTTAAGTGTTATGTTCATATTTCCACTCATATTGTTTCTTTTTTTAGTAGAACGATTTAGTGCTTAACACCATATTGTCCTAGATATGTTTCAATTATTTGTAACTGCGTTGTGCAATTTTAATGTTTTCGTAGTTTAATACTTCCTTGTTTAGCTCCCAATTGCTATCGGATAAATACTCCCAAGCGGCAACATAGTTATACTTTTCATCATCCCTTAAAGCTTCGCCCTCTTCAGTTTGGTACTCCTCTCTAAAATGGCCTCCACAGCTTTCATTGCGGTCAAGTGCATCTTTACACATAAGCTCTCCAAGTTCAATAAAATCAGCTACCCTGCCAGCTTTTTCCAATTCAGGATTAAACTCATTTAAATCTCCAGGAACGCGCACATTGCTCCAAAACTCTGCTTTAATTTTTTGGATTTCAGTAATGGCCCAAGTAAGTCCTTCTGCGTTTCTGGCCATACCACATTTGTCCCAAATAATTTTACCCAAACGTTTGTGGTAATGATCAACAGATTTGGTACCCTTTATACTTATAAGTTTTTCTAACCGTGCTTTGGTTTCATTTTCAGCAGCAACAAATGCTTCATGATTGGTATCAATAGGCTTGGTGCGAATTTCATCACTTAAATAAGAACCAATTGTATAAGGAATCACAAAATAGCCATCGGCCAATCCTTGCATTAAAGCTGATGCCCCCAACCTGTTAGCTCCATGGTCGCTAAAGTTAGCTTCGCCTAAAGCATATAAACCAGGCACGGTAGTCATTAAGTTGTAATCAACCCATAAGCCACCCATGGTATAATGCACTGCCGGGTAAATCATCATTGGGTTTTCATAAGGATTTACTCCCGTAATTTGCTGATACATGTCGAACAAATTACCATATTGCTCTTTTATTACAGCTCTTCCTAAGGTGGTTAATTGCTCTTCAGTAGGGTTGCTTATGCCAAGTTTAGTGGCTTCTTTTTTTCCGTATTTGTATTTAGTATTGTGTTCAAAATCAAGGTAAACAGCTTCGCCTGTTTGATTTACACCAAAACCTGCATCACACCTTTCTTTAGCAGCGCGGGAAGCAACGTCCCTTGGAACCAAGTTACCAAATGCAGGATAACGTCTCTCCAAATAATAATCGCGATCTTCTTCTTTTAAATCGGTTGGCTTTAATTTACCATTGCGTATAGCTTCTGCATCTTCTTTGCGTTTAGGCACCCAAATTCTACCGTCATTACGCAATGATTCGCTCATTAAAGTTAGTTTAGATTGGTGGTCGCCTGAAACTGGAATGCAGGTAGGGTGAATTTGGGTGTAACATGGGTTACTGAAAAAAGCACCACGCTTATGGGCTTTCCATGCAGCAGTAACATTACTTCCCATGGCGTTGGTACTTAAATAAAATACATTACCATAGCCCCCGGTGCATAATAACACCGCATGTCCGAAGTGACGCTCCAATTTGCCGGTTACCAAGTCTCTGGCAATAATGCCACGGCATTTGCCATCAATATTCACCACATCTAACATTTCGTGGCGGGTAAACATTTCAACTTGTCCCAAACCTATTTGGCGTTGCAAAGCACTATAAGCTCCCAACAACAATTGTTGGCCGGTTTGTCCGGCAGCATAAAAAGTACGTTTTACCTGAGTTCCACCAAAAGAACGGTTATCTAGCATTCCCCCGTACTCGCGGGCAAAAGGCACACCTTGCGCTACACACTGATCGATGATGTTTGCACTTACCTCCGCAAGCCTGTAAACATTGGCTTCACGCGCCCTATAGTCGCCTCCTTTAATGGTATCGTAAAACAAGCGATAAGTACTATCACCATCATTTTGGTAGTTTTTTGCAGCATTAATACCTCCTTGAGCAGCAATACTATGAGCCCTGCGAGGAGAATCCTGAAAACAAAAAACCTTAACCTTATAGCCAAGCTCAGCCAGTGAGGCTGCGGCAGAAGAGCCTGCCAGACCTGAACCAACAATAATAATTTCCAAACTGCGCTTATTGGCGGGATTTACAAGCGGAACTGTTGAGCGATATTTGGTCCACTTTTGTTCAAGTTGTCCAACCGGAATTTTCGAATCTAATTTAGCTGAAGTCATATCTTTAAACGTATTGCTATGTTAAAATTATTGAATAATACCCAAGTACATGGCCAAAGGCATTAAGGCAAATAGAATTGGTAGTAATATGGAGAACACAATTCCGGAATTTTTTATTAAGGCATTGTAACGGCTGTGGTTTATACCAAGTGTTTGAAAAGCAGACTGAAAGCCATGCATCAAATGGTAACTTAGCGAAATCATAGAAAGCATATAAAGAATAACCACCCATAGTTCTGCAAAAATAATTTTCATTTCCTCAAACAAGGTGATGTGTCCACCAGTTATTTGATCGGTAAAGCGGCTGGTTACCCAAAAGTGCTTTAAATGTATGATGAGAAATATGAGCAACAATGTACCTAGCAAGCCCATCGAGCGAGAATACCATTTGCTGTTTTTATTGGCTGCTGACATGGCATATTGAACAGGTCTTTTGTTTAAATTTTGCCTAGTAAGTGCATATCCTTTCACAATATGTAACAATAATCCTGCAAAAAGCACAATTTCCATGGTGCGTATAAGCCAATTGGTTCCCATAAACTCAGCACCAGCATTAAATGCCTGGCCACCATCGTTAAAGAAAATCAGTGCATTAATGCCACAATGAACCACAAGAAAGGAGATAAGAAACAAACCAGTTACACCCATAATTAATTTTTGTCCAATGGATGAACCTAACATTTTAGAAAACCAACTCATAAATTTATTTTATTTTAAAAGTGTGCGCAAATTTATTATTCCATTACTTTTATCCTATATCACTAATCCACATGATGTTATTTAAATTACTTCTAAACCCCATCTTGTACCTAATTATATGGATAACCATTTAAAAGTGATAAGGTTTAACTTTCATTAGCAATAAATTATGATTTTAATTAGCCAGGATTGTTCAGTGTCCTGAATAGTGATAATTGCAATAAAAATTTAATTTCGCTGCAAATTTATACCATTTTGTACAAACTACTTGTAAAGCTACTTTTTTTATTAGATGCTGAAAAAGCGCATTATTTCACGCTAAACACATTAAAAATGGCATTAAAAATACCGGGTGTGTATCCTTTAATGCGTGCTGCTTTTTTTGTAAAAAATGAAATCTCGTTTTTAAATATCCAATTTCCCAATAGGGTAGGCTTAGCCGCTGGGTTTGATAAAAACGCTAAGTACTTAAAAGAGTTCCAATCGCTTGGTTTTGGATTTGTGGAGATTGGGACAGTAACACCTTTACCCCAATATGGAAATGACAAACCACGGTTGTTTCGTTTAATTAAAGACGAGGCCATTATTAACCGCATGGGCTTTAATAATGATGGGGTTGAGGCGATTGCGACACGGCTTAAAAACAGACCAAAAGGGTTAATTGTTGGGGGGAATATTGGCAAAAATAAAGTAACCCCGAACGAGGATGCACAGCTTGATTATGAAATTTGTTTCACCAAACTTTATGATGTTGTAGATTATTTTGTGATTAATGTAAGTTCGCCCAACACACCAAATTTACGCGCTTTACAAGAAAAAGAACCGTTAAAGAAGATTTTATCAGCCTTAATTGCGATTAGAAATACCTTTACTAAAGAAGCTAAACCCGTTAAGCCTGTGTTACTTAAAATTGCCCCAGATTTAAGCCCCGAACAATTGCAGGATGTAATTGATATTGTAAAGGAAACAAGCATAGATGGAGTGGTGGCCACAAATACCACCATAAGCAGGGAAGGATTGCTGGCAAAACCTATTGATATTGAACAGATTGGTGCAGGTGGCCTCAGTGGGAAAATTCTATTTAATCATTCAACAGAAGTATTGGCCTACCTGCAACAAAATAGCCAGGGAAGTATTCCATTAATTGGTGTTGGGGGCATTGATTCGGCAGAAAAAGCACAGCAAAAAATGCAGCAAGGAGCCACTTTGGTGCAATTGTACACTGGGTTTATTTATAAAGGGCCTAAATTGGTAAAAGCAATAGCGAGGCTTTAACATGGCAAGAGACGCCTAAGCGTCTCTTGTATAAAGATGTAAAAACGATAAGCCGGGTTCTGTTTCATCCTTTTCAGGATATACCTGTCATTTATCTGGCTCCGTTTTCACAAACGGAATCTAGCAGCCTACCCGTTACGAAAATACGGGTCGTATTTTGTATAGCCGAAGCCACACCTCGTAACCTATTTGGCCTTGCAACCCGTAAGGTTTACCTAGCATTTTGCATTGCTGCAAAACCGGTGGTCTCTTACACCGCCTTTTCACCCTTACCTCAATTGCTTGAGGCGGTTTGTTTCTGTGGCACTGGCTGTAAATCCAACATTATATTGGATTCCCTACCCGTTAGGTAGTACGGCACCCTTTGTTGCCCGGACTTTCCTCATCCCGCTAAGGCGGAAGGCGACAGGATGTTTTTACAAAACAAAGGTAATTAATTTTATTAGAGGCGTGCGACTAGCTGTATTTTTTCTTTAAGTAATCGTAAATGGCATACTGCGCCCTTACTGGCGGTTTCTCGTTTACCACATATTTATTGTCGAACGCGCTATCAATAATGCGGGCCTTTACATTATCGTTTAATTGAATGTGTATAATGTCCATTAATTCCTTTTTCACTTCCTCATCAAGTATAGGAAAACCACATTCAATGCGATTGAACAGGTTCCTGGTCATCCAATCAGCACTAGCCAAGTAAACCTTTTCATTGCCGTTGTTGCAAAACACGTAAACCCTGGCATGTTCAAGTAAGCGGTCAATAATGCTAATCACAGAGATATTCTCACTCAGGTTGGGAATACCAGGCACGATGGCACATATTCCCCTAATAATCAATTGTATTTTTACGCCAGCCTTATTGGCATCATAGAGTTTTTTAATAATTGCCTCATCCAATAAACTATTCATCTTGGCAATAATATAGGCTGGCTTACCCGCACGGGCATTTTTTATTTCAGCTTCAATCAATTGCTCAAATGATTTATACATGTTATCAGGAGCTACCAAAATATATTCAAACTTGCTTTTACGTGGACTTTGAAACAACGTATCCATCAACTTTTCCAAATCGTTGGTGTATTTGGTGTTTTTGGTAAGCAAGCCATGATCGCAATAAATGCGGGATGTTACGCCATTGTAATTGCCTGTTGACAAGTGGGCATAACTGACTTGTTTGCCATCTTCTTCCCGCGTTATCATGCATACCTTGGTATGTACCTTTTGCCCAGGTTTACCAAAGTGAACCCTTGCGCCAGCCTCTTGCAGTTTGTTGGTCCAGTAAATATTGTGTTCCTCATCAAACCGCGCTTGTAACTCCATAAGTACAGTAACTTTTTTGCCATTTTTTACTGCGTTAATGAGGGCGTTTACCACATTGCTGTGTTTGGCTACCCGATACAATGTAATGCGTATAGCGCTTACTTTGGGGTCAATAGCCGCTTCCCGCAGCATACGAATCAGGTAATCAAAACTTTGGTAAGGATGATTTAAAAAATAATCCCGTTGGGTAATGGCCTCAAACATGGTGCGGCTTTCATCCAGTGCCTTTATAGGAATAGGTGGCATTGGTTGATAGTAATCCTCTTTCTTGCCCACTTTAGGGAAATCCATAAAATCTTTAAAGTTATGGTAACGTCCGCCAGCGATGAGGTTTACATTGCGCAATTGCAATTTATCCAATAAAAACTCCAGCATGGGCCTGGGCATTTCAGCATCATGCACAAATCGGGTAGGGCTTCCGGATGAACGTTGCTTAAGGCTACGTTGTATTTTTTCGAGCAACCCTTTGCGATAATCATCCCCGTCTTCCTCATCTAAAGTAAATTCCGCGTCACGGGTAAGTTTAATGGTATAGGCCTCAAATTCATCAAAATCAAAAATATTAAAGATGGTGTGTAATGATGTTCTAATTACATCATCCAAAAACATAATATGTGTTGACGTGCCAACTTGAGGCAACTGATAGAACCTTTTTAACGGGGTATCCGGTATCTCAATAATGGCATGTTTGGGTTTTAGTTTTCCCTTGGAGTCCGTCATGCGAACGGCCAGGTAAATGGCCCTGTCTTTTAAATGTGGAACTATTTTAACCTCATCAATAAGCACAGGAAAAAGGTAGGGCATCACATCATTTCTTGAGTATTGCACAACAGCCGCCTTTTCGGCATCAGTAAGCTGGTTCTCGTTTAATATAGCAATATTGTTTTCTGCCAGTTTTTCAATAATATGGTCGTATGCTTTATTAAACCGGTTGTTTTGAAGCATAGCTAACCGTTGTATTTCAGACAGAATAACCTCAGGTGGAAATTGAATGGGGGAGCGTTTGCCCAATTTTTGATTGCGCAATAAAATAGCTACACGAACCCTGAAAAATTCGTCATTATTAGAGGAGAAAATAGCCAAAAACTTAAGCCGTTCCAACAAAGGAGTTTCTTCATTTTCAGCCTCTTGAAGTACCCGTTCGTTAAAAAGCATCCAGCTAATTTCGCGGTCTTTAAACAAATAGCCTTTATTATCTTTAATCATAAGTTTGCTGCAAAAATAAGCTTTACTCAACCTATAAACACCTGCAATTACACAACTAATTTGTTTGTAACCCAATTTTTAGATACAACTATTCTATATTTAACAATGACTTAACAATATAATATGCAAAATGGGGTTTTTAGTTTTAACCAAATAACCTTTAGTTTGTACCACTTTAAGTAAATATAAAAACTATGAAGAAAGTTTTAGTGATGTTGGGGATGGCAGCTTTGGTAAATGCAGCTTTTGCCCAAAACAACAATGTAGAAAGCGCAGCAATCTATTTAAGAAATGCGGAAATGACTGATGCCAAAAAGGCTATTGATGAAGCAGCTGTTCATGAAGAAACTAAAGATAACCTCAAAATGTGGTTTTACCGAACAGCCATATATGATACCTTGTTAAGAAATCCAGAATATAAAAGTTTAATTGATGGCAATAGTGTTGAACAATTTGTGCTTGCAGCTAAAGGCTGCGTTAAAGCAGATGTAAAGAACAAATATGAATACTATTGTAAAAATGTGGCTATTATTCAATCTTCTTTTGATGCGTATAATGCAGCTTACGACTTTTTGCAAAAGAAAGAATACAGCAAAGCCGTTAAGTTTTTTGGATACGTGCTTGACAATGTGCAATACGATAAAGAAAATACGCTTAGAAAAAATAACTTAACAGATAAAAATATTTACAACGCTATTTACAGGTCTGCTTTTGTTGATGCCAATTATACAGTTGCCCAGCAATATTCTCAAAAATTAATGGATTTGAATTATGATGACCCATTGATTTATTATTTTAACGCTGAAACTTATTTAATAAGCGGAGATACTACCAAAGCCCTAGAAGTGGTTTCAGCAGGCCGTAAGCGTTACCCTTCAGAAAAAGATTTGATTAACTACGAGCTAAATATATACCTGAAGCAAAATAAATCTGACGTGTTATTGGCCAAAATCAATGAAGCATTAGAATCAACTCCTGAAAATAGCACCTTAATTTATGTAAGGGGAAATATTTACGACAAATTTGCTTCATCAAAATATAAAGCCAGTGAATTAGCCAAAGATGAAGCTGAGGCATTAAACAAAAAAGCTAAGGCAGAAAAAGTTCCGGCCAATAAAACCAAGCTTACCAATCAAGCCAAAAAGCAACAGCAATTGGCCGACTCATTATTTAAAGAAATGAAAGCAAGTGCTGCTAAGGCAGAAGCTGATTATAAAAAAGTAATTGAATTAGACCCTGAGAATTTTGATGGACATTATGCCATGGGTGCTTTATTAAACAACTACGAAAATACGGAGTTGGTTGCTAAGATTAACGCGCTTAATGCAGCCACACAAGAGGAATATGATAGGAAGTTAGCGCCATTGCAAAAACAACAAAAAGATCTTTTAACCCGTGCATTAAAACATTTTGACGATGCCATGGCCATTGCAGAAAACATGAGCGAAGCAGATGCAGAAAAAAAGCGTGAAAAAAATCACTTAAAACTGATGGTTTTAGAGTCTAAAAAATCTGTTTATGGCAACTTAAACGATCAAGCCAAATTTATGGAGTTGAAGAAAATGATTGACGAGATGGAGTAATTAACTACCCAATTTGAGTAGGCCTAAAAAAGCTGAAGTATGTTCATACTTCAGCTTTTTTGCTAATAAGCCAAGAATAGCATTGTTAGCAAACCAGCTAAAAAGCTATTTATTTTGTATTTTGTATAAAAATATAAAATAATGTACATAAGTGAATTTTATAAATATATTGGTGTCAATATTTATTTAAAATAACATGCCTTTAAAATCACTAACCATCAAAAACCTGTTTTTTAGCCTTTCATTCCTTTTTGTTATTCTCAGTTCAAATTTAACTGCTGCAACCAACGGTAAGGTAAATGGAGGAACAACCGTATGTCAGTTAATTACTAATCAGGCTAATTTAACTTTAAGTGGCCATACTGGTACTGTAGTTAAATGGCAATCAGCACAGGCACCCTATACCACGTGGACTGATTTTACCAACACATCAACCACATTTACCGTTAGTAATTTACAAAGCAGCACAGCTTATCGAGTTGTTTTACAAAATGGAAGCCAACAACAGTTCTCTGATACTGCACTAATTAACGTTTCGCCAATGACACAGGCCGGCTCAGTGACCTGCAATATTAACAACACTTGTCCGGGAACAGTTGTAACGTTTAATTTGGTGGGTACTGTTGTAGGCAGCGTGCTAAAATGGCAATATGAACTTTGGTCTCAACCTAACAATTGGATTGATATCAATAGTACTGCTACGTCTATTCAAATTACTGTTGTTTCATCACTTAGAGTAAGGGCTATTGTTCAATCTGCCCCTTGTAACCAAGGCATAAGTGGTTTTTGGAATGTGCAGGTATATACGATGCCATTGGGGACTTTTTTACAAGACAATCCCAGATGGAGCCGTCCTGGATCATGGGTATGTGATGTGATACCAAATGCAACAATTGATGTTGTTATTCCAGACTTTGTAAAGTATGCAACTAATTTTGTAAACGTTGACACAAATGCGGAAGCCAATAACATTTATGTGGGTGAATTTGCTGGATTGAATTTTGATACCTACGTTGGGAAGACACTTACCATAAGAGGTAACTTTACGTTAGCTAACGGCTCGAAGTTTAGACCCGAAGGTGGTACAATAAATTTTGGAGGTAGCGTTCCACAAAATATTCCTGCAGTTACTTATGGTGGTTTACGTGTTAGTGGAGGAGGCCCTAAAACTTTATTGGGTAATACCACTGTAACTGGTACACTAACACTTGATAATGGTATTGTTTATTTAGGAAACTATAATTTAATTTTAGAGGGTAACGCTAGTATTTCGGGAGGCAACGCCTCATCATACATTGTTGCAAATGGCACCGGACGTTTAATTATCAAAAATATTGGAAGTGGCGGACGTACCGGAAATATCACTTTTCCTGTTGGAGCCAATGCCAGCTCATATACCCCAATAATGATTAATAATACCGGTACAGCCGATGATTATTCTGTTGGCATGTATAACGTTTTAAATTCTTCTTACAACTCTGGGTCACCTGCTGGAAATATTGTTACAAGCAATGCAGTAGGAAAAGCTTGGATACTGGGTGAATCTAATGCCGGGGGAAGTAACTTGGCGGTGTCTGTTCAATGGAATCAAGCGGATGAACTTAGTGGTTTTAATAGAACGAATGCACAATTGAATGCTTACAATGGAGCCGGAACTGCGTTATCAGGAGCGGTGTTTAATGGCACAAATCCATACACGCTTAGGGTAAACAATGTAACTACTTTATATCCATTAGGTATTACCAGTTCAGGTTCTCAACCACCACCGCCTCCTCCAGCGGTTTCAGTTGGTGGTAATGTAACAGGAGGAGCATCTGTTTGTTCAGGTTCAACCAGTGGAGTATTAACCTTATCTGGACACACCGGAACAGTAGTTAAATGGCAATGTGCCTCATCACCGTTTACTTCTTGGGTAGATATTAACCACACCGGAACACAGTTTACCTCAGGGCCGTTAACCAATACCAATGCTTTTAGGGCAGTGGTGCAAAATGGCAGTGCCCCGGTTGCTTATTCAACGTCAACGCTAGTAACAGTTGGTGGTAGTGGAGGGGTAACCTACTCAAGCGGCAGTACCGAAAAAATACAAGGCGGTGTTTATTGCGGAATAACCGTAACGGGTGGTGGTGATAAAGTATTAACAGGCGATGTTACCGTAACAGGCACGCTTACCTTAACCAATGGCTTTATTTATTTAGATAAACACGATTTAATTATAACTGAGTCAGGCAACATTACCGGACAAAACATCAAATCGTTTGTGATTATTAATGGCACCGGGCGATTGATACAACAAGGCGTAGGAGCGGGCGGAAGAACTGGAAATATCTTATATCCCGTTGGTGTGTCAAGCACACGTTACTCTCCGGTACTTTTATCAAATTCAGGAACAAAAGATGCCATTTCAGTAAGGGTACTCAATCACCAAAACTCTTCATACAACGGAAACAACCCTACAGGAACCACTTTCCAAAAAGAAGCAGTGGCTAAAACATGGTTAATTAATGAAGACGTATTGGGAGGATCGAACCTAAATGTAACTTTAGAGTGGACTGCTGATGATGAGTTGCCTGCATTTACAAGAACAAATGCCATGTTGGTGGCTTACAATGGCGCAGGAACTGGTTTGGTTGGCGGTGCTGCAAGTGGCATCAATCCTTATACCTTTTCGCACAGTGGCATTACCAGTTTAACACCTTTAGCCATTTACAATAATAATTTACCACCAGCAACGGTTGCTGGCGCAGTAACAGGAGGAACAACTGTTTGTATGGGCTTGGCAAGCGATGTATTAACACTTTCGGGGCATGTGGGTACCATTTTAAGTTGGCAATCGGCACCGGCTCCTTTTACCACCTGGACAACCATTAACAATACCATTGCTACTTACAAAGCTCCGGTAATTTGGCAAACTACCGCTTTTAGGGCCGTGGTAAGAAGCGGAAACGGCACGCAATTGTTCTCAACCCAAACGGTTGTAACAGCAGCACCAACAACGGTGGGAGGCGCTGCAAATACGTCTACACCAAACATTTGTTCTGGAAACACCGCTTCGGTAAGTTTATCGGGCCAAACTGGAACGGTTGTTAAATGGCAAGTGGCCAATAACACCAAATTTGATAACTGGACTGATATGGCAAATAGTGCCAATGCCACCTTAAATACGGCTTTACATGTAACTTCACAATTAAGGGCAGTGGTTCAATCAGGTAATTGTGCGGTAGCTTACAGCACTCCAGTTACCGTTGCAGTAACTGCATCAGGAATATGGAATGGCACTAGCAATACCTCATGGAGTGATGTTGCCAATTGGTGCGGCAGTGTACCAACTGCTTTAACCAACGTGGTGGTGCCTGATAAAAACGCGGTGAAATTTAGCCCGGTGATCAATGTAACCAATGCGGTGGCAAACCATATTACTGTTCAACCCAACGGAACCTTAAGTTTTGCTTCGGGCTCAAACCGTTTAACGGTATTAGGCGATATTACCGTGGCAGGTACTTTTGATGCTTCCCAAGGAACAGTGGCATTTGTGGGAACAGCCTCACAAAAAATCCCGGGTTCAACTTACGGTACTTTAGAAATAAGCAATGCAGCTGGAGCAGCTTTAACTGGAAATGTAATGGTTAATGGCACGCTAAAGTTAACCAAGGGCGTTATCCTTTTGGGTGATTATGATTTAACCATTAGCGCAACAGCTACTATTAGCGGTGGCGATATTACTTCATACATTGTAACCAATGGTTTGGGCAGGCTTATCCAACAAAACGTTGGTTTGGGTGGACGAACAGGAAATATTCTTTTCCCGGTTGGGGCATCGGCCAGTTCATACACCCCAATGGTGATGAACAATACCGGAACACGTGATGATTTTATGGTGCGGTTGTTAAACCATGTGAATACTTCGTATAACGGAAACAACCCAACAGGAGTTACTTATACCACCAATGCAGTTGGTAAAACATGGATTATTAATGAGATAGCTATAGGAGGTTCAATCTTAGCTTTAACTTTTCAATGGAATGGAACAGACGAGTTAAGTGGCTTTACACGCAACAACGCCACCATCAACCGATTTAATGGAGCAGGTATTGCCCAGTTTACTGGGGCAGCTTCGGGCAGCAATCCATATACTTTACAGTGCTCTGGTGTTACCACATTAAATCCATTTGGTATTGTAAGTGGGCCTCCAGCACCTCCACAAACATCAGGAAGTATTGTGTTTAACGGCACATCATCGCAAAACATGTTGGCAGGTACTTATTGTTCCATTACGGTAAACAATGCGGCTGGTGTGCAGCTTACCGGAAACGCCACATTAACCTGCAATTTAACCTTAACCAACGGAAAACTATTCTTGGGTAATTTTGATTTGACTTTGACTTCAACAGCTTCCATTATTGGTGGTAACGCCAATTCATTTGTGGTTACTAACGGAACCGGACGCATTATACAACAAGGTATTGGTGCAGGTGGCAGAACAGGAGCAATTGTTTACCCTGTAGGAGGTTCGGGAACCTTATATTCGCCATTAACCTTAACCAATACCGGAACGGCAGATGCTTTTGCGTTGCGGGTATTGAATTTCCAAAATGGGTCGTACAATGGCAATAACCCAACAGGAACAACCTTAAGCAGCGGTGCTGTGGCCAAAACCTGGTTATTAAACGAAGGCGTAGCAGGTGGTTCAAACTTAAATGTACAAGTGCAATGGACAGGTGCAGACGAGTTGCCATCCTTTAACAGAAACAATTTAATGATGGTTACTTACAATGGTGCTGGAACAAATGTATCAACTGGAGCAGCCTCAGGAAGTAATCCTTACACGTATACTAAGAATGGCTTAACAGGAGTTTTCCCCATAGGTGTGCGTAATTTGGCCAGCTCGTTTATGGTGGCTAAACCTAAAGCAGGAGAATCAACCATGCCGAATAAACAAACCACCAAAATTACAGCCAATAAGCAAGCGTTAACATTGGTGCAAGTTTATCCGAATCCGTGTAACGAATTGTTGGTGGTAAATATTCCAGCTATGGAAACAGCCGCAAAAGCCACCATAGAAATTACAGATATTACAGGCCGAACCATAAAAACTTGGAATGACATTAACGTAGACCAAGCACAACAAATTGACCTGGATGTGGCCACCTTTAAAACTGGGTTGTATTTTTTAAACGTACAATTGGGAGATACCCATAAGGCCATTAAGTTTATTAAACAATAACTACAAAACAGGATAGAAGTGAAGAAGCTGTTTGGGTAACACCAAGCAGCTTTTTTTATGGAATAAGGCTATAACTTGCTGGTAACCAAAGAAATTAACTATTTAACATAATGTTAATTATAAGGTAAATTTATATACATAACGAACTGGCTTGCTTGTCGGTTTTAACGGCCTTGAATTACTCAATCAGGCATAAATCCGATATGTACACTTAGTATAATAACTAAGCTTTTAAGCCCGGGATTATGGTTTGGCTGATTTGCTTAATACAGGCTGCAATAGTTTTTTGGTTTTGGCATTCCCATATTTTGCTAATGAGGATTTGAACTTTTGAGGATTTACTTGAGCCACTTTAGTATACACCTGATTCAAAACCTCATGCTGATTTTCTGCCAATTGCTCCAAGTTATTGACAAGATCTACCAACAAAAACTCCGTAGTAACCGTATTTGGAAAATGGTGTTTTAACTGAAAATCAAATGTTCTATTGCCGAGTTTTATTTCGCCATGCCGCTTGTGGTTATAAACTACCCGTTTATTATACAGCTGTGTTGTGCCAACGCCTAAACTGTTGTATGTGTTTGGTGAAGTAACCAAAAATCTGTTGTCGTTTAAAAAACTGGCTATTAAAACAGCTTCATCAGGTGGTGTTTTGCCAAATGCTGTTTGCGTAGGAAAATAATACAACCCTTGGGAAAGCTTTTCAAGCGTTCCATCCTCAACCAATTGCTCTAAATGCCTATCAACAGCTTTAGACCAAGCCGTTAAGTCTTTTCTCCTGTACACCTTACCCCGCTTTAAATGCTTTTTAAGTTCATCTAACTGTGCCATAATCAATTATTCCTTCTTCAAAAGTAATAAATAAACGCATACGCATTTATTTTTATTTAAAATTCATGCAATATTTTAAATCAAAGTATTGATTACATGCTATATTGGGGGCTATTGTTATATCTACTTTAAAAATTTACTTGGCTTTTTTTACATACATCTCAATGTAAAAATAATAAAATCAAATAAGTATGGTTCGGATTTTTTCAGGACATTATGCCCAAGACATTCAATCGTTACAAGATTGTGCATATTTCTGCTAAAGTAGCTTGTAAGTCTTTTCGATTCATTAATCCTAAAATATGGGCATGTGCAAATCCAATATCTTCAGGATTCCCACTTTCTGGAGCATGTACACAAACTAACCCAAGGCCATCACATTGGTTCTTGGTAACAAAGACTCCTAGATGTGTTTGTTGATTGTAAAGCAGTTCAACTGATTGGACAAGTTGAACGATGCTTGTGGACAATCCATTTACATCTCTCACTGGATCTGGTCTGAATGCTAACCTAGTTACCGTCTTTCTGCCGTCAGGAAGAATTTTTATGAAATCATTCCCTTTGTCATTTTGATTTTTTGTAGGGACTCTTCTTAGCAATTCATTTTCGGGTTGAATTTCATAAGAAGGGTCAAACATATTCTAAAAGATTTTCTTGAATGCTGTCAATTAAAAGACCTATTGAGCCTGAGCCATAATGCTCTTCAGTTGCAGTATTGTGTTCTCCTTCGTAACGCGTAAAAATGATTGACTCATCTTGATTTATTTCAATATCTGCTTTTACACCTTCCCCATCTAATTCTATTTGAAAACCGCCATTGGACATTGGAAATAAATGAATAGCAACATTACTTTCAATAAGCTCTTCATCTTTAAGCTTATCAATTATAACATGGACTACTTCGATTGCATTTGAAGAATATGCCGTATTAGCAATTTCCTCATCGATTATTTGATCTCTATAAGTTTCTGCCTTTTCATGCAATGAAATGTACTTTAAATCCTTGGAAGCACTGATACGCTTATTCGGCAAATCCTTCTTTTCGATTAAAGACTTTACTATAAAGAATTTATTCAACTCTTTCAGCCTGTCGCTAATCGCAGATTTATTTAATTCAACAGCTTTAATACTCATTTTATTCCGATTGCTGAAATTTATAATGTGCTAATTTAAGAATAATTGATAGAATTAAAAAGGGCGCATCGATTCCATATTCAATATTATCTCTTAACCCATGTGCAATTTTATTCCTAAGGTTTACCCCCATCTTATTAACCATTACGTAAGTGATAAAGTAGTACTCTTCCTCACGGAGATATGGTTTTAAGTCTCTTATTAAATCATCAAACAATTTCTCCATCACAATCCGCTTGTCCCTTTCATTTGGCTTAAAGGTCACAATACCGGCTTTGTAACACATTTCCCTTAATAGATATTCAATCTTCATAGCCAATGAATCTGTAGCACAAATGAAATTAGGTGTATATGAATTATCTTTTGTCCATTTTTTCAATTCATCAAATAACAATTCAATGCCCGGCCTAATTAATTCAAGGTGGCTTACTGAATAATCCTTACCATGAGTTCTGCGAACACTTGGCTGGCCTATCCATGTTGTTTTAGATAGGAAATCTAATAGCCCATTTGCAGATAATTTGTCGGCTTTTACTGCTTCGATAGCAAGAGAGATAAGAATTTGACTACCTATTTGGAAATTAAATGCATAAGTCTGTAAGAAATTAAACTCCTTTTTTTCTTCTTCTGTACTATATACATCAATAGTATTCCCGAATTTGTCCTGAATACTTGTTGGAAATAAATTTGTTAAAACGGTCTGTTTAGCCTGCTCCTCACTCCATGCACGTAACTCCACGATTGACCGGAACATGGTTGTTATTGATAATTCATTTATTATATCAGCTTCTGAGCCATCGGTTACTACACGCTTAATGTTTTCGAATATTTCTACAGAAGCTTCATCAGGCAAGGATTGTCGTATTTCCGATAACCGTATATCCTCCCGATTCTTTTGATATAATTGAGATAGGCGATCAACATCTCCTTGGCTTTTTATCTCCTTGTAGATTCTAATAGCTTTTTCAATGAAAGTTACATGGGCAAGGTTGCTGTTTTTATCTGCATTATCGGCTAATTTCTCGTATTGTTGGGCAGAAAGCCGTTGCCACTCGTATTTGGTATTATTAATCTTTTTTGCGAGCTTATAACTAACGTCAGCAATGTATATGGCTCCCCACGTATACCTTTTTGCTTCTTCGAGATAAGCTGCATAATTTTTATCTGAAACGGCTGACAGATCATGGCTTTTAAATAAGGGCAAATAGTCGATTATCAAATTTGTCGAGTCCAAAACAAAACGCATAGAACCGTTATTATCAAAAGACCATTCCAAATGTCTTTGATATGATTTAGTCGCAACCGCATCTATAAATGCACTAATTTTCTCGTCCGATTTTCTCCTCGAATTTCCTATAAAAAAAACGTGCTTAATAGAATTGTAATAATGTAAAGCTGAGTGGTTCTTATTATCAGGGGAAATCTTACTTATATGCTGCTCGGCAAGTGCGTCTATTTCTTTTAGAAGCTCTAGCACATCACTATTATTCTTTAAATGATCTGCGTAAAACAGAAACAATCCAAATTCGGTTTTTAAAAAGATATTCTTTGTTTCTTTATATCTCCTTAATACATGCTCATAATCGTCTTTGTAAAAATATCTCTTATCTGGCCACTCAACGTCAACTTCTTCCCCATCCTCATTTTTCCCTTTGCCAGACATCTTTGGCTTCAAGCCATCTTCAGTGGTTTTAACAAACTGTATGGCTTCTCGTTCAATATTTAGTAGCCGCAGAATATTATTGTCTTTCAGTGGACTCTGTTCATTAATCTTAGAAAGTGTATCAAGAATATCTATGTAAGCCTTATTAGCATCAATTTCTGGATGACCTTCAGAAAAGTCCTTATTTTCTAATTCTATATAAAAGTCTTCGACTTCTTTCATTTTTATTTTTTAGATTACCACAAATATAACTATTTATTAGCGGCTTTGTTGTGGGTTGAATAAATGGGCTTGGTTTATACTTTTATCCCCCCTGCCCTCGCAGCATGCAAATAATCTTTAACAACTTTATCCAATACCCGCATATGGTTTTTCTTATATTCGCTTCACAATTTCCTATATTTACCCCATGAATGTGCGCTTAACCAAACAACAGCAAATAAAGGTGCTTAATGCCAAGGATATTGCCACCATTATGCAACAAATACTGAAACGCGAAAACAAGGTTGGCCGCGCACAGGAGCATTTTTGGGTGGTTGGGCTAAACAATGTAAATAAAGTTTTATTTATTGAGTTAATTGGCCTTGGGCAACAAAACCGTGTGGCAGCCAACCCGCCTGATGTGTTTAGGATGGCCATTTATAAATTGGCGGTGCAATTGATACTGGTACACAACCACCCTAGCGAAGACTTAACCCCCTCTGCTGCTGATAAAACCATGACCGACCGCATGTTGAAAGTAGGCGAAATTATTAACATTGATGTGATTGACCACCTGATTATTTCAGAAAAAAAGCACGTGAGTTTTGCAGAAAAAGGCATTATGGACGCACTAAAAGAGAGCGACACTTGGCGCATTGTTGATAAGGATGAAACTCACCTGAAAGAAATGCAACTGGATATTGAGAAGTCGAAAGCGGAGAGGAAAAAGGCACTTGATATTGCTAAAAAACTCAAAGCTACTGGTATGCCAGAAGCCCAAATAAAAGCAGTAACCGGACTTAGGCTTGCGGAGATAAAGAAACTTTAATATTGATAGTAATTTTGAATTGATTAAAATTGTAAAACATTAATAATCTAGCACTATGCCATTAGAATCTTGTTTAAATGTGGAATGGGAAAATCAGAAAAATATAAGAGTTCGTATTCAAGAACTTGATCCCGATAATACAGATGGAAGACCTTACGAAGAAGACTTAACCGAAAATGGCTGGCATGCCGATTCTATAGGAGATTTGCCGCTTCCGAATGACTTTATCTCCTTGGAAGTTGATATTCAAAAGCAAAGAAGTAGTTTAGATGACCCTCAATTTGAACGTAAGCGCAAAGTTTTTAAAATATTAACTCGTTATTTTAGTTTTAGAGATACCGATAAAAATCCTCAAATTGTTATCTGCAATATTGTAGTTGAACCTGTTGATTCAACAGTTGTTGGAAAACTAATAAAGGATTAGAGAGTAAGAATTAAATTTTGCAACGTGTCTTAGCCTACATTTTTAATTCATTAATATTACCTATAAGTGCTAGAGTAAATAACTCACCAAGTGTTGTTAAGGTATAATTTTCATCATAATATTCAATAATATCTGCTTTTATCAAATCATTAACCTGTTCATAGTTTATATGCTCTAACAATATATTTTGCCTAATATTATCATAGTTGGTAAAAAGTCTTAAAATATTTGATTTTTGGTTTAAATCGAACGAATCTAATAAGTTTTCAAAGACCTCTCTGTTACTTAAGCCAAGCTGAAATACATCTATGCGCTGTATACTCAATAAATGTTCTTTTTCAGCTTTTAGTTCATCATTTACCAATTGTAAACTCTCCAATTTCTTGGTTAATCGGTCAATATCAATACCTCTTTTATTAAAATTCCCCTCAAATTTGTTCTTTTCATCATGGCATACATCAATAAGATGCTCTTGCATTATTAACTTTTCATCAACCTCAATCAGCTTGTCTTGCAAAGCTTTCTTTTCATTTTCAATCGTAGTGGATGATACCTTTAAATCCGCTATTTCTTGTTCCTTTTCAATAATTAATTCCGCATGCTCACGGTTTATTCTCCTTAATTCCAGTTTTAAACCATGATGTTTTTCAATATCAACATTTACTTTCTTATCAAGCCTGTTTTTTATGTTTGCTTTCCAACCATTATATTTTTGTGTTAACCAAAATGCTCCAGTTGATAACAATGGAAGCACAGTGATAACAGCTATTGTTGATATAATTGGATAATATAATGCATGATTAATATTGTTCGTTATAATATGTTTAGCTAATGATATTTTAAATAGTGTGCGGTAATCATTACCTGAAAACATCAACACATAAAGCGCGTCCCAGTTCCATATTACCCAGCTTATTGTAAATGTTCCATATAATGGGCTTGTAAGTCTCTCCTTAAGTATTTCAGAAATTGATGTTTTATAATCATTCATAGGGTTATAGTTTAAATAGCGATTCAAATGTACTTTATATGGTTAATCTTTTCAACGAATTGAATGATTATTTGGTTATGCCCTCACCTACTCTACACCAAGTTACTTTAATTACTCAAGCTATTTAGGCCGCATTTGTTTTGCGCTGGTTTCTTCTTAGCTTTTATATTTCTCCAACAGTTGTTGGAGTTTATGTGGGGCTGAATATTTAAGCAATGCCCCTGCCCTTTTTCTTGCTCGTTTTTAAGCGAATCAGCACATCAAATTCCTGACCGTTTGGATGGCCTTGCACCATTCACAACAAAAAAAGGCTATTCATTACAATTCAATTAAAGTTGTTGGTGGCAACACTAATTTGCTGTTACATCAGGCATCATTTAGCCTTGAAACTTTTGTTTGTTTAACCTTTAATTTAAAAACTATGTCAGGAATTAACTTTGAAAACATTAAAACCATTGCTAATGCCATAGGCGCAGTAGCCTCTTGTGGGGCCAACATTGATAAGCTAATTACTACCCTTACCGGCACCCAATCGTCACAGCTTACAAACATCTTGGAACAACTGGAACAAGATATTGTGCAAGGGTTGGGCAATGTGGTAAATGCCATTAATGATGAGCAACTTTCAAAACATTGGGGTGAAATATCCAGCACCCTTACTTACGTGCACACCATGTTAAAAGCCTATCAGGAACAATTGGCTACCGTGCAGGCGGTAACCGGGCCAAACAATACGGTACAATACATGGTTACCACCAAAAGTTCCTTGGTTACTGTGCAGGACTGGTGTTACGGATACCAGATGCAGGGCAGCAATATCAGCGTAGAAGGTGCTTTACCAGTGATTGCCGGTTTTATCTCGCTGGAAACCATTACCAGTGTAACCCCCAATATTTCCAGTCTGTCTGGTATTTTCCAATATACCGGGCCGGGCAGTTCTTCTTCGGGTTTGGGGGCTAATGCCATTAGCCGCTGGCAGCAAATTTTTACGGCCCTTAAACAAAGTAAATCCAACAATTTACCGGGTAACTCTTTCAATAATTATTCGGTGTATGATTCCATGCTTCGTTTAATGAGTTATATCCACAACCTGGTATCATTATCCCTATATGTGCATGATTCGGCAATGGCTTTGCTTATTGCAGCCAATGGCCCGCAACCTAATCTTATTACCTTACAAAATTCCATTACCAATAATTTTGGTAACTGCAGTACCCCCGATACCGTATGGCATAAGTTTGACTCCGCACTCACCAGTTTATGTGATAACGCTACAATATCGGCACCTGAACAACTGGGTAGCTGCGCCTATAGTCCTGATCAGTTACCCAGCAGCATTGCCGTGCAACAATTGGGGCAACAAGGCGACATCAACGATACCAATTCCATTGACTTTTGCACCAACCAGGTTTCACTGGCAGGCACTTACCCGAATTCCTTTTTTAGTGCTATTGGGTTTTGCCAACCTACCAATAATGCTGGCCCTACCCTTTATGGTATAGGTTACCGGGTGTATGTTGCTTTACAGGGCACGGTTACCACTGTTGGGCCAGGCCTTACCTTTAGCACCAGCCCGCAACTTTACCCCGATTTGAATGATTATTACAACAATGACAACAATTGGGTGGGAAGTGATTTTGGTTATCCGTTATTTTTTTCACAGACTAACACCATTGGCACTTTTGAGCCAAGCTTTGTAAACAATATCCCAACTCCAACTGACCATAACCACATCACCGTGATAACTGGTTTCCAAATTGTGGTAATAAGCAATGGAATTGGCGGATTTAATATGGGAATTGCCTTGCAGTTTGGGGAATTAGACCTGACAGACGTGAATAACCCCGTGGTGAATATTAAAAATCCTGCATTTATTCCACCAACCTATACCTATGCATGCGAATACCAACAATACACCAATACCAATCAGATAGGTTGTTATTCAGATGCTGGCGTACTTCAGCCCAACATCCTTACCAATGCCTCTTTCTGTAGAATGTATGGAGGTGATGTGGCAGCTAATGTTCAATCTGCTTCTACCATTTATCAAGCCGATTTTCTTCAACCTGCAAACCTTCCTGCGGTGTTTGCTGCCGGAACGCAAGCAGCATCTTAATCACTTTACAACACTTTAGCTACATCATATCATATGAATACACTAAGTAAATCCGCTTCTTCCAGCGATACCATAACAACGCTTACTATTGGAGCAGCCACCTCGAACACTTCCCTATATCCGATATCAGCTTTAACTGGCTTTGGAAGCAACAATGTATGCGGGGTAGCCATCACGGCCTTTGATGGTAATTCATTTAATTTTGGTAACACTAACGGCTATTCATCAGGAAATATCCAACTGGGTTTTGGTGAATATTTTAGCGCCTTTGAAGTGTATATGAACACTGGCGACAACCCATTATTGGCTTACATGAAACTCACTACCAATACTGGAACCATTATTGAAATAGGCAGTAAAATGGGAACTCCTTTTGCATTTAGTGATATCCGCCTTTTGCGAATCGGTTTTACACAGGACACCAATGGAACTGTTGTTACAGGGCTGGTGATAGATTATGTACCGAATTATACTCCCAGAACCAACGTGGAATTAACTTATGTGGTATTGGGTTATCAGGTAGGGCCGGGTAATTTTATGGAGCATGCCTCTGACCAACATAAATGGCAGCACACAATTGGACTTCAGGCTAAATTTATGGCAGCGCAAGGTGGCCAGGGTAGCGCACTTGGCGATTTTTATACCCGATTGGTTGGTGCCTTTCCTAATCAGCAAGGGCTTGGGCCATTTCATATGCAAACCATTGGCGAAAACCTGATTAGTGAGTTGGGTACAGGAAACCAGCCACGTACCATACAAAGCGGTGAGGTAATGGTGCTGAATTGTTCTGCTGATGTTTATCAAAACGGCAATTATATCTGGTTTGATACATCAATATCTCACACACTTCACCACGATTGTTTTGCGATTGATGACCCGGAAACGATATCCCGATTTCAAGGCACCTTTGATCTTACGGGTACATTGTCATCAGTAATTACCGGGCTTTCCGCTTATGAAACCACCCAATTTGGAGTCACCTATTTCAATAAGTCATCTTCTTAATGAAGTCATTTATGGTGTTTGGTAAAACTGCCGAGAAACGGGTATTTCATGCCCTTTAATGTTGATGACTGAAGCTGTCCAATGCTCAACAAATGCTTTATTAATGATGTATGAACGATGCACCCTGATGAATGAAGGCGGTAACTGTTGTTCAATTTCTTTGAGCAATTTGCGCTGTACCACGGTTTGATTCAGGGTAACAATTTCTATGTAAGCTCCATCTGAGCGGATAAACAAAATATCTGCCGGATGGAGTTCTTCATATCCATGCGGGGTGCGGATTTTAATGTGGTGCATCTGGTTGAGGGAAATCATTTCTAGTGCGGCCTGCACATCATTTGGCTGAAATGGTTTACTGAGGTAAGCTCTTGGGCCAAGGCGTGCAGCCAGTTTAAGGGTAGCAGCATCTTGGTTTGCGGTAAGAAAAATAAAGGGTTTCTGTCGTTCGCTTAGTTTTTCGGCAATGTGCAATCCGGTAAGTGCTCCTGAAAGAAAAATATCAACAATGGCTGCATCAAACTGCCAGTTGGTTTTACACAGAAAATCTTCGGCATTGTAATACACGGCTTCCACTTGGTAGCCCAATGAGGTGATGAGTGTTTGCAAATGGCTGGCTGCGAAAAACTCATCCTCTATAATCACCATGTTTAGTTTACTCATAAAAATGAAATTGGTAACTCCCGGTTGTTGCTTCAAAAATAAAATGGTGTCCTCCTACCCTTTCCATCAACTGCCTAATTAGGGTGGTGCCTGTACCAGACTTTGCCTGTGGGGAGTGTGTAGAGCCATCGGTATAGCTAAACTGGTATGCCTCACCGTGGCGTGTAACGGCTATCTGTATGGTATTGCCATTGCCATGCGAAAAAGTATTGGCAATCATTTCATTTAAAATAAGTCCAAAGTAAATTAACCGCTCGCTGTTAATTTGTACCAGCACCACTTGGTTGATGAAGCGCGGTGATTGTCCGGCAATACGTTGATACAGCTGGGTGATTTCATGAAAATAGGTGTCCATAGGCACCAGTTGATTGTGCAATTCAACTGACAGGTGTTTATGCAAGGCACTTATTGTTTGTATTTTACCCGACATGCGTTCAAGGCCTGCCCTGGCCTGTTCATCGTACTGCGTTTGGTCGTATTGCAACATGGATATTACCATTTGCAGGTTATTTTTGATGCGGTGGTTGCTTTCCTGCATCAGTAACCGATACTTTTCGTTACCTTCTTGCAGGGCATGGTTACTAAGGGTTAATCGGTTTTTGAGTTTTTTCTCGCGCAAGAAAAGCACAATCACTACCACAACTAACAAGCCGGTAATGGAGAGGTAAACAATCAATTCGCGTGTGTGTTGTGCCTGCCGCATCAATTGCTCCTGTTTTAACTCCGCTTCCTGCGTCATTTCTTCTACCTGTCTGCGCAATAATTGTGTGCCATACATGCTGCGAAAAGCATTTACCTGCGCTGAGTTAATGGACTCGAGGTAAGCAATGGTGCTTTTATCAGCCATTGAACTCCAGTAAGCTGACTTTGGTTCATCATGCAAATAATTTTTACAATAACTGCTAATCAGCTTATAACATTCAACTTGGGCGGTGTACCATTTGCGGTTTTGCAGTAAGGGTATCAGCTCCTGTATAATTGAATCGGCATGTGGCTGGTCGCGCGTGTCGAGGTAGCTGCGTAATATATTGATGAGGGGCGATACGTACTGGCTGGTATCTTTCATTTCACGAAAAAGCTGAGCCGACTGACGAAGTTTGGTAAGGCCATCTTCCCTGTTTACACTTAAAATAATGTATCCATATTCATTCAACAGAGCGGCCATTTCCGACTTCATGGTTAAGGCTCCGGCCAGAGCAATGGCGCTGTCTAAGTAGTACAATACGGAATCACGCTGGTGGGTCCATTCGCTGTGTATGGCA
Organism: Chitinophaga pinensis; assembly: GCA_943372215.1. GTDB lineage: Bacteria > Bacteroidota > Bacteroidia > UKL13-3 > UKL13-3 > UBA6183. Next base: position 49,440 of record CALRXU020000013.1, on the reverse strand, counting down.
GCCATACGGCCTAATTTACGCACATGCAGGCGGGGGTAATTCGTGCTTTGTTTTAACTGCAACAACATGGCTATTGCCTTTTCATAGTCGCGTGTTTTGCGCAAGGTTTCAGCCAGGGTAATGGTGGCATTAATCTGCTGTTCTTTTAACTGATATCGGCTGGCATGTGCAATGGCTTTGTTCAGTTCATCAATACATTGCCCATACAAGTTCAGTTGATCATAGGCAATGGCCTGCTCATAATACGCTTCGAAGGAGCGAATAGGATTGCTACTAACACCAGCATGCGTTATCAATGCCGGTAACAGCAATAAATAGGTAAGCATACAACAAGCAATTCTCACCTGACTAAAATAGTTATTCTTTAAATCAAAACCACTTATCAATTGCTGTTTTATCCAAGCTTTTTTTGATTTTAACATTCTCAACCAACCAATAAACTTACCATTACCAATACCTTTGAGGATTATTTCATAAATTCCCTCTCCCTTCACTCAACCCTAAACACAGGTACACGGTTGTGTTCCACTTCGTACAAGTGAGAGTGTTTAAAAATAAAACCAAGCACTTCATATGACTGTGTTGCTTTTTCGGGATTGGCGGTTTTCCACGCTTCAAACTTGGTTTTTAATTCAGGGTTATTTGCTAACAAGGTTACAGCATCATCTTCAAATGCGTAATCCGAAAAGCCTTCTTTGCCATTTAATATGGGATCAAAAAAGTTCCAGGCAAAATAGCTATCCTCACAAAGCGGTTCAAGCACCTCAGCAATAAAGCGGCTGCCCTTTTGTTGTGGCCTTATCACATAATCACCCTGTAAAAACTGTACCTTCACCTTGCGTTTTTCGGCCTTGGTTTGGGCATTGTAGTGGTGGCCCTCGTAAGGCCGCGCGCTTGACTCATAACTGTTGATGTACCAAGCATAAACCTCCATGGTGGTATCAGCTAACAAACGTTCCATCTTCACGTTGTTGCGTTCCAACAGGTTAATAACCCTTTCCCAACTTTGCGGTATCAGGTAAGCTTTGGGCAAACTAAGTTGCAAGCTGGGTTTATAAAATTGGTAATAAGGAATGGTTTTGGTAAATGGCTTTTGTCGGTTGTAAAATAACCGTTGGTAATTGCCCAACGTACTTGGCTTTTTTTCTGCTTCAAACCCTTTAAACGTAAGGTTGGTTTGCACACTTTTATCCAACTTAAAATTCGATTCGTAACTCAACGCTTGCTTATACCACTCCCTATCTGCTAAACGATGTTGTTTAATGGCAGAAGCATTGTTATTCATGTAAGTAATTAGGCTTTGCATCAGCGCATGTGTAGCCATTACGCGATCAGGGTATGGTTTAAGCATGTGGGTTTCGGCCACAAAGCCTATGGTTCCAAACAATGCCGCGTAACCTGTTGAATAACGAGGGGTTTCTAAAAAAGCCTCATACCCATCTTCATCAGGTGTTTTACCAAATATATTTACATAAGGAGCCATTTCCCATTTGCGTTTAGCCATGTCAGCGTTCAGCCAAGGCAAAAAACGGTTGTAAAGCAATGCAGCACTTTTACCGCCAAGTTTTTGTTGTTGGGTAGCAATAAGGGTCATGGTGTATTGGTAGTCGGCACCGTTTGAGGTGTGGTTATCTAAAAAAACATCCGGTTGCCACTTTTGAAAAATCTCATAAAAAGCCAAGGTATTTTTAGCATCAGCCTTAATAAAATCGCGGTTCAGGTCTAGGTTTTTCCCATTGCCCCTAAATCCCTTTTCTTCTGGGCCGTTTTGGTTGGTGCGTACAAATGCTCGCCTATTCAACATACCCTCCACATTGTACACTGGTATCACACAAATGGTAACGTGCTCTGGAATGGGAATTTTACCATACAATAGTTGTTGAGCCAGTAATAACGAGGCATCTATGCCCTCACTTTCGCCCGGGTGTATGCCATTCATTACCAGTAAAACCAAGCGATTGGTATCATCCTCAGCCGGAGGAAGAAAATTTTTATCCTTATTAATCACCAGCACATGAATGGGCAATCCATTATCAGCACAACAATAGGTTTCCAATTTGGCTACTTCTGAAAGCGTATCTAACTTTTTATAAGCATCAATCAACTCCGCATAAGTTAAGGTTTGGTTTTGCTTAAACTTGCTGTGCAAGGCTTGCCCAGAAAGCATATTGCTGGCAATAGAGAAAAAAATAATGTATAGTATTCGCATAAAAAACAACCAGAGTTTTAACAAGATTAGAATTTATTTTTGGAAGTTTACCATTCTTTTGTTCAAACGGGTTTGGAGTAAATATGCCAAAAAGTATTCATATTTAATGAAATTACTTTACCCTATTGGAGTCATTAATATTGGGCTTATGCTCAAAATCTAGTGTTTTAATATCTTGATGGGTGCAATTGTAAAGCGTATCGCCATTAATAAGCACAGGGCCTCCTTGAATGACTGTTTTGCTTCTACAAGATGAAATGATAAACATAACAATACCCATTACATAAGCTACAATTTTACTCTTGTAATTTACCTTACTAGTTGGCTTTGTTATGATGTTACTATTGAACCTGCCACAAACCTGGCTTGTTTCCTTTTTGAGGTAGGCTGTAATATCTTCTACTTCCCATTTGGTAAAATCGTGTACGGTTTTTTGGCAGTTAGCGCAAAATCTGCCACCTTCGGTTGAAGTCATGTTGCGCCACTTGGCGTGGCATGGCTCTGGAATATGTATGTTGCTCATAACCTTATTTATTGCTTACTAACCAAACGAAAACCAAGACAATAAATTATTTGCAGTTACGATTTAGCCATTTGTTGTTCAATGCTTATCACAATAAACTCAGCGGGGTGTGTAATGGCAACTAAAATAGTAACCCGCAGGTATCCGTCTAAAATGTCCTGAGCGGTCATGGTTGAGCCTAACCCTATTTGCACGCTAAAAGCACTATTTGGTGTTGCTCCTGCCAATGCACCTTGTTTCCATAAATCAGTTAAAAAATTCTCCAACATGCTTTTTACAGTAACCCAAGTATTGGAGTCATTGGGGTCAAACACATAAGCTTTTAATGCATCTTGGCAAGATTGTTCAATCATAATCATGGTCCTACGTACATTGATGTAACGCCAATCCTGGCTGTTGCCATCTAATGTGCGTGCACCCCAAACCAATACACCCTGCCCATTAAAAAACCGAAACGCATTAATTGATTTTCCGCTTACTGCGTCCACATTTAATTCACCTTGATCCTTGTCATCCAGTTTAATGGTAATATCTGTTACCCCAATAGGCGAAATATTAGCTGGGGCATTCCATACCCCTTGGTTTGAATCCGTTAAACTGTAAATGCCTGCCATGGCACCGCTTGGTGGCAATACATTCATCTGCGTTAGGATTAAACTTAACAACTGAGCATACGTTTTACTGGCTGCTATTAATGCCTGGTTGTTTTGTGCTACTGAAAGTGAATTGCCGTTTTTAATGGCATCAATAATAGCAACTGCCGTTGGGTTGGGGTTTGATGCAGGATTTAATAAGTCCATCAGCACTGATACATCACCACCATTAATGTTGGTATAATCTACCTCATCAATTGGCATCATCGTGGTGTTCAAATATGGGTAGTAGGCCGCACCATAATTCAAGCCATTGTTACCCGTGGCGTTTCTAAAATTGGCAATATCATTTTTCCATGATGCTGGATTGGGCTCACGCCCACCTTTTACATCAAAAATACTCATGGCCGTTTGCATGGTGCTGTTTTGCAACAGCATACTTTGTATGAGCGTGGCATATTCATCATCAGCCAATAGTGTTGATTCTGGTGCAACGTAAAGGGTTACTTCACTAACTTTTTTTAGGGCATCCAAAGCGGATTGAAAATCGGCCAGTTTCACATTGGGGTTGATAATTTCATCGACTGGATTTATTGGCGTATTGGTAGGCGTACCATATGGACCTAAAGAAATAATGTAAGCTTCATTGCCTCCGTTTTGAAAAAACAACTTTACACTATTGTAGAGGTAATAAATGGTTCGAGGATCTGGTTCAATGCTGTAATTATCGCCATTAAATAAATATGATTTTCCAACAGCGGGTGCGGTGGTTTTTTTGGTTACATAATAGGAAGGCGAATATTGTTTTGCCAACGCTGGGTTGACGAAGAATGCGTTAAAATCGGACATAGAGGTAATGAGTACCGGCTTCATTACATAAGATTTGCCTTCGTAAGAAGCTTGGGGTGTATAACCAATAAAGGCAGGAATGGCTGTGGGTACCTGAACGACTGAATTGGGAAATGCGTTTAACTCATTGATGTAAACGCCCGGGGTTTGGAGATTTATAGTCATGATGGCTACTTGTTGTTTAATTTGTACAAAACGAATATAAAACAATAAAGTACTTGTGCAAATCACCATCCTAATAATATTGCTCCATGCTGTTTACAAACAACAAAGAGCAATATTTATTTTAAGCCATTAAGGACAAAGGGTATCCATTAAACCCATAAATGTTTTAATGGCCGCTTTCCAAGGTGCTGGAATAAATGGCATAAGTACTATTCCGGCAAGAATAGGCCTGATGACTTTGTAAATGCCACAAACTTTTTGTAGCACCCCACTAGGATTGGTGTTTACGTCCAGTGCGGTAAAGTTTTTTTGGCCTCCTGCCTCAAAAATGGCTAGGTTGGCGGCATTGATGTGTGCATCAATTTCTTCAAAGGTGAGTTGTTTTTCCATTATAAAAGTGGGTTGTTGTTGTTGCCTACTCTGGTTCAGTTTTCGGCTGCCCTGCAAATGGTGTTGGGTTGATTACCCTTATCAACCATTTATGGGTACAAAGTAATTGCTGGTTTTTGTTGCAGTTTTCAGTATTTTCACGTAGTTTTAAAAATACCAAATAATACGTAGTACAACCCTTTAAACACACCCCATATTTGTACTGTAACGAGTTGCAACAGTTTACAGGGACAAACCGGAACACCCTCATAAACCAGTACGGAGCGAACACCGAAAAGCTAACGAGTAGGTAAATCTTAATACAAATAAATAATGTCAACAACGCCAACGATAACTTTAGATGAGTTAATATTGACTCATACAAAAGATGTAACAGGAACGGAAAAAGAATACAATGTGTCCCCTATCTACAACAAAAATACAAATGCTAGTTCACCTGTGCAAAAACCGGGTAACATCAATATTGACCTTGCAAATACAGAAATAAAGTATACTATTTCTAGTTTTGATAACGCAAAACCAATTCAACCTAATACAATAACTGATTATGATTTTAAACAAATAAACTCTGATACAGATTTATTAGACATTATTTTACTCCATGAAACTCTTGATGCTAATGGAAACGTAGATGCTAGAAATCATGTTATAAATCATGTTGCCATTAATGATACTAAGTATCCTCCACCATATAATAATGGCACAGTTGATTTAGCCCCTTCACCACATGATACTTTTACCGAAAAATTTAAGATAACTGAATTAAAAGTAGAGCGAATCATAAGCTCACCAACTGTATTTAAAGTTTCAATAAAACTCAGAAATCCCAAAACAGGTCCTTTTTATAGAGTTAGTACTAAAGGTATTTCAATTCAAGAGGACACGTTTAATCATTCTAACAATAAACCTATGCAGGCTATTCTGCTTCACGTAGAAGTGGATAACAAAGGCACAGCGTCTAGTGAATTGCTATTTGATAATTTCATGGTGGATTTAGGCCAATTTTATAGTGGAGGTATCCCCATTGTTGTAGCAGAATTTAAACATCAAACGAGTATCTTCGATTGGCCAAATATTACTAAGAAAAAAGGTGTTATATCTATTCAATAAATATCACCCCCTATTTTTAACACTCTGCTTGGTGTGGCTGCTCAATGTCGGCCTCCAAGCAGGGTGTCCTGTTTTTGTTTGTCCTAAAGCCGAACGTTTAGATAGCCAATGGCATACCCTTTCCAGAACAAATTTGCTGCAACAAATAACCCTTGGGGTTCAGCAATCGCGTATGGAAAAAAGTTTGGCCTGCGAGGCCAATTGGCTCAGGCGTTTGGGGTTGTATCATGCCCAAGTAGGCCAATTAAAACAAGCTGCTGATGTTTATTTATTGGCCCTGCAAAAAAGTGAACAAGCGGGCGATGTGGTTGCCAGCGCTTCCAATAACAACCAATTGGGGATTATTTATTATAAGCTGAACATCTATCCGTTGGCGGTGAAGTATTTTAAACAATCTGTAGCGCTATTTTTAAGTTGTGAGGACTACCGTGGTGTGGCTGATGTGGCTCCTAATGTGGCTGAAACATATTTGCTGATGGACAGTTTAGCCGCTGCCTTGCCCTACCTGCACCAAAGTTTACAAGCCCGCAAATTATGGGGCAATTATAGCAATATTGGTTCTGATTATTATGCGCTGGCCCAAGTGTTTATGGCCCAACAACAAGATGATTCAGCACATTATTATGGCAACAAAGCCCTGATAGCTTTTCACCAAAACAATAACCCAAGTGGGGTTATCCAAGCGTTTCAATTGTTAGGCCAACAGCATTTGCAGTTAAACCAACCAGATAGTGCCATTGGCTATTACCAACACGCATTTGACACGGCCAATAAATACCAATTAAGCGGGTTGTTGGAAGAAACCATCAATGGATTTTATCAGGCTTACTTGCTTAAAAAAGATACGTTGCAAACGCTGCGTTATTTGCAATTGAAAACTGCATTAAAAGATACCTTAATTACCCAAGCACAACAATTTGCTTTTATAGATGCAGAACGCAAATACCACGCCCAACAAAAAGAGAAAACACTGGCCTTACAGGAGGCTGAAATAAAAGAAAAGAATTTGATGTTATTAATAGGTTTTATTGTATTGCTGATGGCTATGATTACGGTTGTTCTGCTCCTATTAATTAGCCGCAACCGCAAAAAAATAGCGCAGCGCGATGCGGAATTGCACGAAAAAAGCATTAATGAGTTATTACAATTGCAGGAAATGGAAATGGTAAATGCCTTACTTAAAGGGCAGCACCTAGAGCGTAAACGCATTGCGCAAGATTTGCACGACCGCTTGGGCAGCATTTTGGCCACTGTAAAGTTGCACTTTACCAATATGGAAGATGCCATTGCCCAATTGCAACAACAACAAGGCAAATCGTACAATGAGGCCAATGTGTTACTGGATGAGGCTTGTGAGGAAGTGCGTAGAATCTCGCACGATTTGTATGAGGGTTCATTAGAAAAATTTGGCTTTGCCACTGCCCTATCCCAATTGATAAATGCCATTGAAAAAACCAATACCTTGCACATTGCATTTATAGAAACTGCGGTGCAAGAAATAAACTTAAAACCTTACGAAAAAGATTTGTACCGCATTACTCAAGAACTGTTAAGCAATACGTTAAAGTATGCAGGCGCAACCAAAGTGAGCATACAACTGAGCTATTTTAACCACAAGCTTACTTATGTGTATGAAGACAATGGCAAAGGATTTAACCAAACCAAACTTAAAGACAGTAAAGGTATTGGTTACAAAAACATTGCCTCCCGTGTATTGGCCATAAAAGGCAATTGGCATTTGGATAGTTCGCCCGGACATGGCATGACAGTAGTGATTGAAATACCCGTAACATGAAACCCATTCAACTTTACATAGCAGATGACCACCCTGTATTTGCCGAAGGATTGGAATCGATTTTAAGCCAAGTACAGGATTTGGGGGTATTGGGCATTGCCAAAAATGGCAAGCAATTGTTAACCCTCATGGAAAAACAAGCACCCGACATGGTACTGTTGGATATTAGCATGCCCGAAATGGATGGATATGACACGGCTAAGGCCATTCTGTTGCGTTTTCCTAAAGTTAAAATCATGATGCTTACCATGCACAATACAGAAAAGTATTTGTTGCCTTTTATACAACTGGGTGTGCATGGTTACGTCATCAAAAACAGCAGCAAGGCTGAGTTGCTAAAGTCCATTTATGCCGTTTGGGAAAAGGGCTATTATTTTAACCAAGAAATAGCCATGCAAGTGGCAAAAGCAAAAAAGGAGGCTACCTTGCCCAAGGTGAGCCTCTCTGAGCGTGAACTGGAAGTTTTGCAATTGGTATTTAAGGGTTTTTCTACCAACCAAATTGGCGAAAAATTATTTATTAGTCCACGCACGGTAGAAACCCACCGCAAAAATTTATTAAACAAAACAGGCTGCAGCAACACGGCACAATTAATTCATTTTGCATTAGCGCATCATTTGGTAAAGGCTGATCCCTAAATACAACTTGTTTAATGAATAGCATTCGAGTTTTTAAATCTTAGATAGGCCATTAAAGAATATCAATTACTTCATTCATTTTTCTGCAGCCTTTAACAAGGTTACTTTTACTACTCATCTCCCCCATTATATTTTTTTACCCATTGTTCCCAACCTTGTTGTGTTAAATGACGTATTGCTATCTATATGGGGAAACAGTGGAATAAACAAGCCATTATAATAGGTGCCGGACCCGCTGGGCTTACTGCTGCATACGAGATGCTGTTACGAACTGATATTAAACCAATAATATTTGAGATGAGCAATGAGATTGGAGGTATTTCAAGAACAGTTAAATACAAAGGTAATCGCATTGATATAGGTGGACATCGTTTTTTTTCAAAATCAGACCGGGTAATGCAATGGTGGATGAATATTTTACCCTTGCAACAAGTAAATGGCGAAGACAGCATAAACATTTCATACCAAGGCAAAACAAAGGCCATTGATGTAGAACAAGCTGGGTTAAATCCTGAAACAACTGATGAAATTATGCTCATCAGGAATAGGTTATCACGGATTTTTTATCTCCGAAAGTTCTTTAATTACCCGATTAACCTATCCAAAGAAACCATTAGTAACCTGGGGTTGGTGCGAATTACTAAAATTGGGATTAGCTATGCAATGGCTAAACTTTTCCCCATTAAGCACGAAAAATCATTGGAAGATTTTTTTATTAACCGTTTTGGGAAAGAGCTTTACAACACTTTTTTTAAAGATTATACAGAAAAAGTTTGGGGTGTAAAATGTAACCAAATTAAGCCCGAATGGGGCGCTCAACGCATAAAGGGGCTTTCAATAACCAAGGCCATTATACATGCATTAAAAAAAACAACTTCTTCATCGTCTAAAGAGGTGGCGCAAAAGGAGGTAGAAACCAGTTTAATTGAGCGGTTTATGTATCCCAAATATGGCCCTGGACAAATGTGGGAGACCGTTGCTCAAAAGATAACCGACCTTGGAGGCGAAATACACTTCCAACATGCATTAAATCATTTTGATTTTGAAGGCAATAAGGTTTCTAATGTGGCTATTAAAAACCTTCAAACTGGTGAAGTATGCAATCACCAAGGAGATTTTGTTTTTTCTACCATGCCGGTAAAAGATTTAATTAACTCATTTACCAATGACGTGCCAACAACGGTTAAAAAAGTGGCTGATGGTTTAGCCTACCGAGACTTCATTACCGTTGGGTTATTATTAAACAAACTAAAAATAAAAAACGAAACCAACATTCCTACCGAAAATCAATTGATACCTGACAATTGGATTTACATCCAAGAAGCGGATGTGAAGGTAGGTCGTTTGCAAATTTTTAACAATTGGAGTCCTTATTTGGTAAGCGACCCTGACAAAGTATGGATTGGTATGGAATACTTTGTGAATGAAGGAGATGACCTATGGAACTTATCAGACGAAAAAATGAAAACGTTTGGATGTGATGAGTTGGAAAAAATTGGCATCATTAATAAAGCAGACGTATTGGACGCAGTTGTAATTAAAGTCCCTAAAACTTACCCTGCCTATTTTGGTACTTACAATGAGTTTGATAAAATAATTGATTATGTGAGTGGGTTTGAAAATTTGTTTCTTATTGGAAGAAACGGTATGCATCGGTATAATAACCAAGACCATTCTATGCTTACAGCCATGGTTTCAGTTGATAATATTTTAGCTGGTATTACCGATAAATCAAACATATGGAATGTAAATACAGAGGAAGAATATCACGAATCTAAATAACCGATTGAGCAAGCAGCATAAGGATATGACAAAAAGGATGAAAAGAGCAATCAATAAGGTGCCGCACAATTTGGACAAAAAAGCAAGCCCTCAAGGTTTCTCTACATTTATTTTCCAAAAACAACAACTGATTGAAATATTGGTGTTTGTAATCACCTCAATACTCGTTTTTATTGCTACTTACAGCTACTATCCATTACCAATAACCAGTCCTGATTCGGTCAATTATTTGTATTGTGCGGAGACTGGACAATTTGGAGGGTATCGTCCTTATGGGTACTCCGCATTTATCAGATTTGTGGGCTATTTCTCTAAAACAACCACTGGATTGTTTTTAGCGCAATTTATGTTACACACTATTTCCGCTTTGTTTTTTAACCTGATGGTTAAGTTTTGTTTCTCACTTAAAAGCAATTTTCAATACTACCTTTTTGCAACATGTGCTCTCTTTAGTTTTTCCATTTTACATCTTACCAATTTTATATTGAGCGATTCAGTATTTATATCCTTAACTCTTTTATGGATTACTTCTGGAATTTGGATACTAAAAACGCAATCAATAGGCATTTATTTGTTAAACCTCCTTCTCCTTTTATTCATTATTCAAATCAGGTATTCGGGATTGTTTTACCCCATTATTTCTATGCTATTGTTTGCTTATACCTTTAAGAAAAATACTATTTTAAGGTTTATAATAACGCTTACTCCTGCTATTGTTGGGTTCTTTATCTATTATAAAGGCAATAGTGACATGAAGAAACTAGTTGGCATCAAAATATTTTCATCATTTAGCGGCTGGCAAATTGCAAACAATGCATTACACATTATCCCATATGTAAAACCTAGCGAAAAGCTCTTTGAAAAAAATGCTAAAAGTAGCAGAATTCATCAGTTTGTAATGGCAATGCCTGATTCTGTTTATCTAAAATCAGGGCTTACAAGCAATTATATGTGGGGGCAAGAGTACCCATTAAAACAATACCTATTTAAAACAATAGAAGAAAGTAAGTACCCTTATTTAAAAGCTTGGATATTGGCAAGTGTAGATTTTCAGCAATACGGACAAACCTTAATTAAAACATATCCTAAGGCTTTTTTTACCCACTACATAGTACCCAATGCTAAGGAAGCCTTAGTACCAAGTAACGCTGAAGTTCTGGAGAACACAACCTGTATAACCTCCAGCAATACTTGGTTTAAGCAAGATGTTACAACTTACCAAGAAAGCAATACCAATGTGTTTTTAATTTATGCGCGTTACCTTCCGCTCATTACAACCTATCAGTGGGGATTACTTTTTCTTGCTGTTTTGTTGTTAGTGCTGTTTAGGTCAAAAATAAGTTTAAACAAACTAGAGATTCAGGTGCTTGCGTTTATTGGTGTTTTTATGCTATGCTATCTCATATTTAATATTTACGCATCTCCTTTTGCCATGAGGTACTCATTGCCCCTTCATTCTTTGATGATATTGGTTGTTTTTACTCCTATTTTAAAAATCAAGTCGTTACAAAATAATGCAATTGAGCCTGCAAAAAGATAAATTTCCCTCTTGTTAAAAATTGACATAAGCATTGTTTTTACTTAATTGCAAGCGCAATTGGTTGCTTGTTTTTAATGAAGCTAATTTTAGGTAGGATTTTTTATATACTCGTGGCATTGGCTGCTTTTTTGCTGCTGTGTTGCCGCAACCACTTTTATTTTGGGGCTGTTTTTATTGCAACAAGGTGGGTGTTGTTTGGGTTAGGTGTATTGATTTTACTGGCCTTGCGCAAAAAAGTACGCACCCCTCGCTTCATCATTATGGCTGTTTTGGTAAGTGCATTATTGCTGGAGTTTATGTGGTGCCGATTGATGTTTGCCTCTTTAACACCACCTGTGGGCAACAACACCATCAGCATGCTAACGTACAATGTGTACTTTAAAAACAAAACGCCTGAATTGTCATTGGCATTGATTAACGCCAACCAAGCGGATGTAATGGCTTTTCAGGAAGTGGATATGGCCTGGAAAATTTGGTTGGATAAAGCCTTAAGCGCAATATACCCCTACAAAAGTGTAAAAGCCGTTTATGGCACCCATGGTTTAGCCATTTACTCCAAATACCCCATTTTAAGCGATACCCTTTTGTTGAACCAAAAGCAACAACAAGTGGCCCAGTTTGTGGAGTTACAAGTAGGCCGACAACAGCTTTTGGTGGTTAATGTGCATTTGGCCTCTCCTGCTGCTGCGCTTGAGCACCCTGATTATTTTTGGAAATTGTACCGCAAAAGTTTTTACATGCGCAAAAAGCAATACCTACAAGTAAACCAATGGGTGAACCAACTTTACCCACACACCCAATTGCGGGTGTTAACAGGTGATTTAAACACCATGCGTATTGACCCTATGTTTAGAACCATTAAACACGATTGGGTGAACCTGCATGAGGAGGTTGGCAACGGCTTTGGCCTAACCTTCCCCAACATGGCCAAACGCAAAACCTTAATTACGTTGGATTATATTTTGTTGCAAGGACAAGCCAAACCCATAAGCTGTGAGGTATTAAAAGGCGGCAGTTCCGACCATTTTGGGGTGTTGGGTAAGTTTGTGTTTTAGGTGATACTATATTATAAAGCCTGAACGTTTTAACTTTTCATTACTAGCACTTGGCTTTTTATCATTCAAAAAGGTATAAGTTCACAGGTTTTAAATTAAGCGTAACTTAGCCATGGCATAGATTTTGTAAATGCCAAAACAACTTTAAGGAACTATGCGTGTATTGCTGCTATTCATTCTATTTAACCCCTGGTTGCTGCTTGCGCAAGAAGAAGAACCTTATAACGAAAGTTGTGATCCCTTTTACCGTATCACACCTTCTCTCATACACAACCCCAAACTGAGTGAATTTAGCGTTTTAAAGCAGCAAAAGAATACCGATGTTTATGAAGAATCCATTTTTTACTATCCCCAATATTACTCTCAAAAAGAGCTGATTCAATTAGAAAAAGATAGGCACGGAAAAGATTTACTTCGTATCAAAAGAAATAAACAGGGGGATACGATTATACTTGTTACCTTACAATATCACTACTTTCGTTACGCGGACTCAGCCCTTATTCATACCTATCTCATATTTAACAAGGGCAAATTGGTGAAAACATATGCTGTAACTGAAGATGGAAAACCATATTACATTTCGTGGAAATTGGCTTATAACTGGTTGTTTTCAGCTTATTCAGTTCTATACAACAATAACGGATGGGTAATTGGGCATGACCTAGAGTTAGAAAAACGTAAACACGAATTGAGGTATACTTTTGATGATAATGGTTATATACTCTCTTCTTGCGAGATTTATGCTGATTCCATAAGATATGATACCGTTGCTTTTTTTACCTATAAATATAGTCGCTCATATGACAGTCTAGACGTTTATTACCAGCATTTTTATAAAAAAAAGGAGCATGCATTTTTTCGATTCGACACCAATGGCAATTGCCTAGAAAAGTGGTTTTATTTGAATGATAGTAGCACTGATGTTTATAAATGGATTGTGCAACGTGATAAAAGTGGTGAAATTACTCGCTATGCGCACTGCTCCGATTGTAAACCAGATTTTGTCCCGACCAATTGGCAAGAATATGATAAATGATGTTAAACAGGCACGGTATACCTATTTACAAAAAAAATAAACCCTTACCTTTACCCCATCAACCAAAACAACCATTTTTACGATGATGAGTATTGCAACCTTACTTTTTTGCTACGGAGTATTCCTAATTGTTTGCGGCATTGCTTCCGTAATTTTTATTGGGCTTAAAGCCAAAACGGCTTTGGTCTCAGGTGGAATTTCCGGCTTAATAGCTATTGGTATTGGCTACCTGATGAGCAACCAAAACACCATGGCACCTATTGCTGGTATTAGTTTAACATTTTTATTGTTTGGTGTATTTGCTTGGCGTTGCACCAAAACCTTGTTTAAAGTATTGGAATTAACAGCCACCCAACATGCCGATGTAAAAGGCAAAGCCATTGCATTTTTAATCATTGGTTTAATGGCGGTGGTTTCGCTGGTGGTAAGTTTGTTGCAAGTGATGGTTTATATGGGTTAGGCACACCCAAGTTTACCTTAGGATTTACTAATTTCAACAGTATATTGAACGCCATTTGAGGTTAAAGCCTACCCCGATTTCGGGGCCAAAAAGGTTGTCGGGTTTGGGGTGAAAACCCAAAAATAAAAGAAACGCAAAGTATCTTAATGCCGTTCAACAAACTATTGTGAACTAGATTACAACCAAAGGAATACCCTATCATATCAAACAACGGCACTGGATAAAATTTTAAACACCAGCCACTGTATAATTTATAAGATATGTTTTTGGTATAACCTGCCCGCTTTACCAACCTGCTTTTTAACAAAAGCCACCACTTGCTTAAAATTAGCCATCACAAACAACACGGCCAACACCGCCAAATAAAACAACTCCAACTGGTTATTAAACGCTCCCGGCCTTGCGGCAAATAAGGGTTGGCTTAAGCCTAAACAAAAGGCTAACAAGTAGGTAATTTTAAATGGGTTCAGTGGTTTCATGTCAAATTTATTTGCTTATCAAATATAAATAAAAGGTGCATAAAAAAGCGGGTACAAATTACTTTGTACCCGCTTTTTGGGGGTTCAAGCTAAGTGCCGTTAAATTCTTACAATACCTGTAATGTAAGGTTTACCTTCTAGTGGTTGGTAAATCTCAACAATAGCTTCCCAAATTACATCAGCAGGCGGTATAGAAGCCGTGCATTTAAAACGGTAGTTTGTACCAGCAACCACTTGAGTTGAAACAGCCTGTGGTGTGTAGGTTACGCCTACTAAGCCAGCCGTTGCTTCTTTAAATACTTGTTGATCTGCCGGGGTAAGTGGGTGGTATGGAGTCCATCCACCTGCGGTTGTTTGTGCGTTTGACATGTTTTTAGTGTTTAATTGCTTACTTATTTTTTTGGCTGTTAAGCCCGTTTTTTTAAGTGGGTTCTGCTCCACTTTTTTGTAAAGCTTTACGGTAACAAATTTGCGGTATTATATAGAGTTGGGTAAGCATATAAATACCTGTTTTTAAAAACGGGTATTTATGCTGGGTAATGGTATATGTTGCCTGAACCCAACAAGTACAAAAAAAGCCGCCCAGTGTGTTGGGCGGCTTTTAAACTTTTTGTAAGCTAATGCTTACTCCTTTATAAATTTATTTTGGCTCACATACCCATCTGCTGATTGCAATTGATAGCTGTACAAACCAGCAGGCAAACCACCAATGTTTACTTCAATGTGTTGTCCTTTGGTAAATGATGCGGTGTTTACCAACTTACCTGTTACATCATAAATGGTCAACACCAAATCATGTGTTTCAGTGGTTTGTATGGTTAATATATTTGTTGCAGGGTTAGGGTAAGCCAAACTAAAGCTTTTAAGTTTAGCAAAAGGATTTAAGCCCGTGTTTAAAGGTGCTGATTTTAGCTGTACTTCATCAATAATTAATATACTTCCTGCAACAGGGTTCATTCCTGATGATGATGCAATATTTATCCTTAACGAGTCAGGCGCAGACATTGCAAAAATTGGAATTTCAAAATAGGTATACGTTGTTTTTGGCGTAAGGAAGATAAATCCTCCACCAATACCCATTCCATTTTTAGCTAAACTCACACCAACAGAACCAGAATCATTACCTGGAGTTAAATACTTATACCAGCCAATTAAGGTATCAACAGTTTTAGTATATGGTAATCCACTGTTATTGCCATTGCTAATAAAACCCGAACCTACATCACCTCCTCCAAAATCTATGTTTTCCAATTTTAACGCATAAGTACCTTTGTATTTATCAGTAACACGGCTTATTGCAGCAGTGTTGTTAAAATACTCCCAACCATCTAATTCATTTTGGGTTACAGTTGTCCATTGTTCAAAATCGCCATTGGGTATGGTTTGGGTAACTCCAGGGCCTGTTAATGCCAAGTTATCAATGGTAACATTACTGCCTACTTCTACCCCTTGTTCTGAAATCAAGTTGCTTGAGGCGCAAGCTATAACCACTGAATCGGGCGCAGCTGCCAAGGTGATGGGGAAACTAAAATCGGTAAATGTGCTTTGATTTTTGCCAGTTAACTTAAAAATATTCATGCTGGTTACCGCCCCATTTTTTTTAAATACCACCAGTAATATGGCAGTATCATTACCGATTAGGTTAGCTTTAATTTTACCCGTGATGGCCGTAGGCTTTTGGCTAAATGGTACTCCACCCTGTCCTGATGTTGGGTCACCTGGGGTATTGCTCATAAAGCCACCAATAAAATCGCCTGGATTATCTGTATCAGCTTTGGTTTCAATATTAATGGCCGAACCTGCAAATCCAGTTACTTTTGTAATGGTGTTAAATTTAGGGGCTTCTCGGTTTGAGGTAAACCAAGTGTTGGGTTCATCATAAGAACTGGTTGACCAATCCTCAAAATTTCCGTTTGGAATAACCTGTGCATGTGCAGCTCCTGAAACTGCAATAAATGCCATGGTGAGTAGTTGTTTATTCATAAACTTATTTATTTAGTTCTTGTAAAAGTACCTATAAATAAGTGGCTATTGGTGTATTCTGTAATTAATTAATAAACAACAAATTAAAAGAGTACAATTTTCCGTACAACCTTGCCATTGTTACTGCTTAAGGTAGCATAATAAATGCCTTTGTTTAACCCGCTTAAATCTACCGTTATTTGCTTATTAAGGTGGCTATTTACCCATGGTTGTTCATACACGGTTTGTCCAACAGTATTGGTTACTTCCAGCCAAAGGGTGGTTTGGTTTTGCCCTAGGTAATCCATGGTAAACAATCCTTCGCTGGGATTGGGGTAAATGTTTACCAAGGTTGCCTCATTCACCAATGACTGAATACCTAATGTAAGGATAGTTTTTTTAATGGCCGCATAGGCATTAATTTTACCTGCACCCCACCTGCTAGAGTCTGGATTGGCTGTAGTGAAATTGTCTTCAAGGGCTGTTTCAAACAAAATGTTTTTTAAGTGCTGTGGCGCCAGTTTGGGGTTAACTTGGAGCAGCAAAGCCACAATGCCACTTACCATTGGCGATGACATAGAAGTTCCACTAGATTCAGCATAATAATAATCCCTGCTATTCTTAGGAGAGGTGTATTTAAAAACGCTTTGTGCATAATTACTACCTCCTGGAGCATAGGATAAATCATAAGAGTTTACGGCTGAAGCTATTGTCATTCCTGGGGCTGCAATATCAGGCTTAATGCGTCCATCAGCCGTTGGGCCTTTGCTGGAGAATGGAGCAATTTGATTGGTTACAGCATACCCTATATAACTTTGATTGGCACCCGATAGGTTTTTGAAACTATTTTTAGATACATATGCCGCAACTGATATGGATGATTTGGTGCTGGCCATTTCACCAAGCGTATAATTGCTGTTGCCATCAGTTGCCCAGCTTTGGTTATTTTTGGTAAAAGCACCATAATAACCGGAATATTCATTTACAATACCTTGCCACATATGCACCTTACCAGCAGTGCCTGTTAAGCTAATGCACAACTGGTTGGCTGTTTTGCTGTACAAATCAAGTAACACATGAGGTTGATTGTTATAATCAGCTATTTTTGTGGTAATTACCATAAAGCAAGTATCATTATCAGTGCCTACCAAAAAGGTATCTTTGGTGGTATTGTTTAAACAAATGGTTTGGGTTGAACTGCCACGGGTTGCAGCGTTGTAGAGGCTTAATTGAATGCAAAATGTTTTTGTGGTTTCACCCCACACATCAACCCAAGTGCGTTTTTGGCCAGCCACCACAGGAAAGGTTAAAAAAGTATGTAAAGCCGTATCTGTTGGGGTAAATGTTTTTTCAAGATGGATGTTTTCATCTCCATTGTTGCCTGCCGAGTTCACAAATATGCGTCCCTGCCCTGTTAAATTATCGCATGCTTGGCTAAATAAAGAAGTGCCATTGTTTGGCCCAATGGAGCAGCCCCAACTGAGATTGGCCACAGCAGGTTTGCCAACAGATTCGGCATATTTAAAAATATAATTAATGGCATCAACAATACTGGTCATGCCCATGCTTTTCCATTCGCTTTTTTCAGGTTTAATGCCCACAAACACCAAATCACTCTCATAAGCCACTCCCCTGTATTTTTTACCCGAACCGCCAAAACCAGAGCCAGCGGCAATACCTCCTACGTGTGTGCCATGCGAAAAAGAATTGGTTTCGTTGCCTTTTGCCAACATAGCCGAAGTATCAGTTATTTCATTTCCGTAGGTGTATCCAGCAGGAGGTGTTCCGGCATTGTGTTGCTCCCATATTTTTTTAATGCGCAATACCTTTCCGGTAGTATCATAAAAAGTAGGATGTCCATAATCAAAACCTGCATCAATAATGCCCACCACCACATTTTTACCACTGTAAGCCATGGGCAATCCAATGCCATCTTGCACAGAATCTACCCTTGAAGATTTTCTAGCAGCTTCCATATTGGGTGCTATGGGCTCATCCAACTGAATCACATCAATACCATTTAAAGCCACAAATGCACTCACTTTTTCTGTAGGAATTTGCACGGTCCAAACATTACCTGCTTTGGTGCCAACGGAAACGCCTAAAGCTGCAATGGCTTTTTCAGAAACCAAGTTGTTTACTTTTATAAATGCAGCAACAAACGTTACATCGCCTTTTTTAGATAACACCAGTTTTTTGGAGCTTGATTGGTACAAAAACTGCTGCAAGTTGGCTGATAACTGCGCCTGTTGAGCAAAAGCTGTTAAGGAAATGATATAAAAGCAGCCGAAAACACGTATTAATTTATTCATTGGTGAACAGTTAAATAAACGATAAAAAATAGTGAGGGAAATATACTTATTAATTCACTAGAATCAAGGCATAAAAAAAGCCCCTTTCGGGGCTTTTAAACCTAAGCAAAAAACAGTTACTGTTTAATACACTCTTTGTTAAACATACTTATTAGTCAGCCCAAACTAAAAAAAGGTTGCCTTTAAACAAAAAAAAGCCCCAATTGGGGCTTTTTTATTGAAAATACTCTCTCATCTTATCAAAGAAACTTTTGTCGTTTTTGCCAGGATGCGGTTTAAAATTATCCGCATCACGTAACTTTTCCAACATGGCTTTTTCATCAGCCGACAATTTTTGGGGAGTCCAAATATTGATGTGAATAAGTTGGTCTCCTCGATGATTGGAGTTTAACTCCTTGATTCCTTTTCCTCTTAAACGCAATATTTTACCCGCTTGTGTACCTGCATCAATTTTAAGCTTCACCTTGCCGTCAACGGCTGGTACTTCTACGTTTACCCCGAGTGCGGCATCTGCAAAACTAATGTATAAATCGTACACAATATTGTTGCCTTCGCGTTTTAATAAGGCATCTTCAATCTCTTCAATAACAATAATTAAATCGCCAGCAATACCACCATTTGGACCCATGTTGCCTTTACCGCCCATGCTCAGTTGCATGCCATCGGCCACCCCAGCTGGAATATTAATGGTAACAATTTCTTCTTTTGAAACCAAGCCATCATTGCCAACGCCACTAGGTCGCTTATCAACCGTTTTTCCAGCACCATTACAAGTTGGGCAAGTGGTGGTGGTTGCCATTTGACCCAAAAAGGTTTGGGTAACCCTGCGCACTTGGCCTGCGCCACCGCATGTTCCACAAGCTTTAAATGTAAGCCCTTCAGCCGTTACCATTCTGTTAAACTTCACCTTCTTTTCTGCGCCTTCAGCAATTTCTTGCAGGGTAAGTTTTACCTTAATCCGCACATTACTGCCTCTAACTCCGCCACGTCCACCTCCACCTCTGCCAGAGCCTCCAAAAAAAGATTCAAACGGATGTCCATCGCCAAACACATCGCCAAACTGACTGAATATATCATCCATATTCATTCCTCCTCCACCATATCCACCACCTGATGCGCCTGCGGCCTGGTGGCCGAAACGGTCATACTTTGCACGTTTGTTTTGGTCGCTTAATACCTCATAAGCTTCTGCGGCCTCTTTAAATTTTTCTTCCGAAGCTTTGTCACCTGGGTTTTTATCTGGGTGAAATTTAATAGCCATCTGACGATAAGCTTTTTTAATATCATCAGCACTGGCATTTCTACCTAAGCCTAATATTTCGTAATAATCTCTTTTTGCCATTTTTATCGTATTGGTTATTATCCTTTGGACAATAGCCTGTTGTATCTTTATTGTTAATTGCCTACTACCACTTTAGCAAAGCGTATCACTTTATCGCCAAGGTAATATCCTTTTTCAACCTCATCAATCACCTTATCTTTCATATCCTCAGTTGGGGCTGGGATGTTTGTAATGGCTTCATGCAAATCAGCATTAAACACTTGCCCAATACTTTCCATTGGTTTTAACCCTTTAGCAGTAAGTGTGTGTTTAAATTTATTGCTCACCAATTCTATTCCCTCTTTAACCTGAGCCACATCAGTAGCCGTTTGCATGGCATTTAATGCCCGTTCAAAGTCATCAACAACAGGAATGAGTGCCAACATAATCTCTTGTCCGGCAGTTTTAAACAACTCAATACGCTCTTGGGTTGTTCTGCGTTTGTAATTTTCAAACTCCGCGTACAAACGCAAATATTTATCGTCTTTCTCTTTCAATTCGGCCTCATAATCTCGCACTGACTCATTTTCAGGTTCGGCAGCATTCTCTGCCGTAATTTCACCATCAGCGTTGGTTGTTTCTTCATTGTTGTTTAACGCTTCATTGTTTTCCATAGCGGTTTCGCTGGTATGTTCGTTGTTCATGCCTATAGTTAATCAGTTATTTAAGAAAGTTAAAATAATCTTTGCAAATAAGCTGCCACATGCCCTATTTGTGTCAATTTGACAAACGGTTATTTAGTTTGATATTGGATAGTATGCTGCGCAATTGTTTTGTTTCAGGGTCAATAACAATCACCTTACGTTTTTCATCCAGTATAATTAAGGTAGGTATTTTTGTGATGTGGAGCTGATTGATTAATGGCGATTCCCAACCTTTATAATCAGCCAAGTGACCTGACCAAGGCAGGTTGTTGCGTTTTAAATTGATAACATGAAGTTTTTTATCCATATCCGCACAAAAATCAAGCACATCAATATTTTGTTGACGTATGCCTTTTTTTATTGGGTTCATAAATTGATATTGGTCTTTTAACTCTTCCAATAAATCAATAGAAGGCCCGTTCCATGTATTCCAAAATAGTAAAATGGTGGTCCTTTCTAAAACAGAGTCTAATTTAAAGGTTTGGCTATCAACTGTTAAAACACTAAATACAGGAAAAGTATCTCCCAAACTAATGGTCTGTGCTTTTGCACAAAGTAGCAAACTCAAAAAACTGACCACAAGTAACCCTTTAAACATGGTGCCAAGTTAATCAATACGGGTGATATCAGCACCAATGGCTTGTAAACGTTTATCAATAAACTGGTATCCCCTATCAATTTGCTCAATATTATTAATGGTGCTGGTTCCATTAGCAGCAAGTGCAGCTATAAGCATGGCAACTCCAGCGCGTATATCAGGCGAGCTCATGGTAATGCCACGCAATTTGGTTTCTCTGTTGCTTCCAATAACCACTGCCCTATGTGGGTCGCACAAAATAATTTTGGCCCCCATATCAATTAGGTTGTCAACAAAAAACAAACGGCTTTCAAACATCCATTGGTGAATGAGCACGCTGCCCTTAGCCTGGGTTGCAGTAACCAATGCTATAGAAATTAAATCAGGAGTAAAAGCAGGCCAAATGCCATCTTTAATGGTAAGAATGCTGCCATCAATTAATGATTGGATTTTGTAGTTTTCTTGTGCCGGTACAAAAATATCGTCATTTCTAAATTCAAGCTCTATGCCCATTTTACGAAATACCGTAGGAATAACCCCTAAATCAGGGATTGAACAATTTTTGATTAAGATTTCAGATTGTGTAGCCGCAGCTAAACCAATAAACGAGCCGATTTCAATCATATCCGGCAACATACGGTGCGTGCAGCCACCCAACGAATCAACCCCTTGTATGGTAAGCAAGTTGGAACCAATTCCGCTGATTTTACCACCCATGCTGTTAATCATTTTGCACAATTGTTGCAAGTAAGGTTCACAAGCTGCATTGTAAATTTGGGTAACGCCTTTGGCTAATGATGCCGCCATGGCAATGTTGGCAGTACCTGTTACCGAAGCTTCATCAAGCATCATGTAAGTGCCCTGTAAGTTTTTCGCGTTAATTTTATAAAAGCGTTCATCGCGTAAATGCTCAAAAGTGGCTCCCAAATTTTCAAAACCACGTAAATGCGTATCAACAGGTCTACGTCCAATCTTATCTCCACCAGGTTCGGGGATGTAGGCCAGTCCAAACCTTGCCAGCAAAGGACCAATAATCATAATTGAACCACGCAGTGCCGCTCCTTTCTTTTTAAAATCATCACTACGCAAATATTCCAAGTTTACGTCTTTGGCCTCAAAGCTGTAGGTATCATCTGTTATTTTCTCCACTTTAACACCCAAATCGCTCATAAGCTCAATAAGTTTAAGCACATCACGTATCTGAGGGATATTTTCGATAACAACCTTTTCAGCAGTTAATAAAACCGCTGATATAATTTGAAGCGCTTCGTTTTTGGCTCCTTGTGGCACCAACTCCCCTTTTAACTTATTGCCTCCTTTAACTTTAAATGAACTCATGTTTGGCTGATATTTATGGTACGAATTAACACTTTTAACACCATGCTTGCGCTAATAACGCCAGTGTATTTTACACGCAACTATTGTGAATAGTACAGTTAATTGTTTAAAACAGGCACAGCAAAGCATTTTGAGTTAAAATTATACGCTTTAACTCTATTGTTAGCAACAACTTAACACGTTCTTAACAACCTGTTGAAATTGATTTTAGGCTACGTTATTAGTTCGCAGTAATATTACAGCTTATGAAGTTTGATTCGTATTCGGTAACCGATTGGATTTTAGTTGGAACGCTTTTAGTGAATAGCCTAGTGTTGTTGTACTATTATTTTGGCGTTTTTTCAAAATTGGCTTTTTACAAACCCCAAACTGGCAAGGCTAGTCTTGCTCCAGTATCTGTTGTAATTGCAGCACGAAATGAGCAAGAGAATTTAAAAACCTATTTGCCTAGCATTTTGGAGCAAGATTATCCAGATTTTGAGGTTATTGTGGTAAATGATTGCAGTTGGGACGAAAGTCAGGCTTGGCTGGAAGAATACCAAAAAACACAGCCACGTTTACGCGTATCTCAATTAATTGAACAAGACAAGTACCCTACGGGTAAAAAGTTTGCGCTTACCATTGGTATTAAGGCCGCTAAACATGATTTATTGCTCTTTACTGACGCGGATTGCCAGCCGTCTAGCAATCAATGGCTGCGAAATATGCAAAGCCATTTTGTTACAGGAACTGAAATTGTTGTGGGGTTCTCTCCTTATGAAAAAAAGAAAGGGTTGTTAAACCTGTTTATCCGGTTTGAAACATTACTTACTGCCCAGTTTTACTTAAGTGCAGTATTGCTTAAAAGACCATTTATGGGGGTAGGTCGCAATTTGGCATACCGAAAAGATCTCTTTTTTAAACATAAGGGCTTTGCCAGTCATCAACATATTATCTGTGGTGATGATGATTTGTTTGTGAATGCGGCAGCCAAATCAACAAATGTGGCTATTGAAATTAATCAGGCAAGTTTTGTACAAACCCAACCAAAAACCACCTTTAGCGCATGGGCCCGTCAAAAAAAACGCCATATGTTTGTTGGTAAGTTATACAAGCCTTCTGATAAACGTTTTCTTGGTACTTATTACGGGGCACTGATGCTTTTTTATGGGGCTTTAATTGCCACCTTAATTGTAAATCCATTAACCTGGCCTGTTGTAGCGGCTATATTTGGCGTGAAGTTTATTTCGCAAAGCTTTATTTTTTACCTGTGTGGTAAACAGTTAAAGTACCAAAGTGTGTCTTTTTACATCCTGTTTTTAGATGTGTTGTATGTGCTGTTCTTGCTTACCTTTGGGGTGAAAGGATTTTTCACCAAACGCATAAATACATGGTAACGTTAAACCCTATGATTCAATTATTACTTAAGTATTTTCCTTATTTAACAGAAGAGCAACAACAGCAGTTTTCTGCTTTATATCCTTTATACAAAGAGGCCAATGAAAAGGTGAATGTAATTTCTAGAAAAGATATTGATGCTTTGTACGAGCGACACATTCTTCATTCTTTAGCCATAGCTAAGTTTATTGAGTTTATGCCCCATACCAAAGTGCTGGATTTGGGCACAGGTGGCGGTTTCCCTGGAATACCCCTCGCTATTCTATTTCCGGAAGTAAACTTTACTTTATGCGATAGTATTAGCAAAAAAATTGTGGTTGCAGAAAGCATAGCTGAAAGTTTGAAACTTAAAAATGTTGATTTTGTAATTGGCCGGGTTGAAAACTTAAAAGAACAGTTTGAATTTGTGGTAAGCAGGGCTGTTGCCCCCATGGATCAATTGTATCGTTGGACACAAAGTTACCTAGATGATACCGATAGAAATACCAAAATCAACGGGTATTTATTGCTAAAAGGTGGCGACCTTAGTGAAGAAGTTAAGGCCATAAAAAGGATAAATAAGAAACTTTTTGTAGATGAATATGCACTTAAGGACTGGTTTGACGAACCCTTTTTTGAAACCAAAAAGTTGGTTTACATTTACCGATATTAGCCAAGAATAACTTTTTTTAGATTACTTATACAATTCGGTAATACGCACGGCCTTCATAAACCTGTTGGTATAATAAGGAGTTTGCATGGCATCTACACGCACTCCTTGACTTGTGCTACTATGTATAAATTTTATTGGTTCACCTTTCTCACTAATTACAATCCCAACATGGCCAATCCTTGAACTTCGCCTGCTGCGCCCTCTAAACAAAACCAAATCTCCTTTCTGAATATTGTTTTTGGTAACCTGCACCCCCATTAACCCTTGTCCTGCGCTGGTATGTGGAAGTTTTATGCCCATTTGTTTAAATACCACCATGGTAAAACCACTACAGTCAAACCCAACAGCACCTGTACCACCTCTGCGATAACGATCACCTAAATAGGTGTTGGCGTAATGAATCAAACTATCAATTTTTGTGGTTGCTGCAATTTTTTCTGTTGTTAAGCCTTTGTGGGGCTTTGCTTTCGAACCGTGCTTAAAAACAGAATCCACTGCATGAGGAATGGTATCGATAGGTTCTAAGTATAAAGGTACTTGAGCAACAGCAGTTAAGACAAGTGCCTGAAGAATAAAAGCCCAAATAAGTACACCCTTTTTTTGCATCCCTAAACAAGCAAGATAAAAGTACCTGCTATAAGCACAAAAAAAAGCTCGAAAATAACCGCTAGTTAGCTGTTTATCAGCCTTAAAAAATGAAATTTACTGCATTTTACCCCTTTACAAGTAGAAATAAAAGCACTACATTTGCGTTTGTCCTAATAAAAATGAAGTTTAAGAGTACCTTATTAGTTTTCGTTATTCTCTTTGTATCAGCCTCTTGCAGCAAATATCAGAAGGTATTGAAAAATCCTGATGTGAATAAAAAACTGGAATTGGCACAATACTATTACAATAAGAAGGATTATTTCCGCGCATCAACGTTATTTGAGCAGTTGCAGGATAATTTTAACGGAACAGCCATGGCTGAGAAGGTAATGTATTACAGTGCCTATTGCAATTTTGGCCTTCGTAACTATCCATTGTCGGGCTACCAGTTTAAAACCTACTATGAAAACTTCCCCACTGGACAATGGGCAGAGGAAGGTTTGTATATGTACGCTTATTGCCAGTTTTTAGAATCACAAAGCTATTACTTGGATCAAACAGATACTTATAAAGCTACTGAAGCCATTAAATTGTTTGTAAACGTTTACCCTGATAGTAAATATGTAAGCGAATGCAATCAGTTGCTGGATAAATTGCGCTGGAAGCTGGCCTTAAAAGCCTACAAAGGAGCTAAATTGTATTATAATATTGGTGAATATAAAAGTGCTATTGTTTCTCTTCAAAATGTAATTAAGGATTTTCCGGAGGTGCCACAAAAGGAAGAACTGGATTTTTTAACCTTAAAATCGTATTACATGCTTGCTGAAAACAGTATTGAAAGTAAAAAAGAAGAACGATTACATGAAAGTGTTGAATTTTATAAGTACTTTGTGGAAGAATACCCGAATAGTAAATTCATGTCTGACGCGAATAACGTTTATGCAAAGATTCAATCAAGCATAAAAAAACTAGAAAAAAATAAACTAAATAATAACAATAAAAATGGCTAACATTAATTACGGTAACATCCCTTCAACAACGGTGGTTAGAGATATGCGTAAAGTAGATGCTCCTACAAACAACATTTATGAGTCGTTGGCAATTGTGAGCAAACGCGCAAATCAGATTAGTGCACAGATGAAAGAGGAGTTGCACAGCAAATTGCAAGAATTTAACAATGACAGTGATACGCTTGAAGAAGTGTTTGAAAACAGGGAGCAGATTGAAATATCAAGCTACTACGAGCGTTTACCTAAAGCAGTAAATATTGCGATGGATGAATTCTTAAATGATAAGATTTATTTCCGCAACCCGGCTAAAGAAAGCAAATAAGCTTTTTAAACTTTATACTAGAAAAGGTTACATGACGTTCAGTTTTGTAACCTTTTTTAGTATGAAAAACCATCCCTCCCCTTTGTTATCCTGCCAACAACTGCATTTGTTATTACATTGGTAGAATTAAACTCAATAAAAAATATTAACAAGTATGCTTGCAGTAAGCCTATGATTTGCTTAATTTGAACCTATGCTAAAAGGGAAAAAAATTGTTTTAGGAGTTACAGGAAGCATAGCAGCCTATAAAGCGGCTACTCTTATTCGGCTATTGGTAAAATCAGGCGCTGAGGTAAAAGTGATTATGAGCGAAGATGCTGCGGCTTTTGTTACACCACTTACCCTTTCTACACTAAGTAAAAATCCTGTATACCAAAAATTTGTGCTGAACGAGGCTGGCGAGTGGGCCAATCATGTGGAATTGGCATTGTGGGCTGATTGTATACTTATTGCCCCGGCTACCGCTAATACCATTGCAAAAATGGCTCATGGTATTTGCGATAATTTACTATTAGCCACGTATTTGAGTGCCAAATCAACCGTTTTTATAGCTCCTGCTATGGATTTAGATATGTTTGCTCATCCGTCAACTCAGCATAATTTGCAAACACTAAAGGGATATGGCAATATTATTTTACCTGTTGGTGAAGGTGAATTGGCCAGTGGATTAACTGGTGCTGGCAGGATGCTTGAACCCGAAGAAATTCTTGCCTTTATTAATCTATACCTTAGCAATACCCAACAACTAAGTGGTAAAAAAGTACTGGTTACTGCTGGCCCTACTTACGAAAGTATTGACCCTGTTCGATTTATTGGCAATCACAGCAGTGGAAAAATGGGCTTCGCTATTGCAGAAGAATTTGCACGTCACGGTGCTGATGTTACCCTCATTTCAGGCCCAACTGATTTGACCTTGATAAACCAAGGTATTAAACGCATTGATGTAACCAGTGCCGAAGACATGTTTACCAAAACAGTTGCACACTTCAACAAGTGCCATATTGCAGTGATGAGTGCTGCAGTTGCAGATTATACTCCAGAAAAGGTGAGCATTACCAAAATTAAAAAAAGTGGCGATGAGTTGCACTTAAAACTGAAAAAAACTAAAGATATATTGGCTCATTTGGGTCGCCTTAAAACAAAAAAACAATTGCTTGTTGGGTTTGCACTTGAAACGGATAATGAGTTAAACAATGCCAAACAGAAGCTGCAAAAAAAGAACCTTGACTTTATTGTTTTAAACTCATTGAAGCAAAAAGGCGCTGGCTTTAGCCACAACACCAACAAAATTACCATCATAGACAATCAGGGGCAGGTAACTGATTACAAACTCAAATCAAAAACAGAAGTAGCTGTTGATATCGTACAAAAAATAATTGGACTATTGCATGCGTAAATTTTTGCTAAGTATTATCTTATCAGCTTGTTTGGCACAAACTCAGGCGCAAGATGTAAATTGTAAAACAGTGGTGCTCGACAACCAAATTCAATTAACGGACAAACGCATTTTTAGGTCGTTGGAGCAAGCCATTACCGAGTTTGTAAATAACAATAAATGGACAAATGACAAGATTCAACCAAATGAAAAAATTGAACTCACCATTCAATTGATTCCAACCAAGTTTGACGTACAAAGTAATAATATTCAATCAAGTGCGCAGATTATTTGCCAACGAACAGTTTATGGCAGCACTTACACCACCAACACATTGAACATATTGGATGAGGATTGGAACTTTACCTACATTGAATTCCAACGAATGGAATTTAACGAAAACTCTTTTACTTCTAACCTCACTTCTCTAATTGCTTTTTACGTAAATTATGCCATCGGTCTTGATTACGACTCTTACAGTCTTTTAGGCGGAACACCTTATTTTAATAAAGCCTTAGCCGTAGTTAATACTGCCCAAAGCAGCGATGCAAGCAGTGGGTGGAAGCCTTTTACAAGGTCGTTACGCACCCGTTATAATTTGGTAGATAATGTATTAAATCCTCGATTTGAACCTGTAAGAGAAGCTTATTACAAATACCACCGCCAAGGCTTGGACCTGATGTGGAAAGATGTGGAAACAGGCCGAAAAAATATTTTCGCTAGTTTAGAGTTGGTTAAAAAAGTATTTAAAATAGCACCAAACACAGCCATGTTGATTGTGTTTTTCGAGGCCAAAAGCGATGAATTGGTGAATATTTACAAAGGAGCCCCTCCTACTGAAAAATCAAAAGCTATTGAACTACTCTCTGAAATAAATATTGCCAACGTTTCTAAATATGAGAAGATTAAATAGCTAACCACGGTTGTTGTTGAAAATAATCTCCCTTAAATTAAAATAGCCTGCTTATTTTTGAGCATTATATGCTTACCGCACTACATATACGTAATTACGCCATTATTAAGGAGGTTGACATTGTCTTTAACCACAATTTGAATATTATTACCGGAGAAACCGGTGCTGGCAAATCCATATTAATGGGCGCATTGGGCCTAATTTTAGGAGAAAGAGCCGATACCAAATCATTAATGAATGTCGAGGATAAATGTGTGGTAGAGGGCGTGTTTAGTATTAAGGATTATCATTTAAAATCGTATTTTAACGCCAATGACTTGGACTACGATGAAACCTGCATCTTGCGCAGAGAAATTTCACCGAATGGTAAAACCCGCGCCTTTATTAATGATAGCCCGGTTAATCTAGTTCAGCTAAAAGAACTGGGCATACAGTTGGTTGATATTGTTAGCCAACACCAAACCCTCTCTTTAAATGACAGCCAATACCAGCTCAGTTTGGTTGATGCCATTGCTGATAATCAACCTTACCTTGAAAAGTACCAACAGCTATTTAAACAATACCAACTTGATCAAAAAAAACTTGCTGCTTTAATTGAGGAGGAAAGTAAAGCCCGACTAGAAGAGGATTACCTGAACTTTATTTATACCGAGTTAACTGAGGCTGCCATAACTGAACATGAGCAACCTGAACTTGAACAAGCATTGGATGTGCTTAGTAACGCAGAAGTAATTCAACAAAATGCGTCAGAAACAGCAAACACATTGATGGCCGATGAAACTGGGGTTATTGAAACGCTGCGACAAATTAAAGCAACATTACAATCGGGTGCAAAACATCATCCAAAGTTGGCTGAACTCTACAAACGTATTGATGCCAGCTTAATAGAGTTGAAAGACATTGCATTAGAATTGGAAACCATTGCTGAACAAACGCAAGCTGATCCTGAAGAAATGTTACGGATTGAAACACGGCTTCAGCTACTGTTTAGTTTGCAAAAAAAGCACCGTGTTACAAGCAATAAAGACCTGCTTGTATTGCAAGAGGAACTAACATCAAAATTGCAATCACTCACTTCGCTATCTTCACAAATAACAGCCGTTCAAGCTGAGTGCGACAAGCAATTTACAACCCTACTTGCACAAGCAAAAAGCATTAGCGACAGGCGGAAAAAAGCCATACCAGAAATGGAAAAGAAGGTGAACCTGTTGCTTGCTCAAGTGCAAATGGAAGATGCCAAAATTACGATTAAACAAGAAGTGCAAGGTAACCTGCATATTTTTGGACATGACAGCGTAGAACTATTTTTTGCAGCCAATAAAGGAAGCCAGCCTCAACCCATTAATAAAGTGGCGAGTGGCGGTGAACTAAGTCGTTTAATGTTATGTATTAAATCATTGATTAGTGATAAAATGGCTTTACCAACCATTGTGTTTGATGAAATTGATACGGGAATAAGCGGGGAAACTGCTTTAAAAGTAAGCCAGGTAATGAAACAACATGCCGCTAAACACCAAGTAATTGCTATTACCCATTTGCCACAAATTGCTAGTAAAGCAGACAATCATTTGTATGTGTATAAAACCTCTGAAAAAAACACCACTCTTACCCACATTAGAATATTACAAGCTAATGAACGTGTTGAAGAGATAGCCAGAATGATGCATGGTTCTAACCCATCTGAAAAGGTATTGGAAGCAGCTAAAGAACTTATTGGAAATTAATAAATCCGTTCATCTCTAGTTTATTTGGCGGTGTTTGTGCCCTTAGCAAAACTCCTGTTTACCAACCAAACGCCTAAAATGGTAAGTACCACAGCTACTCCAATAGCAATGTTTAATTTTTCATCTAACCAAAGCCAACCTAAAATAACAGCTACAATGGTATTGATGTAAGCGTAAGTACTGACTATGGTTGCTGGCAATTGTTTAAGCACATACATAAAACTACCATACCCAATTAAACTTCCAAATACTACTAGGTACAACACGGCATTAATGCCCTCTGCTGTAGGGTGAAACCTGGGCCACTCTCCCATTAATGAACCAAATACCATTAAAATAACACCTGCTGCAATCATTTGAAGACCTGCCCCGTAAAATGGAGTAATACCAGTTTGCTTGTTTTTGCTGTATATACTTCCAAATCCCCAACCAATAATGGCAACTACAATAAAAATGATTCCCAATACATAATTGGGGTTTGCCAACTCCTTTAGATTATCCCTAAAAATAATAACCTGAGCAACCACACAGGCCAAAATACCTAGAATGGCTTGAAAACCCAACTTCTCTTTTTGAATACCAAATGCCCTATTTACTCCAATAATACTCAATGGCGTTAATGCGCAAATTAATGCCGCCAACCCGCTGCTGATGTGTATTTCAGCCCACGTAACCAATCCATTTCCAATAACCAGCATCAGTATTCCATTAATAATGTATACTTTAAACTGTTTCCAAGTAGGAAGTTGGTATCCTTTTAAAAGAAAGAAACCGCAGATTAAAACACCGCCAATAAAATGCCTTACCCCCGCCATTAAAAAGGGAGGCATGCTTTGAACGCCAATACGAATGGCTAAAAAAGTAGTACCCCAAAAAATTGCGACCCCTGCAAAAGCGAGCCAAGCCTTAAACTGATTTGTCATTAATTAAATTAAGCTGCAACATTAGTTTATTTTTTGGGATTTATTTGTTGAAGCAATTGTTTAAAATAAGCTGCCGAGTGCAATAAACGGCTTCCATACCAGCTAAACAGCTCCCCATCCACCAGCAGTATTTTTGCAGTAGGACATAACTCTTGTAATTCTTGGATATGATGTTCTTTAAATGGGTAAGGTTCACTGGATAAAAATATCAATTTAGGATTTAATACCACAATATCCTCATTGGTCAACTGTGGGTAACGCAGCTCTTGTTGATGCAATGCATTACCAAGGCCCATTCTAGTTAACATATCATCAATAAAAGTGGCTTTTCCTGCTGCCATCCATGGTTTTCTCCAAATTAAGTACAACACGCTAGTTTGGGATTGGTGCGAAATCAGTTGGTGAAATGACTCTTTAATTGCTTCGATTAAAAAATCTGCTACCTCTTTCTTATTGATTATTAGGCCGATATGGGCAATCATTTCCAATGCATCAGCAAGCGTTTTAATATCACTCATCCATACTGGAAAATCTTTTGCCAATAATTCAATGCTTGTCTTTTCATTTTCCTCCTTATTGCCAATGATTAAATCAGGCTGTAGTTGGGCTACTTTTTCTGGCTTAACATTTTTTGTGCCCCCAACCCTTGGTTTAATTTGGTGCATGTCTTGGGGATGTATACAAAACAACGTTTGTCCAACTACTTCATCAGTTAATCCAAGGTAGTAAAGCAATTCTGTTTGCGAAGGCACCAGTGAAACAATACGTTTTGGAGGAAAGTTAAACTGTACTTCCCGGCCCATTTGATCGGTGAGTGTAATTGTTGGTTGCACTTTTTAAGGCAATTTTATGGGTTAAGCCTTGCGAATCTAATATTAAATTAGAGTTCCCCTTCGTTATAATGGCTAAATTTTCCTTTATTTGAAAAAAAACTAATCCTATGGAAAACAAATCACCTTGGCCTTTGGCGCTTAAGTTTGGACTTATTTTAGCCCTAAGCAATATTGCAATCACCATGGTTTTTTACCTGATTAACCCTAACTCGGCAGATGGGAAATGGAGTTTATCAGGTGTTATTCAACTATTGCTCTCTGTTGTTTTGGCCATTTATATTCTTTTTGCCGCTGGAAAAATGCGCAGGGATCAAGACTTTGGTGGCATTATTAGCTATGGACAATCATTGGGTTTTATGCTGATAACCGCTATCCCAGCAGCCTTAATCATCAGCTTTTTCACCTATTTGTTTTTTACCTATATCAACCCTGAACTCGTTCAAAAAATTTGGGATGCACAAGCCGAAGAATTGGCCAAAAGCGGCAAAAGCGATGAGGAAATTGAAATGCAACTTAGCATGGTTAGAAAATTCTCTAGCCCGATGATGATGACCATTTTTGGTGGTCTTGGCACCATGTTTCAAATGCTCATTTACGCTCTTATTGCTTCTATATTTGTAAAAAAAGACCCAATAACGCAAGAATAAACTTACATGCAAAATACGATTGACATTTCGGTTGTAATCCCTTTAATAAACGAGGAAGAATCATTGCCAGAACTGGTTAGCTGGATTGAGCAAGTAATGGAGAAAAATGGCTACAGCTACGAAGTTTTGATGATTGATGATGGCAGCAAAGACAAGTCGTGGCAAGTTATTGAAGAGCTAAACAAGAAAAACAACCGTATAAAAGGAATTCGTTTCAGAAGGAACTATGGTAAAAGTGCTGCGCTTAATGTAGGGTTTCACCAAACATTAGGCAATGTTGTGATTACCATGGATGCTGATTTGCAAGACTCGCCAGATGAAATCCCTGACTTGTATAACATGATTGTAAATGACGGCTTTGATATTGTAAGTGGCTGGAAAAAAAAGCGCTACGATCCAATCAGCAAAACCCTACCTACAAAACTGTTTAATTGGGCCACGCGCAAAATGAGCGGCATCAATAACTTGCATGATTTTAATTGTGGCCTTAAAAGCTACCGCAGTGAGGTTGTTAAAAACATTGAGGTGTACAATGAAATGCACCGTTATATCCCCGTTATTGCCAAATGGGCTGGGTTTACCAAAATTACAGAGAAGGAAGTGCAGCACAGAGAAAGGAAATACGGCACAACCAAATTTGGCTTGGAACGTTTCATCAATGGTTTTCTTGATCTCCTTACGATATTTTTCGTTAGTAAATTTGGTAAAAAACCCATGCACTTTTTTGGGGTACTTGGCACTTTAAGTTTCTTTACAGGCTTTATCATTACCTGTGTTCTTATTGCTGATAAAATAGCCAATGCCAAACACCAAATAGAGCATCGCGGAGTTACCGAACAACCCCTGTTTTATTTGTCATTGGTGCTGCTTATTATAGGTGTTCAATTGTTCTTGGCCGGTTTTATTGGAGAGATGATCTCTAGAAATTCAGCGGATAGGAATTCATATGGTGTAAAACAAATGCTTGGTTTTGACGCATAACAGAAAGAAAATTCTCATCATAGGCCCTGCATTTCCATTACGAGGTGGGTTAGCTACATACAACGAACGACTTGCCCTAGCGTTTAAAGAACAAGGTCACTCCTGCGATATCCTAAGTTTCTCGCTTCAATACCCTTCATTTTTATTCCCCGGTAAAACCCAACTCTCAACGGATGAGGCTCCGGAAGGCATAAACATTGATGCTGCCATTAACTCCATTAACCCATTTAATTGGCTTTTAGTAGGCAGAAAATACCAGAAAGCAAAGTATGATGTGGTTGTTTTTCGCTACTGGATGAGTTTTATGGCACCTGCCTTTGGCACCATAGCCAGAATCATCGCTAAAAACAAACACTCCAAAATATTGGCCATTACAGATAATGTTATTCCACATGAGCAACGCTTTTTTGATACGGCTTTTACGAAGTACTTTTTAAGTGGGTGTCGTGCATTTTTAACCATGAGCGAAGCCGTTAAACTGGACTTGCATTTCTTTAATCAAGATAAACTTGTGGCTTATGTTCCTCACCCAATGTATGATACATTCGGCCCTAAAATTGATAAAACAGTAGCCAAAAACAACCTCAAACTGGATACAAACACAAAATACGTGCTCTTTTTTGGTTTTGTTAGGGCGTATAAAGGACTTCGTGTTTTGCTAGAAGCATTTGCTGATAGCAGAATTCGGGAGTTGGGCTTAACACTGATTGTTGCTGGTGAGTTTTATGAAGACAAACAGCCTTATTTGCAAGTAATTGATGAGTTAAATCTTCAAAATCAGGTGATTTTGAGTAATGATTTTATCCCAAACAATGAGGTGTCCCAATATTTTTGTGCAGCTGATTTAGTGGTTCAACCCTACTTACATGCTACACAAAGTGGCGTAACGCAAATTGCCTATTACTACAATAAGCCTATGGTGGTTACCAATGTTGGTGGGTTGGCAGAACTCGTTCCAAACAACGTGGTAGGCTATGTAACCGAAGTGAGCAGCTCACACATAGCTGATGCTATCTTTAACTATTTTACCTTAAACAAAGAGCAAACATTTTCCCGCAATATGGAACAAGAAAAGCTGCGTTTTACGTGGGAAAATCTTTGTAACTCTTTGCTAAATTTGGCTAAAAATGGCTAAACCCCTAATTAAAGTATGTCATTTTTCCAGTGTACACACCACAACGGATACTCGTGTGTTTGCTAGAGAATGTGTGAGTTTAGCCAAGCACTTTCAAGTAACTTTAATTGCTATTGGCAATAACAGCGGCATGCATCAAGGGGTAAATGTTGTTGCAATACCTAAACCTAAAAGTAGGGTAATCAGGCTCCTATTTACCACGTTGCAAGTTTTTTTTAGCGCTTTAAAAGTAAATGCCACTGTTTACCACATTCACGATGCTGAAATGATACCATTTGCATTAGTTTTCAGGCTATTAGGAAAAAAAGTAATTTATGATGTGCATGAAAATACTTACCACGACATCAGGATAAAAACATGGATTCCAAAACCTTTAAAATTTGCGCTAGGTAATGGATATCGTTTACTGGAGTGGCTTACGGCCAAAACCATGCACACCATACTTGTTATTGCAAAACCAGCATTTGCAGCGCAGTTTATTACCAATAAGTACACCATCATTCAAAACTTTGCTGATACCCATTTTCTTAAACAATACAGGGTTAAAAGCCGCATGGCACTTGAAGACAATAACCTGTTTTATATCGGTACTTTATATGATACTTATTACAACATTGATAAGATCATTGAAGCAATATATCTACTTAAGCAACAAGGACTTATTGTAAAATGTAAGATAGCAGGTTATTATGGAACCATGCTC
Source organism: Chitinophaga pinensis (assembly GCA_943372215.1). Classification (GTDB taxonomy): domain Bacteria; phylum Bacteroidota; class Bacteroidia; order UKL13-3; family UKL13-3; genus UBA6183. Next base: position 13,479 of record CALRXU020000013.1, on the reverse strand, counting down.
GCCTCTCGTGCACATAAGCTTCCGTATTTTGCTGATGTGCAAGCACAACTGGAGTTTACAGGATACATTAGCCAGGAAAAAGGCTATATTTTATCGCAACAATGTAAGGTTGGCTTATGCTTAAAGGACCAACCAGAGGATATTTTAGTTTCTCACGAGCGAAAATTTTTTGAATATATGGCCATTGGCTTACCAATATTATGCTGTGATTCAGGCATCTATAAAGACATTGTAAACAATCAACACCTTGGCGTTTGTGCTGATTTGCAGGATGCTAAGGCGATTGCACACGCTTTATGGGAGTTATTTACCCGAGTTGATTTGGATCTGATGCAACAAAACAATTTGAGGGCTTCTGAAAATTACTACAATTGGCAACAAGAAGAAAACCGACTTATCCAGTTATATCAGTCATTACTTAAACACTAAAAATAGCCTGCATTATTGGCAGTTGCCGTACTAAAGGTATTGTAACTAGATTTATTTCCTTCTCCTAATATCAAACAATAAAACACTTATTATCTTTTATTTACAGTTATAAATATAAAGCATAAGTTTAAATAGTTAAATGACTAACCTGTTCTTTAACACGTTCTATTTGTTGCTTTAATTTTTCCAAATTCAGGTTCGCATTACCTATTTCGGTAGACATCTCTTTCAAGTGCATAACCTCATCAAACAACAATTTATGGTATGCTAAGGTGGTATTGTTAACCTCTATAGATTGGTTAACCAATAAGTCAAGGCCAGCTAACTTCTCTAACAATGGATTAACATCCAATGGTTTAGGCTTATCCTTGAGCATATTGCCTTGGCCCAACAGTAACCAATATGGGTCAACATCCTTAAAACTGACCAATACTTTCTGAAGAAAATCAATACCCGGTTTATTTCGTCCTGAAGTAATATGGGTAATTAAAGGCAAGGAAACACCCAGTTCATTAGCTAATGACGATTTGGAGTGGTTAAACCTTACCATAATTTCTACTATACGTTTGTTTAGTTCATCCATTATCTTAACTTATTAATAATCTAACACTTAATATACACTCGAAACAAATGTAAACCCATGTATTAACAAATGTATACGTACATTAACGTTTGTAAATATCGTATAAAACATTTGTAAACTAAGCTATTATACTTAAACTTTAGGTTAACATGTGTAAATTATTGTTTATCAGTAGCTATAATGGCAACTATATACCACTTGGGACATACCGTTTTTACCTTAGATATAACTATAAACAGGTGTTAACACGGTAAAAGTGGCAGAACTGATTCCTAGTTGGAGCAATTGGTTAGTTGTTTAAAGAAAGCATGATAAGGAGCCTTATCTGTTACCCCTTCCCTATACTTAAGTATGCACGAGATATTACCAGAAGTTTAGTTTGATTTGTTATGACGGCAATAAGCATTTGCATTAAATTACATCAATCAGCCTTCTATGGTAACTTATTTGCCCGAGATGATAACTCAAATGCGCTAAAAACCGGGTTAAGTAAAAATCAGTCGTATTGCTCCCCATAAAATCAAATGGATACACCTTTACCAAATCATCTTCAGTTAACGCATCCAAAACTTCTGCTACCACTATTTTAAGGTTTGATATGGATTGCAACAATTGTTCGCGGGGGATATTTGAGGTATTAAACTCCGCTTCACGATTTCTTACATAACCATTATTAAGAAGCGTAGCTCCCAAAAAATGATTGATGCTACCCACCAAGTGCAAACAAAGATTTCCTGCTGTGTTATTCACTCCTGCCCTTTTTACCCAAAGGTTTTGTTCTTGTTTATAAGCGCTAATTTCCCTGTGTAAATTGTCTAACTCAAATAGGTAAAGTTGTTTTAATGATAATATGCTCATAATATTGGGTATTAATTTAAATAACAAAAAATAAGATACGTTGCAAAATAACGTTATTCGTATTATTTACTAAACATGCCTGTAACCCTAAGAGTTGCCACAACAGCCGATTTGCCAGAAATAAAAAAACTTCAACCTAAAAACTGGGGCGATATCATCCCCAATATCCGTTTTTATCTAGGTTCTGAGTTTTGTTACACCATAGTGGCGGAGCAAGAACAAACCATTATGGGTTGCGGTACTGCTATCCAACATGACAACTGCATTTGGTTAGCTAATATTATTGTTGGTGAAGAGTATCGTGGACTTGGTTTAGGTGGTATGATTACCGCTCATTTGCTAGATTACTCCAAGCAAAGAACTGATTCTATTATTTTAATTGCAACCAATTTGGGCTATCCCATTTATAAGAAACAAGGTTTTATTGATGAGGAGGAGTACCTGTTTTTTGATAGACAACATGCGGACGTTACATTGTCTGATAACATTATTCCTTATGAAGCAACATTCAAGGACAGTGTTCTTCAATTAGATTATGAGGTTACAGGGGAGCTTCGTCCAAAATTGCTTTTACCCAAATTACCGGAGGCATTTGTTTATCTGCAAAATAATGAATTTCAAGGATTTGCTATTCCAAGCTTGGGTGAAGGTTTGGTATTGGCAAAAACAACTGAGGCAGGATTAGCCCTTATGGCAAGTAATACAAAACTGCAAAATAGATTTGCTTTACCCAAAACCAATCATTTTGCCATTGAGCATGCATTGCATTTAGGCTACCAATCCATTCCCGATATTTATGCCATCAAAATGTATTGGGGCAAACACATCAAATGGCGGCCAACAATGCAATATGGCCGAGCAGGCGGAAATATGGGATAAATTATTAGGCCATTTTAAATGATGAATAGAAAAACCTTTTTTAGCCTAAATACCATTATTACTATAGGAATTTTAGCGGGTTTTTACGCCATGCTCTTGATTACTTTCCCCTATTTTTCATTTAAAACTGATATTGGCTTTCTTTTAACGAAACAAGCTGTTTTGCATATTGATAGTTGGTATATTTCTTTTTATGTGCATATTGGCTCAAGCCTCATTGTGTTGCTTTTGGGATGGTTGCAATTTGTTAAATACATTTTAAACAATCACCCAAGGTTACACCGTACCCTTGGCAAGTTATACGTTGGAGTAGTTTTATTGTTAAGTGCGCCCAGCGGTTTGGTAATGGGTATTTATGCCAATGGCGGTGTTTGGGCCAAGTTATCTTTTATTATCACATCTATTTGCTGGTGGGTATTTACTTTCTGGGCTTATCGTTCCATTAAATCTCGCCAAATACAGCGGCATATTAACTTTATGGTAAGAAGTTATGCACTAACGCTTTCTGCCTTAACTTTGCGTCTTTATGTATTGTTTTTGCCAACAGTTATTCACCTGCAAGCACGTGAAATGTACACCCTTGTTGCCTGGCTAAGCTGGGTACCCAATTTAATAATAGCAGAATGGTTCATTAGAACAAAGTACTTTAACATTAATCAGCCGAAGGAGAAACTTTAAGCACCTGACCATCATTGTTTATTTGCAATTCATAATCAGTTAGCTTGTATGTGGTAAGTAGTTCATTATCAAAATCTGCTTTGTTGTACGTTCTTTTCCAAGCCCTTTTATATTCAGTTACTGCAATGTTGTTTTGGTTAATTGCTGCTGTTGCATACGATACATCTGTTTGCCAAGCAATTTGCTTTGTGGCAATAATTTCTCCTGTTGGTTTGTATGCGGCTAATGTGTAGTAAATGTGTCTCATTTCTGCCGGACAAGCCGTTGCTGAGGTATCTATGGCGTAAAGTAACAACCAAATCTGGTCATTTAACTTACGTTTGCCAATGGTATTATATACCAGCCAATTATCTGGGTTAGCTTGCGCTTCTTTAAGAAAGTATGAAGTGAGGTGGGTTAAAGATTGCCCCCCTTCTTCATAATCTCTATCATTAAAATTTTGATAGTTAAACTTCGTAAGCCTTGATTTATCTAGATTAAACGTTTCCGTTAAATCAGGAATATTATTCATAAACTTCTCAAAATTACTTTGACTGCTGCAATACATTTTTATTTCATCCTCATTTAAAAAAGACAACATAAACTCTTCATAAGGCTCAGTTCCTTCTCTTAATGTAAATCTTTCATCATCCAATAATGCTGCTTTTATTTTTTTAATGTCAATGTCCAAATCATTGGCTTTTTGAATTTCGTAAGCAGAGATATAACCGTAAACCAGGTACTCTGAAATTAAATAGTTGTAATAAGTATCAAAATCAGGCTTGTCAAAAACAAACCTTTCATCGTAATTACCCATCGCATTTTCAAATGAATAACTAGTTGATATTACTTGAAGCAGCCTATGTGCATCTAAATACTGTTTCCTATCAATTAATAGTTGAATTACCTCTTTGTAATAGGGCAAAGTTGGATGCAGTGTAATGGCTCTTTTTATGCACCAAATTGCTTTTTCTGGATTAACGTCAACCAGTGTTTTTGCTCTTTTGTAATAACTTGAAGCCAACGTTTTATGTTGGTCGCCATATTTGTTTATATACTCCTGCACCTTGTGCGCATAATATATCATGCTTCCATTAAGCACAGGAACCCTTACTTCAGCAGGTTTATCATCACCACATCCGATTAAACACAGCAGGCATAAAATAAAAAACAGGTTATTTTTCATTGGTTTTAGCAAAAATAGTTGAGTCATTATACCCATTTGGAATATCCTCTGCAACAATCTCCCCCACATCATTTATACTAAAAACTGCTTTGGCTAACAATTCGTAATCTTTTACTTTATTGTTTTCAAATTCTACTGCGGTAATTGGTTTTTCCCAATTTCGTTTAAATTCCTCAACCGTTACCTGCCCTCCATCAATGCGGCAACATTTAATTTTATTGGCTGAACATTGGCATGCCACCATTTTTCTGGAGATAATTTCACCTTGTTTATTGTATACTACCAAATGGGTATAAACGGGTTGCATTTCATCATACGTAAATGCAATTGAAGAATACAATACGGCTGTATATATCGGAGTTTCCTTAACCTTACCAACATAATAATAATCGTTAGACACATCCCTGCCAAAACTTGTGTTTTGCATTTCAGGCACAAACGATACAAAATCATAACTAATTGGTTGGCGGTAGCTACTCATCTCAACCTGTTCAGGCAATATCTGTATTTGGCTTGCATCCGTTGAAAACGCATGGGTATACATCTCAAAAAGGCCACCAGGATTATCACCCATATTTTTAGCTAACATTTTTAACAGCAACCCTTTATAATCCTCTTCTTCGGTTATTCCTCTTAACCAAGGATCATTTTTAACCATTACTGTATCAAATAGTCCTCCAATAAATGCCTCTTCAAGTGAGTTTAACGCAGGCCAAACACTCACATAATCATCTTTTGTTTGCTTAGCAATTTGGTACTTATAGGTTTGATATTTGGCACGAGCCTCCTTATAATAGAGTTGCGCCAAAGGCTGAAAATTTAACGATTCGGCAACCCGATAAGCATCCAGGCATTCTTCAAGTGATTTTTCACCTGTTTTTGAATCAAACAGTGCATTGCCAAGTTCATAATAAGTTTTGGCATCAGGTAAAACCAAAATAGATTGTTTAAACTTTGTAATTGCTGCTCGAGGATTGTTTTTGTTTTTATATAAATCAATACCCTTTAAAAACAATGCCCTGCTTTTATTTTTTAAAGAATCAATATCTAAATCTTCAGCATCAAACAACACGTCATAAACCAAGTCTTTATCGTAAATATCGCTTTCCTTTAGTTTAAGCAATTTAACCTTAAGCACTTGTTCGGGTTTAGATCTTGAGCAAGAAAAGCCCAAAAACAACACCATGAATATGAAGTAAAATACCTGTTTCATTATACCAAATGATAAATAACAAATAAATAACTAATTGCTATGAATACAATAAATCTCAGGTTAATTTATTCTGATTTGTTGGCGTTTTGCCCTGTTGTTTATGATTGGGTTTAAATCCGGGCTTACGCTTAAATGGCTGTTTACCTCCATGGTGCTTTTGAGGTTCTTTTACCTCAGGATTATAAACTGGTGCTTCACCCAATTCCTCTGGCAAGGGCATTTTAGGTACCTCATACCCAATTAATGATTCTATGTTAAAAAACCTGCGTTTATCTCTGGGATTAATAAATGTGATGGCCGTTCCAGTGGTTTCAGCGCGGGCAGTCCTTCCAATTCTATGAATATAATCTTCAGGGTCTGGTGGAACATCGTAATTAATAACTAAACTGATGCCATCCACATCTATACCACGCGAAAGAATATCTGTTCCAATCAATATTTGCACATCGCGGTTGCGGAATGCACGCATAATCTCTTCCCTTTCCGCTTGCTCCAAATCACTATGAAAAGCTTTTATGGTCAGTTTATTTCTGCGCAATTCCTTATCCAAATCTTTTACTTTATCCTTCGTTCCGGCAAAAATAATCACACTTCCATGCTCTTTATCTTTGAGCAAATGTTTTAATAATGCTGTTTTCTGGTTATCATAAGCCATATACGCCTGCTGCAAAATACCTTCTGCCGGCTTGCTTATTGCAATGCTAATTTGCTCAGGATGGTTTAATATTTTACCTGCCATAGCCCTTATTTTAGGAGGCATGGTTGCGGAAAACAATAGTGTTTGGCGTTGAACTGGCAAATACTTAATAATGCGCATGATGTCATCATAGAATCCCATATCAAGCATCCTATCGGCTTCATCTAAAATCAAATACTTAATGTGACTCATGTCTACTGAACCGCTAGAGGTAAGCATTGCCAATAACCTTCCTGGGGTTGCAATCACAATGTCTGCGCCTTCCCGCATGGCTTTTTGTTGTTGCGAAAATATTTGGCCATCGCCCCCACCATAAACAGGTGCTGAGCTAATGCCTGTAAAGTAAGCCAAACCTTCTACTTGTTGGTCAATTTGTTGAGCCAATTCTCTGGTTGGTGCAATAATTAATGTGCTGAGTTTACCCAATCCATCATTAATCATATTGCTCATTACTGGTAATAAATAAGCAGCAGTTTTACCCGTGCCAGTTTGCGCACAAGCTATTAAATCTTTATTGTTTAATATCACAGGCATGGCCTGTTCCTGAATTGGTGTAGGTGTTTCAAACCCCATGGCATCTAATCCATCAACAAGGGTTTGATTAAAGTTAAAATCGTGAAATGTCAAATGTCAATCTATTAAAATGTAACGCAATATAAGTGAATAATTTGGCATTAAGTGCTTATGAACATATTGTCGCACTGAGCTCTAAAACAGAAGAGGCCAGCCTTCTAACGAATTATCCAAGAATCGTACTCCAACACCATGGCACAAACAGACGCTACCGCAACCAATACAATTAGGCATTGATGAGCCAATTCTACTTGTATATTTTATAAGCCATAAACACCACAACGGACAAAATACAACCAACACCAACTGATCAAACCAACTGCCATCTATATGAAATTATACTACCAAGTTAATTAACCCTATTACCACGAAAATGATTCCTATAATTTTATTGCCGTACGTATTGATATGATTTACCAAACGACTTTCGCTTGTTTGTTTAAGCAAATAAAGCAAACCCATGTGGAGTGCAAATGCACCCGCCCCAGTGCCAAAGGCAAACGATATTTGTAACAAATTTTTATCAAAACCAAATCCACGAAGGTTCAACCAGGTAACGATGGCCATCCAAAATAAGATGAGCTGAGGGTTGAACAAGCCCAATAAAAAGCCCAAGACGAATCCAGATGAGCTGCCATTTTGTTCCTTAATTTTATTTACTGCTTTACTAAAAAAAAGCCAAATACCAATAGGAATAAGCAAGCTTAAGAACCAGATAGAAAACTGCTTAATCACTACCTCATATCCTATAATTAAAGACGAAAACCTTATTGCGACAAAGCACATAAACAACTCAGGAACCGACCCTCCAAAAGCAACAAACAACGATTTTTTAAATTGTCTGTTAGAAGCGGTAAAGACAACTGCCATATTAACTGGTCCTGGTTGCAATGACCCAATAAAACTAATTACTGCTGCCGACAAAAAATATAACAATACCTCTCCCATTTATTTGGCTAAACTTTTTTTGATTTCTTTCCATACCAAACCAAACGAACTATTGGAGATGCCCATGCGGTTGTTTTGGCATCCAATTTCAAACAATAACCTGTAATGATTAAACAAAGCCCGATAAGCTTCCATTAGCGTACAATTGGGATCATAAATATGAGCTGGCTCAGAAGTAACCCCATTTAATTCCAATATTTTAATGTGGTTACCCGTATACAAATCATTAATTTCATTTACTTTTAAATCAAACCTACCAATATAAAACCCACTGATATTTTTGGCAACGGAGTCAAAAACAGCTACCATTTGGGGATTAATGAGTGATTGACCGCTTAAAAAAGTAGTTCCCCTGCAATGGTTTCCGATAGGCTCTAACAGCAACAGCTCCCCCTTGGGCAAAACTTGGTTTAGGCGATTTTTAAATTTGTTTAGCAAATAATCCAGCCGAAGCTGCGCCCGGTCACTGGCTAAAATCAGTTGATGCAAGGTATCCTTTCCATTTCCCTCAATTGATAAAAAAGATTTGATAACCACTGAACTTATACCTGATTTGCTGCCATCAGGCATTTTATAATACAGTACTCCTACTTCTATGGGTAAATTCACAAAAGTTTGGGCAATAAAATCTTGTTGGTATTTTAGCAAATAAGCATCCAAATCTGATTCTTGCATTATTTTCTCAACCCCATCACCTCGTTCACCCACATTGGGTTTAAGCACAAAGGGATAATCCAGTTCACCAGCCTGCAACTGTTTTAAAAGTGCTTGTTTGGTTGTTCCAGCTTTAAAAAACAATGTTTGTGGAAGGTGGGCTGACTCAATAGAAGAAAGAATAGCTATTTTACTTTCCCCAGCAAAACCACCCAAATAAATACCTGGATTGGCAGCAGTAAAAAAACTCAACGACCTTGCTTTTAGAGACAACCACAGGTAATAAATAAATACCGGAAAGTACAACACCCAAAACGGCCAAAATTCAAACCGAATAATTTTGGTTATCCAAAAAGGCCAGGCGAAACCTTCTAATTTATTGTCGTTTTTAATTGTTACCGTACCCATTATTGAACCCAGATATTCCTACCCAACAGCTATTTTTTTTCCTACCTCTTTAATAAAATTGGTGTTTTCTTGCAAGTCTTCATATAGCATAAAATAACCATCCACACAATGTTTAACACTTGAAATGCTAAGTGTTTTTAAGCGATTATCCCTATTCATAAGTAAATCATTGTGTTTATCACCCTTACCACCAAAATGGTGAAAATGAAGCATATCATGAATATGCGGTTCAGGAGTAATTGCTAACCATTCTTTAAACCATAACTCTCTTTCTGCAATGGTTTCAGCATTGTATAAAGTTGCTGATGACCAAATGTGGGGTTCGTGTTCATTCAATACCACATGATGTAATGTTGTTCCATCCCATCTTAATTGATGCAATACCGGATACAATTGCTTTTCAATAATGATAAGAGTAAAAGGCTCAATTCCCTCAAAATTATACTGATGAATAAAAGTACTTACTTGATTGTACCTAAAAAAATCAAGCACAACTAACCCCCTACTTTTTCTGTAAGGTGGCTTTGATACTTGCTTATAAAAAGCACCATTCAATAAACACAAAGTGAATCCATTTTCTGCCGCAGCCAGCCATGTTCCCCCACCTTGTGTATCTTTAGGGTAAACCACTTCTATGCCATAATGCTCATAGCTTTCAGGAGGCAAGGTCGTTTTTCGGCTTATCTGCTCATCCCTATTAGAAGTGAGAATAAAGCCGCCATTATTATTTGGCAGGTATGTTAGTGTGCACATGTTGTTTTAAATAAGCTTGGGTTGAAAAAGCTACACCAAAATTTTTATCTAAGTGAATGTGATTGAAAAGCTGTTTCATACAAATTTGTATAATAGCCATATGATGAATGGCGTGTTCAATATTATAGGCCAACTCTCTATTTATAGAAGTGTTTACGAACACGGATGATGCATCTTCTGTGTAGGAAACAGCCAATTGTAATTGTAAATCTTCTTTAAAGCTAAACAACCGCTGTTCAAGCTCCTGCATAAAATCAATAGTGTATTCCCTATTATGCTCAATCAATAAGTTTCTTTTTCGGGCATCATAATTAACTACACCCGATATGATGCCATTTAGCATCTCATCATACATTTCAAGTACATGCCTAATGTGTTTTGCAATAGTATTTGATGATAACATATCTAAAGGCTTTGAATATTCGTCATCATTTAATTGTACAATTAAATAATTCAGTTGTTGGAAAATGCCAACCGATACTTCACTTAAGTGTCTAGTCATATCTTTTCAAGATTTAATTTTATTGCAATGGTTACCTCATCTGAAAGCACTACACTTTTCCCTCCAACCCCATAATCAAGCCTGTTTAATTTAAAAGACCCTGTTATTATTCCCTTATTATCAGACTCTTCAAATATAAAAGGAATCATCACATCTTTTGTTACTCCTTTTAAGGTTAGCTTAAAATAGCCTCGGTAAGTTCCGTCAACAGCTTTAACAAAAAATTTGGACTGCATAACAATAGCTGGATAAGCCGTAACATTTAGGTAGTCCTCCTTTCTTAAATGTTTATTCCTGCTGTCTATTCCAGTATTGATGGTATTGGCATCAACAGAAGCTATTATCTTCGCTTTGTTTAGGGATTCTGGAGAAAAAGTTACATCTCCTGTAAAACCTGTAAACTTGCCATTGACAGAGAGTCCAGCATTTTTAATTGTAAACATTACACCTGCTGCTGTGGTTTTCCAGACAGTTTGTGCCTGTAAAGAAAACACACAGCCCAAAAGTGCAATAAAATAGATTCTTTTTAGCATGTTAATTGGCTCTAAAAGGTGAATAAGAAATACCAACCATTCCCAATAATGCCTTATTTCTAAAACGGTTGTTGTCTAAGAACAAATCATTAGTAGTGGTATATTCACTAAAAACAAAAGTGCCTCCCAATTTAACTGCCCATTTGGGCTTAAACCAATATTTGATTAAAATTTCAGAATTAAGGCTTCCCCAATCATTATCACTAGTGAGCAAAGCATTTAATGTAGTTGGCTTAGCCTGTTGTTTGGTATTTTTATCTGCTGATTGCAAGCGTTTTGATGTGTTATAGTCAGCTTCTTCAGTCGAACCAAAAGAGAAACCTAGTGCATCAATATTAAATTCAACCGATACTTTTTTAGTGATTTGATAATTCAAATGAATGGTTAAATTCAATGAATTGGTATTGTATGAAGAAAACTTCAGCGTATCCAAATTCTCTTCTTTAATTTCTTGAAACAATACAAATGGGCCGCCATTTCCCGTAGTTAGTTTAGCAGGTGCCGTGATATAGGTTGCATCTTTACCAAAATTGCTAGTAAATCGGATGCCATAACCAAGGCTAAATTTTTTGTTTTTACCCAAGCCATGAAGATGATTCCATGCCAATGCACCTGTATGTTGGGTTCCATTGGTGGATAAAGATAAGTCGTAATAGTTATGCTTTTTTAAATATTGTGCATGAACCGAAGTGCTAAACACGGTTAATACAATTGCAATTAATTGATATATACTTCTCATTAGATACAATTAATTATTTTGGTATAAAGGATGAATTGAAATTTTTTGTTCAATGGTTTTGGGAAACATGTAACGTTCAGTGGTTAAAAACTCCTTTCCGAAATATTTTTCAATAATTTCAGGGGTAATAAATTGGTTGGTATTTTTACTCCATGCCAGCAATTGATAACCTGCACCATGGTCAATACAAATCTGATCGGTATTGTACTCGAATTTATTCATGTAAGAGGTTGACAATAAACCGAAAGCCAATCGAACAAATTGCCAAAAATTCATGGTATGATAATCTGCAACATGGCTCAACTCATGGGCAAGCACCCCAACTTGGGCGTTATAATTTAAATTACCAAGCAATATGCTATCCATAATCCCTTTACTCTTATTACTTATGGTAATCATGTAATGCCTGTTTTTAGCGCGTTTAAATACGCTCCATAAGGTAGGCCTCGAAGCCAATGGTGTCATTGTTTCTTCTACAATAAAATCTATTTGAGTATTTTTTAACTCAGGAAAAAACGACAGTGCTAAAAGTGTTTGAGTTTCAAAACCAACAGGCAACTGCTTATGAGTTGAATAATCTCGTTTCAATGCCGCAGTGTCTATTTCAACCTGAATAAAGTCTCTTACCGGTTGTACTTGTGCAATGAGTACATTCACCATAAAAAGTGCGGGGATAATGATAATTTTATACATACTTGGCAATTACAGGAATCTTACTTCTGTTTAGATACAATAAATAAATACAGCAAATAAAAATAACACAAGCCAATATAAATAAAGTTCCCCCATCATCCATCACTTCAACTCCAATAACGGTTAAGTGGCTAATAATGGCTCCTGAAATTACCCCAACTCCTATTAAAGCACCAACCCATACGGTAACAGGTATCAGTAAGAGTATGGCGGCAATTAATTCTACAATACCAGAACCAATTCTGCCCCAAGGTTCCATACCAACTGCAGTGAAAATATAAACCGATTCAGGCGCTGCTGTAAATTTAAAATACAAGGTTTGTAATAAAATGCCTGCTGCTATTAAACGAGCCAATATAGTAAATGCTTTCTGAAATGAATTCATAGTAATCACTTTGAATAGTTTTATCTAGTAATAATTATTTTTTGAGAAGATTGCTGGTTACCATTTACCAAAACTACCTGATAAATTCCAACCGGCAACTCACGTACATCAACTGTAATAGTTTGTTCAAAGGTGTGCTGCTTTACCAAACGTCCCGAAAAATCATATAAACTCAATTGGGTTTGTTTTTCGGCTTCCAATTCAACTTGTAACACATCTGATGAAGGATTGGGGTAAATGCGACTTTTCAAAGTATTGTAATTGAACAATCCGGTTGAGCCTTGCAAGTTGGCTGATTTCGCAGCTTGTAAAGCTTGCTTGTCAGAGGCCTGATTAATGATACCTATGGCATACATTTGGTTAAAAACCCATGCACCATTTTTGGCTATTACTCCTGTAAACACCACAGAATCACCAATAGATGAAGGGGCATTAAATGCTAAACCAGTTGCAGGAAAAAAGCTTTTTCTAAATACATCATAATGAGTAGTTTCTCCATTTGGAGCCCCATAGGTTAACTCTTCTTCAACCAACGAAACAAATAATTGTAACGCCCCTAAGTTATGCGCAGCCTGAGTTTTAACTACCGCCCTTACTTGAATAGAATCTACCGAAAAAGGGGCTACTGAAATACTCAAACTTAAAGGCGTGGTTTGGTTTTTATACGCATCAAAAATAGTTGCACTCCCATAATTACTGCTTGATGCAACCACATTGCCTTGAATAACCAAACGTGGAGTTGAGCCATAAACACCATAATAATTGGTGCGGGCATCATTTTCTGCCTTA